>QQVO01000060.1 GCA_003388505.1 Planctomycetota bacterium
CAGGGCCAATGCCTTTTCCAATATGGGGTTGGTGCGTAGTATGGCTGGAGTTTGCGGAGGTTCCACGTTTCTCACGGAGGTCGACTTATGTCATCCGCCTGCGGGGAGAGCTTGCTGGCCAGTTGGTCGCAAGTCTCTGATCCACGTGGGTGTAAGGGACGACGCCATACTCTGGCCGCCATGCTGACGGCCGTCGTAAGTGCTTTGTTGTGCGGCAATCGTGGCTACCAGGCGATTGTCGAGTGGCTCCATGATTTGCCGGTTGATGTCTGGCATTGGATGGGGTACACGCGCCGGCCCCCCAAAGAAGACTGTTTCCGCGATCTGCTGAGTCGACTCGATCCGGAGAGTCTTGAAGCGGTGCTCCGCGGCTGGATTTCCGAAGTGCTCGAACTCGAAGTCACCGACGAGGATCTGGCGGCGGTCAGCATCGATGGCAAGACACTGTGCGGGACATTGCGGAAGCATCAACGAGCCGTGCATCTGCTGGCGGCCGTCGATCACCAGACCGGCTGCGTGCTGAGCCAGTGCCGCGTGGACGCGAAGACCAACGAGCACAAGGCGGCGTTGGAGTTGCTCAAGGAGATGGTGCTTGAAGGGCAGGTCGTCGTGGGTGACGCGATGTTCTGCCAGCGCGATCTGTGCGAGGAGATCGTCGATTCGGGAGGCGATTACCTCTTCCCGGTGAAGGAGAATCAACCGGGATTACTGCGGGAAATCAAGCAGGAACTGGCCACCGATTCGGTGGCCTTTTCCCCCCTACGAACAACGCCAGCGTGAGGCATCGCGCGAGACGGCCAGCACCATCGAGAAAGGTCACGGCCGCATCGAACGCCGCACCCTCACGACGACAGCACGACTCAATGATTACCTGAACTGGCCCCACGTGGGCCAGGTCTTTCAGCTCCGACGGGAGCGGACGATCGATGGTGAGACGACTGTCGAGATCGCCTACGGTGTCACCTCCCTGACTCGCTCTCAGGCCTCTGCGGAGCAGTTGCTCGCCCTGTCCCGTCGTCATTGGGGCGCGATCGAAAACGGCACGCACTACGTGCGTGACGAAGCCTTCGGCGAGGACCGCAGTACCATCGCACGCGGCCATGCGCCCCAAAACCTGGCCGCTCTCCGCAACGCCGGACTCAATTGGCTCCGCACGCAGAAAACCGACAACATCACCGCCAGCTTACGCAGCTTCGCGCGGAATTCCTTTCGCCTCTTATCCAAACTCGGCTACCCGAACTAAACGGTTGCCCTGCACGACCCGCGAACCGGTTCGCGCAAGATGTTGCGGTGAGGTGCGATTGACCGTAACATCAGAGATTGTCGATGCATCAGCAAACCGGCAACACCATGCTCTTCAATCCCAGTCAACGACGAATCCGTTCCGCGCTCCCGACTGGGCGTGGCTGTCGCTTCTCGCTGACCATGATTCTCAGCGTCTGCGCTGCATTGGGCGGTCCCGAGTCCGCCGCCAAGGCGGATGATTCACTCGCCCCGAAGATCGACGCACTGATCGACGCCGCACACGACGGACCCGCAGCACCCCCCGCGACCGACGCCGAGTTCCTGCGCCGCACCTGTCTCGACTTCGCCGGACGCATCCCGACGGCCCAGGAAACCCGGTCGTTCCTCGCGGACGAGAATCCGCAGAAACGCACGGCGCTGATCGATCAGTTGCTCAACAGCCCCGAATTCTCCCACCGCATGACCGACGCCATGCACGTCATGCTCATGGAACGAATGGGCGACAACGAAGAATGGAAGGCCTTCCTGCAGAACTCGTTCGCCCAGAATCGCCCCTGGAACGAGATCGTCCGCGATATTCTCCATCCCGACGCCGAGAACGAACAAACTCGCGGCTCGGCCTTTTTTCTCACCAAGCGACTCGAGAAATATGGCCAGAATCCGGTCGATCTCCCCGGCCTGACACGCGATGTCGGCCGGTTGTTCCTCGGCGTCGACCTGCAGTGCGCCCAATGCCACGATCATCTCTTCGTCGACGACTACACCCAGGCCGATTTCCAGGGACTTTACACGTTCATCTCCCACACGGCGATCCGCCAGGACACCGACTTCCCCGCCATCGCTGAAAAACTCGTCACGGCCAAGACCGAATTCATGTCGGTCTTTACGCAGGAACCGCAATCGACCGGCCCCCGCCTGCCAGGCGGCGAAGAAGTCGAACTCGCCACCTTCGCAGAAGGCGAGGAGTACCTCCAGCCGCCCGATCGAAACACGAATTTCCCGGGGATTCCCAGGTTCAGCCCGCTCACCATTCTTTCCGAGCAATTGCCAACCGCCGAAAACGCCGCCTTTTGCCGCAACAGCGTCAACCGTTTCTGGTTTCTCCTGATGGGCCGGGGCCTCGTCGAACCGCTCGACCTCCACCACACCGAGAATCCGCCGTCGCATCCCGAGTTGCTCGATCTGCTGGCTCACGAATTCGCCGCCCAGAACTTCGACGTCAAATGGCTGCTCGGCCAGTTGGCGCGAACCAAGACGTATCAGCGGTCGTCCCGCCTGTCCGACGCCGACAAAGTCCCCCTCGACAACTATCGCGTCGCACTGGAACGCCCCCTCTCCGCCGAGCAACTTCTGGCCGGCATGCTGATCGCCACCGGCCGTCGTTCGCAGGCCACAGCCGACGAATCAACCGGCGATGCCTCCAACGAGGAAAACGACCCGTTCGCGCAGGAACTCAAAGCCTTCCGCGAAGCGTTCGCCGCCGTTCCCCGCGAACCCGAACACGAGTTCGCTCCGTCTGTCAAAGCCGCTTTATTCCTGCTGAACGATCCACTCGTCCTGAGTTGGCTCGAACCGAAACCAGGTTCAACAGTCGCGACGGCTGCCGCCCTGGACGACGCGGCCGCCGCCGAGTTCATCTACCTCACCGTTCTCTCCCGCAATCCGACCGACGAAGAGAAGCAGGAAGTCGTCGACCTGCTCTCCGGTAGCGGCGATGCGCGAGCCGATACGATCCGCCATCTCGTCTGGGCGTTGCTCGCCTCCACCGAGTTCTGCCTCAATCACTGAATTCAACCGTCCTCCGCCCAGCGCCCGGCAGCCAGCATGAATCATTCCCCCCTCTGCACACCGCAAGACCATCACCTCTCCCGCCGCCAATGGCTCGGCGCCGCGGCAGGCGCAACGGTCGGAGCGGCAGGGCTCGGAGGACTCCTCTCGCCGCTCGTTGCCGAAGAACTCAAAGCCCAGGAAAAGCAGGTGCTCTTCGTCTGGATCGACGGAGGCATGAGCCAGTACGAAAGCTGGGATCCCAAACCCGACACGCAATTCGGCGGACCGTTTCGCTCCATCCAGACAACACTCCCCGGCGTGCACTTCAGCGAACTGATGCCCCGCACCGCCACCGTCATGGACCGCCTCACCGTCATCCGCAGCCTCTGCACGCAGGACAATTCCCACTCAGCAGGCGTACCCCGCATCCAGCGCGGCGACCCGAAAGATCGTGGCGTGACTTACCCGTTCTTCGGTTCATCAATCGCCAAACTCATGGGCCCGTGCAGCAGCGGCCTTCCCCCGTACGTCTGGATCAAGCCCGGCGGCGGAGGCTTCAAGCATCAGGACGCCGGATTCCTCGGACCGAAGTACGGATCCCTCGCCTTCGGCGACGGCCAGCCGCCCGACAACCTCCTCCGGCCCGAGTCGGTCACCGAAGAGGACGACGACCTCAGAAACAGGCTCCGTGAACTGGCCAACCGCCGCTACGCGGAGAACCGCCGGTCGCGGAACAATGAGGCCAACTCCTACGTCTACGACATGGCCCGCACTCTCATGAGCCGCAGCGACCTCTTCGACGAAGCGCAGATCGATCCCCGCGACGTCGACCGCTACGGACCCCACGAGTTCGGCCGGCACATGCTGCTCGCCCGCCGAATGCTTGAAGCAGGCGTGAGGTTCGTCAAAGTCAATTCCTACGGCTGGGACACCCACGGCGACAACTTCAACGGTCATCTCAGCCTCATGCCCCGCTTCGATCAGGCGTTCGCCTCGATGATCGAAGACCTGGGCGAGCGCGGCATGCTCGAAAACGTCCTCGTCATTTCAATGTCCGAATTCGGCCGCACGCCCCGCATCAACGGACACGTCGGCCGAGATCACTGGCCCGAAGCCTGGTCGCTGGCAATGGCCGGTACCGGTCTCCAACCGGGAACCGTCGTCGGTGAGACGAACGAACTCGGAACCTTCGTCGCCACCGAGGAATACGACATCGGCCACATGTTTCACACGTGGTATCACGCACTTGGAATCGACTCCCGGATCGTCGAGTACGACAACGACGGCCAGCCTCTCCCGATCGCCCACGACGACATGTTCCCCGTTGAGGAGGCGCTCGCATGATCGACAATGAAGCCCTCAAACAACGATACGAACCGGCAGTCGTACAATCCGTCAACGCCCAGCGGCAACTCTTGACCGCGCGGTTCTCCCCCTGTGGTCGGTTCGTAATCGCCGGCGGTTTCGACGGCGTGATCAATCGCTGGGACATCGCCGGAGACGAACCGGCCGCCATGCCCCCCGTCAACCTGCACCACGCCTGGGTCGACGGCCTCGCTCTCAAGAAAGAGCGAGACATCGCATTCACCGCCGACTCGTGGGGCACGCTCGTCTGCTGGCCCTACGCCGACGATTCGCCGCAGCCCATCTGGCGGAACGAACAGGCGCACGACGGCTGGATTCGCCGGATTGCCCTGCGCCCCGACGGAATGCAAATCGCCACCTGTGGGACCGATCGCGCAGTCCGCATCTGGTCTTCCGCTGACGGCGCTCCCCTTCTCACCCTGCCTCACGAACACGACGTCGCCGTCATCGCCTGGCATCCAACCGAACCGGTCCTCGTCACTGGCTCCGCCTACGGCGAGGTCGTCGCCTGGTCCCTGCCGGACGGCAAGGAACTGCGTCGCTACGACGCCGCACAGTTGTTCCTGGAGCATCGCCTGCAGGAAGTCGGCGGCATTCGTTCGATCGCCCTTTCAGACGACGGCAGGCTCCTCGTCATCGGCGGGACCGTCCCCAAGAACGGCGGCAACGTCCAGGGCGTTCCGACGCTCCTGCTCTTCGATTTCCAGACCGGCGAGTTGCACCGCACCGTCGAACTCGGCAAAACCTCCGTCGTCTATCCCACCGACCTCGCGTTCCATCCCGACGGGTTTCTGGCCGCAACCGTCAGCGGCAACCCCGGCACGGGCAAACTCGTCTTTCTCCATCCCGAGAGCGACCAACCCTTCTTCGAAACCAACACGCTCTCCAACTGCCACACCGTCAGCCTCCACCCTGACGGACGAAGACTCGTCGTCAATTCGACCAACACCGGCAGCAACGGCAACGGCAGAAACCTCGACGAGAACGGCAACTACGTCGGCAATTTCTCCCCGCTGCACTTCCTGTCGATTCCTGAAGAACCGGCCGGAGCAGCGGAAGATCCGGCGGCCGATTCCTGAGCATCACACGTCCACGTTTAGCCGCGACCCGCAGGGGAGCGCTCCACCCTCCCACCGCCTTGCCCTCTCCGACGCCTGTCGTTTACACACCTCTCTGGATCCCCGTTCGAGTGACTCTCCGAGAGATTCGAATGGAACGCGGATGACCACGGATTGGACCGATTTTCGCTGATTGCTTTCTTGTGCGTCGAACCCATGCGCACCGAGTCGATGCGGTCTCGGCGCTGCCGTCTTTTGAGGAATACTCCCATAATCCGTGCTCATCCGTCGAATCCGTGGAAATCCGTGTCCTATTCGAGAATCCCTTAGGCTTGGTTCCTCGGGTCCAGCCCCAGCCGAGTTGTGTGTAATGGACAGCCCTTGACTCTCGGCTCTCGATCCGCCGCTGCGCCGGAAATGACGAACTCCAGCCAATCCGCTACCTCAGCACAAACCCAGTTCTGCAAAGCGCTCCAAGCGGCCGTCTCTCCATGCGCCGCACAATTCGAGCGGATTGGCAGCGTGCCGCGCAGTCGCTAACCTCAGTCTTTCCGCTTCGGCTGATTCTCGGCGACGACGAACTCAGCCGCCCGAACATCGCCGTTCCGCCGCCGCTGTCCCGCTGCGCGCCGCCTGCGCCGCATCCAATCAAACGCCCCGACAGCGACGAGCCCGAGGTTTCCGATGCAACCCGACGAAATCCGGACAACCACCCTCAACAACGGTCTGGTCGTACTCGTCCAGCCGATGCCCGACGTCCAGTCCGCCTCCTTCGTGCTCATGATCCCGGCCGGCAGCACGCATGAGCCGGCCGGATGCAACGGCGCAAGTTCCGCCATCTCCGATCTGATCATGCGGGGCGCCGCCGGGAAGAGCAGCCGCGAACTCGCCGGCGCTCTCGACGCCCTCGGCGTCCAGCGGAGCGAGTCGGTCGGCTGGCATTTCATTTCCTTCTCCGGCGCAACGCTCAAGGGACACCTCGCGGCCGCGCTCGACATCTACGCCGACGTCATCCAGCGGCCGGACCTGCCGCAACAGGAACTGCCCGCCGTCATCGCCGGCATTGAGCAGAGCCTCCTCGCAATGGAGGATGAGCCCCAGCGAAAGGCGCTCGTCGAATTGCGCCGCCGCTGCTACGACGCTCCCTGGGGACTGCCGACCGAAGGCAGCCTCGACGATCTTCCCAACATCACCCACGACATCCTCCTCGATCACTACAGACGCTGTTTTCGCCCGAATGGGGCCGTCATCGGCATCGCCGGCAACGTCAATGTCGATCGCGTGGTCGCGCAAATCGAACGCTTGTTCGGCTCCTGGTCCCCTTCCAAAGACCTGCCCGTCGTACGAGGTTCGCGCGGTCCGCGCGTCGACCACATTTCGCACGATTCGCAGCAGACGCAGATCGCGATGGCCTACGACGCCGTGCCCTACTCGCACCCCGACTACTACACCGCCTGGGCCGCCGTCAGCGTTCTCAGCGGAGGCAGCAGCTCGCGTCTCTTCACCGAGGTCCGCGAGAAGCGGGGGCTCTGCTACACCGTCTACGCCACCCTCAACAGCCTGCTTAAGGAAGGCCGCGTCCTCTGCTACGCCGGAACGACCGCCGAACGCGCCCAGGAAACCCTCGACGTCACGCTCAATGAAATCGAACACCTCAGCGACGGGATCGCAGATGACGAACTGGAGCGCTGCACCGCCCGCGCCAAGAGCACGCTCGTCATGCAACAGGAATCGACCGGAGCCCGAGCCGGAGCCCTCGCCCGCGACTGGTTCCACCTCGGCCGCGTCGTTCCGCTCGAAGAGATTCGCGAGAAGATCGACGCCCTCTCGGCCGAACAGGTCGGCGACTACGCCCGCGCCCACCCCCCCCGCGACGTCACTCTGCTCACAATCGGACCCGAGCCGCTCAAAATCTCCCAGGCGCCCAACGGCTGACCACGACTTTACGAAGTACCCAGCGCGGGCGTCGCCCGCAACCAATGTAGCCGACTCGCTCCGCCGAGTCGGATGTCCACGACGTGGAGTATGCTGCACGCGAAATTTGCGCATCACGCGAAGATTCGGCACGTTCGTAGCACGAAGAGGCCCGTACCACGGCCTTCCAAGGCCGTCATTTACACACATCGCTCGATCCTCGATTGAGTGACTCTCCGAGAGTTGCGAATGGAACGCGGATGACCACGGATGGGACTGATTTTCGCTGATTGCTTTCTGTGGAGTGCAGAGTGTTCACGCCTGGGTCGATGCAGTCTCGTCGCTGCCGCGTCTTGAAGGAACTCCCCGTAAAATCCGTCCTAATCCGCCAAATCCGCGAAAATCTGTGTCCTGTTAGAGAATCCCTTGGGCCCGGTTTTTTGCGGCTGGGCCCAAGCCGAGTTGTGTATAACTGAAGGCCTTCCAAGGCCGTGGCCCTGCATCCACACTCTGGACCTGATCGCCGCTGACTTGCGCAGGAAGACATAATCTCACTTGTTAGCAGCCCAGGAAGACTCACGTCACTTCTTTCCCGACAGTCGTTGCCGATGAGTCACGAGTTGCCTTCGTGTCCATTGTGTCGTCGTGGTTCACAACCAACGGGCCGTTTGGCCGAAGATTCCCAGTCGCCGCAACATCTGACCCTCACCTCCCACACCCATGCAATTCCACCGCGACACTCTCGATAACGGACTCAACGTCGTCGCCGAAATCAATCCGCGGGCGTACAGCGTCGCGCTGGGATTCTTCGTCAAAACAGGTTCCCGCGACGAAACCGAAGACGTCTCCGGCGTCAGCCATTTCCTTGAACACATGGCGTTCAAGGGAAACGACCGCTACTCCGCCGAAGACGTGAACCGGATCTTTGACGAGGTCGGCGCGAAGTACAACGCCTCCACCAGCGAAGAGGTCACACTCTATTACGCCACCGTCCTCCCCGAGTACGCCGACCGCACGTTCGATCTGCTCACCGCGCTGCTCTATCCCAGTCTCCGCGAAGAGGACTTCGAGACCGAGAAGCAGGTCATTCTGGAGGAGATCGGCATGTACGAAGACATGCCCGCCTTCGTCGCCTACGACAATGCCATGCGGGCCCATTTCGCAGGCCACCCCCTCTCGCGCAGCATCCTCGGCACGACCGAGAGCATCGAGGCCCTCACGTCACAGCAGATGCGGCAGTATCACGACCAGCGGTACAAGGCCGGCAACATTTCGCTCATCGTCGCAGGCAACATCGAACGCGACCGGATTCTCAGCCTGGCAGAACGGCATTGCAAAAACTGGCCCGCCGGAGAGCCGTCCCGCAGCACCGCCGAGGCCCTCCCGCAAGGCGGACAGTCCTGCGTCGGTCGCGCAAGCAGCCAGCAGCAGCACGTCACCCAGATGGCCCCCGCTCCCCCGGCCCGGAGTCCGCTCCGTTTCGCGGCCGACCTCCTCTCCGTCGTCGTCGGGGACTCGCAGGGCAGCCGGCTCTACTGGGAACTCGTCGATCCGGGACACTGCGAAGGCGTCGAACTCGCCTACAACGACTACGACGGCAGCGGCGCCTGGATGACCTATCTCTGCTGCCGGCCCGAACAGACCGCCGGCAACCTCGGCAGGATTTCAGAGATCTACGACAGCGTCAACAAGTCCGGCATCGACGACGACGAACTGGAACAGGCGCGAAACAAAACCGCCTCCCGCATCGTCCTGCAGAGCGAACGTCCCATGGGCCGGCTCTCCTCACTCGGCGGCAACTGGATCTACCGCGACGAGTACCAGTCCGTCGAGGACGATCTGCGGATGCTGCAATCGGTCACCGCAGACGACGTCAACACGCTGCTCGATAAGTACCCGCTCGCCCAGACCACCACCGTCGGCGTCGGCCCCCTCGAACAGTTGTAATGTGGCCGACTCGCTCCGCCGAGTCGGCTGGCGTCACGTTCACGCGCGTCCTGCCCGGTCAGCAGCCCAAGGGCTCGCGATTATTGCGATTTGCAGATCAGTGTTGGCGATCTGTCTCGCGGATTCTCGTCCTCGACAGTCCAAACACCGCTCGACGCGGGCACATGGTAGAGCAATTTTCTCTAACGAGTCATCACAATCGACGGACCCTGAGTGGACCGAGCGCACGTGCGACTCGCGGAGCGAGTCGCGTACTCTACGCCGTCTTCAACTGTCGCTTGCTCCCGGCCGCTTCCCGTTCGCTCAGCCACACCAGCACCGGGCTCGCCACGAAGATCGAGCTGTACGTCCCGACCATGATGCCCAGCAGCATGCAGTACGAGAACCCGTGCACGCCTTCGCCTCCCATCACGTACAGAATCAGCAGCACCAGCAGCGTCGTTGACGAGGTCAGCACCGTCCGGGCGAGCGTCTGGTTCAGGCTGATGTTTACCATCTCTCCCGTCAGGTTCGGGTTGCGGCCCCGAACTTCCCGGATCCGGTCGAACACCACGATTGTGTCGTTCAGCGAATAACCGATGATTGTCAGAAACGCCGCCACGATCGACAGATCGATCTTGAAGTCCTGCAGCGCCAGCATCGGGCCGATCGGCGTCCCGCTCAGGTAGGCGCCCAGCGCCACCATGCCCAGCACGATCGTGATGTCGTGCACCACCGCCACCACGGCCGCCAGGCCGAATGTGACCCGCTGGAACCGGAACCACAGGTAGAACACGATCGCCAGGTTGCTCAGCACGATCGCCACCAGCGCGTCGGTCTGCGTGTCGGCGGCCACCGAGGCGTCGAACGTCGTCTTCTGTTCAAACGCCGGTTCGCTCTCCATCGATTCTGCGATCGACGCCAGCGCCGACTCCAGCATTCCCGGATCGATCGCCGATCGCGCCTGCAGCACAAACTCGGTCGACTTGACCTCTCCGGTTTCTTCCGCCGGCGTCAGTTTCAGCAGCGATGCGGGGTCGTCGAACGCTTCGGCGGCTCTCAGTGCGGAATCCACCTCTCCCAACAGCGTCGACGCCGCCACAGGCAACGCAGTGCTCAGCCTCACGCGGCTTCCGCCTGCGTACGGGTCTTGCGCCGCAGCGGCAGCCTCGTCCTCTCCCTCCGGGGGCTGCGCCTCCGCGATCGCCTCGATCTCTCCAAACGTCAGGTGCTGCTGCACCAGCGTGAATTCATCGTACGGAGGACTCGCGAACGCATCGGCAATCCGTTCTCCCACTTTCTCCTCGTCTTCGTCGACCGTTCGCAACGTGAACAGCACTCTCGTCGACGTCTCTCCCGTCTCCGCGTTCTCCTGCTCGACCTCCAACCGTTCCAGCGTAATCGCGGGACCGAACTCCTCCTCCAGAGCCGCCCTCACTTCGTCGACCGAAGGCTGAGGCTCCTCAAAACCGAACGTCAGCATCGCGCCGCCGCGGAAATCAATGTCCAGGTTCTCAGCGCCCCGGGATGCCAGCGCCGCCACACCGCCGACGATCACAATCACCGATGCGGCGAAGGCGATCCGCCGTTTGCCGATAAAATCGATCCCGCCCCCTTTCACCAGGCTCATCATCTTCAGCGAAGTGAGCCACTTCTTCCGCTCGCAGATGTCGAAGATCAGCCGCGCCAGGAAAATCGCGCAGAACATGTTCCACACCAGGCCGATGAACAGCGTCACCGCGAACCCTTTCACCTGCTCGCTCCCCAGCACATACAGCACAACCGCCGTAATCAGCGTCGTCACGTTCGAGTCGACGATCGCCGAGAGCGCCTTCCCGAATCCGTTCTGAATCGACATCCGCAGGCTGGAACCTTTCTCCTGCTCTTCGCGGATTCGCTCGAAAATCAGCACGTTCGCGTCGACCGCCATGCCGACCGCCAGCGCCACGCCTGCCAGCCCCGGCAGCGTGAACGTTCCGTCAATTAGCGCCATCGATCCCATCAACAACAGCATGTTGATCGCCAGACACACATCCGCCACAAAGCCGGCCGCCAGGTAGTAAATCAACGTGACCAGCACCACCGCGCCCAGCGCCGCGATGATGGCATTCAGCCCGTGCTGCTGAACTTCGATGCCCAGCAGCGGACTGATCGTGAACTCGTTGATCGGATCCCGCTTCAGCGGAATCTCCAGAGCGCCCGCGTTCAGCACGTTCGTCAGCTCTTCCAGTTCCTGCGGGTCGAAGTCCCCCTCGATCACGCCCACAGAACTGATCATGTCGTTGATTCGCGGCGCGGAGTGAATCTTCCCATTCAGCAGCACCGCCAGCCGGCTGTAATGCCCCGACGCCTCCCGCGGCAGATGCCGCGCCGTCAGCCGCTGGAACAGATAACCACCCCGTGTGTTGAACTCGAAACCGACCACCGGCGCGCCGCTCGAACCGACTTCCGGATAGGCCCGCTTCAGCAACTGCCCGGTAATCCGCCGCTTCGGGTTCGGATCGACAACCACCAGAAACTGTTCCACCGGTTCGCCGTCGTCGCCCGTCACCTGCCGTGTCGCAACGCCGTACTCCCGGCCCACCGGTTTCCGCTGCCCGGTATTGGGATCGATCCCCACCTCCCGCCACATCGCCACCAGCGCCCCGTCCTGGTAAAGCTCGTTCTCGTCCTCGGGAAGCGCCTGCGCGCTCGCGATCAAGGCCGGATGTTCCACGTTGTTCGCCAGCAGGCCGAACTCCAGGCTGCCGAGTTGTGTGATCTCTTTCTTGATCTGGGCCACTTTTTCCGGGTCGGCCCCCGGGACGATCACTTCAATCCGGTCCTGCCCCACACGGCGCACGATCACCTCTTTGTTGCCGCCCGGATTCACGCGACGGCTGACCGCGCCCACCAGCTTGTCCATCGACTCCGAATCGACCGTCTTCTCGAGGTTCTCCGCCTCCTCGTGGTCGACTTCAAAGATCATGTTGGTTCCGCCCGCCAGGTCGATCCCCCAGTCGAGCGCGTCCTTGAGCGGTTTATCCGCGATCAACTGCCCCACGAACGGCGCCGCGCCCAGCGTGATGACGAACAGCGCGATGCCGATCTTCGTCCCCAGATCCCGCAATCGCAGCGCGTTGGCCAGCAACTGACCGAGAATGAACGGCAGAAACAGCATGCCGCCCACGATCAGCAGCACCAGCCAGGGCGACATCCCCGCCGACTCTTCGACTGCTTCCGTCACGGGAGCATTGTCTTCCTGAAACGCGAGCAGCGAATGTAAATTCATCATCAGATTCATCGAACGAAACACTCCATCCTGAGTGTGGGAGCGATCTGGTCAGGGCGCTGTGGTCGCGAATCGCACTCCTTGCTTTCGCCCACCGGCGACCAGTCCGGGGCGCCCGGCGACGGCCCATCCGTCGTCCGGATTCCCTGTCAATTATTTTTGATCCCCTTCCTGCGGGGAGGCGTCCTTCCGTACCACTTCGCGAATCGCGTCGCGACGGATTTTCAGGCGGGCGTTGTCGTCGACGCGAATCGTCACCTCCCCGCCGTCCTCGCTCACGCTGACCACCGTGCCGAAAATTCCGCCGATCGTGACGACCGGATCATTCTTCTTCAGCGACTTCAGCAACTCATCACGACGCGCCTGCTCCTTGCGCTGCGGACGCGCAATGATCAGGTGGTACAGCAGGAAGATCGCCGCAAACGGCAACAACAGCGGCATGAGAGTCTCCCCGAACGACGGCGCAGGGGCGGCGTCCTCGCCCTGGGCCAGCAACATGATGGGGAGCCAGTCAATCATCATTCACTCAACAAAAAAGCTCGCGCCGTCACCGAAAATCGTCCGCTGCCCCGACCGCGATCGCGGCTCGACCAGCCTGTTCGCCCCTTCATCGACTTTCTTAAGAGGCATTCCGTCAAGTGCGGGACGATCCAGCATCCTCACGGCGCATTCGATGCGAACCGTCCGCACGTCGACTGCGGAAAATCAGGGCGTATCTTAGGGACCGTCGCCGGAACCGGCAAGGTGACCCAAACGAAACTCCCGTAGACCGTTGGACTTAACGGCCGCCCGCAGGTCACGCATCAGCCGCTGGTAGTACGCCAGGTTGTGCACCGACAGCAGAATCGGTCCCAGCATCTCGCCGCACACAAACAGGTGCCGCAAATACGCCCGGCTGAACCGCCCGCACGCCGCGCAATCGCACCCGCTGTCCAGCGGAGCGTCGTCACGCTGGTACCGCGCGTTGCGGATCTTCACCACTCCGCCGGACGTAAACGCCGTCGCATTCCGTGCGTGCCGCGTCGGCATCACGCAGTCAAACAGGTCCACCCCGCGGCTGACCGCCTCGATGATGTCGATCGGCCGGCCTACCCCCATCAGGTAACGCGGCCGGTCCTCCGGCAGCATCGGAACCGTAAAATCCAGCGTCCGGTACATCAATTCCGGAGACTCCCCCACGCTCAATCCCCCGATCGCATATCCCGGAAAGTCCAGCGGCAACAGTCCTTCCGCCGATCTCTCGCGCAACGAGGCATCGGTCCCCCCCTGCAGGATCCCGAACAGCGCCTGGTCGCCTCGTCGCTGAGCGTCCCGGCACCGCGCCGCCCACTTCGTCGTACGGTCCACCGCCGCTCGCAGCGCCTCCGCCGGAGCGTCATGCGGAGGACACTCATCCAGACACATGATGCAGTCCGCTCCCAACTGCTCCTGAATTTCGACCGTACGCTCCGGCGTCAATTCCAGCAGGCTCCCGTCGATATGCGACCGGAACACCACCCGCTCATCGTCGATGTCCCGGCAATCCGCCAGGCTGAACACCTGAAACCCGCCGCTGTCTGTGAGAATCGGACCGTCCCAGCCCATAAACGAATGCAGCCCCCCCAGATCGGCGATCACCTCCGCCCCCGGCCGCAGCGCAAGATGGTACGTGTTCGCCAGCACCATCTGCGCGCCGAGTCGCCGTAACTCCTCCGGCTGCACACCCTTCACGCTCGCCCGTGTCCCCACCGGCATAAACGCCGGCGTCTCCACCACGCCGTGCGGAGTCACCCAACGTCCCGCCCGGCCCGACGTCTCTCCCTCACGCGCCTCAAGTTCAAAACCAAACTCCCGCAACTCCCGATCCCCCAATGTGGCCGACTCGCTCGCGAGTCGGTTTTCTCGCCTTCAAACCTCAATTGGCGCTCCCGCGTGGCAACATCCCAATTGCGTTCCTCGTCACCCGGCCACTATGGTAACGGTCGTTTGATTCCGTTGCTTCTCAATCCGACGTCATTCTCACGATCGACGGTCGCCGCATCGCCGATCGCCTCCCATCGGCCGGAAAGGGTGCCTCGATGTTCCGCCAGGTCAAGTCCGTCGCGTTGTTACTCGTCGCCGCTGCCGCCTGCGGATGCAATTCCGGCTCCCAACCCTCCCCTCCGGAGGAATCTTCGAATCACACCCCGGTGACCGGCTCGGCCGATGACGTCATCCAGGATTTCTCGGAGTTCTATCACAACGCCGGTTCCTTCCGCGTCAACAGTCAGGTTCGCGCCGAACTTCAAATCAGCTTCGGCGATCTGCCGCCGGGCTACGAACCGATGGAGTTTTCCCGAGAATTCCTCATCGCCGCACCCGACCGGCTCGCCTTTAAGGACGATGAGGGCGCCGTGATCCGTTCCGACGGCGAGCACCTCTACGCAGTCACTCCCGACGGAAAGCGCTACTGGCGCGGCGAAGCGCCCCGGCAAATTGCCGCGCTGCTCGACCACCAAATCTCGAATCTGTTCCGCGGTCCCGGCATGATGAGACCGCTCATTCTCGCCGGCGACGAACCGGTCGACGCCCTCGACAGCCAGGTCGGAGACCTGGAATACGTTGACAAAGAACAGATCGACGGCGTCTCCGCCCATCACCTGCGAGTGACGCCCGCTGACTCGGAGGGCGAGTCAAACACCGGCGTCGAACAGATTGACGTCTGGATCGCCGCCGAGGGGGATCCCGTCCTGCTCCGGCACCGCTTCGAGAACTCGCCGAAACGCACCCAGGTCGGTCCCAATGAGTTCATCAACGCCTCGATGATTATCACCGAGACGTTCAGCGAATGGGAATTCGATCCTGCCGACGTCGATGAAGCAGTCGCTTTCGTCCCCGACGACGATGCCCTCCGTTTCGCCGGATTGGGCGGCGCGTTCGGCGAAACAAACCCCATGGTCGGCAAGCCCGCCCCGAAAACCGTTCTCGAAGTTGTCGACGGCGAAACGCGGACCCTCGCCGATCACGAGGGCGACATCGTCATCCTCGATTTCTGGGCCACGTGGTGCGGACCCTGCCGCGAGGAGCTGCCCCTTCTCGCCAGGCTCGCCGACGAATTTCAAAACGACGGCGTCGTACTCTACGCCGTCAACCAGCAGGAAGACGTGGAAGACATCCAGCAATTCCTCACTCAGGAAAACCTCGACATCACCGCAACTCTCGACCCGAAAGGTGAAATCGCCCGCGACTACGGAGTGGGAGGCATCCCGCATGTGGCGATCGTCGGCCGCAACGGCGTGATCCAGGCTGTCCACGTCGGGGTCAACCGCGACCTCAGCGAAACCGAACGGGAGTTCCGCGAAGAACTCCAAGCCCTCATCTCCGGCCGCAACATCGCCAAAGAAGGCCTCCCCCACTGAACCGCATGGCGAGCGGCAGGCGTCAGCCTGCCGTCGTTTCGCCCCTCCCTGTGCGACGCTTCGCGCCTGAACTCTCACACCCCCATCGCCTCATCCACAAATCCCGACAACATCCCCGTGTACCACAGCACCACGCGGAAGATCAGGAACACGATGAACGCCGCCACGCCCATCCACACGGCCCACCCCGCCATGATCGCCAGAGCCCGCAGGCTCCGCCGCGCCTGATCTTCGAACTGCGGGCTCAAGCGGTGCAGCGCCTCGGGAACGGTGCCCGAGGTCTCCGCGACGTGTACCGTCTCGATGAACTCCTCCGGGAAGAGATGGCTGTTCGCCAGCGCGTCGGTCAGCAGTTCACCCTCCATCACGTCGTCGATGATTTGCGGCGCCCGGCCGACAAACGCCCCGTTCGCCGTCGCCCGCAGGCTGGCGTTTAGACTCTCGTCAACCGGCATCCCCGCCTGCTGCGTCAGGTGATACGCCCACGAGAAGCGCGCCACCGCGAATGACCGCATGCAGCCGCCCACCACCGGGATCGCCATCAACGCCTGGTGCACCGCCTTCCGCCCCTGCAGCGACGAGGCCACCAGCCGATAGGCGATGTACACCGCAGCCAGTCCCATCGCCCAGCCAGCCAGCCACATCAACGCCCCCTGCGTGCCGCTCAGCCCGAATCCCAGCACGTCCAGCGGTTCGCTCCCCGAACTCCCTGCAATCAGTCCCAGAACCCAGATCAGTCCCGCGATCACGAAGATCGCCGCCGTCAACTGGATCACCGGCAGCGCAATCAGGCCGAGGAAGTCCCGCCGCAACCGCAGGTTGTTCTCGTAATGCTCAGCCAGCGCCCGCAACACTTCCGGCAGCGCCCCCGTGTGCTCGGCGACATTCACCATGTCGACCGTCAGCGTGGGGAAGTATCCCTCGTGAGACTTCAGCGCCGTCGCCACGTCCTCGCCCGACTTCAACTGAGTCACCACGTCGCCCAGAACCCGCCGCAGCCGCCCGTCGAGCGACTTCTTCGCCGCCAGTTCAAACGACCGCACCACCGGAACCCCCGAATGCAGCGCCGTCGAAAGCGACCTGCACAACAGAGCCAGCCGTTTCATCGAAATCGTGCTGCCAAACATCGCGACACCGCCGTCTGGAAGGTGAAACGCATACTCGTAGCCGAATTATACCCATCCAGACGTCAGGGCGTGAATCGGGCCAATATGTCAAAGTCATGGGCCGTCGCAAGGACGGGAACCGGTTTCGTGAGTGGACCCGACTGCAACGCCTCAGAGACCAATTGAACAAACCGCACCATGACAAGGAGCGTTGCGATCTCTTCCGTCGCCTTATGCTCCTTCTGCCGCCAGGCCTCATTCTCCATGTACCAACGGAACTCCTCTTGGATTTCCTCCATCCCGATCAATGTCAATGGCTCCCAATCTGGGGAGGACCACTCGCATAACCAATCGAGGTCGTCCGGATCGTTGACGTATTCTGTGTACGCGAACAGATCGAAATACCATCGATCGAAGTTGATGTCGAATCCGTTCATCTCAAGATACACCGATTCGACGTTGAAGAAGGAACTGCATTCGGCGATAAATTCATTGACGTACGCGAGCACATCGTTCGGGTCGTTTCTGAATCGCAGATCTGCAAGGGTCGAGAAGCGTTCAGATTTCTGCGCCCGCAAGTGTGCCTCGAGGTGCAATGCCGCCACTTGCACGTCATTCCGCTCAAAGAACTGAGCAACCGAGTTCCACAGCATTTCGGTCATGTGATTCGCTCCCCCCTGCGGACGAGTCCCGAGTCGCACGGCATCTAAACCCGTCTTGAATGATCGCGCTGAGGCGCTGGACCGTCAGATTCCGGTTGTCGCCAGAATCCTCGCTTCGCCTCCGCCATCGGGCTGTACCCTGTCGCCTTCGCCGCCGGAATTCGTATTCGGTGTTTCTGGACGGTTGCACTTTACCGCACCCCCCACCCCCAATCACCCCCTGTCTTTGCGCCCCTCTGCCCCTCCGCGTCTTTGCGTTGAAATCGGGTCTTGCCAGACGCATCGGACACCCGAACACTCCCCCGCCCGCCCGGAATTCGTATTCGGTGTTTCCGGACAGTTGCGTACAATTCCCTCCCAGCATGCCACGTTCCATCGACCAGGATCTGAAACGCTTCAACGAGATCGTTCGCGGACGCATCCGCAAGGATCTCCGGCGCTATATCAATCACGGCGAAATGCTCGGCCGCAAGGGACGTGAAACCGTCTCCATCCCCGTCCCCAACATCGACATCCCCCACTTCAGACACGGGAAGAAAGGTTCCGGCGGGACCGGCCAGGGGGAAGGCGAGGTCGGCCAGCCGATCGGAAAAGGACAGGACGAGGGCGACGGACAAGGCCAGGCCGGAAACGAACCCGGCGCGCACATCCGCGAAGTCGAAGTCACGCTCGACGAACTCGCCGAGATGCTCGGCCAGGAACTGGAACTGCCCCGCATCGAACCCAAGGGCAAAGACGCCATCAAGTCGCAGAAAGACAAGTTCACCACCATCAGCCGCGTCGGCCCCGACTCGCTCCGGCACTTCAAGCGCACCTACAAGGAAGCCCTCAAGCGGCAGATCGCCAGCGGACAGTACGATCCCAAGCGGCCCGTCATTATCCCCGCCGGAGAAGACGAACGCTTTCGAAGCTGGAAGACTGTCGCAGAGCCGCAGGCCAACGCCGCCATCGTCTACATGATGGACGTCTCCGGCTCCATGACCGACGATCAGAAGGAGATCGTCCGCACCGAAGCTTTCTGGATCGACACCTGGCTCACCAGCCAGTACGACGGCGTTCAACGCCGCTACGTCGTCCACGACGCCGTGGCGCACGAGGTCGACGAAGACACCTTCTACCGCGTCCGTGAAAGCGGCGGCACGCGCATCTCATCCGCCTATACGAAGACTCGCCAGATCCTCGCCCGCGATTTCCCGCCCGACGAGTGGAACATCTACTGCTTCCAGTTCTCCGACGGCGACAACTGGGGCGAAGACAACCGCGACTGTCTCAAATTCCTCGCGGAGGAGATCCTGCCGCACTGCAACCTGTTCTGTTACGGCCAGGTCGAAAGCCCCTACGGCAGCGGAGACTTCATCCGCGAACTCCGCAAGATCGAAGACGAATTCGAGAACCTCGTCCTCTCCGAAATCGAAAGCAAAGAGGCGATCTACGACTCGATCCGCACGTTCCTCGGCAAAGGACGCTGAATCCCGCGCGTTTCGCCTTTCCGTTTAGCCGCGACCCGCAGGGGAGCGCTCTCACGCTGTGATCTGAGCGATTTCTGCGAATTCACGGTCCAGCCAACCTCATAGTAAAGCCCCGACACGGCACTACCTTGTCGTTTCGCTCCCGCATATAATGCACTCTGTTCGGCCCGGCGTGGTTTCGCCCGGGTCTTTTTCCGTTCCGGCCGTTTCCCGTCGCGTGAATGATGTTCGATTCCTTGCGTGGTCATTTTCTGATCGCAGGCTGCGAACTGAAGGATCCCAATTTCTTCAAAACCGTCGTCCTCATCGTCGAACATACTGCAGAGGGCGCCATGGGGCTGGTCATCAACCGCCCCTCATCTCTCTCCGTTTCCAACGCCCTCGCCGGCCATTTCGACCTCCCGGACAACGGCGAGACCGTCTACTGCGGCGGACCGGTCGAACCGGATGCCTTCTTCGTGCTTCATAACGTGGTGGAACACAGCGGCGGAGAATGCCCGGTCGCAGGCAGCCTGTTCGTCGGCGCCGGCGCCGAAGAATTCGAACAGGTGATCAACCGCGTCTCCGTTGATCCGAATGTCAAGTTCCGCGTCTTCTCGGGTTGCGCCGGTTGGGGCCCCGGGCAACTCGAACAGGAACTCTCGCGAAGAGACTGGTTCACCCTCGAGGCAACGGAACCAACGGCCTTCCACGAGAATCCCTACGTCCTCTGGGAAGAACTCCTCCACACCGTCTACGAAGCCAACCGCATCGTCCCCCACTCCACCCCCCACCCAGAGTGGAACTGATCCAGCCGACGGCGACCCTCAGAGTGGCCGACTCGCTCCATCGAGTCCGCTGATAACCGGGCAGCGTCCCGTTCAGCCGCGACCCCCCTCCCCTCGTGCCCCAACTTCCGTAATGGGCCGAGCGTCCAGAGACCAACCAACAACACGTCAGCCGTTTCGCCCCCTCGCCCCTCGACTCTCGACTCTCGCCCCGCAAGTTCACCAGAGATGAAAAACTCCACCCAACCTCCCCTTCAACACCAACACAGCTCTGCAACGCCCTCCACCCTCCCACCTCTTCCTTCCCTTCGTTACCTTCTGTGTGTCACTCCCCTTCGACCCGACCCGAGTTGAGACCCCCGCATGTCAGTCCTCGATCGCTTCCGGCTTGACGGAAAACGCGCCCTCATCACCGGCGGCAGCCGCGGCCTCGGTCGTGAAATGGCGCTCGGCCTCGCCGAGGCCGGAGCCGACCTCATCCTCGTCGGCCGCGACACGGAAAGTCTCGGCAAGACCGCCGCAGACATCCGCTCCTGTGGACGTGAAGCGTTTGAACTCCAGGGCGATGTGGGAGATCCAAATGAATGTGAGCAAATCTGCTCGCGCGCCCTTGCGGACTACGGTCCGATCGACGTCCTCATCAACAATGTCGGCGGACGCCGCGTCAACATTCCCACCACCGAGTTCCCGCTCGAAACCTGGCAACAGATGATCGACCTCAACCTCACCAGCACGTTCCTCTGCACGAAGATCATCGGCGCCGCGATGGTCGAGCGGGGACAGGGGGGCCGCATCATCAATATCTCGTCGATCAACGGCCTGGTCACCACGAGGAAGATCGGAGGCCGCAGCTATGAAACCTCCAAGGCGGCCGTCATCCAGTTCACCAAAACCTGCGCCGCCGACTGGGCCCCGCACGGAGTCACCGTCAACGCCATCTGCCCCGGCGGATTCATGACGGAACCCAACCAGCGCTGGTCCCGCGAGAATCCCGAAGTGATCGAAGCGTTCAAGGACCAGGTTCCGATGGGCGAGTTCGGCCAACCCGAGGATCTCGGCCCCCTCGCCGTCTACCTCGCCAGCGACGCCTCCCGCTACATGACCGGCGCCACCCTCGTCATCGACGGCGGCTACACCCTCTGGTAGCACTGCCCCCAGCCTGCCATTCCCACTCCGTACGACAGCCTTCCAAGGCTTGCACTGACACACAACTCGATCGCATACTGGCGCAGTCCACACGGGTGCAGTCAGTACGCTGAAGGCGTACGACAACTTAGCCCAGGGTCAGCGTCGCAGCCGCGTCACCCTGGGTTGCGTGTACGACGCTGCCAGCGTCGTACACGGTGGGCTCTCACAATCCAACCATACCCCGCGCGCAACCACTCCCGAACATGCGCCGGCCCCCCCACATCAAACCAAACAGCCCCCACCATCGACCATTGACCATTGACCATTGAAACACACGCCACCGGGGTTCATGGTGCACTTTTCGCTAAAGAGTTAAAGAGTTGCCCCGAACCGGCGGAAAGAACGCAGTCAACTCTTTGAACCAACCGCCAAACCCCAAACAGCGCCCGGCGATTGTTTCGCCCGTCAGACTCCATCCCGCAAAATCCATCGGCAACCGAAAACCAGACTCCCACAACCCCGCACTTCCCCGGAAAAAGGCAACTTTCCCCAGTTCGTCATTGACAAACTGCGATTCGTCCGGCAGCATTAAAAAAGCATTCCAGAGAGAGACACGTCACACCTTTACCGGCGAAGGACCGTTGCCGGCTTTGGATCAGGGATGGCCGATCGTCAGAGACTCCTTCCCGTCACGTTCCCAGCCGTCCGTTTGCGACCGGCGTGCGCGTTTGATCCTCGAGTCACACCAGGTCTTCACGGAACGCCGGCTCAGGTCCGTCCATCATGCAGCCTCCGCGCGTGCCTGTTGTCGGATTGATCGGCGGCGTCGGGTCGGGAAAGAGTTCACTGGCCAGGTGGATCAGCAGTCAGTTGCGCGTGAGCGTGATCGATGCGGACGGGGCGGGACACAGGGCGTTGGCCCAACCGGAAGTGCGGGAACTCATCCGCCGCCGGTTTGGTGAAGAAGTATTCGACGACAAAGGGGGAATTCGGCGCGATCGGTTGGCCGATCTCGTCTTCGGCGCGGACGAGACGAGTCGGCAGAATCGGCGCGACCTTGAAACAATCGTCCATCCGGTCATCGGGGAGGATCTGCGGCGGCAGATGGAAATCGCGCGGTGCAACGCCGGCGTCGATCTCATCCTGCTCGACGCCGCAGTGCTGCTCGAAGCCGGGTGGAAGGAATTGTGCGACGCGGTGGTCTTCGTCGACGCACCGCTCGAGCAACGACTAAAGCGGGTTCGCGAAGGCCGCGGCTGGTCCGCCTCGGAATTGCAACAACGCGAACAGAGCCAACTCAGTCTCACGGAAAAACGCGAGGCCGCCGACGTCATCGTCGACAATGCGGGGTCGATCGAACAGGCCGGCCGTCAACTTCTCAATTGGATCAAACAACAACTGCCCGCGAATTCGTAAATCGGAACGACTGCCGATCCACAGCGTCGGCGTCCACTCCTGCACCGGAAACCCACCCCAGTCCGCTCCTCCTGCGAGCGGCCGCAAGTCAGGTCGATCGGCCCTCACCGGCCGCTCGCCTCCCCTTCACCTCTCTTCTGACACTCATTTCTGAAAGCGGACGACATGGCCAAGACACTCAAAGCCGCTGACCCGATGACCGACGAAGCCGTCGATCTGGGCGATTCCAACAACGGATCGGCCGAAGACCTGGACGACATCGCCAACCCCGCCGACGCCCGCTACGAGCAGGCCAAACGCGGTGAAGTCCACATCGCGGAACTCCAGCGGATGACGATGAAGGAACTCATCGAACTCGCCCGCCAGGAGAAAATCAGCGAATACACCGGACTCAAGAAGCAGGATCTCATCTTCCGCATCCTCAAGGAGCGGACCAAGATGAACGGGCTGATGTTCGGCGAAGGCACACTTGAAATCCTTCCCGACGGCTTCGGATTCCTCCGCAGTCCCGATTACCACTACCTCCCCTGCCCGGACGACATTTACGTCTCGCCCAGCCAGATCCGCCGCTTCGGGCTCCGCAACGGAGCGACCGTCGCCGGCCAGATCAGGCCGCCAAAGGAAAATGAGCGGTACTTCGCGCTGCTCCGCGTCGAGGCGATCAGCGGCCAGGATCCCAATATCCTCACGGAAAAGGTCCCCTTCGACGACCTCACGCCGCTGCATCCGAAAGAGCGGATTCAACTCGCAACCACCGACGGCGATCTCAGCACCCGCGTGGTCGACCTCATCGCGCCGATCGGCTTCGGCCAGCGCGGCCTGATTGTCTCACCGCCCCGCGCGGGAAAGACCGTCCTGCTGCAGAACGCCGCCAAGGCCGTGCTGCAGAACTATCCGGACTGCTACGTCATCATGCTGCTCATCGATGAGCGGCCGGAAGAAGTCACCGACATGGAGCGGCAGGTCAAGGGCCCGCACTGCGAGGTCATCTCCAGTACGTTCGACGAGCCGACCAGCCGGCACATCCAGGTGGCCGAAATGGTCATCAACAAGGCCCGCCGCATGGTCGAGTTCGGACACGACGTCGTGATCTTCCTCGACTCGATCACCCGTCTGGCCCGCGCCTGGAACACCGAGTGTCCCCACTCCGGCAAGATCCTCACCGGCGGCGTCGACGCCAACGCCCTGCAGCATCCCAAGCGGTTCTTCGGCGCCGCCCGCTGTGTGGAAGAAGGCGGCTCCCTGACCATCGTCGCCACCGCTCTCGTGGACACCGGCTCCAAGATGGACGAGGTGATCTTCGAAGAGTTCAAGGGCACCGGCAACATGGAGCTCCACCTCGACCGCCGTATGGTCGAGAAGCGCGTCTGGCCCGCGATCGACGTCAACGCCTCCGGCACCCGCCGCGAGGAACTCCTCATGCACGAGGACGAACTCAAGCGCGTCTGGCTCCTCCGCCGCGTCCTCAACGACATGAATCCCGTCGAGGCGATGGAACTCCTCACCAACCGCATGCGGCGCACCAAAACCAACGAAGAGTTCCTGATGACGATGAACCTCAGTTGAGCGGCCGCACCGCTGGAGTGAGTCCGATGCCCTCACCCTTCCCCGGCATGAACCCTTATCTGGAGCAGCCCGATGTGTGGCACGACTTCCACGAACGGTTCTGCCCCGCCGTCAGCGATGCCCTTGTCCCGCAGACCAGGCCGGCTTACATCGTCAAGATCGACGAGCACGTCTACATCCATGAACTGGCCGGCGACGATCGACGGCTGCTGGGACGCGGCGACGTCACAGTGGCCGAAGCCCCGTCTCACGTCGCCACGTCCACGACCGGCAGAACGCTTGACGCGCCGGCTTACGGCCAACTCCTGCCGAACGTCGATGTCGAGCGGCTGAGCTACGTCGAAATCCGAGATCGCGAATCCCGGAAG
Organism: Planctomycetota bacterium; assembly: GCA_003388505.1. Classification (GTDB taxonomy): domain Bacteria; phylum Planctomycetota; class Planctomycetia; order Planctomycetales; family Planctomycetaceae; genus MB-PLM-1. Next base: position 24,409 of record QQVO01000060.1, read on the forward strand.
CTGGTCACCGTCCTCGAATTGCTCAGCCCGTCCAACAAGACCCCCGGAGGCGACCGGGACCAGTACCTCAGCAAGCGCTGGCAACTTATCTCCCACGGCGTCAACTTCGTGGAGATCGATCTCCTCCGCGGCGGCGTTCGGCCTCCCGTCAAGGATCGGCCGCCTTCCGATTACTGCGTCATGGTCGCCCGCGCACAAGAATGGCCGCGCGTCGGGTTCTGGCCGGTCCATCTGCGCGACCCGCTGCCGACAGTTGCGGTCCCACTCAAGAGTTCCGATCCCGACGCGCAACTCGATCTGCAGGCAATCCTGCACCGCGTCTACGACGCCGCTGGATACGCCGACTACATCTACGAATCGTCTCCCGAGCCGCCGCTGCCGGCGGAAGATCAGACCTGGGCGGACGAGGTGCGAACCGGGCCACCGATTGGCGAGCCGCAGCCGTGATTGCTGACCGAACCGCACCCGAGCCGGCTACTCGGAGCGAGCGAGGAACCGCTCTTTATCATAAGCACACAAGTACGCCTTGCAGACACCGTTCTCGTGCTGGCTGTAATAAGCGCACAGAATGTTCTCCGGCGTGTCGACCAGAAACGGGTACGAACAATCCCCCATGCTGTCCATGACGGCCCATTCAACGAGCTGGCGGTCGGGCGTCCAATGGTAGATCGTTGAATAGGCCTTGCGGCCGTCGAACACCTTGTTGTTCGCAAGCACGCGTTCATCGGTTCCCCGATACAGGGCGCGCGAGGCGAGAAATGTCTGGCCTCCAACTTCGAAGAAGTGATGCCCTTCCGTGATGACCGGGCGGTCGGTGATCGTCCAGTTCTCGTAGGGCGGTTCGGCGACGGCGACGCTGCAATGCCGCGCGTACTTGCGGCGGATCACGATCGTCATCGTACGGTCGGCCTCGAATCGCAATGTCGATTCGCTGGCGTTGTTGAACGGCGCCACGACTGACACGAGTTCCCAATCGACGCCGTTTGACGACTTGATCAGATGGATCTGCCGTTCGTCCGACGTTCCCTTATTCGGAATCGCATGCGGCGGACACCAGAATGTCGCCGATTCCGGGTCGTACATCACACCCCAGAAGTAGAACGGTGGCTGGTAACAATCCCTGGGTTCGCTCCAGTTTTCACCGTCTTGTGAAGTGCGGACCTGCGTCTGACGTTCGCCGTTCCAGTCGTAGCAATAGAGGGTGTCGCCGACGGGCAGGAACTCGGGAGTCCCCTGGAACTTGTCCGGTGAGTTCGGCGGACAACTGGCGATCTCGGCCCAGGTTCGGCCTTGGTCGGAACTGCGATAGGTCTTGAGCCGATTGGTCGCTTCCAGCCGCTGATACCGGTGCCCGTCGCCGTGATAGAAGATGAAGTAGATGTCCCCTCGAAAGCGGAACATCGAGGGCCAGCCGCCGAGATCGGTCATGGCCCGCGTCCAGGAGGGACGCAGCACGTCGGCCACACCATCGGAAGTGATCACCGGCAGCGTGCGCTCCGCTTGCCGGTGCTCTCCGATCGATGGAAATCCATCGAAGCTGGGAGGATTGTCCGCTTCCCCATCGGCCGCGAAAGCGCTGACGTGTGGCGTCAACGAAAGCCCGGAGAGAAGCGCCCCCGCACCGACCTGTATCAGATCGCGCCGCGTCATGCCGTTATGCGGTATCGGGCGTTCTCTGGAGAACTGGAGCATGAAGTCCCTTCCGGCAGTTGTCGTTGTGCGGTGGTGAAACCGCTGTTTGCGCAACGAAAGAGGAACGGGAACTCGACGATCACAGTTTACCGATGCGTTCACCCGGCATTCAATGCGACAGCGTCGGACCGTGACAGCGTCGATGAGCTTATAGCACTTTGCAAAACAGTGTTGGCGATCTGTCTCGCGGATTCTCGTCCTCGACAGTCCGAACACCGCTCGACGCGGACACACGGTAGAGCAATTTGCTCTAACGTCCCCAGCGGCTGGGATTGATTCCCGGTGCTTCCGTCCGCATGTCGGGCGGGCGGTTGGGGACGTCGAAGTCGATTTTGCGCGTATTGAGGCTCTTGAAGAATTGTCGTACCTGATCGGGCAGTCGGGCCACCTGCTCGGGCGGCCAGTCCGGAACTTCCGCCACCGGGCCGGCCCAGGCGGGACGATAGGCGATCGCCAGCAGACGCCGGTCTTCTTCGCTCACGTTGGGATAGTTGGCGTGAAAGACCGCCTGGTTGATGATCGCCGCCGATCCCGCACGACAGGTCACCATCACCTCTTCAGGATGCCGCAAGTACCTGTTGTACGGATTGGCGTCCGCGTGCAGGGAGAGGTGCGAATGTGGAATGACTTTCAGCGGGGCGCGCTCGGGTGTCAGGTCGTCCAGGTAATACAGCACACGCACCAGCCTCGGGCTGCTGGACTGCATGCCGAAGATTTTCGATCCGTAAGGTTGCGCGTCGGTATGGATCGCGATGCCGGGATGTCCCGGTTGAGAGAGCGCGAAGTGACAACTGGTGCAGATCAGTTCGTCGCCGAACAGCGTCGACAGAAATCCGACCATCTCCGGCAGGGCGATCAGATCGATGCAGGCCGGCGAATCGGTCCACTGCACGTCGGGGCAGCCTCGCTGGTGTTCACTGTAATCGGTGGCTTTCGTCGGAAGCCGATCGACCTCGTCCCGGATGCGGGACAACTGCTCCGGGGGAATCAGATCGGGCAGGACGACGTATCCCTCGATTTCCAGATGCCGGATACGCTCACTGGTCGATAGTTTCGACCAGTCGGTGTCGACGGTGATTGCTTCCGTCGTCGTATTGGTGAATTCAGTCATCGGAAACTGCTGGTTCGCGCAGAGTCAGAGTGCGGCGGCTTCAGTGCGAGTTGACGCATCAGATGATACGTTAGTGCCTCGTTCGCAGGTACCAACGGCGTCGGTCGCAGCGTCCGATCGTCGCCGTTTCATCGTTGACTCCATGCGTCTGACTCGCGAAACGAAATGACTGCGGCCTCCATCAGCATTCTGGCATCTTCCGGTCTGGTCGCTTTCGATTACGCCGTCGTGCTGATCTATCTCGCGGGCGCGCTGGGGGCCGGCTGGTACTTCTCCCGCGAGCAGCACGAAGTGGAAGACTACTTCGTGGGCGGCCGGCAGATGCCGTGGCTCGCGGTAGGACTGAGCATTGTCGCCACGATGCTCTCGACTGTGACCTATCTCGCCGCGCCGGGTGAGGTCATCCAGCACGGGCTGGCCTTCTCCATCGGCTTTCTCGCGCTGCCGATCGCGTTCCTCATTGTGAACTGGTGTTGGATTCCCTTTTTCATGCGGCTGCGGGTGACCAGTATCTATGAATACCTTGAACGCCGCTTCGGTCTCGCGGCGCGCTGGACGGCCGTGTTTAAGTTTGTCTTTATCCTCCGCTTTCTGTGGATGGCGACCATCATTCTCACGGCCTCGCGGGCCGTAGCACAGATCACCTACGGGTCGCTTTCGGATCTGATTCCGCTCGACATGTCGCCCGATCAATGGACGCTCATGGTCTTGCTCGCCGTCAGTCTTCTGGCGACCCTGTACACCATGCTGGGCGGCATCAAGGCGGTCATCTGGACCGACGTGGCGCAATTCATCGTCCTGTTCGGAGGGGTTGTTTTCACTCTGGTGTTCGTCTCCCTGCGGACCGGAACGGGACCGCAGGACTGGTGGGAGGCGACGACCTCTGCGTCGGGCGCCGGTCACGAATTCCCGCCACTCGCGAGTTGGGATCTGACCGCCCGCAACACGATTCTGTTCACGGTGCTCAGCGCCGTGTTCTGGTATTCCTGCACCTACATCGCCGACCAGGTGGCTGTGCAGCGCTATCTCACGACGCCCTCCGTGCAAGCAGCCGTGCGGGGGAACATCGTCAACTTCGCCGCAGATTTTGCCGTGATGATCCTGCTCGTGATCTGCGGCATGGCGCTGCTGACCTATTACCTCGATCCGCAGTACCAGACGGTGATCGCCGGAGGAATCAGTGATCCGCGGGATCCCTCGGTCTCGGACAAGGTGTTTCCCCACTTCATTGCACATGGACTGCCTCCCGGGATTTCGGGACTGGTGGTCGCTGCGCTCTTCGCCGTCGCCATGTCGAGTCTCGATTCGGGAATCAACTCCGTTTCGACGGTGCTGACGGTCGACGTCTTCAATCGTCTGTCCCCCGACCGCGGCCCGGCGCAGCAACTTCGGCTGGCGCGTTGGATCACTCTTGTGACGGGACTGGTCTGCACGGCTCTGGCATTGGCGATGCTCGCGATTCCCGAGAGTTACAACATCATCGACATTACGGCCCGGACGTATAACTGCGCGCTGGGCCCTCTGGCGGGACTGATGCTGTCCGCCATGTTCCTCCCCCGCGTTTCTCAATGGGCCGCCGTCGTCGCGGCGTGGGCGGGACTCGCCGCGGCCGTCGTCTGTGCTTGGGGTGTGGAGATCGGCTGGGCCGTTGGCGCGACGGAATACGAAACGGCCGCTGAAGCCGCGCAGCACATTCGCGGACTGAGCCCATTCCTGATTACCCCGCTCGCCACGACGGCCACGTTCTTACTGGCCGGACTGTTGGGACTGATCTTTCCTTCAGCAGACAAGGAGCGCGGCCGCGCGTCCAGTTGGCGAACCGTCGTCTCTCGTCTCTGAGTGAGGAGAGCATGCCGTCTTACCACGCCTCAGTCAGAAGTCCGTCGGGCCGGGCATATCAAGCATGCGGCCGCGCTGACCTTCCGCCGAATGGAGCGCCTGGCGTACGACGATCAATTGAAACCCGGCGGCGGATGCTTCGGTTCTGTCTCTCGTCGTATGCGAATCCTCGTTCCCAAACTTCCGTTCGGAAACGCTCCGCTCAAGCAACCCTGATCTGTGCCCGAACGAAAGTTTGGGCACAAGGCGATTCGGGTGGGCGCACGCTGGCAGTTCGCGTTACCGAGGCGCAACCCGTTCGGAGGCGCACATCTACGGCTCAGTCGCGCGCGACCCAGTGGCGATACAACGGTTGAACGTTCTCCGGCAGTGACGCGTACACCTCTGGACGGATGGACGGGACAATGTTGTCGCTGCGTCCGCTTTCGTCGCACATGCGGCGACGTTCGTCCGATTCGGGACGGAGGACTTCAAGGTTGAGCCACCAGGGAGCATAGCGGACGGCCAACGCAACCCGCGGCTGCGAGGAGCGATTCGGCGCCGTCGCGTGCCACAGCCGGCTGTCCATCACGAGCACGCTGCCGGGGTCGCCGGAAGCATTGGTCTCCGCCGGAAAGCGTTCAAACGGATCGGGTCCGTCCTCGGCCGTCGGATTCGTCGAACAACGGTGGCTGCCGGGCAGCACCAGCGTGCCTCCATTTTCCTCGCGGAACGATGAGAGCATCCACAGCGTTGTGATGTGCATCAGCGCGTCCGGATAGGGCGCGAGGACGCGGCCCGCGTTGTTCTGATTGAACGGCCAGTCTGCGTGCCATTTGCCGCGCTCATTGGCCGGTTCGTTGATGATCGCCGACGTAAAGGAGATTCGCAGATGTTCACCCAGCAACTTTCCCAGCAAACCCATCAGGCGTGGCGCGGCCAGATACTCCACGAACGACTGGTCGTGATTTACGAGGCTCGGCACGAATCCCACGTTCCTGGGAGCCCCCGGGTATCCGCTGCGCTCCCGTTCCACGGCCGCGCTGACAAGCTCGCGCATCACCGCGCACTCATCTTGGGGAATTATGTCTTCCAGGATGCAGTATCCGTTGATCTGCATCTGGAGCAGTTGTTGCTGCTTGTCTGCGGGGGGCATGATCGCCTCCAAGGAGAATCTGGGCCGGGCGGAAGACGTTGGGGATCAGCCAGTCAATCCCTTCTTGACGGACTCGTCAAGCGGCAACGATTCGGCGGCGAATGCCTGATCCACGTGCGCCAGCGCCCGGCGGCTGATGAGCCCCGATGTGACGTTCGGCCTCGACGATACCCAGGCCCCTGCGAGGCGCACAACCGCCCGATTGTAATCGGAGCCGACGACGCTCACTCTCCGCACCCGTCAGGAAGCGGGCCGCGAAGCACAATCCGGACGGATCCGCGCCGGCACATTCCAAGTGCCGTCGGCCCGGCGAGCCGTTATCATGCAAGTTCGATACTGCGCAGCCGAGCGATTCCAACGAAAGACCATCCGGAGTGCATTCCCCTCACTCGCCGCTCAGACGCACCGTCATCATGACGGCGATCGTGATATCGGGCGAGGCGATCTTCCTGCTCCCCTTTGTCGTACCGCGCGTCTTCCGGCCGACGCTGCTCGACGTGTTCGGCATCACCAACCTGGAACTCGGCACGGCGTTCTCTTTGTACGGCATCGTGGCGATGTTCAGTTACTTCGCCGGGGGCCCGCTGGCGGACCGTTTTTCGGTTCGCAGGTTGATGGCTTCGGCATTGGTCGTCACGTCTCTGGGCGGGGCGTACCTGACGACGATTCCTCCACTCAGCGGCCTGTGTGTGGTCTATGCGTTCTGGGGCATGTCGACGATTCTGCTCTTCTGGGCCGCGCTGATTCGCGCGACACGCGAATGGGGCGGAGAGTTTCGCCAGGGGACCGCCTACGGGATTCTCGACGGCGGCCGCGGCGTGGTCGCTGCGGGGCTCGCTTTGGCGGGCACGTACGTGCTGCAATGGGTGCTCCCGGACGACGTGGACAGCGCGACGCTCGCGCAGAAGTCCGCCGCCCTGCAACAGGTGATCTGGATTTTCACGTCGATGAGTGTGCTGGCGGCCGTATTGATCTGGTTCTGCGTCCCGGACAGCCAGACGCGGGAGACCACCGACGCCGGCAAGCGCTTCTCCCTGAAGCACGTTCCCACCGTGCTGCGCAATCCGGCGGTCTGGCTGCAGGGAGTGATCGTGGTGTGCGCCTACACCGGCTACAAGGGGGCTGACGACTTCGGCCTGTATTCGCGGGACGTGTTCGACTTCGACGACGTCCAGGCGGCGCGACTGAGCACGTTGTCTTTGTGGCTGCGTCCCGTTACGGCGCTGACGGCCGGCGTTGTGGCCGACAAGATCGGCGCATCGCGGAGCGTGTTGATCTGTTTCGCGGTGCTTGCCATTGGCGACCTTGCGATCGCATTCGGCGTCCCGCATCCCGGTGTACCCTGGATGCTCTTCGTCGTGGTGGCGGGCACGAGCGCCATGGTCTACGGACTGCGCGGCATCTATTTCGCATTGTTCCCCGAGGCCCAGGTTTCGGTGGCTCTCACGGGCACGGCGGTCGGCATCGTCTCCTTCATCGGATATACGCCCGACGTCTTCATGGGCCCGCTGATGGGCTACCTGACCGACACGTTTCCGGGAGCGCTCGGCCACCAGTACCTGTTCGGCGCTCTAGCCGGTTTCGCCGCCTGCGGCCACCTGGCCACGCTGGCGTTTCAGTGGATCGGCGCCCGCCGTTCGGCGCAGGCACACTCGCCGGGTTAGCGCACCCTCCCCCCGGTTCGGAGGAAATGAACGTAAGATGCGTTTCGCGACCGCGATTCCCGCTGGTGTTCAATAAGAAAGAAGACTCATGTCTCGATTCCCGTTCATACTCCGGACCGTCTGCGCCGCCGCGCTGGTTGCCACGCCCGTTCTCTGCTGGACGGACGATGAATCGGGCGAGCCCAACGCCGCGGGGGCCGTCGCGGATGCGGAGGCTGCGATTCAACAACAGTTCAAGGAGCAGATTCAGCCCCTCCTCAACGAATACTGTCTGCGATGCCACAGTGTCGACGAAATGAAGTCCGGCATTCGCGTCGACCGGCTCGACGGTGCGCTCGCGGAAAGAAATCTCCGGCTGTGGGAGGGCGTTCGGGAACAAATCGCCGACGAAGTGATGCCGCCGGAGGACGAACCGCAGCCGTCGCAGGAACAGCGCCGCCTGCTCATCGACTGGATCGACGAAGCGCTCGGCGTCGCGCGGGCCCGGGACCGAGAGAAGAACGGTTCAGTCAGACGACTCTCCGTCGCTCAGTATCGCAACACGCTCCAGGATCTGCTTGGTCTAGAAGAGGACGTCACCAGCATCCTTCCTGCCGACGGCGTGTCGAAAGAGGGATTCGTCAACAACGGAGAGAGCGGCCAGTTGTCTCCGCTGCTGGTCGAGGCGTATTTCGAAATCGCCGAGAGGGCGCTCGACCTCTGCATCGTCGACAAGAACTCGAAGCCGGAGATCCAGAACTTCCGCGTCGACCTCGGCCGGGCCGTCAATCCGAAACATTGCCCGGACGAACTGATTCTCGGCGCCTTCAGCCGGCTGTTGGGAAATGAAGACTTCCTCGTCACGCAATTGACTCCGCAGAAACCGTTCGACTTTGAGCCACGCATGATGCGGACGGAGTACCGGTTCATCGAGGGCTACCAGGGAAACGACACGGTCCGCGGCTGGCGGGAATTCGACAGCATCTATCACGCCGTTTTCGCCTGCGTCCGCGGAACGGACGGGTACCCGAAAGGTCTCGCTTATGAAACTGTGCCTGAGGGATTGCTGCTGCGACCCGCGATACCCAGCAATGAGATCTTCAACGACGAAAGCACCTACGGCCCGAAAGCAAACTTTAAGATTTCCCTCCGGGAACTCCCCGATCAGGGGAACTTTCGCGTCACCGTGACTGCCGCTCGGTATGACGACGGGCTGTTGCTCGACGCCGGTGCGGCGGCACAAGGCGAACCGCAAGACGGCGGCGTGAGCGTCACCGACCTGTCACAGCCGCAGACAATCGAAATCCCGCGCGAAGGCGTCTATCAGATCGACGTCTATCCCGCAGCGCAGGGTGATCCGAAACAACTGTCGTTGACGCTCGGCGAGCGCGAGTTCGCCGGCACGCTCACGCAGCCCGCGTTCCTCGTACTGCGGCTGTCCGCCGGGGAGTTGGCTCTCTCCACGAACGACGACGTCGAACTGGAGCGACTCGTGTTGACTCCGCTTGCAGAAGCGGACGACCTGCGCCGGCGATTCGAAACATTTGAAAGGCGGGCCCCGCACCTTGGCGTCCACGTGGGTCTCCGCCGCGACTGCGGCAGCACGTTGGCGCCGGTCGGCGAACCGCAAACGGTCGATTCGCCGGAACTGAAAGCGTACGTCTTTGAGGGCGCGATCAACGACTTCCCCAGCCCGGATGTCGAAGAGGACAATGTCAATTACCTGGCTGGGATCCGCGAAATCGGCGTTCGGAGCGAATACACCGACGGCCGTGACATGCCGCGTCTGCTGATTCGCTCGATCGAGTTCGAGGGGCCGTTCTACGAGACCTGGCCCCCGAGAACCCATCGCAACATCTTCATCGAATCGGAAAACGCCTCCGACCCGCCGATCTATGCCCGGGAGATGATTCACTCGTTCGCGACGCGCGCGTTCCGGCGTCCGGTCGAAAATACCGAACTCGCGCCGTACATCGCCGTCTGGGAGGATTCGTTCGCTGCGACCGGCGATTTTTCGGCAAGCGTGAAAGACGCGCTGCTGGTCGTTCTCACCTCTCCGCAGTTCCTGTTTTTGATCGAATCCAGTGAAAGCCCGGAACCGGAGTTGATCGGCCCCTACGAGCTGGCTTCGAAGCTCTCCTACTTCCTGTGGAACTCACCGCCGGACGACGAACTGCTGCAACTGGCCGCGGCGGACAAACTGCACGGCCGCCTCGAGGCGCAGGTCTCACGGATGATCGGCGACCCGCGCTTCGATCGGTTCGCCGACCAATTCACTTCGCAGTGGCTCAGCCTCGACAAGTTCGACGTCCTCTCCATCGATCGGGAGAGGTATCCACGATTGACGCGCGACACGAAAGCGCAACTTCGCGCGGAGCCGAAGCATTATCTCCGCTACCTCATCCGGGAGAATCTGCCGCTCAAGACGTTCATCGAGTCGGACTTTGTGGTCGCGAACGAAGTCGTCGCCAGTTACTACGACCTTGGTGACCGCTGCGAGAGCGGCTTCACCTTCGTGCGGGTTCCGGTCGAGTCGGACCACCTCGGCGGTGTGCTGTCGCAGGCGGCGATCCTGGCGGGACTCTCAGACGGCCGGGAAGCGAACCCGGTCAAGCGGGGCGCCTGGGTGGCGCGGAAGATCATCGCCGAACCGCCCGATGATCCGCCGCCCAACGTACCGGCTCTTCCCGAGGACGACGGCGCCGAACTGACGCTGCGCGAAAAGCTGGAGCGGCATCGCGACCAGGAAGGCTGCGCCAAGTGCCATGCCGGGATTGATCCCTGGGGACTCCCCTTCGAACAGTATGACGCCGGCGGCCTGTTCAGGGACGATCCCGACGTGGACGCCCGTTCGATTCTGCCCGATCAGACGCAGGTGGACGACGCAAGAGAGTTGAAGCACTATCTCGCGAATGAGCGGATCGATCAGGTGGCGTTCAGCGTACTCAAGCACCTGTCGACCTACGCCGTCGGTCGCAGCCTGACGTACAATGAGATTGAAGCGCTTAAGGAAGACGGTTTAGAATTAAAAGACGATGGTTACCGCATGCAGGACATGGTCCGCTTCGTGGTCAACAGCGGCCTGTTTCTCGAAAAATAGCCGTCAAATACTCGCAGATTCCTCCGGATATCTGTTCCTCGCAATCCCGGCCGCGTCTTGAGCACAACCTCGAGTTGCGTCCTCTGACCGACCTCCCACCTGGAAAGCCCGCCGTGTTCCACGCCACCCGCCTCGATCGCCGGTCCGTTCTCAAAGGCGTTGCCGGAGCGACGCTTGTGCTGCCGGTCCTGGATGCAATGGGAGACGAGGTGGCCGCGCAGACGCCGCGGCGGTTCTGCGCCCTCTACACCGCGAACGGCATGTCGCTGCCCCGCGCGGAGCACGGCATCGATGAATGGAGCTGGTTCCCCCGCGCGGAAGAGAACGGCCGGTTCGTCTTCGGCAAATCGACCGAACCGCTCAGTCCGTTTCGCGAGAAATTGAGCTTCCTCGGCGGACTGTATCACGAAAACGGAACCAAGGCCGACCCGCACATCTGCTCAGACATGTGGCTGACCGGCGCTCCGCTGCACAATCCGAAACCGGGGACGTTCAATACGGTTGCGCTCGACCAGGTCGTTGCGCTGCATACAAAGCAGTTCTGCCGCCAACCGTCGCTGGTCCTCTCGATCGACGCGGGAACGGGGTTTCTCTCGCGCACCGGGACGATCTCCTACAACCTCGAGGGCAAGCCGATTCCGGCGGAGAACAACCCCCGCCGGGTCTTCGACCGGTTGTTCCGGGGAGACGCCGCCTCGCTCGAATCGCGGCGGAGCAATCTGCGCCGCCGGATCAAACTGGTCGACGCCGTCGCCGAGAACGCCCGTTCGCTGAATCGCAGGCTCGGCCGCTCTGACCGGGACCGGGTCGACCAGTATCTCACGTCGCTCAACGAGGTCGAGTCGCGGCTGATTGCTTCGGAGAAGTGGTCCGACATCCCCATCAAGGAGCAGGACTATTCGCATCTCGATCTCGACGTCACCTCGGAAGACGATCCGCACGATTACTACCGCAACATGTTCGACCTGATTGCCCTCGCCTTCGACGCCGACATCACGCGGAGCGTCGCCTTCATGCTCAACCGTGAGGACGGCATGGGAATCAGCGACACCTTCCCGCTGAAGCTCGGACTCAGCCGGACGCATCACAACCTCTCACACGCCGAGGACAAGGACGGGCAACTCGAGTTCGCGAAATACGACCGGTTCCTCAGCGAGCAACTCGCCTACTTCTTCGGCCGGCTGGAAGAGTTCAAGGACCGCGAAGGGAGCGTGCTCGACAACAGCATCGTCCTCTACGGCAGCGGCGCCAGCACCACCCACTATCCGAAGAACATCCCGACCTTGATCGCAGGCGGAACCAACATGGGCCTCCGGCACGGCCAATATTGGCGCGACGGCGATACGCAGATGTCCAACGTGTTCCTCAGCATCCTGCATTCGATGAAGATCGAAGAACCGTCGTTCGCCGACAGCACCGGCGTACTCAGCGATTCGATCTTTTCCCGCGTGTAAAGCGCGAAAGCGACCGTGCCTGCGACTGCGATTGCGGTCGCGTCATCCCCCCAGCGGCAGCCACAGCCATAACAGATACGCGACCGGACCGGCGAACAGGATGCTGTCGAGCAGGTCGAGCACTCCGCCGAATCCCGGCATCAGCGGCGCGGCGTCCTTCTGTCCCATGTCGCGCTTGATGAGCGACTCACACAGGTCGCCGACGAGTCCGACGAACCCGACCACTACGCCGTATCCCGCAGCCCAGTGCCACGGAGGGGGAGGAGCATCGGCCAGCCAGGGCGATGCAAATTGCAGCCAGGCCCAGCCGCCGATTCCCGCCCCGATCAGCGCTCCGGCGAACCCGGCCCAGGTCTTGCCCGGGCTGAGCGCGGGCGCCATCTTCCGCTTCCCGAACAGGCGGCCGAACGTATAGGCGGACGTGTCTCCCAGTTTGGCGGCGATCACCAGGGAGCCCAGCACGACGTATCCGTGGGCGCCGCCGGCCACCCACCGCAGTTGGGCCGTCACGGCCAGCAGCAGCCCTGGATAGGCGACCGTCAGGACGTGCGCCGCCAAGGTCTCCATCCGAGCGCCCGCCTGCCGGAACCGGACCGCCTCAAACACCATCAGACCGAGCACGCACAGCGAAAAAGAGGTTCCAATCGTCCCCGCTGCGCCCTGCAATCGATTGCCGAACTGGAACCAATGCGGCGTCCACGCGCTCAGCACCAGCGCTGCAACGCCGATCGCGCAGGGCGCGAACCGGATTTCGTGAAAGCGGGGACGCAGCAGTTGCACCATTTCCCAGGCGCACCGCAGTCCGAGGAGCAGCGCCAGGAGAAACAGCACCGGCGCGGCGTCCCCGAGTCGATGGTCGATCCAACAGAGCGCGATAAAGCCGGGGATCAGCAACGCCGAGATCGCCAATCGCCAGCCGAGCATTCAGGGCCTCGTTCGTGGATTCTCGAAACGGTTCGCGGTCAATGGCGAGATCAGGTGGCGAATCGAACGTCCTGGATCCGTTTCATTGCGGATTCGGCGGGACCGGCGGTCGGTCGATCAGTCCCCCGAACCGCCGCTCGCGGGCCGCGTAATCCCGCAGGGCGGTGAACAGTTGATCGCGACGGAAATCAGGCCACAGCGTTTCGCTCACCCACAGTTCCGCGTAACTGATCTGCCACAGGAGAAAGTTGCTGATCCGCATCTCGCCGGCGGTGCGAATCACGAGATCGGGATCGATCATTCCGGCGGTGTAGAGCTGGTCGTTGAGCGTTTCCTCCGTGATCTCATCCGGATCGACCTCTCCGTCTGCGACGCCGCGGGCAATCGCCCGCACCGCATCGACGATCTCCATCCGCGCCCCGTAGTCGAGGGCCAGGCAGAGCCGCATGCCGGGATTGTCGCGGCTCATCTCGATCGTTTTTTCAACCTCGTCCATCACGCGCTGGCTGATTCGATCGGTCCGCCCGATGGTGCAGAACTGCAGATCCTGCCGCATAATTTCGTCGCGTTCGCCCACCACGTATTGCCGCAGCAAACTCATCAGCAACTCGAGTTCCAGTTGCGGCCGCTTCCAGTTTTCGCTGCTGAAGCAGTACAGCGTCAGTTGCTGCAGTTTCAGACGAGCGCACTCTTCCACGACGGCCCGCACGCTCTTCACGCCCTGGCGATGTCCCTCGATGCGGGGGAGCCCCCGGGCGCGGGCCCAGCGACCGTTGCCGTCCATGATGATCGCGATATGCCGGGGCAGCGCGACCCGTTCGAGCCCCGCTGCCCGCAGTTCGGCCTCGGTGTACGGATCATCGGCAGGCACGGCGTGACTCTCAAGTTGTCGGGCGGCGTCAATGGGCCGCCGCCGCCTCCTTCAGGGGGAGTTCGATCTGTTCCTGCGCGTCGCGCCGCAGCGTCACCTCGCGATAGCGCGGTTTGGAGCAAGGAGAAGACACGCCCAGTCGCACTTCATCCCGGTTGATCTCCACCACCCGCACAATCGTGTCCCCCACAACGAACGCCTCATCGACTCCACGAGTCATAACAAGCATCGATCACCTCGTTGCTTGGTTGTTGTTGCATCAGGTTCAGGATACGGTCTCAACCGCATCGGCTTGCATTCTGCATGACGACGCACCAAACAGCAACGCAAGCGCCGACACGAATCTTGCACACGGGATTTGTTCGCCGCAGCGTCTTGACAACTCGGCGCGCTGCGTTCCATTGAATGGTCTCGCAGCAATCTCGGTGTTCGTTCAGCACCCCTGGGTTTGATCCTCAACACAAGAAAATCCGCGCCAGATCGAGAGCCGTCTCATGCGCCGACTCCTCATCCACCCCGCCATCGACGGCGACCGGCTTTCTCAACTGCAAAATGCAGCGCCCGAACTCGAGATCATCAACGCCGCCTCAAATGAAGAGGCATTGTCGGCCGTCGCCGACGCCGACGGCTTCTTCGGAAAGATGACGCCGCAACTCCTGGAACAGGCCGGGCAACTGGCATGGGTCCAGTCCCCCACAGCCAGCCTGGAGCACTACCTTTTTCCCGAGTTGATCGAGCACCCCTGCCTGCTCAGCAACATGCGCGGCCTGTTCTCGGACGTGATTGCCGACCATGTGATGGGTTACGTGCTCTGCTTCGCCCGCAACCTCCACATCTACCTGAGACGGCAGATGCAGTCGAACTGGGAGCCCGTCGGCGGCGAGAGCGCACGTTCCGGATTCGAGACCGGTCCGGGAACCGTCAGTTCCATGGACGAGTCGCACCTGCATCCGGCCGACTGCTCAATGGGAGTCGTCGGTGTCGGCAATATCGGCGCTGAAGTCTGCCGCAGGGCCGCGGCGTTCGGGATGGAACTCTGCGGCGTCGATCCTGTCGCGAGGACCGTCCCGGGCCTCCTCGGCGAAATCTGGCCGGTCGATCGTCTGCCGGAACTGCTTGCCCGGTCTGATTTCGTCGTCATCGCCGCGCCGCACACGCCTCAAACGGAAAAGCTGTTTCGATACGAACAGTTTTCCCGAATGAAGCCGACGGCGTATCTCATCAACATCGGGCGGGGCGTAATTGTCGACCTGGCCGATCTGAACCGCGCGCTCGACGAAGGCCGGATCGCCGGCGCCGCTCTCGACGTCTTTGAAGTCGAACCGCTACCGGCGGACGATCCACTCTGGCAGCGGGAAAACGTCATCATCACGCCCCACGTCGCCGCCGCCTCTCCCCGCATCGCGGAGCGGCATCTCAACACGCTCGTTGAAAACGTCGGCCGGTTCGCACGGGGTGAAACGCCCATCAACCTCGTTGATAAACGGCGCTGGTTCTGAGCGTTCCCCCCACCCGGCGGATTGCGAGGCCGGAGGCGGCTGCCGACTCTTCCGGTCGGCGAATCAGTGAGGGCGGGCAGCGCGCAAGCCGACTGAGAATTACGGGCTCAAGCAGGATTCCCGCCGTCTCTCGCGCGGCGTGTGATAGGTTCGAGTCGGGTCCACCTCCTTTCTGATCACTTTCCAACAGCGAGGCAAACCATGACGCGTTCTCCCTTCCGCCGGAGATGCATCTCGCCCGCGCTTCTGATGGCGGCCGCCCTGGCAGCCGCCCGAGGCGTCGCTGCGGACGATTCGCGACAGGCGTCCTGCCCCTGTCGCACCAACCAGATGCACGCCGTCGACGCTTACTACCATCAGGCGCCGGCTCATTTCTCACCGTACGCTGCACAACCTCTGCAGACAGAACCGATCCACCCCCGACCGGCGGTGGACACGTTGGAACCTCCGCCGCCCCCCGGCTCACTCGGCCGCACCTATCAACTCCGCTCATGGTCGATTCCCGCCGACCGCCACCCGCGCGTCGCGATGCTCGACCTGCACATCCCCGGAGCGTCGACGGTCCGGGTCGTCAACGATTACGAATACCGCAATGAAGATGAAATCGAGGGATTCCAGGATCTCGACGACCCCAGCCTGTGGCACTTCGAGTCCGAAGAACTGACCCCCGGAGTGCCCCACATCTATCGCGTGGAGGCGACGGTCAACGGCGCCAAAGACATTCGCTTCGTCCGCCTGATTCGCGGCCGCAGGCTCGAATACGACTTCTGCGAAACACCGTCCGCTCCCTGACCGCGCCGCTCATTTCAATCAGCGATCGGCGATCGCCTTTCGCGGAGAACTTCGTTGAGCCCTCCGGTTTCCGGCCGGTGGGCTCTTTCCGTATTTTTCTCCGTGTCGCCGTCAAACGATCGGTCTCACAGCGACCGACTTCTCACCACGGTGCTCTTGACGGGTGTTGTGGTCTGGTGAAGAGCGAATTGCTCTGCCATGTGTCCGCGTCGAGCGGTTCTCAGCCTGTCGAGCCCGAGAATCCGCGAGACAGATCGCCGACACTGATTCGCGGAGCGCTCTCTGAGAGCAGAATGGAACCGGTTCGGGGATTGACAGGGAACGGTACGGTTATGACAATCATGGAACATGGGGCTGGTCGGACCTCAACTGATTGCCGCCGTCGGCGGGCACAGACAGAGTCGCAATGCGCACCCTGGTTCGACAGCTTCCGATTTTCTGCGGCCTCGCCGCCTACCTGATCGCATCGCTGGGCGGTTACGGTCTCCATCTGCTGCAGCACGCGCTTGTTGACCATTCTTGCTGTTCAACCGCGCATGCTCCCCACACCGCGCATGCTCACTGCCACGCCCATCACCATGGGCACTCTCACAATCAGGGCGATCACACCCCGATCGCCAACGGCGAGGGGCGGGATCAGCAGCCCCAGACGCCTCACGACCACGACAACTGCCTGATTTGTCTCTACCAGAATCAGGCCCAGGGAGTCGCCGCTCCCCTCATTCTGCCGGCGCAGAGAGAGATTGTCGCCGTCGCTCCGCCGGAGCAGCCGGCCCGTCCCGACTGCGCCCCGCTGCGGCCCTTCCACTCTCGCGCACCGCCTGCCTGGCTCTGACGAACCGGACCGGGCAGTGATTGGGGTAGCCGGCTCAAGAGCAGGTCTGGCGCGATGAAAATGCGCCGGACTGTTATCGCCTCGGATCACCTCCCCGTGCCGCTGAGGCGGGATCGAGTATTCGTCACGGCTCGACGTCCGTTGCGGCGCGGCATCGCGACGAATCGCCCATCCGGCCGGTTCACTCTCGGATCTATTGATCCGTGAACGCCTCATCCATCGCGACCACCGTTGCGCGCGGCGACCGGCGACAACACAGGTCCGACCAGTCCTGGCCGGCGCCGTCGCAACGGGGGCTTTCGTGCATTCCAGAGTTTTTCAGCGTCATTGTTCCGATTCATTCGGCCCTCGTCCGCCGTGTCATTCCATTCAGGAGATCCGTTTTATGAAAGCTCATCGTCCTTCCCCCCGAGGGTTTACTCTCATCGAGTTGCTCGTCGTCATCGCCATTATCGCCATTCTCATCGCCCTGTTGCTTCCGGCGGTGCAGCAGGCCCGCGAGGCGGCACGCCGCACGCAGTGCAAGAATAACCTCAAACAGCTCGGACTCGCGCTGCACAACTACCACGACGCCCATCTCTGTTTCCCATCCGGTTGGATCGGCGTCGACACCGGCATTCCGACGGCGCATGACGGCGTCAACGGAGTCGGCTGGGGCGCGATGATTCTCCCCTATCTCGACCAGTCGTCGCTCTACAACCGGCTCAATTCCGACTTCGCAATCGAGAATCCCGTGAACGACCCGTTCCGGCTCAACACGCTGACGGTGTTCCAGTGTCCCTCCGACCCGAAGCCGGATCGCTTTGAAATCGAGGAAGAAGGCAGCCCCGGAACGGTCATCTGCGAACTCCCCACCGCCAACTACGCCGCCTGCTTCGGGACGGTGGAACTCGACGGCTGTGAGAACGCACCCGGAACGGCGCCGGTCGCCTCGACCGGACAATGCCTGGGAGACGGCGCGTTTTATCACAACAGCCTCGTGCGCATCCGGGACATCACCGACGGAACGAGCAACACGTTTCTCGTGGGGGAACGCGCTACCAACGACCAACTCGGCTGGTTCACCACCTGGGTGGGCCGCGTCGCGGAGGGAGAAGAGGCGTTTCAGCGCGTCCTCGGATCGCTCGATCACACACCGAATGATCCGGTGGCCCACTTCGACGACTACAGCAGCCAGCACGAAGGAGGCGCTCAGTTTGTCCTCGCCGACGGACACGTCCGCTTCATCTCGGAAAACATGAATCTCTTCGTCTACCGCGCCGTCGGCACGATCAGCGGCGGAGAAGTGGTGGGCGAGTTCTGAGCGGGCGAAGTCGCTCGTCAACCGAGTTACGGACACTGTCTCCCAACGGCTGCAACTGTTTGCACCAGAGTCTTGTCCAAGAAGGAGCGAATTCGGCATCCGGTGAACACCCGGGCGGCGTACACTTGCGATCGGATGATGGGGCGGTCATCCTCATGTCAACATGCGCATGCTGCAAGTGCCCTGTCAGGGCTATATTCTCGGGTTGGCTGGAGCGCCGATCCGCACGAAACCCTGCGGGATTAGTGCTTCCGAGCGAACCGCTCGACCGGAGAATTTACGATTGACGGACTACTGGTTGCCGCCATGCTGACGAGACGATGGAATCTCATGAAGACATGCCGCCCTGCCGCCTGCATGACGTTCGTGCTGTTGAATACTGTGGCCCTGATCGCAGACGACGGTCAGCCGCAGGCGATTGACATCGGATCTCGCCGCGAACTCTTTGTGGACGACTTTCTGTTCGACAAGGTGATGGGCAGCACTACACACAAGCTCCATCATCCGCAGGCGCGCGAAATCGTGATGACTCACGATGCAGCGTGGGAAGGAAACGGCAGCAATTATCATACGATTCTGCAGGACGGCGATCTCTACCGACTTTATTACCGAGGAGCGCAGTTCGATCTGGAGGATGGCAAACTGCGCCAAGGGCATCCGCAGGTGACCTGCTATGCGGAAAGCCGAGACGGCATCCACTGGGAGAAGCCGCATCTGGGGCTGTTCGACTGGGAAGGCTCCCGGGAGAACAACATCATCCTGACCACGTCCCCTTCGACCCACAATTTTGCGCCGTTCAAGGACACGCGACCCGACGTGCCGCCTGATCAGCAATACAAGGCGCTGGCATCGGCGGCCGGCAAGAAGGGGCTGGCCGCATATGTTTCCGCAGATGGAATCCGCTGGCGGCTGATGGTGGACGAACCGGTCATCACGGAGGGTGCGTTCGATTCCCAGAATCTGGCCTTCTGGGACGCGCAGCGCGGCGAGTACCGAGCCTACTATCGGGACTTTCGGAAAGGCTACCGGGATATTCGCACGGCGGTCTCCAAGGATTTCGTAACCTGGGAGGGCGGCGACTGGCTGAATTACGGCGACGCCCCTCGCGCGCATCTCTATACCAATCAGGTTCAGCCTTACCCGCGGGCGCCGCATCTGCTCATCGGTCTACCGACACGGTACGTCGATCGTGGCTGGACGGGGTCGATGAAGGAGTTGCCGGAACTCGAGCATCGCGAACTGCGCGCATCCGTGAATCCGCGATACGGCACGGCACTCACCGATCTGGTGCTGATGAGCAGTCGCGACGGCCAAACCTTTCACCGCTGGAACGATGCGTTTCTCCGACCAGGCCCCGAACGATCCGGCACCTGGAATTATGGGCATCTGTACACAGCTTGCGGGCTGGTCCGCACGGCTCCCACGATCGAAGGGCAGCCGGATGAGCTGTCGCTGTACGGCACCGAAGGCGGTTGGACCAACGCCAGGCTCAGGCGATACAGCCTGAGAATCGACGGCTTCGCTTCGATCAATGCTGACGGCGACGGTGGCGAGTTGCGGACGCGACCGGTTGTTTTCTCCGGAAATCAACTCGTCCTGAATCTGGCGACTTCGGCCGTTGGGTTTATCAAGGTCGTGCTGCAAGACGTCGACTACAACGAGATCGATGGTTTCGGCATCAATGACGCAGCGCCGATTTTCGGGGACGCGATTGAACGGGAAGCGACATGGCAGGGCAATCCTGATCTGAGCAAGCTGGAGGGTCGTCCTGTGCGGATTCGATTCGTTTTGAAAGAAGCCGATCTGTTCTCGTTTCAATTCAAGACAGCCGGCAACTGAAATCGTTCGTCCGCGCCCTCTCCGGACAGGGCCCGAACCGCAAACTCACTGGATCGCGCGTCGTCTGTGCCAGATTGGGGGACTGCAGATCGGTCGCGGAGCAGCGTTATCTGCAGGTCACTGAAGAGCACTTCGAAAGAGGCGCGGTGCCAAGAGCGCTGTATTCGCACCTGCAAGCAGGAGTTGCAGGGAGCACGCATCTCGTCACATGGCCGAACAGACCGCAGCGAAACGCGAGTTCTCGCATGCTCACTGCGGCCAAGGTGGGCGATGAGGGACTCGAACCCCCGACATCCACGGTGTAAACGTGGCGCTCTAGCCAACTGAGCTAATCGCCCCGAACGCGAACAGCCTCCGCGTCGCGGATTCTTGTGCGAGTGACCGGGTGTGTCAATGCGCTCGCAACGGGACGGACACACACCTCAGCCGAATTGTTCGGAAAACTCGGCAAACCGCGGGCCGGCTCATGCTGTCACGCGAGAATGTTCTCGACGATCCGGCCTTCGACGTCAGTCAGTCGGAAATCGCGGCCGGCGTAGCGGTAGGTCAGCCGCTCGTGATCGAGGCCCAGCAGGTGCAGGATCGTGGCGTGCAGGTCGTGCATGTGGACCTTGTCGACGACCGCCTCGTGGCCGAATTCGTCGGTCCGACCGTGCGAGAAGGCGGACTTCACGCCGCCGCCGGCGAGGAAATGCGTGAATCCTTTGGGATTGTGATCGCGGCCGTCGGCTCCCTGCGAAAAGGGATTGCGGCCGAACTCGCCGCCCCACCAGACCAGTGTGTCTTCGAGCAATCCCCGCGCTTTCAGATCGGCAATGAGGCCGGCGACCGGTTTGTCGGTCGCTTTGGCGTGGATCGCGTGCTGCTCGATTTTGGAATGCTGGTCCCAGCGCGGATTGGAACCGTTGTCCGCGTAATTGATCTGGATGAATCGAACACCGCGCTCCGCCATCCGCCGGGCCAGCAGACACTGCCGCCCGAAGTCGTCGGTTTCCTTCTCGCCAATCCCGTACTGACTCATCGTGGCGGCCGTTTCGCCGGAGAGGTCGAACAGTCCCGGAGCATTGGTCTGAATCCGCCAGGCCAGTTCATACGAGTTGATGACCGCTTCCAGTTCGTCGCTGCCGGATCGCTGGGCGATCTGCTCGCTGTTGAGCGCCTGCAGCAAGTCGAGTTGTCTCCGTTGCTCGACAGCCGTTCGGGCGTCGCTGCGGACGTGGCGGATTCCGATCTCCGCAGCCGGTTGCCCGGCGCGGCCGACGGCCGTCCCCTGGTAGACGGCCGGGAGGAAGGCGTTCGCGTAGTTGCGCGGTCCCCCGTTCGCCGACGAGGGACAGATCGTCACGAATCCGGGCAGGTTCTGGTTCTCGGCCCCCAGACCGTAGGAAACCCACGCGCCCATCGAGGGACGGATCAGGCTCGTCGACCCGGTATGGAGAAACAATGTCGCCGGTCCGTGGGCGACGCCGTTGGTGTGCATGCTGTGCACAAAGCATAAATCATCCACGTGCCGGGCGATGTGCGGGAAAAGATCGGAGACCCAGTGCCCCGTTTCGCCGTATTGGCGGAACTTCCAGAGCGACTGCATCACGGTCTCTTCGCCGGTCATGCCGGTCTTGGCCATCTTTCGTGCGTCTTTGAAGTGGAGCTTCTCTCCGTGGTGCTGTTCGAGCGCGGGCTTGTAGTCGAACGTGTCGACGTGACTCGGTCCCCCCTGCATGAAGACGAAGATCACCCGCTTCGCGCGCGGGGTGAACATCGGCTGCCGGGCCGCGAGCGGGTTCGCCGCGCGCGCGTCGTCATCGCACAGCCCGGCCAGCGCGAGCGAACCGAATCCGCAGGCGGTGGACCTGAGGAGACGGCGGCGGTTGAGAATTGAAGGGGCGATCATTGGTCAGGACACTCCGTGATGAGCCGCAATTTCAGTTGCCAAATTCGCCGCGACCGAGCATCGTCTGCCAATCGCGGGCGCCGTGGAGGACGGCGGTGATTTCAATGCAGTCCGCCCCTTCATAGTAGAAGACGATGTAGTTCTGGGCCGGTCTTCTTGCTGGGAATACTCGCAGACCCTCTCGCAAGTGGTCGCACGACTTTCCGATGCGCGGGTTCGCCGCAATTGCCTTGAATGTTTCAAACAATGCCTCCAGCACGCGGTCAGCAGCCGAGGGATCCTGTCGGGCAATGTATTCCCCGATTTCGTTGTTATGCCGTCGCGCTTGCTTCGTCAGGCGAAACGGGCGAGTCACGTGCTCACCTGTTGATCAGACGATTGCCGGCGGACCCGCTCTTTGAGTTCGTCGAAATAAGCTCGCAGTTCATCCTCCGTATATTCCGTGTACTCGCCCTCATCCAGTTGTCGGCGGCCTTCGTCAATGATGTCGAGGAGTTCCTGACGGCGGCGCAGGATGTCCACGCCGGCGTTGACGGCTTCGTCGGCGGAGGCGTACCGGCCGGCGGCGATTTGCCGGTCGACGAATTGCTGGTTTTCGTCGGAGAGTCGGGCGATCATTGGTCAGGACACTCCATGATAAGCCGCAATTTCAGTTGCCAAGTTCGCCGCGACCGAGCATCCCCTGCCAATCGCGGGCACCGTGGAGGACGGCGATGATTTCAATGCAGTCCGTCGCTTCATAGTAGAAGACGATGTAGTTCTGGGCCGGTTCTTTCGCCGGGAAGACGCGGAGGCCTTCTCGCAGGTGATCGCAGGATTGTCCGATTCCGGGGTTTGCCGCAATCGTCTTGAACGTCTCTACAATAGCCGTCGTCACTCGTTTGGCCGCCGCTGGGTTGTCTCTGGCGATGTGGTCGGCGATGTCATCCAGCGCACGGTCGGCTTGGCGCGAGAGTTGATAATCTCTCACGACACGCCCTGTTGTTCTCGCTCTTCACCGACTGCATCGATTCGTTCATGCAACTCCTGTAATCGCCGGTGGAGTCCTTCCTCGTCATATTCCGTGTACTCGCCCTCATCCAGTTGCCGGCGGCCTTCGTCGATGATGTCGAGGAGTTCCTGGCGGCGCAGCATGTCCACCCCGGCGTTAAGGGCTTCTTCAGCGGACGCATACCGGCCGGCGGCGAGTTGGCGGTCGACAAAATGCTGGTTCTCATCGGAAAGTCGGGCGATCATTTTCCGCCTCCTTTCATTCGTTCGTCAGCGTCCGTTCCCTTTCGATCCGGATTCCGACTCCTGGAGTTGATCGATCGGCTCAATACGAGTCACGTGGAATGGGTCGACATGGATTGCCCGATACGGAATCCCCTCTTCCGAGGGCAAGACGCCGATCACGAGCACCGTCTGACTGACCCACGCCATGTCCGGATGTCGGACTTCGTAGGCCGTACCATCCCCCAGGTGAATCCGGATCGGCTGCTTGGAGGCATTGCGAAGGTGTTCGCGGATCTCAATGGGCTGCATCGCACCACTCTCATTCAGTGAAGCGGCCGGCTGTGTCGGCCGCCGGACTCAAGACTACTCAGTATACCGAAACTCGATCGTCCCGATCACCGCCTGGCAGAGGGAAACCCAGGCCTGTTGCAGATCCCCTGAGTCGGTTTCACTCAGGAAATCGAGCGCGATCTCGACCTCGTCTCCCGTCGGCGGTCGGCCCAGCGCTCGGCGATAGAGCAAGTCGATCCGTTCCTCGTCGGTCTCCGCATCATGGAGAACACGGTGTGCGGCGGCTTCGGACTGCGAGACGACCAGCGGGCTGTTCATGAAGAACAGCGCCTGCGTCGAAAGCGTGCTCGTCGCCCTGCGGCCTTGCGAGAGATTCGGGTCGGGAAAGTCGAACGCCTCGAACAGTTCGTGGAGTTGATTCCTCAGGACAGGCTGATAGACGCCGCGACGGCCGACGTCGAATTCGTAACCGTACTCGCTCGTCGTCCCGGGCCGTACGCTATCACCGCCGGCGGTCAAATCGAGACGCCCGCTCAGCGACAGGAGCGAATCGTAGATCTCTTCTGCGTCGAGTCGACGACGGTTCTGATGCGACAGCAACCGGTTCTCCGGATCGGCCGCACGCTGGGTCTCATTGAACGCGCCCGAGAGACGGTAGGTCCGGGACAGCATGATCTCGCGAATCATCGCCTTGACCGACCAGCCCTGCTCGACAAACCGCGCCGCCAGGTGATCGAGCAGTTCGGGATGCGACGGTCGTTCGCCCGGCAGGCCGAAGTTGTCGACCGTGCGTACAATGCCCGCGCCGAACAGGTGATGCCAGATGCGATTCACCATCACCCGCGCTGTCAGCGGGTTCTCGGGACTGGCGATCCAGCGGGCCAACTCCAGCCGTCCGCTGACGCCGTCGGGGATCTCCGGCGAATCGCCCTGCGTCGCCACCGTCAGGACACCCCGCGGCGCGGGCTCTCCCAGGTTCTTCACGTTGCCCCGGATGCAGACGAAGTAGTCGCCGGTGTCCGCCTCCTCCTGGACGGAGAGCACCATCGGCGGTTGCGGCGGCGCATTCTCTTTGAGCGCCTTCAACTGCTCATCCATTGAGGATAATTCGGTCTCAAGGGCCGTAATCCGCTCAAGCAGGGCCATCGCATCGGCGGTCTCCGACTTCGCGGAGGATTCGCCAACGCGAGTATCTCCGTCAGCAACGGCTGCCTTCGTCGTCGGGACAAACTGCACGGCGTCGACAATGACATAGCCGTCGTCCACACCTTCATTCGAAACCGTCACGACGGCCGTCTGATCGTTATTGAATTGAAACCGGCCGACGGAGCTGAACAGTCCGTCGACATTCGGTTCTTCTCTCTGGTTGACGAACACCGTCTCTTCACCGCCCGGATAGGCAATCTTCACCGGCACGCGGCTGGCGCGCGAGTCGGCATGGTTGTAGGAGAGCCGCACGTCGTACTCCCCGGAAGCGGGCAGATCTGTCCGGAACACCACCTGCTTGGCGCCTTGCCCCATCCGTTCGTCGTGGATGTAGCCTGCGCCGACATACGACTTCAGGTAGGTCGAGTCCTTCCATTCGCCCACCAGTTCCGCCGCAGTGTCGTCCACCACCACGCCAGACAGATCCTCCGGGTCGGCGACGATCCGAGCGCCAGTCGATTCCGAGTCGACTCGAAACAGAGGCACAAGTTGCACGGCGTCGGCAATGACTGTTCCCTCGGTTTCCTCGGTCAAAATCGACACGCGTGCCGTGCTGGAGAATTCGTAACGCCCCAGCGCAAGGTAAAGCTGCTCGATGGGCGGCGGTTCCTGTTGATTGACGCGGTGTTCGGACTGACCGTCGAGATGCTCGACAACGATGCGCGCATTCGTGCTGCGATTCCCATGCGGACTGTATGAAACACGAACTTCGTATTGTCCCGGATACTTGAGGTTGAACGCGTAACTCGCGACTGCGCTTCCTCCGGACGCATACCGGTATCCCTCTCCCACAAACTCTTTCACTCCACCGCTTGAACTCCAGTTCCCAGTGAAGTCGGCCTCGGTGTCATCGAGCGTGACGATCGGAAGCTGCGCCCGCCGGCTCTGCAGTTCCGATCGTCGCTGCGCAATTTCCGCAGTGAGCGCTGCGACCTCTGCGGTGTGCGCATCGAGAATCGCGCGCGTCTCGGGGTCGACCGGCAGCGGCTGCTTCACCCAGGTGGAGACGTTGTCGTGAATCAGCGTGTGTGTGCTGCGAAAAATGCCTGCGAGCGCGTAGTAATCGGACGTCGGGATCGGGTCGAACTTGTGATCGTGGCAGCGGGCGCAGCCGATCGTCATCCCCAGAAATGCGCGGCCCATCGTGTCGATCTGCTCGTCCACCACGTCCATCCGCAGTTGTTCCTTGTCCTGGTTTTCGTAATTGGACGGGCCGAGCACAAGAAACCCCGTCGCCACCAGTTGTTCCTGCCCCCGCCGGTAGTCGTTGTACGGCAGCAGGTCTCCGGCGAGTTGCTCCATGATGAACCGATCGTAAGGCTTGTCCCTGTTGAACGATTCGATGACGTAGTCGCGATAGCGCCACGCCTGGCCGTACATGAGCGACCGCCCGCCGCCGGTCGTGTCGGCGTATCGCGCGATATCCAGCCAATGCCGGCCCCATCGCTCTCCGAAATGAGGGGAGTGGAGCAACCGGTCAATCAGTTGCTCGTATGCATCGGGCGCAGGGTCATTGACGAACCGGTCAATCTCCTCCGGTGACGGCGGCAGCCCCGTCAGGTGAAAGGAAGCCCGGCGGATCAGTGTCCTCCGCTCGGCGTCCGGCGACGGTGTCAGTCCCTCCGATTCCCAGCCCGCCGCGATGAACCGGTCGATTTCGCTCAGACACCAGGACTCGAATCGCGATGTCGGCGGTATTTGCTCTTCAAACGGCCGAAACGACCAGAACTCTCTGCCTGCCTCAATATCGACGCCCTTCTCCGCGGGCGCTGCTGCCTCCCCGTCTCGCGGATCGGGCGCCCCCATGCTGATCCACTTCTCAAAGTCGGCGATCACTTCCGCAGAAAGCTTCCCATCGGGAGGCATCTCGAAACTTTCGTACTTCATCGCCTCCAGCAGCAGACTGCCGCCCGGATCGTCCGGAACGACCGCCGGCCCCGAGTCTCCTCCTTCGCGAATGAGATTCCGCGTGTCGACGCGCAGCCCTCCGCGCAACTGTTTCGAATCGCCGGAGTGACATTCGTAACAATGTTCCACCAGCACCGGCCGAATCTTCGATTCGAAGAAGTCGATCGCCGCCGCGTCCGGTTCCTCCGCGAAAACCGTCGAATTCGCGCACAGGCAGATCAGTCCCAAGACCGATTGCACGAATCGCTTGCGCTGCCTTCGCACCTGGTTCCCCCCTGTTGGTCGATCGTGTGCTTCTTCAGCGGCTGCGCCCGCCGGCGGATGCGGCTCGCCTCCCACGTATCTATGCTACCGGCTGCACCGTCACAAAAACCACCCCCGTTCACACCCTCTGCGAGTCGAATCGAATGCTGCCGCGAATGACGACCGCACACCGGCTTTACTCCCTGGTCCTGGTCAGCCTGGCGCTGCTCGGCTGCAACAGGGGCGACCAGGATCGCGATTCCCCGGCCGCGCGGCCCGTTCCGTCGGCGCCCGCCTCCAACGAACCGCAGCCGATGACCGTGGCGGAACTCCGCAAGCGGCTCGGAGCGAATGACGGGGGGGCATTCCAGAAAGTGGGAGGTCAGATCCGGGAGGTGGATCTGTCCGGCACGGGAGTCACCGACCTCGCACCGCTCAAGGGCCTGCCTTTGCAGATTCTCTATGCTCCGGAACTCGCTATCTCCGACCTCACTCCGCTCGCCGGGATGCCGCTCGATACCCTGGTGCTCACGGCGACTGAGGTCACTGATCTCTCGCCTCTCGCGAACTCGTCGCTGAAGCGGTTGTCGATCGCGGAAACGAATGTGAACGATCTCTCGCCGCTGGCCGGTCTGCCGCTCGAACAACTCGACGCCCGCCAGACAAAAGTGGCAGACATCTCCCCGCTCTCTGAGGCGCAGCTCCAGCAACTGGTCCTCATGGAGACAGAAGTCGCTGACCTCTCTCCCCTGGCCGGCCTCCCGCTCAAGCTGCTGGACGTCTCAAAGACGAACGTCAGCGATCTTACGCCGCTGGCCGGGACGCCGCTCACCGGGCTCTATCTGGAAGAAACCGATGTGAGCGACATCACCCCCCTCTTCGGAATGCCACTCGACAAACTCTGGCTCAAGGGCACGCGCGTGACCGATCTTTCGCCCCTCGCCGGGATGCGGTTTTCGGAACTCAGCCTGACCGACACTCCCGTCGACGACATCGAAACCTGCTCCACCATGCCCTCGATCGGCATCCTCTGGCTGCGCGGAACCAGGGTCTCGAACCTGGCTCCACTCGCCGGTGTCGAAATCACCAGCCTCGACGTCCAGGACGCTCCCGTATCGGACCTCGGGCCCCTCGCAGGAAAGCAGTCCCTGGAACGGCTCAACATCGCCGGTTCCCACGTCACCGACCTGCGACCGCTGGAGGGGCTCAGTTTGCGACGGTTGATCTTTACGCCGGCGAATATCGAGCATGGACTCGACATCGTCCGCAGGATGACAACGCTCGAGGCGCTCGACGTCCAGTTTGAAGACCCGGAGACGGTGCTGAGACCGGACGAATTCTGGTCAAAGTACGATGCCGGCGATTTCGACCGCGAGCCGACTCCGAGCGGCGAGGAGGACGGCCAGTCTTCCGCTGATTAAGCCACCTTGACCGTTCGTCAGGTCGCGCGTAGCATGCCTGTCGCGCGGAAATGCACAAAGCTTGACAGTTGCGAGGCTTCGACCGAATCATCCTGGAAAGTGGTTCAGGCGCTCTGGTTCGATATTGTCGATGTTTCAGTGATGTTCGAGCCGCTTTCCGACCGATGTTGGCAGTGTGCGGCGCCGTAGCCAAGTGGCCTAAGGCAACGGATTGCAAATCCGTCATTCCCCGGTTCGAATCCGGGCGGCGCCTTACGGAAGTCGCCCAGCCACAGCGACTTCCGTTTTTTTACTGCGCCGCAGCCCAACACGACACGCGCTGTCGGAGTGGTCCGTCAGTTCAGATTATTGGGGTTGAGGGGTTCTTCACGGGAGCACGAATCCGGCAGGGTTTCGTGCGGATCCGCAGTCCAGCCGACCCCCAGGAACAGCCCTGACAGGGCACTGAGGCAGACTTTCCCGATTGAGCACGTCGAGTCGCCTGCGAAGAGTCGATTTCCTCTGCCGGTTGAGGGATCACCCACGCCTAACACAAAGCGGCCCGCTCTCTCTTGCCGACAAAGGAACTGGATAGGACAGGACCTTCCGTCAACGGCCGCCAACCCGCCGATCCCCACACAGGATAAGGATGAATTCTATGTTCGACATGTCGACCCGAAACACAAACCGCCGGCAGTTTCTGCGGGCCTCCACCCTCATGGCTGTCGCCTTCGCCGGCGGCGTCACGGGCAACAACTCGCTCTTCGCGGAAACAAAAATCGCCGCCCGCATCGCCGAGGCGGACCAGTCGCACGCCCTCATGCCCGCCATCAAGCTCGCCGCCAAGAGCCTCGAGGCGATGGAACAGGTCAAGGACTACCAGGCCGTCGTCGTCAAGCGCGAAATGATCGGCGGGAAGTTCGAAACCACGCAGATGCAGATCAAGTTCCGCGAGCAGCCGATGAGCGTTTATCTCAAGTTCATCGAGCCGCACGCCGGCCGCGAAATCCTCTTCCAGCCCGGAAAGCACAACGACAACATGCTCGTCCATGAGACCGGCATCGCCTCGCTCGTCGGATCCCTCGAAATCGAGCCCGACAGCAGCCTCGCCATGGAGCACAACCGCTACCCGATCAATCGCATCGGGCTCAAGAATCTCCTCACGCTCAACATCGACCGCTGGATTCGTGAAACCCAGATGGACGGCGTCGACGTGAAATACTATCCGTCGGCCAAGATCGGCGACCTGAGCTGCAAGGTCCTCCAGATCACCTACGCCAAAAAGACCGACAAGACCCGCTACCAGTCCTCGCGTCTGTTCATCGACAACGAGACGAACCTCCCCGTCCGCATGCAGAACTGGGACTTCCCCACCCGCGCCGGCGGCGATCCCGTCCTGGTCGAGGACTACTACTACTCCAATCTGAAGACCAACGTGGGACTCAAGGACATCGATTTCGATCCCGAGAACCCCAACTACGACTTCTAACGAGGCAGGGCCTCGGCTCCTACGAGCTGCCGCTCGACGCCGGGAACCCGCTCCCGTTGGTTGCTGAAACCTGACTCAACGGCGACTTCCGGGAAGAAAGCAACCTGACGCACTGTCGAGACAGATCGCAAACAGCCCGGCTGGTGACCAGCCGGGCTGTTTGCATTGGGCCTCTCAATTTCGACGGCAGCGCCGCCGCGCAGACTGGTCTGCGGCCGGTGTCCGACACGCCTCACCGGCGAATCGCTCGCGGCGCGGCGACCGCTACTCTACGTGCTTGGCCTCGTCGGCGGTCTCGCTTTCGTCCGATTCCGCGTCCCGCACCCCCTTCTTGAACTCGGTCACCGACTTCCCCATGTTCCGCATCACGCTCGGCAACCGGTTCCCGAAGAGCAGCAGGACCACAATCAGCAGAAAAATCAACTGCCAGGTCGATACTCCGAACATCTCACGTCTCCAATCACGATGGGCGGGGGTTTTCCGTTGCAGGTGCGGCTTCGCGACAAGCCGATCGAGTGCAACCCCACTGGCGTCGCCGAGATTGACGGGTCGGCCGCTGTCAAACGCCTCACCCTCGTGGACCGCCAACGCCGATTATACGCAGCCCCGCGCCGCTTCTCAATTGGCCTCCGCCGGATCGGACTCCGGTTCCGGCGCCTCCGCCTCCTCCGGAGCGAACTCCGGCAACAGCGGCCGGCGGTCCGGGAACATGTGATACAACGGGAATTCCTGCCCCTTCTCGCGGAGACACACCACCACCCCGTCAGGCGTCGCCAGATAACACCGATCCGTCCGATCGTTGTGCAGACGGACCTTGTATCCCCGCAACGGCAGCACTCCCAGAATCGCCCCGTCCTCGTGCGCCATCAGCAGCACGTTGTCCAGAGCATCCGAAGCGATCAGATAGTCGGTCGTCGACGCCAGAAACTCGCTCGCCCGCGGCTGGTGCCATTTCGTCAGACCGCTTGACGTATTCAGGCAATACATGCCGTCGTTTTGCGGGGTGACGTACACGTTTCCTTCCACGACGCGCGGTTGCCGGCGAATGGGAACCCCCGCCGTGAACGCCCACCGGCGAACGCCGTTCTCCTTGTTCAGACAGAACATCCGCGAGTCTTCCGACGTCACGAAGATCGAGTCTTCCCCGCGCCCGAGCGGCGTCACAATCCGGGTCCGGTTCGCGGTCTCGAACTGGTAATACAGCCTCCGCTCCGACGCCCCCACGCTGTAGACCGATCCGTTCGCGCTGGCGAACGTGACCGAACGTCCGTCCGGAATCGGGGGCGACGAAATCCGTTGCGGAGCCTGATATCGCCACACGAACGCCAGATTGCTCCACTTCGGAAGTCGATTCTCCTCCCACAGGTCGCGGATCTTCCGCAGGTCATAGGCAAAGCTGCTCCCGTCCACCATCCCCAGGTAGACGCGGTCGTCGTCCATCGCCGGCGCCGTCGAGGGGTGATGCGGCAACGACAGTTCCCACAAGACTTCACCGGTGAACTTGTTCAAGGCGTGCACATTCATGCCGACCGCCACCAGCAGGATCTCCGCATTGCTGCTCGCCGGCAGAGCCTGCTGACTCTCCGATCCGACAAGCGACGACCACAGCCGGTGACCCGACTCTGCGTCGAAGGCCGTCACAATCCCGGAACGGCTCTGGATGTACACGTTTTCTTCGTCGCCGGTGAAATGAGCGACTTCATCCAGCCCGGGATTCAACGTCGCCTGGTTCCACCACGCCCGTGTCAGCCCGTATCGAGAGAGCATCCGTTCGCGCGGCAACGGGCTGCTCACCTGGGCGTAAAGTGCAGGACCGCTCGCTGCAATTGAACCGAATGCCACAAGTGCAACCAGTCTGAGGGTTTGGGTCGAGAATCTCATGCTGTCCGGCTTCCGTCGTTGTGGTTCTGTTCCCGGTCGTCAAGCAGCGTTCAGATCCGACGTGCGACCACTCCGGGAACTCGACAATAGATGCAGTCACGCCCGCGGACGGCCGCGCCGCTTCACGCCGCGTCCGTCGGCACAGCCATGCGGTCCCCTCCCCACGAACTCGCGATGATCCGCCCGACAACATTATACCCGTCCGGCGGACCCGACGCCCGCGCGGAATCGGCCCGCGAGTCAGAATCGGCCGACTCGTTCGCGCTTCCGCGTAAGAAAAATACGCAAAACCCGGACGCGGCCGAGTTTCTCGGCGAGCACGCGTCCGGGAACGATTTTGCGCAGTTTACCGGCGCTCACTGACCGGCAGGGAGCGCCAATTCGGTGCAACCGGAGTGTTGCCCCGATTTCAGCGGTGCGGCGAGACTTCCGCCGAGACCGTCTGCACGCCGCCCAGAGTGATGTCTCGACGAGCGATCTCCTTGCCGTCGTAGCGCAGCACCCAGGAGTACCGGCCGGCCGGCAGGCTTTCGTCATAGCGATACGTGACACTCGGCCGGATATATCCGCGGGCGACAATCTGCCCTTCCCGTTCGATCAGACGACCCTGGTCGTCGTGAAGATTGAACTCCACCCACATGTCTTCATGCGGCGGGACCAGGGAGCATTGCACGATCGAGGTATCGCCGTAGTTGAACTCGCTGGCGCGGTCCGCCAGGATTCCGCCGACCAGATACGTGCCAACGCCGAAATCAAACAACTTGTCCTCGGACTTGACCTTGGTGTCGTTGCGCAGCAGTTCGGCGACCCGCTCCGGCTCGATCCGCTTTAAGGCGTACGGACCTTCTGGACGTCGCTCCCCGAACGGATCGCTGCGATACTCAATCTCCACGGCCGCGACCGACGTGCACGCGGCGAGCAGCGCGAACGCAGCCGCCGATTGGGCCGGACCGATCCACCGGGTCCGGGCCGGCATCGCCTGCAGCCGTTTCCAGCGCGCCGACCAGACCGACGACCCGCCCGCGCGGGCCAGCCACAAACGCACGCGATCGACGTCCCGCTCGTTCACGAACGACCAGTACATTGACAACACCACCATCGGGAAGACAAACAGCCCCAGGACCGCCCAACTCATAAAGTGGAAACCGACGCCGGCCGCCAGCATGATCGGCCGGCCGTATCCCCGCCAGGCGATAAACAGGAACAGAATCTCCCACGTCAGCGTGAGATAAGCCGCAATCGGACCCCATGCCGGGTACGCAGCCAGATGGTCACCCAGCGGATTGTAGAAATTCGTCTCCTCGAGCATCCAGAAAATCGTCTGGTCCCCGCTGAAGAACGCCGGCGTGTGGATCTTCGTGACTGCCGCACCGATGTAGATGACCCCGATCAGAAGTTGAACAAGCCGCCTCGGCCAGGCCGCGAAACGCGGCGGTCCCGATTCGGCGCCATCAGGCGACCGCGCCGATCGGATCCAGGCGTCAACCGACCACACCGAGCCGCATTGGGAGAGACTGAGCAGCAGGAGCGCATGCGTGCCGATCACCGTGTACTTTGTAATCGTCCCCACGGCGTCGAGCATGGTGAAGTACGGATAGAGAATCAGCGATGCAATCAGCGACAGACGCGTCATCCAGCCGATCGAACTCGAGATCAGAAAGAAGACCATCGCCGCGTACAGCGCCACGGCCACCGGCGCCGACGGAATCGGCAAACCCGCTTCGAGCCCAAACGAATTCCACAACGGAGCGGGAGCGCCGTCGATTGAGTACAGCTCACGCACATGCGGCCAGCGGCGAAGAACCGCCAGCAGCAGCGCAGCCGGCAACGCCATACGGACCAAGGCCAGGCCATACACCGGCTCTTCCGCATAGAAGAAATCGTGGATACGGCCGGACAGGCCCGTGCGACGAAGGGGTGTGGTGGATTGGGTCATCCCTGACCTCCCGGGTTGGCTGAAGTCAGAACCGATGCCGGTTCTGGTGGGGTCGACATCGGAACGTATTGAGGAACTGTTTTCGGGCTTCGGCGGCCGGTGGATTGAGACGATCGCGGACTGTCTCAACGGCCGATCGTCGCTTGCGGAACATTCGGAGACGAGTACGAGGTGGGAACGATCGACGAGCGGTTCCGGTCGTCCGGATCGATGGCGAAGAACGTCCGATCGACCGTCGCTTCCCGCATCAGACGCGGGTTGTTCGCCACGGCCTGTTGTGAGAGCATGGCGCCCCATTGCGGCTGGCGCCGGGTGTAATCTCCCTCAGGCGTCGCCATGACCCGCACGAAGTAATACGACTGCCGCTCTTTCGGCTCCCCGTATCGTTCCAGGTACACTTCGTCCCGAAAGTTGTATTTCTTCGGCCACGCTTCCTCGACGACGATGATCTGTCGAATCGGTTCATGCCGGGTGTGACGCAGCGTCGCCGCCGCCATCTTCACCACGTGATTCGCAGGCATGTCGTATTGACGCCGGCCGACGCTCCCGTGCGGGTAAACGTCTCCCCACGGTCCGGGCAGCAATTCGTAATAGTCCCCGCTCTCCCCTTCGCCGATCACGTGCAACCGGCTCTCGAACGCCGACCAGCCGCAGTACATGTCCCACACGATATAGTACATCGCCGGGTGGCAGTTGGTGTTCAGCCCGACGGCGTGACTGAACAGTCCGAAAGAGAGCGCGCCGAGATAAGAGCAGATCAGCAGATGCGTGAGCCAGCGTTTCATGAGGCTCCATCCTCTCTTGGCAAGCGGTGGGAAAGACATCCTTGTCTCGTCGCGCGGGATCATGCGTCAATCCATCCAACCGGTCAAGATCAGCATGCGGCATTCCGCTTCATGACAATCGCATTTCCCACGCTGCGCGACCATTCGCGCGCCCTCCTCACCCGGGCGTGAGCCCGTCGATCTCCTGCGCGGCGTCGATCCTCACCGCCGCACCGCCGTCCTGAGCCAAATCGGTGTTGACCTGATTTCCTCCCGCTCGTAGAGTCCCGCCCCCGTATTGATAAGGCGGAGACCGAAGGGGCGTCGCAGCCGAAGCGAGCCGCCGCCATCCGCCGGGTCCCCTCCCGACCGCAATCAGATCCCAGCGGCGGTCACCTCCCAAAGTCCCATGAACGGAGCCCGCAGTCATGAGTGAACGGACGCACTCGAACCCGATTGGCGCTGCCGCGCCGCGCAAGAGCAAACTCTTCCCGATTCTGGCGGGCACGGTCGCAGCCGTGCTGATCGCCGGCGTCGCGTTCCAGGTGTACCGCGCCGAGACCGCAGACGCGCAAACCAGACGCACCGCAGAAGCGGCCGGCGCAGCCCGCGTCGAGAACACCGCCCCGTCCCAGTCGTCGGCAAGCAGCCAGGTTGACGCCCGCGTCAACGGCCAGATCATCTCCCGCGAACTCGTCGAAAACGAATGCTACGAGCGCTACAAGGGCGATGTGATCGAAAATCTCATCAATCGACTGATTATCCAGCAGGAATGTGAACGCCGCGGCGTCACCATCACCAAAGCGGAAATCAAGCAGGAAGTGCACAACATCGCCGCCGGCTTCAAGCTCGACAGCGAAACCTGGTACAAGATGCTCCAGGCCGAGCGCGGCATCAACCCCGAACAATACCAGCTCGACGTCATCTGGCCGATGTTGGCGCTCAAGAAACTCGCTGGCGCAGACGTCCAGATCACTGAAGAAGAGTTGCAGAAAGCCTTTATTCGCGACTACGGCCCCCGCGTCGAAGCCCGCATGATCGTGATGGATGGAAACGTCAAACGGGCCATCGATGTTCAGCAACAGGCTGTCGCCGATCCGGACAGCTTCCAGAAACTCGCCCAAGAGCACTCCTCAGACACCACCAGCCGGGCGCTCGGGGGAGCCATCCCGCCGATTCGTCGCTACGGAACCAAACCGGGCACGCCGCAGGAGAAGATTGAGAAGCAGGCCTTCGAAATGCAGCCCGGTGAGATCTCGCCCGTCATGCAGATGGAGGGGCAGCGCTGGGCCATCCTCAAGTGCGAAGGTCACACCAAGGCCATCGTCCCCAATATGACCGAGGAAGTGCGGGTCGAACTCATCGAACAGTTGAAAGATGAGAAGACCCAGGAGGCGGTCGCCACCGTGTTCCAGCAACTGAAGGAAAACGCCCGCGTCGACAATCTCATCACCGGTGAGTCAACCGCACCGGTGCGGCAGACCGGCGCCACGCAGCCCGCCGCCAGGGACTCGGTGCAGACCGCCGACGCCACGCAGTTCAACCCGCAGTAAACACGCTCCGGACAAGTGCGGGCGACATGATTCCAAAGGCCCGCCTCATCGCATCAGCGATGAGGCGGGCCTTTTTTTGCGCGCCGCGCTCCGTGACGGCCTTGCGCAGCACCTCACTCGCCGGCAGCAAGCCGACTTGAGCGTTGTCCAGAGGCCGTCCTGTACGCCCTGAGACTCGAAAAACCGCTGAAAATCAGGGCTTTGCGGAAGTCAAGGGAATTGACAACCTCTCGACGGGCCGCTCTACTATCCCTCGAATTGCAGTCGTTTCCCCGCAAAAAACACATTTCGTCCCAGGAAAGGAGCCACGATGGCGAAAAAATCCGCCAAGAGTATGACGAAGACGGAGGTGCTCAACGAAATCGCCGAGAAGACCGACCTGTCCAAAAAACAGGTGGCGAGCGTCTTCGACGAGTTGGCCGACCTCATCGGCGGCCAACTGGGGAAGAAAGGTCCGGGCGTTTTCACAATTCCCGGCCTGGTGAAGCTTCGCACCCGCATCAAGCCGGCCGTACCGGCCGGGATGCGCCGCAATCCGTTCACCGGCGAAGAGAAGATGATGCCCGCCAAGCCGGCCAGCCGCACCGTCCGGGCGACCCCGCTCAAGAAACTGAAAGACATGGTCTGAGACATCCGGCCGCTCGCAGCGGATTCCGCGGCGACGCGACAGACCGCAAACGCCAGTCAACGCTCCCGATCATTCGCTTGAATGGTCGGGGGTTTGGTTGGCAGACCGCGAGCCGGCCTGATTTTCTGCCGTTTCCTTGCGCTTCGCCCGCTGATAGTGCGTCTCCATCTCCGCGAGAGTCGCCTCCTCCAGCGTTCGGCCTTCTTCCGCCAATCCCGCTTCAATCGCCTGAAAGCGACGGCTGAACTTCCGGTTCGCGCGACGCAGCGCTTCTTCAGGATTCACGCCCCAGCGGCGGGCGATGTTCGCCACCACGAACAGGACGTCCCCCAACTCTCCCTCAATCCGCGACTGACGGTCGGCTTCCTTCACCCGCTCATCGGGGACAACCGGACCCTCCACGCTCGCGGCCATCTCGGGAAGCATTCCATCCGGAGCGAGTTCCGCCCGGAGTTCGTCCACCTCTTCACGCAGCTTGTCGAACAGCATCGCCCGGTGAGGAAAGTCATATCCCGCCCGCGCCGCTTTCTTCGTCAGACGCGCCGCCCGCGCCAGCGACGGCAGGTCCGCCGGGATGCCGTCCAGCAGTGAATCCCGGCGTTTTTCCTTTTGCTTGGCCCGCTCCCAGTGCGTCCGCACGTCATCCGCAGTCTCCGCCGAGGCGTCACCGAACACGTGCGGATGCCGGTCGATCATCTTCCGCGTGATCTGTTCGACCACAGCGACCACGTCGAAACGCCCCTCGTCCGCGGCGATCTGCGCATCCAACACCACTTGCAGCAGCACATCCCCCAGTTCCTCCTGGATCGCCGCATCGTCGTCCGCATCGATCGCTTCCAGCAACTCGTACGTCTCCTCCAGCGTGTAAGGCTTGATCGTCGCCATCGTCTGCGCCCGGTCCCAGGGGCAACCCTCCGGCGAACGCAGCCGCGCAATCACTTCGCACAACCGGACAAACGCCGTCCCGGCCCGCAAGGGATCCGGCGGCACTCCGGTCGGTCCTTGAACCTGCGCTGTCTCAGACATGAAACCCTGTCGACTGGAGCGATCTATGGAAGCGGGACAAGCGTAGGCGATCTACCAATCCCGAAGCAAACATTCGCGCAGTGACCACCACAGTCACCTCCGACGGCATCTTTGAATGAAGCGAGTCGCACGTGCCCTCCACCCTCAACTCTCTCCCACCATTGTCATCGCCGCCTGAGTGACGGAAAATCACAACGCGGCGCAATGCTCCGCCCTGACACAGAAATCAACCCGATCCGGAGAGACCCTGATGTTCCGCTCGATCGCAACCGCCAGTACGCTACTGATCGTCGGCTTCGCCGACTCCCCACCGGCCGTCGCGCAACAAGCGGCCGATGCAGAAAAGAAGACCGAAAACACCGCCGAACTCAACGAACAGGAACAGGCCTTCGCCGACGACATGGCTGGTTGCGTCCTCGTGGGGACATTCAGTGTCGACGGAAAGGACGACGCGGCCCCCAAATCGGAACGTTACGAGATCAAAGGGGCCACCAAGGTCGAAGGCGAAAACTGGCTCATTCACGCCCGCATTGTCTTTGGCGACATCGACGCCGTCGTTCCGGTTCCCGTGCAAATGCACTGGGCCGGCGACACACCGGTCCTCTCGGTCAACGATCTCGAGTTGCCGCTCGTCGGGTCCGAGTTCTCCGCACGAGTCCTCTTCGACGGAGACCGCTACGCCGGCACCTGGGGGCACGGAAAAGTCGGCGGCCACATGTGGGGCATGATCGAAAAGTCCGACGCGGCGAAGAAACAATGACCGTACAGCCCGCTCCTTGCCGGCCATCCGTCCGTATCGCACGCGTGCTGCTACTCCTCGCCGCGACCGTCGCGCCGCGCGCGATCGTTCGGGCTGCCGACGTCCTGCCCGAACTCAGAGAGATCGAGATCGAAAGCTCCCAGGACGGCTCATTGCAGCCCTCGCGCATCTGGGCCCCCGACACAGCCGATGCGACTCCCACGCCCCTCCTGATTTCTCTCCATTCCTGGAGCGGCGACTACCTGCAGGACCGTTCCCGCTGGCTCGCCGAAGCGGCGGACCGGGGTTGGGTCTACATCCAGCCGAATTTTCGGGGACGCAACGATCATCCCGAGGCCTGCGGCTCAAAACTCGCCCGGCACGACGTCCTCGACGCTCTCGACTGGTGTCTCTCGAAATACAGTGTCGACGAGGAACGAATCTACCTCGCCGGCGCGTCCGGCGGCGGACACATGACCATGCTGATGGCGGCCCGCCACCCGGACCGCTTTTCCGCCGTCTCCGCCTGGGTCGGCATCAGCGATCTCGCGGCCTGGTATCAATTCCACCTGCAGGACGGAGAACCCCAGCGGTACGCGCAAATGATCGCCCTCTGCTGCGGCGGCCCACCCGGCGCGTCGCCGGAGGTCGACCGCGAGTACCGGGAACGGTCCCCCATTTTCTGGCTGCACGACGTGGGCGACCTGCACATCGATCTCAACGCCGGCGTCACCGACGGAAAGACCGGTTCGGTTCCGATTCGGCACACGATCGACGCGTTTAACGTCATCGCCGCCGCCGGTTCCCACCCCACCGTCACCGAATCCGAAATCGAGCAACTCGTCGCGGATGAGCGATTGACCAACCCCCGTCCCTCCGACGTCGCCGTCGACGACGACTATGACCGAGAGATCTATCTCCGCCGCACCGCCGGCCCGGCCCGCGTCACCATCTTCGACGGGGGACACGAAGCCCTCCCCGCCGCTGCCTGCGCCTGGCTCGACCGGCAATCGCGGCCCACCATCCACCGGCGCGATGAATAGTCACACTCGAGGAGCCGAACAACGGGCCGAACCATCGTGAGCGACGACGAACTGCTCGATCTGCTGCGGCTGAACATGGTCTCCGGACTCGGCCCGCGGACCATGTCGCTTCTGCTCGGTCGCTTCGGAAGCGCCTCCGGAATCCTGCACGCCTCGGGGGAGGAACTGCTCGCCGTCTCTGGTGTCGGCCCGAAACTCTCCGCCGCAATCACCAAGGCCCGTAGCGACGACTCCGCTCAGACCGAACTCGCCCGCTGCCGGGAATCAGGCGTCCGGCTCCTCACCCGCGACGCCGCCGATTATCCCGGCCTGCTCGCGGAGATCTGCGACGCACCGCCCCTTCTCTACTGCCGGGGAACCCTCACCGAAGCAGACGGTCTCGCGATCGGCATCGTCGGGTCGCGGCAGTGCACGCTCTACGGCCGGCAACAGTCCGAACGCCTCGCCAGCGCTCTGGCCAGGGCCGGATTGACGGTCGTCAGCGGACTGGCTCGCGGAATCGACGAAGCCGCCCATCGCGGCGCGCTGCTGGCTGACGGCCGCACCATCGCCGTCAGCGCCACCGGCCTGGCCAACATCTATCCCCCCGAACACAAGACGCTTGCTGACGAAATCGCCGCGCAGGGCGCCCTTGTCTCGGAATCTCCGCTCGACCGCGGACCCTCGCGCGGCATCTTCCCCCAGCGAAACCGCATCATCTCCGGCCTTTCGCTGGGCGTGATCATCATCGAAGCCAATCGCAAAAGCGGCGCACTGCATACAGCGCGTCACGCAATGGAGCAGGGCCGGGAAGTCTTCGCCCTGCCCGGCCGCATCGACAGCCTCGCCAGCCAGGGCTGCCACGACCTCATCCGCGACGGCGCAACGCTCATCCGCGGGCCCGACGACGTCCTCGAAGCCCTCGGTCCCTTGATGCAGCCCGTCACAACACCGGATGACCAGGTCATCCACACCCCGCGCGAACTCTCGCTCACCGACCAGGAACGCAGTGTTCTCAATCTGGTCACCGCCGACCCGCAGCATGTCGACCAGCTATTGCAAGCCGTCGAAATCGAAACCTCCCGCGTCCTCGCCACGCTCACCATGCTCGAAATGAAACGCCTCATCCGCCGCCTCCCCGGCGGTTTCATCGTCCGCGCGAGCTGAGCAGCCGACGTTTGACTTCGTTTCCACCGCCGATCTTCCAACCGGTCGGCGTTTCGCTGAGTGCATCTGTTGGAGCGTTTTGCAGAACTGTGCTTGTGCTGAGGGGGCAGGTTGGCTGAAGTTCGTTATCTCCGGAGAAGTGGCGGGTCGAGAGCCGAGAGTCCCGGGGCCCAAATCGTTGACGCATCGTTGGTTAAGTCTCTGGGCTCTTGACTCTCAGCCCTCCACAATTTTTCGGTGATGCATCCGCGAATCAAGAGCCGGTCTTTCTCGGGGCCACATGCCGAACTGCAAAGCGATCCAGCCACAGCCCCCGTGCTCTTGCCCCAATCCTCCTTGTTCTCCCCAGCACTGCGAAGTATAGATTTCATTATCCAATCTGCCTCGCGTTTCTCGCACCGTCTCAGTCCGATCGCATGGGCGTGTCGCTCGAACAATTCCGGCAGCGCGTCAAGCAAAGCGGACTGATGTCCGGCGCCGACCTCACCGCGTTCGAGACCGCTCTCGACGCCCCGCCCGAAACCGCCGAAGAACTCGCCCGAGCGCTCGTCCGCAAAGAGCAACTCACCAGCTATCAGGTGAAAAAGGTCTACGCAGGAAAAGGCGACAACCTCGTGCTGGGGAACTACATCCTGCAGGACAAAATCGGCGCAGGCGGAATGGGACAGGTCTACCGCGCCGAGCACCGCAGGATGAAGCGCACCGTCGCCCTCAAAGTCCTCCCGCCCGACGCCGTCCAGGATCAAACCGCCGTCCAACGCTTCCATCGCGAAGTCGAGGCCGTCGCCCGGCTCAGCCACCCCAACATCGTCACCGCCTACGACGCCGACGAAAACAGGGGCGTGCATTACTACGTCATGGAGTTCGTCGACGGCGTCGATCTCTCCACGCTCGTCAAACGCGACGGCGTCTGCACCTGCCGGCAGGCGGTCGGCTATCTCATTCAGGCGGCCCGCGGGCTCCAGTACGCGCACCAGCAGGGCGTCATCCACCGAGACATCAAACCCTCAAACCTCCTGGTCGACCGCCACGGAACAGTCAAACTGCTCGACCTCGGCCTGGCAAGATTCGACGACGGCGACGTCGCCCACTCCGCCGCACTCACCGGCACCGGCGCGGTCATGGGGACCATCGACTACATGTCCCCCGAGCAGGCCCTCGACACCAAGCACGCCGACGCCCGCAGCGACATCTACTCCCTCGGCTGCACACTCTGGTATCTGCTCACCGGAACCCCCCTCTTCGGCGGCGACACCGTCGTCAAACGCATCATCGCCCACCGCGAAGAGGAGACGCCGTCCCTGAGCAAGATCGTCGCCCGCCTCGGAAGCCACGAACCGCCGCCTCAGCTTCTCACCGCAGTCGAATCCGTCTTCCGCAAGATGGTCGCCAAAGACCCGGACGACCGCTACCAGACCGCCGCCGAGGTCATCGACGCCCTGCAAGCATGCACCGCCTCTTCCAGCGCCCACACCGTCGCCGTCACTCCGGACCGCACGAAATCCGATTCCGATTCACACAGCGACGACAACGCACTGCAGAAACTCTTCAACCATGTGCAATCCGCAGACACTCCCACCATCGCCGCACCGTCGGCCGAGGCCCTCGCTGACGACGCTGAAGCGGTTTTCCCCGACACCGCACCCTCCGGCGTCCTCGACCAGACCATGACCTCCGGCCTCAGCCGCTTCCGGGACAAACGGCAGGGAGGCAGCATCGTCTCCGAGGTCCGCAATCTCGTCGCCCGGCACAAGAAACTGAGCCTCGGCATCGCCGGCAGCGTCCTCATCCTGCTCGTCCTCGGCGCAATCGCGAACCGCCCCCCGGCCACGTTCGATTCCATCGATCCTGCTCCCCCACGCCCCGTCAATCCTCCCCCACCCGAGGATGCCGCGAACATCCCCTCAATGGCCGCGAGTCCCCCCGCAACCGAACATCAACCCGCCGCCGGCCTCGTCTTCGACGGCGTCGACGACTACATCGAAGTCCCCGACTGGACCTACAACGCCTCCCAACCGGTCACCATCGAAGCCTGGGTCACGCCGGCAGGCGA
This sequence comes from Planctomycetota bacterium, assembly GCA_003388505.1. Lineage (GTDB taxonomy): Bacteria > Planctomycetota > Planctomycetia > Planctomycetales > Planctomycetaceae > MB-PLM-1. The sequence goes on from QQVO01000060.1 coordinate 66,858, forward strand.
TCGTCACGAGCCGGCCAACCTCGTCTCCTGGCTCGGCCCCCGCTGGATCACCCTCTGGCGAAACAGCGAGCAATGGGGAATCGGTTCCGTCACCAGCGGAAACAACCGCATCATATTCGCTCTCTCAACTCTTGTGCCGGGAGAGCGAATCCACATCGCCGGCACGTGGGACGGGCAAGACATCGATCTCTTTCTCAACGGTCGCCGGCAGCAAACCAGGGAACCGCTGGCCTTCAACTACGGCGACGGAACCACCGGCCTTTACATCGGCGGTGTCCCGGTCGAGAAGCTCCCCTCCGGCCATGACGGCGAAGACCGCTTCTTCAGCGGCATCCTCCACTCCCTCCGCATCACCCGCGGCACTCTCTACAACACCGACAACTTCTCGCCCCCCGAAGTCCTCACCCCCCACAACGACACCCAGGCCCTCTACCTCTTCAACACCCCCGTGACCGACCAGGCCGTCGATCACTCCGGCCAGAATCACCACGGCACAATCCACGGCGCAACCTGGGACGCCGGAGATTAGAGCCGTGTCGCGCCGCCGACCTGTCCCGATTCCCTTCCCCCCTCGGCCGCGTCCGTTTCACCCAGCTCAACCACAAAGTGCCCCACCAGGCTGTGCCGCTCGTACGAAAGCAGATAAACGTGCAGCAGCGAAGGGTCGTCTGCGTCCCGGTGCATCACCGGCCCGTCGACGCCGACCGCGTGATGGTCGATCCATCCGTCTTCCCCGTCCAGCAGGACGCTGACATACGGACTCTCATCCGGCGGATTGTCCTGCAACTCCTCGTACGCCTGGTAAAACGGCGGCGTCCCGATTCCCATCGGCAGGTAGAGCCCCTTCGGATAATCGTCGATCGGCAACGCCGGCACAGCGTCCATATCGAATCCACTCACGATAAACCGGCACACGCCCGGTTGCGTCCGGCTCGAAAATACGAACTCCAGCTCCGCCAGAGGAACATCCGACCCCGGCGACTCAATCGCCCGCAACACGACCTGCTCGAAACGGTCCATCAGTCCGTATTCCGTGTCCCGCGGCACGTCCACGCTGTACCTCCCGGGCGGAACGAACGAGGCAAACGCGACCGCACGTCCGTCGTAAAAATCGCCCCACTCACGGATGTTTTGTGTGAGGTTCGTCCGCCGCTTGGTGATCTGCTCCCCCCGCGCGATCAGCTTCTCAGACGGATCGAACGTCACCGGAGCGTCCCGTTCGTCGACCACCCGCCGCAACTTGTCCAACGGCACAATCGTGCCCGTCGGGTCCACCCAATGCTCCAGGTAGTGCCAGTGCTCGACATACGGCAATCCGGTGTTCCGCTCGAAGATCTCCTTGTAGTGCCCCATGGGAAACGTGAACCAGCCCTGATAGTACAACGACTTCCCGCCGTTCTCTTTCACGAACAGCAGCACTTCCCACAAGCCCGCGTTCAGACAGTTCTTCGCCAGTTCCACGCTGTAGAGATTCTCCCGCTCGAAGCCGTCGCCCCCCGTAATCTCCACCTGCGGCGAGTTCGGATCGAAGCGGACCTGCTGCCGATTCCACTGCCGGTCGGTCAGCGCGATTCGTGTCAAGCCGGCGTCTTCCTTGGCCCACTCCGGCAGGCTCGGCGTCATCAGGCTGACATCCACGTCACGCACCACCACGCGGGCTATGTCGTCATTCAGCGGCTCCAGCACGAAATCAAAGTGCGCGGCGTCCTTGTGCACCAGCGTCAACTCCCGGCCGTCGTACCGCCCGTGCTGAACGCTGCGCGTCGAAGGATTCTCCGGATACTCTTTGCTCGTGAACTCAACCAACTGCGGCTGCATCGTCTCCGCGACGCGATACTTCTGCGACACGTACGCCGCTCCGGCGGCAGCCAGCAGCAGCAACACCCCCGCCGCAGCCGCCAGCTTCGCGCCCCACCCGGCCCGCCACCGCACCCACATGCCAATCACCAGCAGGACGGCCCCCGCGCCCGCCGCCAGGTACAGCGGCAATGGTTGCACAAACCCCTGCGCGCAGACCCCGCCCAGCCCGAGCGCCACCACCAGGCCGAACAACCACCGCAGCCACCCCGCCGATCCGGAGTTCGACTCCCGCGACGAATCCCCTGGCGCCGCCTCCCGCTCCGCGACCTTCGATTCCGCAACTGTCACAATCCACTGCTCCTGACGAATCGTGCAAAAAACGCATTCCTCCAACCGTCCCGCACTGTACAGCAGCGAACGCCGCACCGTCAAAAGCCTCCGGTGTCACACGTCCTGTTGAGCCGCGATCCACAGGGGAGCGCTCTGCTTCGAGTTCGTTAGAGCGGGCGGCGGCGCCGACCGCGTCTTCCGACGAAAACGTGAGAACCCGCCGGACGGCACAGCCGGTCCTGTTCTCAATGCCTTGCCGCACTTTTCGGTTCCGAGACGCGATGAACGAATACTGTCATTGCAAGAGAGCATGAATCACAGCGACGGCGACGAGAGTCAGAATGAGAAGCGGAATCAGTATCGCGAGTCCGACGAACGCCACGCCCACTCCGGAGCCGCGACCGTCTCGAGAATATCGCTCGATGTAGTAACCGCCGGCCGCTGTTGTGAACAGACCTGCGAAGACCGACGTGACGAAGTAGAAATTCGTCTCCGGGGGAGGAGGCTCGCCGAACATGTCCTTGAGAGACAAATGCATCGCACACGTGAACGTCCAGAAGCAAGCTACGGATGCCGCGCAGATCGAAACGGCGAACCAATCAATGCGGAATTCGGGAAAGTCGTCGAACCCGTCTTCAACGTCAGGTTGTCTGTGAGCGCCTATTGTCACCAGGTGTATCCGCTGAATGGGTCCATCGAAGAGTGACCGCGCACATCCGGCCTCATTGAGGCCGGCTACAGCCTGTTATGCGGTGCCCTCCAGCGCGCGGAGGTGGTTGTTGTAGAAGAGGTCTGCGAGCGTCTCTTCGTCGGAGACGATGCGTTTGAGGAAATCCTGAAGCTGCGTGCTGTAGCATTGGCCTTTGAAGTTCTCCCCCCTGCCGTCGTAGCAGGGGCAGTCGCTGCCGAAGAGGAGTTGGCGGGAGTTGCGTTCAATGAAGCCGGCGGTGAAGTCTTCGTCGCGGGAGAGGGCGTTGAAGCCGCTGCCGGCGGACATGTCGCCGTAGAGGTTGGGGTACTCGCCGAGCAGCCGGTCGAGGAGGCCGCCCGGTTTGACGGGGCCGGTGGGGTAGAGGGTTTCCTCGGCGGGAGGGACGTCGGCGCTGATATGGGACCACCACGACTGCGCGTGCCCGATGATGCGGACTGTCTTGTAGCGCTGGAGGTAGGTTTCGAGGTCGTCGGCGATTCCCTGGTTGTAGCCGTTCGGGCCGTCCTGGAAGTGGATGGTGATCGGCCAGTTGAGTTCGTCGCACAGCGCGATGACGGCTTCGACGCGGCGATCTTTGAGGGGGAGGTGTTCCTTCTGTTCGCCGATTCCCCGGCAGCCGAGCAGGTGGAAAGCGCGGATGCGTTCGATGACGTCGGGCTGGCGGATGTCGGTCTGGCAGAAAGGGATGATGCGGTCGGGGTACCGGTGGTAGGCGTGGAGGACCGTTTCTGTTCGCAGCGTGACGCCCCCTTCGCCCGTTTCGAGCGGCAGGATGAACGCCTTGCCGGTGCCGGTGGCGTCCATGTGCACGATTGTGTCCTCGATGGTGCGGTCGTAATGGTTGATGTGCAGGTGGCAGTCGATGAGTTTGCGGTCGGCGGGGTTGTCGGCCGTTTCCTTTGCGTCATCGCCCGGATCGTCTGCTGCGGCGGGGCCGGCGTTGTTCATCGCCAGGAGCCCGGCGGCTCCGGTGGCGGTGGCGGAGAGGAAGTTGCGGCGGGTGAGGTTGGGGCGTTGGTTGCTCATTGTGGTTGTCTCGCTTTGCTGTTAAGCCTCACTAGGACGTCTCAGCATTCGACGACCGCTTCCTGACGGGCACGGCTAGTTGGGCTGTGTGTCGTTCTGTCGCACCGAACAGTTGCACTCCGCGTCCTGAGGTTGGACCATGGGGCGCGCGAACCGTCCCGTTCACTGATTTTCGGAGAGACACTGATGTTTCACGTACTGCGATCGTTGATCGTAACCCGCCTGCCGGCGGCTGTCACATGCATCGGTCTCTTCGGAGCGTGGGGCGTTGCGATCGACGCCGGGGATGTCGCGTACTTCCGGCATGACCAGGGGGTACAGGACGAGAAGCCGCTGCCCAATCTCGACAGCGAGTCGTCGCTGGTGTGGAGAACGGAACTGTTGCCGGGGCATTCGACGCCTTGCGTGTGCGGCGACCTGCTGGTGCTGACGACCTATGACGAAGAGGCGGAGGCGCTCGCCACCGTGGCGCTCGACCGGAAGACGGGGGAAGTCCGCTGGACCAGGCCGGTTCCGTCGGAGTCGATCGAAGAGACGCATCGCACGGGGAGTCCGGCGGCGAGCAGCCCGGCGTTCAACGGGGAGCATGTGTTCGTATTCTTCGGCAGCTACGGGCTGATGTGCTACGACCTGGAGGGGGAACTGGTCTGGTCGCGCGAGATGGGGCCGTTCCAGGACGAATTCGGCGCGTCGAGTTCGCCGATCCTTGTCGACGGCAAGGTGATCCTCAATGAGGACCACGACGTCGACAGCTTCATCATTGCACTCGATCAGGAGACGGGCGAGACGGTGTGGTCGACGCCGCGCGAGGAGGCGACGCGGAGCTATTCGACGCCGGTCGTGTGGGAGGTGGACGGCGAGCCGCAGATTGTGGTGGCCGGGGCACTGAAGCTGACGGCGTACGACGTGTCGACGGGCAAGGAGATCTGGTGGGTCAACGGACTCTCGCGGATCGTCGATACGACGCCGGTCATCACCGATCGCGGGCTGTTTCTGGCGACCTGGACGCCGGGAGGCGATACGACCAATCGGATCGCCATGGAGCCGTTTGAGGAAGCGGTCGGCCAGTATGACAAGAACGGCGACGGGGAGATCGGCAAAGACGAACTGGACGAAGGCCCGGTGCTGCAGCGGTTCTTCCGGATCGACCTGAATCAGAACGGCGCGCTCGACGCGGAGGAGTGGGCGCGGCATGCATCGGTCTTCGAGCGGGCGCAGAACGTGGCGATGCTGGTGAAGCCGGGCGGCGAGGGAGATGTGACCGAAACGCACGTGGAATGGATCGCCCGGGAAGGCCTGCCGGTGGTGCCGAGTCCGGTCGTCTATCAAGACGTGATGTACATGGTGCGGGACGGCGGCGTGATTACGACGCTCGATGTGGACACGGGAGAGATCATCAAGCAGGGCCGGGCGGTCGGCGGGGGGAACTTCTACGCCTCGGCCGTGGCCGGCGACGGAAAGGTGTATCTGGCGAGCGAACTGGGGATCGTGACGGTGCTCTCGGCCGGTCGCGACTGGGAAGTGATCAGTTCGCGGGACTTCGAAGAGCGGATCATGGCGACGCCGCTGATCGACGGCGGCCGGCTGTACGTGCGGACCGATGAAGCGCTCTATTGTTTCGAGGGGCCGTGAGAGCGCTCGAACGGGCAACGCCCGCCGGCTGCGACCGGCGGGTCTCGCACGCTGTCAGTGTGCGTCCGCCGGGCGGCGCACGCACTCTGCGTGCGCCTACGATGCTACTCGCGGTCGAAGACCAGTTCGGCGTTGCCGGTCTTGAAGTCGGTTTTGAAGACGAATTGATCGTCGCCTCTTGGCTCGACGGTCCAGTCGGCGGAACGGGATTGGCCGTCGGGGGTGGCGGTGTCGCTGTGGCCGATGATGGTCTCATTCTCGAGGGAGGCGTAACCGACGCCGTGGCTGCCGTCCTTATGGAAGCTGACGATCTTCATGTTGTTGGTCGCGGGGTTCCAGCCGTGGATGATCGTGACGTTCTCGGCTTCGAAGATGAAACAGGATTTGGCTTCGGACTCGCGGACCTTGAGTTCAATCTGCAGGCCCTGGTCGTTGCTGATGGTCCAGGTTCCGACGAGGAACCGCCAGAACTCCAGGGTTTCTTCGCGCTCTGCCGCCTGGGCAGGGGAGGCGATGAGGAGAGCGGCGAGCAGTGCGGCGAGTGAGAAAGTGCGGGACATCGATGGTCTCCTTGTCGGTGGCGCCGGTTGATTGAACGGCGTTGGATTGAGGGTTACTTGTCGTCGAACCAGTCGGCCGGGATGTCGAGCGACCAGACTTCGCTGCTGAGGGGTTGGGCATGGCCGCCGGCGACCCAGAGTTTGTCCTGGAAGACGAAGACGGAGTGTTCGTGACGTTCCTTCCAGGTTGTTTCGGATTCGAGCTGTTTCCATTCCTTGCCGTCGGCGGAGTACCAGACGTCGCCCCAGTTAGTGGATGGGTCATTGGACCAGCCTCCGACAACCCACATGCGGTCGCGGTAGGTTGTGGCCGAGAACCAGAGGCGAGCGTGCCAGGGAGCGGCATCGGTTTCCTGCCGCCAGGTCTTGCCGTCGGCGGATGACCAGACGTCGTTATAGGCCTGGTACTCGGGCACGTAGTTGCCGCCGCCCATCACGTAGATGCGGTCATTCAAGACGACGGCCTGATGGTAGGCGCGGGGCGACCAGTCGGCGGACTCGGTGACCTGTTCCCAGTGCTCACCGTCGGCTGAGCACCAGACGTCATTGGTGAGGCTCGATTCGTCTCCGAAGTAGTAGTTTTCGGTTCCGCCGAGAATCCACATTTTGTCGTCGAAGACGACGGCCCCCGCCGCGATGCGGGGTGACCAGCCGGCGTCGTCGGTGGCCTGCTCCCACTCGTCGCCGTCGGTGGAGGACCAGACCTGATTGCTGGCGGAGTGGCCTTCGAGGCGGCCGTTGTACCAGCCGCCCATGAACCACATGCGGTTCTTGAAGGTCAGCGCCATGGAAAGGTCGCTATGAATCCAGGGGGCCTCTCTGGTGACGAGCGTCCATTCCTTGCCGTCGGGCGACGACCAGACGTCGCGGGGCGGCGCTTCGTAGGAACCGAACCAGCCGCCGAAAATCCAGAGGCGGTCGTCGTAGACGAGTTCTCCCTGCGAGTCCCGGGCCTGCCACCCGGCGTCATCGGTCACCTTGACCCAATCGGGGGCTTTTTTCTGAGCGATCGCGACGGTCTGCAGGGCGAGCAGGATGATTGAAGAGAGGAAAATTCGCATCGGCCGGTGGTTGAGTTCGAAGAATGGATTCGCGCAAAGACGCCAGGTCGCGGAGGGTTTTTTACTGGTGCTGTCGTTCGGTCGAGTTCTCTTGTCTCCATCGTACCGGCAGGGCGCTTTGATCGGTACTGGAGGCGCTCTATCGGCCCGTTGACCGAACTCCGGCTCCTTGCGGACTGGAGAGGTCGTAGCGGCGGGCTGTTGATTCGTGCAGTGTGGCGGACTGCGAGGTCGATGTCGGTTTGACGACCCTGCGGCGGCGCTCGCGCGTCGCAGTTCCCGCCCTGCAGCAGAATGAACTTCCATGATCGCGTCCGGTGTTTCCGCAAATGAGAATCTTGCAAGCGGCTTGAAGCAGGAGGGGCGGTCGGGCAAACTTCGTCGCATGCTTGACGTTCGCACCTATGCCGGCGATGCGGCGACCCTGAGCGAGTTTGTGGGTCGTGTGTGGCGGGCCACCTATGCCGACCGGATGCCGCTGCCTGTCTGGGACGAGCGCTTTTTCGATTGGCAGTTGACCTGGCGTACTGCGGAGGAGCGGCCGCATTGCGTTGCAGTGTATGACGGCGACCGTTTGGTGGGGACGCTGCTGGGCGAGGAATTCCGGTTTCGCTGGTTCGACTCGGAGCATCTCGGCACGCAGGGAAGCTGGCTGACGGTGGAACCGGAGTATCGCCGTCAGGGGGTCGGCAAGCTGCTGCTTGAAGAACTCAAGCGCCGACATCGTGAGCGGGGCGCGGATTTTCAGATCGGTTACGGGTATCACGGGTCGCGCTTGTCCCTGGGGCCGAAGTTCTGGAAGACGCACCCGGAGGGCACGGTGGTTCCGCGCAGCCTCGGGTTTTCGGTGCGGGTGCTCAACCCGCGCGCGGTGGCGGCGTGGGAGTTAAGCCGCTTGGAGGGATGGGGCGCGCGGGGTCTGGAGTGGTGGCAGCCGCGTCCGGAGAAGTGGCAGCCCGACTCGCACGTGCGGGAGTATCGCAGCGAGGATCTGGCGTCGTGTCTGGAACTCTCCCACGGGCTGCTCGATCACGTCGAAGTGGGGATCATGTGGGAGCAGGACCGTCTGGCGCATCAACTGGACTACAAGGACTATCCGCAGACACTGGTGTATGAGACGGACGGACAGGTCGCCGGTTTCATCAACTACCACCGGATGGAATACCTCGGCCGGGGAACGATCCGGATGGCGATGATCGATCTGTTTGCGGTCGGCGATCTGCCGTTGCCGGCGCAGGTGGCGCTGATGAAGACGGCCTTGTCCCGGATGCACAAGGAGGGTGTCGACGTGGCGATGTTGCTGCGTACGCCCTGTTTTCCGGGTGGCGTGCTGTGGCGAACCGGTTTCATTCCGCGATTGGCCGATCAGGCGATTCTGCTCACGAAGATGACCCCGGACTTCGATCCGGGGCGGGCGAAGCGGTTTCACGTGCTGTGGCGGTGACGGCGGGAACGCCGGCGACCGGTCAGCGAGACTTCTCCGTTTTTTGAGATTCGGCGGATTGCGCCGGGTCTGTGCGGATGTGGTGGATAGAATGCATTGGCCCGCCCGGCGGCGATCGATTCGGCGGCGCAGGCGACAATACAATTGCATCCCTTGACGCGATATGACAGCATCAATGGTTGCGCCGGTTGAGTTCAGCGGGTTCACAATACGGCGGAATTCAAGAAAGTTTCACAAATCTCGACGACTTGCGACCGGCTTGGCGCCGGTCGGGTCGGGCTGCCGCGAGACGTTTTCCCTCCGTCCGCACGTCGGACTGGCATCGAGCAAGGACATCAATGAAGTTCGCATTTCTCATTCATCCGATCAGCACGGAGGTGAGTGATCTGACCCGCCTGGATGCGGACACCGGCGTTCTCAAGACCTGGGGGACGGACCCGCTCGGTCTGCTGGCCCGGATCCACGGCCCCGAAGCCGCGCGTCAGTACGCTTCGACGCAGCGTGAGACCGGTCCGGTGGTGATCGATGAAATCTGCGGTCCGACCTCCCACGACGGCAAGGAGGTTCGGGGCCGTCTGATCGAGATTCCGATGAAGGCGTCGGAGATTCTGGAGTTTCCCGACGCGGCGGTGGAGCAGATTGAACGTGCCGTGAAAATGGCGGCCGATTGGGGCGCGCGGGTCGTCGGCCTGGGCGCCATGACGGCGGTTGTCGGAGGGCGCGGAACATACATCGCCGAGCACAGCCCGATCGCCATCACCACAGGCAACAGCCTGACGGTGTACGCGGCGATCCAGGGTCTGTTCCATGCCGCGGACGAGCTGAATTTCGACCTGCGGCGGGAAACGATCGCGGTTGTCGGCGTTCCGGGCAGCATTGCCTCGGCTGCGGCGACGCTCTTGGCGCCTCATTGCGGGGAGTTGCTGATCGTCGGGAGACGCGCTTCAGCGCCGGCCCAGCGCCTGGCGGACAAACTCGGCGTCGAGTTGTTGCTGGACATCGACGAAGCGTGCAGCCGGGCGCGAATCGTGTTCTCAGCGACGTCGTCGGGAAGCTGCATCGACCAGACGAAGTTGCAGCCGGGGACGATTGTGGTCGACGTGGGCGTTCCGGCCGACGTGATGGGAGACGGACCGCTGCGTTCGGACGTGCTGGTGCTGACCGGTGGACTGGCCGCGGTGCCGGAGGACGGACGATGGCATTCGCCGCGCGTGATCCGGTTCCAGCGGGGGATGATCCCGAGTTGCATGGGCGAGACGATGATCCTGGCGCTGGAGGATCGGCAGGAATGCTACTCGCTGGGCCGCGTGCTGGACGTGGAAAAGATCGCCGAGATCGGCGCAATCGCCACGGCGAACGGTTTCCGGTTTTCCCGGCTGTGCTCCTTCGGCCAGGTGCTGGACGACTCGGTGCTGGCGGAGTTCCGCAAGCATGTGCGGCGCGATCCGGCCCGGCAGCCGCTGCGGAGGACCGAGAAGAGCGGCGCGGCGGAGCTGGCGAAGCGCGCACCGCGATGTTTCAGCCGGCACATCAATCCGCCGCTGGCGGCGTTCATGGAACGCGCGGGCATCGCGCGGACGTTCGTGCGCGGCGAAGGCGCCTGGCTTTACGACGCGGACGGAGCGCGGTATCTGGACCTGGTCTCCGGTTACGGCGCGGTGAACCTGGGGCACAACCACCCGGCGGTTGTTGATGCGGTGAAGAGTGCGATCAACTCGTACTCGCCGGGATTCGCTCCGTCGGCGATCAATCCGTACGCGGCGGCGCTGGCGGAGGAACTGGTTTCGCTCTCACCGGCCGGCCTCGAGATGGCCTTCTTTACGAACAGCGGAACCGAAGCGACCGAGGCCGCGCTCAAACTCGCGCGGGCCTCGACCGGCCGAGCGGGACTTCTGCATTGTTTCCGCTCTTTCCACGGGAAGTCGATGGGCTCGCTGTCGGTGACCGGCAAGACGGAGTTGCAGCAGCCGTTTCAACCGCTGGTCGCTGCGGCCGAGGGTGTCCCGTATGGGGACGTCGACGCATTGCGCCGCGAACTGCGGAAGCAGAAGTATGCGGCATTTCTCGTCGAGCCGGTGCAGGGCGAGGCCGGCGTGTATGTGCCGCCGACCGGGTATCTCAAGCAAGCGGAAGAGATCTGCCGTGAGAACGGGACGCTGCTGGTGGTCGACGAGGTGCAGACCGGTCTCGGCCGGACCGGCGCGCTGTTCGCCTGCGAGCACGAAGGCGTGACGCCCGACATCCTGACGCTCGCGAAGTCGCTGGGCGGAGGGATGATGCCGATCGGGGCGATGCTGGCCCGCGGGGATGTGTGGCATCGCGCGTATGGAACGGTCCAGACCTGCCTGCTGCACACGAGTACGTTCAGCGGGGGCAGCCTGGCATGCGCCGCGGCGCTGGCAGGAGTGCGTGCGGTTGTCGAAGAAGAACTTTCGGAGCGGGCCCGGGATCTGGGCCAGCGGTTGCAGGACGGGTTGCGGGAACTGACAACGCGATACCGCTGCGTCAAAGAGGTGCGCGGCAAGGGACTGATGGTCGGCGTGGAGTTCCGCGCCTGGCCCAGGACGGCCGTGAACCACTGGAAGTCCCTCGACGAAACGGGACTGACCGCGTACCTCGTGAAAGGGTACGACGGGATGGTTTCGGCCCTGCATACCCTGCAGGCAATGTTCATCCTGCTGAACCGCTTCGGGATCTACACGCAGAACACCCGGTCGAATCCGCTGGTGCTCAGGATTCAGCCGCCGCTGATGATCGCCGAAGCCGAGATCGACCGTTTCCTCGATGCGATGCACCAGACGTGCCGCGAAGTGGACCACATCTGCAGCGCGCTGACCGGCGGCGTGAGCAAGTCGTCGCTGGGCAAGCACGACGCGCGGTCGGAAGCGGAGGCGCCCAAGCCGGCGAGCGACGTGTTTCTATCGGCGCCAAGCAGGGATGCGTAATCAGGCCGTGGTCACTCGCCTCGACCTGCCGATCGCAGTCGGCGGGTTTTTCGGGAGCGCGGAGCGTCACGCGTGGGGCTCGGTCATGCTCATGGGATCGAGGGCGTCGTTGAGCACGTCCTCGGGGAGCACTCTCTGTTCGAGGCAGAGTTCGCGAATCGTTTTTCCGGTCTTGAACGCCTCTTTCGCAAGCTGGGCGGCCTTCTCGTAGCCGATGTGCGGATTGAGGCTGGTGACCATCGAGAGGCTCTTTTCGACGGCGGCGTTGCAGGCCTCTTCGTTCGGCTCCAGGTCGGCGGCGCACAGGTCGACGAACGCGTTGGTCGCCGACGAAAGTAGCGAGATGCTCTCAAGTGCGGTCTGGCCCATGACCGGCATCATGATGTTGAGTTGAAAGTTGCCTCCGGCGGCGCCGCTGACGGCCAGGCAGCCGTCGTTGCCCATCACGCGGGCGGCCACCTGCATCAGGCTCTCGCACATCACCGGGTTGACCTTGCCCGGCATGATCGAACTGCCCGGCTGGAGGTCGGGAATCTGCACCTCGTAGAACCCGCACCGCGGGCCGGAACCGAGCCAGCGGATGTTGTTGGCGACGTTGAACAGCGTGACGGCGATCGCCCGCAACTGGCCGTGACACTCCACGAGCCCGTCCCGCTGGGCGTTGCCTTCGAAGTGATCGGCGGCTTCGACAAACGAGATTCCGGTTTCAGACGCCAGCACGGCGGCGACGCGGGCGCCGAACTCGGGATGGGTGTTGATGCCGGTGCCGACGGCCGTGCCCCCCACCGGAAGTTCATAGACCGCCTCGACGGCGCGCTGCGCGCGGAGCACCGAGAGCGCGAGTTGCCGTGCGAATCCGCCGAACTCCTGCCCCAGGCGGAGCGGCGTCGCGTCGGCCAGATGGGTGCGGCCGATCTTGATGATCCGGTCCCACTGGCGGGCCTTCTCGGCAAGGGTATCGGCGAAACGCTGCAGGGCGGGAATGAGCTGTTCCTGGACCGAACGGGCCACGGCGACGTGGATTGCGGTCGGGAAGGTGTCGTTCGTGCTTTGCCCCATGTTGACGTGATCGTTGGGATGGATCGGTTTCTCGGCGGCGAAGCGGTCGCCGCCGGCCAGTTCGATCGCGCGGTTCGAGATCACCTCGTTGGCGTTCATGTTGCTCGAGGTGCCGGAGCCGGTCTGGAAAACGTCGATGGGGAACTGATCGTCGAGTTTCCCCTCGGCCACTTCCCGTGTCGCCTGCAGGAGGGCCTCGACCTGATCGCCTTTCAGCGGGTTCTTGCCGGTGCCGGTCAGCTTCTCGAGATCGCGATTCGCGACCGCGCAGGCGTATTTGACCAGGCCGATGGCGTGAATCAGGTCGACGTGCAGCGGCCAGCCGGAGATGGGAAAGTTCTCGACGGCCCGCTGGGTCTGTGCGCCGTAGTAGGCCTGGGCCGGGACTTTGACGTCCCCCATCGAATCGTGTTCTACCCGGTAGTCGCTCATGTCTCTTCGTTTCTGATAGGAGTTCGTCGATCGATTCCGCGCGACATCATAGCGATCGTCGGCGCGTCGTGTTAGACGCGCGGAAGGCCGATGGGGGAGGGACTCGCACCAACGCGCAAAGGGAACGCCCTCGGGCTGCAACCCGAGGGCGCTGCGTTGCGGTGATCTGGTGGAGGTCGCTCAGTCGAGAGGAATCGTATATCCGAGCATCCCGATCGGCGCGCCCTCTTCGACGTCGCGGTAGTTTTCGTGGCACATGATGCACTTTTCGAGGACGACCGGAATCGGCGTGGCGGCGCGGAGCACTCGCTTGCCGTCCTGCGTCTGGACTTCGTCGTAGTAGTCGGCTCCGTCCTTGAGCTTCTCGGCGGCCGCTTTCTCGAAGTCGTCGGTGGGGACGTTCTCATCGTTGTAGGGCTCGCCGGAAACGTCGAGCAGCCGGACTTCGTGCCAGCCTTTTTCCTTGACGGCGGCGAAGAGCGCCTTGGCGGCCGCTCCGGCCGGCAGGTCCGATTCCTCGGTCACGTAGTTGTCCGTGATGAGGACGACGGCCGTCTTGTAGACGTCGTCGAGCATCTTGACGTCCTTGCGGGCTTCGTCCAGCGCGGGGTCGGACTTCTTCTCGGCGAGGCCGGGACTGCTGAAGATCGCGCCGAGCAGGGCGAGGACGGTTGCGGCGGCGGTCAACGAGAAGGCGAGACGAGGTTGGAATCTCATGGGAGCGCTTTCCAGGTTGAGATTGAAGGGGGGGGTGAAACTCTGTGATTCGGCCTGCGGGCGAACGATCGTCAGGCTGTGTCGGTCAGTTGCACGAGGCTCGCGCCAGGCTTGACGACGTCGGCAATCGTGAACTTTGCAAAGTAATCGCGCTGCAGTTGTTCGGCTTCGGAGAGAATGGTCTTCAGCCGGCATCCCGGCTGGATGACGCAGACGTCGTCGATGGCGACGCAGTCGAGCAGGTGCAGGCTGCCTTCGATCGGCTCGATGACGTCGAGGAGGCTGATGGAGTCCGCCGGGCGGGCCAGTTCGAGTCCGCCCCCCACGCCGCGGATGCTGCGAATCAGCCCCACTTGCGCCAGCCGCTGGACGACCTTGGCGAGGTGGTCCTTCGAGATCCGGAAGAACTCCGCGATCTCCGCGATCTGGACGCGTCGCTGCTCTGCCGCGAGGAACATCAGCGTGCGGAGGGCGTAATCGGTATGGAGTGAGAGTCGCACGGAAAATAATCTAAACAGGTACGTTGATTACCTGTTTAGGATAGCCACGTGTCGGGCGTCCGTCAATCGAGTCGGCATCGGACGAGAGTGGTGAAAGCTGTCGTTTACACACATCTTTCGATCCCCGATTGAGTGACTCTTCGAGAGATTCGAATGGGACGCGGCAGATCACGGATGGGACGGATTCCCGTCGATCGCTTTCTGCGGAGTGCAGAGTATTCTCGCCTGGGTCGATGCGGTCTCGGCGCTGCCGCCTCTCGAGGAATCTCCCCAAAATCCGTGCTGATCCACCGAATCCGCGTGAATCCGCGTTCTATTCGCGAATCCCTTTGGCCCGTTCACTCGCCGAACCAGTCGGGGCGGAGTTCCAGGACGACGCCGGCCAGCCAGCGGGCTTCGCCTTCGGTCAGGTTCGGGATCTCGCAGAGGTCGGTGTTGGCCTGCGCGACGAACGCCAGCCCGAACGGAGACTTGTCCCCAAGGGAAGAGTTCGAGTCGCTCTTGCTGCGGCGGAGTTCGAGCCGGTCGAGTTCGGCGACGTTCCACGACTTCGTGTGTGTGTAGAGCGGCCAGAAGGTGCGCTGGACGATCCGGTCCTGTTCAAAGCACCACTTCGTGTGACGGAACGGTTCGAGCATCACAGCGATGAGTCCCGCGAACATGGCCAGCCCGATTGCCTCGAAGGGAATCAGGAACACGAACATGCCCCACCACTCCCAGCCTTCCGGTCCCTCGTCCATCGGCATGAAACCGAAGAGCGCCAGCACAAACACCAGCACGATTCCGTTCCAGAAGGCGTTTATGAACAACAGTGTGCCCAGCGCCCCCGGATGCAGCCGGCCCTGTTCGGAAAACGTAAAGCCGTCGACCTCTTCGGTCAGTTGCCAGGCGGTCTCAGAGGGCGGACCCGGCAAAGTGTCGTCCAAGTCGATCACTTCATTCCCGGCGGATGTAGACGAAAGCAGTGATCGATGCGCTCCGGAAGCGGAGAGTCTCAGTCCGGGATCGATGTCTGGCCCCGTTGATTCGAGGAAGCCGTTGAGTGCGTGAACGAGCCACGCCCGTTCCCGGTCCGGAAGACGAAAGGCAAACCTCACCGGCTTGCCGAGCGTGACCATCTCGATGCCCCACAGATGCTCGTCGTTCTCCGTATGCTTGCTGCGGCATTCGCGGAAGCCCTGGATTTCGTCTCGTGGGATGCGTCGGGACGAAAGCTTTACCAAGGCCGTTCGCAGAAAGAGCGCCTCGTCCGGTTTGAGCACGAGCGTTTCCTGCCCGAAGATCATCCAGACCAGCAGGCCCGCCACGAACAACCAGGACGCCCAGAACGGGACGGCGAATGCAATCATCCCCAGTTCCGGTTCCGTGATGACCTGTCCGACCAGAAAGACGCAACCGACGGTCCAGCCGATCAGCCACAAGAGGAGAAATACCCACGGCCCACCGGCCCGTTTGTTGCGGATGGCGATTGAATCGGGCTGCTCGAAGAGTTCGACCGTCAATCGCTGCGGCCGCGCGGGGACCGGATTTGAGTCAGACGAACGATCATACGCCGTCAAGTTGCCAGAAGACATCACGTTCACTCCCGGTGTGACATCGCATACGGGCCGGTCGATGCAGCTCATCGAACGATGACTCAAGGCCTCAATTTGTACGTCAATGTTGGCTGCGTCGCGATCTCAGAGCGGGGCGGATGAGACTCGGAAATCGGCACCTGATCCGGCCCGGCTATCGATACGATCGATCCGGCATCGGGGATCAAGGCACTCCTGAATGAAAACCGGGAAACTCATGATTCGAATCGATTATGCAGGATGCGACGGGTCGCCCCAGTGGCAATCCGGACAGCCTCACCGGGTTGCGGCGCAGTATCGACTGCCACACAATTGGTTGCCGCCGCTTCGATTTCCTTTTCAGGTTAACGAGGTCCAGTCGTGACAACCCACCTCAGTGAAGTTGACGCCCCGGTTGCACCGCCTCGGTGTGAGTCGCCGCCGGCGGCGGAAACCGTTCTTGTTGATCGCTTCACCGACGGCGTGCTCGATCCTGCACTGCCGATGATGGGGCCCGTGCGGAACGGCGGACACATTGTGGCCAACACCGCGCCCGGTTGCTGGGGCCCGATGCTTACGCCCTGTCTGCGGGGCGGTCACGAAGTGACGATCCCGGTTGCGGTGGAAGATGCGGAGATCGGCGATGCGATCGCGATTCGCATCCGGGAGATCACTGTCACGTCGATCGCGACCGCCTCCGGAACGGACGCTCCGCAAGCGGGCCGCTTCAGCGGCGACCCATTCGTCGCCGGCCGTTGCGCAGAATGCGGCACACGGAATCCGGTGACGCGCGTCGAAGGCATCGGACCGGAGGCCGTTCGCTGCGCGAACTGCGGCGCCGAGGCCGCGCCGTTCAAAATCGGCCACGGTTATACGATCGCCTTCGACGATCAGCGCCGCGTGGGAGTGACGGTCGATCAGCAGACGGCCGAGACAATTGCCCGCGACGCCCGGCATTTCGCCGCCATGCCTGCGAACTCGGTCCAGAACTCGGTGCTCACTTCAGCGCCGCACGACCTGGTCGGCATGATGGCCCGGCTGAGGCCCTTCATGGGACAGCTCGGAACCACACCGGCGATCGCCATGCCCGACAGCCACAATGCGGGAGACTTCGGTCAGTTTCTCATCGGCGCAGAACACGACCTGGCGATCACCGAGGAGCAACTGGAACTCCGCACCGACGGGCACATGGATATCGACGCGGTCCGCGCCGGGGCGGTCGTCGTCTGTCCGGTGAAAGTTCCGGGCGGCGGCATCTATCTCGGCGACATGCACGCTCTGCAGGGGGACGGCGAGATCGCCGGTCACACCTGCGACGTCGCGGGCACGGTCACACTGCAGGTGCAGGTGCTCAAGGGCCTGAACATCGACGGCCCGCTGCTGTTTCCCGTTTCGGAGGATCTGCCGTATCTGGCCCAGCCGTTCTCTCAGAGTGAACGAGCGACGGCCGCGGCACTGGCTCGCCAATACGGTGTGGACGACGTTGAGCAGACGGCGCCGCTCTCGGTTGTCGGGACGGGACGCGATCTCAACGCCGCCACCGACAACGGACTGGACCGCGCCGCCGCGCTGCTTGACATGAGTGTTCCCGAAGTGCGAAACCGGGCCACCATCAATGGCGGCATTCAGATCGGCCGACACCCCGGCGTCGTGCGGGTGACGTTCCTGGTCCCCATCGATCGCCTGCAGCGCCGCGGCCTGTTGGAACTGGCGCAGCGCCAGTATGGTCTCAATCTCGCTTGAGTGGACAACAAGTTTCTCCCCAACCTCGGTGGTCTATGCACAACAAGATTCATCGTTTCGCAGCACCTGTATTCACGATATTCACGTGCGGACTTTTCGGACTCACGGTCCACCCGTCAGACGTCCTCGCCCAGAACCCGAGTTTCGCGAAAGAGCCGGTCATCGTTGAGTACGACGTCGATCCCGACTGGCCGCATTATCCGGACGACGTCAGCCGGAAGGGGTGGGTTTCGGGGCTCGCCATCGACGAGGAGGACCAGGTCTGGTTCTTCAAGAAAGGGCCCGATCCCGTCCAGGTCTACACGGCCGACGGCGAATTCGTCCGCACCTGGGGGAAGGACATGTTCGTCAACCCGCACCACCTTCGCATCGACCATGAAGGGAACATCTGGGTGGCCGATTTCGGCCTCCACGTCGTCCAGAAGTTTACGCCCGAGGGGGAGTTGCTGCAGACGCTCGGCGTCAAAGGGGAAGCCGGTGAGGACGAGACACATTTCAACATGCCGACCGACATGGCGATCACCAAATCGGGCGACATCTTCATCACCGACGGTTACGGCAACCGGCGGATTGTTCATCTCGACAGCGAAGGCAACTTCATCAAGGCGTGGGGAGAGTACGGCTCAGCCCCCGGCCAGTTCGTGCTGCCGCATGCGATTGTTCTCGACGAAGACGGCAATCTGTACGTCGCCGACCGCAACAGCGGCCGCATCCAGGTCTTCGATCAGGAGGGGCAGTTTCTCGACCAGTGGAGCGGCGTCCTGATGCCGTGGGGCCTGTCGATCAGCGACGACGGCGACCTGTGGGTCTGCGGGTCGTCGCCGCACTGGTGGAAGCGGAACGAGGCATATCCGGAGTACAAGGACCAGTTGTTCCTGCGGTTCACGCCAAAGGGCCGGGTCGACCGCATGTGGACGATTCCGCTGGGCGACATCGGCGAGGATAAGGACAACCCCGACACGTCAGGGCTCAAACCGGGCGAAGCGGTCGGCGTCCATTGCATCGCTGAAGATTCGCAAGGCAACGTCTACATCGGCGACATCTACGGCGAACGGGCGCAGAAGTTCGTGCCGGTTGTCAGTCGGGGCGAGTAGCGAGTAGTAGGGCCGGCTGTGCCGGCCGACGTGTGTTATGCCTGACAGGATTCCGTGCCGGCTGCAATATGAAAACGCAATTTCGACGACTCGACCGCCGCCTGGCAATTTCCACTTTTCTCACACTCGCCACGGCGTTGCCGGCCATTGCCGCCGATGAACCGGAGGTCGGTCTCCACGCCCGCAACCTCGAAGCCCCGTTCTGCTACCGGGCCGGAGGTGAGCGGTCGTGGCCGATCTGTGACCGGCCGTTGAACGAGGATCAATCAGTCTCTCTCGCCGCGCGGCGGGACGGGGAGGTTGTCGCACAGGGCAGTCCGATTGAACTCGGCGGCCTGACGGTCACCGTTTCGCGCGACGGCTGGCTGCACGTCGATTCCAAGTCGGACGACGACGATGCTTCATTTGAACTGGAAGTCACACTCGGAAGCGAGTCGCAAAAGCTCACTGTCCGACCTGCGCCGCCCGACCGCCCCCTCACGTACATCGCCGATTTCGGCGACGACATCATTCGGATTTTCGGTGAGTCGAGCAACCGCTACCAGCCGATCGAGAAGAGCGGTTTCGACCAGTACTTCCGCCGGCTGCAGGCGCAGGGAATCACCCGCCTGATCGTGTGGCAGAGTCCGTTCCCCTACATCGTCGATCCCGACAACTACCGGCCCGAAGACTGGCAGCGGTACGAACAGCAGGCGCGGGCGATCCTCGATTCCCAGGAGTTGACGGCGGGCATCGAAGGTCGCAATGGTTTTTCCGCCTGGGGGTGGGTCCGGCAGTTGATGGCGCTACGCCTCATGCCGGAGTTCGGAGAGATGCTTTCACAGAGCGCGGTCGACCACGGCATCAAGTTGACCGCCAGTTTCCGTCCGTTTGAAGCCGCCCTTACCAAGTACTACGTCGTCCCGGCCTTCGATCACGAAGGCCGGCATCTTTGGGACTTTCAACCGCTCTGCTCGCCGGTGGTGAATTATCACCCGGATGAAGTCTGCTTTGCGCATTACCGCAAGATTCTGGAGCGGATGGGGAAGCCGGAGGCCGGCACGCTGGCAGCGATTGAACTGCCCGGCATCGAGAACGCGGATGAACTCGTGAAGCGGATGGAGAGCGGCGAGCGCGTGCTGGAACTTCGCGCGTCGCCCTTCCCGCCGCAGGCGGACGAGGCGCTCGTCCTCGTTCGGCAGGAGTCCGGCGGATTCGAACTCCGGCCGTATGCCGAGATTCGGGACCGCACGCTCTCCCACCTCGCTGTCCTGGAAGACGTTGTGTGGGAGGCCGCGGACGACGGGCTGCGGGCGCGCAACATCTCGCTGCCCGAAGGGCACCGATTCCTGCTGCTCTCGCAGCCTGAAGGCTCTGACGTCACAATCGAACTCTCGACCGAACGCCCAGTCGTTCTGAGATCCCAGGCCGGAAATCGGCTGGGTGGGGAGAACGTCTATTTCGCTTTCGACGAGACCGGTTCCGAACCAGAGCCGACGCGCCTCAGCGGCATCGTGCCGAACGGGCACTTCCACGCCGAGTTTCAGGCGACCGAAGCCAGCATCGAGCGCGTCCTGCCCGGGCCACTTCGCATTCCGCTGGCTGGTAAGCAACTCGTTATCAGCCTCGGTGCCGACTGGTCGGTCGAGATGATGGACTTCACGCAGCCGGCTGCGCGGGAGTTCGCCGTCAAACAACTGCGGACTGTCCTCGGCTATCCGGCGTTCGATGAGATCATCCTCAACACCCGCTCGCACACCCAACTGGCCGGGTATCTCGGCGACGATCAGGGAACTGCCGTACGGCCGATTGTTGCATTGAGGCGAAACGGCATCGGCGATTACTACCAGTTGGGCCTGGATGAGGCCTACGCGCCGCGCCTGGCGGCCGAAGACCGGCGGTTGCTCGCACTCGCCGGCGACGTCGAAAGCGTCGAACGGATCACCACTCTCCAGCCCGGCGAATGGCGGGCCGTCACCTGTCAGACCCCCGAGCCCTTCGCCTGGCGCTACACCCGCAACCGTCTCGTCGCCGAAGGCGTGCGCGACCTGTTGCTCGACCTCGAGCGTGAGTTCCCGGAGACACGCATCCGCGCCGTCATCCCCCCGAGTGCCGCGGCGATCAATCGCATCCTCGAAAACCTCGACTCCCTTCCCGACGAAAACGGCACTCCCTACGGCCGCGAGTTCTACCGCCGGCTGTGGTGCTCCAACAACCACATCCCCAACATCGGCGAGGGAATGGCGATGGTCGACCTCACCGGCACGCGCGTCGAACCGGTGTTCCTCGGCAGCGGCGGCTATCTCAACCCGCCCGCGCCGTTCGAGATGTATGTCCGCGAGTGCATCGCCGATCTGGCCGACAATCGCGGCTCCTCCTTTCGCGGTCCGCGCAGCTATTTCTACGAAGGCCAGAACACCCTCCGCGCGAGCGACCAGGAATCGGCCCGCCGCGGCCGCGAACAGATGATCCTGCACCTCCTCTCCCACACCGACGACATCGGCGAAGTCATCCTCTACGAAGCCGCCGACTGGACCTACTTCCTCCCGCTCTCCGATCCGGACCTGAGTGGGTATGGGTTTCTGGACGAGCCGTAGGGCCGGCTGTGCCGGCCATAGCGCTGTCTCATGAATGCGATCGGCCGGGACAGCCGGCTCTACTCCTCTGCGAACACAGAATTGGGTGGACCAATGAACTCTTCGGAATCTGTGATACAACGAACCGGCGCCCCCGACCTCCTCCTCCCCGACGAACTCCGCGAACCGCTCAAGCAGCATCTGGCCGACCTGAGGGAGCGGTACATCGCCCGCAACTGGGCCGGGCGCGTCGGGTTCGGTGAGCGGCCGGCGCTGCTGGTGATCGACCTGGCCCTGTTCTGGACGCGGCCCGATACGCAGATGGGGGCTTCGGTCGATTCGGTGGTCGAGGCGACCTGCCGCGTTCTGCAGGCGGCGCGGGGTGCGAAGATCCCGATCTTCTTCTCCAGCTACAACTACGATCCCGCCACGCCCCCCTCGCCCCACGACCGCAAACTGCAAATGCAGGTCGGACCGGGCGACGAGGGGCTGTTCGAACTCGACCCTCGCCTCGAGCGTCGGCCGGAAGAGAAGCTGTTTCTCAAGAACTACGCCTCCTGCTTCAAGGGGACCAACCTCAACGAAATGCTCACCGGCCTCGGCGTCGACACGCTCATCGTCACCGGCCTCAGCACGAGCCACTGCGTCTACGCCAGTTGTCGCGACGCGACCGACAGCTTCCGGGTGATCGTCCCCGAGAACGCCGTCGGCGAACGCTGCGAGATCATGCACCTGGTCAACCTGCTCGACATCGACATCGACCTCGGCGACGTGATGCCGGATGACGAGGTGATCGCCTGGCTTGAAGGGCTTCAAGAATAGGGCCGGCATAGCAGACCCACCCTGATCCCGCGTGTGCAATTTTCGTCGATTTCGCTATCTTCCGGGCGTTGACGGAGTCTCTGGCGACACGATTTTGCACGGAAGAATCGACCATGGCCCTGCGCGTTTACAACACATTGACCCGCGAGAAGGAACCGTTCGAGACGCTCCAGCCGGGAAAAGTCTCGATGTATCTCTGCGGCCCGACGGTCTATAAGCCGGCCCACATCGGGCACATGGTCGGTCCGGTGATTTTCGACACGGTCAAGCGCTATCTGGCGTACAACGGGTACGACGTGACCTTCGTCATCAACATCACTGACGTCGACGACAAGCTGATCAACAAGGCGGCCGAAGTCGGCTGCACGGTCAAGCAACTGGCCGAGCAGATGACGGCGGACTACTTCGACAACCTCGAACTGATGGGCGTCGACACGATCGATCATTTCCCGTATGCGACCGATCACATCGCCGACATGCAGGCGATGATTCAGGGGTTGATCGACAAAGGCTGCGCGTATCCGCTCGACGGCGACGTCTATTTCGACGTCACCAGCGATGACGACTACGGCAAGCTGTCGCATCGCTCGATCGAGCAGATGATGGCAGGCACGCGCGTCGAGGCGAACGAACGCAAGAAACATCCGGCTGACTTCGCTCTGTGGAAGTCGTCGCGGGCAGGAGAGCCCGCCTGGGACAGCCCGTGGGGTCCGGGTCGCCCGGGATGGCACATTGAGTGCTCGGCCATGTCGTCAAAACTCCTGGGGGAGTCGATCGACATTCACGGCGGCGGGCTCGACCTGATGTTTCCGCATCATGAGAACGAACTGGCCCAATCCGAATCGGCCAGCGACGCGCGGTTCGTGCGGTACTGGATGCATAACGGGTTGATGCAATCGGGCAAGAACACCGGCAAGGTCGGTGGCGGTCACGACCGGCACGGCGACGTCGACGACCAGGTCGCCAACAAACTGGCCGGTTCTGCCGGGGCGGAGTCGGTCAAGACGGCCGTCTTTGCGCACCATCATCCCGAGGTGGTGCGGTTCTTCCTGCTCAGCACGCACTACCGCAGCCCGATCGATTTCTCGAACGAGAATATCGCCGCGACCGGAAAGAGCATGGAGGGCTTTTACCGGATGTTTGAAAGCTATGAACGGATTTGCGGCGCCAGCTTCTACGACATTGAGACGCCGCAAACGAGAGAGCACTCGACGTCACTGGAGTCGCTTCCGGAGAGCCTCGCCGTTGAACTGAAGACGTTGCGCGACCGGTTCCTGGAGGCGATGGACGACGACTTTAACACCGGCGGAGCGATCGGCATCCTGTTCGAGATGCGGCGGGCGATTAACGGGTACGTTCACGATGAGGGTCTGCTCGAATCGGCCGGAGAGGAGCAGAAAGCGGCCCTGACCACCGCGACAACGCTGTTTAAGGAACTGGCGAACGTCCTGGGCGTGTTCCGCCGTCCAGTGGAAAGCGCTGCAGCGGGAGCGGATGACGAATTCGTGTCCGGATTGATGGACCTGATCCTCGACATCCGGGCCGAAGCCCGCGCCGCCAAGAACTGGGCCGTCGCCGACAAGATCCGCGACGCCCTCACCGAGCTGAAAGTGACGGTCGAAGACGGCAAAGACGGCGTCCACTGGACGCGCGACTGACGTTCCCGTCACGTTTGACGGTTCGTATTCTTCAGTGCCAGCCGAAGAATACGGCGAACATTTCGCCCCGATCGCGTGTCCGGTAAACTTCGGATCGTCCCGGAGAGGTGGCAGAGTGGCCGAATGCACCGGTCTTGAAAACCGGCGTGGGGTAAAACTCACCGGGGGTTCGAATCCCCCCCTCTCCGCTTTTCAATCGTCCTCGATCACCCTCGATCCCCTGCTCTGGCAGGGGCTTGGGCTTTTCCGGGCGTCGGTCTCCCGCTGACGAATCGTCTCCGATCACCCTCAGCCGTCCTCGTTCGGCATCACTAGCGACTGCAACCATAGCTTCAACCACGTCCGGGCCATCGTCGGTCCCGGTCGCACGGAGAACGTCCGGCTGCTGGTCATCATCGCGGCGGATCGGAAGGTCCGGCAGGTTGGCGACGGCGTTCGCGAGATCGTACAGGCTCGCGTGCGTGTAGCGCATCGACATTTGCGGGGTTGTGTGCCGACCAAGGTCCATCATCGTCCGCAGCGGGGCACCTGACCGTCCCAATCGCGTCAGGTACGTGTGCCGCAGCGCGTGGAAGTCCGCTTGCAGCCCATCGTCGTTTCGGTACTTGAGAAAGTCGGATTGCTCCCGTCGCTCGCGTTCGGTTTCAGACCCCGCCTCGTCGAGCCACGCGGCCCGTGCGGCACTCAGGTCGGCCCGGACGAACTTCGAGCCGTACTTGTTCTCTGCCCACCTTCCGGGCCACAGGGGGGCGTCTGCGGCGATCTCGGCAGTCCACGGCGTGAGCAGCGCCACCAGACCGGCGGGAATCGGGAGTCGGTCGCCACGTCGCGCCTTCTCGTCGACGGCGGCGATTGCGACGGTCGGTGGATCGGCATCGAGATCGAAACTCGCTGGCGTCAGCGAAGCGAGTTCGCGTGCGCGAAGTCCGGTCCCCAACGCCGTGCTGTACAGCATGAAACGCTGCCCGCCCGACAGCCCCAGCCGGTCCGGTCCTGATTCCGCGGCGCGAAGCAACCAGCCGATTTCGTCATCCGACAGTTCGCGCCGCTCGATGCGCAGGTCCGTCTGGACGTTCCCACCTTGAAGGTGGGCCAAGCGATCATCGTTCGTTCGACGGTCCCGCACCAGCCAGCGCGTGAACTGCTTCGCCGCGCGAAGGTAGTGGTTGATCGTCTGGATCGACAACTCGCTTCTCAACTCCGCGAGATGGGCCTGCACCGCGCTGGCCGAGATGTCGCAGATGCGCGCGAACTTGCAGCCTTCGACGACGGAGCGGGCGCGACGCGCCACCTGCTTGCAGTGGTCCGGCGTGTTCCCCTTCGCTCGCAGGCTTGCCTCGAAGTCGTCCAAGTGCTCGCTCAGCGCGCGTTTGCTGTGGAACTCGAAAGGGTCTGTCAGCCCGGCGTCTTTCCGCTCGGCTGCCCGGACGAGTTCGTTGAGCCGCTGCTGAGAAGCAACCTTGTCCCGGTACAGCTTCACACGCTTCTTGCGCCCGGCGACTTCGTACTCGCCGTACCATGCGGCACTCCGCTGTCGGACCTTCTTCGCCCCCGGAGTCGCCTTCGACACCCGGCGACCGTCTTGATTCACGTACCGTGTAACTCGGTTCTTGAACAGGAATGCCATGCTGCTTCGCCCCCGGCGTTGATGTTTTGTTGAATCGTACTGTTGTGAATTCCCGGAGAAGGGTAAACGTACTGTCTGCCGAGAAGGATCAGACGCCTTGGAAGTGGGAACTCCCATCTTCCCAACTCACCATCTCAATAACTCCGTCAGTTCGGGAGTGGGCGGTGCCCTCGTTCCCCCAATGCCCGCCCGCCCCCCTTTAGGGGGGGCGGGCAAGGGGGACCGCACCGCCCGAACTCCCGACTTTCCGGGAACGGAAGTTTCAAAGGTGATCTCCGGGCTTCCCGGTCTCCCACACTCCCAACTTCCCAACTTCCCAACTTCCCGTCGCGGTCGGGGTCCGGGCTTCACTACGCCGCCCGCTTGAAGGCGGGGTAGGCTCGTTCCTTGTAGCGCCCGGCGGGCTTCTTGATCTCGCACTTCACGACAAGACCTTCGTGTTCCAGTTCGGCAAGGAACCGCTTCGCCGCCGCCGGGGACACGCCTGCTTCCTTGCGAAGAACGGTCTCCGTCTCGCCGTCCGGGTACTTGCCGAGGGCGTTCCACAGCTTCTGCTTAGCCGAGGGCCAACCAGCCGTTGGCCCGGCGGTGGAACTGTTCGAGGGCTGAGCGGCCCCCTTGCCGTTCGACTCCGGGTTCCCTTGAGCCGCCGCAGATAATGACTGCGTGGCGAAATCGTAGGTGAGCGACCACTGGCTTCGGTCCGATCCCTCGCAGACGTTGAGCAAGTAGAACGCCCCGGCGTTCAGCGGGCAGTCCGAGACCATCAGCAGCCGATGCACCCCCGTGCCGATTTCGTAGTCCGTTCGCCGGGTGACGAACAGGAACTGCCGGGCGAGCGCCTCAGGCACAGGGAACTTGATGTCTTCCCGCGACGGCATCAGCGCGTGGTCTTCGTCGAGCGGCAGACGCAGGATGGGGACAATCCCTGAGCAGGCGCACGTGGCGACGAGATGAAAGATGTCGTGCCACTTGTTCATGATGGTGGCACGCGCGGGGATGGACAGCATGAAGTCGAACACGACGACCTGCACGGACTCGGAGACCAGTTCGGCCACGAACTCGTCGGCCTTGAGGCTCCAAACGTCTGCTCCGCGCACGTCGAGCGTGGGCTGCGTCAGCGG
Organism: Planctomycetota bacterium; assembly: GCA_003388505.1. Lineage (GTDB taxonomy): Bacteria > Planctomycetota > Planctomycetia > Planctomycetales > Planctomycetaceae > MB-PLM-1. Next base: position 93,252 of record QQVO01000060.1, read on the forward strand.
CCAAGTGATTCCCTTACTCGCAGCAATCACGGCGATGCGGTGATTGACCGCACCAACGACCGCCGCTTCCGTGACGAAGCGGACGCACAACGGTCCAGCCGTCGAGAATCCGCGATCAGCATGGGACCGAAGTGCTCCCACACCGAACGCAAGACTCACCGCGAAGTCGGCGAGAATCCCGGTCGTCAGCGTCTGCGGCGGGCTGGCGACGATCAACGGCTCGTGGATCGCGAGCGTCTCGATCAGGTACGGAAGCGGTTGCACAACGGGACCGTTCGTTGCCATCGCCGTGCCCGGCGGAATGATCTGGTTGTTGGGCTGGACGACCCCAGCGCCGTTCGGACCTGATTGGCCGGTCGTCGAGGGTGAGGGTTGCTGTTGAATCTTCGGACGCAGCCAGCCGTCAGGGTCGCGGTACAGGCCACCGGGGGTATACTCAGTCATGTCGATTTCACCTTTCGGGAGTTGGCAGCGTGAGACGGGCGGCTTGAGTAACACGGGGCCGCCTTTCTCACGCGCTTCAGTCGTCAGTCGCCTCGAACTCGGCACGGTTGGGACACCCCGCCGCCACCCAAGATTCGAGATCGGCAAGTCGCCATCGGACGCAGCCAGCGGACAGCCGGACGGGTGCGGGCGTCTTCCCCGCTGAGACCATTCGGTCCCAGCTTGATGGACCGATTCCGAGCAGCCGGGCGCATTCCCGCCGGTCAACCATGAGTGGACCGACCGGCGGGCTGGCATCTTCGAGTTTGCTGCGTCTGGTCATCGCACCGAGTTCTTCCGCTGGTCGATGCGATCCAATTCCGCCTCGATCCGCTTCACGGCGTTCTCGTCGAACATCCGCGTCTGTCCTGCGCGGCACACCGGCTCGATTCTCCGCTCGCGGACGACGTACAGGACACGGTGGAGCGGTCTGCGGAGCCGCTCGGCGATTTGCCCGACCGTGTGGAACTCGTTCTTCTTCCGGGGCATCTGCTTCTCCCTTCGAGATGCTTCACGTCGCTCAGCCGACTGCCTCGCAGCCGGGGTACTGCTCGACGCCTCAACCCCGTTGACGAAAAGTGCCCGCTGACCTGCTGTCTCCGACATTCGAGCGCTGCACGCCAGCGGGTGAATGCCTGCGTGCAACTGCCTGCCGGGACGCAACTTGCGAAAAGCGGAAGGGGGACGACCGAGGCTGCCCGCGCCGTCGCCCGAAGTGAAAACCAGCCGCGAATTCGTCTACAGCTATTCGGGGCGAAGAACGATTCTGATCGACGGCACGACTCCGAAGCCCGTGGAAGTGTCGGTAGCCTGACTCACGCTCCGGGTTTCGATGCCTGACAATCCACGGTAAGCTGTGTGATTGTGAAGGTTTGCGGAGCCGGGCCACGGATCGTCAGCGGTTCCGCCGCATAGGGAACCGCGTCCATGACGGTGAACAAGAAAGCGCTCAGCGAGCGGGACATCTGCACGCAGTACATCGCTCCGGCCATCCAGCGGGCTGGGTGGGACTTCGCCACGCAGGTGCGCGAAGAAGTCTCGTTCACCGCCGGGCAGATCATCGTCAAGGGCAAGCAGGTCCGCCGGGGCAAGCCGAAGCGGGCCGACTACATCCTGTACCACCGGCCCAACCTTCCCATCGCCGTCGTCGAGGCCAAGGACAACAACCACCCGGTCGGCGGCGGAATGCAGCAGGCGCTCGAATACGCCGACGACGAACTGGCCCTGGCGCTGCCGTTCGTGTTCGCCAGCAACGGCGATGCCTTCCTGTTCCACGACAAGACGGGCACCGGCCCCGCCGTCGAGCAGGAACTGTCCCTAGACGCCTTCCCCTCACCCGCCGAACTGTGGGGACGGTACTGCCAGTGGAAGGGCCTCGACGACACGGCCCAGCAGGTCATCACGCACGACTTCTACTCGGACGGCAGCGGAAAGTCGCCGCGCTACTACCAACTCAACGCCATCAACCGCACGGTCGAGGCCATCGCACGGGGGCAGGACCGCGTCCTGCTCGTCATGGCGACCGGCACCGGCAAGACGTACACGGCGTTCCAGATCATCTGGCGGCTGTGGAAGGCCGGGTTGAAGAAACGCATCCTGTTCCTTGCCGACCGGAACATCCTCGTCGATCAGACCCGCGTCAACGACTTCAAGCCGTTCGGTGCTGCGATGACGAAGGTCACGAACCGGACGGCGGACAAGTCCTACGAAGTCTACCTTGCCCTGTACCAAGCCATCACCGGCGTCGAGGACGAGAAGAAGGTCTTCAAAGAATTCTCCCCGGACTTCTTCGACCTGATCGTGATCGACGAGTGTCACCGGGGCAGCGCAGCCGACGACTCGCAGTGGCGGGAGATTCTCGAATACTTCGGCTCGGCAGCGCAGATCGGCATGACGGCCACGCCGAAGGAAACGGAGTACGTTTCCAACATCAACTACTTCGGCGAGCCGGTCTTCACCTACTCGCTCAAGCAGGGGATTCAGGACGGCTTCCTCGCCCCGTACCGCGTCGTCCGCATCGACTTCGACAAGGACCTGACCGGCTGGCGTCCCGAAGACGGAAAGACGGATAAGTTTGGCCACGAAATCGAGGACCGCATCTACAACCAGAAGGACTTCGACCGCTCGCTAGTTCTCGACCAGCGGACCATCGGGGTCGCGAAGAAGATCACCGAGTTCCTCAAGGGCACCGACCGCTACGACAAGACCATCGTATTCTGCGAGGACATCGACCACGCCGAGCGGATGCGGCAGGCCCTCGTCAACGAGAACGCCGATCTCGTCGAGGAGAACCGCAAATACGTCATGCGGATCACCGGGGACAACGCCGAGGGCAAGGCCGAACTCGACAACTTCATCGACCCGGAAAGCCGCTACCCGGTCGTCGTCACTACGTCCAAGCTGCTCACCACTGGCGTCGATGCGCAGACCTGCAAGCTGGTCGTTCTGGACCGACGCATCGGTTCGATGACCGAGTTCAAGCAGATCATCGGTCGCGGCACTCGCATCAACGAGGACTACGGGAAGTTCTTCTTCACGATCATGGACTTCAAGAAGGCGACGGAACTGTTCGCCGACCCGGACTTCGACGGCCCGCCGATCTGCGTCTACCAGCCCGGCGATGACGACACGCCCGTCCCGCCGGACGAGGACATGGACAACGAACCCGAAGATGGCGCGGAATCGGATGACGACGGCGGGACCGTGATCCACGATCCCGAACCGCCGGGCGGCGGCATCGACATCCCGCCGGGCGGCAACAGGCCGAAGAAATACTACGTGGGGGACGTGGAAGTCGCCGTCGCGGCGGAGCGGGTCCAGTATTTCGACCCCACGACCGGGAAACTCATCACCGAGTCGCTCAAGGACTACACCCGTAACCGGGTGAGTCGGGAATTCACGTCCCTCGACGAGTTCACTCAGCACTGGACGGCGGCGGAGAAGAAACAGGCGATCATCGAGGAACTCGAAGAACGGGGTGTCCTGTTCGACGCGCTGGCGGACGAAGTCGGCAAGGACTTCGACCCCTTCGACCTGATCTGCCACGTCGCCTTTGACCAACCGCCCCTCACACGCCGGGAGCGGGCCGAGAACGTCCGCAAGCGGAACTACTTCTCCGAGTTCGGCGAGCAGGCCCGCGCCGTGCTGGACGCCCTGCTCGACAAGTACGCCGACGAAGGCTTCGAGAACATCGAGGACCCGACCGTCCTGCGGGTCGAGCCGCTGAGCCGGTTGGGCACACCGATGGAGATCGTCGAGGCGTTCGGGGGCCGGGATCAATTTCTGGAAGCGGTGCGGAAACTCCAATCGCAGTTGTACAGCGCAGCCTGACGAGCCACACCTGATTTGAAGCAGCGGGAACGACACCACGATGGTCAGCACGACGCAGATCAAGACGATTCAGGACATCATGCGGAAGGACCGGGGCATCAACGGTGATGCCCAGCGGATCGAGCAACTCGTCTGGATGATCTTTCTCAAGGTCCTCGACGACCGCGAACGCGAATACGAACTGCTCGACGACAAGTACAAGTCCCCGATCCCGAAGAAGTACCGCTGGCGGACGTGGGCCGCCGACCCCGAAGGCATCACCGGCGACGCGCTGCTCGACTTCGTCAACAATGAGATGTTCCCGGCCCTCAAGAACCTGCGGATCAATGGGAATAAGCAGGCGTTCGTCATCCGGTCGGTGTTTAACGACGCCGTGAACTACATGAAGTCGGGCCAGTTGATGCGACAGGTCGTCAACAAGCTGATCGACGACTTCGACTTCAACCGCTCCGACGACCGCCACGTCTTCGGCGACATCTACGAGCAGATTCTCCGGGACCTGCAATCGGCGGGGAACGCGGGCGAGTTCTACACGCCCCGCGCCGCCACGCAGTTCATGGTCGATCAGGTCGATCCCAAGCTCGGCGAGAAAGTACTCGACCCGGCCTGCGGCACGGGGGGCTTTCTCACCTGCACCATCGAGCACGTCCGCAGCAAGTACGTGAAGTCGGCCAAGGACGAGCGGACGTTGCAGGAGTGCATTCACGGCATCGAGAAGAAGCAGCTTCCGCACCTGCTATGCTCGACCAACATGCTGCTGCACGGCATCGACGTGCCGTCGAACATCCTGCACGACAACACGCTCGCCCGGCCCCTCACCGACTACGGTCCGAAGGACCGGGTGGACGTGGTCGTCACCAACCCACCCTTCGGCGGCATGGAAGAAGACGGCATCGAGACGAACTTCCCAACCGCGTTCAGGACGCGGGAGACGGCGGACCTGTTCCTCGTCCTCATCATGCGGCTGCTCAAGGACGGGGGCCGGGCGGCCATCGTCCTGCCGGACGGCACACTGTTCGGCGAGGGCGTGAAGACCCGCATCAAGGAAAAACTGCTCGCAGAATGCAACCTGCACACCATCGTTCGGCTCCCGAATGGGGTCTTCAACCCGTACACCAGCATCAAGACGAACCTGCTGTTCTTCGAGAAGGGGAAGCCGACGAAGCACGTCTGGTACTACGAGCACCCGTACCCGCCGGGCCAGAAGTCCTACAACAAGACGAACCCCATTCGCATCGAGGAGTTCGACGCCGAGAAGAAGTGGTGGAAGAAGCGGAAGGAGAACGAGTTCGCTTGGAAGGTGCCCGTTCAGGAGATCATCGAAGCCGGATACAACCTTGACCGCAAAAACCCACACTCCACGGACGACTGCCCCGGCAACCCGGACGAACTGCTCGACCAGTTTCAGGCGTTGCAACAGCAGATCGACGAGACGCGGGAGAAGTTGAAGCAGGAACTGATGTCGGCGCTCGGGGGTGAGGCATGAACGCCGACACCTTCCTTCGGAACTTCGGACATCTTGCGGATGCTCCGTCAGGCATTGACCAACTCCGCACCCTCGTTCTCCAACTGGCCTTCACGGGCAAGCTGGATGGCGATGCATCCGCCCAAGACGCGGCTTCTTGGACGCAATCCACAGTCGATAGCATCACGGCGGAGATCGTGCCGGGATTTGCGTGCAGCAAGAAACACGAAGACGCGAACGGGCATGTGCACCTGCGGACTCACAACGTCGGCACTGATGGCCGACTCAACTTCGACCTGTTGGTGAAGATCGCCGCGAACAAAGTTGACGAACGGAAAGCTGCGCTTCGCAAAGACGATGTGATCTTCAACAACACGAATAGTCAGGAATTGGTCGGCAAGACATGCATCGTTGATAATGACTACGATTTTGCATTCAGCAACCATCTGACCATCCTTCGCTTCATCGACGACATCGAACCGGGATTCATCGTTCGCTACTTCAACCTTCTGCTGCGGACAGGCGTCTTCTCGCAGATGTGTAACCGCTGGATCGGGCAGGCTGGCATCAACACGAAGATGTTGAAGGCTATCGTTGTTCGTTTCCCCTCGATTGACCAGCAACGTCGGATTCTGAAACACATTGAGGATGTCTTCGCCCTGTGCGACGAACTCGAAGCCCGGCAACAGGAACGCCGGGCCGTCCACGTCCACCTGAACGGCGCAGCCCTCGACCATCTCACGTCCGCCGAGAACGACACCGACTTCGAGATTGCATGGACCCGCGTCCGCAGCAATTTCGACCTGCTGTACTCCGTCCCGGAAAACGTCAACGCCCTGCGGCAGACGATCCTGCAACTGGCTGTGCAGGGCAAACTGGTCGAGCAGGACGAGACGGATGAACCGGCGTCATTGTTGCTGAAACGGATCACCGGATTGAAAGGAAAGGCGCACGCAGAAGGACTTATCCAGAAGGACAAGAAGTTCGCACCGACGACTGCATCATCGCCGCCTTGGACCGTCCCCGATTCGTGGGAATGGGTGCGATTGCAGGACCTATTTGAAGTTGTCCGTGGCGGTTCACCCCGACCCGCTGGCGACCCGCGATATTTTGGCGGAAGCATCCCGTGGATTACCGTCCGTGAGATCACCAAGGATGACGATGTGTTTCTTCGAGACACGCGCGATGGAATCACTGAATTGGGAAGCAAACGAAGCAGGTTCATCCGTCCGAACGACCTGCTGCTGACGAATAGCGGGGCCACGCTTGGAGTCCCCAAGATTAGCACGATCACTGGCTGCATCAACGACGGGGTCGCACTTCTGAAATGCTTTCACGACCAGATCGACCTTGAGTACGCATACTATTATCTGCGTCAGCAGACCCCTGCATTTCGAGCGGTCAAACAGGGCATGGGGCAGCCAAACCTAAACACGCCCATTCTTGCAGGATGGTATTTTCCACTTCCCCCATTGTTCGAGCAGTCGAGAATCGTCGAATACATCCAGAAGCTGGATGCCCTGTGTGACGAACTCGAAGCCAAGCTGACGCAGAAGCAAGCAGACGCTGACAGTCTGACCGAAGCGATGGTCGCCGCTGTCTTCGCCGGTGAAGTGAAGCCACCTGCTCCGATGACGACCGCTCCCGCGCGGCCCCGGAGTCCGAAGTGGCCTGCGGAGAAGCCCACCGTCGCACGCCGTCGAGGCTACGAAGAAATTCGCGGAGCCGTGTCGAGCTACGCCGTCAAACGGCTGCACCGGCAGAAGTCGTTCCACCGCACCAAACACGCCAAGATACTGTCGATGGCGCAGGCCCATGTCGGCGTGGACTTGGGCATCGCTTTCGAGCGCTGGGACCACGGGCCGTTCCACCCCTGCATCTACGAAGTGGAGCGGCTGGCGGCCCGGAAGGAGTGGTACGAGACGACGGACGGCGAGAAGGTCGCCTACAGCCCCGGTCCCAAGATCGGCGAACAGGTCGGCCGCGCCGAAGAACTGCTCGGCGACCGACAAGCCGAGATGGATCGGCTGCTCGACCTGTTCTCCGGGATGCGAACCCGCCGGGCCGAACTCATCGCCACGACCTTCTTCGTCTGGAACGACCTGCTGATCGACGGCGCGACTGCCGACGAGTCGGAGATCGCCGACGAGTTCTTCCGCTGGCACGAATCAAAACGCAAGAAGTTCACTCCGGTCAAGGTCGCCGAGGCCATCGAGTGGCTTCGCGACAACGACATGGTTCCCACCGGGAAGGGACACCGAACCACGCTGCGCAGTTGACCGGCTGACGCACGACTGCAAACACGGAACCGTTGATGTCGAGCGAGTCTACCCGTTCGCCAGCATCACGGTAGTCGGAACACCCGCACGATGGCGTCCGCCCCTGCCGTCACGGCGAAACGACCATCCGGCGAGACGGCGATGTCCCACACGCCCGACTCCTGCTCATCGAACTGCATCACCCTGCGTCCGGTCTTGGCGTCCCACAGGACGAGTCTGCTGCCGCCCGCTTTCTCGCCTGCTTGAACGGTCCCGATGAGAACTTTGCCGTTCGGCAGGAAGGCCACGGCAGCGACGCTGCCGGGCAGTCCTTCGAGTCGCTGCACGACGCGCTGTGTCGTCGCGTCCCAAACGATGGCCTGCGAGTTCGCACTCCCACTCACGACGAGCCGACTGTCGAGGGAGAAAGCGACGCTCCACACTTCGCCGCCGTGCTCGCCGAACTCGGCGACCTTGGCCCCGTCTTGCACGTTCCAAAGTCGAACCGTTCCGTCCACGCTGGCGGTTGCGAGGGTGCGACCGTCGTTCGTGATTGCCAGTCCCCGGACAGACTCGAACGCACCGGATTCGCGGGACGGATGGGCCTTCACACGGAGAAGCTGCTCGCCGGTGTCAGTCTCGAACACGGTCGCTGCTCCGATGTAGTCTCCGACGATCACTCGGCGACCGTTAGGCGTGAACAACGCCGCAAAGATCGTTGCAACGTGTGAGGACGTGAGATCGTGCTGCACTTTCCCGCTGCGCTCGTGCCACAGGTAAAGCCTGCTGCGCGCCGTGGCCGCCATGATTCGATCACCGCCCGGCTGAAAGCCGACTGCACGAACGACTCCGTCCGCCCCCTCAAATCGCCTCACTTCCGCGCCGTTCTTGAGGCTCCAAAGGATCACTTCTTCGTGAAGCCCGCACGACACGACCTTCGTTCCGTCGCCGGATACGTCCACGCCGTACACGATCCCGCTGTGGCCCCTCAGTTCTCGCACGATGCCGGGCGGGCCGTCCGCCAACCACGAATCGGGTTCGGCCTCAGCACGACCAGCAGCAGGTTCGGGTACGTCGCGATCCTCGTTCGGTAGAACCGGGACACGCTCGCCGTTCTCGATGGCCGCGATCACGGCGTCCTTGTCCGGCAATCCGATACCCCGCCAGTCCTCATCGGCCCGCCACGCCTTCGTCAGTGCTTCGACGCGACGTGCAATCCAATCCTCGGATTGCTTCGACAGCGCTTCCCGTTCCGGCGTTCCAAACCGGAAGTGAGTTCGGATGTGATCGTGGAAGTCCGAGTCTGCCTTTCGTGCAATCGCCGTCGCGGTCTCCCGTTCTATGCGCCGCTGTTCCATCGTCGCATCGAGTTCACGACTTTGCGCTTCCAAGGTTGCTTCTTCGGCAGCCCGTTGCTCGGCCAGTCGCACCTGCAATTCCTTCTCGAACTCAACGCCGTCCCGGTCGTCGAACCGGCGCTTGATACGGATGATCGTGTTCTTCAGCGCCTTGCGGTCAACGGGTTTGTTGCTGTCCAAACCGACGACCTGAACGGTCCCCTGCATGTCGAGGAACGGGACCGTTTCGCCATCTGCCCCTACGTCCTCGTGGACGCGGAACGGTGTGATCGTCGCCGTGCCGTCCGCCGTGCGATAGACCCACACATGGTGACGCCCGTTCCACGCCTTCGAGACGGGTTGGCCGAGGACGGCGTCGAGCAGTTCGAGCGAGATTATGTCTTCTTGGAACACGTCTCCGAGCCGCGTGTCCCGGCACGCCGGGTCAAGCCTCAGCAGATCGACGATCTCCCTAACTTCGTTCGATGTGTAGTCGGCTGCCGTCGTCGAACCAGCGCCACCGGGGCGGAACAGCGTTCCCACTCCGGCAACGACGGCGACCAGCAGCAACAGACCCACGGCCCCAACGACCAGCATCCGCATCGAGACATTTCGGCCGCGCCCGGCAGACGACGATCCGTCTGTGCGTGCGGGCCGGGGCGGGGGGCTTCCGGTTCCGCGCTTCGGCTTCGGTGGGGCCGCAGGTGTGTCCTTGAAATCGAGTCCCTTCACCCGGCTCGCAGGAACCCACTCGTCCATGCCTTCCTTCCAGACCAGATCGTCCGGTCGCAATTCGCCAGCGGCAGCCAGCCGATTGAGTTCCGTTGCCGCGACCGGCCCCTGCTGGTGGTCGTCGCCGGTGCTGTAGTGCCACTCGTTGTTCGACACGGTGTCCCTTTCGTCTCCGGTTGGTCTGGTGTTCCCCTTCGAGGACTGTCGGGGCAACGCGCGGCTGGTGTTCGGCGCAATGAAAAAGGAGCGCCGAACCAGCGTGCCCACCAACCCCCGCCAAGGGGCGCATGAAACAGCACTGGCCGACGCCCCCATACGGGGGCGCGGCACAAGCACTGCCTTCATGCGTTCAAGAACCCGAAGGTTCAGGTTGGCGGTATTTGGTGAAGCAGTTCTTGACGCCTGCGCGTCAAATCAGGTTGTCAACGCGGCCTTCGCGCGGCCGCGATCATCGCGATTCTGTTCTCCGCTTTCGGAAAGTGACTTCGTTTCAAGTCACGTTGGACTCACGCTTCAAGATTACCCCGGATTTGTGGGCATCGCAATGTGCAGTTGTCTGCCCGTAGCGGTCCTTGTACGGTGGAGATTGCTCATTCCGAGCGTCGGCTGAAATCCACCGAAGGGATGCCGACCGCCAACCTACTACAACGCCTGCGCAGCAAGGTGGTGATCTTCGGGGCGGTCCACCGGACCGGACGATGAGCAGGCTCGCTCCGCGTCCTGCCTTTCTTTCAACATGGCAGGCAATTTTCAGAAGCGGAGTTTCCTGATGGCTCGAAGACTTCCCCACGACCGTTGCGCGGTTTGCAACCGAACGCTTGCCGAAACCGGCGGCAAGCGACTCGTCGCCACGGCGTCCCACGCACTTCGCATCTGCGCCCCGGACACCCCGCTGGGGAGCCTTCATCACCCGGCCCGGATGATCCGTCTCCGGGGCGACTTCCGGGACGTGATCGTCGTCCTCAGCGGCGTGAGGCTGTGGACGCACAACGCCGTCGCGAACGTCGAGCGGATCGTCTACGAGGGCACGCGGCCTTGGTTCTGCCAGCGCTGCGCCGTCAGCAACTTGTGCCCGGCGTGTGAAACGCCCCTGACCACCGCCCCCGGCACGGACCATCTCGAAGACGATGGCCGCACGGTACACTCGCCCCACGTTGCCGGGTACGTGCGGGAGTGCCCGAACCCGTCGTGCAAGCGTCACCGAACCGGCGTCCCGGATGGGGACGCGACCGACTGGATCGACGACATCCCCTTTGATCCCGAACTCAACCGCCGGGTGGACGATCTGCTCGGCGAGGACTCACCGGAGTGAGAAGGAACAACGCTGTCGCTGGTCAGCCCGGAGCGTCGAGACTAACCACTCCATAGGACGGCTACGCGGCACCGAAAAGCTGATTCCGACGCGCGAGCACTGTTCCCGCCCGTGCGCCATCCTCATACCTTGCCACAACTTCGAACGACTTGCCGAGATTTCGCGAAGTCACCGACGAGCGACCGCCACAGGGGATGTCGTGCCAGTTGTGGAGTCTACGTTGTTTGCGCAGTCAACCAACACGGTCGGACCCGGTGTTGTCGGACTCGATGAGCAACAGGATCGCCCGTTTTAGGTGGTCCGGCAGTGCGGACCATTGGGCGACGACTCGTTGCAGGTCGGGGTCCGATTCGAGGGAATCGGAAGGCCCGGATGAGGCCGGTTTTCGGCCTTCGGCTTCAACCATGACTTCAACCACGTCTGGATTCCTGCCTGAATCCCGACGTTTTTGCGAATGTTCGCCGGTCTTGAAAACCGGCGTGGGGTAAAACTCACCGGGGGTTCGAATCCCCCCCTCTCCGCTTGCTTTCAACACCTGACTTTAACCTGCTTTGCAGCAACGATTTACAACAACCGGTCTGGTTGACACCACCGGCCGTGTCAGGACTGGGCCGATCAGCGGGATGGATGACGCAGCCGTCACATCCCCGCGGCGTCCGCGCCTGTACGGTCCGATCGTCGACGTTATGATGACTGTGTGGGATCCGGTCGCTCTCGCACCGCTCCAATGCTTTCCTTTTTGTCCGTGACCATGAGTCCGCTCGCTTTCGGACTCTAACAGCACACCAGCCCCTGAACTGGAGGCATCCATGCTTCGTCGCACCTTCTCGTTGCTTACGATCGTCGCCCTGTGCAGTTTTTCGTTGGCCCATGCGGACGACAAGCAAACCGTCGGACCCGATGCCGACCGGCTGCAGGAGATGACCGGGCAAGCGGTCGAGTTTCTGCGGACGACACAGGCCGATGACGGAAGCTGGACCTCCCCGCAGGCGGTCGGCATCTCGGCGCTGGTGACGACCTCGCTGCTGAAATCGGGCCTTGATCCGGAAGACCCCACGGTCGCCAAGGCCCTGCAGAACCTGGAAGGGTTTATTCAGGACGACGGCGGCATCTATCACAAAGACAGCAAGCACAGAAACTACGAGACGTCGATTACATTGCTGGCGTTCGACGCCGCCAATGCCGACGGCCGCTACAACGAGACGATCGCCCGCGCGGCTGACTTTCTCAAAGGCCTGCAATGGGACGAAACCGAAGGCATCGACCAGTCCGACCCGGCCTACGGCGGCGCCGGGTACGGTGGGCACGAGCGGCCCGACCTCTCGAACACCTCGTTCTTTCTCGAAGCGATGATCACGGCCGGCGTCTCGCTTGACGATCCCGCCGTCAAGAAAGCATTGGTCTTTGTCTCCCGGACGCAAAACCTGGAGAGTGAGGCCAACACCACCCCCTTTGCAGCGAAGGTCGACGACGGCGGCTTCTACTACACCCCCGCCGCCGGCGGGACTTCGCAAGCCGGCACCACCCCCAACGGCGGGCTCAGGTCGTACGCCAGCATGACCTACGCCGGGCTGAAGAGCATGATCTACGCCGGCTTGGCCGAAGACGATCCCCGTGTCGAAGCCGCCACCGAGTGGATCCGCCAGTTCTACTCGCTCGACGAGAATCCGGGAATGGGCCAGCAGGGACTGTTCTACTACTACCACACCTTCGCCAAAGCGCTCGACGCGATGAACGTCGACCTGTTTGAAGACGCCGAGGGCGATACGCACGACTGGCGCAAGGAACTCACCGAGCACCTCGCGTCGATCCAGCAGGAGAACGGAAGCTGGGTCAACTCCGCCGAGCGCTGGTACGAAGGCGATCCCAACCTGGTCACCGCCTATTCACTGCTGGCGCTCTCCTACTGCCAGCCGAAAGAAGTCGAGGTTGAAAATTAGAGCGACGCACACATAACGGTGGCAGCCCCATCGGCGCTATTCGAGCAACAGCGATGCCGAGGAAAAAACCGGACCCTCCACGCACGTGCGGCGATAGTCCCAGCCCGGATCCTCGTCGACCCGGACGCGGGTCACGCAACTGAAGCAAGCGCCGAATCCGCACGCCATCGGTGTTTCCAGCGACAGCCAGCAGGGCGCCTCGTGCTCCGCACACAACGCGGCGGTCGCTCTCATCATCGGCTCCGGTCCGCAGCAGTAGACGGCCGCCGGACGTTCCGTCTCGTCGGTCAGCATCTCTCTCAGCAATTCGGTGACGAACCCCGCCCGCCCTTCGGAACCGTCGTCGGTCGAAATCCGATGGCTGAACCGGGGGATGTCTGCGAAGTCCGACAGATCGGCCCGGACGTCCCGCGTTTGCACTCCATACAGCAACGTCACGCGGGACGCCTTCTCCGCAACCGCCCGGCCGGGATTGCCGTACCGGCGCTGCCCGGCCGCCTCGCGCGCCACGGCCAGAAACGGCGTATACCCGATCCCTCCCCCCACGCACACCAGATGCCCCGCCCGCGGCACCGGAAATCCATTGCCCAGCGGCCCCCACAACTCCACCCGCTCCCCGCCGCTCCAGCCGGCCAGCAGTCCCGTCACCTTGCCGATGACGTGGTAAACGAAATCGATCGCCACGGCCCGTCCGTCCGCATCACGGGCAACGTCATACAGAGCGAACGGGCGGCCCAGCAGCGGATCGCTGCCCCCCGGAATGCGGATCATGAAAAACTGCCCCGGCACGATCTGCTCCGCGATCTCCGGACATTCCAGCCGCAGCCGGAACGTGTCCCGCGCAAGCGGCGCCTGCTCAACCACGCGGCCCGTGCATTCGACTGCGGTCGGGACCATCCCTGGAAATCCTGCGCACGACTCAGTGAGATCCTGTGGCATGTCCCTCCGCCGTTGATATGAGTGCCCGCGCGACTTTCAGTGAATGGGAAACAGGCCGGCTGCTTCTTTCGTAAGCAACGATTCCATCCTGTCGAGACAGGTGGAACAGCTCCCCGGTCGGCGGCCAATCGCGGCCGCGCACCCGGCATGAGCCATCCTTCCCGTTCGTGCGACCAAACCCGCGTCAACCACCGGATGCGTTGGTCACCTTCCGGCGATTGTAGTGGCAAGCCGAGAGGGAATGACAGTCTCCCCGTGAGTTCACACCGGGCAATCGATTCTTGCGACCTCGGCAAGCCATGGCAGGGCATCCTTGATAGTTTCAAAGCTGCTGCTGAACCGTGAAATCCTCAAAAATGCCCTCTCGGACTTGGACTATTGGGCCGCACGCGTCGTGCGCCGCCGCAGCACGATGAAATACTCGCCGGCGTCATGCTCCACCAGTTTCCACTCCTCGGGATGCTCTCGCAGTTCACGCACCGCCCGGTAAGGCTCTTTTCGCAACTGACGGATCTTGTCCCGGCTGTGATACGGATGCTCGATGTCAATCACGATCCAATCGGTATCGTGCGGGACGCGGTCCTCATAGTTCGACACCGCGCGCGGGTAGTCGCTGTAGTCGTACGACCGCTCGCGATGCGTCAGACTGGCATGCACAAAATCAGTCGACGCCACCCGCGCGTCAGCCGGGATCAGCGCGTCGACCGTCTCGAACTGCCGGGCCCGCTCAGTCGGCACGTAGAGCCCCCGCCAGAACATCGCGTTTCCCGGATCCCAGAAGCTCAGGCTCAGTGGCGAAAAACCCAAAAACAGACCCGTCGTCAACCCGCACAGGCACGCGAATCGCGCGCGGCGAATCGCCGCGGCCTCTGCCCCGGTCGCAGGCTCATCGGTGGAATCGCCTGCCGAAGGCGCCGTTCTCCATCGCGCGAGTCCCGCCGCGGCCGCCCACAGCACGATCGGAACCAGCGGAGCATGAAAGTGATGCACCGGCGCCGGCGGCTGCATCGCGATCGTGTTCAGACAGAGCAACGCCAGCAACGGCAGTCCCACCGCCAGTCGTCCCGGCGACCGCAGCGGGAGACCGCCCAACGGTACGAGCAGCAATAAGACATACTGCAGACTGCCGGAGTTGATCAGTTCGCCGAACATCAACCGCGGACTCGTCAGCATCGTGCCGAGAATCTCCCCCGGTGTCTCACCGAACTTCTCGAAGTATCGAGCGTAGTGAACGGTCTCCCCCCCGCGGAACCACGGAATCGCATACTTGACGGCCACCAGCAGGTAGACGGCCCCCAGCACCATCACGACCGCGCCGACCACCGCTTGCCGGCGCTCCTCCGGCATTGTGCCCTGCCAGGGGCGGGCGGCCAGCAGCATCCACAGGCCCAGCAGCGACGTCACGATCGCGTAGTCCTCCTTGGCAGACAGCGCCAGCAGCAGAAACAGCGTCATCCGTCCGTAGCGGCGAAGTTCCATGCTGTCGATCGCCCACAAGAACAGCGGCACACCGAAGGCGATCGGGCGGAACGTCTTGAAATCGATCGCAATGTCCAAAAACTGCAGGGGCACGTACAGCAGCGTCGCCGCCGCGAGCAGCAGTGACGCTTTTCGCGAGCCGCAATGCCTGTGCGCGATGCGATACACCGGAATCGCACAACTCGCCAGCGCCAGCGACTCGCACAGTTCCAGCAGCAAATGGCTCGGCCACAGCAGATGCAGCGGAACGAGCAGCACGTGCACAACCTGAATGTGCTCGCCGAGAAACAATCCCTGATCGAGGTAGCTCCGGAATCCCTTGCCATGTTCGAGGTTCCACAGGTGTTCCTCGTACATCGCCGAGTCGCCGTGGGGAATTCGCAGGTTGAACCACAGTCCCCAGTTCATGGCCGTGAAGACAACCGTGAAGACTCCCACCAGACAGACAAGAGGCAGAACCGACGAGGTGCGCCCGCCAGTCGCCTCCCGCTGCGTCGCAGACTGCAAACTGAACCACGCCCCGGTCCACCCGGCGATCGCCACTGCCGCCCACAACGGGGCGGTCGCCGCGAGGAGATTGAGTCCCGACTCCGACCCGAGCAGCAATCCGGCCGTCCAGCACACGGACCACGCCGCCGGCAACAGCCACCACCGCCAACCACGGTCGGCCCATGCGATCGACGCAGAATAGAGCGACCACGGCTGCCTGCGCTTGACCAGCCAGCCGCCGGCAATCCAGGTCACGCCCGACAGTAAAACGATCCCCGCCGCAAGCCACGCCGACAGTTCCGGATTCACCCCGCCGGCCCCCGGCGGCATCGACGCCAGCCCCAGGGCCCGCGCGATTCCGTTCCACGCGTCGCGGCTCAGGAACAACTCCGCCAGGTCAGCCAGCACCGCACGCGCAAACGCAAACGTCCCCAGCGTTCCCACGATCAGGAACAGAGGGCCGCGGCTCGCCGGTGACATGGAGAATCGTTGCATGGCGTGTGCGACGTCTGTCGGTGCGTCACGTCAATATCGCATCCGATCAGGTGCGTCTACAATGGCGGCCGTTCCCTCCCGGACCCGCTTCTCCAAGCGGACTGTTGTGCATGACCGACGCGTACTCAGACATTCCAGAACTGGCGGATCTGGAATCGGGCCGAAGTCTGGTCCGAATTCCGAGCGAGCAGAACGTCCCTTTCACGCCCCGCGTCCGGGCGCTGGTCGATACGGCCGAATTCCGCCGTTTGACCGACATCAGCCAGTTGGGCCTTGTCTCGCGGGTCTATCCGGGCGCACGGCATTCCCGGTTCGAACACGCACTCGGCGTATTTCACAACGCGCTCCGCTTCATTCAGCAACTCAGGCGGGACGAAAAATTCCGCGAACGGATTGATCGCCGCCGTGCCGAAGTGCTGATCGCCTCCGCCCTGCTGCACGATCTGGGGCATTGGCCCTTCTGCCACCCGATTGAAGACCTGGCGCTGGAGGGCATGCCGCCGCACGAGGACCACGCCGGCCGGTATCTGCTGGGGGATACGGAACTCGCGTCCGTGCTGCGCGAAGTGTGGGAAATCGATCCCGAGGAGGTGCTCGACGTCATCGCACCCCGCAGCGATTCTCCGCAACTTCGCCTGCTCCGCTCGATTCTTTCCGGTCCGATCGACGTCGACAAGATGGATTATCTCGAGCGGGACAGTCTGCACTGCGGCGTGCCATACGGACGCAACTTCGACAAGCAGCGGCTCATCCAGTCGCTCGTCGTCAACCAGGCCGGCGACGGGCTGGCCCTGACCGACAAAGGGAAGACGGCCGCCGAACTGATGGTCTTCGCCCGCTACGTGATGTTCAGCGAAGTCTATTGGCATCACGCCGTCCGCTCCGCGACGAGCATGTTCGCCCGCTGCTTTTTTGAGTTGCATGAGCGTCTCGACCTGGATGATCTGTTCGACCTGACCGACGCCGGGATGATCGCGTCGCTCCAGCGGGCCGCCGCCGGAACTCCCTCCGCGCAGTTGCTCGACGGCGTCTTCGGTCCGAAGCGCAGGCTGTACAAGCGGGCCGGAGAGTATGGGCACGAGCACGAAGTCTACGGCAGGCTCGCGCAGCGCCCCTACCGTTTCCTCGTCGAGTGCGCTCGAAATCTGGCGGAGGAGCTTTCGTCCTCAGCCGGGACGCCGATCGCGCCTGAGCAGGTGCTCATCGACGCCCCGCCGCCGCACCGGGAGGTGGAATTCGCCGTCGACATCTACTTCCCGAAGCGGAGCGCCTATCGACCGCTCAAGGAGGTCTCGCCCGTCGTCGACGCGTTGGCTCGGACGCAGTTCGATGAGTACGTCAAGCGCGTGCGGGTCTTTCTCGACCCGCAGGTGGCGGAGTCGGTTCGCCGGCTCTCCGACTTTGACCGCTGCGCCGTGCGGGCCATTGAGAAGACGAATTCATAATCGCGCTTGCCCCTCCGGCGACCGAAGTGGAGAATAGACGAGTGCTTCGCCAGTGTTGAATTGACGGGTGCCACTGGCTCTGCCAGTGAGAATCGCAATGGACGACTTCCCAGCAATGCACTGGCAGAGCCAGTGGCACCCAGCCCGTCAATTCACGATTAAAGAACCACCAGTGGAATCCCCCTTTCCTCTCACGGTCCCGTCGGCGCGCTAAAGGGCGTGACTATTGATACGGAACAGGACAGGTAGCAGTTTGATGAATCGTCTGCCCCGCCATATCGCGATCCTCTGCTCGATGGGACTCTTGATCTGCTGCTGCGGTTGCAGCGGCGGGGAGGACTCGAGCGCCCCCCCCATCTCCGCCGCCCCGCCGTCGGCGCCTCCCAAAGCGGCCACGCCGATCAACATTTCACCACGCAAGTCGAACAAGGCGTCGCCGCCTCCCGGGTCCGGGAACGATTCCTCAAAGAAGACGGAAACCCGAGCCTCGGACCTCCCGGACGTTCCGCCTGAACAGATCTTCCGGGTCGGAATGGACATCCCCAATGTCGAACTCTGGCCCCGCGACCGGTCGAACGAAGACGATGTCTTTACCGTCATCGCTCGCGAAGACGGACTCGGGTCGGAAACGGTCACATTGATTCCGCCTGAAGGCTCACGAGCAAACAACCGCAATCAGCCCGCTAAAGCGGTGGAACTTCCGAAAGGGTTCACCCCCGTGCGCGGCGCCGGACTCGCCGAGGACGGACGGCCTTTGCGCATCGTCTGTGACAAGGACGGCGCCGAGATGGCCTATGTGCCCCCCGGCTTGTTTCTTCAGGGGGAAGACGGCGGCTCACCCGACGCCGCTCCCATGCATCCCGTCGAACTCGACGGCTACTACATCGACATCTACGAAGTCACCGTCAGCCGATACATGAAGTTTCGCAACGAGGAGTCGCCCGCGCCTGGCATGCCCGCCAATGCGAACGCACCTGCCGACCATCCGGCGCTCGGACTCGCCTGGCGCGACGCGTTCGCCTATTGCAAGTGGGCCGGCAAGCAACTCCCCACCGAAGCGGAATGGGAAAAAGCGGCTCGCGGACCGGACAGTTTCCAGTATCCCTGGGGGAACGGACGCCCGGTCTGGCAGCGCTCGCGGACTCCCGGGCAGATCGATCCTGTCGGCTCATTCAAGGCCGACCGCAGCGTGTACGGAGTTTACGACCTCGCCGGCAACGCCCAGGAATGGTGCGCCGATTACTACGCCGACGATGCCTACCGGCAAGCCGTGCCGAGCGACGGTTCGATCGCCGTCAACTGGGACGGACCGCGCCGCCCGTCGATTTCAGGTCATCGCGTGGTTCGCGGCAGGTCGCCCGACTGGCGGTTGTGGCATCGGGCCAGTGAATCAATGACCGGCACACCGGAGAACGTCGGCTTTCGGGGCGTATTGCGGTTCGAACCGGCCGAGGAGCAAGACGAAGAAGCGACCGCTGAGAACGACAACGCCCCGCCTCCCGCAACGCCGCGAAGAGGACGACGTTAGGTTGCTTTCTTCCTGGAAGTTGTTGCACTTGAGTCAAGTTTCTTTCCAGGCGAGCGGCGAGGTGTAAGTCCGCCGATTCGTCCTCCGGAAAGTTCGCATGGTTCGAGGCCCTGCCTCGTTAGAGTCCTCCGAATCAACAGACGCGCAACTTGCCTCAATCTCTTCCGTGTCTCCGCGACTCGACGGTGCGGTCGCGGTGCGTCATCCGGGCTCGTCTTGTCGTTCGCCGACGCTCACGCTTCCACCTGCATGATCGGCTCCACCTCACCTTGAGCCGTGACCTCCCCGATCACCGTCTCGTGGAAAGTGTGCATCCCCAAGACGGTCCGCGCCGTCTCCCCGCGCGTCAGATTGTGCAGGTACAACCATTGATGGTCCCCGACCCGCAACCGGCTTGCGTAAGCATCGCAAACAGGCAGAATGCTGCCGTCTTCCGCCACCGTCACCCGCCCCCACGCCACCCCCTTCTTCCGCCGCGCCGGTGAGAAATCGACAAACAACGGACACACCACAGCGCTCCCCGAGGCTTCCTGCGTCAAAACGATTCCCTCCTCGTCGACCGCAAGACGTCCTGCCGCACGATTCACCGAGTCCTGCTCGAGTCCCAACGGAAACAGCCGCAATCGCAAACGGCCCCGATCGATCGCCCACTCGCGCGTCAAGGCGTCCGCCGTCGGTTCGCTACCGCGCACCAGCGGCAACCGCATCGAATGCTGCAACCCGCGCGCCGCGTCTCCGGTGGACTGCACAATGTCAACCAGCAACACGAAATGGTCCGTCCGCGACAGCAGCACCTGCCGCAGCAGCGTCGTCTCGTCATTCAGCTTCGTCTGCAGTTCCGCATAGTCCGCGTCCCCGTCCGAACACCAGCAGCAGCATCTCCAGTCCCTGCCGCCGGTCGCCCGCTGCCCGTCAATGAGAGTCTCCGCCTCCCAACTCCCTTTGGCCCACGAAACGCCGAACGCGGTCAGATCAATCCGTGGCATCTCTCCGTCAAACGCCAGCACACACGAGTCCTCGCCCGGCCCCCAGTTGTTTCGCAAGCAGGCCAACTCCGACTCGTCCGACTGAGACGCCGGCAGATCCTTTCGCTTTGACCGGCCTGAACCGCCCCCGCTCCTGGTCGCCGTCCGTTCCATCCGCATCGTCCGGGACGACCCGGCCCCCCGCGCCAGCTCGTCGGAATCGTCCTTCACCGAACCGAGGAACTGCACCGCCGCGTGCCCGGTTCCCAGACCGGCGACCTCGCACGCTGTTCTCAGCATCGAGACCGGACCGCTCACCGCGCCGTTGCTCAGCGCCGTCTCACCGTTCGACCGGCACAACGCGGCGCATCGCTCGACCGTCTTGCGGAACCTCGTCCGCCCCGCCTTGTCGATCCACTCGTCGCCGGTTGCCTTGGCGAAACCCGCCGCCCTCACGAACGGCGCCAGCCACAGCGGCAACCGCTCCAGCAAACTCGCATGAGGCGTCCCGTCCGCGTCGCAGCAGGTCTTCAGTGCCTTCCGCAAGGCTTTCGCGCCGCGCGTTGCACACCGCCGCGAGCCGCGCAGATCGGAGAACACCGCACCGCACAAGGACGGCAACTCTCCCTCCACCAGAACCTGCTGATCGTCGGTCAGCGAAACGCCCTCATCAACATACGTTCCATCCAGAATCGGACCGACCCACCCCGCCGTATCGCGCCACAACCGTCCCAACAACCCGTCCGGCAACGGCTGGCAATGCACCAGAATCGTCAGCCAACCCAGCAACTCGAACGGATCGGGCCCCGCCTCTTCATATTCAGCCAGGTGTTCCGCCACGCCGTCGGCCAGACGCAGCAGCGACTTCCGCACCGGCTTCCGGCCGGTCTTTCCCAGCCGCAGCAACAACTCAGACATCGCATCGCTGCGCGCCGTCGACTCAAACGCCGACTGCGACCACAGCGGCTGCCACAAGAGAGGCGTCGTCCGCGACGAAGATTTCTCCACCCGAGGCAACCCCGACTTTCGCACTCTGCGCCCCAACTCGATGTCGTCGCCCGAAGCCGCCGCGTCCACCAGCGCCCCCGCCGCAGACTTCCTCCAAACAATCTCTCTCACAGCAACCGGCATCAATGCCCGCTCCCTGTCGGTGACTTGTGGTCCGTCAATTGCGAGTTCGCAGGTTGAGCGGTTCGTACGAAAGCACGAATCCCGCAGGGTTTCGTGCGAATTCGCAATCCAGCCAACTCGTAAACACAGCCCTGCCAGGGCACTTGTTCACGACTCGCACCCGCGATATTCAACGATCGTCACAGCCTACCCGATCAACAACCGTTTGCAATTCACACCCCCTCAACCAACAGCCAACAGCCAATGGCCAATGGCCAACAGCCACGCGCCATTCCCACGCATCAGCCGCTTCTGATACAATCCCGCGAACGAACCGAACTGCTCTCAATCGTTTACAACCGCGCTCAGGAGGCTTTTCATGCGCCACAATCGCAGAGACTTCATCAAGACGGCCGCCGCCGCCGGATTCGCCACGTTCAACATCAGCGGCACCAAAGCCTCAAGGCAGATCCTCGGCGCCAACGAACGCATCCACGTCGCCGTCGCCGGAGTGCACGGCCGCGGCCAGTCCCACATCGGCGGCTTCAGCGGCCTCGACGACGTCGAAGTCACCACGCTCATCGATCCCGACACCCGCCTCCACCGCGAAGGTTACACGTGCATCGCGGACGTCCGCGACGCGCTCGAAGACAAGAACATCGACGTCATCTCGGTCGCCACGCCCAACCACTGGCATTCCCTCATCACCGTCTGGGCCTGCCAGGCGGGGAAAGACGTCTACGTCGAAAAACCCCTCAGCCACAACGTCTCGGAAGGCCGTCGCTGCGTCGAAGCCGCCCGCTACTACGACCGCATGGTCCAGCACGGCACCCAGAATCGCAGCAGCACCGGCAAGGCCCGCGAAATCGCCGCCGTCCAGTCGGGCGATTACGGAAAGCTCCTCGTCTCCAAAGGCTACTGCTGCAAACCGCGTTGGAGCATCGGCCACAAGCCAACCAAACCCGCTCCCGGCGAACTCGACTTCAACATCTGGCTCGGCCCCGCGCCCGAGCAGCCCTACCACGAAAACCTCGTCCACTACAACTGGCACTGGTTCTGGGACTTCGGCAACGGCGACACCGGCAACCAGGGCGTCCACGAAATGGACATCGCCCGCTGGGCCATCAAGGACGCCACCCTCCCCACCAGGGTCTGGAGCCTCGGCGGACGCTTCGGCTACGAAGACCAGGGCGAGACGCCCAATACCCAACTCACCGTCTACGAATACGGCGACGCGATCCTGCTCTTCGAGACCCGCGGACTCGTCGGCAAGCACGATGGCTTCGACCGCAAGGTCGCCAACGAATACTACACCACCGAGGGCATGATCACCGGCGGCAAGTTCTATCCTGCCGATGGCGGCGAACCGGAGTCCGTCCAGGCCCCCGAAGACATCAGCGTCACTCCCGGAGGCCCCTTCGGCAGTTTCATCGCCGCCGTCCGCAGCCGCGAGATGACCGACCTCAACGCCGACGTGGAAGAAGGCCACTACTCCAGCGCCCTCTGCCACCTCGCCAACATCTCCTACCGTCTGGGCGAAACCGTTCCGTTCGACAAAAAGAAGATGGCCCTCGGCGACAACAAGCAGGTCGTCGAATCGCTCGAAACAATCCACGCCAACCTCAAAGCGGTCGGCGTGAAGTTCGACGATACGCAGTACATCCTCGGCCGCGAACTCACGATGAACCCCGAGACCGAAACCTTCGTCGACGACCCGCAGGCCAATCAACTGCTCACCCGCGAATACCGCGAAGAGTTCGCCGTCCCCGCCAAGATCGGCTGATTGTCACCCGGAGCCCAAAGCCCGCCGGCTGCGACCGGCGGGTCACGCCGCAGAAGGCCAGCATTCCTCACAGAAACTCCACCGCCACCGTATCCGCCATCAACCGCCCCTCCCGGGTCAGCCGGATGCGGTCTCCCTCCGTATCGATCAACCCGGCGTCCACCTGCCTCCGGATCGTCTCACCGGCGAGGACTTCGAGATCGACACCGAAGCTCTCGCGAAATCGCTTTCGCCCGATTCCGCGCGTCCGCCTGAGCCCCAACCAGATCGCTTCCCGCGCCCGCCCTTCGATCGAAAGCTCTTCACTTTCTCCGACGGCTGAATCTCCCGCTTCCATCCGCTTCAGCCAGGTCGTCACGCTCCGATGGTTCGTCCGCCGCACGCCCTCCACGTACGAGGCCGCTCCGGGGCCGAATCCGTAGTAACCGAGGCCCGCCCAATAGACCTCGTTGTGCCGGCACTCCCGCCCGGCGCGAGCGAAGTTCGACAGTTCGTACTGCCGCAAACCATGCTCCGGCAGCAGGTCCATCGCCAGCTCATACATCGACCGTTCCAGCGCATCGTCCGCGCTCAGCAACTCTCCCCGCTCGCGCCGCGCCCAGAAAGCCGTCCCTTTCTCGAACGTCAGCCCATACGTCGAGATGTGATCGGGTCCAAAGTCGATCGCCCGCTGTAACGTCTCACGCCAGTTCTCCAGAGTCTGTCCGGGAACCGCAAAGATCAGATCGAGCGAGATGTTCTCGATGCCGCCCCGCAGACGCTCAATCGCCCGCTCAATATCAGCTTCTCGATGATCGCGCTCCAGCACCTCCAGCAGGGGCGCAGAGAATGACTGCACTCCCAGGCTCACCCGATTCACCCCGTACCGGTGCAGCGCCTCCACTTTCTCTTCCGTAAGCCCGGCAGGATTCGCCTCCACGCTGAACTCGCCACCCGACGTCAGGATCAGCCACTCCCGCATCAGTTCCAGCAACCGCTCCAGTTCATCGGCCGCAAGTTGAGTCGGCGTCCCCCCGCCCACAAACAACGTCTCCACTTCCCGCGGCTGCCCCAGCGTCCGTAGCTCCTGCTCCAGCGCCGCAAGATACCGCCCTGCGAGGTGATCCTTCCCCGCCACCAGAGTAAAATCGCAGTACCCGCACCGATGCGCGCAGAACGGCACATGAACATAAGCCGCCCGGGGCGTCGACAAAGGAGTCACCATTCCCGCATCATACCGAGCACACCGAAACCTTCGTCCCTACACACGCACACGCACTCCCAAAGCCCACGGGCTGCGCCCCGTGGGCCTACCCCTCCCCGATCAATATCCCATGCCCGACCCGCCGTCCCCAACCCCCACACCCAACACCGCCTGCACCGCCTGCGGCAAACCCTTCCGCTGCGGATTCCGCGCCGGAGAATCAACCTGCTGGTGCGCCGCACTCCCCCAGGTCATTCCGGTCCCGGCAGAATCCAGCAAGGAAAGCTGCCTCTGCCCCGACTGCCTCCGCAAGCAAGTAGAGCAGATGCAGCAGCAGTGACGAGCAGGGCCAGCTCGGATCATCAGTACGCAGTGCCCGGCGCGGGCTTCGTCCGCAACCCAACCGCAGGTAAATTGGAAATGAGCGGCGAAGCCGCGCCAGCATTTAGCCGTGAGCGCAAGCTCATGGATCACAGACGCCCCATTTGACGGCGGAGCCGCGAACGCGGCGGCAGCAATTCGGAACGTTGATTCAACCTGACTTCTCCCGACCGGACCAGTCCCTCGGCAGTCAGGCTTTCGTCACGCATCCCAATGCAATTCCCCCGTGTGAACAAACCGCGTTCGTGGATTGTCGATTCAGAATCGAGGGCTGATGCGCAAGTCCAGCCAACCCGAAAACAAAGCGCTCACAGGCCGTTACTCAGCAGCCACCGGCCGCCGCATCGACAACCGGCCACTCAACAGCGTCTCCGCCACCAGCACCAGCACCGCCGCCAAAATCAACCACCGCCACAGCTTCTGCTGCCGCTCCAGTTCCCGGTTCTGCAACTGTCGCTCCCGTTCCACCGCACCGGCATCACTCGCCTCAGCGTCCTCGCGCGCCAGTTTCACCCCAGCCGCTTCCAGCAATTCGTCTTCCAGCGGATCAGTCCTCGACTCACTCGCCGCCAGATTCACTGCAAACCGCACCTCCTCCAGCGGCGATTCGGCGGTCCCGCTGAGCACATAAATCCCCGGCTCCTCCGGCTCAGTGGCGACCCTGGCCCCCGCCGCAATCTCCACCGTCGAACCATCCGGCGACCGCATCTCGAAAGGTGCATCCCGCACCGCCGTCAGCGCAGCGAGCGGAATCTGCTCCCCCACGCTGAACTGCGCCCGCTGCTGCATCTGGCCGCTGCCGTAGTCGAGCAGCCCGTTCATCAGCGGCACGAACTTCGACCACACCGCAAGCTGACTGTCATCGCGTCGCCACCCCGATGCAAAAAACACGACTCTCCCCGGCCCCGCGGGGATCTCAACGATCGCCGGGTCTCCATCGTCAAACTGCGCCAACACCCGCGCCCCCTCGAGTGGGGACAGGTCAACCCGCCGGTGCCTCCAGAACGGCAACTTCGTGAAGTCCGAATATCGCGGATCGGCAAACGGCGCCAGGACCGGATGGTCAAAGTCCACACCGGTCAGCATCACATAGTCGTCCACCTCCGCTTCCGTCGCCGCAACCGGCGTCACTCCGGCGAGTTCATAGAGTGCAGCACATTCATCCGGTCCCGACGGAACAAACACGATCAATCCACCCGAGTCCAGATACTCCCGCAGCCGCACAATCTGATCACCCCGCGGCTGCTCCGCCAACAGCACCAGTTGCACCCCGTTCTCCGCCGTCGGCATCTCAGCCGACTCGAATTCCCAGTCGACCACCCGCACATCCCGCTCGGACGTATCGGGAAACAACGGTTCCACGTAGTACCGCTGCTGCTCCGGATCGTCCGGATCGTCACTGCCGAGGTAGACGATCGTCACCTCGCGCCGCCGAGTCCGCGACACATAGCAGATGTTGTCGAACTCATGATCGTCTCCCCGCAGAATCAACCGCGACGAAACCCGCCCTTCCGGCTCCTCCGGTGCGGCCACCACCCGGCTTTGCCCCGGCGGCACATAGACGTCCATTGCTTTGCTGCTGCCCGTCCCTGATTCTTCTTCCGACGCTGGTTCCGCTGCGAAATCATCCAGCCACCCCACCGTAAATGTCTCCCGCTCAGAATCCGCCGCATTCGTCACCCGTACCCGCAACTGGCTCGCCTCAGATTCACCCCCCGCCACCACCTGAATCCCGGCGTTCGTCCTCGCCGTCTCTTCTCCCACCCGAACCAGCCGCACCACCACTTCTTCCGGCCACGTATACGCCTGCAGCGCCTCGAGCCGGCTGCCCGACTGCAAATCGGACACCACCACAATCTCGCGGACCAGTTCCCGCTCTTCATCCACCGATTCATCCATCAGGCTGTCCGCCACGGTCGACAGCGCCCGCCCCAGATCAGTCTCTCGCCATCCCGGCGCCACGTCTTCCAGCGCACTCTCAACCGCGCCCGCTCTCTGATTCGGATCAACCGCCAGCCAAGACTCTCCATCAAACCGCAATCGCGGCGACGAATCGAACGTATACACAGCGAACCGATCGCTCGGCGACGCTTCGTCCAGCACCTCCGTGAGTCGCTCCCGCGCCTCGTCCCACACCCCCTCACGCCGCATGCTCGCGCTCGTATCGATCAGCACCGCCACTTGCTTCCCGCCCGCCCCGAACAGATCGGCCGCCGCCGGTTCCCGCAGAAACGGCCGTGCAAACGCCAGCGCCAGCAGACAGATCGCCAGACCCCGCAGCAACAACAACAACCAGTGCTCAATCCGGCTGCGACGCGTCACCCGCGGCGGCGACGGCTCCAGAAACATCACCGTCGAAAATACCTGCCGCCCCCGCGGCGTCCGCCGGATCAGGTGAAACAGAATCGGCAACCCCACCGCCAGCGCACCCAGCAGATATAGCGGTGTCAGAAAACCCATGCCGAAACCCGTCACTCACAAGAAGTCTCAGCGACCAGCCGCGAAGCGCAGCAGCAATATCGAAGTGAGCCTGTCAACCACTCCCGATCGACCCCCTCAGCATAGCGACCCCAATCCACACTGGGAATTCGCCCACCCGCCGCAGCCGTCGCTCACTGAATCCTCCTCTGCCACGCCCTTGGAAAGCGGTGGTGCGGAACCTGTAGAACGGCCTTCCAAGACTATCAGTTACACACAAGTCGGCTGGGGCCCGGCCCCAAAGGATTCTCGAATAGGACACAGATTTTCGCGGATTTCGCGGTTCAGCACGGATTTCGCCGGGAACTCCTGCAAGAGGCAGCAGCGCCGAGACCGCATCGATTCAGGCGTGAATACTCTGCACTCCACTGAAAGCAATCAGCGAAAATCGGTCCCATCCGTGGTCATCCGCGTTCCATTCGAATCTTTCGAAGAGTCACTCAATCGGGGATCGAGAGATGTGTGCAAGAGACAACCTTCCAAGGCCGTGGCCCCAATCTCTTTCTCCCCTCCGACATCCGCGCCGACCCGCGTCATCCGCGGCCCATTCGCTCCCACAAACGCCCCCCCGATTGCCCCCTCCCGTCAACGAACGCTAACCTCTTCTCTAAACGCCGTTCCACCCTCCGCCACACCCATGTCCCACCCCCCAGAAATCGTTAACTTCGGGGCCAACATCCGCTTCCGGCCGAAGCAATACTACGAACCCCGCACCGAAGACGAAGTCCTCGACATCCTCCGCCGGCACGCCCGCGACAAGATCCGCGTCGTCGCCGCTCTCCATTCCTGGAGCGACCTGCTCCAGTCTGACGACGCCGTTGTCTGCCTCAAGCGCTTCACCCACATCGAAACCCGTGTCGACGACGAAGGCCACACCCACGCCACCGTCGGCGCCGGCTGCCGCATCAAGTTTCTTCTCAAGGAACTCGGCAAGCAGAATCTCACGCTCCCCGCCATCGGACTCATCACCGAACAGATGATCGCCGGCGCCATCGCCACCGGCACCCACGGCTCCGGCAACCACAGCATCAGCCATCACGTCGAAGAGGTCCGCCTCGCCGCCTACAACCACGAGACCGGCGAACCCGAGATCTTCACCATCTCCGCAGGCGACGACCTCCGCGCCGCCCGCTGCCATCTCGGCTGCATGGGCGTCATCCTCAGCGTCTCCTTCCGCTGCGTCCCGCAATACTACGTCGGCGAGATCAACGCCAAGTACCAGACGATCGAAGACGTCCTCGCCCACGAGGAAGACTCCCCCCTGCAGCACTTCTTCCTCCAGCCGCACCGCTGGGGCTTCACCGTCCAGCACCGCAGTCTGGCGCAACCGCTCACCGACCCGATGTACCGCCTCGACATGCGGCTGTACTTCATCGGCTTCTTCGTCACGTTCGACGTCGGCCTGCACCTCGCCTTCAAGCTGCTCGTCTCGGTCCTCCGCAGCCGGTCCCTCACCCGGCTGTTCCACCGCCACGTCGTTCCCTTCCTGCTGCTGGAAGACAAAACCTACATCGGCCGCAGCGACCAGATTCTCACCTGGGAGCACGAACTCTTCCGCCACTTCGAGATCGAACTCTTCGTTCCCAAGGAACACCTCCCGGAAGCGGCCGAGTTCATCACCGAAGTCCTCAAAGTCTGCGACGGCGCGACGCGCGAACCGTCAGAAAAGGTCGCCGCCCTCCTCGACCGAATCGACATGCGCGACCGGCTCGCAAGCCTGCACGGCGTCTTCACCCACCACTACCCCATCTGCATCCGCCGCATCCTCCGCGACGACACCCTCATCTCGATGGCCACCGGCGACGACGAATGCTGGTACTCCTTCAGCTTCATCACCCTCTCCCGCCCCCGCGAAAACTTCAAACAGATGGCCGACTTCCTCGCCGACTCCACCACCAGACTCTTCCGCGCCAGACTCCACTGGGGCAAATATTTTCCATTGGGCCACGACCACGCCCGCACCGCCTACCCCCGCCTCGACGACTTCACCACCATCTGCCGCAAGTATGATCCGCTCGGGGTCTTTCAAAACGCATTCACGGAGGAGATACTCGGCTTGAATACAGCAGAGGGTCACCCAGGTTCTTGAGCCGATGCGTCGCAGCCGCAAGAGGTGGTATGAGGACGACGGCATGCGGCGACCCACCCCGGGTCCCAACTCACCATGACTCTTGTGCCTTCGGTGCGCCGGTTGATAAGCAACCGGGGCCACGCGCGGCGTCTCTTTTTTTGGCAGCGTCAATTGTTGTAAACACGACAGCGCTGACCGAGAATTGCTGTCGGTACATTCGGCGCGCGTTCGGTGGTCCGTCATGACAGTCTTACATTGGCTCGGTGTGGCAGCGTTCGTCGTGTTGGCGTGCTTTGCCGTCCGCGCTGGGAATCGCTGCCCGCAGTGCGGAAAACCGTGGGCGCTTCGAAACACGGGCGCAACAAGAAAACGCAAGGGGATATTCAAACCGGGTTTTTTCGAACGTCGCTGCAAGTTCTGCGGTCATAGTGTTTGGTTGGATGACTCGCCGAATTGACGTGCGTTTACATCGAAACCGAATAACCCTGGTTCCTGAACCGGGGCGGCGCAGCCGGAAGAGGTCGCACGTGGACAGCGGGACGCGGCGACCCACTCCGGGTCCCAACTCACCATGCCTCTTGTGCCTTCGGTGCGCCGGTTGACAGGCAACCGGGGCCCCCGGGAGGTTATTGGTCCGACCGGGTAAACGGTTGCAGAGTTGGAAGGGCGGATTTGCGGGGAAAAAGGGCAAGCGTTCGAAGCGTACACGATTTTTACACACGGGGGTTGTTATGACGGCTGGTGTTGATTGAGGGGGATCGGGTTGGACAAGCTGGGTGCGCATGGGGTGTGAAACGATGCATCGGGGGATGTTTTCGATTGGCCTGTGGTGCCGGGATGAGGACGGGTGTTCTCTGTAAACCGGGCGGCGGTTGCGCGGGGGAAGGCGATAGTCGATGGACTATGGTCGATGGCGGAGGGGTAGGAGGCAGGAGGGGAGAGGTTGGAGAACAGGATGGAAGGTCGTTGAGGGGGCGAATTGGTGGTGCCAGGTTTGCGAACGCAAGCGGCGAAGCCGCGAAAGCCAATGGCTGCGGGCGTTATAGCCCGGATTATTCGTAGCGCACGCTGCCAGCGTGCGTCACCGGTCTCTGAAATCCACGCGACGCACGCAAGCTGCGTGCGCGACGATTCCTCACCCATTTCTATTGGACCTTGGGTTGCGGGCACAGCTCGCTCCAAGACTCCGGTCCTCTCTGAGAAACCCTTCGCATCCAAATCCCTTCGTTTCTTTCGTTCCCTTCTGTGTCGTCACCCGTCAGAACACCCGCTCACCGCAATTTCGCCCGCGCCCTCTCTGCGCCTCCGCGCCTCCGCGAGACACCCCCCAACCCAACCCCGTCCTTCCCTTCCCTGTCATTCTCTACCCCAGCCGCCAACACTCCGTCGAAACAACTCCTTCCCCGGCATCCAAAGGAACTCACCAGTTCCGGCATTTCCTGCCGCTGCCGTTTCGGGACGTCACAACACCCCGTAAACACCGCCACCGCAGCAGTTTGCATCGAGAGAGCTGACCCCCAACGCACCCCGCCCTCTACCCCGGCAGCTTCTTCGCAAGACATCCGCCAAAACGTATTGACCTGAATTGGGCGAATCCATATCGTCCCGCCGCTCGGTCGACGCCACGAGGGCCGCAGGCCGACAAGAGGCACGTTTCGTCCGCCGTCACTTCAGAATGCGGGCAGTTCGGCCTCGCCGCCGGCACGGATGTCAGCGTCGACCGAACCTTTTTCCAACAGGAGCCAGTCCTCCCGACTTTCCGAGACCAATCGCCCCCGGAAATGGCTTGAGTCCTCCGCCCCCCTGGGACTCGCTGTTTCCGGGTTTTTTTGTTAAATCGCCTGAAAAAACGGCTAAAATGTGCACTGGTGTCCCGTGGGTGTCCCGAATCGCCTGAAAATCGGTCAAAAACTGCCATCTTGGCGGAATGCAGACCGACCTGATCAAGCCCATTCGCTGGCAGCTTTGGCGACGGTAGAATGCCGGCCATGCAGATCAACGCCCTCTACTTCGACGTTGAGCCCGTGAAGTCCCCCCGGAGCGAATCCGGCACGTTCCTCGTGGTGTGGCCGCTCGACAGCGGCGACGGGAAGTGGACGCACAACGCCCACCCCGACCGGACCGTGATGGACGCGCACGCCGGCGACGTGCTGGTCAACAAGCGCACTCCGTACCGGGTCCGCGCCGTGAAGGTCTACCGGTCGTCGCTCTGCCGTGATGAAACGTCTCATCCGTGGTGTCAGTCCGTCAGAGAGTGCATTGATGGCGCCGGCCGGTAGGAACAGATCGAAGCGTACCGTCTGCCTCTGGGCGCTTGGGGCGTTTTTGCTCACGGTTCACTACGTTCTGAGCTACGCGCCGGCCTACCGCGTCATGCGGGACTGGAACGGCGATCTGCTGCCATGGGGCGGCTACTGGTGGGTTTACCGACCGGTCGATGTCCTGATTGACGAGACGCCGCTGCAACGCCCCCTGATGGCGTGGGCGGACGTCTGCGGCGTCCGGGATGAGTTTGACTTCGCGATGTTTGTGCGATCCTCTCGCAGTTGGGACGCGGAAAACTACACACTTGAGCGACAACTGATTCTCGGGGAAGACGGATACGAGGATCGGATTCAGGAGATACGCGATGAAATCTCGCTCGATGAACCGTGAACGTATCACGGTTGAGAAGTTGCACGGCCACTGGTCCGCGTGGTTCTCTGGAATGCCGCAGTTCGCGTTCGGCGGAGCGACGCCGGCGGAGTCAGTCGATCGGCTGGTAGGTTTCTGCATGAATCATGATCGCTGACGGGGTCATTCGCCGGCCCCCACTGTCGTGATTGCAAGGCTCACTCCCCCGCCGCCCTGTCTCGCGCGCACGCGAGCAAGGTACTCGTAAACCCGACAAGCTGCTTGTCACCTTTCTGCCCTGTCTCGCGCGCGCACGCGAGCAAGGTATCTTTCGCAGGTTCGGGCACTGACCGAGTATTTGCGCTTGAGTTCCGCTTTGATCTTACCCTTTCAAAGCCCCTGAGATACGAGCATCGCCGTGAAGTCGATTCGCTCCTCAAGGTCTTTCCCTGGGGTCTGTCCGGGGTTGGAAACCTTTCGCTTATCTTGCATCGATTCAACCTTGCTGGTGGTGTCCACAACCGCGCTCCGGTCGCCACGACCACCGCAGGCTACTTGGGACTCTCGTCCGCCGTTACTCTATGTGCGGGACCATTCGGTCACCGCAACTTCTCAATGTCAACTCAAGGGAGGGCTCTCATGCGCTGGAGACTGTTTACCGCTGGTTTGATCTTCGCGTGTTCCGGATGCTCCGGTTCCGCTCCCCCGGAAGCGCCGCCGGAAAGTTCCGTGTCACTGAGCGAGCACATGGACGCGCTCGAAGCCGAACGGGGGCGACGGGCTGCGGTTGAGGCGCAACTCGCTGAGGCGTCTGAAGCACTGGACGCCGCCCAGGCCGACATTGAGTCTCTAATCGCAAAGCAGACGGAGCAGGACGAGCGGATCGCAGAACTGGTGGCGTTGATCGATGGCTACAATTCCGCGCAGGACGAGTTGGCGGAGGCTCAGAAAGCGGTCGACGAGGAGCGGCTTGTGCGGCGCAAGCAGGTCGAACTCGGACGCATGACGGAGGTGGAATTCGCCGAGTTTGAACACCTCGCCAACAAGGCGAAGGAAGGCGAGCAACTGAATCGCAACGAATTACGGAGACTGGAACAGTTAGCGCCATTGAACACTCGGGAGTATGTCGAACAGGAATTCGCAAAGCACGGTGTGTCTTATCTGGAGGCGGCGTTGATGGTTGAACCCGAGACGGAACCCGAATGATCTACAAAGGTCCGGTCGACTCGTAGCCGGTGCGGCCGCCGGGGCTGATCATGGTGGGGTGTGTTCCGCCGAGACCGAGCACCGCGTGGCCGCCGGTCACGATCAAGTCATCCTGTCCAAAGGCATTGGATCGCGCCAGCTTCCCCCACCAGGGGACAGCGCCGGAGGAGTCGATGTCGATCAGCCATGATGTTCCCCATGAGTGATGACTACGGGGCGCGCTGTACGTGCCAACGGTGGATGACTCTCACGGCAGGCCATCCGGAAAGCCGTACTCTTCCGGGGACTGCAAGACGGAGAGAATCGCGATCAGTTCGGGGTGTGAGTCTTGGAATGCTCGGGCGTGCTGCAGCGTTCTCTGAATTAGCTGCTCTTCCCCAATCTTGCCGTTGATCCAATCGTCAGCCGTGCGGCTGAACACCTGCAGGGCGATCTGCCCCAGTTCGGCGACTTCGAGTTTGTCGTGATCGTCGTTCTCAGCCGCCCGCCGGCGGATCTGTTCAAACTCTTCGCGGAGTTCATGCACCCGTCGCAACAATCCGGATTGCATGGTGGCTCTCGTCACTCGCTCTGTCGTTCCGTCCGGCATGGCTCATCCTTTGCTGTGGAAGTGACGTTGCGACGGCGCGCGTTGAGAACCTCCATAAACTCTGGGGTGATTTTCTTGAGCGTCTCTCTGTTCGGATTCGAGTCGAGGAGGGTATTGACCAGGTGCTCGACGGCGCGGGCGGCGTCGTGTGAGCCCTTTGCCGAGTTGATGATGCGGAGACCTTTCTCATCGAAGCGGTTGACGAAGCGGTTGTAGTCCCTGGGGGAAAGGTGTTTCTTCAAAACGGAGAGCAGCGAGTCGACGACTCTGCGCGCCATGAGCCTCGCGCGAAGATGTTTATCCAACCGATGAATGCGGCTACCGATGTTCATTGACGATCCGCTCCAATTCCGCGAGCCGTTTCTCGTGATCGTTCAGTTCCCGGAGCCTGACCGCGTGCTCGATGATCGACCGGGCGGCGGACAGTTGCACCGATTCCGAGTCCGCCTCGAGTAGTTCCTTGAGTGTGTCGATCGCCGAGTCCATCGCCGCCGACATCTTCGCGGCTGCAGAATCGAACATCGCGGCGCGTGCCTGGGAGACCTGCTCACAGAACGCCCGGTCCTCAAGCCGGCGGTGGACGGTTCGATCGCTGAAGCCGGATAAGCGCGCGGACTCGGCGACCGTCTCGCCCCGTGCCAGGGAGTCGATCAGGACCGTTTCGTCTCGCTTCTGTCGCGGTTTCGTTGCCATTTTCTGCCATTTACCCCGCCGCGGATTCCTGTTGACTCGCCTGCCACGCCAGGAACAGTTGGACAATCGCCGGCTGTTCTTTCTCTGCACATTCGACGCAGACAGGCTTTTGCGTTGTGGCGTTAACGAGTTGAGGCCCATCGTCGAGCCACAGCGGATTCTTCCTGCACAGAGAGCACGGCAGTCTCCACAAGTGATTGAGGTTCTCAATCACGATCCGCTTTTTGTAGACGGGCATCGTCGAGAAGTCGGGGATTCGATACCCGCACTGACCGCACGTGAGTTCCCCCGGATTGAAGCACGTGAACTGCCCACCGCAGCGTACGCATTCTTGTGCCTGTTCGGTCGCCATCGGTTCGTCCTTCGCTTCGTGGTGTTGCTTGCTCTCAAATCGCCCGTCTCGTTGCGCCACAGCCCCGCTGTGAGGCTTCGACTGGCTCGGACAGTTCAGTCATCGTCTCCGGCGTCCCCGTCGCGTTCTGCGGCGTTTCCTAGACCCGTACACTTCGAGCCACCGCGAACCGTCCGCGTTGACCGGTCGCCAGCCCGCTGAGCCACGCCACCGCGTCCAGGTAGCTCGCTTCAACGTACAGCACGAGGCCGAACTGGTCCCGTACCTGATAGCCGTCTCCGTCGCGTGTGATGGTCATCGGTTTGGAAAATGGTAAGCCGGACTTACCATTTTTCTTTCCGCGTCCCTTCTCTTCCGGTGACTTTGCTGGCATCAACTCACCCAGCTTGGCCTTGATCTTCAGGACGCCGAGTGCAATCGGCCGTTCCACTTCGACGCCGGCCTTAAGCCTTTCGGCGTACTGCTGCATCGTAGCGGCCTTATCGAGAAGCCCCTTGGCCTCCTCGACTGTCTCTATCGTGCAAAGCATCTGGTCAACGCGATCTGGAAACGCGATGCACTGATTCGCAAATGACTTGGTAATCAACTCA
This sequence comes from Planctomycetota bacterium, assembly GCA_003388505.1. GTDB lineage: Bacteria > Planctomycetota > Planctomycetia > Planctomycetales > Planctomycetaceae > MB-PLM-1. The sequence continues at coordinate 128,498 of QQVO01000060.1, forward strand.
TCGGTCGCTTTCCTTTCTCTGAGACTGTCAGCACGTGGGTCGTGGGTCGTTCCACGCGGCAGGTGGACGTGGGCGTCCCCTACGTAGTAGGGACGCACACGCACCGCGCGACGCCAAGTTACTCACGTGGGCCGCCCACGTAATCGCCCACGTGCCCACGTCAGTCGTTGGACTTGCACAGTGAATACTCACGGCACTCGTTTCCCCGTTTCTTGACAGACTCCCACGTGATATCACCGGACGCCTCGAGCCCGTCCAGCAGCCGATCCAGCACTCCCCGGCTCAGTCCGGTCTTCCCCCTGAGAACACGTGCAGTCGCCGATTCCTTCACCAGAACGTCCAGAATCTTTCGCTTGCCCTCGGTGTCCCGCTCGCGTTGGTTCTGCTCACCCTGAGTCAGCCGCCCCTTCAGCTTCGTGGGGTCGATGTCGTTCGCCGGCTTCCACAATGGGAACTGCCACCGCAGCCCCACCGGTTCAACCGGAGCGAATGAACGCACGGCCGCGTCCAGAACCACAACGCCATTCTCTTCGTGCTCCCGTAAAACCAGGTGACAATCAGCGGCCCGAGATTGCGCCCCGGCTCCGGCCCCCACGTCGGTTGTGCGCTTGTCGGACTGACTCCCCTTGCTGCTGTGATGCACCATCACGATCGCCGCGCCGGTCTGATCGGCGTAGGAGTCCACCCGGTTGTAGAAATGCGTCTCAGCGGCGTTGTCGTTCTCTGAACTGGCCTCGCCGATCATGCGGTACTTCGCGTCGATGATGATTGCTTTGAACGTGCCCGGCTCGATGCGGCAGAACACTTCCGCCATCTCGTGAATGCTGCGGAGGTTGCCGCGCAGGGGGATGATTTCCAGGTCGTTCTCGTAGTCGGCCGGCTCAATGTTCATGGCCGCCGCGACTTTCGGGATGCGATACGCCAGCGTTTCGCGGTGTAGCTCGTTGTCGATCAGCAACACCTTGCCACGCGTCGTCTTGAACTTCCCCAGCCAGAAGCGCCCGTTGTTGATGCTGAGCGCCAGAGAGTAGGCGAGCCACGACTTGCCCACCTTCGACGACGAAATCAGGTTGGCCGTTTCACCGGCGCGGAAGAGTCCATCCACGACAGGGGGCTTCAGGTTGGGATACTGGTCGCGCAGGTCAGCAAACGTGAACCACTCCACCCGGCCTGCAGGGCGCTCGCCGTTGACTGTCGGTTCCGGTTCAATCTCGTTGCTCGTCATGAACGCCCGCCCGTTGTCGGCCATCCACGCCGGAGTGTCGCGCCCGTCCCACCGGTCGTCGTCATCGGGCGGCGCGGGCTTCATACCCGCGTTGTGCTCGTCTAGAATCATCGCTGTCCTCCCGTGACACTTGCCGCGTCCGTTCATCCCACAACAGCGAACGGCGCGGCGTTCTGCGTTGGTGGGGTCAATCGTCGATCTCGGACGCGCAGCGCACGCGGCGGGAAGCGATCCATTCATCCAGGTCTGAGATGAGATACCAGACCTTCGCGCCAACCTTGATGAACGGCGGACCGCCGCCCTTCGTGGCCCAGGAACACATCGTGGCGTATGAAGCCCCGACGTAATCCGCAGCGCCTTGGCGGTTCACCTTCGGCGGCGGAGGAGGCGGAGGCGGGACTGCTTCCCGAAGTTGCGTCTCTTTCATTCGTCTTGCTCCAATGACGTACAAGGTGGTGACGTCGTTCAGAGCAAACTACTGACGCGAACTCAGCGGTCAATTGCGATCACGAGAGAATCAGCGGACTCTCTGAGACTAGCGCACTTCTAAGCGCGTGCGCGCACTTCTGCGCACGTTCACGCACCTGACGAATTGGCTTTGACTGTCTGTGATCGCAGATCAGCCAGTGTCTTTTCTGCTTCGCGGAAACGTTGGTCAGTCTTGAAGAACAGGCTGAATGTCCCGCCGATTTCCTTGCGCCCCCACATCGACTGACGGTTGTGCGTCTTCACCAAATGGGCGTCGAGATTTCTTGGCTGTCCAGCGCGAATGGCCTTCGCCAGTTCCATCTTTGTCCCATTGAGTGGGCCGGCCCAACCCTGCGGCGGAGACTCCCCAGGTGAATGCCACGGGGAGACGTCGGAGTCGCACTGGCTCTCCGAGTCGTGCTCTCTCTGTTCGGCCTCATACGCTTCCTGAATACGGTCGAGGCGGCCGTCTATTTTGCCCGCGATGCGTTCGACATCTCGCAACTGTTCCGCATCGACCAAGACCGGCGCGCCGGCTTGAGTGTCATCCGGTTTTGGATTCACGAACTCCCGCCATGCTGACTGACCGAATCCGCGCTCAACGGCAGCTTGGGGGATGATCTCCCGGAACATGAAGGCGAAGTGACAATCGAAACCCGAGCCGGTGAGCGGATCGATCGACTGTCGAAGCTCATCGACTTTGGCGTCGTTTTTGGCCGCGCACTTGAAGCGATCGACGGCGACTTCCGCGGCCTGGGACTCCGGTGTGTCTCTTTCGCCAGTGTCGATCTCGTCGAGGAAGTCGAGGCCGATCTCTTCGCGCATTACTTGTGCGAGCGCGACAACCAGCCGGGCCCATTCCGCATGAGATTCAGACGATCCGTCATGTTCGTGTGACCGCACGTCCCGGCACGCGCTGAGCACGCGATCAAGACGCTGCTTTCGTTCTTCGATCGCCCGACTGGATTCCTCCCAGCGCTCGCGTTCGATCTGCTGCCGCGTCTTCTCTGGCGTCTGTGCGGCGTCACCCGTGCGCGTGTCGCCCCCCGGACCCCCCGGCTTTGCCTGTCGCTTCACCGAAGGTTTCTGAGGCCGTGCACGCGCGGCCTTCGCCTTGCGTTTCTTCGCCATAGCGCCCTTGCCTTCCCGCCCCCGCCATCCGTGCCAGTGAGACAAGAGGCGCGGCCGCCGCCGGCAAGGGCATGCAGATGCGGCTGACGGGCTGCAGACCCGGGCCGCGCCATGGTCATTCTACGGGTCGTGGGACTATTGAGCGAGCCGTTGTTCGCGGGCTTGAGCGCCACTAACCCGCGTCGGCGATCCTCAGCGTCGGCCGATCGTCGCCGGCTTTCTCGAGGATTCTCTCCACCGTCGCGTCGAGTGCGTCCCGTGTCTGAGACGTTTCGTGCACGCTGTAGTGATCGGCCGTAATCCTCGGGTCGGAGTGGGCCAGCATCAGTTGCACCGTCCGGAGCGATAGGCCCCCCTGGGACGCCCACGAGCCGATCGTGCGGCGGAGATCGTGAATCGTGACGTCCGGGATGCCTGACCACTCCCGGATGCGCCGGAGGGCTTCCTTCGGTTCGGAGTAGTGCCCGTGCTTCCCCCTCCCCGGAAAGACGAACGGCGAGCCGTTGCGTGCGTTCTGGCGGGCTTCCAGGATGTCGACCGCGAAATTGGACAGCGGGACGCCCACCGGTTTCTTGCTCTTGCTCCGGGACGCGGGAATCGTCCACAGCCGGCCATCGATGTCGAGTTCACCCCACCGCATGCCGGCAACGGCCGTGCGCCGCTGGCCGGTCGCCAACAGCATCAGGAAGTAATGCCGGGCCGTCTCATTCTGCAGCTTCGCGATCGCCTGAAAGAACGCCTTCACTTCCTCCGGCTTCAGATAGCGCTGCCGGGGAGAGAGTTCGAACCGTCGCGTCCCGAGCACCGGGTTCTTTTCGATCAGGTCGGACTCGATGGCGACATTGAACATCTTCGACAGCAGCGCCCGGGCCTTGTTCGCCTGGGCCTTGCCGTGCGCGTCGGCCACCTGGGAAATCCGTTTCGTCACGTCGGCCTTGGAGATCGACGACAGCGTGCGGCCCTTCCACCGGCCGAACCATCGCTCAAACTCCCGCTCGTCGCGCTCCCACGTCCGCTTGTGCTGTTTCGCGTGGACCTGCAGATAGTGATCGAACAGGGCCCCCAGCGTCCCCTTCCCGCTGCGGCCGGCCGTCGGCAGGTTCTTCCCCTCGGCGACAGCGCCGGCGTGCTTCCGGGCGATCTGGCGGGCCTTCTCGACGGTGATCTCCGGCCACCGACCGATGCGGACACGCTGACGCTGACCGTTGACCGTTCCGCGATAGTAGAACGTCCTGACGCCCGCAGGCGTGATCTCCAGCCGCAGACCGGCCACGGTGTCGTCGCTGACGGCGAACCGCTTCTCGCCGGCCTTGAGGCGCTTCACGACGGCATTGGAAAGTCGCGTCGGCATCCTGAAACCCTCCGGTGTCCCGCTGGTGTCCCGAACCGAATCAAAGCGTAGCAAACTCGGGCGAACGGGATCGATGAGAATTGACTCGTGTTCGACGGGGTTTCTCTCTCCCCATCACTCCCGGACAAACTGTAGCAAACGCGGGAAAACCGACAACCTTGCCACTCGCTGTTTCCGGGTTTTTTCTTGCGCGCTGCTCCAACGACTGGTCCGTCAGTTCAGTTTCGCGCGGTTGGGCGGTTCTCATGGGAGTACGAATCCCGCAGGATTTCGTGCGAATCTGCAGTCCAGCCAACCCCGATAGAGTGCCCTGACAGGGCGCCAGGTTCCCTCCGCGCCTCCGAAACCCGATTCAGCAGGCCCAACGCACCTCGCCCGCCGTATCGACCGTACGCACACCACCCCGCCCTCAATCACCCTCCGGACTGGCGAACCCGCCCTGCACCATGACAGAATACCGGTCGGCAACGAGACAGCCGCATCCGCACGCATCGCTTCGTTCACCCCGCTCTTCTCCAGATAACTGGCCCGACGCCGACAGAGGCCGCTGGCATGTCAAAGCAGAAAAAGTCCTCGCCACGAACGCAGGCCGCAAAACTCAGGGAATTCACTTCGGCCGACGCCGAAGCATTGCTCGCCACAGCCGAGGCCTGCATCAAGAGCCACGACTACGCCCAGGCGAAAGAAGTCCTGCAGAAGATCCCCGGCAGCTATCGCGACGATGACTACCAGCGGCTGCTCGAACGGGCCACCGAGTTGCAGAAAGAAGTCGACTTCCTCATCGCCGATATGGAACAGGCCGTCCGGCTCAAGGAGTACGAAGGCCTCGAAGCCAACCTGAAAAAATTGCTGAAACTCAAACCCGGTTATAAGCCGGCCAGGCAACTCCTCGAAGAACTCAACACCTACGCCCGCGGAGAAATGAAGCGGCAGGAGGTCGGCGAGGAGCGGCATTACCACAGAGAAGAAGGCCTGCTGCGGCCGATTCTCACCGCCGTCGTCGGCCTCGTCATTCTCGCGGGAGCCGTGTACGGAGGTTTCATCCTCTACCTGCGCACCACCGCCGGGACCGTCAAGGTCACCGTCTACGACCCCAACGTCACCGTCACCCTCGATGACGAACAACTCACGCTGACCGACGATGGCGTCGAAACGACTGTCCGCATCGGGGATCACACACTGCTCGTGCGGCAACCGGGCGTCAGCGCCGCGGCCCTGGAATTCGCAATGGGGCGGGGAGATTCCAGAGTCTTCCACGTCGAACTCGTCGACGGCGACCTGGTCATCGACGACGGCACGGCCGGGCAACCGGCGACAGACGAACCGGCGGCGACGATCGCACGCACAGACACCGAGCCGGATGAGGATGATCTGCCCGATCCGCAGCGGCGTGAGGCAACGGACGAGCCTGTCTCCGACGAACCGGAACTCGTCCGGACGTTCACGGGACACGCCGAGAACATCATGTCGGTCGATTTCTCACCCGACGGGCGCTACATCGCAACCGCCGGACTCGACACGGCCGCCCGCATCTGGGACGCCGAAACCGGCGAGGAACTGCACCTGCTTGAAGCGCACACCGACATCGTGCATTGCGTCCGTTTCTCTCCGGATGGCGGGCGACTGCTGACCGCCGCCGGGGGTCAGCTGGAGAATTCGGTCGTCAAACAGGGCGATGACAATACGATTCGCATCTGGGACGTCGAAACGGGTGAGGAGCTTCAACGAATGGAGGGGCATCTCAACTTTGTTCGAGTGGCTGCCTTCTCTCCGAATGGCAACGACATTGTCTCGGGGGGAAACGACGGAATGGTCAAGCTCTGGAATTCGAGAACCGGCAGCGACCTCAATTGGCCCGTGCAGCCGAACGTTTCGATCCGGGATCTGGCGTTTTCACCGGACGGCGAGTCCGTCGTACTCGGAACACAGCGCGAGGATTCGCTGACCATGTACGATGTCACAACCGGCCGAATGATCGATCGGTTCAAGGACGATCCCCAGTTCATGGGAACCCTTGCCATTGCACCGGACGGCAGTTACCTGGTGGCTGCATTCTCCACGGAAACAAAACTCCGTTTGTACGACTACGCATCCGGAGAGCAGGTCCATGAACTCGTCGGCCACTCGAAAGCACCGCTGGCATTGAGCTTCTCACGTGACAGTCAGCGGATCGCCAGCACCTCGATCGATGGAACTGTGAAGATCTGGGAGGCACGCACGGGACAGGAATTGCATCAAATCGTCATCTATCCCGATGGAGGAATGGTCACCGACGTCGAATTCTCACCAGACGGCCGCAGCCTGTTGACCACGAAGCTCACCGAAGCGGTGCTCTATCGCCTGCCCGGCGTCGCAGAGTCCACCATCCCGCCGCCGATGGCGCGAACCAACACACCTCCTGCACCCCCTCCAGGCGATCTCCCCGAGGGCGTCTCGCTCATGCAGACCCTCTCCGGCCATTCCGGAACGGTTCTCGCCGTCGCCTACTCTCCCGACGGGCGTTACATCGCGACCGCCGGCGCAGACGCCACCGCGCGACTCTGGAACGCGGAGACCGGTGAGGAAGTGCGTCGGTTCTACGGCCACACAGACGTCGTCCGCTGCCTCGATTTCTCCCCCGACGGCGCCCGGCTTGTCACCGGCGCCGGCGGCACGACTGTCGACGATGCCACCGACGGCGGCGACTACACCGCCAGAATCTGGGACGTCGAAACCGGTGAAGAATTGATGCTGTTCAACGAACATGTCGGAGCGGTCTACACCGTTCGCTTCGCACCGACCGGGCGCATCGTTCTCTCCGGCTGCAGGACCGCAACCGCCCGGTTGTGGAACGCGGAGACCGGCCGCGAACTGCGCTGGCTCGGCGAACCGTTGAGTTCGGTGACCGACGTGGCGTTTACACCCGACAGCCGCTTCGCGTTCATCGGCGTCCAGTGGCAGGAGGATCCCCTCGACTTCTGTTCCGTCGCCAGCGGCAAGGAGATCGAGCGGTTCAAGACGCCACCGGGAGCGATCCGCTGCGTGGCTCTCTCGACGGACGGCAGCCGCCTCGCCGTCGGATACCTCGATCCGCCACAAGTCTACGTTTACAACGTCGAGGGCGGCGACGAGATCGCCGTCTGTGACGGGCACACCGCCGCGCTCACCGCAATCTCTCTCGCCCCCGACGGGCGACACGTTCTGAGCAGTTCGACGGACGGCACCGTTCGCTTGTGGCAAACTGAAACGGGAAGCGAGGTGCTGCAAGTCCCCGCGTCCCAGGACGTCGGTCCGATCCATGACGTCGCATTCTCTCCCGACGGAAAACAGTGCGTTGCAACGGCTCGAGAATTCGCCCGAATCTATCAGCTTGCCGACCTGCTCGATGACGATTCGCCGCAGCCGTAGCCGCGCCTGCTACGAGAGTGAAGCCGGGCCGGCTCTGCCGTCCGCACAACGACGTGTCACGGCCGGAATACTGGAGAACCCAGCGCGGCCTCCGCCCGCAACCCAACTGGAGACGAATCGACTGCGAGCGGCGAAGCCGCGAAAGCATGTAGCCGTGAGCGCAAGCTCATGGAAAACATGCCGCCCACAAATGAATTGAGCCGCGAATGCGGCGGCAGCAACCTTCCTTCCGTATCAGTCCTGTCGAACAGCGACTCGTGGAGTCCACATTGTCCGAGACATGCCGCCCAGCGGTGGTGAACCACGACGACACAAAGGACACCAAGCCAACGGTCCGGGCCAGTCCTCGAACCTCTCGGCCATTGGAATTCCCGTCTCTGACTCTTCTTCGTGCTCATTGTGCCTTTGTGGTCGTCCAATCGACCACTCGAATCCCGAACGGGCTGGCAGAATTCGCGCACCACGCGAAGGTTCTTACCGTGAGTAGCAAAATTCACAATCCAACCAGAAATCCCGCCTTCAAAGCTGTGGCAGTCCCGCTCTGACGCACATCAAAGCCGCTGCGTTGTTCCAGTCGCGGACCCGCCGTTCGTTTTTCCTGTCCGCTCTGCCGCCGAAATCGCGATTAGGAAGGCGGGGGGCGGCGGTGAATGCCGGCGGTCTGCAGATCGACGGCCTCCGCCCGCTTCCACTCGGAGTGCATCCAGGCGTGATCGCACTGGTTTGCATAGGCAGCCGTCAGCGTTGGCCCGCTCTGGCGGCTGCCACTTTTCTCTCATCTCCAAACGCTCGGCGGGCGCGCACCCCGCGGCCTTGTAACGATTTGCGAATCACTGTTGGCGACCTGTCTCGCGGTGTCTCAGGCTCGACTGTCCGAAAACCGCGCGCCGCGGACACGTGACAAAGCCATTTGCTTTAATCCCGGTGCTCGCCCGCGACCGGTGCGTCTTCGATGCGGAGATGGGTTTCGACCAGTTGCTCGACCGCGCGGGCCACTTCGACTTCGCTGTTGCGAGGCAGCAGCTTGATTTCTTTGCCGGACCTCAGCCGCGCCAGCAACGGATACACGTGCGACTCCCCCCCCTTGCTGCGTGTCTCTCGTTCATGCCGCACGTAGAGCTGTTCAACGTCGTCGGCCGCAATCCTTCGGTTGCCTGGCGCCGGAATCGGGCCGTGCCGGATCGACATCTCCCCCTGCGCCACGCGAACGGTGGTGTGGTTCAGCAACAGCACGAGGCAGACGTAGATCAACCCGATTCCCACCGCCACATGCGCGATCGGAAACAGGATCATGATGATCGCGAAGCCCCCCATTTCACTGAGGCCGCCGAGCGCAAGCGTGTACCAGCCGACCAGAAAGGCGTTCCAGGCGAGGCAGAACGGAATCAGAAACAGCACGACCGGGCTGAACCACCGCCACGAGATTCGCAGTTCCCCGCCAAGTTCCTGAACCTGCAGCTTTTCCGGAATGGCGACCCCCCGCTTCGGACCGGCCCGATCCCCCGCCGATCGCGCAGGAACCGTGACGGGCGTCCCGCAGAACTGGCAGAAGAACTGACCACGCCCCTCCGGCACACTCAACGGCGCATCACAACAGGGGCACTTGAGCGCGGTAGGTTCAGGCATGTCGATGGATGTCTCGGAGTGTTACACGAGTCGGAATGCCACGGTTTCCGGCCGGAGTCGATCGTACACGATCTCCCCAGGACAGGCCGACCTGCGTGGTCCGAGTCGCGTACAGATTGCCGGTTCAACGCCGCCTCGCGCTGCGGTCACGCTGGGCACTCCGTGCATGATTTCGTTGCATGTCGGTTCGTTGTTGCACAAGGAGGTTCGCAAGGCTGCACATCCATGCGGCCGGCAACGGCAGATTTTTTTGAAGACTTGATTATCGTTGCAGAATATGGCATTCTACTTGCAGAATGTGCGCGAGCATCTCTGGGATGCGCTGTTTGCCACTTTTTTCATCAGGAGATCTCTTCATGTTTCGGAAACCGAAAAAACGCTCTGCCTTCACCCTGATCGAGTTGCTGGTCGTCATTGCAATCATTGCGATTCTGATTGCCCTTCTGCTCCCTGCGGTGCAGCAGGCGCGAGAGGCCGCGCGCCGCACTCAGTGCAAAAACAACATGAAGCAGCTTGGATTGTCGCTGCACAACTACCACGATGTTTTCCTCATGTTCCCCGCCTCGGTCTACAATTCCGGCGCGTGCGCGCCTTACACCGCGGCGAATGCCGGCAACTGTCAGGTCATGAACATCAACGGCTGGGTCATGACGTTGCCCTACCTGGATGAGACGCCACTGTACAATCAGTTCAATCTTTCCCAGGCGATTTCCGACGTCACGGTCTACTCCAGCTATTCGTTTCCCGGCGGAATCGGCGGTTGCGCCGGCCAGATGGTGATGGGGAATCCCGCCACCAATGGCAACGCGCAGGCAGCTCGGACTCCGGTCGAGGCGTTTCATTGTCCCAGCCAGCCGATTGCTGCAAACAACAACTATATCGTCGAGACAGACTACTACCGAGCAGCACCGGGAATCACCGGCCACAAGACCAATTACGATTTCGTCGTCTATGCCAACTACCAGCACGGCGTCTGCAATCAGTGGAGCACCGGTTTGTCTCTCACCTTGTTGCGCATGTTCGGCGACAACAGCCGTTGCGACATCTCCACGATCACAGACGGCACGACGAACACCCTGATGGTCTGCGAGACGATCTTTGAAATGTACAACGGCGACGGCAATCCGTGGGCCTATCGCGGCTGGCTGACGCCGGGCGTCGATCCGACCTTCGGGATCAACAACCATTATTACAGTACGAGCGCGCCCGATGTGCATCCCGATCTGGCGAGTTGGGGTTACGGCGGAAGCTACCACGAAGGAGGCTGCCATGTGACGCTGGCGGACGGTTCGGTCCGCTTCATCAGCGAAAACACCGACGCGGTTCTCCTTTCGTACCTCTGCCGGATCGCCGACGGTCAGACGGTTGGCGAATGGTGATCTCCCACGTGGCTTGAGCGAATCATCATGGACCGCCTCGAATTCTCTCGAGGCGGTCTCTCTTGTTTGCATTTCTTCTCATTGACGATAGCATCTGCGCCCGCGCTGGTGCTTCTGTTGAATTTTCTGGAGACCTCAGATTATGTGTTTCTGCCGCAGGGCGGTCTTCATTGCGACATTGGCGGTGCTGTCTGGATGCCAATCGGGCGCGGAAGCGCCGACCTACCAGGAAGACCTCGCGCCGGTCTCGGGAATTGTCACGATCGACGGCGAACCGGCTGCGTCGGTCGACATCCTCTTCACGCCGGTAGACGACAAGCGTTCGGTGGCCGGGCAGCGCCGCGCCTCCGGCCAGACCGGTGCGGACGGTCGATACACCCTCTATTCTCTCCCCGGCGGACAAGTCGCCGACATGGAGCAGTTTTCCGGCGTGATTCCAGGGGATTACAAGGTGACGTTCAGCAAGTTCACCATGCCCGACGGCACAGTTTGGGATTCGCAGAGTTCCGACAAAGGGCCGATGGCAGTGGGGGCCGTTGAGTCGATTCCTCTGAAATACACCAATCCGCTCACAAGTGAGTTTCGCGTGTCGATTCCGGAAAGCGGCGGTAGCGAATTCGACTTTGAACTCGAATCCGAATAGCAGCGGCTGCAGGCCTTCCGGGAAGAACGACGGCAGGCATCGAGAGGTCGTCGCCGTTGTCCGCGCTGATCGAGCCTTGAATCTGAACGAACCCGGTCGCCGCGAAAGCCGTCAATCGAGTTCACGGATTGCATCCGCGCCCTCGACGATTTCGACCCGGCGATCGACCGGGACGTCGCGAAACTCCTGGGTCACTCCCGTCATCGGCCAGTGAATCTCCAGCTGGCTGATCCGCTCCGCATCGCCCAGACCGATGTGTTGTCGCAGCGGGTTGCCTCCAAAGCTGCCGCCGCTGTTGACCCAGCGATAGATCGAACGTTCCCCCCCGTTCTCTTCGATGTCGGCGCGAATCCGGACGCCGATGGCGCACGCGTTTGATTCTCGTCCGACGAGTTTGATCTCGATCCAGTGATTGTCGAATCCGGGATTCTCGAAGAGGATGTTGCTGAACGCGTCCCCGGGGAACCAGCCGCCCATTTCGGCGAACACGTCCTGGTCGCCGTCGTGGTCGATATCGGCGAAAGCGACGCCGTGCCCTTTCTGGAGATGGCCGAACCCCCCCGCCGTGGTGACGTCGGCGAACCGCCGGCCCTCCTGATTGTGAAACATCAGGTTGGGCATCAGCCCTTCGTATTCCGTGTAACCGGTGCCCAGGTAGAAATCGAGCCAGCCGTCGTTGTCGAGGTCGCCGAAGTTGCAGCCCATCGGCTGCGCGAAGCGCGTCAGATTCATCTCGGCGGCTGTTTCTCGAAATCCCCCTGCTCCATCGCCCTGATAGAGGCAAAGTGGTTCGGCCGGGCTGCGAATCCCGAGATAGTCCGCCGCCACGTATTGCACGCCCATCCAGTAGCTGCTGACGAACAGATCGAGCGCGCCGTCGTTGTTGAAGTCCCAGAACCAGACGGGAAAGCTCATTCGCGGCCCGGTCACTCCCAGTTGGGAGGCGACATCGGTAAACGTTCCGTCGCGGTTGTTGTGATAGAGGCGGTTGCTGCCGGACATGTTCGAGATGTACAGATCGGGAAACCGATCGCCGTCGTAGTCCCCCCAGACGACGCCCTTCGCAATCTGCACATTGTGGATGCCCGCCTCCTGGGTCGCGTCCGTGAAGATTCCGTCCTCCTGTCGAAACAATTGCGACCGCGCGCGTTCGTTGCCGACGAACAGATCGAGGTCGCCGTCGTTGTCGTAGTCGGCCCATGCGGCGGTCTGGGTGGGGAAGTGGCGGTCTCCCAGTCCGACGTCGAACGTCACGTCCCGGAACCGGCCCCGGCCGTCGTTCTGCAGGAGGGAATTCGGAAACGGACCGCCGGAGAGCAGCCATCCGCCGCGCAGGACGAGAATGTCGTAATCTCCGTCGTTGTCGTAGTCCGCATGGACCATGTTCAGGCCGCCGTAAATGCCTGTCAGACCTGCCTCATCTGTCTGTTCGTCGAACTTACCGTCGCCGGCGTTGCGGAAGTAGCGCAACTGGCCTGCCGGATCCCAGGTCGACACGACCACGTCGAGCCAGCCGTCGCCGTCGAAGTCGTCGACGATCGCTCCCCCGGCCAGACTGATCGTGTCGAGTCCCAGCTTGGGAGCGATGTTGTAGAACCGGGGAAACGGTTCCTCCGATTCAAATTCCTGCGGGGGAATGACGAACCTGGCCGGAACTTCGTCCGGATACTGGTTGAGCGTCATACTGGCGACGTTGAGCAACCACCGGGCAGGAAGATGGTCCGGATTCGCGTCCAGCAATTGCTTGAGATAAACGACCGCCTGCTCCGAGCCTTCCCGATTCTCGTGCACGCCTTCGCCCTGGATCGGGAAGACGCAACTGTCTTTGTTGCAGCAACGGATGCAGTTCTCGTTCTCCGCCGATCTGAGATGGGCGAGCGCGAGTTTGAAGAGCACGACCTCCCGCAGTTGCGGGTCGACGGCCGTCCCGGACTGGCGGAGGAGATCATAGGCGTCGGTCAATCGGGAAACGGCCTCCTGCGTTCGGCCGAGCCGCAGGTAGTGGTTGCCCGTCACCAGCATCAGTTGCAGCCGCCGCTGCGGGAGCGCGTTCTGCGACAGGGCGGCATATTCCGACTCCGCCTCTTTCAGGTGGGCGACTCCCAGTTCCGTGTTCTCTTCAGGCACGCGCTGCTTGATGTCGTCCAGCAGGTCGAGCATTCGCTGGTGCGAATCGTTCCGGCCGGCGGCGCCGTCCTCGGAAGCTGGGTGTGACTGACCTCCGCGGCATCCGCAACTTGCCACGGCCAGCGCCAGCAATCCACACAGAGTTCGCACCGTTGACATCCGTCGGCGCCTCGTTGATTCAACCGTGCGCATGAGCGCGACTCCACTCGACCGTGCGCCCCGGGCGAGGCATCCGGGAGCCGTTCACTCAATGTGATTCGCCAGCCGAACGAAGAGCGCCCTGCGGGGGAGGCGTCAAAACCGGCGGAACAACAACGCACGGTCTCCGCCCTCCACAATACCGAATTCACAGCCGCAAGGCACGTTCTGAATCTGCTGCGTCAATCCGGAGGGCCAGCGAATGCTCAGTGTGACCGATTCCACGCCCGGCGGCACGGCGAACGTCAACATCCGCTCATTGCACGCCTGATAACCGTCTCCCGCCAACAGGTGTCGCTGCGACTGACCGGCCGGCCACGAAACAGTTGCGGCAGCGCCGATTGCACCCCGCTCGGAGTGCACTCCGAACAGTCTGACGCGGAGGGACTGCGCCGTCGTCTCTGACGTATTCGTGAGCAATGCTGCGGGAGCATCGAGGTGTGAGACAACCAGATCGTCACGTCCGTCGCAGTTCCAGTCGATGCGGGCCACACTGCGGCCGAGGTAAGCCTCTTCGAAATACGCGCCGATCGCCTCGGCCGGCGACTCGACAAAGCCGCCCGAGCCATCGTTTTGAAAGAGCTGTGGAGGCATCTGAAATGCGCGGCCCAGGGCGCGTCCGTCGTCGATGTGACCGTTGGCGACAACCAGGTCGAGATCCCCGTCCAGATCGGCGTCCAGGAATTGGGCGCCGAATCCGAGCATGGACCGGCTTGGCTCTTCGAGACCGGCGGTGCGCGTCTGGTCCACGAACACCATGCCGGGCTGCTGACGATAGAGCGTGTTTGATTCCTGGTCGAAATTGGTGACGAACAAGTCCGGCAGCCCATCGCCGTCGGCGTCTCCCGCAGCGATTCCCATGCAGGCCTCGAATTCTCCGAATCGGTTGGACGCCGTGCCGCGAAGCAGCGCTTCTTCTTCAAATTGCGGAACGCCATTGTCGCTGCCGGAGGAATCGACGAACAGGAAGTTCGGTGACATGTCGTTCGCGACGAACAGTTCCAGGCGGCCCTCACCGTCGAAGTCACCCGCAACGATGCCCATTCCCCTCCCGTCAGTCGCTGTGATTCCGGCTGCAAGTGTCGCGTCGTTGAAGCTGCCCCGCGCGTCATTCAGCAAGAGACGGTCCTGCGCTCCGTCAAAGTATTGGGGCAAGCACAGCGACCGTCCTCCTGCGTGGCCGCACTCGCGCGTAAAGACGTCGTCCCCCGTCAGATAGTTCACGACGTAGACGTCGGGCAGCGCGTCGCGATTGAGATCGGCAATCAGGCAACTCGTGGTCCAGTCGTCCCCCTGGACGGTTCGGGCGTCACGTGAGCCAACTGTGGGACGGAGGGGATCCACGAATGTGCCGTCGCCATTATTCAGAAACCACCGATTCGGCCCGATGTTGCCGACATAAATGTCGCAGAAACCGTCGCCATTGACGTCTCCGGCGGCAATTCCCTGGCTGAACGACGGTTCCATCAGCCGGGCGTCGTGTGTGGCATCGATAAACCGTGCGCCGCCGATGTTTCGGTACAGCCGATCCAGATGCTCCGTCCGCTTGTCATCCACCGGCCAACGACAGCCTTGAGTCAGATAGATATCGGGCCAGCCGTCGCTGTCATAATCGAGAGCGGCCGCCCCGCCGCCCGTGAATTCGTACATCTGCTTCATCCCCTCGGCCGGTTCCCCGCCGTTGAAGTACTGAAAATCAAGGCCCGTGTTGCGAGCTCTGTCGTCAAAACGGATGCGGCGGTCCGCTTCGGAAATCGACGGAGTGCGGCCGATTTCCGATCGAATTCGCGCCCAGTCAGGGAGGGGAAGGTTGCCAAGCGAGATTTGCTTCGCGGGGTTGTCCTTCGCGAACGATCTGGCGTTGCCCAGCCTCCTCAATCGCGGTTGGATGCGACGGCTCATCAAGCTTGCCCACTCGGCCGTCGGTGTTTCCCGCATCACCCACTGAGACCAGCCATATGCTTCCCACAACAGTCCGAGCGATTCCGCCTGGACCGCTGCATCTCGCGACGCCAGAGTAATCTGCCGCGTCGTCGAGTCGGTCGTGGTGATGTATTTTTCCAGCCGTTGGGCGCGGTTGAGAAACGGTATCGCTTCATCACGCCGATTCAGCGCAGCGAGCAATTGTCCGAGCCGATACAGTGACACGCTATCGTTGCCGTCCAGGCGAACCGCTTCCCAGTAGCACCGAGCGGCGGCCGGCATGTCGTTGTGCCGTTCTATGAACTCGGCCCGCAACCGCCACGTCAACGGATGGTCGTCTGCTTCCACCGACAGGGACGAATGCCATCTCACAAACTCTGCGTCATCCTGCCTTTCTAACAGAAGACGGCCCAGTTCCAATTGTGCTCCGATCATGTTGGGGTCGGCGTCAATCGCCGCCCTGAGCGTCGCAATCGCCTCTTCCCGCCGGTTCTCCTCGATCAATCGCCGGGCAAATGCTGTGAGAACATTGGGATCCCCGGGAGTCGACTCCAGGTATTTCTCGAGCACCTGAGTCTCTTCAATGACCGGCGCCGTCTTCGCAATCGCCCACAATTGCACCGGAGTGAATGCCTCGGAACGTATCATCTCAATCCGGAAAGGAATCGCCGCCCATCCCCCCTCGCCGAGCCCGACAAGATACGCCAGCCGGTTGTTCGCAGTCGGATCGTCGGGTGCTTGACGCCACGCGCGCTGAAACAGGTCGAGTGCCGCAGGAATGTCGCGGAGTTCAAGCAGCGCGATGTCCCCGGCTTCATTTCGTGCGATGACCGAACGGCGGCCATGATCGTCGGGGATCGCGCTGTACGCCTCCAACGCTTCTCGATGTTTTCCCAAACTTTTCAGCGCGCGGCCGCGAATCAGATTGGCCTCCGATTGATCAGGTTCGCGCTCCAAGGCGCGAAAGGCTGTTTCGGCGGCCGCCTTGAAGTCTCCTCGCTCAAACTCTGTTCGCGCTTCCTGCACCAATCGATCAGCCAGTTTTCCCGTTCCCAGACGCTGGTAAGCCACGAGACCCAACACCGTCGCCGCGACGATCACGAAGACCAAGGCAATCTTGACCCAACTGGATTTCGAGCGGTGTGTGGAATCTGCGTGTGAGGGCATTCGATTCGCAGGATTGCGGCGGTCGATGATAGGGGGGCTGGCCGCGTCCCGATTCAATCTTCCCGCACGGCTTCGACGGCGTTCAGCAGTGGCGTGCCCTCTCGGGGGTTGATCGCAATCGTCACCGACCCGCTGACTTCGACGCCCGGAATCTCCACCACCTGAGCCGTCGCCGCCGTTTCGGGCGTGCGCGTCACGCTCACTCCTTCCTGCACGGTGGTCCCGTTGATGGCCACGTCAAAGACCGATGTGGCAGCTTCCGCATCGCGAGGATCGGCAAAGTGCAGCCGAATCGTGTACGTCGCCGGCGAATCGCCTTCTCCGACGAGCGGCAGTGTCAATTGCGTAAGCCCCTCGGCCCATGATGTGTAAATCCAGGGGACGTCGGTGCCGTCGACCGGTGTGGAGGCGTCGCTGACGCTGCGGAAACCGCCGCCACCGGTGAATTGTTCGGCGAGGTCGAGTTTCACATCGAGTGCCGTCTCCTGATAGGCCCTGTAGCGCGGATAGGAGAGCCAGACCGTGCCGTCGGCCGCCTTCCGGTCGCCCGGCGCACCGAGGTTGACGGCCAGGTGCTGAACCGGAGTCTGGGCGCCGACGGCGCTGTAGATCGTCCACGGGCGGCGCGGCTCGCGAGGTTCGAGCACGATGGTCGCCGCGATCGAAAACTGGCACACGCAACCGGCGCTGGCCTCGGGAATCATCACCAGACCGTTCGCGGGAATCGCATTGATCCAGCAGCCGAGTCGGTGGCCGGCGAAGTGCCGCACCCCTTCATCGGAATCGAGATCGAAGAAGCCGGTGTCGCCCGAACGGAACATGATCATCCCGGAGTCGCATCCGGTCAGCATGCCGCAGTGATGCCCGGTCCGCATGATGCTCCACGGCACGTCCTCGCCGGTGATCGGATGGGCGCGGGTGATCTGGTCGCCGGTCTTGAGATCGAACATCCACGGTTCGGCCAGCACGTGCTCTCCAATGATGATCGGCCGATGCCGGTAGTTGGCGTCTTTGGCCCAGATCTTGTAGCCGTCGTCTGCGGAGAGCGCCACCAGTCGACGTCGCTCAAACTCGCCTGCCACGAACTGCCTCCAGTAATGGCCGTTCGCATTGGCGCCGCAGAGAATCAGCACGCCGTCCTGATACATCAGCGTCAGTTTGCCGCCGCCGATCCCGATATCGCTGCAGTCGGTGACGTCGACTCCCTCGGACCACAGTTTTTCTCCGCTGCGCGCGTCGATCGCCACGGCGGTCCGCACGTCGGCGTTCTTTGCGCGTTCTTCGGCTCTCTCTCGCGCCTCGCCGGTCAGGTTGGCGAGCTCGCTCTTGTCCTGCCGGAGGATCTCCTCCCGCTCCTCACTGCTGATGGAACTGTCGATGAAGAACACGCGGCCGTCGCCGATGGCGATCGTGTGATGCGAGATGTTCTGTCCCTGGTAGGTCCACAGGTGTTCGCCGCTGGCCAGGTCGATGGCGAAGATTGAATCGGTGGCGTCGTCGGTCACGCGACCGCGACGCCGCAAGCGCGACTCCAGTTCCGGCCGCATCGTGGCCGTTCCAAAAAGAATACCGTCCTGCGCGGCCAGGTAGCCCCACTCGAACTTGCCGTCGTTCTTGCCCTCGGGCAGTTCGTGCACGGCTTCCAACTCGCCGGTGGCGGCGTTGAGCTGATAGCACTTGTCGGCCAGAAAGTGGAACAGGTGCGTTTCGTCGGCGGCGAGATTGCCGGGCGCCTGATTCTGAAAGACGCCGGTGCGGATGGCCTCCTCGTTCTCGTAAGTCCACAGATGCACGCCGTTGTACGCGTCGTACGCCTTGATCGTCGTCTGCCCCTGCACAAACAGCCGCCCGTTCACCGACAACGGGCCGACCGCCCCTTCGTGGCGGTTCACCATTTCGCCCGGACCGGGGTCGCCGTACCACAACACGCCGAGCCCGCCTTCGACGCGGGTATCGTTGCTGATCGCCGTGTTGGCCGGATTGCCGTACTGATGGCTCCAGTCTCCCGCACCCGGCAGTTCGCCGCGCGTCAGGAGCGCCCAACCGTCGACGTGTGCCGCTTCCGATTCCTCTTTCAGGCCGGTGCGATCAAGCCATTCGGTCAATTGCTTGGCGGCAATCGGTTCCAGGCTCTGCGGACGCCCCAGGCAGAGCACACCCCCGACCGGCTTCACAAACCGCGCGACCTGCTCGGGATCGAACCGGATCTCCCCGGTCTTCAGCAGAGTGTCGGAAACGACGAGATTCGCGAAGTAGTTCGCATACGGGATGTCGCCCAGATCGAAGTTGTGCACGGTGACGCGGTACCCGTACAGGCCGGCGGCGGCGGACAGCTTCTCGCGAGCCGTCGCCGCCTTGTCTGCGTCCGGTTCGACGCAATAGATCTCAAGTCCGCTGCGGCGCGCCAGTTCATACGCCAGCCGGCCTTCCTCGCCGCCGACAACGAGGCAGAACCCGGTCTCAACTCCGGTCTGCTTCAGAATCTCCTCGGCGGCCTGCTCGTACCGGGCGGTCCACTCGTCATCGGCATACGGGCTCTCGGCTATTGCGTCAGCCGGTGGAATCGCCGTCTCGCCTTCACCCGGGGCGTAGCAGTAGATGTGTCCTTGATCGGTGCTCACGAGCAACCGGCCGCCGGCAACCACCAGCCCGCGCACGTCGCCCGGGATTTCGGCCGACCACAAGTCCTCTCCGTCGGACGCGGCATAGGCGGTGACGAGGTTCTTGCCGCCGACGAACAGTTTGTCTCCGGCAGCCAACAGCGATGAATCGCTCTCCGTCTCTTGTTTCCACACGAAACCGACGTCGGCGATCGCTTTCAGTTCGTCGCTGGCTGCCGTCAGCTTTTCGCGCAATTCGTCGGCGTTATCACCCGGGCTGCGCAACTGCCGGGAGAGGTTGTAGATCTCCGTTTCGAGTGTGTGTCGCCTGCGGCTGTTGACGGCGTACTCCATTCGATTCAGCCTCGCGACGAACGACCCGGTCGCCGTGTACGCGGCGTCGCCGTGTACGACCAACTGTCGCCCCTCGAACCAGCCGAATCCGACATTGCCGTCGTTCTGGTCGATCGCCAGCAGATGATGCGGCCCTGTCGCATAGACCTGACCGTCCGCGAGTAACGCGCGCGTGCCGCCCACCACGCCGCCGGCGGTCGACCGCCAACTGTAGGTCTTCTTGAAGACGAGGCTTCCATCGTTGCGGTCGATGGCGGCCGGCATCGACCGTCCCGACGGAACAAACAGCCGGTCGTCGCTCGCCAGCAGATACCCTTGTGGCGAGAGATCGTTGCGGCCGGCATCCGCGGCGCTGATATTGTCGGCCTTCCAGATGACGCTGCCGTCAGTTGCGTTGACCGCGTAAAGATAGATGTCCTCGTGCGGGAAGATGCCGGCCCCGAAGTACGCCACGCCGTCATCGACCAGAACACCGGTTCGCACCGGCCAGCGGTTGATCATCTCCCCCCGCGCCAGCAGCCATTCGTCCGCCGGGCCGGCCCGCAGCTGCCACACCCGCTCACCGGTGTTCGCATCAAGGCAGTAGGCGCGACCGTCGTCCGCGCCGAAATAGACGCGGCCCTCGGCCACTGTAGGCGCCAGTCGAATCGGAGCGCCGGCGAAAAACGTCCACTGCACCTCTCCAGTCGTCAGATCGACGCAGTACAACTGATCGTCGACGGTGGATCCGAAATACGCGCGGTCACCGACGACCACCGGATGCAGAGCGTCGTCGTACTTGACGCGATGCCCCAGCAGTTTCCCTTCGATGACGCGACCTTCCGCACTGGACCAGGCGAGTTCCGGCGCCGCCGGCGCTCGGTAGACCCAATCAATGTGCAGCGGGGCAGCGATCGACTCGTCCGTCGCTCCGCTGCGACTGATGTCTCCGCGGTAGGTCGGCCAGTCTCCGGCCGTCGCCACGGCCGCCGATGCCAATACGAGTACGAACGCTGCATTGCGGATTGAATTCCGCGAGTCATTCCGGGGATTCATGGTCACCTCGACAGGTCGGACGGCTGCTGGTCACGAACGAAGAACTTGCGATGTTGAGAGGGGTCTGCTTCAAATCGACCGATGTTGATGAGTATACTCGCTGGAAGTCCCACGGCCACTGTGGGACCATGATCCGTTAACGGCTGTTGAACGCTCACGAAAGCTGACCATGTCTCGTGCTGGACTCATTCTCGCCTCGATGCTGCCGGCTGTGTTGTTCTGTGCCCCGGTTGCAGACGCCTGTTCCGTCCCGGTGTTCCGGTACGCACTGGAGCACTGGCGGGCCGATGCATACCTCGTGCAGGTGTTTCACAAGGGTGAGTTGACCCCCGAGCAGGCCAAGCGTCTTGAGGCACTCACTCTCGACGAAGACGGTCCGTCTCCGGCCAACGTCGTCGTGGTCGCCGTTGACGTCGATGGCGAACTTGACGAAGGGACCGCCGCGCTGTGGGAGCGGCAGGATCCGACCGCGCTTCCGTGGATGGTCATTCAGGCGCCCGGCAAGTTCGGCGCGCCGGCGGTCGACGTCTGGGCGGGCGAGTTTGAGAGCGAACTGACCGACAGTCTGGCAGACTCCCCGGTGCGATCGGAGATCGCGAAACTGCTTCTGGAAGGCGAGTCAGCCGTGTGGGCGTTGGTCGAATGCGGCGATGCCGAGCAGGACGCCGCCGCGTTTGAACTGCTGCAATCGGAACTGCAGCGGTTGGAGGAAGTCCTGGAACTTCCGCCGATTGACCCGGCTGATCTGGCCGATCTCACCGTTGCCCCCGAAGAACTGAAACTGTCGTTTGCGGCGGTGCGCGTGCCGTATGACGACCCCCGCGAGCAATTGTTTCGCGAGATGCTGCTTTCGGTGGAACCGGACCTCCGCGCCCCGGAACTCACCAGCCGGCCGATGGCCTTTCCCATTTTCGGTCGCGGCCGGGCGCTGTACGCACTCGCGGGAGCAGGCCTGCATGCCGGGACGATCGAGGACGCGTGCCGCCACCTGGTCGGGGCCTGCACCTGCACGATCAAAGCGCAGAACGCGGATGGATTCGACCTGGTGATGGCGACCGACTGGGATCGCTTTGTTCAACCGGCGCTGGGAGGGGATGACAGCACGGCGTCGCTCACCGGTCTGGGCGAGTTCGACGCCACGTCCGAGACAGCGGCGTCATTTAATTCCCCTTCTGAACCGGACACCCGCCAGCCGGTGCTCGTGCCGATCCCCGAACCGTCGCCGGAACCGAGCGAGACCGAGACGAGCGCTCCTGCCGTCGCTGCGGCGCACCAGACGACAGCCGTCACGGCCCCGCCAGCGCCGGTGACGGGCGCCACACTGCTTGCCGTCGCCTTGATACTCGGCGGCATCGCGGCCGGTTCCCTGCTGTTCATCGGCCGGCGTTGAGGCTTTCGCTCAGCGTCGCAGGCTCAGCCGTCACTCGACTTGAGGATCGATGGCTTGAAGCCGGGGATGTCTGCGTCCAGAGGAAAGTACGGCCGCTTGAGCTTTTTGAACTTCACGTGATTGATTGTGGCGGGTGTCGGGCCGGGCGTATCAAGAACAAAAACTGCCTTGGCAATCGCACCATAGGCGAGACGGTAATTCATCGGATTCTTGGCCACGAGGAACTTTGCATCGGCCGGATCGAGGCCGACTGCGCGGATCTGCTCATCAGCCCAATCGTAGGTCGCCCGGCTGGCGATGAGGACGCGAACCTCGCCAATCCGAAAGACAGCCGTGGAGCCCATGTCTCCCGGTTCGCCTTCCCATTGTCCGCCGGTGTATGTGAACCGCCCATCGCACAGTCGCTCCACGCGGCCGCGAAACGATCGCGGCTCCCCCCAGCGCGGGTCGAGGGCATGGCCAAGCGGAAGCGTGAGTTCGCTTTCCTCACCAGCCTGATGACAGGTCCGCGCGGCGTCCGGATCGACCACCGAAACGATCGAGAGCTCATCGACCCCGCAGTCAACGAGAGCGGATAGCGTTGCAATGCTGTCACCTGCCGCGCCTCCGCCGCAACAATCGGCGGTCTCCACCAGAATGACCGGGCCGCCCTCGATCGCCGTTCCGCTGGAGATCGCCTCGAGCGGCGAAAGGGTTTCCGGTTCCAGATCAAACCGGCGATCCCAATATCGTTCGGCGATTTCCGCGGCCAGAGTTTCCGCGAGGTCCGGATCGCCGTCAGTCACGATCAGGCCTCCGCTGCCCATTTCTTCGCAGTCCATGTAGGGATGTATCAGGAAGAGGCTCGTCGAGAGTACTCCGCCCCGCTGTTCGAGAGACTTCGTGAAGCGCATCAGGTCGGCGAACGGGTCGTCCCCGTCGGTCGAACCGTGGATCGCACTGGTGATAACGGGCGCCTTGCCCACCGCCATCGTCGGTCGGCATTTTCCGGCGATCGTGTCGAGCAGCAGTCGTGCAGCACGGCGGCCGGTTGAAAACTGGTCTCGATGCGGATAGGTCTCCCAGGCCAGTAATGCGTCTGCATCACGAACCATCGCGGCCGTGACGTGCGCGTGGAGGTCCAGTGTGACAACGATTGGAACATCCGGCCCCACGATCTGCCGCGCGGCTGCGATGATGTCCCCCTCGGGGTCGTCGACTCCCTCAGCCAGCGCGGCCCCATGCAGCGGCAGGAGTACGCCGTCGACCAGCAGCGCCTGCTGCAGTCGATCAAAGAGTTCGCCCCGCAGTTGCTGATAGCAGTCCCGTGTGATCGGCCCGGCTGAACAGGCCGATGCGTAGATCAACGGTGCCGCTTCCGCGCCTCCTTCGCGCAAGCCGCTCAACATTCCGCCGACCACGCTCGTCGTCAAATCGAAGAGTTCGACTCCCCGAAACAGTCCACCCGCCTCATAGAGCGACATCTCAATCGGGAGTCCACCGAGGTGATTGCACTCGGTGAGAATCCCCCCCACTGCGATTCGCGGCGCGACGCCCATGTGAGTTCCTGTTCGGATTGCAATCGGGACGGTGATCAGACGACGAGCGGAGGGAACGCAGGAATCTGAACATTAGCTGCCGTTCCGTTACGATGGCAACGAGCAACCGCCGGCCGTTGAGTGGGAGAAACGAAGTTGGTCAAAACTGCAGAACTCTTTCCGGAACCGCCTTCGCAATTGCGCGCGCCCGGTCTGCGGAATCTGCTGGCATTCGTCGGTCCCGGGCTGATCATCGCTTCCGTCACAATCGGCAGCGGGGAACTGGTCTGGGCTTCCAGAAGCGGCGCCGTGTTCGGCTATCGAGTGCTGTGGTGCTTTCTGCTGGCGGGACTGTTCAAGGCTGTTCAGGTCTATTCGGCCGCCCGGCATATCACGTTGACGGGTGAGCATCCGATGGTCAGTTGGAAGGCGCTGCCCGGTCCTCCGCTCTGGTTCCCGCTGGTCATCGCCCTGCCGACGCTGTTGGTCATGCCAATTGCGTTCTCGAGCATCTCCGAGATTCTCGGCGGATACGTCCGGGAACTGACGGGCCTGTCAAACAGTGACAACCCGGTCGGCGTGTTCGGAGGGAGCGAGTTCTGGGACAACGTCTGGGGCGGCGTTGTGCTTACTGTCTGCTTCATTTTGGCCATCAGTTCTTCACTCGACACTCTGGAGCGGATCTCGGCCGTTGTGCTGGGGCTGATCGTCCTGTGTGCGGCCGTATCGGTCATTGTCTGCCGGCCGGATGTGATCGCCGTCCTCTCCGGACTGCTGACGCCGATTGTTCCCGAGTACGACCCCTGGGTCCGCGAGACCTATCCGAATACCTTCGCCGGCCGCAGTCCCTGGCTGGAGATCGCCCTCTATCTGAGTGCGGTCGGCGGCGGAACGTATGACTACATCGGCTACGTCGGCATGATTCGCGCGAAAGGCTGGGGCCTCGCCGGAGAAGAGGCGGTCTCTCGCGCCCAACTCGACCAGCTTGATGAGGGCCAAGTCGCTCGCGCCCGAATCTGGACGCGGGCGGCGATGCTCGACACCGGCATTTCGTTCGCCAGCGTCATTATGGTGACGCTGCTGTTCGCCGTGCTGGGCAGCTTGCTGCTGCATCCGGAGCATCGAATTCCCGACAACGAAACGCTCCTGACGGAACAGGAAACATTTCTCACGCATCTGCATCCGCACCTGCGGTGGCTCTACCGGGGCGGCGTGTTTCTTGCGTTCATCGGTACCCTGTATGGAGCATTCGAACTCTATCGGTATACGGTCGTCGAAAGCGCCCGTGCAATTCTGCCTCGCTGGACGCAGGACAAACACATACCGGTCTGGCGCACGGCCACCGTGGCGTACTGTTATGGCGGCGGTCTGATCATGATCTGGCTGCCGAAGGGAATCGCCGGGGACGTCTTGAGTCGCATGACGTTCGGCGCGGTGATTGGTGGTGCCACGTTATGCGGACTGTGGTGTTTCGCGATGCTCTGGACCGACTACGTCCGCTTGCCTGCTTCGCTCCGCATGAGCAAGCCGCTACAAATCTCGACGCTCATCGCCGGGGTCGCAATGACGGCCCTCGGAACGCAGACACTGTGGGTGTACTTCAGTTAGTGCATACCGATGAACTGAAAGAGAACCGTGAAAATCACCGACTACACCCTGCACCGCCTCAAGATTCCGTTGCGTGAACCGATCGGTGATTCACAGGTGCGGTTTGACGTGCACTGGATGACGGTCGTTGAATTGCACACCGATGCGGGGCATTCCGGCGTCGGCTTCCAGATTCAGCAGGGAATGCCGACGGCCAGCCTCGACACTCTCAAGGTTCAGTTTGAACACGCCGTGTGGCCGAGCCTCCTGGGAGAACCGCCGCTGGGACTGGCGCAGCGGATCGTCCGACCGCGCGGCGGAAACGTCGGAGGTGGTTACCTGACGCCTCCCGTCGAAACGGCGTTGTGGGATATCGTCGCCAAACAGCAGGAACTTCCGCTGTACCGCGTTCTTGGGGGCACCGATCCGCGAGTGCCCGCCTACGGCAGTACGCTGGACTTCCGGCTGTCGGACGACGAGTTCCGCGAGAAGCTCGAACGATTTCGCAGCCTCGGTTTCGCGGCCATCAAGATCAAGGTCGGCCATCCCGATCTCGCCTGGGACTTGAGAAGGATCGCGATCACGAAAGACGTGATGGGCGAAGGCGTCCGGCTGATGGTCGACGCCAACGAAGCCTGGTCGGTTAAAGAGACTCTGATTCGTCTGCACGCCTATCGCGCCGAGGGACACGACATCTTCTGGATCGAAGACCCGATTACCCGTGACGACTATGCGGGGTACGCGACGCTGTGTGCGGAACTTCCGTTCACGCGCGTCAACACGGGCGAATACCTCGGCTACTCAGGCAAGCGGCGTCTGCTGGAACACAATGCCGTCGACGTTCTCAATGTCCACGACTCGATCGGCACCACTCGATCCGCCGCGCGGCTCGCGGCCGACTACGGCGTCCCGGTGTCGCTCGGCAACACGGTCCTCGAATTCGGCGTGCATCTGGCGGCAAGCCTGCCCGAGTGTCTCTGCCTCGAATTCTCCGACCTGCAATGGAACGACATTGCCGTCGAGCCGATCCGGTTTGAAGCGGGTATGGCGATCGCTCCCGATCGCCTGGGCCACGGCATCGAACTGGACCGCGACAAGCTGGCGTACTACTCCATGCCGTGAAGAACGACGGTCGCCGGATGCGGGCGGTTGCTATCAATCAAACACGGCTGATCGTGCCGCGAGCAATTGAGCGGGACGGAGTATGAAGCCGTTACTGCCGGAGATGGTGGCAGTTGAGTGCGCCACGCTGATCCGAGCATCAGCCGTGCCGAGGGCGGTAACCGCCGCAATCAAGTGCTGCGTCCAATATCCCCGGCAGGATTCGAACCTGCAACCTTCGGCTCCGGAGGCCGACACTCTATCCAATTGAGCTACGGGGACCCGCTGAGACAGCAGTCTGAAATCTACGGCTGGCGGAATGGGGTGTCAACTCCCGGCGCGAACCGGACGTTGCCGGGCGTTGGCATCGTCGGCTCGCTTTCTGTATGAATGCAGAGGGGACGGCGATGTGTTGTCCGTCTATTGCGTTACTGCTGCAATCTGCACTTCTGCAATCTGCGTTGAAAGTTCTGTGAACCAGCCGGCTCCCGATCTTTGCGTCCACGGCGTCACCAAGCGGTTCGAGGGAACGGCCGGCGCGATCGATGTGTTGACCGGGGCGGAGCTGTCCCTGTCGCGCGGCGAGGTCGCCGTCGTGACCGGACCGTCCGGCTCGGGGAAGAGCACACTGCTCTACATCATCGGCCTGCTCGACACACCCACGTCGGGGGAGGTTCAGATCTCCGGAAAGGATGTGCTGACGCTCGACGCCACTCAGCAGGCCGAGTTTCGCAACCGGAACATCGGCTTCGTCTTCCAGGATCATCACCTGCTGCCGCAATGCACCGTGCTGGAGAATGTGCTGCTGCCGTCGATCGCGGGCGAGGGGGCCGGCGCTGTGGAGGCGGAGCGGGCTCAACAACTCCTGGGGCGCGTCGGCCTGGCCGATCGCGTGCAGCACAGGCCGGCTCAACTCTCCGGCGGGGAACGTCAGCGAGTCGCGGTCTGCCGGGCCCTGATTAACGCACCGCTGCTGCTGCTGGCCGACGAACCGACCGGCAATCTCGACCAGAAGACCGCCGAGTCGGTGGGATCGCTGTTGCTCGAGATCGCCGTCGAACAGAACACGATGCTGGTCTGCGTGACCCACAGCCTCGAACTTGCGCGGCGCTTCGACCAGCGTTACGAATTGAGCGAGGGCCAGCTCGTTCGCCAATAACCGAATCCAACCGCACTGAGACATGTCGCCGGCACGACTCATCCTCAGCAGTCTGCGCCATTACTGGCGGACGCATTTCGCCGTCGTGCTTGGCGTGGCCGCCGCGACGGCCGTCATCGGCGGCGCGCTGATCGTCGGCGACTCCGTCCGCGCGAGCCTCACGAGGATGAGCCTCGAACGGCTCGGCGGCGTCGATCACGCACTGACGAGTCAAAGGTTCTTTCGCGAGGATCTGGTCCGGGATGCGTTCTTCCAACTCAATTCCTCGCCGATCGCTGATGTCGCACCCGCGATCGTGCTGCCCGGGAGCCTCACGGCGCGGACGCCTCCGGACGGCAACGGCGAGGTCCGCACCAGACGGGCGGGAGGCGTTCAGGTCTACGGCATTGACCCGCGTTTTCAAATGATGATGTCGCGCGATGACGAGACGACGGACAATGCATCGCAGGGGCAATCGCTGGGGACGCTCGAGACGCGCGCCGTGTTGAATCGCAGGGCGGCCGAGGAACTCGGCGTCGCCGTCGGCGACCAGGTCTCGCTGGTCGTCGAAATCCCACCCTCGATCCCGCGCGATTCGCTGCTGGGAGAACGGAATGAAACCGTGGTGGAAGTCCCCCTCACCGTCGCCGGGATCGCGGAGCCCGAGTCGACGCAGGGGCGGTTCGGCCTCAACCCCAGTCAGCAGTTACCGCTCAACGTCTTCGTCTCGCTGCGGTACTTGCAGCGTCTGCTCGACCTCAGCGCCCTCGAACCAACGCCCCGAGACCCCACCTCGCGGCCGGCCCGCGTGAACGCGATCTTCGTCGGGATGCTGGGAACGGGCGGAGAGACGCCCCTCCACCAGCGCACCTCTCCGGAAGCGGCCGCGTTCTTGACGGAGCGACTTGCGGAAGCGCTCACCCTCGAAGACCTCACGTTGCGCATCGCCGTCAACGAAGACCACGGCTACTTCGCGCTCGAGAGTGAGCAGATGATTCTCGACTCGACGACCGCCGCGGCCGGAAAACGCGTCGCCGATACGATGGGGCTCGCGACTTCGCCCGTCTACGTGTATCTCCTCAATGAGATCGCGAACCTCAATGCCCCTGACGCCTATTCGATGTACCCGGTCGTCGCCGGGATCAACTTCACGGACGACCCGCCGTTCGGGCCGTTCGAGTACGTGTCCGAACCGGAGTTTCCGCTGGCTGATGACGAGATCGTCATCAATGACTGGCTCGCCGAGGATCTGCATGCGACGCGCGGAGACCGGGTTCGCGTGGAATATTTCGTCGTCGGCGATCGGGGCGAATTGCCGGAGGAGACGGCCGAGTTTCGGATCGCGGGCGTCGTCAAGCTGACCGGCGCAGCGGACGACCGCGGCTTCACCCCCGAAGTGAAGGGCATTACGGACGTCGAAGGGTTCGATGACTGGCGTCAGCCGTTTCCGCTCGAACTGGATCGAGTCACGCTGCGCGACGACGAGTACTGGGACCCGCAGGACGCGAACCGCAAGGCCTATCGGGCAACCCCCAAGGTGTTTATGGCGCTCGACGCGGCGCAGGCCCGCTGGCAGAGCCGCTACGGAGACCTGACCTCGCTGAGAATCGCGGCCGGGGAGGGCGAGAGTCTGCGCGAGACTGCCGGCGAATTTGAAGCGCAACTGCTGGATGAACTTTCGCCGGCGGAGACCGGCCTGGTCTTTCAACCGGTCAAGTTCCAGGGCGTTCAGGCGGCGCAGGGAACGACCGATTTCACCGGGCTGTTTATCGGCTTCAGCTTCTTTCTGATCCTGTCGGCCGCCATTCTGATCAACCTGTTGTTCCGGCTCGGGATCGAGCAGCGGTTCTCCCAGATTGGACTGCTGGCCGCAGTCGGGTGGTCGCCCGCTTCGGTGCGCAAGGCGTTTCTGCTCGAAGGATTGGCGCTCGTCCTGATCGGCGGCGTCATCGGAACGGCGCTCTCGGTCGGTTACGCGGCTGTCATGATCTACGGTCTGAAGACCTGGTGGGTGGGCGCCATCGGAACCCGCTTTCTGTTTCTCGAGGTTGAACCGCTGACGTTGCTGTCCGGCCTGTCGGCGGCCGGTATTCTGGCAATGCTCGTCGTCTGGCGAGCGGTCCGCACGACGAACCAGATGTCCAATCGCGAGCTTCTCTCCGGAGCGATTGAACCGGCTGCGACGCGGGACCGCATCCGGAACCAATCACGGACCGCAATCTGGCTGGCCTGGGGCGCAACGGGCGTCGTCGTTCTCCTGCTGATTGTTGCGCTGACCGGCCTGCTGCCGCAAAGTGAGGCGTTCAGCGGGTTTTCCTGGCAGGTGGTCGCGTTCTTCGTCATCGGGGTGGCGGCGCTGACGGCCGGCCTGGCGGCGCTGGCCGTCTGGCTGAACTCCGACCGCGCCGCAGCGGTCAAGGGGCGCGGCGCGGCGGCCTTCGCACGGCTCAGCTTGCGCAACGCCGCGCGCCGGCGGGCGCGGAGCGTGCTCACCGCCAGTCTCATTGCTTCGGCGACGTTTGTCATCGTCGCCGTCGCGGCCGGTCATCGAAACCCCGTCAGCGAGACTCCCGATCCCGAGTCGGGAAACGGCGGCTTCGTCCTCGTCGCCGAGTCGAGCATCCCCCTGCTCTACGACCTCAACACACCGGACGGTCGCAGCCAGCTCGGCATTGATGTCAGCGACGAAGACGCGCACTTGATCGAAACCATGCGCGTCGCGCCGTTTCACGTGAAACGCGGAGAGGATGCGAGCTGCCTGAATCTCTATCGCACCCGGCTGCCGACAATCCTCGGCGTGCCGCAGGACGTGATTGACGAGTTCACCGCGAGCAACCGCTTCAAATTCGCCAACACAAGCGCCGAAGAGCCGTGGCGGCTGCTCGAAGCGGACCTCGAGACCGGCAACGTCCCCGTGCTGGGAGACATGAACACGCTGCAATACAGCCTGCACCTCGGCGTGGGAGGAACACTCGACGTTCCCGGCAACGACGCCAACCTCGAGGTCGCCGGCATGCTCGATGGCAGCATCTTTCAGGGCGTGCTGCTCATGTCGGAAGAGAACTTCCACGAACTCTTTCCCCGCGAGGCGGGCTTCGCATATTTTCTGATTGAGACGCCGGTCGAAAACGCAGCCGCATTGTCCACGCTGCTCGAAACGGAGTTGAGCGACTCCGGGTTCGACGCCGAGCGAGTCGCGCAGAGGCTGGCCGACTTCCTCGCCGTTCAGAACACGTACCTCTCGACCTTCCTGACGCTGGGTGGACTCGGATTGCTGCTGGGGACGTTGGGATTGGCGACCGTCATGCTCCGCAATGTGCTGGAGCGTCGCGGGGAACTGGCCTTGATGCGGGCCGTCGGATTCAAGGACACGCCGCTGGCCGAAATCGTCCTGTGGGAAAACGCGCTGTTGATGTTGTGGGGCATCGCGGCGGGGGCGATTTCCGCTTTCGTCGCCATGGCGCCCCACCTGAGCACGACCGGCGCGGACGTCCCGTGGCTGAACCTGGCGGGCATGCTCGCGATTGTCGTTGTCGTCGGGATGCTGTCGGCCTTCGCCGCCGTGCGGGCGGCCGTCCGCACTCCGATTCTTTCGACGCTGCGCGGAGATTGATCTGTCACAACCATCCAATCAGAACGGTTCACCGTGTCTGCTGATTCGCCCTTGATGCTCTTTACCGACCCGCTGTTCGAGCGGCACGTCACTGGAGCGCATCCGGAATGTCCGGAGCGGTTGCAGTCGATTCGCCGCCGGCTGAACGCCGACGGTCTGATCGAACGCTGTCTGCCGGGACCGATCCGCGATGCAACGGAGGAGGAGATCGGCCGCGTCCATCCCCCGGAGCATGTCGCATTAATCCGTGAGCTGGCGGAACAGGGGGGAGGCCGGATCGACTCGGATACTGTTGTTTCCCCGGAGTCTTACGAAGTCGCGGTGTCCGCCGCCGGCACGGGTTGCTCGGCCGTCGACCGCGTCCTGTCGGGAGATGCGAAGCGGGCGCTCTGCCTGATTCGTCCTCCCGGCCATCATGCCACGCGCGATCGGGCGATGGGGTTTTGCCTGTTCAACAACATTGCGATTGCGGCTGAGCATGCACGGGCTGCTCACGGGTTGAAGCGCGTGCTCATCGTTGATTGGGACGTTCATCACGGCAACGGGACGCAGGACATTTTTTATGCGGACGGCGACGTCCACTTTTTCTCAATGCATCGCTCTCCGTTTTATCCCGGCACCGGCGCTGCGGAGGAGACCGGGACAGGCCCCGGCGCGGGGGCGACGTGGAACGTGCCGATGGCATTCGGCGCGACGCGCGAAGACTACTTCCGTACGTTTCAGGAAACGCTGGAGTCTGCCGCTGAGAGTTGCAAGCCGGAACTGATCCTGGTGAGCGCGGGGTTCGACGCGCATCGTTCCGACCCGGTGGGATCACTCGGGCTGGAGAGCGAGGATTTCGCGACTCTCACGCAGATCGTGCTGCGGGTTGCCGCGGAATTCAGCGGCGGCCGGACGGTGTGTCTGCTGGAAGGGGGCTATCATCTCGTCGCGCTGGCCGACTCGGTCGCCTGCCACGTTCGAGAGTTGCTGGAAGAGGCCCAGCCGTGAACCGGTCGCCGGAAGCCCCCGAGCCGTTCAACCCGTTCTGGAGGCTGGTCGTCGCGTCGGCCGTGCTGTTCTGTGTGACGATCCTGGCCTACATCGCAGCCGGCTTCGGTCAACCCGCAGCGCCGGTGAACCAGTTTCTGATGCGACACGGCGCGCTGATCATCTCCATCGAAGCGGGAGTCACCGTCGCCTGCGGACTGGCGGCCCTCTCGGTCGATCGGCGGCACACACTCCAGAGGCAGCAGCCTGAAGACGCATTCCCAGGTGCCGGCGATGACGGTGACGCCGAATCCTCATCGCCGTGACGGGCGGCGGCGATCGAACGCGGCCCGGTGCCGACCGGTTCCGTATGTAGCAGTAGTGCAACGCTTGTCGATTCCGTGCACCTGGAAGTTTCGCGGAAACAACGTAAACGAGGCAGATTCTGTTGACCGGCGGCAACGGCGTCCTATGTTTGCGTACCCTCTCTTCAATCAAGCTCCCGGCGCCGTCCTGCATCGCAACACTCTTGCGTGCAGAGACTTGCGGTGTCGTTGCCTGTGAACCCCGGCGGCCGCTCTCCGGAGCCGCACTGCCGTGAATGGTGCATCGGGGCAGCGTCGACGCGTCCGGTGGAGATACGGCCCGACGGCCGTTTTCTCGCGTTCGAGCGATCTGATTCAGAGAGAGACCCCATGCAGAACCACGGTTCCCTGCTTGTCGTCGACGATGACGTCCACATCTGCTCCGCGATGGCGGACTATCTCCGCGGACTCGGTCACCGCACCGAAACTGCCGCCAACTTCGCCGACGCGATCGCCCGCATTAAGGAATTCAAATTCGAGGTCGTGATCTGCGACGTCAACCTGGGCGACCGCGACGGCTTCCAACTGCTGGAGTGGATGAACGAGCACAAGCCGGAGACGGCCGTCATCCTGATTACCGGCTACGGAACAATCGAAAGCGCCGTGGAAGCGATCCGCATGGGCGCGTTCGATTACCTGACGAAACCGGTCATCGACGACGAGTTGAATTTCTCCATCCAGCGGGCCCTGGGCCAGCGTCAGATCGTCGAAGAGAACCGTCAGTTGCGGGCTCAGCTCGATCAGAAATTCGGCATGGCGAACATCATCGGCCGGGACTACAAGATGACCCGGATGTTCGACCTGATCGAGAGCGTGGCCGACACGCGGACGACCGTGCTGATTCTGGGAGAAAACGGGACCGGCAAGACAATCACGGCCCGGGCGATTCACCAGATGAGCAGCCGCCGCGACAAACCGTTCATCGAAGTGGCCTGCGGGGCGCTGCCGGACACGCTGCTGGAAAGCGAACTGTTCGGCCACGTCGCCGGCGCGTTCACCGGAGCGACTCACGACAAGGAGGGAAAATTCCTGCAAGCCGATTCTGGAACGCTCTTTCTGGACGAGATCGCCACCGCATCGCCCAGCCTGCAGGTGAAACTGCTGCGAGTCCTGCAGGACCGGGAATTCGAACCGGTCGGCGGCAGCACGACGCACCGAGTCGACGTCCGGTTGGTGCTCGCCACCAACGAAAACCTGGAAGAAAAAGTCCGTGCGGGCGAATTCCGGCAGGATCTCTTTTACCGCATCAACGTCGTCTCGATCACGCAGCCGTCCCTGCGGGAGCGGATCGGCGACATCCCGCTGCTGGTGGAACATTACGTTCAGGAGTTCAACGACCAGACCGGCAAGCGGGTGCGCGGGTTCGATGAAGACGCGATGGCGGCCCTGCAGCGGCACACCTGGCCGGGGAACGTTCGGGAACTGGTCAACGTTGTGGAACGAGCGGTCGTGCTCTCCAAGTCCGACGTGATCTCGGTCGGCGATCTCCCGGAGGCGGTGCGAAAGGAAGCATCCGAACCGCACTCGCTGACGGCGGGACGCCTGGTGAACGGCAATCTCAAGTCGGCCCTGTCCCAGCCGGAGCGGCAACTCATTATTGAAGCCCTGGACGCCAACGGCTGGAACCGTCAGGAGACGGCGCGCATGCTCGGCATCAATCGCACGACGCTGTACAAGAAGATGAAAAAATACGAGATCACCTACGAAGCGCACGTGGAAGTCTGACGACGGATTCGCCGGGGCGAAGACTTTGACGCCTTGTGCCCGAACTTCTGTTGGTGCGCAGATGGGGTCGCACCGGAGGCGCGTTCCCAAACGGAAGTTTGGGAACGCGGAGCCCGAGGAGCCAAATCCCGAAGCGGCGACAAGTCGGCGCACTCCGAAAGGGGGCCGCGCCGCCATTGTTTTCGCGTCGGCGCAATGCTGAAATAGGCGGGAGCGAACGGTCTCGCGGCGTGCGGGTCCGTTGTGCGGCTGTTTCCGTTTCGACCGCCTGCGACGCCGATGACGCCGCTGTCCCCGGTCCGGATCGCGATGTGGTCCGGCCCCCGCAACATCTCGACGGCGCTGATGCGTTCCTGGGGCAACCGCGCGGACACGGCAGTCTGTGACGAGCCGCTCTACGCGTTTTATCTCAAGTCAACGGGCCTGCCGCACCCCGGCGCAGAAGAGGTGATCAGGAGTCACGAGCCGGACTGGCGCAAGGTGGTTCGACGGCTGACCGGCGAGGCGCCCGATGGACGCCGGATCTTCTACCAGAAGCACATGGCGCATCACCTGCTGCCGGAAATCGACCGTGCCTGGATCGGCGAGCTGACGAATTGCTTTCTCATTCGCGATCCGCAGGAGATGCTCACTTCCTTGATGAAGATCATTCCGGAACCGACGGTCGCCGACACCGGACTTCCCCAGCAGTTCGAGATTTTTCAGCAGGAGTGTGAGAGGCGTTCCCGACCGCCGCCCGTCCTGGACTCCAGGGACGTGCTGGACGATCCAGCGGGCATGCTCCGGCGGTTGTGCTTTGAGGTGGGCGTCGAGTTTTCCGAAGATATGCTCGAGTGGCCGCCGGGCCGCCGGGAGACTGACGGCGTCTGGGCGCCCTACTGGTACGGCGAGGTCGAGACGTCGACGTCGTTCCGGCCGTATCGCGCGAAACCGGACGAAGTGCCCGACTCGCTCGCTCCCGTGCTCGAGGAATGCCGGGATTACTACCGCAGGCTCGCTGAGCACCGGCTCGAAGTCTGAGGATCACGACCACGACTCTCCATACAAATGCCGATCCGGAGGAGCTGCATTCAATGTTCTGGACCGTTCTGTTTCTGCTGCACGTCCTTGTCACGTTCGTGATGGCGGGCGTGATGTGGTTCGTCCAGATTGCCTACTATCCCAACCTGGCGGTCGTTGGACGGGATGCGTTCGTTGGCTATCAGCGCGAGCACATTCGCCGGGTGAGCGGCGTGGCGTGGACATGCCTGCTGTGGGAACTGGCCACCGGACTGGTGCTGACGGCCTGCCCGTTCCAGGACGCTCCGCGGTGGTTGCTGCTGGGGAACGCGGCGCTGATCCTGGGGGTCTGGGCGTCCACGTGGTTCGTGCAGGTTCCACTGCATCACACCCTGGAAGGGGCGGGGTGGGACGCCCGCGTGCACGCCAGCCTCGTCCGTACGAACTGGTTCCGCACGATCACATACACCGTGCGCGGCCTGCTGGTGCTCTACCTGCTGGGACTCTTGATCGGGCCGTAAGCGGACGGACTCAGGGTGCGATCAGCACACGATGCATCTCTGCGATCGACGTTTCGCCGCGTCGGACTTTCGCGGCGGCCGACTGCTCGAGCCGGTTCATGCCGTTGTTGCAGGCGATTTCCCGCAGTTCTTTCCCCGATTTTCCGGAAAGAATCGCCTCGCGGATGTGTTCGTCGACGTTCATGATCTCGAAGATCGCCGTCCGACCGGAATAGCCTGTGAAGAAGTTGGCGTCGGACGGGACTCCCCGCACGAGTTCGACGTTGTCGGCTTCGGCAGGATCGATCCCCAGAAGCTGGCACTCCGCAGCGTCTGGATGATACGTTTCCCGGCTCTCCGGGCAGACTTTTCGCATCAGTCGCTGGGCGAGGACGCAGTTGAGGCCGTCAGCGATGAACATCGGCGGGACATCGAACTCACGGAACAGGTCGACGGTGGCGCTGGTGTCGTTGGCGTGGAGCGTGCTGAGCACCTGCGTTCCGGTGAGGGCGGCCCGCGCGGCGATGTGGGCCGTTTCCGAATCCCGGATCTCGCCCACCAGGATGACATCCGGATCCTGTCGCAAGATTCCTCTCAGCGATTGGGCGAATCCGAAGCCGATCTTCGCATCGGTCTGAATCTGGGTGATGCTGTCCATCCGGCGTTCGACCGGATCTTCGATCGTGACGAGGCTGCGGCCCGGATCGTTGAGCCGGGTCAGGCAGGCGTAGGTGGTGGTGCTCTTCCCGCTGCCGACCGGCCCCACGCTCAAGCACATGCCGTAGGGCGCCTGCAGCGCCCGTTTCAGAATGTCGAGTTGTTCGGATTCCAGTCCCAGCTCCTCCAGTTGCGTGTACTGGGTGTCGTCGGGCATCAGCCGCAGGACGATCCGCTCGCCGTGGATCGTCGGGCCGCTGCCGACGCGGACGTCGCGGCGATGCTTCAAGGCTGCGCTGCTGATGTGTCCGTCCTGGCACATTCTCCGCTCGGTGATATCCATCCCGGAGAGCAGCTTCAGCCGCGAGATGACCTGCGGCGCGCTCTCATTTGACAGCGTGAGCACATCGTGCAGCATTCCGTCGACGCGCAGTCGGACATGCAGTCCGTCGGGTCGCGGATCGAAGTGCACGTCGGTCGAGCCGATTTCGAACGCCCGTTCGAGCAACAGGTCGACCAGGGGGCCCGGCGCCACGACGTCGGCCAGTTCTCTCAGCTCCTGCTGCAGCGCCGTTTGACGTCCCTGGTTCGCCGGTCGGCTCTCGTCGCTCATGGATGCACTCTAATGAACTGTTGAACAATTGAATTCGGGTTCCGGCGTTCCATTCAGTATGCGCAATTTCGAGAGGACGGCAACGATCCCAAACGTCTGCGGCGGGTCAACGTAGCTTCAGAAAACCGAACACGGCGACGGCGATTCCGGCCGCGACCGCAATCCCGCCCAGGGCTCGTCCCCATGCGCGACCGCGAATCAACGCGAACAGGCCGATCAGGACGGCCAGACCGCCGCCGCCGACCACGCCTCCCATCACGATTCGGCGGTCGAGGTTCTGACCGCCAAGCATCATGCCGAGGACGATTCCGCCGGCCACCGCCAGCAACAGGCCCAACAACGCCGGGATGAACATTGTCCGGTCGCCGGCGGACGCGGTCGACCCCCCCGACACGCCCAGTTTCTTGAGGCCCTCCTCGTAGGTCGTCGTGATCGTCCAGACCTTGTCGAGGCCGGCGAGCCGCAGCACCTCCTCGGGCATCCCGTGGCCGCACACCACGACGACCTTTCCGCCCCCAGTCTGCACCGCTTTCCAGAGGCGGACGACCAGCGCCACCAGCGCGCTGCCCATGTACTCCAGTCCGGAGAGATCGATCAGCCACGCGCGGGACTTCTGCTCATTCACATTGCTGATCAGTTCATTGCCGACGCGTTCGATGTCTCCCCACGCCGCCCGCCCGATGGGCGGTTCAAGCCGCAGCACGGCGTGCGAATTTGCGATCTGCAGGTGGTAATTCTCTGTGCTCGTCGTCAAAACGGTTTTCTCCGGCGAAATGTCTGAGTCCGGCCGGGGGGATGATAGATGCGCCCGGACAAAGAACTATTTCACGCCCTGATGAGAAGAAAGGCAAGCGACGCGAACGAAAAACTGGCGATCTGTAAAGGATTTACGAAGGATCGTTGTCCGATCGAGTCCATTTCGAGGAGCGGCCTGCGCTTGAGAACCGGAGGGCGAACGAAGTCTGAGCTTCCGCTCACTCCGCGCGGCCGGCCCGGAATTTCACCTCACCGCGGACGATGACCGCGACCGAACGAGCACGGACTCTGCGGCCGTGAAACGGAGTGTTGCTGCTCCGGGAGACGAATTGAGTCGAGTCGATGACCCATTCCGCGGCCGGGTCGATCAGGGTGACGTCCGCATCGGCGCCGCTGGCCAGCGTCCCCTTCTTGAGCCCCAGCAACTCGGCCGGCCCGACCGTCAGTTTTTGCAGCAGTTCCGACCAGTTCAGGTGGCCCGGCGCGATCAGCGCCTCGACACAGATCGGCAGGAGCGTCTCGATCCCGGAAATGCCGAACGGCGCCTGGTCGATTTCACGCACCGTTTTTTCCTCGGCGTGCGGCTGGTGGTCGGAGCAGATCACGCCGATCGTTCCGTCTTTCAGGCCCTCGATCAGAGCCGTCTGATGAACGCTCGTCCGCAGCGGGGGATCCACCTTGTAGCGCGAGTCGTAGCCTCGGAGAGATTCGTCGGTCAGCAGCAGATGATGCGGTGTGACGTCGGCGGAAACCCGAACTCCCCGGCATTGCGCCTGACGAATCTCGTCCACGCTGTTTTTGGATGAGATCGCCATCAGATGCACGCGGCCGCCGGTCAGTTCGGCGAGAGCAATGTCGCGGCGCACCATGATTTCCTCGGCCGCGACCGGCATTCCGCGCAGACCGAGGACAGTCGAGTGGCGGCCCTCATGCATGACGCCGCCGGTGACCAGTTCCGGGACTTGCGGATGATGCAGGACGGCGCGGTTCCACATTCCGGCGTACTGAAGGGCCCTGCGCATGATCTCCGCATTCGCGATAGCCTGTTTTCCGTCGGTGAAGGCCACTGCGCCTCCGTCGATCAACTGGCCGATCTCGGCCAGTTCCTCCCCTTCCCGCCGCTTGGTGACCGTTCCGATCGGAAAGACCTGGCAATGGCCGGCCCGCTTCGCCTGCAGCACAATGAATTCGGCGGCGGCGCGGTTGTCGACCGGCGGCTGGAGATCGGGCATCGCGCCGACCGACGTAAATCCGCCCGCCAGCGCCGCTGCGGCGCCGCTGGCGATTGTTTCGTCTTCTTCCTGGCCCGGCTCTCCCAGCCACACTCGCGCATCGATGAGACCGGGTGAGACGATCAATCCCTGGGCGTCGATTGTTTCGTCGGCATCCCGCCCGGAATCCTCGGCGATTCGCCCGTCCTCGATCCACACATCGGTCGTTTCGTCGACGCCGCGGGAGGGATCGATCACTCGCCCGGCTTTGATCCGCAGAGTGCTCATCGGTGAGATTCCCCCCCGCCGGTGCGGACCAGATGCAGCAGATGCAGGCACGCCATGCGGATCACCAAGCCGTTGGTCACCTGATTGAGGATGACCGAGTGTCCTCCATCGGCGACGTCGGGGGTGATCTCAACGCCGCGGTTGATCGGCCCCGGGGCGAGAATCAACACGTCCTGCTTCGCGCGGCGGAGCCGCTCGCGGTTCATCCCGTACAAGTGGGCGTATTCGCTGATCGAGGGAAAGAACGCGCCGCGCTGGCGTTCAAACTGGACGCGAAGCAGGTTCAGGCAATCGACTTCGTCGACGATCTCATCCAGAAAGTGCGAGACTTCGACGCCCAGCTCCCGGATCTGCGGAGGGATCAGCGTCGCGGGACCGCAGACGATCACACGCGCGCCGAGTTTCTGCAAACCCCAGATGTTGGAGCGGGCCACGCGGCTGTGCAGAATATCGCCGACCAGCGCGACGGTGAGCCCTTCGATGGTCCCGCGTTGCTCCCGAATGGTGAAAATGTCGAGGAGGCCTTGAGTCGGATGCTCATGCGTCCCATCACCGGCGTTCAGAACGCTGGCGGAGAGGTGTCTCGCGAGAAGCTGCGGCGCTCCCGGACTGCTGTGCCGCACGACCATCATCGAGACGCCCATCGCCTGGATGGTGAGGGCCGTGTCAATGAACGATTCGCCCTTGGAGAGGCTGCTGCCGGAGGCCGTGAAGTCGACGGTGTCTGCGCTGAGCCGTTTTGCGGCCAGGCTGAAGGAGGTTTTCGTCCGCGTCGACGGTTCGAAGAAGAGGTTTCCGACGGCTACGCCGGAGAGAGTGGCCAGTTTGCCTTCACCGGCTTCATTGAGCCGCTTGAACTCGGCCGCCTGGTCGAGAATACAGGTAATTTCCCCGGCGGACAGTTCTTCCAGGCCGAGGAGATGGGCGCGAGTCCAGGCCGCGGGACCGGATTCACCCGATGCAGTACCGGACGTCATTCAGCCGTTTCCGTCATCACATGTCGGGAGCCCGAAATGGAGTTCCGATTCCGGGGTGAGCCGTGGTGGGCCTCCGGGTGCGATCCTACCACCGCCCGTGCTGCTCAGCAATCGGCCGGAACATCGCCCGCGCGGGCGTTGTGGCACGCCCTGAGTGCAGCGCAGCGGTGGGCGTGGTTGTTCGATTGTGATGGGATCCTTGCGAGTGATGTGGATCCGCATCAATGCGGCACCGGGCCACGCCCATCACTTCGTTCTGGGGCGTGCCACCGAACCGGAACATCGCTCGGTGGGCGGGACACGCGCGACGGGCGACCGCCAGGCTACGGCGTTGCCGCGGGAACGGTCGCGGCGAGATCGTCCGCGAGTTTCAGCAGAACCTCGTGGGTGACGGTCAATTCGACCGGGTCGCGGCCCGGCTGGCCCTTTGTCGACCGGTAGCGGCGCAAGCGGAAATTCCCGCCGGACTGCGACGACAGCACGATCTCGTAATACTGTGTGCCGTCCGCCAACTGATCGGGCGGGTTCGAGCGAATGAGCACCTGCCCGGCGGACGGATCGTATTCGAGCGGCGCAACCTGCTCGAGCAGGTAGGTGATGCGACGGCTGAGGCTGTCGGCCCACTTCTTGAGCGCATCGAACGCGGCACTCTGCAGCGACGGCACGAACAGTTCAATCTGGGAAACGGAACAGCTCATGGAATCGATCGACGTGAAGTCGATGCTGAGTGTGAGCCCGGCCGCATCCGAAACGGCGATCTGCGTGGGGCCCATCGTTCCGGCGAGACGGGTTAGCTCTTTGCCCAATTCGGTACTGAGTGACATCGCTCCGCTCCCGGTTCCAATCTGCAGCGACCATCCGCCCGATCATATTGTATCCCGCACGTCAGTCTGGCGGCAGGCCGATCTTCGGCGCGCAACAACGCCCGCTCCCGGCACTGTAGTGCGTGGGAGCGGGCGCTGACCGCGGAATCGAAATCACAAGTCCGGACCCGGCGCTCCCCGATGGGAATGCCGGGTCTCACAACTCATCCTCAGCTCTTGACCGCAATCTTCTTCGGTTTGGCCGCCTCGGATTTTGCGACGGAAATCGTGAGCACGCCGTCCTTGTACTCCGCTTCGACGTTTTCCGGGCTGGCGGCTTCGCCGAGATGCACCGCCCGACGGAAGCGTCCGACATGTCGCTCGACGCGGTGCCAGGTCTTGCCTTCCTTCTCGGTCGTGACCTGCCGCTCACCGCTGATCCACAGGTCGCCGTGATGCAGTTCGATGTCGAAATCCTCGGCCTTCATGCCTGGCGCGTCGAGGGTCACTTCGTACCCGTCTTCCGTCTCGGCCACGTTCAGGCGGGGAGTCCAGCCCGCCACGTTGCCCGACTGCCGGTCTGAATCGAACCAGTGCTGGACGAATCCGTCCATATCACGTCCGAAATCCCCCAGCAGTCCGAAGCCAGTCGATGGAATCAAGGTTCTGTTCATTTCACACCTCCCATTGGATCCCGTTAGAATTCTGCCAACGGCCGCCATTTGAGTCGCACGCCCAAACTGGTGGCAGTGGCTGCTATTTTTTCACTCAACTCGCCGGAATGAGATAGCAAGCGGCGTGCCGCGAGAAGAATCAACAAAACGAATTCTCACAAACTATTTTATAGTAGATACTTGCAGCGCAAAGTGGGCGAACGTGCGGCGGCGGCGCGAACGCTCACGATCGAGGCAAGTGCCATAATGGCACTTGCGGCGTGTCGTGGCAACGGGGCCGTGAATGCCATTGTGGCACCATGCTTGACTGCCTCGAAAAGTGGGCGCACGTGAAGCCGCGTTCATGCCATTTTTGCAGTCCAGTGGCATTTTGGCCGCGAATCTTGCAGGTCCAGCGATATTTAAGCGGCGCGGACTTCGTGGTGGGCGCCGTCGTAGGAGAGTACGGTTGTCTCCTCGTCGACGACCGTCTCGATGTGGACAGGCCGGCCCCAGAGCAGTTCGAGATTAACGAGCGTGTCGCGGGCGTAGTCCTGCTTCAGCTCGATGCCCTGAAATTCGTGCCGCAGGTAGAGTTCGCCCCGGTTACGGTAGTTGCCGTCGACGATGTAGATGAAGGGCCTGCCGTGGTTGGTGAGGCTGAAGAGGAGTTGCTGCTTGATCTGCTCGAACTGCCGGGAGGCGATCTCGTAATCGCCGGTGGAGTCGTTGTAGGCGAAGGAAAACAGCTTGTGCTTGCGGCAGAATTCCTCTGTGAGAAACGTGTCGATGAACGTGACGTCGTTATAGATGCGGCGGACCTCGAAGATCTTGTCCCTTCCGAGGCCGAGTTGCCGGTCCCAGTTGCGCCGCTCCTGAATGTCGTCGCAGGCGTCCCACTCGGCGCCGAACTGCCCCTTGTTCCATCGATCTTCGATGTCCTTGAACAGTTCGATGCCGATCTTGTACGGATTCAGTCGCTGCGGGCTCATGGCCATCGTGCCGGAGTGGTGATCGGCGTAGTCGATCACTTCGGCGTCGGTGAGGCCGTGACGGGTCATGATCTTTGAGTGCCAGTAGCTGGCCCAACCCTCGTTCATGATCTTCGTCTGCCCCTGCGGGGCGAAATAGTACGCCTCGTCCCGCACGATGGCGAGCAGATCATGCTGCCAGCTCTTGAGCTGCGCGTGCTCCAGGAGAAACAGGAGCACGTCGCGCTGCGGTTCGTCCGGGAACGACCGGCTG
This sequence comes from Planctomycetota bacterium, assembly GCA_003388505.1. GTDB lineage: Bacteria > Planctomycetota > Planctomycetia > Planctomycetales > Planctomycetaceae > MB-PLM-1. The sequence continues at coordinate 171,219 of QQVO01000060.1, forward strand.
GCCTGCTGGAATTCCTCGCGCTGCAGACGCTGCTGTTCCTCGTGTTCCAGGACGTCGGGCGGATTGATGAAGGCGTCCATGTACTCCTTGGCGCGGAATTTCCCTTTTGCCTCCGGGATTCCGGCCGGTTGTTCTTCCTGCTGCTTGCGTTTCTTTTCCGCTTCGGCGGCCGCTTTTTTCGGGTCGGGCCGCCGCCGGATGTGGGGAGCGTGGGGATCGATCAGATCCTCGAGTGACAGACAGGCGTCGATGAACTGCTCGACCGTTTCGTAGCCGTGCCGATCGATGTAGCGGTTCACACGGGCGGCGTGATTCGCCATCTGGTCGAGCATCCGGCGGTTCGTGGGGGCGAACCAGGCGTTGTTCTTGAAGAAGTCGCAGTGGCCGTAGACGTGCGCGATGACCAGCTTCTGATCGGTCATCGCATTGGCAGAGAGCAGATACGCGTAGCACGGATCGGTGTTGATGACCATCTCGTAGATCTTCTGCAGACCGTATGAGTAGCCTTTCATCAGCTCGTCGTATTGCGCGCCGAACCGCCAGTGCGGATACCGCACCGGGAACCCGCCGTAAGCGGCGAACATGCTCAGTTCTTCGTAGTCGACCAGTTCGAAGATCGTCTCGAAGAAGTCGAGCCCGTAGCTGCGCGCGATTTCCTCCATTTCGTCCTGCACGGCCTTGATCTCAGGCGGCAGCGGTCTGTGGATTGAAAGTGGCATATTTCTGACCGTTTGTTGCGTCGAATGAGCAGAGTTCCCGCCGAGAGAATTGTACGCATCCCAAACGGGCGAAGGGACTTGGAATTCTGGTGCACGGATTCTACGGCCGAATTGCCGATCGGTGATAGACCAGCCTCATGCCCTGGCAGGGCTGTGTTTACGAGTTGGCTGGATTGCGAATTCGCAGAAACCCTGTGGGATTCGTGCTTCCGTACGAACCGCTCAACCTGCAAACTCGCAATTGACGGACCACTAATCCACCTGCGACAACGGGGCGGCGACGGCTCTCAAGCCGGCTGCGTCTCCTCCGGAGCGAAATGCTTGAGCGCTAGGTCCTTCAGCGCTTTCAGATCGACTTTTCCCGTTCCGAGCAGCGGAACCTGTTCGACCTTGATGAAGCTGTCGGCGGCCGGGATCCAGATATTGGGCAGTCCCCGTTCTTTCAGGGCCGTGCGAATCTCTTCGACCGATTTCGTCAACGGTCGATGAACGACGACAATCCGCTCCCCTTTGTGAGGGTCGGGAACCGCCGTGACGGCGACTTCCAGTTCCGGTTGGTCGGAATCGTGTCCCTCGCTGCCGACGTGCTCCACCACCCGCGCGATCTCCTCTTCAATGCGGATGTGGGGCACCATTTCGCCGCCGATTTTCGAGAAGCGGCTCTGGCGGCCGGTGATCGTAATGAATCCGTCGGCGTCGATGCGGGCAAAGTCGCCCGTGTTGTACCACCCGTCGCGGATGACTTCGGCGGTCTTCTCCGGCTGGTTGAGATAACCGAGCATGACGTTGGGCCCTTTGATCAGCAGCAGGCCTTCGCGGTCGATTCCCAGATCCTGATGGGTTTCGGGGTCCACGATCTTTGCGGCGACGCCCGGGATGGGTCGCCCGATGGTGCCCAGCTTGGTGCCGATCTGCTGCGTGTCGGCCGATCGATGGTCGGGAATGTTGATCGACACGACCGGCGAGAGTTCGGTCGTCCCGTATCCCTCGCTGGGCATGACGTGGAATTTCTCCTTGAATTGTTCGGCGACGTCGAGCGGCATCTTCTCGGCGCCGACTACGGCGATATCGAGCGCTTTGAGCTGGGCCGGGTCAATCCGCCGCAGGTAGGTGCGGAGAAACGTGGGCGTCGACATCAAGATGGAGACGTTGTACTTCTCGCACAAGCGGCCCACCATGCGGGCGTCGAGCGGGTTGTAGTGGTACACGGCTCGGGGAGCGCCGCAGACGACGAGCCACAGCGACGCCGTGTAGCCGAAGGAGTGAAAGAACGGCAGCACGCCCATCAACGAATCTTCGCGGCTGAGGTTCAAAATCTGGTTGACCGCGTCGACGTTGGAGCCGATGTTGGACTGTGAGAGCATGACGCCCTTCGGTTCGCCGGTTGATCCGGAGGTGAAGATGATCGTGAGCAATTCGTCGGGGCCGACCTTGTTCAGTCCGAGAGAGCGTTCGGTCCACCAGGCCGGTTTGACGTACGCGGCCAGGGCGCCGGCCAGTTTGTCCTGCCAGCCGATCTTTTCCTTCAGGTCTTCGAGAGCGACGAATTCGGCGTCTTTCAGTTCGATCGGTTTCTTTTCGAGAAACTTCCGGCTGGTGAGAACGTGTCGAATCCCGGCGTCCTTGACGCAGAGATTGATGACGTCGTCCGTCATCGTGTAATTCAGATTGGCCGAGACGCGGCGGTCGAGCGCCAGCGCCAGGTTGGCCAGGCATCCTCCGCCCGAGGGGGGCAGAAGCACGCCGACGGTCCGTTCGTCGTCCGCGAGAACTTCGCGGGCCAGCGCTGCGCGGAGCGCCATGGCGCCAGCCAGCAGTTTGCCGCCGGAAAGTTCCAGTCCGCTCGAATCGGCCACTTTCAGCCGGCGGCGCGAACGCCGCGCCTCGCGAATGAACTGGCGTGCGGGAATCAAGCTGTCTGCCTTCTGTGTTTCCACGGCCTCCACTCCCAATTGCTCCACGGCCTGCCGCACGCGGCAGACGTTGTCCGGTTCCGGCATCGGTTTACCAAAATGAATCGCCACCGGGTAAGGCCATTTCTCCGGCCATTTCCAGAAGTACCTGCCTCCGCGATAGCTGAAGATGCTGCCCCACAGTCCGTGCAGGTAGACGGGAATCACCGGCGCGCGGGTGTTGCCGACGATCCTCATCATGCCGGGCTGAAAGGCCTGCATCTGCCCGGTGCGCGTAATCTGGCCCTCCGCGAAGATGCAAACGAGTTCCCCGTTGCGGATCGCATCCTGCGCGGACTGCAGCGCCCGGATGATCGCCTTGGGGCCTTCCGTCGCCTTGATCGGAATCACGCCCATTGTCCGCGCCAGCCAGGCCAGGCCGGGTTTGCGGGTGTAGTCGGCATAGACGAGGAAGCGAACCATTCTGGAGGAACTGATCAGGACCAGAATGCCGTCGACCCAGGAGACGTGGTTGGCAACGAGCAGCGCGCCGCCGCGCTCCGGGACGTTCTCCCGGCCGTACACGCGAAGCCGGTAGAGCGTGTGGCTGGCCAGCCAGAGAATGAACCGGATCGTGACACCCGGCAGCAGACGGAACACATAAATCGCCACGGGGATCGTGCCGAGTCCGGCGATCATGAACACGCCCGAGGCCGACAGCGAAAATCCCCGCCGCAACAGATAGAACAGGCCGCACGAGGCCAGAATCAGCGAAAATGAAACAAAGTTGCTGGCTGCCAGGATCGTGCCCCGTTGGCGGACATTGCTCATGTGTTGGAGGTACGTTTCCAGCGGAATGTTGAACAGCCCGGCGGCGACGCCGAGTTGGAACAGCCAGAAGCAGGACCACAGGAATCCCGCCTGGCCGAGTGCGGGCAGCGTGGAATCGACCTGAGTTCCGGAAACGAACAACAAGAGCGCGCTGACGATGATCCCGATCGTTCCCAACGGAACGATCCCGAGTTCCACCTTCCCGCCCGACCACCATCCTGCGAGCACGCTCCCGGCTCCGAGTCCGGCGACCAGAATCGCCAGCAGGATCCCCACGTCTTTCTTGGCGAGGCCCAGCACCTCGGCCCCGAACGGGTCGATGTTGAGTTGGGCCAGGGACGCCAGGAACCAGAAGAATCCGATCCCCAGCGCCGTGCGAAACAGGCGGCGATCGCTCCACAGGGCGGCGAGCGCCGGGACCGTCTCGGAAACGGGGTTGAACTTGAGTTGCGCGTCGGCGTTCGCGGGGGGCAAACGGGGCATCCTGAGACTGGCCAGCGTCCCGGCCGCGGCAACGCCGACGAGCGCGACGCCCGCCGGAAGCGCGGCTGCGAGAGCAGCGCCGTCAAACAGTCCCCGCGTTGCCAGCACGTCGAACAGCCGAAAGCCGGCCACGGTTCCGATCGCGGACGCCACAACCGTGACGAGTCCCATCAGGCCGTTGCCCTTCGACAACTGCGCGCTGCGGAGCATCTCCGGCAGACTGCCGAACTTGGCCGGACCGAACAACGCGCTCTGGGCCCCCATCAAGAACACCACGGCGAACAGGAACCCGGCGCTGCGGCTGACGAGCGCCGCCGTGCCGAGGAGCATGATGACGACCTCCGCCCCCTTGCAGCCGATGATGATCGTCCGCTTGCTGTAGCGGTCCGCCAGCGATCCGGACGTCGCCGCCAGGAGCAGATACGGCAATGTAAAGCAGACTCCCCCGGCCACGAGAGACAGCGTGTCGGCGTTCTCGCCGGGGATGATCCGCTGGCCGATCGGCACGACCAGCCAGCGAAACATGTTGTCGTTGAAAGCTCCGAGAAACTGCGTGACCAGCAGCGCAACGAATCCGGCCGAACGGACATTGCCGCCCGGATCATTCGCGACATCCGACTCAACCGGCGGGAGTTGATCGCTCATGGACACGAAACGGCACCGAAATACAGGCCCCGGGCCCGGGGCACGGCGGCGGACCGGATGACCGCGAGGGTGAATTGTGGAGAGAATTCTCCGGCGTGGCAGGAACGAGGATATCACGGCCTAATTGCCGCTTGAAGCGAAGTCGTGCCCATTCAGGGCTCTGTTTGCGGGTTGGCCGGGCGGCTCAGTGAATCGGGCGGCGGTGCGATTGGTGGGTGATTGGAATGATCGGGTGCGTGGCGAGGGGCACGCGAAGGCGCAAAGCCGGAACGATGGGTTGGGGTCGCCGGCGGGGGAATGTTGTCGGGGTGAGAGGGGAGCGGAGGGAGGAGGGCACTGGCGAGACGCCAGTGGCACCCTTCGGGAGACGAGTTTCGGCAGTGCCACCGCGGCGAACTCGCCAAGACCAACCCGCTCGACCTCGTCAAGGGCATGGTCGACGGTCTCGGCGACCGCGTCACCTGGACGTACGACAAGACGTACCAGTTGCTCAGCGAAGACCGCAGCGGCGCGAGCGGCTACACGCACACGTTCACGTACGACCCGGTCGGCAACCGGCTGACCAAGGACGATGGGACCGCCGTTACGACGTACGTGTACGACGACGCCAATCGGCTGGAGACGGCCGAAGACGGCAGTGGCGTCACGACGCACACGTTCGATGCCAACGGGAACGAACGGAGCATCGAAAAGCCGTCGGGCGACCTGACGACTTACACCTGGGACTACGAGAACCAGATGTCGTCCGCCGAGGACCCGGCCGGCGATGTGACCACGTACGTCTACACCGCCGCCGAGCAGCGGGTCGAGAAGGAGACCGACGCCGAGACAGTCAAGTTCCTGTGGGACGGCCAGAACATCGTCCAGGAATACGACGAACTCGACGTCACGCATGTTGACTACACGAACGACCCCCGGCCCGCGCCGCAACCGTTCGGCAACCTGATCAGCCAGCACCGCGACGCGGCGTCGAGCTTCTACCACTACGACGCGCTGGGCAGCACGCGGGCGCTGACCGACTCTTCAGAAGTCGAAACCGACGACTACGTCTACGAGGCGTTCGGCAACGTGGCTGCCGGGACAGGCTCAACGACGAACCCGTTCCAGTGGGTCGGCGAGAAGGGGTACTACGCCGACGAGGAAACGAGCCTCTACAGCCTGCGGCGGAGGCAGTACGCGAGTGATGACGGTCGGTTCGTCTCAGAAGATCCGTTGGCCCAAGCAGGCGCTGTTACTGGTGATACTGATGATAGTTTTGGCGATTCTGATCGGGAAGGAATCGACTCGAACCTCTACCGCTATGTCGCCAACAACAGCCCGAACGATACCGATCCCAGTGGTCTCATTCCCAACCTCAGAGGCGGGCTACGGGGAATCATCCGTCGTGAGAAACTGCGCTGGGAATTCACGAAAGGGTTTCTGTACGGCGTCGTCGTCGACGGCGCGTGGGGCACTGTCACAGGCGTCTTCGACCTCCTCGGCTACGCCTACGATCTCGTGAAATGGCGGGCCAAGGTTGCGTGGGACGCCGTCCAAGACCCAGTCGGCTACGCCGAAGACGTCATGGCGTTCCATGAACAGATGCTCGCGACCGGACAAAGCGCCGCTGTGGAATCTGCTGAGGTCATGGAACTCATGCAGGATCTCTCCGGTGAAATCGGTCGACTGTCGGTTGAAGATCCCAAGACCCTGGAGAAGTTACTCACCGGGCAAACCGCTGGCCTAGAGGGCAAAACCTCTGACACTCTGATTCTGATTTCGAGCGTCGCCAGTGAGTTGCTGGGAAGCGTGGTGGGAGCGATCGCCAACGAACTCAGAACGATGACAGCGGAAGAAGCGGCCTATGTCACGGGACGCATTCTCGGAGTCGTCTTCTTCGAAATCGTTGCGGCCATATTCTCAGGTGGAGGCTCGACCGCCGCCAAAGCCGCCAAAGCCGGCAAAGCCGCGAAGCTCACTCGATTGATCCGCCGTCTGGAGAGCATCGATGCGCCCATCCTCCGAAACCGCAGAGTCCAGCGATCCCTCACGAATCTCGCCGAGTTCATCGCCTGGCTGACCAATACGAAGATCTGCTTCGTCGCGGGGACGCCGGTTCACACGATCGACGGACTGAAGAACATCGAAGACGTCCGTTGCGGCGACCGCGTACTCACTCGCCCGGATGACGCGAGCGATCCGCACCTTGCGCCGATCTACAAGCGCGTCCGGTTCACGACGAGGACAAATCCCGACCGGCTGTACCACGTCACGTACGTCTGCTCCGACGGACGGCAAGAAACGCTCACCACGACCGTCGGCCACCGGTTCTTCATCGCTGAGAGATCCGACTGGGTCGAGGCTCAGCACCTCGCGGACGGCGAGACGCTCTGCCTTGCTGAAGGGCAAACCGCCGCAGTACAAGAGGTGCGGATCGAAGCGGCCGCGCCGGGCGAGTCGTTGACAACGTACAACTTCGAGGTCGAGGAGACGCACACGTACTTCGTGGGCCGAGCCGGTGTGTGGACCCACAACACGAGCCGCACGACCTGCATGACGTTGGCGGCCAATTACCGCAGCCGGATCCAGAACGGCGTTGATCCCGGCGATGCTTTTGCGGCACTAACAAGGGAAGTGGAGGATCTCGTCGCCGCGGGTAAGATGACAACGAAAGACGCCGATCTTCATTTGTCGCATGCGATCGACGAAATTGGCCCGAATGCAGATAAGGCGGCGCTCCTTGCGGAGGCCAATGTTTCGACAAAGTTTTCCGGAAGCAGCAAGGTCCACCCCCGGTTGCCTGAAAGAACTGGGACTAAGACGCAGGGAGTGTTTGAATTTGACAGCACGGAAGTTCAACGTGAGAGCGGGAGATCTGGTCCCGGCGAATGGATCAACGAGAATTTGCGCGGCGGGAAGGGGTCGGGAAAAACCGCAGCGTGGACTCATGTTGAAGGACACGCGGCTGGCATCATACGAAAGCATGGAATCAAGGAGGCTCATCTCTACATCAACTATATAGGCGGACCTTGCACCGTGCCTCCGGCGCGTTGTCAGTCAGTGATTCACAAACTCATACCACCGGGTTCAAAACTTTGGGTCCACTATCCAAAGCCCGATGGCAATGTAGGAAAAGGCTTCTTCAAGTACGGGCTTGAAGGATTTCAGATTGTCGATTGAACATCTACAACACCACAAACGATTCAATTCCGATGACAATTCACTTGAGCTTTCCTGAATTCCCAGAGTACTGGAAGAGAACAAGCGAAGAATACGCGACAGCATCTGACGCCATCCGACGCTTGGAGGAGTTGGAGCGCGAGTACCTGCAGACGAAGGGAACGCACGTTTGCGTCAATCTAGAGAAGACCGCCGATGATGTGATGACAGTAGGACTTGCAGGCACACGCTGGCTACTCATTCACACTCTCGGTGTCGACGAGCAATATTACTCACGCGGTGGAAGTGAGATAAAGGGAGAAACCCACTTCATGACACCTGAGGGGGTCGACTTTTCGAATTCGCACTTGCTTCCCGTGACAATTGCGAAAGAGGTGCTCACACGCTGGATTAGCGACGACATAGAGCATGATACGGCAATGTGGACGACAAAGATGGCGTGAGACGGCATCACAAGACTCGGACTGGACCGGTTCGACGACGCGGGTTTATGACGCGCGTGATCTGGTGACGGTGGTCGCCAACCCGGACTCGAAACGCCTGACCTACACCTACGACGCCGCGCGGCGACGGGAGACGTTGGTCGATCCGGACGGCGGGACGACGACCTACAGCTACAACGCAGCCGGACGCCGCACGAAGGTCGTCAACGCCCAGAGCGAGACGACCACCCTCGCCTACGACGCCGCCGGCCGCCAGACGCAGACCGACTTCGGCAACGGCACGATCACCGACATGACCTACGACGACGCCGGTCGCATGACGGCGATCGGCAGCGTCAAGAGCGGCAGCACCGTCATCAACCGCTTCACCTACACCTACGACGACGCCGGCAACCGGCTGGCCGTCGTCGAAGACAGCGGCGACCGCGTTACCTGGACGTACGACAACACGTACCAGCTTCTCAGCGAAGACCGCAGCGGCTCGAGCGGGTATGCGCACACGTTCACGTACGACCCGGTTGGGAACCGGCTGACCAAGGACGACGGCACGGCCGTCACGACGTACACGTACGATGCCGCGAACCGCCTGCAAACCGCCGAAGACGGCAGTGGCGTCACGACGCACACGTTCGATGCCAACGGGAACGAACGGAGCATCGAAAAGCCGTCGGGCGACCTGACGACTTACACCTGGGACTACGAGAACCAGATGTCGTCCGCCGAGGACCCGGCCGGCGATGTGACCACGTACGTCTACACCGCCGCCGAGCAGCGGGTCGAGAAGGAGACCGACGCCGAGACAGTCAAGTTCCTGTGGGACGGCCAGAACATCGTCCAGGAATACGACGACCTCGATGTCACCCAGGCCGACTACACCAACGACCCCCGCCCCGCCCCGCAACCGTACGGCAATCTCATCAGCCAGCACCGCGATGCGGCGTCGAGCTTCTACCACTACGACGCGCTGGGCAGCACCCGCTCGCTGACTGACTCTTCCGAAGTCGAGACGGACGATTATGCGTACGAAGCGTTCGGGAAGGTGGCTGCTGGGACAGGCTCAACGACCAATCCGTTCCAGTGGGTCGGCGCGAAGGGCATCTACACGCAGGAAGACGACCGCCGCTGGATGCGGGCCCGCGAACTCGACGCGGCGTCTGGACGGTTCCTGAGCGAGGATCCGGCGCGGGATGACTCGAACCTGTACCGGTACGTGGGGAACAACCCGACAAATGCGATCGATCCGAGCGGCCTGCAGGACGATCGCGCCAACATGTCGCCTGAGGAGCGGGCGCGTCTGAAGCGATTTCAGGAATTGGTGTCGCAGATCTATTCTCGCGAACACATCCCCGTAGCGACACAATTCTTCCGCAGCCTCTCAGCAGAAGACCAGGAACACGCGATCAACCACATGCAGCAGGAGATTCTCAAACTCCAGCAATTCAACGAGCAGCTTCAGCAGCAAATCGAACTCCGCAATTCAGGCGCGGCGCAACTCTTGGAGAGCGTTGAACACCAGGAACGCGCTGCAGAACAGAGGCGAGAATTCGCTCAGCAGCCGTGGTATGAGCGTGCCGCGGACCGATTCACGACAGCCTTCCTTGAAATGGGTGAGGCAGGTTTCGACAAATTCGCAACACTCCCGCGAACATTGGGATTGGAAGAGCCGGAGTTCATCGAGAGAAACCGGCGAATCCTCCGGGCCAGAGAGCAGCGCGAAGGCACCGGGCCACTGAGCCGATTTGTGGCGAGAAACGCTGCCGGGCTCATCGGTGAAGAGTTCAGCTTTGACATGCTGGCTGAGTTGGGCGCCGCCGGTGCTGAACAGATGCTCGTTGATGAGATTGACCGCATCGACGAAGCGTTTGCCTCAGGAGTGCTTGGTGAAAGCGTTGCGACCGACCTGCTCAAGCGTCGCAACCAGATGATCTTCGGGTTGGGAGCGCTTGAGTACGGCCGTGAAATAGCCAACGACCCAACGCAGCTTGCCAACATGGACGACTTCCTCGCCACGGTGGAGGCGTCGCTGGAACATCAGCAGGGATTATTGGAAGATCAGATCGAGCGTGAAGGACGGCAGATCGGCGTTGGACGCGAAGCTCGTGCAGAACTGGAAGCCGTCAATGCGATGCTCGCCAACATTCCGGCCGCACGCAGACAGGCGCAAGACCTCGAAGGTCCGCTGAGCGCCATCATTGCGGGCTTCATGATTATCATCGCCTTCGGGGCGGTAGTTCGGGCAGAAGACGACGAGTCCGGATCGTCCGATGGTGACATCAAGAGTGATTCCCCAAAGACCACCAACAAGCCAAAACCACTCAGCGAGTGGCTCAAAGACGATCCCGAGTTGCTTGATGAGTTAAGAACGGAATTCAAGAACAATCCGGAATGGCAGGGAATTGACCCAGATTCGACGCCTGTATTCTATCGACCAAAAGCCGAGGTGGATGCCATTCGTGCGAAACAGGGCGAAAGTGGTGGGCATCATCCTCATGGTCTAGCACTGGGCGGACCGGAAGGGCAGACATTGACACCAACTAATGAGTCCATCACAAAAAAGAACCCACTGCACAGCAAGGCAACGGCCCTACAACGAAAAGTCATCAACCGCATTAGGAATCAGATAGGTCAATGAACAAGTCGTTTTCGGAATTAGAGAGTGCCTTGTTGGAGCGGGGCTGGACAGTGCAACGACGCCACGATCTTGCAATTGATACTCTGGTCGCTTCAGACAGATACCCATGGTTACCTGATGATGTCATTGAATTCTTGAACACTTTTGATGCTGTAGTGTCTCCAAGTAGGAAAGCATGGTTCACTACTCGTGCAGAGTTGTGTGGCAGAACAAACTCGGCGTTTCGCTGGAACGAATGGGAGGAAGAATCGCTGTCCGTTGCAGAAGATGACACTGCTTGGCAAGACTCCATTCGCGCCTTTTGGAACAAGCACTTTCCGTTGCTCTTATCTGTGAAGTCCGGATATGCGTACGTGGCAATACGCAGCGATCTAAAGATCGTCGCTGGCGAGGAGCCGGAATATGAGGAGACGACAAAAATTGCCGACAACTTTTCAGATTTTCTGCGGCTTCTTGTTGTTGGAGATAGCACTTTGGGTCGTTTGGTCTGACTGGTGCAGGCCCATCGGGTCTTGAGTAAGCGTGCCTTCGTGATCTTCGTAGGGTGGTCCGGCCGATCCCGGCCGGGTGCCGGAGGCACACGATGATTGATCGTGCGGGTCCGATGGGCCTGACGTCCGAGAAGACAGGCCATGGTCGAACGACGGGTCTACGATGACGAGAAGCACATCCACTTCGTCACGTTTTCGTGCGACCGGCGACGGACCCTCCTGCAGCCGGGCCGGGCAAAGCGAATTGTCATCGGGCAACTTGGCAGCCGCGTGGCTCGGCAGGACGGCCTGTGCACACGGTTTGTCATCATGCCTGACCACGTTCATGCGTTGGTCTGGTGTCCGGAGGTTCGGCAATTGAGCCCGCTTATGAACAAGTGGAAGGAGCAGACGTCCCGGCAGATCAAGGAATCGTACCGGACGCGATTCCTGAACTACTGGTCTCGGATTGCGGACGGCGATCCGATCTGGCGGATATCGACGCGCTGCGTGAGTGATTCGGATGATCGGGTGCGTGGGCGGGGGCACGCGAAGGCGCAGAGACGCAAAGAGGGGTTGGGGTCGCTGGCGGGGGAATGTTGTCGGGGAGACGGGGGGAGGGGGGAGGACGGCACTGGCGGGACGCCAGTGCCACCCTTCGGGAGACGAGTTTCGGCAGTGCCACGCCGCCGGCTGTGGAACTCTTTCAGAGTTCATGCGACAACATCGTCCACGGCAACCCAGGGTGGCGGGGCTGCGCCGCTGACGCTGGGCTGTGATTGTCGTACGCCTTCAGCGTACAAGCTGCACGCGCGTGGACCGCGTTGACGCCGCCAGTGTGCGATCGAGTTGTGTGTTACGGACAGGGGTTGAGGCGGGGCTTCGCGGGCCAGTGGCTCATCCAGGCTGAATTGACGGGTGTCACGGGACTTGCCGGTGCGAACCAGAAAGGACTTCTACTCCGTGATGCACTGGCGGGACGCCAGTGGCACGCAACCGGTCAATTCAGGATTGAACAACCACTCGCGATCAAGAAGGGGACCACCGGGACAGGCCGGTTGGGGACCAATGGCGTTCGTCAGTCCGAATACAACTTCAATTCAGCGATCCATTGTTGCAGGGACGTTTTGCGGGTGGCTTCCTCTTCGGGCAAAGTCAGTGGGCGGCCGCGGGCATCGAGGATGAGGCCGACTGTTCCGCCGCGGACTTCGCGCTCGACGGTTTTCCCGCTGCCGCCGCCGAGGTCGAAGCCGCGGGAGGGTTCGACGGTGACGCGGGCCGTTTCGTCCCGGCTGAGTGGAAAATGCTTCATCTGGCCGACGGCGAGTTCGCCTGCTTCATTCAATGAGTCCGACTTGATCTGATAGCGGAAGCACTTCTTCCCCGGTTTGCCGGCGCCTTTGGCGGCGATGCAGGTGCCCAGGAAGATCAGGCAGTCGCGCTCGAAGACTTCCAGGGCCGCCTGCGGATGGACCTGCGCGAGGACGCCGAGATGCGGCATCATGAAGATGCTGTCTTTGGCGATCTCGGTGAATCCTTCCGGCTCGAAGGCGTCGATCATCATGGCGGTCGTCTGCTCCATCCGCGGCGCGTGCGAAAGGACGCCGCCTGAAGCGACGAGCAGATTCAGTTTCATGTTGTCGACGATCGTTTGACCTCCGGCCGCCTGAGTAAACGTATCGCCGACGGTCCGCTGTTGCTGCACGCCCTTGAGCGTGGTGGCGAATTCCTTGTGCTGGAGATAGGCCAGCCGCAGCGCTTCTCGGGCCACCGCCTGCTCGAAGACGAGCGCCTCGAGCGTTTGCGGGATCGTCGTGGGGCGGATCATCTTGTTCTTGACGCGGTTGCGCAGTTCCCGCTCGTCCATGTCGAAATGGACCCAGCGGAGAATGTTGTCGAACCCGGCTTCCGCGCAGACGTTGGAGATCGAGTAGCTCATGCCCAGGTTGGCGCTGACGGTGCGGTTGAAGACGCCGTCGAAGACGCTGAAGACGTCGGTCGTTGCGCCGCCGATGTCGACGCCGACCGCATTGATGCCGCGCGTCTCGGCGATCTGCTGCAGAATGTTTCCGACCGCCCCGGGAGTCGGCATCACGGGAGCGTCGGTCCATTGCAGGAGCTTGTCGTAGCCCGGGGCGTGGGCCATCACGTGTTCGAGGAACAGGTCATGAATGGCGTCCCGCGCGGGGCCGAGGTTTTCGCGTTCCAGCACCGGCCGGATGTTCTCCACCGTCGACAGCGCCACGGAGTCGTCAAACACATCGGCCACATGCTGTGCGGCGTCTTTGTTGCCGGCGTAGATGACGGGCATCTTGTACCCGTGACCGAAGCGAGGCTGCGGCCGCGCCGGGGCGATCAATTCGGCGATCTGGACGACGTGCTGTACGGTTCCGCCGTCGGTTCCGCCCGACATCAGGATCATGTCGGGGCGCAACTCGCGGATTCGCTGGATCTGCTCGTGCGGCCGGCGTTTGTCGTTGGAGGCGATCGTATCCATGACGATCGCGCCGGCGCCGAGCGCGGCCCGTTTGGCGCTGGCGGCCGTCATCTCGCGGACGACGCCGGTGACCAGCATCTGCAGTCCTCCGCCGGCGCTGGAGGTCGAGATATAGATGTCGCAGCCTTCGCCCTCTTTCGCCGGCCGGATGAGGCGCCCTTCATCGTCGACGAGACGTCGTCCCGCGAGTTCGCCCACTTCAGTGGCTGCGTTGACGACGCCCACCGTGACGTCGGCAACCGGTTCTTCGACCGTGGTGGGCGCTTCGCCGCGATGCGTCTGCCGATAGTGCCCGTCGACCCTTTCGATCAGAATCGCCTTGGTTGTCGTGCTCCCGCAATCGGTGGCGAGGATGACGTTGATCTGATCAGGATCGATCTGCGGCATGGATTACCTAATGCCGTTCGGGTTCAACACGGAGTCACAGAGGGGGCACGGAGGATGCACGGAGAGTCTTCTGATCGTATGGAGTCGGACTGCGAGAGGATAAGGAAACACCCGTCGAGTATCGAGGATAGCGATCGTAGATCATTGAGCAGGACTTGCCCCGCTGATCCTTCTCAGTCGCTCTGTGTCTCTGTGTCTCTGTGCCTCTGTGGTGAACCCTCCCGCGCACCCGCCTCCGCCTCGATTTGTTCAATACGGCGGCAGAGGTGCTCGATGGAGTCGCGGCGTTCGAGGAATTCGGCGAATCGCCGGTGCTCGTCTCCTTCGAGCAAAGCGCTCATGATCGGGTCGAAAAAGTGGAGGGTCTGCGCGCCGACATAGTTGAGGGGCCGCGACATCTCAAGGAATGCGATGGCGGGCGTGGTCAGCCTGCGCCGCACGATCTCGCGGCAGATCCGCTCCGCGGCGGCGAGTTGCGCCGGGGTCGGCGGGTCCTTCGTTGCGCTTTCGACAGCGAACGCGTGTTTGAGCCACTGAAACGGCATCGGCGATGATCCCTTCGAGTCGTTCAGTCTACCGCGGTCGCCGAAGCAACTCGACCGCTCGGGCGAAAGGCCGGGTCGGTTGATACAATGGCGGGCATCTTGACCGCAGCGCGTTGCTGAACTCCAGATTTGACATCCAAGAGAACCGGCGATGCAACACTGTCCCCTGAGACGACTCTCTCCGATTGTCATCGCGCTGACGAGCCTCGTGGTTTCCTGCCCAAGCGCTCCGGCTGAATCGAAGCCGCAGGAGAGCGAGGACGACGCGCAGCCGAAGTTGCAGATTCTCGACTGGGAGGAGTCGCAGAAACTGATCGCCGGGCACGAGGGGAAAGTCGTCCTCGTCGACATCTGGACGACGACGTGCGGTCAGTGCGTCGAGAGTTTTCCCGAATTTGTGGCGCTGCACGAGAGGTTCAAGGATAAGGAATTCACCTGTGTCTCGGTCAATTGCGATTATGACGGGGTGCAGGACAAGCCACCGGAGTTTTACCGGCCGCAGGTGACGGAATTCCTGCAGCAGCAGGACGCCCGGTTCGATCACATTCTGTTGAGCGTCCCGTTTATCGATTTTCTGGACGAGATCAAACTCGATTCGACTCCGGCGTATCTGCTGTATGACGCCGAGGGGCGTCTGGTCCGGCGATTCGACAACGACGCGGCGAAGACCGCCGAGGACGAGTTCTCGCTGGAGGAAATCGCCGAGGCTGTCGGGGCGCTCGTTAACGAGGCGCAATAGCGTCGACATTCTCGAAAAGGATTTCCGAAAACGGTTCGTTGGAAGTCCGCCGCGGGACCGGTAGACTGGTGGCCTTGCGGCCGTTTGTGGACGAGCGATGCCCACTACGTATTACAAACGATATCGGATGGAATTCGACTTCCGGCGCGGGCGGCGTCCGGAGGTGTTTCTGCCCGAAGGATACGAATGGGTCGCTTGGGAACCGTCGCTGCGGAGCGCGCACGCGAACGTCAAGTTCGAGAGTTTCCGCGGCGAAATCGACTCACAGGTGTTCACCTGCCTGAGCGATCTTCCCGGTTGCAGCCGGTTGATGCAGGACATCTCCGAGCATGAAGGGTTCCTGTCCGAGGCGACGTGGATGGTGCGGTCGGTCGGCAACAGTTTCCGGGAACCGGTGCTGGTGGGGACGATCCAGGGATTGAAGAAGAGTCGCTGGGCCGGGTCGATTCAGAACGTGGGCGTCGTGCCCGATCATCGCAACATCGGTTTGGGGCGTGCGCTGATTGCCAAGTCGCTGGCGGGCTTCCACCGCGCGGGGCTGCAGCGCGTGACGCTCGACGTCACAGCCGCCAATGCGCATGCCGTGCAGCTCTATCGGGCGCTCGGTTTTCGCTGTCTCTCGACAAGCTATCGCGAGGTCGAGACACCTGCGGTGACTGTTCTCGTGTGAGAGTTGGCAGGTTGAAAACCTGTGCCGCTGGTGAGCGCCGCCTGCGTGGGCAAGTTGTTTCCCACGGCTGGGAAATCACGCTCCGGTCGCTTGAAAGGCCCCATACCATCTGTCATAACTCACGCTCCCGCCTGCCTTGACGGCCGGTGTGGAGCGATCTGCGCAACCGGGCGCGCCCGTCATTGAACCGGACGGCCGGGGTCGTGTGGGTGGGGGCGATGCTTCCTCTTCGTGTGGCCGCATGGTCCTTGGGGGGCCAGGGTTTTCGCGGCTCGGAGAGTCTCTGTGCAGAGTCCTCCTGCGTGGGGTCGTTTGCAGGGGTCGCTGGTTGAGGCGGCCGAAGACACGGTGAAACACGTGGTGGATCGACCGGCATGACGGCCGCCGTAATGGCGACAACGCTGAGCGAATACCTGCAGACCGCCGACTGGGCGTTTCTGCCGCTCGATGCTGTCTGGGCGGATGCTGCTGCGGCTGTTGTCCACATCACTCTGCTGGCGATTTTTTTCGGTCTGCCGGCGTTCGTGTTCATCTGGGCGGAACGAAAGGTTTCGGGCCGCATCCAGGACCGGCTCGGGCCCACTCGCGTCGGAGGCAAGTTCGGCTGGCTGCAGTCGCTCGCCGACGGTGTGAAGCTCATTCAAAAAGAGGATCTCTGGCCGAAGGCCGCCGATGCCATGCTGTTTCGTGTGGCGCCGTATCTGGTTGTCGTGGCCTCGTTCGCGGCGTTTCTGGTGCTGCCGTTCAGCAGCGATTGGGTGGCGTTGGCCCTCGACGCCGGGCTGTTCGTCGCTCTGGCTCTGCTGTCGCTGGAGGTGCTCGGGATCATTCTTGCCGGTTACTCGAGCGGCTCGAAGTGGTCCCTGTTCGGCGGCATGCGCGAAGCGGCGCAAATGGTGAGTTACGAAGTGCCGCTGGGGATCACTGCTGTCATCCCCGTCGCCATCGCGGGGACGATGAACCTGGGTGAGATCGGCAGCATGCAGTCCGGCTGGTTCATCAACTGGTTTCTTCTCCGCGATCCGTTCACGTTTCTCGCGTTCTTTGTGTTCTTCACTGTGACGCTGGCGAGCAACAAGCGGGCGCCGTTCGACCTGGCGGAAGCGGAGAGCGAACTGGTGGGCGGTTTTCACACCGAATACAGCGGCATGCGCTGGTCGTTCTTCTTCCTCGCCGAGTACGCCAGCATGTGGTTTGTCAGTGCGCTCGCAGCGATTCTGTTTCTGGGCGGCTGGTGGACCGGCATCGGCCCGCTCGATGCGTGGGTGGCGGAGACTCTGGGGGGCTTTACCGCGAACATTCTGGGCTTCGTGGTGCTGGTGACCAAGGCCAGCGTGCTCGTAGTTGTTCAGATCTGGATTCGCTGGACTCTGCCGCGGCTGCGGATCGATCAGGTGATGATGACCTGCCTGAAGTACCTGGTGCCGATCAGTTGTTTCCTGTTTCTGGCGACCGTGCTGTGGTCTCTGTTTCTGCCGCACGTTGCCTGCTTCGGTCTCGCCAAGGGGATGGGAGAACGGACTGCCGTAATGGCGGCCGCGCCTCGCGCCGGCGACTTGTCGGCCGTCGACGCCCCCGCGGTGGATTCAGTCGCCTCGTTCTCGCCGAGTGGGGAGGGGCGTCGCTGAGATGGAAACTCTTCTGTTTGTGCTGTTCGGTGGGACTGCGGCGGTCGGCGCTTTGGCGGTCGTCTTGAGCCAGAACGTCGTCCGCATGGCGTTCTATCTGGTGATCTCGCTCGGGTCGACGGCCGGGTTGTTCTTCATGCTGGGCGCGGACTTCGTGGGGGCGACGCAACTGCTGATCTACGTGGGCGGAACCGTCGTGCTGCTGATCTTCGGCGTGATGCTGACGGCATCCGGGCCGTTCATCACCATCAAGACGGCGCCGAGCCAGGTGATTATCGCCTCCGTGGTGGGGCTGGCATTCTTCGGAGTGCTGTTTCTCACCGTGCTGCAGGTTGACTGGAACGCGAATTCGGCGCGGCTGGAAAGTGAGTACAGCGCCTCATCGCTGGAACGCATCGGCTACAACGAGGCGAATGTCGGGAACACCGCGCGGAGCCTGGGGGCGGCGTTTCTCGGGGCCCGTTTCGACGAAGACCTCGGGCGCGACAGGAAAGAACTCAGTTCGGGCTACCTGCTGCCGTTTGAAATCATTTCGGTGCACCTGCTGGTGGTCCTCGTCGGAGCCGCCTACCTGGCCCGTGCGAAGCGGCGGGTGACCCGCATCGAAGAAGAATAACGTCACACGCCGCGGGCTCGTCCCGTTTGTTCAGCGACATACTTTTTGACCGAATGCGATGAACGAAATCGCTCTCGAAGGATACCTGGGAATCGGCGCCCTGCTGTTCGTGTGCGGCGTGCTCTGCATGGCCACGAAGCGCAACGGCATCGGCGTGCTGATGGGCGTGGAACTCGTCCTGAACGGCGCCAACGTGAATTTCGTGGCGTTCTCGAAGTTCGGCACGCTCGGGCTGGACGGGCAGATCGCCTCGATGTTCGTGATTGTGCTGGCCGCCGCGGAGGCGGCCGTGGCTCTCGCGATCGCCCTCAACTTTTACAACAACCATCTGACGATCGACGTTGATCGAGCGAACGAACTGAAGGGGTAGTTGGTTATCAGTTTTCAGTTGTCGGTTGTCAGTTTTTTGCCAACCGATGGCCGAGACCGACCGACCGACCACCAACCAATTCATGTCCGTCGAACAGTATCTTGAAACCGCTGAATCGCTGAAGTGGCTGCTGACCGTGGCGTGGCTGTTGCCGCTGCTCGGGTTCGCGGTGGAAATCTTCGGCGGTTACTGGGGCGACCGTCACAACAAGGTCGCCTCCTATCTGGCGGTTGGCTGTATCGGGACCGGTTTCGTGTGCAGCCTGATCGCCCTGTTCACGTGGGGCGGCGCGACGCACTGGGGGCACCCGGAAGAGGCGGTTGCGGCCGCCGAGCATGATCACGCCCACGACGAAGGGCACGCCCACGACGACGCTCATGCCCACAACGACGGTCACGAGCATGACGAGGAACACGCTCACGCGGAGGAGCACGGGCCGGAGCACGACGACGAGCACGCACACCACGTCAACGATCCCTACTCCGCCGCGTTTTCCGGCAGTTACTACATGCTGGGGCAGTTCGGCGACCTGACGGTCTCTCTCGATTACTACATCGACGGTCTCACGATCGTGATGTTCTGCATGGTGACGCTGATTGCGACCTGCATTCACGTCTTCGCCATCGGCTACATGAGCGACGAGTTGACCGACGACTACGAGGACCACTTCGTCCACCTGCCGGGCGGGAAGCATTTCCATCGCCCCGGTCGCTTTTACCGATTTTTCGCGTATCTCTCGCTGTTCAGCTTCTCGATGCTGGGTCTGGTGATCGCGGGCAACATCTTCATGGTGTTTGTCTTCTGGGAACTGGTGGGCGTGTGCAGCTACCTGTTGATCGGCTTCTACGTCGAGCGCAAGTCGGCCAGCACCGCCGCCAACAAGGCGTTCATCATGAACCGCGTCGGGGACTTCGGGTTCCTGATCGGGCTGATGATCCTGTTCACGTCGTTCGGGACATTTCGCTTCGCGAATCCGCATCCGACCGAACGCGCGGTCGAACCCGGATTGTTCCAGATGCTCCGCGGCGAACACGGCGATCTGCACATTCACGGCGAAGGCCGCGAGGCGGAGGTGTTCCTCACCACGGCGACCGGGGATCATGACAAGTCGATTCCGTACTGGCTGCTGGTGACCGCCGGGCTTGGCATTTTCGCCGGGTGCATCGGCAAGAGCGCCCAGTTCCCGCTGCAGACCTGGCTGCCCGACGCGATGGAAGGACCGACGCCCGTCTCGGCGCTGGTCCACTCAGCCACGATGGTGGCGGCCGGAGTTTATCTGGCGGGGCGGTTCTATCCGATGTTCACGCCCGAGGTGTTGCTGGTCATCGCCTATGTCGGCTGTATCACGCTCTTCATCGGGGCGACGATCGCCATTGTCGCCACTGACATCAAGCGGGTGCTGGCCTACTCGACGATCAGCCAGTTGGGCTACATGATGCTGGCCCTCGGCGTGGGGGGCTGGGTGGCCGGGCTGTTCCACCTCATCACGCACGCTTTCTTCAAGTCGCTGATGTTCCTCTGTTCGGGCTCCGTAATCCACGGCTGCCATCATGAGCAGGAGATGACCAGGATGGGCGGGCTGCGGAAGAAGATGCCGATCACCGCCTACACGATGCTGGTCGGCGTGATCGCCATCTCGGGTCTCGCCATCCCGTATCTCACGTTCCCGTTCATCGGGAACATCGCGTTCTCGGGCTTCTATTCCAAGGACGAGATCGTCGCGACGGCGCTGACGCACATGTCGCTCAATCCGGTCCACTTCCTGCTGTTTCTGGTGCCGCTGGTGACGGCCGGGATTACGGCGTTCTACATGTTCCGGCTGTGGTTCATGACGTTCGCCGGCGAGCCGAAGGACGAACACGTTTACGATCACGCGCACGAATCGCCGTGGGTGATGACGGCTCCTTTGCTGGTGCTCTCGTTCTTCGCGATCACCGTCACCTGGGGCATGCAGATCGACGAGGAGGGGCACCTCAAGCCGGGCTATCTGGTGAACGCTCTGCTCACAGCGGAGCCGGCGCATGTGGGGGAAGGTCTCACGGAGGCGGGGATTCTGGGCCTGAGCCTGCCGGGACATCACGCCGTTCACGAGTACCACGCGACCGCCGGCACGGCGGCCCTGATCGCCGCGTTTGCGGGCCTGCTGATTTCCTACCTGATATATGTCAACCGGGCGATTGATCCGGCCGGGATCGCGCGGCAGCTTTCCGGAACGTACAACTTCCTGGTCGAGAAATGGCAGTTCGACAATCTGTACGACGCGATGTTCGTCCGGCCGGTGCATATTGTGGCGCGTTGGCCGCAGGCGTTTGACCGGAATTATCTCGACGGATTCCTGCACGCCCTGTGTCGCTGTGCGGTCTGGGTCTCGAAGTGGGACCGCGCCTTCGATGAGAGAGTGGTCGACCGCCTTGTGAATCTGGTCGGCGACGTCACGTTCGCCGTCGGCCGTTCACTGACCGTGATCCAGACCGGCCGGCTGCGGCAATACGTGATGTTCATCGCGGTCGGCGTGGTGGCGCTGTTCGCACTGATGTTCGTCTTCATGCCCACCTTGTAGGGTGCGTTGCGACGCACCGACGAGCCTGTTGTCAATTGATCGTGAATCCCCATGAGTGACGTTGTCCTACTGAGCCTGACGATCTTCGCCCCCACGCTCGGGGCGCTGGGCCTGATGTTCTTTGAAAAGACGGCCGAAGAGGCGATGCGGATCTATTCGCTGGTCGTCACTGTTGTGACGTTCGGCTTGACGATCGTCATGCTGGGGCGGTTCGATCCCAGCCTCGGGGCCGCGGAGTACACGGTCGCGTTTCAGATGGACTCCATCACACCCTGGATCCCCGCTTGGAACATCAACTACCAGCTCGGCGTCGACGGCATCAGTCTGCCGCTCGTGCTGCTCACCAGCCTCGTCAGCATGCTGGCCATGATGGCGTCCTGGAGCATCACCAAGTACGTGCGGGGCTATCTGATTCTGTTCCTGCTGCTCGAAACGGGCATGCTGGGCGTCTTCATGGCGCTCGATTTCTTCCTGTTCTACATCTTCTGGGAAGTGATGCTGCTGCCGATGTACTTCCTGATCGGCGTGTGGGGCGGACCGCGGCGGGAATACGCCGCGATCAAGTTCTTCCTCTACACGCTCGCCGGCAGCGTGTTGATGCTGATCGCGATGCTGATGTTCTACTTCAACAGCGCCGGTTCAGCACTGACGAATTACGAGTCGAGCTTCGATCTCATCAAGTTGACGCAACTTGCCCAGGAGGGCGGACTGTTGAACCGGGAGGTGCAGCTGATCGCGTTCATCCTGTTGTTCATCGGATTCGCGATCAAGGTGCCGACGTTCCCGTTCCACACCTGGCTGCCCGACGCCCACGTCGAAGCGCCCACGCCGATCTCGATGATCCTGGCCGGCGTGCTGCTCAAGATGGGCGGCTACGGCATCATCCGCATCGCCATGCCGCTCTGCCCGTACGGGGCGCAGGTGGCCGCCTACACGCTGGTGGCGATCGGAGTGTTCAGCATCATCTACGGCGCATTCGCCGCCATGGCGCAGACTGACTTCAAACGGCTCGTCGCCTACAGTTCCGTCAGCCACATGGGCTACGTGCTGCTCGGTCTCGCCATCTGGCAGGTCGACCGGCTCACTGGCGCGACCACGAACTCCGACTACTGGCACATGGGCATCAACGGCGCAATGTTCCAGATGCTGGCCCACGGCGTCTCCTCGGCCGGCATGTTCTTCATGGTGGGCGTGATTTACGACCGCGTCCACCACCGCGATCTCAACCAGTTCGGCGGCCTGATGCAGAAGATGCCGTTCTACAGCGCCATTGCCGTCGGAATCTTTTTCGCCGGCCTCGGTCTGCCGGGACTCTGCGGGTTTATCGGTGAAGCGTTCACCGTGATCAGCAGTTGGAGCTACAGCAAGGTGATGGCGATCATCGCCGCGTCCGGCGTGATTCTCACCGCCGGTTACATCCTGTGGACGATCCAGCGGGTCTACCTTGGTCCCGAATACAAGGGACCGCATCCGGAAGCCCTCACCCCGGCGAACAGCCGCGAGAACACTGTCGCCGTCGTGCTGCTGGTCCTGGCGATCTTCCTGGGCTGCTACCCGTGGAGCATGTTCAGCCTGATGGACGAGTCGACCCGGCTGCTCACCGAGTCGCTCGCCCAGGGATACGAAGCCCTGCACGAGACCGTCGAACAAGTGAGTTCGGTCACCACCGGGCAATAGCAGAGGTCAGACGTCAGACGTCAACTGGCCAGAGGACAGCAGCCAACAGCCATCGACCATCCGCCATTGGCTATCAGCCATAGGCCATAGACCACCAGCCATAGACCCTCCGCCATCGCAATGACGGTTCAACAGATCATCGACGGCCTGATCAACGGCGACCTGCCGCGCGCGATTGAAATCTTCGCGCCGGAGTTGATCCTCTGCGCCGCCATCGTCCTGCTGCTGCTGGTCCGCATGATCTTCGGCGTGCAGCGGATCCCCGCCTGCTGGGTGGCGCTGCTCGGGACGCTGGTCGCCTTTACCGGCGTGTTCGCCCAGTTCATGTACCTCAAGACCGATCTCTCGATCACCGGCGTCGCCGACACACCCGTGGAAGAACTCGCGGCCCGGTTGGCGAGCGCCTATCACCTCACGCCCGAGGGGGTTGGTTCGGTGGGCGGCTTCTTCACCGACCTGCTGATGCACGACCAGTTCACGCTGTTCTTCCGGCTGGGACTGCTGTTGTTCGTCGTGCTCGTCATCGCACTGACGGTCCTCACAGGGATTCCGGACAACGACGACGGACCCGATTTCTACACACTGCTCCTCGGGTCGACCGTCGGTATGATGCTCGCGGTCGGCGCGAACAATCTGCTGATGATCTTTCTCGGCATCGAGATGATGAGCGTCCCGAGCTACGCGATGGTCGGGTTCCTCAAAGGCCGCCGGCAGAGCAGCGAAGCGGCGCTGAAGTACGTCGTCTACGGAGCGGGAGCGGCCGGCGTGATGCTCTACGGCCTCTCGCTGATCGCCGGGATTCTTGGCACATTGAGCCTGCCTGAACTGGCGGGCCATTTCGTCACCGTCATGCACGGCGAGACGTTCGGACCGACGAACGCGGCCGCCGTGACGCTCGTGCTGGGCATCATGATGGTCCTGGTCGGCTTCGCCTTCAAGCTGTCGCTGGTCCCGTTCCACTTCTGGTGTCCGGACGCCTTCGAGGGCGCCGCGGCCGAAGTCGGCGGGTTCCTCTCCGTCGCGTCAAAAGCGGCGTCGTTTGCGCTGCTGGTGCGGTTTCTCCTGGCATTCAGCGGACCGGAGGAAGTGCTGCACGGCCTGCGCGTCTTTCTGGGGATTGGGCTGGCCGTCATCGCCTGCCTGAGCATGACGCTCGGCAATCTCGCGGCTTATACGCAGACGAACGTCAAACGACTGCTCGCGTATTCGACCATCGCGCACGCCGGCTACATGCTGATGGCGGTCTCCGCGCTGCTCATCATCACCGACGCTCCGGCGACGGAGGGCTGGACGCGGAGCCAGATCTTCTACCAGTCGGCCCGCGCCGTCGAAGGGTTGATGTATTACCTCGCCGTCTACCTGTTCATGAACCTGGTGGCGTTCTCGGTAGTGGCCATCCTCCGCAACGAGACTTACTCGGAGGAGATCGATTCGTACAACGGGCTGGTGCATCAGAACCCGGCGACCAAGCTGCTTTGCCTGGCGATGCTGATGGCGATGTTCAGCCTGGTCGGGCTGCCTCCCTTCGGCGGGTTCTTCGCCAAGTTGCAGATCTTCACGTCCGTGCTGTACGCGGCCGATCTGCACTGGTCGATGTGGGTGCTGCTCGCCGTGGCCGGTGCGAACACGGTCTTCAGCCTGGTCTACTATCTGCGGGTGCTGAAGGCGATGTTCATCAATCCCGAGCCGGAAGAGCGGCGCGCGATCCAGACGCCGGCTCTCGTGGGAACGTACATCGCGCTGATCGCGCTGCCGATTTTTCTGCTGGGAGCCTCCCCGCTCCAGTCCGACCTCACCGACACCGCTAACTACGTCGCCCGTACGCTGTTCCGTTAGACGAAACGATCTGCAGGTCCTCGACCCGCGAACACTTGAGCCCGCATGATTCCCAACGACCAGCTCAACGACCTGCTGATCGACCTCGGCCGGAGCCTGCTGCAATACGTCGGCGAAATCTGGCCCTGGACGAGCCGCGAGGATGCCGACGTGCATAAGGCGGTCGAGAAGCTGGTTGCCGAGCAGCGCGCGTCGGTCGAGCGACTGGCGGAACTCCTTGATCGACGGGGTCACCGGATTGAATCGGGCGCGTACCCGACCGAGTACACCAGCCTGCACTATGTGGCTCTCGATTTTCTGCTCGATCAACTCGCCGCGCATCAGGAACGCCTGGCCGACGAGGCGGCCGGACTCGCCGCGGCGGCGGATGACGACGAGGAGGCCGGTTCGCTGCTGAGCGACATCTCGCAGGAGGCGGCGCGGCATCGGGACGAACTGGCCCGCCTGTCGAGCACGCGCAAGGCGCAACAGTCTGCTTGAGACCGGGCACTGCATTCACGCCCGCGGATTGCAATCCGTGGGCGTTTTTCGTGCAATCCGGTCGGGAGACCGACATGCGGCTCATCGACACGCACTGCCATCTCGACGAGGACGCCTTCTCGCACGACCGGGCCGACGTCGTCGCCGCCGCCGTCGATCGCGGCGTGACGCGGATGCTGACGATCGGCACGACTGCCGAGAGCAGTCGCGCGGCCGTTGAGATCGCCGAGCAGTTTCCGGCCGTCTTCGCCGTGGTCGGCATTCAACCCAACTACACGGCCGAGGCGAAACCGGACGACTGGCCGGTCATCGAAAAACTCGCGAACCACCCGCGCGTCGTCGCCGTGGGAGAGACCGGCCTCGACCGCTACTGGGATTACGCCCCGATCGAGATTCAGCAGGACTACTTCGACCGGCATCTCGAACTCTCGCGCCGCCTCGGCAAGCCGTTCGTCGTCCACTGCCGCGAAGCCGAAGCCGATGTGGTCGCCCAACTCAAAGCGCACGCGACAGACGGCTTGCTCGCCGGAGTGATGCATTCATTCTGCGGAGACCAGGCGACCGCTGAGGCCTGCCTCGAAATGGGGATGCACATCTCGTTTGCCGGGATGGTCACCTACAAGAAGAGCGACGAGCTGCGCGCCGTGGCAGCGATGGTTCCCTCCGACCGCATCCTCGTGGAGACCGACGCTCCCTATCTCGCTCCGGTTCCCAACCGCGGGAAGCGGAATGAGCCCGGTTGGGTGCGTCACACTGCGGAGTGCCTGGCAGACGTGCGCGGCGTCACGCCGGAAGAGTTCGCCGCGCAGACGACAGAAAACGCCGTGCGGTTGTTCGCACTGCAGCAGTTCGAGTAGAAGAACTGCTGCGGGCGTTGTCTCATACTTCTCCCAATCTTCGTTGCCTTCATTTCCTTCTGTCCCAACTTCCTGGTTGTGCGTTATGAAATCGACACTTCTCGCGGTGCTGCTGGCCGGCTCACTCACGGGTGTTGCGACGGCCGGCTTTCCAGAGTTCGAAGCCCAGACGATCGACGCGGAAGCGGCCGAAAAGGCGGTCTACGCCGTCGCGCTGGCCGACGTGGACGGCGACGGTCTGCAGGACGTTGTGGCCGTGACGGAGAACCGCGTGCAGTGGTATCGGAATCCCGACTGGGGCAAGCACGTCATCCTCGAAGACCAGACGGAACTCGACAACGTCTGCATCGCCCCGCACGATATCGACGGGGACGGGCAGGTCGATTTCGCACTGGGAGCGGGATGGACCAGGGTCGGCACGATCCAGTGGATCACCCGCGATGAAGACCCGGATGCGAAGTGGCGCGTCCACGCGATCGGCGTCGAACCCTGGACCCACCGCATGCGGTGGGCCGACGTGCTGGAGACCGGCACTCCGCAGCTTGTCGTCTCGCCGCTCAACGCGGTCGACGCCGCAGGCGTCAGGCTGCTGGCGTTTGAGATTCCTGAGGATCCGCAGTCAGGCCGCTGGCCGTCGACGGTTCTCGACGACTCAATGAACCGGATGCACAATCACTGGCATTTCGATTTCGGGACGGACAACGAAACGATCACCGTCACGGCCAGCGAGGAAGGGTTGCACGCGATCTGGAAACAGGACGACGGCGGCTTCGGCAAGCGAAAAATCGGCAGCGGAATGCCGGGCGAAGATCCGGCAAGCCGCGGCGCGGGAGAAGTGAAAATCGGCCGTTTCGCGTCGGGGCGTCCCTACATGGCGACGATCGAACCGATGCACGGGACGTCGGTCGTCGTCTACACCACGCCGGGTGAGCTGGCGGAAGGGCAACTCGCCGATCGGTTTGTTGTCGACGAATCGCTCAAAGCGGGGCACGCCGTCTGGACGGCCAACCTGGACGAAGACGGAGACGAGGAACTCGTGATCGGCCACCGCGAGGCGGGTGCAGGCGACGTCAAGGGGCCGGGCGTCTACGTCTATGATCCGACGGGGGAAGACCCGAGCGAGTGGACCAAACACGTCGTCGACGACGGCGGCATGGCCTGCGAAGACCTGATCTGCGCAGACCTCGACGGCGACGGCCGCGTCGACATCATCGCCGGCGGCCGCGCGACACGGAACGTGAAGATCTACTGGAATCGAGCGGAAGGCGATCGTTGAGTGCAATACGAATGGAACATGGAGAGCCGCGCATCAGGCGGACTTCCCCAACGCCCGCGTCCCCGCAACCCGGACTCTATTCGCGCCCCCCCCGGAGCAATCCACTCGCATGTCGATTCATCGCGCACTTACCGTCCGGGACACAGCGTCCGTTGGTTGCAAACCACGACGACACAAAGGGCACGAAGTCAACTTACGAAGTCGCTCCGCGGAGTCCTCGGAGCCTGGAAGACACATTCCCTGACTCTTCTTGGTGTTCTTTGTGCCTTTGTGGTCACCCATTCGCGCGATGAGAGACTGGACGACACGGAAACGTTTGCGTAACGAACAGATTCTCTCACCCTTTGCACTGCGGATGGAATCCACGGCGAGCCCCTCGTTTGCAACCTTCCGTCCAACCTGCGTCCTATTCGTCCCGCCATGGACTTCCTCCAACTGACCGGCAAATCGATCCTCGTCTTCGGCGTCGCCAACCGTAAGAGCGTCGCGTTCCACGTCGGCCGCGTTCTCAAGGAGGCGGGGGCCGACGTCCTGTATGCGGTGCGCAGCGAAGCGCGGCGGGAATCGGTCGGCAAACTGGTGGGCGACGCCCCGGTCTTCGTCTGTGACGTCGAGCATCAGGATCAGATCGACAATCTTGCGAGCGAGGTCGCCCGCGCCCGAGACGGCCTGGCCGGCATCGTGCATTCGATCGCCTTCGCCGACTACTCCGCAGGGTGGCAGCCGTTTCACAAGACGCCGCGCGAGGCGTTCCTGCAGGCGGTCGATATCTCGTGCTTCTCGCTGATCGCCATCGCAAATGCATTCCAGGACCAGCTCGACTCCGAACAGGGAAGCGTGGTGACGATTTCAATCTCCACGACGCGCATGGCGGCCGAGAACTACGGATACATGGCGCCGATCAAGGCGGCCCTCGACTCATCGCTGGCCTTCCTGGCCAAGTCGTTCTCGGAATTCTCGAAGGTCCGCTTCAACGCGGTCTGTCCGGGCCTGCTCAAGACCTCCGCGTCGGCCGGCATCCCCGGCTATGTCGACTGTTATCTCTTCGCCGAGCAGGCCACACTCCGCAACGAGGCGGTGCGCACCGAGGAAGTGGCGAATGCGGCCGCGTTTCTGCTCAGCCCCCGATCCTCGGGGATCAACGCGCAGGGCCTCATCATCGACGCCGGCATGGAAGTGAACTACTTCGACAAGCGCATCGTCGAGCGATTCATGGGCGGTCAGTAGGGCCGGCTATGCCGGCCGCCGGACTCGAAGTTGTCGTGCGAGACGTCACCTTGTGTCCAAACTTCCGTTTGGGCACACCCAACAACATCCGCTCTGCCCCGCCTCAGTGCCTCTGCGTTGAAGACCCAGAGTACTCAACGACAACGTTTGTCCGAATCCCGCCGCGGGGTGTGAACTCCGCCGTGATCTTCATCGACCGCGGCTGCGTGACGGCGAGGAGGTCGTCGAGGATGGTGTTCGTGACCGCCTCGTAGAAGGCGCCGTGGTTGCGGTACTGCTGCAGGTACAGCTTGAGGGACTTCAACTCGAAACAGAGTTGGTCCGGGACGTAGGTGATCGTGAGCGTGCCGAAATCGGGCTGGCCCGTTTTGGGACACAGCGAAGTGAACTCGGGGCAGACGGTCTCGATGGAGTAGTCCCGCTGCGGATACGGATTCGGAAACGTTTCGAGAATGTCGCGCGTCGGATCAGCCATGTTTTTCGAGCCACCGGGTTGGTGTATTCCGCGTCGGTCGCCGGCCCTCGTACGGCAGGATTTCATCCCTGTCGCTTATACACATCTCTCGTTCCCTTTCGAGTGACTGTCCGAGAAAATTGAATGGGACGCGGATAGCCACGGATCGGACCGATTTTCGCTGATTGCTTTCTTGCGTGTCGACGCCATCCGCGCCTGAATCGATGCGGCGACGGCGTTGCCGCCTGTTGAGGAGTCCCCCAAAATCCGTGCTGATCCGCCGAATCCGCGAGAATCTGTGTCCTGTTCGAAAATCCCCTGGGCCCGGTTCCTCGGGGCCGGGCGCAAGCCGAGATGTGTGCAACTGACAAGATTTCATCCGGTCGCGGTCGAGAGACGCCGTGCCTGGACAACAAAACCCGGTCTCCAGGCAGGAAACCGGGCGTCAGTTGCCGAATTGTAGACCGCAATCAGCGTCTCGGCTACGGCTCGTCGGCCTGAATGATGACGGCTTCGTCATGCCGCAGCGGAGCGCCGAGTTTCGGAGTCTCCAGTTGAGCGGTCACGCGCGTCGGGCCGGTCCGGGCGGCGGTGAGTACGATGTCGAACGACTGCTCCTCATCGGCCGCGAGTTCATTGATCGCGGCGAATTCGATCGTCCGTCCCTGGTGCCGATACTCGACCGGACCTCGCGCCTCGACGAATTCGAGGTTGTCGGGAATTTCGAACGCGGTCCTGACTTCATGGGCCGGTCCCGTTCCGCGGTTCTTGACCGTCATTCGCAGCGCAACCTGCTCGCCGACCAGAACCGGTCTTCCGTCGTGTTCCAGATCGAGCGCCAGTGATTCGAAGCCGGCGACTTCCAGCTTCGATCGAAGTTCGGCGCCGTTGCCGTCGGCGTCGCTCGCGCGGACTACGCTCTGCAGCGAACCGGCCGTGCGCGCCACCACGCTGGTCTGCAACCGCCGCGATTCCCCGGCCGGAAGTTCTTCGATCGTCCAGACGATCGTCCGCTTGATCGGATCAAACTTGCCCCCCTTGGGGATGCCTGCCAGTTCGAGTCCGTCTGGAAGCTGCTCAACAACGCGAACCTGTCGTAACGTCGATTTCGCGCGATTTGTGACGACCGTCGAGTAATCGGCGGAGCGGCCCACAAACCGCCGCGACGGACCCTGCCGTTCGATGGTCAGTCGCGAGTCAAGAATTGCCACGTTCGCCTCGGTCTGCGCGAACTCTGCTTGACCGACGTAGGCGGAGGCCTGCGTCGTGACGGAACCGGCCGCCACCGCAGTCACGGCGAGTTCCACCTCGCGGGATTCTCCGCCCGCCAGCGTGCCGATCTCGCATTCGATCGCGTCGCCGCCCGGATGTTCCAACGCGGCCGGCAGCAGATTTTCGATGTACACGTTGCGCGCTTCGGCCTGGCCGGTGTTCGACACCACAAACCGAAAGACCGCCCGTTCGCCGACCGCCACCTCGGACGGACCCTGGATGGCGAGCGACAGTTTCGGCGAAGTCACGACCGTCTTGGCGGCCACTTCGGCAACGAAGCGGACGGTGGCCACACTGCCGATTTCGCCCGCTTCGGTGGGGACGACCCGGATGCGGATCACTTCCTCCTGTCCCGGTTCCATTTCGCCCAGTCGCCATACGAGGCGGCCGTCGATCAGTTCTGCTTGCGGAATCGTTCCATCGAGTTCGGTGCCGCGCGGGATGCGGTCCTCGATGATGACGTCGTGCGCGGTGCTGTTGCCGGCGTTCCGCAGGTTGATCGCGTAAATCAATGGCTCGCCGACGTTCGCCTCCTGGGGGGCCACTTTCTCGATCGTCAGTTCGGGTTGCTGCGGTCCGCGCGGCGCACGATCTGAGAGAGTGCCGTCGCCGACATAGCCCGGCCGCCCCGCGTCGAACTCCGGCGCAGGCGTGGAGGCGTTCGCGGGCAGAGGCCTGACGTCGGGGAGTTCCTCGGCTTCCGCATCGCGGGAGAAATCGAATGCCGACGCCTCGGAGTTGCCGCGAATGACCGGCATTTCGTCGCCGGAGTCTTCGATCTCGATGAACTCCGGCGCCGGCTGAGGTTCGCTGTCCGACAAGACCGGAGCGGGTTCGGATAACTCCTCCGGTTCCTCGCCGAAGGGGAGCACCGGTTCTGGTTGGTCGGCGTCGTCAGGCCCGGGAAATTCGAGCAACAGCGGCGCCGGCTCTTCAGCCGCGTCTCCGAATTCCGCATCCGCCTCGTTGGCGGGCATCTCCGAATCCGAATCGCCGAACGGGTCAAACGGTGCGTCCGCCTCCGCTTCCTCTACCGGCAACAGTTCGAGTTCTTGCTCTTCCTCCTCGTCGACCAGCATTACACCGTCGAACGGGCTCGGAGCGACAACCGGTTCCTTGGGCGGAGGGGTCGTTTCCACAAAGCCGGCCTCGTTTGCCTCGGCGGGGAACAGCAAAGGTTCGACCGGCTCTCTCGGTTCGGCCAGACCAACCATCGCATCATCCTCAGCGGCCGCACCTTCACTGTCGTCGGTGACTGGCCCAAAAAGATCCATCACCGGCGCCGCGTCGGCGGCTCTCGCCGGCGGGTCCTCCGTCGATTCGACGGACGCCGCTGCGATCTCTTCTCCCGAGAACGGATCAAACGAATCAACTTCCTCAGTCGGATCCTCGGCGGCAACCGGTTGGATCATCTCCGCCTCGGAGCGTTCCAGAGCGAAAGGCTGGGACGTCGCTCCTTCCTGTTCCGCACTGGGAAGCACCGGCGCGTCGGAAACGTCCGCGACAGGTTCAGCCGCCGGCTCCAGATCGCCCGAAGCGAAGGGATTGTCGCTCTCGACGTCGATCGGTTCGGCCGGCTGACTCGGGACATCTTCCCATTCACTGTCGGCGTCCACCAGCGTCGGGGGCTCCATCTGTCCGGGTGGGCCGGGATTGAAAACGTCGTCGTCCGCCGCCGGAAAATCGGACGGAGACGAGATCGGCAGTTCGTCTCGAACCGCGACGCGGCGTTCCGTACCGGCCCCATGCGGCGTGTCATCGAGCGGCTCAAACGACTGCTCCGGCGGCAGGTCGGAATTCTGAGGGGGCGAGTTCGACGACTCGGCCGGATCGTCGCTGTCGTCCGCACGCTGGAACTGGTTCGCGTCGGCGGTCTCGGCCTGAGGCGTCGGCAACCGGCGATGCACCTCCAGCACGACGAAGCAACCAACGCCGATCACTCCGGCCAGGGCGACAAATTTGAAGATGGCGCTCTGCATGACAACCTCGTGATGCGTCGATTCCGAATTCTCGAATTGAGCTGTGCCGGCCTGGCGAACTGTCGCTCCCGGAGACCCGAATCGGAGGCCCTCGCAGGGTCTCCGTTTCCGCGATGCCCCGATTCTCCGTGCGAGACCAGCACCTGACTGCTTGCCCGTCTCGGAGGCGGCAAGCCGCTGAAAATGCGGCGGGCTTTTAGCAAAACCGGTTCTTCAGCGAAAGATGAGTCTGAGCGCAAGAAATCTCGAAATTTCCCCGGTGCGGGCGTCGCCAGCAACCCAACCACGCAGCGCACGCAGCCTTGCGTGCATCCCGCTGATCGCGAAGGCGGCCGGCACACGCTTCCAGGGTGCGCGACGGGCGAGCGCAAGGTGCAAGGTGGGCGTACACAAGTGGTTACGTTTCGTGAGGTCTGTCGCCGACTGCACGGGAACGCACGAGAGCGACCTCCTGTTCTTGGGCACTCAGCAGCCCGTTTCGGGCTGGCGCGATTGTGCCGTTCACGGCGATTGCAACGACCGACACGATCAATCTGATTGCCTGCCGGTTGTTCCGCCGATGCTGAATCTGGCGACTCGAAGGGTCGAGACGATCGCGCTGCGCATGGAAAGATCATCAGCACCATCCACAGAACCGCTCCCGCGTCGGACGTTCCGCGTCTGGCGGGAGGCGGCGCGCGTCGTCACGGCGGCGATTGTTTGTGTCTCGGCCGTCGGTTGCGCCTCGACCTCGACGTCGCCCCCCGGCCGGGCAATCGTTCACGCCACGGCTCAGTCCGCAGTCGACGCCGATCGTTCGGCCGCAGAGACCGCCGGCACCGTTTGGGACCGCGTTTCGAGTTTCAACGACCGGTTCTCGTTCGCTCCACCTCAGCCGGCGGATCATCCTGCGGAACCGCCGTCAAGCGCCTCCCCGTGGGACGGAGCAACCGCGTGGCGTTCGGTCTGCGCAGACTGGGTATTCAATCCGTCGCAGGCAACGGAGACTCTGGTCAACCTGCCTGGATCCGGTGAAGGCAGACGTGCGACCTCGGAATCGGCGCTCTTCGCGCCTCAGAACACCGTTCAACTCGTCTCGCATTGTCTTCCCGCTCCCCCGCAGCACATGGCTGAGTTTCGCTTTTCGGATGACCTGCGGAATTTCGGTCCCACCGTGTGGGCAGACGCGCAAGGGCTCATCAATCAGGAGAACGCGCTGATCCTCGGATTCTCTCTGGCAGCCGCGATCGGGATTCGACAGGATCTCGACGGCGACGTCCGGGAAGCAACCGCGGCTGATCCGTTGCAATGGGGTGACGCCAGCCGCGCGCTGGGCAAGCTCGGCGAGGCGCAGTATCAGGTGCCGGTTCTGTTCGCGGTGTGGGGACACAGCGTTCACGCCAACGATCCTTACGCACACAGCTTCAGTGAAGCGCTGATCAGCGCCTACACCATCAGCGGGCTGGCGACCCTGGCCGTGAAGGGCGTCACGAACACCGATCGGCCCGATTCCGACTGGAACGACGGACAGTGGGGATTCCCGTCGTTTCACGCCTCCAGCACGTTCACGATCGCCGCCGTCCTCGAAGAATACTACGGCTGGGACGCTGGTCTCCCCGCCTACGCGCTCGCCGGCCTGATTTCCTGGAGCCGGATCGACGAGCGGGACCACGACCTGTCCGACGTCGTCTTCGGCGGAGCGATGGGCTGGCTGATCGGCAAGTCGGTCGCCGGACAGCATCTGCGCAACGACGGACGTGTGCGGTTCCTGCCGTGGGTGCACCCGTTCGACGGCGCCGCAGGCGTCCGCGTCGACGCCAGCTTCTGAACACCGTCCCGAAGTGTCACTCGCCGCGGATCGGAATACGGCGAGGCTCGCTCTGCGTGACGCGGGGCAACGTCAGTTCGAGCACCCCCTCGCTCAGCTTGGCGGAGGTCTGCTCGTGATTGACCTGATCGCTCAGGATGAACGACCGCAGAAAATCCCCCACGTGGTACTCCTGATAGATCAGCTTGGCGTCCTTCGGAACCGACGTCGACACCCGGCCGAACAGCGTGAGCTTGTTGTCCTGGACCTGGAGTTCGAGCGTGTCGACTGAAACTCCCGGAAGATCGGCTCGGAGCACCAGTCCGTCCTGATCCTCATAGATGTCGATCGGCGGAGTGCAGACCCTTTTCGAGGGCGTTCGCAGGGACGCCGGCGTTGGTCGCCGTTCGGGAGTTGATTTGATTTCGCTCATTGGCCGGGCGCCTCATTCGAGCCGGCAGGCGGCTCAGAGTCGACGATCGGAATCTGACGGGCCTGCGACGGGGGCGACTTCGGCAGATGCAGCGTCAGCACGCCGTGGGTGAGTTCGGCGTGCAGATCGTCTTCCCGAATCCGCTCCGGCAGCGCCAGAACCCGCTCCCACGCGCCGCGCGGCCGCTCACACCGCCGGAAGCGGTCTTCCGGGATCGTCGCTGCGTCGCTGCGGTCGCCGCGGATCGTGACCATGCCGTCCGCGATGCTGATTTCAACGTCGTCGGCCTTCGTGCCGGGCACCTCGGCCGTGAGGAGAAACTCGTCCTCCAGTTCATAGATGTTGACGGGCGGGTACTGCCGGCCGATGCGGACCCCGTCCATGGAGAAGTTGACCGACCGCAACCAGCGGTCCATTTCGCGTTCCAGATCACGAAACGCGTCGATCGAACTTCCCCACCGAAAGACAGCCATCTCGCTCACTCCCCTGCAGTCGATCCGGCCAGAACGACCGAAACAAAGCCGCCCCCGCCAGCTACGGCAAAGCGTGTGCCGCCGGACCGCCTCAGCCGATCTCGACGACCGGGCGATTGCTGCCGCACATCGTTCAATCGCACAGAGATGCGGCTATTATTAATTTTCGCTGCCAGATTATGCGGGGCGACATGGCTGCCAGAATGGCAGTGTGTGGCAATTTGCCGGCTGTTGCTGCGGCCAGACAGATGTCAGTTGTTGTCCGTTACGCACAACTCGGCTTCAACCTGCCTGATCGGGGTGGTCGTGGGAAGCGTTCGTCCGAAGTCTCACGACTTCGGCTACACGACCGGGGCTTCCTTCGCTTCGCTCAGTCCAGCCCCGGCCACCTGGTCGAGATGCGGGCACCAGACAGGTGTCAGTTGTTGTCCGTGTCGGTCAGCCGACACTCGACGGCGTCGGCGTGGTTGGCGATCTCCATCACGCTGCGCCGCACCTCCTCCGGATCCACCGTCGACCTGGGATACGTGTCGATCATCACAAAGTGCGGTTTTCCATCGATGTCTCGCACTGCCAATGCGCCGTGGCACACCGTCGAGTTGAGTCGTAATGCCGACTCCAGATAGTGGGGTTCCGCCGGGCAACAGACGCTGTAGATTTGAAGCAACCGCTCAGCCGCCGATGCGCCGGTCTGTTCGACCACGACCGTCTGGCGGCGGCCGTCGGGCAGCGCGACAATGAACTCATTCGCCTCGCCGCGTCGTCGCCGCTCAATGCCGGGAACGGAACCCAACGCGTCCTGCAGGATCGATTCCAGATCCCGCAGGTGCCCCAGCACGGCTTCGAGCAGTTGCAGAGCCTCGGTCCCGTTCTGCGGGCGGTTCGCGGGCGCTTTCGCCATCAGCATCCCCACGCACTCCGCCATCTCCAGCGGCACCTGCGGGCACAGCTCGCGAACCGAGGGGACGGGATCGTTCGTGACGGCTTCGATCAGGTCGGCCAGGCGAGACCGGGCGTACGGAAGCCGGCGCGTCAGCATCAGAAACAGACAGACTCCCATCGCATAGACATCAGCCGCCGGCGTGACGGCCTGCCCGGCGAACAGTTCCGGCGCCATGAAGTTCGGAGTCCCGACCAGTTCGTCGTGGGGCCCTTCCGCCCTGTCGGCCGCCACCCGCTTCGCCAGGCCGAAATCTCCAATCTTCGGAATCCCGCGATGCGTCAACAGAATGTTGTCCGGTTTCAGGTCCCGATGCAGAATGTCCGAACGGTGCGCCGCCGCGAGCCCTTCGGCGATCTGAGCCGTGAGAACCATCGCGCGGATCGGCGGGATCGGTCCGGCTTCAATCAAATCCTGCAATGAACGGCCGGCCACAAACTCCATTTCCAGAAAGTGATAGTTGTCGTGGCGTCCGACGGCGTGCGTCGTCACGACGTTGGGGTGCACGAGCGCCGCCGCCGCCCGTCCTTCGTTCAGAAAACGCCGCAGATAGCCTTCATCCTGAGCGAGCAAGCCAGGCGCGAGTATTTTGACGGCGCAACGCCGCTCCAGATCGCGGTGGCGGGCCAGATAGACCCAGCCCATCCCCCCTCGGCCCAACAGCGACTCACACTGATAGATCCCGAGTTCGCGGCCGATCAGGCTTCGCATCTCGCGATCTTCGGCCGAACAGAGGGTCGGGTCGTGTGGCAGATCCCCGGAACCGACTTTCCACAGCAATGTCGGGCAGACCGCCGTCGACCCGCCGCCGGGAACCAGCGAGACGCCGCACCGCGGACAACCCTCCGAGGCAGTGTCGTGCCGGAACAACTCGTTGCATCCCGGGCAGTAGATGCTCGACTGTTCTGTTGGGGACGATTGCATTCCACGGTCCGTATCGGAACCTGGACTCAATAGCGCCGGATCACCCCGACCAGCACGCCGAGCACTTCCACGTCGTCCGAATAGATCGGCTGCATCTCTGCGTTCTCCGGATCGAGGCGGAATCGGTTGCGCTCGCGATGAAACCGCTTGAGGGTCGCATCCCGTCCCTCCACCAGCGCCGCCACGATTTCGCCGTCGCGGGCGGTCGGTTGCTTGCGAATCACGGCGAAATCACCGTCGGCAATCTGCGCGTCGATCATCGAATCGCCCCGCACCTTGAGGCAGAAGTGATCGTCATCGCTGAACAGGGGGGCGAAATCGATCCGCTCCATGTCTTCCACCGCCAGCGCCGGAGAGCCGGCTGCAATCTGGCCGGCCAGCGGCAGGCTGGTGCGTTTGAGTTGCGGCTGGTCGGTCAACTGGATCGCCCGTGACATGTGTTCTTCACGGTTGATCAGCCCCTTCCTCTCGAGCGCCTTCAGGTGACACATCACGCCGTTCGGCGAACGGATATTGAACGCCTTGCCAATTTCGCGCACCGTGGGGCCGTAGCCGCGGTTGAGGATCTTGTCCTCAATGAAGTCGTAAATTTCCTGCTGACGGCGAGTGAGCGTGCTTTTCTCTGTCATGAGTCGCAGTGCTCCTTCTGGGTGGCGACCTGCTGATTCCTGCTTGACGGATCTCCCCGCCTGCTACCTGAACGAATGTTTTAATATACTTCTGTGCAGTTCGCAACCCTTTCGCAGAGAATCAGAGAAATCGGTGCGCGCAAGACAACCAGCAGCCGCATCAGGCGTGAAGAGTGGTTCGCTTGCAGGCACGCATCCCGCAGGGCTACGTGCGGATAAAGCAATCGAGCGAACCTGAAAACAGAACTCTGGATGGGCATTAAGTGTCCGGCTTGAGGATCAGCATCGCCAGCGGCGGCAATGTCACGTGCACGCTGTGCTGCCGCCCATGCATCGGGACCGGTTCGCTGGCGCAGCCGCCGACGTTGCCCAGGTTCGAGCCGCCGTAAATCTGCGCGTCGCTGTTGAGAATCTCACGGTAGAACCCGCCGCGCGGAACACCGACGCGATAACTCTGCCGGGGAACCGGCGTCATGTTCATTACGACCACCACCACGTCGTTTACGTCTCTTCCGTGCCGGCAGAATGCGTACACGCTGTTGTCGGCGTCATCGGCCTGAATCCACGAGAAGCCGGCCGATTCGAAATCGAGTTCATGCAGCGCTCGCTCCCGGCGGTTGACGGCGTTCAGGTCGCCGACGTACCGCCGCAGACCGTCGTGCTTCTCGAACTCGAGCAGCGACCAGTCCAGTTGCGAATCGTGATTCCACTCGCTCCACTGCCCGAATTCGCCCCCCATGAACAGCAGCGGCTTTCCGGGAGTCGTGTACTGGTAACCGTATAACAGCCGCAGGTTGGCGAATTTCTGCCAGTAGTCGCCCGGCATCTGTGAGATCAGCGCCCGTTTGCCGTGCACCACCTCATCATGCGAAAGGGGCAGCACAAAGTTCTCGTGGAAGGCGTAGATCATCCGGAACGAAAGTTCGTTCTGGTGATGCCTGCGGTGAATCGGCTCGCGCCGCATGTAGTGCAGCGTGTCGTTCATCCACCCCATGTCCCACTTCATTGTGAAGCCGAGACCGCCGCTGTAGACCGGCCGGGAGACCCCGCCCCAGGAGGTCGACTCTTCCGCCACCATCAGCACGCCGGGATATTCCCCGTGGATCGTCGTGTTCAGATCCTTGAGGAACTGGATCGCTTCCAGGTTTTCGCGCCCGCCGTGATAGTTGGGAACCCACTCGCCCGAATCGCGGGAATAGTCGAGATACAGCATGGACGCGACCGCATCGACGCGCAGCCCGTCGACGTGGTACTGGTCGCACCAGAAGCGAGCGCTCGACAGCAGAAAGCTGCGGACCTCGTTGCGCCCGAAGTTGTAGATGAACGTGTTCCAGTCGGGATGAAAGCCCTGCCGCGGATCGGAATGCTCAAACAGCGCGGTGCCGTCGAACCGTCCCAGTGCATGCGCATCGGTCGGAAAGTGAGCCGGAACCCAGTCGATCAGCACGCCGATCCCATTCTGATGGCAGTGATCGACAAACCAGCGAAATTCGTCCGGACTCCCGTGACGGCTCGTCGGAGCAAAGTATCCGGTCGCCTGATACCCCCACGACCCGTCGAAGGGATATTCGGTGATCGGCATCAACTGAATGTGCGAGTAGCCCATTTCCCGCACGTAGTCGACCAGTTGGTCGGCCAGTTCCCGGTAGCTGAGATAGGTCCGCCCGTCCGTCGGACGCCGCCACGATCCGAGATGCACCTCGTAAATCGAGATCGGCTCGCCGAACCAGTTGGTATTCCGCCGGTGCTCCATCCACGCCGCATCGTCCCAGGCGTATTGGTCCAGGTCGTGCACGATCGACGCCGTCTTCGGCGGATGCTCGGCCGCAAAGGCGTAAGGATCGGCTTTCTCGATCACCTCGCCCGTCGGGGTGCGAATGCTGTACTTGTATGCTTCACCGGGCCCCATCTCGGGAACGAAGCCGGACCAGATTCCCGTGTCGCTGGAGTTGAGGTAGAAGCCCCCGTGCCGCCAGCCGTTCCGATCATTCAGGACGCACACCTCGCGGGCATTCGGCGCCCAGACGGCGAAGCGCGTGCCGGCGACTCCCTCCTGATGCCCGACGTGGGCCCCCATCCAGCGGTACATCGTGCAGTTCAATCCTCGAGACAGCGCGGCGTACTCCCCCGGCGCATCGATCCCGCTGAGATTGCGAATCGCGAGCGCACCCGCTGGCCGCGTCGGTTTAGGCCTCTCACTCACTGTTGCTTGACGAGGGGACATTGGAAAAAGTCGGGCTGGAAACGTGGTCGAAACTGACAAGAATGATGTTATCAGCCGCGCAGGTCGCCCTCAACGGGCGCTCCATTCGTCAGATTCGCGGCCGAAACCGCCGTCAACGGCGCACCGCACGATCGGTCAATCCGGGCCGTTCAACTCAAAGAGAATCT
Organism: Planctomycetota bacterium; assembly: GCA_003388505.1. Lineage (GTDB taxonomy): Bacteria > Planctomycetota > Planctomycetia > Planctomycetales > Planctomycetaceae > MB-PLM-1. The sequence continues at coordinate 211,139 of QQVO01000060.1, forward strand.
GGCAGGGAGAACCGACCGTGGATCAACCGACGACCGACCAATCCTCCACGCGCGGAATCAGCGGACGATTCGTCGTCGTCGTCATGCTGGCGTTCAGCGTGGTGGTGGTCGCGGCCATGGCGCTCTACTGGGAGATGTACACCCGCCCGTTCCGCCCGCTCCAGGACGCCATCGCCGCCGAGTTCCCGGAGTCCGGTCCCCGCGTCATCGGCGGCCGCCACCGGAGTCACGAACCCGGATCCCCCGCCTCGTTGCGGATCATCATTCAGGTCGACTTCGATCCGAACGCGGACGAGTTTCGATCGATGGAAACCGCTCAGCGACTGGCGCGTCTCGCCGCGGAACGCGTCGATCTGACGGAATACGATGAACTCAACGTTCACCTCGAGCAGCGCGTCGCCGAGAAAGAACTGCGGCAGTGGTCCCTCACGCGGCCGATCGAAGACGGGAATGTTGAGATCGCCACGTCTCCGCCAGAGGTTGATTGAACCGGCGACGCCAACCGGGGGAGGCAATTGAAAGCTGTTGTTTACACACAACTCGGCTGCGGCCCTGCGCCGAGGAACCGGGCCCAGGGGATTCTCGAATGGGACACAGATTTTCACGGATTCAGCGGATCAGCACGGATGTATCCGGGTGTTCCTCAAGAGGCGGCAGCAACGAGACCGCATCGATTCAGGCGCGCATGGCGTCGACACGCAAGAAAGCAATCAGTGAAAATCGGTCCAATCCGTGGTCATCCGCGTTCCATTCGAACCTCTCGGAGAGTCACTCGAACGAGGAGCAAGAGTTGTGTGTAAGCGACAGCGATAGGAAGCGGTCCTATCGCGGCCACCGTCCGCTGCACAGGGCATCGACCACGCTCTCCGGGCTCTCTTCCGGAACCGGCGTCCCATCGTCCGTTCCGACCATCCCCGCCCGGTCGACGAGAAACAGCCCGGTTTGCAGGGCGCCCGTCTCCGGATCGCTCAGCCCCCACTGCCCGTGCACCGCCCCGGTGGACTGATGAACGGGATCGATGTCCGTCAGCAGGGGAAACGGAAACTCGCCCCCCGCACGTTCGGCCGCGCGACGATTCTCCGCCGGGACGGCCGTACTGATCCCGACCACCTGAACGCCGGCCGCTGCGACATCCTCAATATGCCGCCGCAATCTGACGAGATGAGGATCCTCGTCCGCTCCTGTTGCCGCCTCATAAAACACAACAACAAGCCGCGTCCGCCCGAGGTACCTCTCGAACTTCACGAGTTGGTTGTTCTGGTCGTAGAGTTCGAAGACCGGCGCAAGTTGTCGGCGGACCGGCGGCGGTTGGGAGACCGCGTCCTGTCGATCGGTTTCCCGTCCGAGTCTCCAGGCGACGAGCAAAGCGATGACCACGGCTGAGACCGGCAGAATCAGAATCCTGTAGCGCGCCACGCCAGCCATCCACGAAGATGTTCAAACGACTTCATAGCCTGCGCGCTGTTCGCGTCGCAGCCAGGTGTTCGCTTCGGAATCGTTCACAAATTCTTCGGCGTCGGGGTCCCACTGCAGGGCGCGCCCCAGCCGCATCGAGATGTTGCCCAGGTGGCAAACGCTCACCGACCGGTGCTGGCTGACGACGTCGGAAATCGGCATCTTGCGAGCGAGCGTGCAATCGTAGAAGTTCCCCATGTGGTTCTTGATGGCGTCGATCTTGCCGGTCCGGATCGGCCGCTCGACGTTGTCAAAGTCGTACAGTTCGAACTCTCCCTGCTCAAACGGATTCGAGGCCAGTTCCTCCACCGGCTTCCCGGCGACAGTGCCCCGGTTCACGAAGATCCGCCCCTCCTCCCCCTCGAACATGATGCCGTTGCGATCGTAATCGCCGCGCGGCGAGTCGATCACTTCGAGGATGACGTCGTTCGCGTAGCGATAGGTCGCGTGATAATCGAGGGCGACGTTGTAGCTCCGCCCGTTGGCGGCGTCGGGGAAGTTCGCCTCCGTCGTGATCTCGACGGGACCGGTATGCTGCATCCCCATCCCCCACTGGGCGATGTCGATGTGGTGGGCGCCGGAGTCGGTCATCTCCCCGCCCGAGTACTCGTACCACCAGCGGAACGTGTAATGGCAGCGTTCTTCGATGTAGGGCACGTCGGGCGTCTGTCCCTGCCACCGGTCCCAGTTGATGTGGTTCGGCACTCTCCGTGTTTCAAAGGGGCCGCCCGTTTTATTCCGCCCCATCAGGACGGTCACTTTCTGCAGTGCGCCGATTCGACCGGCGCGGACCATCTCGCATCCCAATCGGAAATTGTGATCGCTCCGCTGCCACGTGCCGACCTGCACCACCCGGCCGGTCTCTTCCACGACTTTCGTAACGAGTTTGCCTTCGTCCACCGTGAGCGTGAGCGGCTTTTCGCAGTAGACGTCCTTCCCCGCGCGGCACGCGTCGATGAGCATTTTTGCATGCCAGTGATCCGGCGCGGCGATGAGCACCACGTCAATGTCGTCCCGCGCCAGCAGATCCTGGTAGTCTTCGTAGATCTTCGGCGTGCTGCCGAACGACGCCCGTGCCTGCTCGCGCACGTGCCGGTCAACGTCGCTGATGGCCACAACGTCTCCAAACGGCAGCGCCTCGCGCGTAATCACTGAACCCTGATACCGCATGCCGATCGACCCGATCCGCCAGCGATCATTGGCCGTAGAAGGCGCGTCAGTCTCATCGGCTGCGCTGGTGAACCTGTACGGAGCGAGCAGAGCGCTGCCGACCGCTCCCGTCGCGCCGGCCACTGCGGTTGACAGGAACCTCCGCCGGCCGTGCTGCCTGTCGTGGCCGTGATGCTGCGTTGCTCTGATCGTGCGTCGGCCCATGCTCATGGTTTCGTTCCAATTTCGTCGATCACGGCGTTCGCCTCGTCCTCCGACAATCCGAACGACATGATGAACCGTTTTGCTTCGGCCCGCTTTCCGGCGATCACCTTCTTATCGGCGAAGGCAGCCTGCGGCAGCGCAGCGCCTCCTGCCAGTCCCCGTTCTTCCACGAACGTGTGAGTGACGTTGCCGAGATTGTTGCGCTTCAGCCACACGCGCGGAGTTTGATCGCACTGTTGTGAACGCAGCATAAGCAGAAGCCCCCCGCGGGCCAGATATTCAGCGATTTCCTCGTTCGTCAGCGGTGGTTCCGGTTCCGGAGCTTCGACCAAGTCGTCCTCGGGAAGTTCGAAATACATTGAGTCGAACGGATCCATGTCCAAGCGGACCCGATAGATTCGGCGGCCGCCGACCCCCAGCGGCCCGCGGTCCTCAACGACAAAACCTTTCACGCGACGCATCCCGAATGTAAACGCCACTTTGTCGTTGACATGAAATTTCGGCTTCGCGCTTGCAATCGTCGACATCACTCACTCCTGAGTTCACCACGGCGGGACGCCAATCAGGCGGTCCAAGTGTTCCTGCAGTACGGTATCAAATGACCGGGCGAGACCGCGGCAGGCGCGTCGCCATCCGCGCACTGTCTCCAGGCGGAGCACGCCGCTGACGCGAACGTTTCGAAAATCCTGATGGGCGATCGCGTTACGCCAGACATTCAGTTCATCGAGCAATTCCATTCTACGCGATGTGCGGGCGTCCTGCTGCTCGATCTCGTCCCAGAACGCGAGTCCCAGCCGATTGAAGTCCGCCCCCAGGCTGCTGCATGTTGCATTTCTACTATTCAATTGTAGATGGAGCACAAGGTCGGCCTGGAGAATTGGACGCAACGACGGAGGATTGACGTTTGCTGTGAGAAACGCCACGCATTCGGCGTGAAGATCGCGACAGAATCCCTGGAAGTGCGACGCCAGGATCACCGCATAAGCATGGTTGATGCGCTCAGTTGCAAATCGCCGACCGCGAGCGTCTCCTCCGACGCCGCGGTGCGCTTGTTCGACCTCATCGAGCGCCGTCGCACGCGCCGTCTCCCACTGCTGAAACGCAGTTGAAGGCATCTCTCCGGCCCTTTAGGTCAACGTTGCTCGCGCCTCGTCCAGCATCTTCATCCACGGGCCGATGTAATGACCGTGGTCGTGATACGTGCGGCCGCTGACGAGGTTGCCGTCGATCACGCACGGCTCGTTCACGAAAATCCCCCCGCAGACCTCCAGGTCGAACCGGCATTTGGGAACGGTCGCCATCCGACGGCCCTCGACGCATCCCGCGTAGCAGGGAATCTCCACGCCGTGGCAGACGCTGGCGATCGGCTTGTTCGCTTCGAAGAAATGCCGCGTGATCCGCACCAGATCCTCGTCATAGCGGATGTACTCCGGCGCCCGCCCGCCGCTGAAGAAGATGCTCAGATACTCCTCCGGCTTGACGTCGCGGAATGCGATGTCCGCGTCGATCGAATACCCCTCCCACTCTTTCGTAATCGTCCAGCCCGGCTTCACCTGGTGCATGACCATCTGATACTCGCGCTTTTCCGGCGCCGCGACGACCGCTTCGAAGCCCCCTTCCTGCAGTCGAAAGTAGGGATACAGCGTATCCACCGTTTCCGTCGCGTCGCCAATAATGATCAGTACGCGGTTCATGTCCATTCTCACAGATCGATTGCAGGGGGCGTCTCGTCGGCAGGTATCGTAATCGAAGGCGCAGACGAACCGAACCGACCGGTCGGCCCAACGACCCGATCCCGGCCGGTTTGCGAAGAGAGCCGGCGCGGTTTTTCGCTTTGCGAGCCTCCGCTCTGATGCGCTATAATCGGCGGTGATGTTGCTGGGTTTCCGTCAGCGGCCATCAGGGAGGAAGAATCGACATGCCGAATGCTGTTCTGCAAGAGTTCGATCTGATCGGAGAAACGGCCGGCCACGTCTGGCGCTACCTCCAGGAGAACGGCCCGGTCACACTCACCCGTCTCGCCAAAGACATCGATGCGCCGCGTGACATCGTGATGCAGGGAGTCGGCTGGCTCGCCCGCGAAGGAAAAGTGACCTACTACGACGGCGCGCGCACGAAACGCGTCGGGCTCGTTTGAGCCAATCATTGCGCCGTGCTCGCAGAGAAGTGCTCGTCTACAGCGCGACCGCGAAGATCGCCAGCACGAACAGCCACGCCGCTCCCAGTCCGTGCCAGAACCACGCGCAAACGCTCACGCCCCAATAGTACTCGTGGTCGTACCGATTCACCGACGCCCTCGTCGCCACGAACGCGATGAACAGCGTGGCCACGGTCAGGTGCAAGGCGTGCAGTCCCGCGAGCATCAGCACAAACGGCGTCACTCCCAGCGACGCATCGCCCGCGGCCCGCTCGGTGGGAAGCAGCGTCCACAGGCCGTAACCCTGCACGCCGAGAAACAGAACGCCGCACGCCACACCCGCGCGCAACCATCGCCGAAACGGCCGCTGCCGCTCGCGCCGCACCATGGTCACCGCGCGATGCAGCGCAACGCTCCCGCCGGCCAGTAACAGCGTGCTCACAGCGAACGCGGGCGGGAACCGGAAGGCGACCGCCTCCGCAGGCCGGCCGAAGACCGACGAGAGCATAACGGTGATCACGATCGCGATCAGCAGCATCGCGGCTGTTTGCAGGAAGAACCGGACCGCGAGACGGCTGTGTCCTTCGGCGTGCCGATCAGGAATAGGAAGACTCGTCGACATTGTCACCTGGTTCCCGCCTCGAGGCTCCGGTTCCCCGCCCGCCGTCTCCATTCTACGCAGGTTCAGTCTCGTACGGGTTCTTCGTTTCGCCGAACTTGCACAGCAGGATTCCCAGTTCGTACAGCAAGATCAGCGGGAACATCATCAGCAACATGCTCGCCGGGTCGGCCGGCGTCAGAATCATCGACAGAAACGCAATCACTAGAATCGCCAGTCGCCGCTTCGAGCGATAGGCATCCACGTCGAACAACGAAATCGCCGACAGAAACTTCATCACGAGCGGCAGTTGGAAACTGATGCCGAACATCAGCGGCAGCATGACTGCGAAGCTGACCCATTCCGAAAGTCGAATCTGCGGCGTCACACCGATCGCCCGGTTGAATGCAAGCAGAAAATTGAGCACAAACGGAAACACGGCGTAAAAGCAGAACGCCGCGCCGGTAATGAACAGCACGAGACTCATCGCGCCGAACGAGTAGACGAACTTACGCTCATGCTTGTACAGGCCGGCCGCAACGAACAACCACACCTGATAAAAAATCCACGGACTGGCCAGCACCAGACCGGCCACCAGGGAGACCTTCAAATAGGTCATAAAGGCCTCTTGCACGTTGAGAGTGACCGGCTTCAGCGTCTGGCTCGACGACGCCTTGAACTGGGCGAATTCGTCGGCGACGAGCGTGAGGTTGACGGTCGAATCTTCACGTTCATCTTCAGCGTCGTTGCCCGGAGCGGCGTAGGTCTCCGGGTCCGCCTGATGCAGGGCGAACAGCAGATCCCTCGCTGTCAGCGACACCCGGATGGCAGTCTTACGCTCATCCGGTGGCGCCTCCGGGGCCGCTTCGGCCGCCTCGTCATCCGGCGCGCTCGAGAAAAGATTTTCGAAGAACTCCCGGATGTTGGTCAGCAGCGTTTCCCACCATTCCCCTTCCATGATGCTGACATCGTCTTTGACGTCGACTCCGGCTTTCTCGTCGTCTGAGTAAGCCGCCAGGGCGCTGTCAATCGGGGCCCGCACGAAGGCCACTATGTCTTCTCCCTTGATCAGGCACAGGACGATCGCAATCGTCGCACCGACGATCGCCTTGAACAGGTGAACACGCAACTCTTCGAGATGCTCGCCGAACGACATCGTCGAGTCGTCGAAGAGGTCTTTCGATTGCTGGACCATCGGACAATCCTCCCGGAGTCGCCTCAGCAACTCCCACTCGCGGTCAGGCCGCGGACAACACGGTCAATGGACGCTCCACCGGTGAGCGCTCCCGATCCCGACGTATCCGCAAGCATCGAGCGGTCCCGGCGCGCTCCAGGAGTGCAGACCGATCCCGGATCAAAACTCAGGGGGGCCGGGCTGCCGCTTCCTGATGCAGGAGCGTCCACGACCTGTTCGCGGAACTCCAAAGCGGTGCTCGTTATTCGCGGCCGCGGGAGCGGTGACCACTCAGGAAGCCCGCGTCGACCGGCAGGCGATTGATGAGCGATCTGCTCTCATTCTACCGCGAACTCAGGTCATTGCAACGTGCCCCGGCGGGAGCACCGCGGTCTTTCGGAGTGCGGCGACTTGTCGCCGCTTTGGGACAATCTCCTCCCTGCCGAAGCAGTTGCGTTGCCGGAGGCAATCCGATGCAATGCAGGCGCTGCATCGGCTCACGCCGCCGGATGCCAGACTTCGTTTTCAGGAGACATTCGGGAAGGATCTGTCGTGCAAACCAATGTTGTTTCATCACCTCTCGCAGACGTCGCCTGTGACTGGCTCATCCTGCCTGTGACCCAGTCCGGTGAATTCCCCGCGAACGTCGCGGAACTCGACGAAGCACTCGACGGCCGCCTCGCCCGGCTTCGCGAAGCCGGAGACCTGACCGGCAAGGCCGGGGAAACCATAGAAATCCGCGACGCCCTGGAATCGGGACCGCTCCGCATTCTCACCGTCGGTCTCGGCGAACCGGCCCGGCTTTCGCGAGCGGGAATCTACAAGTCGTTCATGGCGGCCGTCCGAAAAATCTCCACCCGCGCCTACGATCACGTCGCCGCGGCCGTTCCCGCCGTCGACGCGATCGATCGCGACAGGCTCGCCGAGACCGTCGCGCTCGCGCTCCAGGTCGGTTGTGTCGGCCAGGGACTCTACCGCAGTGAGCCGGAGCGATTCCCGTTTCAACGCATCTCGGTCGCATCGGGCGATGATGCGGCCGGAATCCGGACTGTCGTGGAACGTGGTGCGGTTGTCGGTGAGGCGGTGAACCTCGCCCGGGAACTCATCAACCGGCATGCCGGGGAGATCTACCCGGAGACCTTCGCGCAACGGGCTCAGCAACTCGCGACCGAATACGGCCTCGGCTGCGAGATCCTCGACGAACCCCAACTGGAGCAGGAGAAGATGCGGGCACTGCTCGCGGTCGGTCGCGGCAGTGTCCGTCGCCCGCGCGTCGTCGTGCTCGAACATCGAGGCGCGCCCGACTCCAAAGAAGTCTGGGGCTTGTGCGGAAAAGGAGTCACCTTCGACAGCGGCGGACTGTCGCTCAAAACCAACGACGGCATGAAGTCGATGAAAGCCGACATGTCCGGAGCGGCGGCCGTCCTCGGCACGATGACCGCGCTGGCCCGGCTCAAGTCGCCGGTCAACGCGATCGGCGTGATGGGCCTCGTCGAGAACATGCCCGACGCAGACTCCTTCAAGCTGGGCGACGTGCTCACCGCCCGCAACGGCGTCACGATCGAAGTGATGAACACCGACGCCGAAGGCCGGCTGGTCCTGGCGGACGTGCTCGCATACACGGTCGATCGCGGTGCAACGAAGCTAATCGATCTGGCCACGTTGACCGGCGCCTGCGTCGTGGCGCTGGGAGAAGAGGTGGCCGGCGCCTTCTCGAACGATCAGCCCTGGTGCGACGCGGTTCTTCAGGCCGCCGGTCGTGCGGGCGAAGACCTGTGGCAGATGCCGATGTTCGATTCCTACGCCGAACAACTCAAGAGCGAAGTCGCCGACTGCAAAAACGTCGGCACCCGCTGGGGCGGCGCGATTACGGCCGCCAAGTTCCTGCAGAAATTCGTCGGAAGCACGCCCTGGGTCCATCTCGACATCGCCGGCCCCGCGTTTTCCGACAGCAGCAAGCCGCATCAGGAAGGCGGAGGCAGCGGCGTCATGGTTCGCACGCTGGTTGAACTCGCGTCAAACGGCGCATGACCGCATCGCCGGGCCGCTACTTCACCCAGAAGCTCTCCATCACGTCGTACCCCCCGGGAACCATCCCCAACTGCTGATACGCGGCGCGGGCCCGCTTGTTCTGGTGCTCGATGTACAGCCGGATTCCGACCACGCTTTCGTCCGCTTCGGCCTGTTGTTTCAGGTGTTCGAACAGCATCCGGAACACTCCGTGCCCGCGATGCTCGGACGCCACATAAACGCTCTGCAGCCACCAGATCGTTCCGTTCCGCCAGTCGCTCCACTCCCACGTGTGCATCACCTGCCCGACGACGCGATCAACCTGGTCTGACGGACACGCCACGAAATAGCGGGCTTTTGCGGGATCGGCGAGCGCCGCCTGAACTCCCGATTTCAGCACATCGGGGTCCAAAGCAAGGCCTTCGGTCTCCATCGCGAGACGCCGGTTGAAGTCCACAATCGTCGGCCAGTCGTCCGCCGACGCGTTCCGCACAACGTAACGAGTCGATTGGTTGCTCATTGCGATCAGTTTGCTTCTTTTCCGGATGTTGTTGCAAGTGAGTCAAATGTCAGCGACCAGCGGCCGCCGGTTCCCGCTGGCGAGCGGCAGTTCGTACGGGCAGAGATCCTGCCTCGTCGGACGTCTCTTCTGAATTCCGCAGGCCGGCCGACTCCATCAGGTCTCTTTGAGATTACACGAAGCATCCGCCGAATTTCCTCGATTCGATTCCGGTGTGCGCATCATTCCGGTTGAATCGGGGGAGGCGCCATCGGTCCCGACTTTCCTCCGCGTTGCGGCGAACTCGGCGCGTCAAAATGGCGATACCTAGTGATGTATGCCGCGTGTAAAACTTGCGCCGGACAGGCGGACCGGGCTGACTCAACAGACTCAGGCAAACCCCGCTCTTCCCTCGTGCTCGTCCTGTCCGACGGATTTATCTCGCGGCCACCGAATCCTGGAATCGGCACAACCGATTATCCCGTCGCATCTATAACCGTGTGTACTGGAGAAACACTGTGAGCCAAGGGATCCCCCGCAACGACGTTCCGAAACCCTCCCGCGACACGCTGCTCAATTTCATCCGCAATGTGAACTGGAAGTCGCTTCTCGCCGGCGCCGCGATCGGCATGATCGGCGTCCATCTCGTTTCCGTTCGACCCACCATCGACCGCATCGCCCGGCTGGAACGGCAGGTCGCTGACGTTGAAGTCGGCGTCCATCGCGTCGCCGCCGCTGGTGAGAACGTCGGCGCCGCTAACAGCCTGCTCGCCGCGTTGAACGCACAGGCGGCGGAAGTCGAAGCGGCGCGGGAATCACTGGCTGCGATCGACAACCTTCGCCTCGCGCTTCAAACCGAAGTGGACCGCGCCGCCGAAGCGGAGGCGTCGCTCAACCGGCTGACGGCGCTGAACTCGCAACTCATCGAAGCCGACGAACTGCGGAGCGAAGCCGCCGCCGCCATCGACGAAGTCGAACGCCTCCAGGCAGAGGTTATCGCCCTCTCCAACCCGACGGAAACCGCCGGCCGTCAGATCGCAACCACCCTCGCCACCCTCGACGACGTGAACGCCCTGCAGAGCCGGTTGATCGAAACGGGCGAGAACACGACCCGCTCGGCCAACGTCGCCGAAGAACTCCTCGCCCTGCAGGACCGGATTCTCTCCGCCGGTGAACTCGACGTTTCCGCCGACAACGCCGAGCGACTGCTCGCTCTTCAGAATCAGCTGGTCGTCGACGATCGGCTGCAACTCGACCAGGCCGGCCTCAACGCGGAAGAACTCGTCGCCTTGCAATGCATGATCCTCTCGGCCGGAGACCTCGACCTCTCCGAGCAGAACGCGGAACGCCTCATCGCACTGCAGAACCAACTGATCGTCGATGAGCGGCTGCAACTCGACCAGGCCGACACAAATCTCGAAGACCTGATCGTCATGCAGAAAATGATCGCGAATCAGACGGCGCAGATCGCCGACAGCATCGACAGCCTCGAACTGCTGACCGACTTCCAGGGCGAAATGAACGGCCAACTGGCCGGGCTGGAAGACCTTCGCCGTCAGTTGACGGAACTGATTCTTCTCGAAACGACCGTCACCCGCGCGATGGAAGCGCTGGAACCGCTGGCTTCCATGCAGAACCTCCGCCGCCTGGACCAGGAGGAAGTCCGCGACGTCGCTCGACTGATCCTTGAGCAACGCAGGGAGCGGCTGGCTCGCGCCGGCTCCAAGTACGATGTCCCCGCGCCGCCGGCGGTCGAAGTCCCGGAAGTGCACCGCCTCGTACCGGAACCTCCGGTTGAGGAATAGTCACCGCGAGTCGATGCGGGGGACCGGCGAAGCGCCGGTCCCCCGCTTTTTTTCGTTGCCGCAAGGCGAATCGAGCCCCGCTCGATGCCGGAAGTGTCCCAGGTGGGCGAGCGTTACTGGCCCCGCGCCTCACGTTCCGCCTTGCGATAGTCGCTGAGAAACTTCTTGAAGAAGCGGCCCACGCCCGATTCCAGGGTTCGCGTGACCCGCCCGTCCATCAGCGATTTCAGCGAAGTGGTCCCCACCCCCTCCTTCTCACTCCACACGATGGCGAGCGTCTCTTTTCCGCCGCGATCGACGTCGCGAGCCATCACGGCCATGTCGATCACCACCTCGCTGACCAGATTGTCGTCGGTCGTTTCCTCGCCGACGCGGAAGTAGGTCACCACCACAACGATCGCCGTGCTCCCCCGAATCTGCGATCGTCGCTGGACACGCGTCCATCCCGCGCGATCCAGAATCGTCCGCTCCGCACTGACCTCCAGAAAGTCGGCGATCCGTCCGGTTGGGTCATAGGAGAACGGCTGAATGACCACCACGGCGTCGCGGATCTGACTGAGCAGCAACTGGCCCCGCTCGGTGCCGGACAGATCCTCCACACCGCCGAATCCACCCGTGAGCTTCACCGGAATCGTCTCCGGAGAAATCTGACCCAGCGACTGCCCTTTGTCCTGCAATACACTCAGGATATCCAACGACGAAATGGCGAAGTTCACGTTCTCGCCGTCTGCCCGTTTGAAGGAGTTCGCCCCGACCACTTCGCCCCGCATGTTGACGAGAGGGCCCCCGCTGTTCCCCGGTGAAATGGGCGTCGTCGTCTGCACATAGGTTCCCTGTTCCTGACCGACTTCATCGGCTTCGCGGGTTGCGCTGATGATGCCCTCGCTCGCAGTAAACGAGAGCCCCAGAGGCGCGCCGAACGCCGCCACCGAGATGCCCTTCTGCGGCAACTCGGTCGCGATTCGAATCGGGTGCAACTGATCGGCCGGCAGGTCGACGTCCACAATCGCCAGGTCCAGGAACTCGTCGAGTTTCCAGAATCCGGTGATCGGCGTCTTCTCACCCGTGTTGAATTCCGCCTCCGCCGACAGGGCCCCTTCCATCACATGGTAGTTGGTGACAATCGTCCCCTCCTTGTCGACGACAAAGCCGCTGCCGGTGCTCGACCCATACTCACCGGTGATATGGATGCGGACCACGGATTTTTCCACGGTTTCAATCAGTTTCGGCAACGGCAGGTCCGAATCCGGCAGAGGAGGCAGCCCGTCGTCCTCCTCCATCTCCGGTTCCGCGGAGGCCGTCGCGGCCGGGGCGGAAGGCGGTGAGTCAATCGCAGCAGCGGCGGGCGCCGCGGTGCTGAGGGGAGTCACGGTGGCTGCTGGCACAGTCGCGGCGATCGGTGGGGTCGCGACGCTGGGAGTTTTGGCGGAAGCCGGTACGGCCGCCGGCGAAGTCGCCTCCGAAGTCACCGGAGGCTCAGCGACTTCTGCAACGGTCGTCGACGCGTCCACCGCGTCGGCGCTTTGTCCGGTCGAGCGACCCACGATAAACGCGACGACAACCAGCAGCCCGAGGACCAACACGCCGCCCCCGATGCCCAGCCCGATCAGCAATCCGTTGCCGCCGGAGGAACTCGACTTCTTTCGCCTGGGCTCGGTACGTTGCGACCGACCTGTCACGGGCGCGGCCTGTCGAGGAGCCGAACCGCCGCCCCCGACCCGGACGACGCCTCCGCACTCCGGGCACTTGACGCGCTTGCCGGCGTGCGACGACTTCGCAGAGAACTGGCTGAAACATTGACCGCACTCGACCCGGATCGCCATGGGGCCCCCACTTGAAGAATCAGGTTTCGGAGTTGTCGAACTGACTTAAGACCTCGCCGAACGGCAATTTCGAGAGCCGAGATTAACCGAACCTGGCAGCACAGTTCACAAACACCGGCTCACCCTGACGACTTCTGCGGCTTCGATTTTCTGGCGCGGCATTTCGTGGTAGACTTCGGCATCGCATCATCTCTCGCCTCCATAGCTCAATTGGCAGAGCAACTGACTCTTAATCGCTCGCCGACGACTCTCCAAAATCGCGAAAACCCCTTGTTTTCTACTGTGAAACGGACGTTTGGTGGTCCTCTGAAAACCGCCAAAAATACCCCAAAACCACCCCAATCGGGTGTCACTGACACCCGGACTCTGACGAGCTCGTTCGTTGATGACGAGGAGCACCGTCCGCATCCAGCTTTGCTCTCTGCAACCGCCACGCACTAAATAAAAGCCCCACCTGTCGCATAAGCCTTGGTGGGCTGCTTTACGCCTCGCACCGGCCTTGCTGCACGGCTTTCCGCCCTGCTCCCACGCAGCACTGGCCCGTAAGACGCTTTCTCTTCGCCGCCCACCCGCTCACGCTCTCTCTTCACCCTGGTCCCTCGAAAGGAGGTGCGATGCCCCTGAACACCCCGCTGATCGTCTGTCTGTCCCTGGCGCTGATGCTGGCCATCTGGGCATTGGCCCGTGAAGTCCGGCTACGGCGGGCGCTTCAGGAACTGCTGGCCCGACTGTTTGCCCGCTGGAGATCCCCCGATGAGAAGACACCTGTTGGTGATGCTGACGCTGATGATCGGCATCACCGGTTGCGCTGACGACAGTGCCGAAGTTGCCCGCGTCGCCGAGCAGGCTCTGCAGCAGCAGGCCGAACAGAACCAGGAAATGGTCCGGCTCAACCGCGAAGTCGCCGAGAGCACCCAGCGGCTCGTGGAAGCCGACGCCGAGGCTCGACAGGAAATCCTGTCCGCCCAGCGGGACATCCAGGCCCAGCAGCACGGCGTGAACCAGCACCGCGATGCTCTGGAGCAGGAACGTCGCGAGATCGCCGCTCAGAGACGCACCGACTCGGTCCTGGCGCCGATCCTCTACACCCTGGGAGCGGGACTGCTCTGCCTGCTGCCTGTGGGAGTCGCCGGCCTGGTGCTGTGGCACGTCAACCGCTCTGAGGACTCCGATGTCAGCCAGCTGCTGCTGGACGATATGGTCTCCGAGCATCCGCGGCTGACGGGAGGCGACACCCTCTTCCGGCGGATCGCCTCTGCTGAGGACGCCGAGCAACCGGCTGAGTCGGCCTGACTGAGAACCATCAAACAAAACCATCAACGGAGAACCTACCCATGCTGAACCTGATGCTCCACTGTGGCGCTCATCACGCCGACAGGCAGGAAGTCCTCTGTGCTCCCACGCCGGACCGGACGAAGACCTGGGTGCCGATCCCTCACCACCGGCTGCTGGACTTGGTCGAAAGAACTCTGGGAGACCACGGTTTCGATGTCGTCAATCAATCGCACGGACTGTGGCACGAAGGAACGCGGTACTTCGGGCTGATGGAAGTCCAGAACGGCAAGATCCACGGCGACTATGGACTCGTGCTGGGATTGCGGAACTCGCACGACAAGTCATTCCCCGCCGGGCTCGCTTTGGGGTCTGGGGTTTTCATCTGCGACAACTTGGCCTTTAGTGGCGAAGTGACAATTGCCCGCAAGCACACCCGGTTCATTCAACGGGATCTGCCGGGACTCGTGAGCCAGGCGATCAGTCGCCTCGTCGAGATGCGCGGCAAGCAGGACCAACGGATCGAGGCGTACAGGAGCACGAGGATTAACGACCGTGCTGCTCACGATCTCATCATCCGCAGTATCGACGCCCGAGTCATTCCGGTGACAAGAGTGCCGACCGTGCTGTCCGAGTGGCGTGAGCCGAGCCACGCCGAGTTCACCGAAGGAGGCAAGACGGTGTGGCGACTATTCAACAGCTTCACGGAGGCGCTGAAGGGCCGAAGCCTGGCAGCGCTGCCGACGCAAACGATGAGTTTGCACGGCTTGATGGATGCGGTGTGTGGGTTGGTGGCGTGACTCGACCGTGCGCCGATTCGTGCGACGGGCTCAGTAGACGCGGCCGCCACGCTGCTGCCGAGCGATAGTTCTCGATACAACAACATTCGTTTTATTCGACGTCAACCAGAACTGGAGGACTGACGAAAAGTGGGATCGAATAGAAACTCGCGTGATGGGTAATCAGCATGCCATGGTAGCGACACCGGATCGCCGAAGTTCTGCGCGAGGATCAAACTCGGCGTTGGAACGCTCATGGCATCTAGCCCACTCAAATCACAAGGAAAATCACGTGAGTCAATTGCGGTACGAGTATTCTGACCGATCCACAGCGTGACGCCTGGTCCGCTCGAATCGACCATTTGCATCCAGTGGACATCTTGATCTCCAATGAGGTTTGCGGATTGTCCATCGTTCTGTTCCTTGTGAGACATCATGGCATGCATCGGACGTTCCGCTGAAAACCAGCCCGGAAGTACTCGCATCTGCGAGTTGTGGACGTCAAACAACCAACACGCGAACTGAGTCCGCAACGCGTGCCTCGGCAGCGCGTTTACCGCCCCTTCAAAGTCAAGCCGGACGAAAAGAGCAGTACTTTCAAACCCGGCTCGCTTCATGTTGGGATTTACTTCGGGCTCACGAAGTTCCATCGTCTGCCCGGTAGTTGCGCCAAAGTGCCACGCCCGATAGTCAGCACTCACACTCGAACACAGTGTGAAGTACTGTTCCATCATCAACCTGTCGGCGGTTAGAAAGACACAGTCGCCGCCCTGGAGAATCGCATCGAGAAGTGCGAGGACTAACAGGCGATCGTCACGCCAGTCAGATGGCATCGCGTTGCGAGAGTTCATCGCTCTTTCCAGCCGACGATCGCCATCGCGGTATTCGAGAATGGCCATCCTCAATTCCTCGTCGGTGGGAAGACGGTGCAGGTTTTGAAGAAGTTCTGCTTCGACGAGCCTGCCAAACGATCGCTTGTGTGCAAGGAGCATTCGATAGTGATCGTGTGTTCGTTTCAGGTCCCAATCGGAACCCGGCCATTTCCAGACGGACAGCCAACTCGGTGCCTTGTCCTGAAACCGATGTGCGATCGAGTTGTTCGGCGCCGATTCGTGCGACGCGCCCCACAGATCACGCGAGGTGATCACACGATCTCGGGCTGCGAGCGCGTGAATCACCTCGTCTTCGACTGATAGTCGGAGCATTGGTTTGTCGAGAATGAAAGTGGTCCACGGTGCGGTCGATGAGATAGCGGCAGCGATACCCTCATTCGATGTGTCGTGCCACTTCTCCGGCAGTGTGAATCCCAGGCGCACATCCGTTTGGTAGGACCCCAGACTTGCACCAAACTGATAGTCCTCTGAGAGAGGGGCTGTTTCGCTGGATACGTACTCAACGCGACCGAGTCGCTCGCATGCTCGAAGCGTCAATTCAAGATCGATCGGACAGATCTCAGCGTCATCCAGGACGTGAATCTTATTCCGAGCAAGCAATGCCACTCCTCCGAGTAGATCCTGCATCGCAGGGTGTATGCAGATATGCAGATCGCGCGGATCGGACCAATCGACGTTCTTGGCTCCTGGTAGCCCTTTTGTCTCCAATACGTTGAGCATTTCGGTCTCGAAGCAAAAGCTGAGCGTCGTGTCCTTGAAACTCGGAGGTTCACGTCCGGCTAAGCAGACGCAGTGAACCGCCATTGGCTCGAATTCATCCGGGAGACAGCGCCTCGTCCCGGAAGCAGGTAGTTTGACGAACTCAGCGTCGTCCGCTTCAACACAGCCTTCGAGCATTGTGCCAGCCACTGGTGCTGCCCGGCGAGGAAAGTTCAATGGTTGCTCGATGAATGCCTTCCCGATGCAGTACGCCCGGTAGTGCGTATCAAGCAGGTATCCGAACTTGTAGAATTGCTCAATGATGTCGTTGTCACGGACAAGTAGGAGCGTTTCTATTCGTCGTTCGAGCGCAAGCGCGACCGTGCGGACAACGGTGACTTCATCGAAGAGCAAATTGGGCTTGGCTGAATCAGATGCCCCCTTGCGAGCCAGAGTCACCCCACGACCGACCAAGCGCTGAAGGGCACTTTCCAGTTCGGACGGAGATGGATCACGACCTTCTCGGTCTCGGAATGCGGCTGCGGCCAGTTCGACAGCCTCCTTTCGCGTCCCAAGTAGTCGCGCGTAGTAGCGGACTCCGCGACCGAGTTCTGAGTCCATTCCCATTGGGCGGAGAACCTCGACATTGCCGCGCCCGGTCCGAGCCGCTGCGATTGCCGAGTTGATTCGATCGTTTCCCGCCGGTGTGTACTGCCGCAGTTCGGCATCGACTGTGGGAAGGATGATGAGCTTGTGCTGAAGAATCGCGGTCCAAAGTCGATCTGGAGCTTCGTGTCGAGGAATGAAACCGCTGTCGATGACAATCTGTAGCGGAGTCGTGACATTCTGGATGAATTCCGCAAGTTCCTCTTCTGTGGAGTACCGCACCTTTCCGTCTCCGGGGCATCGCCATGACAATCGCGGTAGCGCATGCGGAAAATCATCTGGATGGATGGGCTCACTCGGCTCGATCCAATCAGGACGCGATCTCGCCAGATGCCCATGTGTTACGTTGAGCTTTGCCATGCTTCGCACCAATCGTTGACCGCGTCACTACTCGACACTGGTCGAACATTCCAGGTTCACGGATTCACTCACTCCCAGATCACGGAGTCTTGTAGCGACGTTTATGTCGGGCTGGCCGTACATTCAGAGATTGACTGTGAGCACGCAAGAGATCTGTCGGTGCTCTCCAATCGAACACTTCGATAGTGATACGGTCGTCTAAACGATCACAGCTTCCAACCGCTCGGAGACCCGCCTATGAGACTCGCCGCCCAGATCAAAGGCGGGTACTACCCCGCCCCACCCGATGCCGTAGCGCATGCCGCCACATTCCTCCGGCCGCCAAATGGCGGCCGTTTTTGTTTCCTGGACCCGTGTTGCGGCGAGGGCGCTGCGCTGCAGCAAATCGCCGAAATACTCAATGCCGCCGCTGACAACGTGTACGGCATCGAACTCGACCCGGAACGCGTCGCCACAACTCAATCGCTGCTCCCGGACTCACACATCCTCGGTCCAGCCAGCGCATTAGGTGTTGCCTGCACGCGCAAGTCGTTCTCACTTGCCTGGGTGAATCCCCCCTTCGACGACCAGATTTCAGGCGGCGACCGTGTGGAGCTCGAGTTCCTGCGGCAGATGATCGACTGGATCGTTCCCGGCGGCGTCATCTGCTTCGTAATCCCCGAATCGACGTCCAACCACTGGTCGTTCCGGCAGCTGTTTATTCAGTGGTTCGAGGAGATTTCGATCGAGCCATTCCCCGAGCACTGCCGCCCCTACAATGAGGTGATCGTGTTCGGACGGCGACTCGACCGGGCCCGGTCTCCCTGGTCGCTCAACTGGAATCACGAACTGCAGCTGCCGCACATGTACGACATTCCAACCGGCCGGAAGCCCACCCGCTTCATCAAGGTCGAACTGACGGAGGCCGAATTGCGGGACGCGCTGCGGGTGTCACCTCTCCAGCGTCATCTGCAGCCGCATGCAGATTCGCTGCTTGTCGAACCGCCGCTCAGCCTCGGCAAGGGACATATCGCGCTGCTGCTGGCGTCCGGTCATCTGGACGGCATCGTGCAGCCGGAGGGAGAACCGCCGCATGTCGTCCGGGGGACGGCGAAGAAGACGCAGTACGTTGCGGGTGTCGAACAGTCCGATAACGCGGACGGTTCCGTCACCACCAAAACCTGTCTCAGCGAGAAGATCACGCTCACTGTCCGGGCTGTCGGCGTCGACGGCCGGATCAGGACCTTTGAAGGAGGATAGATTTGCCCCCAGATACGACGCAGACGGCGATCGGTTCGATCGAACTGGTCAGCCGGGACAGTTCGTTTTCGTTGCGGTGCAGCGCCTTGGCCTACGATCAGGTGGACGGGCAGCGGCCGCTGATGGTGGCGTCGCTTGCCGGGTCGCACACGTCGGTCAAGGCATTCCGGGCGGCGCTGTCCACCGGCACTACTCGGTTCCGGACCAACCTGCCGGGACACCGGACCGAACTCCGCCGCTGGCCGAACGGCTACCAGTTTCATGCGCACCGGCTTGGATTTCAGACCTGGCAACTGCTGGCGATCGCCAATCGCACGGGACTGATTCCTACGCTCGACGACGCCGCGCTGTGGGCCGAACTGCGGAGCGAGCGGTTCACGACACCAGTAATCCGGGATTGGCTTCCTTGGCTGAATGAGGAGTTGCAGCAGCGGCAGAAGCTGACACTGCTGCCCAACTTCCAGTGCGACGCAGCCGTGCTCAGCGCGAGCAGCGAGGATCTGGACAAGATCCTCGCCGACCGTGCGCCACTGCCGATTGGCTGACATTCCAAACGAGGAGAATTGACTTTGCACAACTGCGACACACTCGATGATTACCTGACCCGATTCGGACCGCTACTGGGGCAGCAGGCCCAGCGGTCGATGGCACCACTCCATGTTCCCGGCCGGGACGAACCGGAACTGCCCCGGTTCAACCGGTTCCCGTTCGAGCCGCAGGTGCACGTCATCACGGCCTCCGTCAAAGCGCTCCGGCGGCAGAAGGCGCTGCTGATGGTGGGCGAGATGGGCACCGGGAAGACCCTGATGGGCATGGCGGCCGTCCATGCCCATGCCGCCGGGAAGCCGTACCAGGCGCTGGTGTTCTGCCCCGGCCAGCTCTGCAAGAAATGGGAACGGGAGATCCTGAGTACGATCCCCGGAGCCCAGGTCCGTCAGATCCGATCGTTCCGCGATCTGCTGGACTTTCCGCGAACGGTGAACCAGCCGACCTGGTCGATCATCTCCCGCGATCGCGCCAAACTCGGTGCGAAGTGGCGGCCGGCATTCATCATGAAACACGGCCAGGCACTCTGCCCCGACTGTGGCCAACCCGCGATAGATAAAAAAAGGACCCTGATTTCGCCGAAACAACTCGACCGCAAGAAGCACATCTGCCTCGCCACAATCACCGATCCTGTGACGGGGCAGGAACGCGAATGTGGTGCAGCGCTCTGGCAGTACACACGCGAGATCAATCGCTGGGAACCGGCGCGATTCATCCAGAAACGCCTGCGCGGCGTGTTTGACTACCTGATCCTGGACGAAGTCCATGAGGAAAAGGGAGCCAACACCGCCCAGGCCAACGCCGCCGGGTCGCTCGTTGCCGCCTGTAAAAAGGTGATTGCGCTCACCGGGACGCTGATCGGCGGCTACGCGGAGCATCTCCGGCCGCTGCTGTTCCGGCTGTGCCCCCGGACTCTGGTGGAAGAAGGCTTTCAGTGGAATCAGGTGACGGCGTTTTCCGAACGCTACGGCCGGATCGAGACCAGGATCATCGAGCGGGACGGAGGTGGCGTGGAAAACCGGATGAGCCGGGGCGGGACGACGAAGGTGAAAACCGTCCGGCCCGGCATCATGCCGACGCTGTTCGGACGGCACCTGATCGGCAACACCGTGTTCCTGTCGCTGGAAGAAGTCGCTGATAACCTGCCCGAACTGCGGGAGATCGTCGAGCCGGTCGCCATGGATGACGAGACGGCCGGTGAGTACCGGCGGATCGAGCGGCACATCACGGCCGCCCTGAAGCAGATGGTGGTCCGGGGCGATCGACGACTCCTGGGAACGATGCTCAACACGCTGCTGGCGTATCCGGATCATCCCTACGGCTGGGACTCGGTCGGCTACTGGGACCGGGACGACGACGGCAACAAGCTCAAGTTCCACGAGGTAACGAAGCCGAAGAACCTGCATTCGACGACGATCCGGCCCAAGGAACGGAAGCTGATCGAACTGGTGCAGCGGGAGAAGGATCAGGGACGGCAGTCGTGGGTGTTCGTGCAGCTCACCGACAAACGGGACGTCGCCGGTCGGCTGGAGCGGCTGCTGTCTGCTCAGGGTCTGTCGGTGAAAGTGCTCCGCTCATCAGTGCCGTTGGCTCAGCGTGAAGAATGGATCGCCGAGAATGGACCCGATGCCGACGTCGTGATCTCGCATCCGAAGCTGGTGGAGACCGGTCTCGACCTGTTCGACAAGGGCGGCCGCCACAACTTCTCGACGCTGATCTTCTACGAAACCGGCTACAACACGTTCACGCTGCGGCAGGCGTCGCGGCGTTCGTGGCGGATCGGGCAGCAACTCCCCTGCCGGGTGATCTATCTCTACTACCAGGGGACGATGCAGGAACGGGCGATGACGCTGATGGGCCGCAAGCTCACGGCTGCTCAGGCGGTGGAAGGCCGGTTCTCCAGCGACGGGCTGGCGGCGCTGGCCGGAGACGATGGCAGCGTCGAGATGGCGCTGGCGAAGAGCCTGGCCGAGCGATTGGACGATCTCGACGCTCAGCGAGCCTGGTCGAAGCTGGGGGAATCGAACGTCGTTGTCGACGAGGCTGAAGGATCGGAAACGTTCCTGCCTTCTGAGCCGGACGACGACGAGGCCGTGCTGGAATCGCCGGTCGCGGCGGGGTTTCTGTTTGCGTGTTGACGGGGATTCGAGGTTGAGCGAGTGACTGCGTTCCCGCAAGGTGTCCGTGCTTCTGCCAAGGCATGCTCAGGCCGATGTGACCGGAGCAGTCGCCCCATGCGACGGAACTGCTTCCGGTGAAAATGCCCGACGCAGGTTGCGCGTGCGCGAAGGTGCGTTCGGGGTTGTCGACCGGGAGCGTGTTGCGCCAACGGCGACTGACCCGCAAATGTTGTGAAATCCCGTAGTCAATTTGATTGCGTTGTTGGATTGAAACCGGAATCATCGTTGGCAGCCCCCCGACTCCATCGGGTGGAGCGCCTCCGCACCTATGACTGGACTTGCTCCAGTGACTTGGAGGTCGAGAAACGGATGAAAAGCTCCAACCGCATGATCAGGGGCCCTTCTCATCCTGACGATGTTGCGTTGTGCAGCTCGGCAGCTGTATCGGATGTGGAATCACGTTGTGCGCCATCTGAACCGACGTCTGTCGGCCACAAGTGTGCGCTTCGGCGGTCTGCGTGTTGCAGGATCGGCGTCGCGTGGTACTCTCGCTCGCACAACCAGGGGGACACGATGACGGCCGAACACCCTGCGATTCCGGTCCTTGAGATATCGGGCCGCGCTGAACAGATCGGCACGGGGCACGGAGAAGACCAGCGGGAGAGGATTCATGAATGCCTCGACCGGTTTCTGGGATGGATCTGCGGCAGCGCAGCTGCACCGCCGGACGAGCAATCGCTGTGGGAAAAGTGGTCGCCGCAGGTCCCTTTCAACGAACAGGTGGCGCCCGATCTCGTCGCCGAGATACGTGGGATCGCACGCGGCGCCAATGTGCCGTTTGAACGCATCTTCCTGCTGAACAGCATGCTCGACCTGTTGAGTTTTCGATACACGCCGATGGCTCAGAATTTCGGATGTACGACGTTTGCGGTCGGGGGGAAAGATGAGAGGGTCCTGATCGGGCAGACGTACGATATGCCGGCTCTGCTGCAGGACTTTCTGCACGTGATGAAGATCAGACCGGAACAGGGCCCGCGGCAGCTGGTGTTTACCTTTTCGGGAATCGTGGGTGCGAGTGGATTGAACGACGCAGGCATCGGTCTCTGTATCAACTATCTGAGTCCGCTCGATGTCGGCGTCGGGAGATTGCACAGTGTCGTGGTGCGGCAGATACTCGCGGCCGCAAATCTGGCGAGCGCACTCGAACCGCCTGTTGTGCCACCGCGTGCCGGCGGAGCGCATTACCTCGTTGCGGACACGCAAGGCAGTTTCGTCAGCGTCGAGACCACCGGCCGAAAGTACGAGATGTTTCTGCCCGACGGGACTGCCATCGGACACACCAACCACTATCTCGGTCAATCCCTGAAACCGGTGGAACACATTCGCGAGAATTCGATCGGCAGCTCATTGTCACGCTACGCCGCGCTGCAACGCTACTTCCGCGATAGCGGCGCGAAACTGGATCTCGAATCACTGCAACGGCTCACGCAGAACCACTCGTCGTATCCACAGTCGATCTGTGCACACGGTTCGAGCCACGGCCCGGCGAATCACCAGAGTCGTACTCTGTCAGCAATGATTTACGAGTTGGCAGAGGGGACGATGCATATTACGCACGGTTGTGCGTGCGAAAACAGTTATCACGCGGTCAGCCTGTAATGGCAGATGACTTCACGTCGACATTCGAGGCACTCTGGATCGATCTTCGTGCACGGTGGTGCGATTGCCATGACCTCGGCGGCGCACTCGCGCTCAGCCATGAAGAGGTGAAGACGGAGTTCTTCCATCGCGTCGTTCGGGTCAACGTCGATGTCGCCCGCGTGAAGGGCCTGATCGACGATGCAATCCACCATTTCCAGACCAAAGGCTTTCCGTGTGCGTTTACCCTCTCTCCGCTTGATCGACCTGACTCCCTGGCAGATCAACTGATTCAGCGGGGATTTTTGCGCGGGACACAGGCCTCGGCGATGGGATGCGAGTCGCCCCCCGCGCCGCCTGCAGTCGGCAGTGCAGTTTCCGTCGAAGTTGTGCCCGCAGATGCTTACGGGACGTGGGCGGACCTGGTGTGCCGGAGTTTTCAACTGCCCACCGCAATGGGTCACATCGGCCGATCCGTGCTGATCGCACCGGAGACACGCCTGTACCTCGCGCGTGTCGACGGGATGCCGGCGGGGACAACGCTGCTCCACACGGCATTCGGCATGGGCTACGTCGACCTCGTAGGAACGTTGCCGGAGATGCGACGCAAAGGAGTTGCTTCGGCCCTCGTCCGCCAGGCTGTTGCTGACTCCGTGAAGATGGGTAATCGCTGGACGGCGCTGGAAGTCGTAAGCGACAGCGTTGCCGAACGCCTTTACCGACGACTCGGATTCCGCGTCGTCCACCATCGGCAACGATTTACTTTGCCCGCAGTCTAGACAGTCTCCGGTGGGCCGGGCTCATGTCATGGACCGAGGACTTCCTCGACCGCGGCACCAAGACGTTCGACAAGCTGATCGATCTGCTGCGTCGTGATGACGTATGGCGGCGCGATGCAGAAGATGTCGTCGCGGATCCGAGTGAACAGGCCGCGGTCCTGTGCCGCCACGTGGATCCGCTGCCCCACTTTTTCGTCACCGTCGAATTCCGCCCGCGTCTCGCGGTCCTGGACGAATTCGACACCGGTCATCAGTCCGATACCACGAATCTCTCCGACATGTGGATGAGCACCGAGTCGTTCATGCAGGCGACGCCGCAGATCACTCCCTTTTTCCACGGCCTGCCCCCGAAAATCCTCGCGATCCAGAATTTCCAGATTCGCGAGCGCCACGGCGCAGCCGACAGGATGTCCGCTGTACGTATAGGCGTGCAACCACACCATGTCGCTTGTGCTCATCGTGTCCGCGATTGCATCACTGACACCCATTCCCCCCAGCGGGAAATAGCCTGAGGTGATCGCCTTGGCGAATGTCATCAGGTCGGGTTCGATGCCCCAGTGTTCGAGCCCGAACCACTTTCCGGTGCGTCCGAAACCGGTGATGATCTCGTCCGCGCAGAACAGGACGTTGTACTGGTCACAGATTTCGCGGATCCGCGGGAAGTAGTCGTCCGGGGGGACGATGACACCGGCCCCTCCTTGTACCGGTTCGGCGAGGAACATTGCGACCGTCTCGGGCCCTTCGCGCAGGATAGCCTGCTCCAGTTCGTCAGCCATGGCGATTCCCGGACTGACGCCCGGCGGCGCTTTGTAGCGATACGGATAGGGCGACGGAATCTGGACAAATCCTGGCACGCGGGGCTCGAACATGGGCCAGTAGTTGGCCATTCCCGTGGCGCTCATGCCGCTGAGAGTCGTGCCGTGGTAGCCCCACTGGCGGCTGATGGTCTTCACCTTTTCGGGCCGGCCGTGTGCCTTCCAGTAGTACCGGGCCGTCTTCACGGCCGACTCAATCGACTCACCGCCGCCGCAGGTGAAGAAGAAGTGGTTGATCGACGGGTAGGCCAGGCCGGCGAGTCGTTCGGCCAGCTCAATGGCGGAAACGTTTGAACTGCCGGAATAGAGCGAGCAATAGGCAAGCGACTCCGCCTGGCGCGACGCGGCTTCAATCAGTTCGCGACGCCCGTGTCCTGCGACGACGTTCCACAGTCCGGATGCCACATCGAGAAACTCGCGCCCGTCGGCATCGATCAGGATCGCGCCGGAGCCGGATGTCCAGACATGCCCATTCGCGTGCAGCCCGGGGTTGTGCAGAGGATGGATCAGATGGGCCCGATCAACTGCCAGCAGATCCTCTTTCGTGCGCGGCATGTCTACACTTCGCTCCCCCGATTTCGATCCGGATCGTGGGTTCACATACTCCCCGATTCGCCTGCCATGGCGAATAACAAGGCGCTGCGAAACAGCCTCGTTGCGTCGGCTTGAATCGAGACCGACGCCGCTTGAACCGAGCGGCGTCATCCAGACGTTTGCATCGTATCATGAAATCCACGGAAGTCCGAATCACCATGTGGCGCATCTGCTTCATCGATGACGGTCCTTTCCAGGTGATTCGCCTGAAGGGAGGCTCTCGCGAAGGGCGGCACGCCCGTCACAGCGATGGCGCGCTCCGCGGCAGTTGTTGAGAAGTTTGCAACATGCGAGACTTCCCGCTGTGTATCAGAGATCATGTCCCGAGTCTGTGCGCGCGCGTTGCTCATCTTCGTCCCGGAGCACGGATACGATGACCTTCACCGGAACACGTTCGTTGAATGGCGAATTGCTCAGCCGCCGCGAGATGCTGGGGCTCTCAGCGACGACGATGTTGCTGGGGCGCGCCTGGGGTGGAATCTGTAGCCGGGATCGGAACTGGGCGGAGACCCAACTTCGCCGACTCTCGCTGGCTGAACGGGTCGGGCAGCTGATGTCGGTGCATAACGGCATCGACGGTCTGTGGGAGGGCGTTCGCACCGGGCGAGCCGGTTCGCTCCAAGTCCCGCGCGGCGGAGAGACAACCGCCAGGGACGTCGTCGAGTTCAACTATGAAGTCCAGTCGCAGGCGCGCGTTCCGCTGCTGACAATTGGAGCGGTCGAAGCCGGCATGGGACAGGTTGCCCGCGAAGCGACCCTGCTGCCCAACAACATGGCGATTGGTGCGACCGGTTCCGAAGAACTCGCCTACGCGGCCGCTCAGGTGGCGGCGAAGGAAGCCCGGGCTCTCGGCATTGTCTGGCCCGGGATCACGGTCGCCGACGTCAACTCGAACGCACTCAATCCGATCATCAATACCCGCAGCTTCGGCGATTCGCCGGATCTCGTTGCAAGACTGCTGGTGGCGTCGATCCGCGCGGCGCAGGACCAGCGGCTGATCTCGTCAGCGAATCATTTTCCCGGTCACGGTGGCACCAGCCAGGACAGTCACCTCGAATTACCCACCGTCGCTCGCTCGCGTGAGGAACTTGATCGCATCGATCTGCCACCCTTTCGGGCGGCAATCGCTGCAGGCGTCGCGACGATGTGCACGGCCCACATCTGTTATCCCGCGCTCGAACCGGACGTCCAACGACCGGCGACCATGTCGTATGCGATTCTGACACGGCTGCTGCGCGACGAACTCGGATTCGAGGGATTCGTCCATTCCGACAGCTTCGCAATGGAAGCGATCCGCAGGAACTTTTCGATCGCCGAGGCCGCCGTGCAGTCGGTGCGCGCGGGGTGCGATACCATTCTGTCGTATCCCGACTGGGACGAGTGCCACGACGCCGTGCTGACCACTGCCCGGAAAGACGACGAACTGCGGCTGCGCGTCGACGAATCAGCCCGACGCCTGCTCATGTGGAAACACTGGGTCGGACTGATTGATGCCGGGCCGATTGACCTGGAGAACTGTCTCGCCGTGCTGTCGAACCCTGACCACAAGCAGACAGCTGCGAAAATCGCCCGGGCAGCGATGACCGCCGTCCGCGGCAGAGAGTTTCTGACGAGTCTCTCGAAGCGCGAGAACGTGGTGTGCGTAGTCGGCCGACAGCGTCGGCCGGATGAATCGTATGCGACCCTGCTCAACCTGTTGAAAGAGCAGTGGTCGCGGGCCAAACTCTTCGAACTCGACGTCGAGCCGACGGACGAACAGCGTCGGACATTGAACGACCAGGCGAAGGACGCCGACGCCGTGGTCTTTCTCGGATTCACCGAGGTCCGTAACCACGACCCCGACAGCGTACGCTTCCCGAACCGTCAGGTCGATGTCGTGCAGCAACTGAGTCAGGATGTTGCCCTGGCTGTACTCTGCTTCGGAAGCCCGTACGCCGTCGAAGACTTCGCAGATGCGAATGCCGTGGCGTGTGCGTATGACGGGATCCCAGTTTGCCTGACTGCCGGAGTCGATGCCCTGCTCGGCAAGCAATCCTGGCCGGGAAAACTGCCGGTCAAGCTGGGTTAGAGCTTCGGGAGCACGGAATCCCCCTCTGTGCCTGACCGCCGACCCGTTCGAGTCAGGACCATCGTGACAGAATCGAATGCGCCGCGTTGTGGCCGGGTGCGCCGCTGACTTCGCCGCCGGGATGTGTCCCAGCGCCGCAGAGAAACAATCCGTCGATCGGCGTTCCGTAGTCTGACCATCCGGAGAGAGGTCGACGGGCGAGGAACTGGTCGGGCACCATGTCGAGATGACGGATATTTCCATCCGTCAAGCCGACGCGCCGCTCGAGATCGATCGGGGTGAACAGCGACCAGTCGACGATGCAGTCGCGAACGTCCGGCGCGTAGCGACTGACGCAGTCAATCAGTTTCTCCCCGACTTCCTGACGCCGGCTCTCCCAGGTTCCTTCGGCGAGTTGCACGGGTGCGTAAAGCACCCAGATCGACATGACGTGTCGCCCCGCATCCGTCAGGGTGAGGTCGTACACAGACGGAATCTGAATCTCCAGAACGGGATCGCTGGCCGGGCGTCCCTGCCGGGCCTCGTGCCAGCTCCTCTCGAAGTACTCGATCGACGGACAGACCTTGATATTTGCCAGAGCGCGGGGATTGACGTCCTGGTCGACCGATTGAGAGAAGTCGGGAAGCCGGCTCAGTGCCGCGTGGAATTTCAGGTACGCGGTATTTGTCTTGAGCCGTTTCGCCCGGCGAAAGAACTCCGTCGGCAGATCGGTTTCGTCCACCAGTTTCAGAAGTGTCTGCTTCGGGTCGCCGTTGCTGATGACGATTCGGCTTGTAATCTCTGCGCCATCATCCAGACGAACCCCGAAGGCCTGCCCGTTCTCGACGAGAACGCGATCAACGGTTGCATCGGTCTGGATTGTGGCGCCCAGCGACTCAATCGAATGGGCCAGCGCCTGCGCGATCGATCCCATGCCTCCTTTGACGATTCCGACATCTTCGGGACGACTGAAGAGGTCGCACTTGATGTGGGAGTAGCACCAGACACTTCCGGGCGCCGCCGGGTCGCCGACATCCTGGGCCTGAATGAATGCCCCCTGAATGGCCGGATCATCAAAGTAGTCGGTGACCAGATCCTTCATACTCGTCGTCAGCAACCGGTCGAGGAATTCCTCGTCCGGCGTTCCCCGAGCTTTGGCGGCGAGCTCTGCAATCGTCGGCGGGGACGTGAGGAAATAGGGGTAGATCAGTTCGGCCGCACGCCTCCAGAATGATTGCCATGCAGGAAAGGCATTCGCGTCATGAGTGGAGAATCTTGCAATCGCCTCGCGAGTCTGTTCTTCGGAATCCCACAGAAACAGGCACCGACCGTCCGGATAGGGCTGAAAACGCGACGGCTCGAGCCTGTAGACCTCGAACCCGTGCTGCCGCAATTCAAAGTCATCGATAATCTTCGACTGCAGCAGGTGACAGATGTAGGAGCACGACGACACGCGATAACCGGGGAACAACTCTTCCGTGACGACCGCTCCCCCAACAAACGAACGACGCTCCAGGACGAGCACGCTCAGACCGGCTCTCGCGAGATAGCCGGCGCAAACCAGACCGTTGTGGCCTCCTCCCACAACGATCGCATCGAACTCCCGTCTTGTTCCCATGAGCGATTCACCTGTCGGATGTGGGACGCGTCGGAAACGTTTCACACCTCACGTGAATATAGCCCCGAACGCGGTCGAAATCATGGCTGGGCATCGAGGCAGTGCACACGCAAAGCCGATGCCGTCGCACAGTTACGCGCGTCGTTCGACGAAACCGACGCTACGTGTCGATTCGATTCAGGGAGCATTGGGGCTTGCTCTCGCGTGCGGTATTGAAGGCCATACCCGTGCGAAACCAGTAACTCCATCCGGTGTTGCTCACCGACGCGAGTTCGCTTTGGGGAGAAGTGCTTCCGGTGTTGTCGACCGGAGCCGCGAACGACAGTCAGGAAGAGCTGCTGAGTTCTGCTCTCTCGTGTCATCAAACCGATCACGGTGATGGTGACAGTCGAGCAACGCAATAGTGCCTCGACAATGGTACCTGAGGCAGCCTGTCCCTATACGGATCCGCTGCTCGGTTCCGAACGAAGCTGTTACAGGGATCTATCGGCAACCGCAACCCTCGCTCGAATGTCCGTGCCGTCTCCGGGGACAGGACACTCAATGCATGTTGCTCGCGTTACTCCGTTTCGTGCTCCACCTTCGCTTGGAGTTCGTGCAGGAGACCATTGACCGTCTCCCGCAACTCCACCGCCGATTGGGTGGCTGCCTCCAAGTCGCCTTCCAGCGCCAGTGTCTCGATTCGCTCCGCGTGTCCCAGCAACTGGTCGACGCCGAACGTACGACCCGCCGCCTTGATTGTATGGGCCAGACGACTGGCCTCCGTACTGCGCCCCTCCTTGAGTGCCTGCGATAACTGCTGCAGCAGTTCTGGTATCTCCGTAAGAGTTACCCCGATGACGTCCCGCAGGATATCGTCGAAACCACCAGCGTTATCCAAGGCCGTCTGCCAGTCCACCAGTCCCATGACCGCCCTCGACCGGGCCGGCGAAGAGGATTCCGTGGAATCCTGCCGGAGAACGGGTGCGATCGCCGCGTACAGTTCCCGTTGGTGAACGGGCTTCGCCACATAACCGTCCATCCCGGCCGCAAGGCACTCTTCGCGATCTCCTTTCATGGCACGGGCCGTCATCGCGACAATCGGGATGTGCTCACCACTGGCCGCCTCCCGGGAACGTATCTCGCGGGTCGCTTCCAGGCCGTCCAGTTCCGGCATCTGGACGTCCATCAGAATCAAGTCGAACCGCTCGCGCTGCCAGAGCGTCAACGCGGTCCGGCCGGTCTCCGCGATGGTGACCTTGTGGCCCCATCTTTCCAGCTGCGCCCGGGCCAGACGCTGGTTGGCTTTGCCGTCCTCAGCCAGCAGGATGTTCAAAGGCGGCATCTGCATCTGCGCCTGGTTGTCTTCCGGTGTCGCAGGTTTCTCAGCTCGTGCAGGACAGCCGACCGCCATTAGAACGGCGTCCAGAAGTTCTGATGACCGGACCGGTTTCATGAGCTGCGCTGAGATGCCCAGTTCGCGACCGCGAGCCGCATCACCGGGACGCCCGCCGGAAGTGAGGAGGATGACGACCACATCCCGCAATTCGACCGAGTTCCTCAGATGCTCCACCAGCATGAACCCGTCCATGCCGGGCATATTGACGTCGCTTAGCAACAGAGGAAGTTCCTCGCTCTGCCGCGCGATGTGGGTGAGGGACTCAACAGCCGCTTGACTTCCGTCGACCGTCTGGACCTGCATGCCCCAGTTCTCCAGCATCTGCTGCAGGATTTCACGATTGGTGGCATTGTCGTCAACCACGAGTGCGGCGACGTCGCGGAGATCGGACCATTCGGTCACTGGTTTGGTCGTCGGTGATTTCTGCGCCCGACCGAATTCGATTGTGAAGTGGAAGGTACTGCCCACTCCCACTTCACTCTCCACCTGGATCTGCCCGTCCATGGCCTCGACGAGGCGTGCGGAAATCGTCAGACCCAGCCCCGTCCCACCGAAGCGCCGCGTCGTAGAACCGTCTGCCTGGGTAAAGGCTGCGAAGATACGTGCAAGCTTGTCCTGTCGAATGCCAACGCCGGTGTCCCGCACCGAAAACTGCAGACGCGCGGCAGATTCGGTTTGCGATTCCAACTGGACGCTGACCGAGATTTCACCCTCTTCTGTGAACTTGATCGCGTTGCCGACCAGATTGAGCAGGACCTGACGGAGGCGGCCGGCGTCGCCCCGGACATACGTGGGCACTTCTGGGTCAACCTGCCAGACGAGCTCGATCTCCCTGCTATAGGCCCGCGTGGCCAGCGTGCGGAGCATGTCGACCACTTCCTCCCGCAAGTCGAAGTCGACCGTTTCCAGCTCCAGAAATCCGGCCTCGATCTTGGAGAAATCGAGAATCTCGTTGATGATTGTGAGCAACGACTCGGCGGCCTCGAGCACTGTCCGTGTGTAGTCACGCTGGGAGGGCGTCAGTCCGTCATCCAGCAGCAGTTCGGCCATGCCGATGATCGCGTTCATCGGCGTGCGGATCTCATGGCTCATGTTGGCCAGGAACTCGCTCTTGGCTTCGTTCGCGTCTTCGGCCGCCTGCTTGGCTCTGCTCAGCTCTTCCTCTGCATGTTTGCGCCGTTGGATTTCACATTCCAGCAACGTGCTGTAGTGAACGACATCCGGGAAGGACGCCATTGCCTCCTTGACCATCGCGTTGTACGGCAATTGGCTGTTCTCGACCCCCAGCCAGGGGAGCGGTGGAATCGGCTCAGTGCTGCCCCACACAATCTCAAACTGTCCCGTGGACGTGGCTCGCCCGACATAGGCCTTCATCGTCACATGGTGGTTCGATTCGATCGTCAGCCGCCCCGCCGGCCCGATGAAAGCCTGTCCCGGGAGGTGTCTTACGACTTCTGAGACGTCAAAAGTAGCCGCAGCCTCCACGGCCTGCTTCCAGAGATGGATTTGGCAATAAGCCTGCACCATGGACGCAGTGCAGACCCGCGCCTGGCCATAACGCTTTCTGAAATCGGTGACAAACTGCTGGTTCTCGGGGAGGTCCAGACTCTGGAAGTAGTTCCAGCAGGTCAAGTGCCCCTTCGCCACGTCAGCGATGGATTGCAGCTCCGTCTCGGCGACGCTCACCGATAACACTGGGGTCTCCTCCGCCGTGAGACCCGCCTCGCAAAACTGGCGGAAGAAGGCCAGATTGCTATCGCCGTTCAAAGTGTTGAAAACGAGCTGCGGCCGCATTTCCTGGATGTCGCGAATGACCTCCGCAAAGTCCTGTGCTCCCAGCGGGACATACCGTTCAGCGACTATCTCTCGACCCTCGCTGCAACGCTCGACTAACGAACGGATCAGCTTGTTGGCAGTACGTGGAAAGACGTAGTCTGAACCGAGCAACAGGAAGCGGGTACCGACGTTGGCCAGAGCCCATTCTGTCGCTGGCGCGATTTGTTGGTTGAGGCAACTGCCGGTATAGACGATGTAGGGAGACTCCTCGAGGCCCTCGTATTGAACCGGATACCACAGTAGCCCGCCGGCGGATTCCACCACCGGTCGTACAGCTTTGCGCGACGCGGACGTCCAGCATCCGAAGAGGGTCTTTACGCCCGACGCGAGCAGATCGTGAGCCTGCTGCGCGAACGTTTCCGGAGTGGAGCTGCCATCCGCGATGATGGGCTCGATGCGGCAACCGAGGACGCCGCCGAGTTGGTTGATCTCATCCAGGGCCATCTGTTCGACATCCAGGAGCGGCTGCTCACTGAGTGCCATCGTGCCGCTGAGGGAATGCAGCAAACCAATCCGCACCGAATTGTGTGCGGCGGAGCGATCGAGTTTCTGCATGGCTATCCTCCGATCAGTTACTGAGCAAGTTGATCAAAGGTCCCGGGCCTGCTTCTTGCAGGTAGCGCACGCGAAACGTCGGGCAGCGACTGTCCCGGTTTCTCCTGCGCCATCTTGACCGCTGCCAGATTCCGCAACGTCATCGGCAGCAGTTCCTTCTCCTCCTCTGGATGGCCCACTGCCTTCTTCCGAACGTTCTGTGTGACGTCGCTCATAGCGACGTTCAGAATACGGCACGGGCGGATGCGAAGCTATCATGTCGGCACTGCTGAGTCCGGTAGATCTCACCGACGCAGTTTCGGCACGAGAGTCTCTCCATCCGGTGTTGTCGACCGACGACAGAACTGGCACTCGCCGTTCAGAAAGTCGTTTCTTCGAGAAGCGCCACCATTCTGACGACGGATGCAAGCTGTTCTTCGGCAGCGCTTGACTGAAAATGTCCCGCTCCCGGCGTCAGCTTCAATGTGGATGTTAACTGGTGGTTTGCGGTTTTGAGTCATACCGGGAGAGGGAACGTCTATTGGTCGGCCTCCGCAATGACAAACATCGCTGCCTCCACTTTCGAGCAGGATCCCGGCAAGTAGCGCGCGAGTTCATACACGTCGTCGTATAACCCTGACCTGTCCCCAGTGGCGGTACCAACATTCAAGTTAAGGTTTTGCTTGTCGACATCCTTGGACTACACCGTCCCGGCCACTTCAACGATTCAATAGACTTTCCAACCGCTGCCGCGCCTGAATCGCATCCGGTGCCAGCTCGAGACAGTCCTGATAGTGCTTGACCGCCTCGTCAGGCCGCCCGAGCTGCTCCATCGCCATGCCGAGGTTGTAATGATTTTCGGGCAGATTGGGGTTTAATCGAATCGCCAATTCCAGCTCCTCAACGGCGGCAGAATAGTCCTCCTGTATCATCAGGGCCGATGCCAGCAGCGACTGAACCCGGTCGGCCCCCGGTTCGAGTTCCATCGTGCGCCTCAAACTGTCGATGGCTTCCGAAGTCTTGCCCTGCCTCAACAGACATCGGCCCAGTTCGCCGTGGGCCGCAAAATACGCATCGTCCGCAGCCAAGACCTCGCGCAGGAGCGGTTCCGCGAGGTCGTAGCGTCCGGCGTCGATCATCGCACTGGCGTCGTTCAGCTTGTAGTAATACGGGAGCATGTCTTTGACGTCGGGAAGAGTCCGCTCGTTTTCACCGACCGTCCCGTGATACGACGCATAACCCAGGCTGCTGAGCGCGAGGCGTTCCTGCTCGGTGAGCGCCACGTTGTCCGCCGAAGACTCGATCATCCGCTCTTCCCAGGCCGCCAACTCCCCTTCAAGAAGCTCGACCTGCCCGGAAGCCTCGCCCGCCAGGTTCTGCAACTCGTCAGGATCGGCGAGCAGATCGTACAACTCGGGGCGCGGGCTGCGGATGTACTTCCACTGACCGGAAATGATGGCCCGCAGCGGCGACCAGTGCGCTTCATGATAGGGCTCGTCGGTTTCCGCATAACTGGGGGACGAGGTCAGCGGCTCGCCCCGCAGAGCGGCCGTCAACGACCGCCCGCTGGTCCGCGGGAGAGGCGACAGTCCCTCCAGATCCAGCAGCGTCGGCGCCAGGTCGACGAGCGAAACCGGCTCGGCAACGCGAATCCCCGGCCGGCTCTCGCCGGGAGGAACCACCAGCAGCGGAACCCGCAACGTCGCGTCGTAGAGGGTCATGCCGTGCGCCAGTTCCCCATGCTCGCCGAGACTTTCTCCATGATCGCCAACGACGACAATCGTGGTATGCTCCAGCGCACCGGACTCCTCCAGCGTCGAAATCAACCGTTCGATCTGCTCATCGACGTAGGCCAGTTCCGCATCGTAGGGCCGGTCCGCGAATTCCTCTCCGTACCGGTCCTCATGCGTCAGGTAGGGATAGTGTGGATCGAACAGGTGCACCCAGCAGAAGAACGGCTCGCGGCTGCGCGGACGAAGCCACCGGATCGCCGCATCGACAACCAGACGTCCATCGCGATAACGGTGTTCGCCTTCCAATCCGGGATCGGCCAGCGACAGGTCGTCGTTGTACGTCTCGAAGCCGCGCTGCAAACCGAATTTGCGGTTCAGAACAAATGCGGCGATGAAGGCTGCCGTATCGTAGCCGGCCGCTTGGAACTCCGTGGCGAGTGTGGGCAGACCTTCCGGCAACGCCCCCTGGCCGTTGATCCGCAGGCCATGTTCGGGCGGATACAGACCGGTCAGCATTGTCGCATGAGACGGCAAGGTCAGGGGCACGGGAGCATAGGCCCGCTCAAACAGAACCCCCTGCCGGGCCAACCGATCGAGCACCGGCGTCCTGGCCTCCGCATAGCCGTAGCATCCCAGCCTGTCGGCGCGCGTGGTGTCCAGCGTGATCAGCAGGATGCTGGAGCGGCGCGGGGAACGCACCGACCAGACCACGCCCCCGCCAACCAAACCGAGCAGGACAAGGAAACTGATCCACTTCCGAGTGCGTCGGGCCATGATGGGCTTTGTTGCGCACGGGACGATTTTGAACTGGACGTGAGACGAGGCATAGAATTCCGGGACCACCGTCCGTCTTCAGGCCGACCGGCCCGCCAGTCAAGCATGTGACGGTGACGGGAGGTGCCGGTCAACCCGGGTTGATCATCGGGTTTGCCTCCATGCTGATCTCCAACTCCAGGTTGGAGTTGCCGCCCGGCGGAATCTCCACCTGACGATTTGAATCCCCCAGCGTTAAGCTTTCGGGCAGGGTTTCGACCTGAATGTTCTCCGGGTCCGGGGGTTCGCCCGGTTCGAGCGGGGGCGCCGCCGATCCGTCTGGCAATCGCATTCGCGAGTAGGTGATCGAATACTTTCCGGGCGGCAGACCCGGTTCCTTCTGGACGAAATGGGTGACGTTGAAAGCACCGGTGCTGTCGGTCGTCCCATATCCCCCACGGTTGTTCTCTCCGTCAACTGGGTGGAAAATCACGGATACTCCATCGAGGGGCTCTCCATCGACGAGCAACGTGCCGCCAACGGGAACCAACTCTTCGGCCGGTTCGCCGCCGCAACCGACGACGAACAAGACCGAGATCAATCCGGGGAGGATCAGCCGACACCGAAGAGACATTCCTGTGCTCCAATTCCTTGAGTAAAGCGGGGTCACCAGTTGAAACCGATCCGAGAACCAGCAGGCCGCGACGACCGGAATCATCAGAGAACAATGTATAAACACGGATAGGCGCGAACATCAGTCCGCGCCTATCCGAAAGATGAACTCAGCCTTGCCTGTGTCGACAAGACCGGAAGGTTAGAATTCACTCACCACGTTTCCATCGGCGATGTAGGCCAGGTTCCTGAGCAGCGTCACGTCGCTGCTCTCGCTCAGGAATCGCACGGAGCCGTCACCCAGCAGAACATGGCAGCCGCCTTCATGCGCAGAACTCGCGTTTTGCGAATACCGACGCAGCTGACCCGGATTGGCAGCAACACCGGGGGGAGGGTCAAAGTGGGGCCCCATGCGGTTAATGCCGTATCGGACGTCCACGCCGGTTCCCGCGTGCTGAACGCAGAACCAAGGCGAAATCCGCCCGCTGTAACAGTCGAAGACCGTTTCACACATTGCAATCGAGTTCGTCGTTCCATCCGAGATGTCACGGATCCGACATTGCGAATTGCCGCCGAACATTGTCCGCGTCCGATAACCAAAGTTCTCCCACGGCGCCGTGTAGTGCGTCCCGGCCACCGAATAGTGGTAGGACGACTTGTAGCTTCTGCCTTTGCCGGCGGTGTTGTTGAAGCAGCCGTAATGGTTCCCGTCGATCACGAACGGTTGAGTAGCGTCTGAAGGGCAGGTGAACGTGTCAATCTGCGTTTCCTTCGCAATGATGTGCGCCGGGTCGAGTGTGGTGATGACGGTCGGGGCCGCTCCCCCCTCGTAGTCTCCGAACGGCAGACTGAAATTCAATGTGTTGTAGAGGGCGGTCTCGTCGATGTACGGCAGCAGCATGACCAGACCGTTCTGGTTCCGCAATCTCTCATTCACACCGACCTGCCCGATCCCGTTCATTTCTCCGTAAGGGAAGACGAGGTGTGCGTCATGGTAGTTGTGCAGCGCCAGTCCCAGTTGCTTCATGTTGTTTTTGCAGCGCGTCCGCCGGGCTGCTTCCCGGGCCTGCTGTACGGCAGGCAACAGCAACGCAATCAGAATGGCAATGATCGCAATCACCACCAGCAGTTCGATCAAAGTGAAACCACGACGAGATCTGCGCGATAGTATGGCGGGCATCACAAACTCCCTTGAGAAAAGTACGGGGACGAGAAAACAACGTTCACAACTGTGAGGACGACTCACCGACAAGGCGGCGGAAAGCAACCCGTGTACGGTCTTCACCACGGATGCATCGCCATTTTGACCTGAGTCGACGCGAGAACGCAAGTCATAACTTCATAAAAAAGAACCCATCGAGCGGTGGATCCTGTTCGTAACAGGCTGGCAACCGCTTCCGGCAGGCAACCGGGCTGACCGGCTGAGCCCGACTTGAGGCGAAACTCCACAATTCGATTATCTCCGAACTTCGCAAAGAATTCCACATTGAATCACAGAAATTCGGCAATTCGGTCGGTTCCGTTCAGTTCCGCGCCATCCGTGTCAGGCAACGATCACCCTTGACGTTGACTGCGGCACGCGGGAGTCTGCAACGCCCCACAACGGTCCGCCCCACTGAAGTCAGCGCCCTCGCCGGTTACGATTGTGGCCGTGAATACCGTAGCGAAGGTGAAGCGGCCAGGTCGCCGATGCGTTCGACCCGGATGTCGCTTGGCAGCGAGGCAAGGCCTCGGACCATGCGACATGCGAGCTACCGCTCGAAAATGGGAACCCGCTCCCGTTGGTCGCTGGAACTTGACTCAACTGCAACGACTTTCGGGAAGAAAGTAACCGAAGGAGGCAGGGCCTCGGACCATGCGAGCTACCGCTCGAAAACGGGAACCCGCTCCCGTTGGTCGCTGAAACTTGACTCAAGTGCAACAACTTCCAGGAAGAAAGTAACCTATTCTGGGGGACCGGCGGCCAGCACGACGGATGAATGGACCGCCGGCGGAGGGAATTCGCTGGAGCATTTTTTTGCCTGCCGCTCAGCCGGGAAATGATGGACTGCACCGAAACGGTCGCCAGTGATACAAACCCTTGCCGAATTCTGTTCACTCTCGAGCGCCGCCGGGTTGCCGGCGCCTGGGTACATCGGTCCGGGCGCCGGAATTACGCTCGTCAGTTCGTTCTTTGTTCTGCTGCTGACGGTTGCGTTGTTGCTGCTCTCCGCTGTCGCCTGGCCGGTGCGACTTGCGCGGATGGCCATCCGGCGCAGGAAACGCGAGGGGCCGAGTCGTTTTCGGCGGGTCGTCGTCGTTGGGTTGGACGGGCTGGACCCCGATCGGGTTGAGCGGTTGATGCACAACGGCCGGCTCCCCCATTTTCAGACTCTGGCCCGGACGGGGAACTTTTCCAGACTCGGAACGACGCTGCCCCCGATCTCCCCTGTGGCCTGGTCCTCTTTCTTGACCGGCGTCAACCCAGGCAAGCACAACATCTACGACTTTCTGAATCGAGACCACCGCACGTATCTTCCCGAACTGTCTTCGGCAAAAGCGGTTTCGACTGAGCCCTCATCGTGGATCAGCAGGTGGTTCAGACGCGAAAGCGAGATGCGCCTGATGCGCAAGAGCCAGCCGTTCTGGAGAATACTGGGCGACTACGGCGTCTTCAGCACGATCCTGCGGGTGCCGATCACGTTTCCGCCGGAAAAATTCAGCGGCCATTCGCTGTCAGCCATGTGCACGCCCGACCTGCGGGGCACGCAGGGCACGTTTACGTTTTACTCGTCCGACGAATCCGAATGTGAGAAGGCGAGCGCCGGCACGTATCTCCTCGTCAAGCCGGAAAATAACGTGATCCGCACGACGCTGCCGGGTCCGTCGGTAGAGCGAGCCGCGAAGAATTCGTCGATTCATGCGCCGCTGCAGATCACACTGGATCACGAACACAACCGCGCCCGTTTGAAAGTTTGCGGACAAACCGTTCGACTGGAAATCGGCAAGTACACGAGTTGGGTCCGCATCACGTTTCGCGTCGGGAGGCTCGGCCGGGTTCAGGGAATCTGCCGCTTCCGGCTGGAATCGCTGTCGCCGGTCTTTCGACTGTACGTGACCCCGTTGAATATCGATCCTGAGCGGCCGGCGATGCCGATCTCGCACCCGCTGTACTATTCCATGTATCTGTCGAAACTCCTGGATTCCTTCGCCACGTTGGGTCTGGCGGAAGACACATCCGCACTGAATTGCGAAGCCATCAGTGAAGAGGCGTTCCTCCAGCAGGCGTACGCCATTCATGCGGAACGCGAGAAAATGTTGTTCACCGCGATGGGGAACCTGCGGGAAGGAGTCTGCGCTTGCGTCTTTGACGGGCCGGACAGAATCCAGCACATGTTCTACCGGCATGAGCGCAGCGACCATC
Organism: Planctomycetota bacterium; assembly: GCA_003388505.1. Taxonomy (GTDB): domain Bacteria; phylum Planctomycetota; class Planctomycetia; order Planctomycetales; family Planctomycetaceae; genus MB-PLM-1. The sequence continues at coordinate 250,328 of QQVO01000060.1, forward strand.
CTGCGAACGAAGGGCGCGACACGCAGCAGTTCGCCGGCGTGATTGACGCCATGTACGAACGCATGGACGATCTCGTCGGCCGGGTGATGGAGACGATCGATGACGAGACCTTGTTGTTCGTACTATCCGATCACGGCTTCTGCGACTTTTCACGCGGGCTCAATCTCAACGTCTGGTTGCAGGAGAACGGATATCAATTCCTGCGGGACGACGCGGAACCGGGCGAATACCTGTCGGGGGTCGACTGGAGCCGCACCCGGGCCTATGCCTTCGGACTCAACGGGATCTACCTGAATCTCAAGGGGAGGGAGTCGCGGGGAATCGTTGATCCGGGGACGGAAGCCGCTTCCCTCAAACGGCGAATCGCCGAAGAATTGGCGAAATTGTCCGACGGCCAACGGAACACGGCGCCGGTGCGAACGGTGTACGACTCGTCGGAGGTTTATCACGGCCCTTATGTGGGCAACGCGCCGGACTTGATCGTCGGGTTCGACCGCGGCTACCGCACATCGTGGGAGTCTGTGAAAGGCTGCACCGATGGGGCGCTGTTCAGCGACAATCGCAAGTTCTGGAGCGGCGACCACTGTGTCGATCCGGCCCTCGTTCCCGGCATCCTGTTTTGCAATCACGCCATCGAAGATCAGCAGCCGCAGATTGTCGATTGCGCTCCCACAATCCTTAAGCTGTTTGGAATCCCGATTCCAGGTTACATGGACGGCCGGCCCCTGACGTTCGCTGTGCGGGATGCGACGTCCACAGCCGACAGAGAATCAACCGCCTCTGAACCAACGGTTGCTGCGCAATGAATTCCTCGGCGTTTCGCGTTCCGGCCGGCCTGACGCGCCGCAGGTTTCTGCGCGCCGCGGCGGGTTCGACGCTGGCCGTCGGGTGCAGTCCCACCGCGTCTCACCGGCCGAACCGGGAATCAATCGACCGGATGATCGTCCTGGGCGTCGACGGCATGGACCCGGCGTTGCTCGAGAGATTCATCGGTGAAGGACGGATGCCGAATTGTCGGCGACTGATCGAGCGAGGCTCGTTTCGGCGATTGCAGACCAGCGACCCGCCGCAAAGTCCGGTGGCCTGGTCGAATTTCATCTCGGGAACGAATCCCGGCGGACATGGAATCTTCGATTTCATCGCGCGCGATCCGCAGACGATGCTGCCTTACCATTCGACCGCGCGGCTGGAAGGGGGATCGGACCCTCTGGAATTCGGGCGTTGGACGATTCCTCTCTCCGCCGCCCAGGTCCGTAACCTCAGGCAGGGGCCGACGTTCTGGAATCAACTGGAACACAGCGGAATTGACTGCACGATTTTTCGCGTCCCGGCCAATTTCCCCCCGACGGAATCGGAGGCGAGAACGCTTTCCGGCATGGGAACTCCGGACCTGCAGGGGGGGTATGGAACTTTCACCTTTTTCACCAACGACGCCGGTCAACGAACGCGCGACGTTGCCGGAGGTCGGATCGAGCGGATCGTCGTGCAGGACGATCGGGTCGACTGTCGACTCCGGGGCCCGGCGAATCCCTACGTGGTGGAAACAGACACCGAAGAAATCGAGTTGACCGTGTACGTCGATGCGGAACGTCCGCTCGCTAAGATCGTCGTCCAGGAATCGGCCGTTATTCTCAAAGAAGGCGAATGGAGCGACTGGGTGCACGTCAGGTTTAGACTGCTGCCGTACGTCGCGGAAATCTCGGGAATCTGCCGCCTGCTGCTCAAGAGTGTTCGCGACCCGTTCGCACTTTACGTCTCGCCGATCAACATGGATCCCGCCGATCCGCCCGTTCCCGTCTCAACGCCTGCGGATTATTCCAGAGAACTCGTCCGCGAGTTGGGCTACTTTCACACGCAGGGAATGATTGAAGACACGCACGCCCTCTCCGCAGGAGTGCTCACCGCCGAGGAATACCGCGCGCAATCGACGTTTGTGATTGAAGAGCGGCTGCGGTTTTTTGAACACGAGATCAACCGCTTCGAGCGGGGGTTTCTGTTCTTCTATTTCTCTTCTCTCGATCTCAATTCCCACGTCTTCTGGCGCACGTTGGATCGCGACCACCCGGCGTACTCGGAATCACTGGCGAATTCGCACGGGGATTTTATCCCGGAACTCTACGAAAGAATCGACCAGGCCATCGGGCAGGCCATGGACAGGCTGGACGACCGGACGATGCTGATGGTGATGTCGGATCACGGTTTCACCTCCTTCCGGCGGCAATTCAACCTGAACTCCTGGCTGTTGGACAACGGGTATGCGCAGTTGACGCGCGCCGCCCATCGCGAGGCCGTGAGCTACCTCGCAGGCGTTGACTGGGAACGCACCCAGGCGTACGGTCTGGGTCTGAACAGCCTGTATCTGAATCTGCAGGGACGCGAGGCGCACGGCACGGTGCCGCCCGGCGAAGCGGCGCAAAATCTGGAAGCGGAACTCATTGACCAACTCACAAGGGTTCGCGATCCGCAGTCGGGAGAGCGGGTGATCTCGAACGTGTTTCGCGCTTCACAGATCTACTCAGGACCGCATCTCGACCTGGCTCCCGATCTGATCGTCGCGTACAACGACAACTACCGGGCGTCCTGGGACACAATTCTGGGAGGATTCCCGCGCGAACACATACTGGACAACCAGGACGCGTGGAGTGGCGATCACTGCATCGATTCACGATTCGTTCCGGGGGTGCTGCTGTGCAGCCATCCCGTCGCAGCCGCTGAACCTCGGCTGCAGGATCTGGCGCCGAGTATCTTGCAGCAATTCGGTCTTTCCGCACCTCCGGCAATGACCGGTCAACCGATCTTCTGAATGCAGTGATTCCTGGACGCAGACCTGCAAGTATCGTTTTCTTTCAGCAGTCTCACTGGAAATCATCGATCGACCAAAGACGATGTTCGGCCCCAGAATCAAGATCGACCGTGGCTTGTTGGCGAGCCTGACAAAAGCCTCCAGGATCGCAGGGTATGCCACCGTGGATGAGTTCATCACTCATGTCCTCGAACGGGCGGCGGCAGAGTGCGAACGGGCGGAATCGGAAGACGAGGTTCGCAAGCGGTTGCAGGGGCTGGGCTACATGGATTGAGTTGAGATGTCGTTCATCAACATGATCGTCAACCGGCTCGTTGACGGGCTGCTCTGGCCGTTCGTGCAGTCAAACAGCGTCTGGACGGCGCTGGCGGGCGCGTCTCTCGTCGCTTCCATTCTGCTGCTCCTCGCGTTTCGCGTTTGCTCCGATCAATCTGCCATTCGGCGGAAGAAGAAACGGATTTCCGGTCACCTGCTGGAATTGCTGCTGTTTCAACACGATCTCATTCTCGGCCTGAAGAGTTGCGGGCGCATTCTGCTGGCGAACCTGAGTTATCTGCGCGAATATGTGGCGCCGCTTCTATGCACTGCGGTCCCCGTCACACTGCTGATCGTCCAACTGGCCTGTTGGTTCGAATCCCGCCCCCTGCTCGAGGGCGAACCCGCAGTCCTGGAGGTCACGTTCGCCGACCGCTCACCGCCGTTTCAGTTACCCGTCGGGGTCTCTGCTGACGAGATGGTGATCGTCGAAACCGATTCCCTTCGCATCCCGCAACTGAGACAAGTCAACTGGAGGTTGCGGGCCGCCGAGCCTGGCCGCGGAGAGGTCGGTCTCCAGGTCGCTGCTGAGCAACTGAGCAAGAGCATCGTTGTGGGGAACGGGATCGCCAAGCTTTCCACGACACGAACGCAGCCGGGCTTGTGGAATCAGTTGGTGCATCCGGTGGAAGCTCCATTGCCATCCGATTCGAGAGTCGAGTCGATACGCGTCCGGTATCCGCCGAGAGAGTTCTGGTGCGGGCCGTACCGGATGAATTGGTTGCTCCCGTTCGTTGTTCTGATGATCCTCTTCAGTCTCGTGCTGGGAAGAATCTGCCGCGTAGCGATATAGGCTTTTGGTCGGTCCGCCCGCATGATTGTTCGCTGTCCCTCGTTCAGCGAGATCTCTCCATGATTGTCGTTGTCTCCGGGCTGCCGCGTTCAGGCACATCGCTGATGATGCAGATGCAGGAAGCGGGCGGACTGCCGGTACTGACCGACAACAAGCGGAAGGCAGACGTTCACAATCCGCGCGGATATTACGAATACGAGACGGTCAAGCGCCTGGCGAGTGACAACACCTGGCTGCCCGAGGCCGAGGGTACGGCGGTCAAGATTGTCTCTTTATTGTTGTACGAACTGCCGGACGATCTCGACTATCACGTGATTTTCATGCGTCGACGCCTTGCGGAAGTTCTTCGCTCCCAGCACAGAATGCTGGCTGCGCAATCGATGGATGGCCCCGATGATGACGCGATGCGACAACATTTTGAGAGGCATCTGACAGAGCTGGGCCAATGGGCCGCTGTGAAACAAAACATTCACTGGCTCGACGTTGATTTTCAGGAGGTCATCACAACCCCATCTCCGATCTCGCAACGCATTTCGCAATTCCTCGGTTTGCAACTTGACGAACAATCAATGGCAGCGTCTGTTCATCCGCTCCTCCACCGGCAAGTTGTGGAACATAATAACGGTCCCTGAATGTAGTGCTTCAGCGGAAGTGAGACAGTCGTGAAGTTAGGATGGCGGTCTCGCAGACCCGGAACGAGGAGCGAGGCCATGTCGAGAAAGAAGAAGCGACGTCGCTGGAGTGCTGAGGACAAGTTGCGGATCGTGCTGGCGGGACTGGAGCCGGACGTGGAGGTTTCGGAGTTGTGCCGTCGGGAGGGGATCAACCCCACGCAGTACTACGGCTGGAAGAAGACGCTGTTGTCGAGCGCGGCTCGGGTGTTCGACGATCGGTCGCAGAAGCCTTCGCGGAAAGAGGAGCGTCTGGAGGGCGAACTGACGCGTTGCAAGGACGTGATCGCGGAGATCACGTCGGAGAACCTGGAGCTAAAAAAAACGCTCTCGGATTAGAGGATCACGGGAACCTTCCTTCAGAACTTCAGCAGCGGGTGCACGAAGAAGTGCAGCAGACGAAGACCAGAAGCGGCTGGCCGGCCAGGCGAACGCTTAAAGCACTGGGCGTCTCTCGCAGCAGCTACTACCGCTGGCTGCGTGCGGAGGCGTGGTCGCGGCCGGCCGAGCCGGTGCGGCCGGTGCAGGCGTTCGAGGCGACGGCGGAGGAGAGGCAGGCGGTGCGGAAGTACGCCCTGGAGCATCCGGAGGTGCGTCACCGGGAGTTGTCCTGGAGGATGATCGACGAGGGTGTGGCGTACCTGAGCGCGTCGACGGTGTACCGGATTCTGCGGGAGGAGAAGCTGATTTCGTCGTGGAGTCGGCGGAAGAAGCGTTCCCGGGAGGAGCGGGAGAAGGCCAGCCGTCCGGATGAGATCTGGGGCACGGACCTGATGTACCTGAAGGTCCAGGAGCAGACGTACTACTTCGTGGCGTTCATCGACGAGTACTCGCGGTACATCGTGCACCACGAGTTGCTCTCCAGCATGGACGGGGTGACGCTGAGTCTGGCGGCGCAGCGGGCGGTGGAGACGCTGCCGCGGACAACGACGGGAGAGTTGTCGGTGAGACCGGAGATCCGCAGCGACAACGGGAGTGGATACATCTCGAAGGAGTTTCACGGTCTGCTGGAGCATCATCGGCTGACGCATCACCGGATCACGCCGCACTGTCCGGAGGAGAACGGCGTGATGGAGCGTGCGAACCGGACTTTCCGGGAAGCGTTGGAGGAGGTGGACCTGGCGAACCGATTTGAGGCGGAGGACGCGCTGCGTCGGATCATCGCGCATTACAACGAGGAGCGGCTGCACAGTTCGTTGGGTTACCTGCGACCGGTGGACTACTACCGGGGCGCCCCGCGCGTGCTGCACGAGGATCGTCGGCGGAAGCTCTCGCAGGCACGTCACCGCCGGAAGCAAATCAACCTGGGGCTCCGACAACGGACCCTGCCCTACGAAGACCCAGAGACCGTCTGTTCTAATTGATCACCAGACTGTGCCACTTCCGGTGAAACAACTCA
>QQVO01000004.1 GCA_003388505.1 Planctomycetota bacterium
GGGCCCGTTCCACCGAGTCGAGCATACGCTCGACGAACTGATCCGCTTGGGCGTGGATCCGCCGCTTGAACTCCTCCACCTGCTCGAGCGACAATTTCGGCAATGCATCCATTCCAGGTTCCTCCGTGATCGGTTGTGGAAACAAAAAACGTGAAACCCGTTTTACCTATTCCCCCCAAATAGCGCCAGTCAAAATTGCCGCACCCATTTTGTGTTACGAGAAGTGCTGGGCATGGCTACGGCTCCAGAATCCTGAAAAGTGGTAGTCCAACCACTTCTGCAAGGAATTCATGGCCGCACTGCCGCAGCGGGCAGGTACGCGAAGCTTCGCGTTCGGCAAGAGTTACGACAAATGCGCCCGGCTGGACTCGAACCAGCGACCTCATGCATGTCAAGCATGCACTCTAACCAACTGAGCTACGGGCGCAGTTCGGTGCGATCACACCGATGATCCGGAAGCGTAAGGCGTTCTTCGCGGATCGTCAAGTTGCTCTCCTGACCGGCGGTGAATCAGTCGGCTTCCATCACATTTCGCGATTTGGGCGCGACGGCGGGTTCGGCAGACGATCGCATGCTCGTCGCAAAGGGCTTCAGTTTCGACGCTTGCCGCCGGCGGGACGCACCGGCGGGGAGTCGTCGCCGACGCGGATCGGAGCGTCCGAATCAGGCGTGCGCGGCGGGCGAGGACGCGCTTCGTCGATGTCGCCCGCTTCGCTCGGATCCAGCAGATCCGCCACGCGAATCGGCGCGGGTGGTGGCGGCGGGAGCATGATGTCGTCCTCCACGCCCGCGCCGTCGTCGATTCGAAGCTCAGGCCGGGATGACTCCGAATCCGGAGTCGGCATCGAGGCTTGCTCGTTTTCGCTCGGCTTCTCGGCAACTTCTGTCGGGGGCTCGACGGTCGGCGGGGTGTCGCCGACTCGCTCCCGGTACAGAACCAGAGCGTGCAGGGCGTGGTAGAGCGGTCCACAATCGGCCGGTTGGTTGCTGTTGACGACGAGATCCCGCGCGACTGACTCGACGGCTCGCTTCACCCACGTCTCCTCCAGTCGACGTTCCGGCAAGGCCACCATCAGCCATTCGAGCATATGGCCGGACGACTTGATCCGCTCATTGAACTCGTAGCTGAAGCCGCGTCCCTTGAAGAACGCCGTCGAGAACGAACCGTCGGAGTTCTGCATCGATTGGGCGGCCGCGATGTGCGACTGGATCTTCTGATCGGCTTCCAGCCACGCGCCCCGCAATCGTCCGTGCTCCAGCATGTACGCGTTGCGCGAGAGGCTGAGAGCAAACAACTGGTGCGTGCCGCCGCAAGGGGCTTTGACAACAGGCGAGCGAGTCTGGATCTGGACCAGTCGCTCGATGCTCCACGCTTCGCCGTTGCGGTTCGTCCACTGGGCTTCGGGTTCGAGATACCGCGTCAGAAACCACAGCGTCCAGGTCGTCTCTTCGTTGCTGTTCGTAAACATCTGGGCATGACGGACCATGTCGGCCATGGTCACGACCTGGTTGTCCTTCACCCGGAACTCGTGGTCCAGCGGAAGATTGGACATCGTCAGAATCGCGAGAAACTGGTTGACGTGCCCTTCGAACGCGTACGGCACGGAGAACGGATGTCCGCGACCGCCGTAAGGAGTCGCTTCGAACCAGTGCTCGCCCTGATAGGTCGCGCCGTCGGAAATCCAGTCGATCGCGCTGATCCGCTCACCTTCCGCCTTGATTTCGTAATCCTGCCGCAGCGCCAGAATTCCGTGCATGATCTGCCACGGGGTATGCTGATCGCGATCGAGATACCGCATTCTGGTGCGGAGAATCGCTTCGTCGACCAACTCAAGTAGCGGATCGGCCTTGGTTGCCTGTTCTGGTTGCGTCGCTTCATTCGCCGCCTTGTCATCCGCCCTGGCGGGCGACATCCAGCCGCTGACAACCAGGCCGAGCAGAAGTGTCCGTCGCAGCAGCATCATCCTGTATGCAAAGGCCATGCTCTATGCAGCTCCCTGTTCAATCGCCTCAAGGCCCGTGGCAGGTGAAATACCGGGGGTCTTCTGGTGTCGAGCTGTTCCGGCGACGAGGCGACGGGGACAACGCGCCACCCGAACAACCGTCCGGCCGACAGCGGACTTACATTATCTCGGCTGAACCATTGGACTTCCGTAGACGTGCCGGCCCGATTGGGCAAAGGAGGCGGAACATATCTCATTGTCCGCCGGAAGAGAATACCGCTTCAGAATCAGCCGCGTTGCCGGCGCAACCGGCAACTCCCACCCGTCAGGAGTGTCCGACACCCGACACGGCCGGTCCTGTTTGCCGAACCGGAATCACCGGTCTCAGAGGAATCGTGCGGCCGCATTCCGCCATTTCGCCGGACTTCTCCCGAAGTCGAGATTCCGGACCGAGAGACCCTGCCCGCAGCCTGAATCGTGCAGAATCTCGCGATGAGTGATTTCCCGCATACGCGGGAGTTGGACACCCGAGGATCAAGAATCTTCGGGCTTCCGCCCGACATAGAGTGTCGCTATGCCGAATGTGAGTGGCCGCACCGAGGCATCGCTCAGGCCGCACTCTTCCATCATCACGGCTAACTCTCGCCCTTCGGGAAACTCCTGCACCGACTGGGGCAAGTATCGATAGGCCGATTCCCGGTTTCTCGCCAGCAGTTGGCCGACGCGCGGGAGCACGTTCTTGAAATACCAGCGATACAAGACGCCGAACAATCGGTTCCGCGGTGTTGAGAATTCGAGCACGGCCACACTGCCCCCCGGCCGGCAGACGCGCACCATTTCGCGAAGACCCGCCCGCGTGTTGGCGACGTTCCGCAGTCCGAACGCGACGCACACGATCTGAAATGTTCCGTCGCGGAACGGCAATTGCTGCGTATCCGCCTCGAGAAAAGTGATGGCACGATTCCCGTCACCCACCGCTCTCCGTCGTCCGACCAGCTTTCGCTTCGCGTGCGTGAGCATCTCGTGCGTGAAATCGGTCCCGACGACCGGTGTGCGTTCGTCCCCCTTTTTCCAATAGGCGAACGCGAGATCGCCGGTGCCGGTGCAGACGTCGAGAATCGGCGCTGCACCGTGCGGGCTGACGGCTTGCACCGTTCGCCATCTCCAATAGTGGTCGACTCCCCCCGAGAGGAGGTGGTTCATAAAGTCGTATCGGTGCGCAATCTCCCCGAACATCCGCTGCACGCGGCGTCCCGACTTGTCGACAGGTTCAGCGAACGGCGGCAAGGTTTTGACTCGATCCGAAGCGCGCGATTGCGGAGAATGTGATTTTCTGGCAGAAACCGTACGTAACGGGCAAGGTTAACCGAGGTTCGTGGATCGGCGACTGACCGGGCCGTCACGGTTCCCCCTGTCTGAGGCCCAACTCCGAGGCGCGGGCGATCAGCCGCTCGAGGCAGTCGGGAGCCGGCGCCGCCACGAACCGTCGGGTTCCCGGGTACGTCATCGACGAGAATTTCCGTGTGGCGTCGATGCAGAGACGACCGGCGGCGCCGTCGAGCGCGGCCGCGGGATCTGAATAATCTCCCGCCCGATCCGCGATTCGAATGTCCCGCTCCGGTGCGACGTTCGCCGCAACCGCCGCCCACACGTCTGCCTCCTGCTGAACATCCACGTTGGAATCGACGACGACAATCGTCTTTGCCGCCGAGAAAGCGTCCAGGCTGCCGACGGCGTCCGTCACTTTCTGCGCCTGGCCGGAGAACCGGCGGTTGATGCTGACAAACAGCATTCGCGACGCACCGCCCGAAAGCGGGCGATTCACGTCGACCACCTCCGGCAACAAGAGTCGGAGGAGCGGCAGGACCAGCCGCTCGGTGAGCTTGTGATACAGGTGCTCTTCGGTCGGCTGGCGGCCCGGAATGATGACCGGCAGCACCGGATTCGCGCGGTGCGTGATCGCCGTCACATGCACCGTCGGACACGAATCATACTCGGTGAGATATCCCAGGTCCGATGCCGACGCTCCCCGCTGCTCACACCGATCATCCGGAGAGAGGTATCCTTCGATCACAATCTCGGCCTCTGCCGGCACTTCCAACTCGATCGTGCGACCGCGCACCACGTCGACACTCTGCCCGCCCAACAGCCCGGCCAGCAGCAGCGGATCATTGCCCCCGGGGACGGGGGCATCCGCCGCGTAAGTCAGCAGCGGGTCGCCCCCGAGCACGATGGCAATCGGCGTCTGTTGTCCGGCGTCGGCGCAGGCGCGGAAGGCATGATAGGCCGCGTCGTACGGCGACCAGTGAATCATCAGCGAACGCTCGTCAACGATTTGCAGACGCTGCCGGCTGACAAGTCGCGTCCCCGTCTCAGCGTCGAGCAGATGGACCTGTCCGGCGGTCATCGTCGGTCCGGTCTCACCCGGCCAGATCGCGGGAATCGGAAGCTCGCTCAGTTCGACGTCGCTGCCCAGTTTGACGATCTGCTGGCACGCGCCGGTTTTGACAAGCCGCGGCGGCAATCCGCCCAGTTGCGAGATTCTGGGAACGAGTTTCAGAGCGCCGGCCCAGCCCTCGGGAACCTCCGGCATCAACGCGGAAAACAACCGTCCGGACGCGTCGTCGAAGTCTGCGCAACCCAGCGTTCGACAAATCCGCCGATTCGCCCCCAGCAGATTCGCCGCGACCGGTATCGCCGACCCGCGAACGTTCTCGAACAGCACCGCCGGTCCGCCGTCGGCCGACTCCCGCGCGATCGCGTCCGCCGCCGCCGCCAGCTCGTACTCGGGATCGACCTCGACGCTCACGCGACGCAAGTCGTCTGCGTCGTTGAGAGCCGCCAGAAAATCGGCGAGTTGATTGCTGGGCATCTGTCGCGCCAAACAGGGGAGACGTCGATCGCAGACCCGGAGTATAGATGCGCGCCCGCGTCCCGTTCACTCACACGTCCGTTCGAAATCTCTCATCGCGGCGATCAGGGCGTCCACCCCGGCTTCCGGAAACGCGTTGTAAATGCTGGCCCTCATCCCACCGACGCTGCGATGCCCTTTCAGCCCGCTCAGTCCCCGCTCCTCCGCAAAGGCCACGAACTTCTGGTCGAGTTCCGCGTTCCCCGTCACGAACGTCACGTTCATCAGCGAGCGGCTGGTGACGTCGGCCGTTGCGCGAAACACCGGACTTTCATCGATCGCTGCGTACAGCTTCTCCGCTTTGGCCCGGTTGCGACGCTCGATCTCCTCGAGCCCTCCCTCTCGCAGCAGCCATTGGAATACGAGGCCCATCACATAGATCGCGAACGTCGGCGGCGTGTTGTACGAGGAGTCGTTCTCCGCATGCGTCCGGTACTGGAGCATCTCCGGGATGTCGAGCGCGCCCGCCTTGACGAGGTCGTCCCGGATGACCACCAGCGTGACGCCGGCCGGGCCGAGGTTCTTCTGCGCCCCCGCGTAGATCAGGGCGTGCCGCGTCACGTCGATTGGTCGGGAGAAAATGTCGCTGCTGGCGTCACAAATCAGCCAGGCAGCCGCGGGAGATGCGGGCGGACTGGAGAATTGCGTGCCGAAGATCGTGTTGTTCGACGTGTAATGCACGTACTTCGGCGACCGGCTGTATTCAACCTCAGCCGGAATGTAGCAGTAGTTCCGGTCCGCGGAGTCGCAGGCGACATGGACCCCGCCGTATCTCTCGGCCTGCTTTGCCGCCTTCTTCGACCACGATCCGGTCACGAGAAAGTCGGCCGTATCCTGCGACGTCAGGAAATTCATCGGCGTCTGGAAGAACTGTGTCGACGCCCCCCCTTGCAGGAACAGGACGCGGTAGTTGTCGGGAATCCCGGCCAGTTCGCGGCAATCCGCCTCGGTCTGGGCCAGTATCGCGCGAAAGGCCGGCCCTCGGTGCGAATGCTCCAGGATTCCGATCCCCGTATCACCCAGTGAAAGCAGATTGTTTCGGGCTTCCTCGAGAACCGGCTCCGGGAGCACGGCAGGGCCGGCGGAGAAATTAAAAATCCGATTTTCCATGAGTGAGGTTACTTTCTTCCCGGAACTCGGGCTGCTCCACAGTCCGAGTACCGTTCGACGCGGGCAGATTGTTCAGCAAAGCGCTCGACGTCGACTCTATAGCGGCCGATTCTGTAAACCGTCAATGCCGCCGACCGTCTGCGTGGGTTGTGCCATGTCTGCGCGAGGATAAGATGCAGGTCGCCGCCCTGAACCTTTGATGCGCTTCTCCGATCGGTCTTCATGCCCACACGTTCCGGTCCCCGTCCCCAGCCGTTTCAGCCGCCGCAGGGCGAGTTGGCGATCCTCGCCGGTTCGGCCAATCCCGCCTTGGCCCAACGGATCGCGGACGAACTCCGGGTCCCACTCGCGCCCTCGGAGGCCCATTCATTCAGCGAAGGGAATGTCTTCGTTCGCGTTCTGGAAAACGTGCGGGGACGCGACTGTTACGTCATTCAGGGAGTCCATCAGCCGGTCAACGACAACTTTGTCGAACTCCTCTTCTGGATCGACGCGCTGCGGCGGGCCAGCGCCCAGCACGTCACCGCCGTCATCCCCTACTTCAGTTACGCCAAGGGAGACAAGAAGGACGAACCCCGCGTCTCGATCCGGGCGAGAGTCTGCGCCGACGCCATTGAAGCGGCCGGCGCCGACCGCGTGCTCACCATGGATCTCCATTCCCCCCAGATCCAGGGGTTCTTTCACATCACCGTCGATCACCTTTACGCCCGGTATGTCCTCTGCGATTGCTTTCTGAAGCAGGGCGTGTCGGACCTGGTGGTCTGCAGCCCTGATGTCGGATTCGCCAAAGGCGCCTCCGCCTACGCGAATTATCTGGGCGTGCCGGTTGTCATCGGCAACAAGACCCGCCGCGACCATTCCGAAGAGCCGGAAGTGCTGGAGTTGATCGGTCACGTTGAGGACCGCAACGTCATCATCGTCGACGATTTCACCATTTCCGGCGGCACGCTCGTCGCGATGGCGGAAGTCCTCAAGCAGCGCGGCGCGAAAGACGTTTACGCCGCCGTCTCTCACGGCGTGCTCTCCACCGGCGCGGCCGAGCGGATCGGGAAGAGTCCGATCAAGCGGATGTTCATCACCGACACCATTGAGCCGCAGCAGTCTCCCCTGCCGCAGAACATCGAAGTCGTCTCCGTCGCCCGCCTGTTCGCTGAAGCGATCCAGTCGATCCACGACCGCACCAGCGTCAGCATGCTCTTTCCCGACCCGCCGACTGAGTAGTTGCTCCCGGACGTGGTCAGCGACGGTTGCGTCCCCTCGATTCCCCTGCTCTCCTCAACGCCCACGCGCTGCGCCCCGTGGGCTCCATCGAACAATCCCCCACTCCCCGCATTTCACCGCACCGCAACTCGCTCCGCCCGCTCCCGCACCGGCATGAACTGAAACGTCGCGACGAGCCAGTATCCGACCGGGATGGCGAGCAGCGTCATCACCGTGCCCGACAGCAACCCGCCCACGATCACGCGGGCCAGCGGCGCTTGCAGTTCGCCCCCTTCCCCCGCGCCGATCGCGATCGGCAGCATCCCGAGCACGGTCGTCAGCGTCGTCATCAGCACGGGACGCAAACGCCTCGTCGCGGCGGATCGCACAACCTCGGCCACGTCGGCATCCGGCCGACGCTTCCGCAACTGGTTGATGTAGTCCACCAGCACGATCGCGTTATTCACCACAATCCCCGCCAGCACGATCAATCCGATGAACGACTGCACGTTGAGCGTCGTCTCCCAGTAGACAAGCACCAGCACGACGCCGATCCCGGCCAGCGGCAGCGCAACCAGAATCAACAGCGGGTCGCGCAGCGATTCGAACTGCGCCGCCATCACCACGTACATCAGAATCACCGCCAGAATGAATCCCTGGCTCAGCAACTGGAAGCTCTTCTGCTGCTCCTCCCAGTCGCCCCCCACCTCGATGGAAAACCCGTCCGGCAGCGGCAGCGCCGCCAGCCGGCTTTGCAGATCGCCGACCACGTTTCCCAGATCGCGCCCCTCGGCAGCCGCGGTGATCACCGAGACCCGTTGACGGTCGAGCCGTTCGATCTCAAGCGGCGACTCGCCCGGTTCAAACCGCACCAGATTTCGTAATGCCACAATCCGTCCCTGTGGAGTCGCAATCCCGACCTGTCCCAGGTCGTTACGACTTTTGCGATCGGTCTCCTTCAGTCGCACGGTGACGTTGAACTCGTCGCCGTCATCGTGAAACACCGTCGCCGGCGTCCCCCGGATCGCCGTTTCCAGCGTCTGCGTGATGTCGCGCACGCTGATGTCCAGCAGGCTCGCCTTCGATCGGTCGACCAGGGTGGAGAGTTCCGGCCGCCGCTGGTCCTGCTGCAGTTCGATGTTCACCAGCCCCGGCACGCCCCGCATGATCTCGGCCGCCGCGTTTGCAAGTTCCTCTGCGGTGCGCCGGTCGTGTCCCCGCACGATCACCGCGATTTCATCGCCGTCCGACCGCCCGAACATCCGGAAGATCGGGAGCGCGCTGCGCACCCGCGTCTTGATCTCCATCCCGGCGATTGCCGGCAGGTTCTCATCCAGCCGCGACCGGATCTCGGTCACCGTCTCCTCACGTTCGCTGCGGGGAGGTAACTCGATGAAAAACCGGCATTCATGCCAGTCGTCTCCATCCTCCGCTTCATCGCCGACGAAAACCGCAATCGCCTCCGCGTCCGGGCACCGCTGTGTGACCGCCTCTTCCAGCCGCCGGGTCTGTCTGTCCAATTCTTCCAGCCGCGTCGCCGGCGCCATCGTCCCCCGCACCCCAAGCCTTCCATCATCGGGTTGGGGAAGAAATTCGCTGCCGACACGCGGCAGCAACCCCACGGCGGCCGCAAACGCGAGCATGATCACAAACGCCGTGACCCCGGGAGCGCGAAGCGCTGCCTGCAACAGGCGCCCGTAAGCTCGTTCCACGACGCCGTAAGCCCTCCGCGTCAAGGAGTGCAGCGGTGCGGCAATTCGCCGGACGCCGTGCAGCGACTTGAGGTCCGCATCCGGCGCGGTTCGGATCCAATGCGCCGCCAGCGCTGGAGTCAGCGTGACGCTCGCCAGCAACGAGCAGATCAGCGAGAAAGAAACCGCGAACGCCAACTGGTGCACCAGCACGCCGGCCATCCCCTCCACGAACAGCAACGGCAGAAACACGATCAGCGTCGTCAGTGTGCTCGCGGTAATCGCGGAAATTACTTCGCCGGTCCCCTCAACCGCCGCCTCTTCGGCCGAAAGACCTTCGCTCCGTTTCCGGAAGATGCTCTCCAGAACCACGATCGAGTTATCGACCAGCATGCCCAGGCCCAGCACGATGCCGCCGAACGACACCATGTTCAGCGAGAAGCCGCCGAAGTAAATCAACACGAACGTCGCCAGCACCGACAGCGGCATCGAAACGGCGATCACCAGCGTGCTGCGAAAACTCCTCAAGAACAGGACGAGAATGACCATCGCCAGGATCATTCCCACGCCGGCCGCCTCACGCATGTCGCTCATCGCATGCCGCACGAAACGCGACTTGTCCACGCGGATGACCAGCCGCGCGTCCCGCAACTCGTTGTTCAGATTGGCAACCGCTGCCTGAACCGCATCGCTCACTTCGATCGTGTTGGACCCCGACTGCTGGAAAATGTAAATCATGATCCCCGGCTGGCCGTTCATCCGGGTCAGTTGCGTAATCTCCTCATGCCCGTCGACGACGTCGGCGACGTCGCGAATCCGCACCAGGGCGTCAGTCCTGCGACGAACCACCACATCGCCCACGTCGTCGAGCGTCTCGAACTCGGTGCGGCTGCGCACCAGTCGCTGCAGGCCCCCCTCGTCGTAATCGCCGGCTGGCTGATTCACGTTCCCGGCGGCCAGGGCCGTAATCACCTCGTTGACGCCCATCCCGAGTGCTTCGAGCTTGGCGCGGTCGAGATTGACCTGAATTTCCCGCCGCACTTCGCCTCGCATGCCGACCCGCGCCACGCCGTCCAACCGCTCCAGCCGCGGGATCACGTTCCGCTCAACGAACCGCGTCAGATCGACCAAAGGCAACTCGCTCTGAACGCCCAGGTACATCACGGGAGAGTCATTGACGTCGTAGCGTTCGATCACCGGCGGATCGATGTCGTCCGGCAGTTCATCCCGCATCTTGTCGATCGCCTGCCGCATGTCGGCGATTGCCGTGTCGAGATTGGTCCCCCACTGGAACTGCACCCGGATCGAACTGCTGCCTTCAAGATTCCTGCTGGAAAGCCGCTCAAAGCCGTTCACCGAACTGAGCGCCTGTTCCAGCGGACGCGTGATGAGCGTCTCGACTTCCTCCGGTCCGCTGCCCGGATAGAGCGTGGTCACCGTCACGGTGGGGAACTGCAGGTGGGGCATCAGATCGACGCTCAGATTCGTGAGCGCCGTGAACCCCAGCAGGACGATCACCACCGCGGCCATCAAAGTCGTAATCGGACGATGGACGGCCGTGCGAGTCAGCCACATGACGAGATCACCAACCGCTGGATTTCACAAGTCCCGTTCATCCGCGACCCGCAGCGAAAACAGCGTCTCGCAGCGACCCGTAGGGGAGCGCTCCCACTACTGCGACGGCGTCAGTGGCGCTCCCGCCCCCGCATCCGCCGAGACCGCCTGCAGGTAGCTCGGCCAGGGAACTTCCTCAGGATTGACCCGTTGACCGTGCCGCAACAAGCGGTTGCCGAGCGTCACGATTCGTTCATTCGTTCGCAGGCCCTCCAGAATCTCGATCACGTCGCCATCGTTGATCCCAGTCCGCACCTCCCGCAACTCAGCCTGCGGAGGCTCACCGCTGACGACGAAAACCGCCGGCTTCTCCCCCGCTTCGACAACCGCGTCGACCGGCACCACGCCGCTCCCCTGCTTGCTCCGGAAGACGATCCCCACCCGGGCGTGCATCCCCGGCTTGAGCAAATGGTCCGGATTGGGAATCTCCACCTGCACCAGCGCAGTCCGCGTTTCCGGATCGATCACCGGGGCGATACGGGCCACCTCGCCGTGGAAGGTCCGGTCGGGGAACGCATCGACGCGAATCACGGCGGTCTGGCCGGTCTGCACGCGGTCGTAATCTTTCTCGACGATATGCACCGCCGTCTGAATCGTCTCCAGGTCGACGATGACCAACAACGGATTCGCAGGTTGAGCAAGAGCGCCTGTGTCGACAAACCGCTGAGCGACCTTTCCTGAAATCGGCGAGGCAATTTTCAGGTCGTTCGCCTCCAGCTTGGCCTGCCGCAGATTGGACTCCGCTTCTCGTACGCGGGCCTCATTCAATTCGACGCGCGCCGCCGCAATGTCCAGAGCCCCCTCTGCCGCGTCGACCTCTCGCTCGGTCCCCGCGCCCGATTCGACCAGCCCCTGCACGCGCGTCAAAGTCCTCTGGGCCAGCGCGTGTTCCGATTTGCTCGCCCGCAGCTCGGCCTCCGCGACGAGCAGCGCCGCCTCCATGTTGGCCACCCGCTCCAACTGTTCCGTATCGTCGATAAACACCACGTCCCGCCCCGCCGCGACGTCATCCCCCACATCGTAAGGCAGCGCCGTAATGTAGCCGTTGACGCGCGAATGAACGGCAACCTCGTTCTTCGCCTCCAGGCTGCCGACGAGTTCGATTCGCTCTTCCAGCGTGGCCGTCCGCACCGGCATCACCTCGACGGTGACAACCTCCTCCGCATCATCGGTATTCTCCGTCTCCATCAGTGCGCGGGAATCGGTATAAACGATCCACCAGGCCCCCCAGCACGCGGCAATCGCCGCCAGCCCGAGCAGCGTCCTCGAAATCAGGTGCAGAATTCTCATGCTGACTCAGTTCGCCGCCGCCGGAACCTCGCCACTGCGACAGGCGATTGACTCCGGCGGGTCAGTGCCCAGGTGGTTGACCGCGGGGACGACGGAGACCGACTCACGCTGAGCGGCTCCATCCATGCATGGCTTCGCAACCTGCCGCGACTCCCCCGGCACGTCGGACTTCAGGTGGGATCGACGCCTTCAGCGGCCCTCCATTCGCGAAACATCCCTGAGTGGTCTGTCAATTCAGATTTCTCGGGTTGAGCGGCTCTCACGGGAGCACGAAACCCCCAGGGCTCGTGCTAATCCGTAAACCAGCCAACCCGGAAAAAATGCCCTGACAGGCCACTGACGGCCGCGCGTCGACGAACTGATTATATCAGAGATCGCTCATGTGTCATTCCAGTCTTCCACTTTCCATAACTCCACCACAAGGCCCGCGGATTGCGCTCCGTTGGTCCCCACGACTCCCGAATCACACTCTCCTCTGCGTTCCTCCGCATCTCGGCGTCCGGCGTCGTGGCAGAGAAGAAACTGACCATGACTCAATTTCGGGGATTCCACTATCATTCCCGGAGCCGCTGAGTCGCCCGCTGAGGATTTGCCATCCAGCGTCGTCGATTCGGACGGTCGAACCGATTGTGACACAGCGCCCTGAGTCCAAGGAGTGAAGTGATGCCCGCCCCCCGAACCTTGCTCGTCAAACTTTCACTCGCGGTGGTGGCATCGCTGTCAACCGCCGGGACCGCCCACGCGCAGTCCGTCGGTGTCGCACAGATCATGAAGTATCGCCCCGTCCAGAAGGACGTGGACATCGGCGCCGTCGCCGAAGATCAATACGACCAGTGCGAAGTCAAAGTGGAGCGGGAAGGGAAAAGTTCCGGCTGGGCCGTGTTCGGGCCCGAAGGCCAGATCCTCAGGCGCTTCGTCGACACCGACGGCGACAACGTCGTCGACCACTGGCGCTACTACAAAGACGGCTTGGAAGTGTACCGCGACATCGACACCAACGCCGACAACGACGTCGACCAGTCTCGCTGGCTGAACCGCGGCGGAAGCCGCTGGGGAATCGACGCCGACCAGGACGGCAAGATCGAAAAGTGGAAGATGATCTCGGCCGAGGAGGCGACCCGCGAAGCCGTCATGGCCATGGCGAGCGGCGACGTGCCCCGCCTCGCCGCAGTCTTGATCAACTCGGACGATCTGAAACAGCTTGGCGTCTCCGGCGACGCGGCCGAGGAACTGTTGAATCCGGTGCAGGATCCGGCGGCGAAACTGCGGCAGGTGCTCTCCCAATCGAAGACGTTCAAGTCCTCGTCGCGCTGGGCTCGATTCGACAGTTCCACGTCAATGCCCAACGTGATACCGGCCGAATCGGGACTTTCCGAAGATGACCTGCTGATCTATGAGAACGTGATGTCGATCGTCGAAACCGGCGGAGAAACCGGATTCGTCCAGGTCGGCGAGATGGTGCGTGTGGGCGACGTCTGGAAGTTGACGAGCATCCCGCAACCGCTTGAAGGCGAGGCGCCGCAACTGACCGACTCCGGGGGATTCACGCGGCTGCTCGTGGCCGGTCTCTCCACAACGATGGCGCCGGCCGAGGGATCCCCCGAATTCCGGAAAGTCATCGAACAACTGCAGGAACTCGACGGCGCTGCGCCGCAGCCGACCGGTCCCAAGCCGGACCTCGTCGCCTACAACTCGCAACGGGCTCAACTCCTGGGACGCCTCGCCGAGATCGCCGGCACCGCCGAGGAACGACTCACCTGGCGGCAACAGCAGATCGATCAGATCGCGGCCGCCGTGCAGTTGGACGCGTTCAAGGACGGAGTGGAAACTCTTCGTCGGATCGAACAGCAGATCCGCGAACAGAATCCGGATTCTCCGCTTGTCTCGTACGTCGTCTACCGCCGCATGACGGCCGAATACAACGCCCAACTGTTGCAGGCCGACGCGGCCCAACGCGTCGAAGTGCAGGCGAACTGGCTCAGGGCGCTGGAAGGCTTCATCGGCGACTATCCGGAGAGCGACGACGCAGCCGACGCCATGCTGCAGATCGCCATGGCCGAAGAGTTCGCCGGCAACCACGACAACGCCCGGGAATGGTATGGGAAGATCGTCGACGAGCATCCGAAGTCCCCCGCGCAAGCGGTCGCCGCCGGCGCTCTCAAGCGGCTGACGCTGGAAGGCAAACCGCTCGCCCTCTCCGGCCCGGCCCTCAGCGGCGGGACGATCGACATCTCCCGCTACCGCGGCAAAGTCGTCGCCGTCCTGTTCTGGGCCACCTGGTGCCGCCCCTGCACCGAAGACCTGCCGCAGATCCAGGAACTCTACCGCCAGCACCGCGCGGCCGGCTTTGAAGTCATCGGCGTCAACGTCGACGTCGAAGGCGCGCCGATCCAGGAGTATATCCAGCAGCACAAGGTCGCCTGGCCCAGCATCCACGAGAAGGGCGGACTCCAGGGGGGCGCCGCGCAACAGTACGGCGTGATCACCCTGCCCACGACCTTCCTCGTCGACAAGACGGGCAAGGTCGTCTCATCAGCCGCATCCGTCGCCGACCTCAAAGAAAAGGTCCCGGAACTCGTCAAACAGTAGGGTCCGCTGTGCGGACCACCGCTCGAATGTTGCTCGTGGTCTACGGAGCGGACTCTACTTTCCTGCTGTCGTATGGATACAATTCATGTCTCATGTGGTTGTCAAAGAATCGAGGGACGCTTGCAAACTGTATCCGCATATACTGTCAGTGATGGTCAAATTGTGCTGACCTTGGAACCCGCCGATGAAGGGGGATTCGTGGTCTCATCGCCGATGGATCCGGAACTCATTACGCAGGCGGAGACACTCCAGGAAGCGTTTGAGAACGCGCGCGACGCTTTCGAAGCATTGCGTGAATCTCGCCAACCACTCTTCAAACGATAGTGCCCGTAACGCGGACATTCTGCGGAACACGAGCGGCGAAGCCGCGAAAGCAGATAGCTGCGGGCGTCAGCCCGCAGTACGCAGGCGAAGGCAGTACAACGAGCCGCGAATGCGGCGCCAGCACCCCTCGGTGCTCCTCTGCATCTTTGCGACTCTGCGTCAAAACCGAGTGTTGCTGAGCACGTCGGCCGCGTCACGCCTTCCGAATAAAGTGCTCCGCATAGCTCCGCACCTCCTGCCCGTTCAGCACGTGGAACATGCGGAGTTGCTGCACCGTCTCCTGGCTGAAGCGGGCGAACGGCACGTGAATCAGCTTCTTGCCGTACTTCTTCGCCAGCCTTCGCCAACCGGCCCCCGGCGGCGCGTCTGAGAGCAACGCGATGTGCCGCTCGTTCGAATGGTAACACGCCGCCGCCAATAGCCGCTCTTCCAGCGTGTCCGCGAAATCGAATCGAGCGTCCCGCCAGACGTCGCGGATCGGCTTGGGCGGAAACAGGAACATCGCCCCCCCGTACGACGCCAGCGCGATCCCCGGCCCCACCAGCTCTTCCTGGAAGCTGGTCGCGAAGAACGACAACGTCGATTCGTCGTGAGGCTCCGCGTGCCACGTAATCCGCCACGGATACTCCCGCGGATCGGCCGGTGAATCGAACAGCATCAGCACGCAGTCCAGGCTCCCCCGGTTCGGTGGGAACACCTTCACGTACAGGTCCCCCGTGTGCCAGTTCCGCAGCGTCTCGCGGATGTCGAGCCCGTCCTTCAGGCTCGTCGAAAACTTCTCCGTCAGCGCCAGGTCATTCCCAAGTATCGACAGCGCGTGGTCCTTCACGTGCGTGCGAAACCGTTCAATCGCAATGTCCTCCGGCGGCCAACTGCATTGCCGGAACGGATTCCACCGCATCGCCCACTGCTGCTGATCGATCTTCGGCGGCCGCCGGTTGAGCTGGCACGACCGCCACACCACGGGATGCCCGGGCAAC
This sequence comes from Planctomycetota bacterium, assembly GCA_003388505.1. GTDB lineage: Bacteria > Planctomycetota > Planctomycetia > Planctomycetales > Planctomycetaceae > MB-PLM-1. Next base: position 15,653 of record QQVO01000004.1, read on the forward strand.
CGCGATTTCAAACCGGCCACCTCCCCGTCCGGCAGTTCCCCCCGGCCGATGCCCATCTTGATCTCCGGATACGGCAGCCACTCCATTTCCGGATAGTCCCGCGCCGTCTCCGCCAGGTGAATTGCAAACTGGTCCCCCGCAATCTGCCGCGCCGCGACAATCAACGTGTACAGATCGGGTGTCAACCTCCGCTCGACGAGTGACAGGTTGCGGATGTACTTCAAACAGGTCGACAGCAGATGCGGCGTGATCTTCCGCGCGCGCGACTTCAGTTCGGCCTCGTACCGTTCGCGCGTCGCCAGCAGCATCTCTTTCACGCCGTCGATCGACAGGTTCTCGTCGTCGTCGAGTTGCGACCGGGCCCGCTCATACAGCCCGGTGATATACGGCAACTCCCCCAGCAGGAACACCAGCGTGTTCGGATCGGGACGATACAGCGCCGTGTCTTCGACAACCGAGTCGCCCAGTGAAGGCTCATGCCGCTCGGTGTACGCCTCCCGAATCCACGGCCAGTCGGTCAGCGAACAGACGAAGAGAATCGACTGATACCGCTCTTCCAGGTCGCGCAGCCGCCGCGCCATCACCACCGCCCGCTCCAGCGGCTGACCGGCCGGAAGCCGTGGAATCATCGGCAACACCGCCGCCGCAAACGTTTCGGATGACACTTCCTTCAGCGCGTAAGGGTCCGGCAGCACCGCCCCCAAAGGCTGGTACTGTTCCACTTCCAGATCGATAAACGCCCGCGGCATCCGCTCCTGCAGCGCGAACCGCAACGCTGCAATCACCGGTTGGCACGGATCGATCGGCACGTAACTGTACGTCCGCTCGTCTCCCCCGTCATCCCGCTGTTCACTCTCAGGCGACCAGTCGCTCACCCGGTAGTTCGGCAGTTCCTCCTGCAGCACCAGCGTGATCCCCGGCAGATGCCCCACCGCCCGTTCCACATCCGCCTGAAACGACGCCGGCAACGGCACCGCCAGACAGTCAAACTCCCGCGAGAGCATCAACCGCCGCACCTCGACAGCAAAATCCCCGCTGCCGTGAATCACCGGCAGCACGGTGATGCGAGGACTGATCTGAAGGAACTCGGACATGCCGCCATTCTACTCACCGGGCCAACCTCCCGTCAGCCCGCTCGCCGCGCGTTCACCCAACGCCACCGCTGAACATGTCAAACACTCCTGCCCCTTGGCACTCCGCGCTCGACTCTCGTCGCTCGACTCTCGACCATCCAGTTTGACATCCCCCCCGGCACGGACTGTAATTCCCCGAAGGATTTCGCCGCTGTCTGTGGAAGGATTGCCGATGCGATACCGCGTACTGATCGAGCAGGATGAAGACGGGATCCATGTCGCGGAAGCGTCGGCGCTGCCCGGTTGCATCTCGCAGGGAAATGCCGGCAATCAGGCGCTCGCAAACGTCGGCGAATGGTGAGGCCCTCCCATGCATCAGCCGTTCACTCCGATCATCAAGCGCGTGCGGCGGCCTTTCCGCCGCCGGACCAAGCCGGGCACGGCTCCCGGAGCCGTCTTTCCCGATCCCGAGTCGCCCGCGCCGGAGATTCGGGTCTTCGATTACGGCGAAGACCAGTTCAAGGAGTTGAAGTCGGTCTCCGTCGACCAGGTGCGGGACGTCGTCGGTTTGCACGCGGTGACCTGGGTCGACGTCGTCGGCCTCGGCGATGCGAAGGTCATCAAACAGATCGGGGAACTGTTCCACATCCATCAACTGGCGCTGGAAGACATCGTCAACGTGCACCAGCGGGCGAAAGTCGAAGTCTACGACGGCCAGTTGTTTATCGTGGCCCGCATGATGTCCCTCGTCGAGGGCGAGAACGAAGAGGCGCCCCGCGAACTCGATGCGGAACAGATCAGCCTCATCGTGGGCGAGAACTACGTTGTCACCTTTCAGGAACGGCGCGGCGACTGCCTGGAGTCGGTCCGCGAACGCATCCGCAAGGCCCGCGGCAACGTCCGCGTCCGCGGTGCGGATTACCTCGCGTACGCCCTGCTCGACGCCATCATCGATGGATATTTTCCCGTCCTTGAGTACTTCGGAGTCGAACTCGACGCGCTGGAGGACCGACTCGAACGTCAGCCGGGACGTGCAACCATCCACCGGCTCCATCAGCTCCGCAGCGCCCTGATGATCGTCCGCCGGGCCGCCTGGCGGCAGCGGGACGCCATCAACACCCTGCTCCGCGAGGACGTGCCGATCATCACGCCCGAGACGCACATCTACCTCCGCGACTGTTACGATCACACCGTGCAGATCATTGACGTCTCCGACACCTGCCGCGAACTCTGTGCGGACCTGCGCGACCTGCACTTCTCGCAGATCAACATCCGCCAGAACGACGTGATGAAGGTTCTGACCATCATGGCCAGCATCTTCATTCCGCTCAGCTTCATCGCCGGTCTGTACGGGATGAATTTCGACCCCAGCGCCTCCACGTGGAACATGCCGGAACTCAAGTCGCGCTTCGGCTACCCCGCCGCGCTGATCGTCATGGCCCTCACGGCCGGCGGCATGCTCCTCTTCTTCCGACGCAAAGGCTGGATCGGGGAACGGCAGAAGTAAGAGGGTGCTACTCCGCGCTCACGGCACTCTCCGGCAACTCCACCGCCCGCAGGTTGCGAAACGACAGATCGGTCGTCGGATCGTGCCCCTGCAGGCTGATGTGGCCCGCCTCGTCGCGCCGTCCTTGGCGGGGATTCTCGTCCGGTTCGCGCTCGTCGTTCCAGTCGGTCACCTGGTAGCCGTCGACCCAGACCGCAATGTGATTCCCGGCTGCGATCAGGGTCGTGGTGAACCACTCGTGGTCGTTGGACACAACCCGCCGGGCCTCGTTTCTTCGAAAGATCGCCCCCGTCCCGGCGTTGGCCGGCTGCGTGCGGTCGTTGTTCAGGTATCCGTTATGGATCTGGACCTCGTACCCATGCGAGGGAGCGTTCTCGGTTCCCTCCAGGGCGCGGAAAAAGTAGCCGCTGTTGAGCGCGTCGCCGTGCGTGATCGCTTCGGCCTGAAAGATGAAATCGCCGAACGTCTGCTCCGTTTCCAGGAATCCCGCACCGTCCACGACGCGGATCACCCCGTCTTCGACAGTGAACTCGCTTTTCGATCCCGGCACAACGCGCCAGCCGGTCAGGTCTTCACCGTTGAACAGGTCCGTCAGGCCAAGCGGCCGCACGATGACTTTGCGGAACTCGATCCGCCCCTCGTTCTTCTGCAGTCCGATCCGTCCGGCCGCGCGGGCTGCAGAGTCGTCGGTATAGTCAAGCACTTCCGTTCCATCGAGTTCCACGACGATGTGATTCCCTTCCGCCCGGATGCGAAACGTCTTCCAGTCCCCCGAACCGGCAATCGGCTCATCGGTCTTCGCATGCGCCACAATCGCTCCGGTGGTGAACCCGTCGGGATGCTCGTCGGCGATGTTGAGTTCGTAGCAATCGGTGCTCGGATCCGTGGGATGGGCCACCGTCCGCAGGAAGACGCCGCTGTTTCCCCCCGCCTCCATTCGAAACTCGCACACCAGTTCGAAATCGGCAAACGGCGAAGTCGTATTCAACAGGCCGGCCGGCCCTTCATCCGCCGTGATCGCACCGTCCGCAACGCGCCAGTTGACTTCATCGTTGTTGGCTTCCCACCCGAAGAGCGTGTGCCCGTCGAACAGACTGATCCAACCCTCGGCGATTTCCTCTGCGCTGAGCGGATTGTGATACGGCGCCGCGGCTTCGGAAGAATCGTCGTTGCTCTTCGAATCTGCTGCCTCGGCAACGGCTTCGTTCGCAGTCGCATCCCGCGGCGCGGCGGGGGTGGAGAGCGATTCTCCCTGCTGCGGCCCGGCCTGCTCGTCAGCGGCGGGTCCGGAACATCCTGAAGTGATCCAGAGTGCGCAGCAGAGCGCGAGCGCAGTCAGTCGTCTTGGTCGTTGATTCATTGCCATCCATTCGGCGGAGAAAGGAAATCGGACGAGGCAAGGCCTCGGCCCATACGAGCTGCCGCTCGAAAGCTGGAACCCGTCCTCGCTGGTTGCTGAAACGTGACTCACCTGCAACAACTTCCTGGAACAAAGTTAAGCAACCGAATTCCGATCTGGATTCTCGTGAATCACTCGCTCTGCGAGAAGCCTGTCGCCGGCTCGAATCGGCGCAACCGCAGACTGTTCGTCACCACGCTCACGCTGCTGAGCGCCATCGCGGCCGCCGCAAACATCGGCGGCACGAGCCAGCCCGTCATCGGATAGAGCACTCCCGCCGCCAGCGGAATCCCAATCACGTTGTAGACAAAAGCGAAAAACAGGTTCTGCTTGACGATCCGCAGCGCCTGTCGCGAGAGCGCCACCGCCTTCGCCACCCCCACCGGGTCGCCTGATACGAGCGTCATGTCGGCCGCTTCAATTGCAACGTCGGTTCCCGATCCGATCGCGATACCGACGTCGGCCTGCACGAGTGCGGGGGCGTCGTTCACGCCGTCCCCCACCATGGCGACCTTGCGATCTTCTGACTGAACCTTCGCGATCGCTTGAGACTTCCCTTCCGGCAGCACCTCCGCAAGCACGTCGTCGATGCCGAGTTCCTCCGCAATCGCCCGCGCCGTCGGCTCGCGGTCGCCTGTCAATAAAGTGACTCTGAGGCCAGCCTCACGCAGCAGATCAACCGCCTCCCGCGCCGTCGCCTTGAGAGTGTCCGCCACGGCGATCGCGCCCATCACCTGCCCGTCGCGCGCGACGTAGACCGCCGTCTTGCCGGCCCGTGCCACATCATCCGTCGTAACGACGGAGTCGACCGACTCGACTCCCTCCTCTGTCAGATACTTTGCATTGCCGACCAGCACGCGCTGACCGTCAACCGTCGCAGATGCGCCCTGCCCTGCTCTGTTTTCAAAACCGGACGTCTGCCGTGTCTTCCAGTTGGAGAAATTCTCAACCGCTTCGACGATCGCGCGTGCGATCGGATGCTCCGAATGCTGCTCCACCGCGGCTGCGGTCTGCAGAACGTCAGCCCCGCTCGCTCCGTTTGCTGGGAAAACATCCGTTACAACGGGCCGCCCTTCGGTGAGAGTTCCCGTCTTGTCAAACACCACCGTGTCCAGATGCGCTGCCGTTTCGAGTGCCGAGCCGTCGCGGATGAGCAGGCCGAGTTCGGCCCCCTTTCCCATGGCGACCATCACCGCCGTCGGCGTCGCCAGACCCAGCGCACACGGGCAGGCGATAATCAACACACTCACGGCGGCCAGCAGCGCCATCTCGAAAGGACCGAGCCACAGCCAGATGAAGAACGTCACCAGCGCGATCCCGATCACGGCCGGCACAAACCACGCCGCAATCCGGTCTGCCAGTCGTGCGATCGGTGCTTTCGTACCCTGCGCGTCTCGAACCAGCCCGACAATCCGGCTGAGCGCCGTATCATCGCCGATTCGCACGGTCGCCAGTTTGAGGCGGCCCGACTGGTTGACCGTCCCGGCGGCGACTTCGTCTCCGTTCTCCTTATTGACCGGCATCGACTCGCCGGTGAGCATCGACTCGTCCACCGCCGACTCACCCTCGACGACGCGGCCGTCGACCGGGATTCGCTGGCCCGGCCGCACGATGACCGTCTCGTCCAACTCAACCTCGCCGACCGGAACTTCGGTCTCGCTCCCGTCGCGGATGACGACTGCCGTATTCGGCTGAAGCTCGAGCAGGCTGTCGATCGCAGCCGAGGCCCGCCCCTTGGCGCGTTCCTCCAGCACCCGCCCGATCAGAATGAACGCGACGATCATTGCCGCCGCGTCATAGTGCACCGGCGGATGCTCGGGCCAGATCGACGGCGCGACAGTCGCCAGCAGGCTCACGGCCCAGGCCACGCCGCTGCCGACTGCAATCAGCGTATTCATATCGGCGACGCCGCGGCGGAGCGTCTTCGCTGCCCCCGCAAAGAACGACCATCCGCAAAAGAACACGACGGGAGTCGCCAGCGCGATTTGCACCCACCGCCACACTCCGCCGTGCAACCCGCTCATGTGCAACGACATGACGGCGACCGCCAGCGGAACGGCGACCGCCAGCCGAATCAGTTGCAGTCGCGCTGCCGAGGCATCGCGCTGCGCCGAATCGGCCTCCTCGTCGGCCGTCTCCGGCACAGCCCGGTAGCCGAATCCAATCCCGTCCAGCGCGCCGCGAATCTGTTCGCTGCTAGGGAGATGGTCCGCCGATTCGATCCGCGCTTCCCCGGTGGCGAGATTCACGGTCGCCGAACGCACGTCCGGCAGCGCCGTCAGCGCACCTTCGACACGATTCACGCATCCGGCGCAGTGCATCCCCTCGACGAGAAACCGCGCCGTTCGCGCATCGCGACCGTTCGAGCTGCCGGAATCGAGTTGTGTCTGAGTCGAGGCCACGTCTTTTCCTGGTTTGCTTTCCTTCATTCAAATCATACGCGCCACGTTCAACAATGAGCACCCTCGATCGCACCAGCAGCCGAACTAACCGCGCCCGTCAGGAAGCGGTCCCTGTCGCGAAAGACAACCGACGCGATCCTCCAATTGTCCGCCGCCTTCCCCGCCCATTACAATCAGGATTCACTGATGTCTTGCCTGGGGACGAATCCTGCCGTGCAAATTTCGATACGACGAGCTTCAGTCGCGATCTGCCTGTTTCTTGGGAGCGGGGAAACTCTTCCCGCCGCCGAGGATCAGCCGCAATTCTCTGCGGAACAACTCGAGTTTTTTGAAAAAGAGGTCCGCCCGATCTTTGTCGAGCACTGCCACAAGTGTCACGGACCCGACGAGCAGGAAGGCGGCCTCCGGCTCGATGCCCGCTCCAGCATTCTCAAGGGCGGCGACACCGGCCCGGCGATCGCACCCGGTAAGCCCGACGAAAGCGAACTCATCCTCGCGATCAGCTACGACCCCGACGGTTATCAGATGCCGCCCGACGGCAAGCTTCCGGACGAACTGATCGCAACCCTCACCAAGTGGGTCGAGATCGGCGCGCCCTGGCCTGACGAAGAAGCCATCGAATCCGCCGGCGACGAATTCAACCTGGAAGAGCGCGCCGAGTATTGGTCGTTCCAACCGTTGAGCCATCCGTTGCCTCCGCAAACGCAGGACGCGGACTGGCCGCGCACTCCCGTCGACCGCTTTCTACTGGCCCGTCTGGAAGAAGCCGGTCTCAAGCCGGCGGCCGAAACCGATCGCCGCACGTGGATCCGCCGCGCCTCTCTGGACGTTATCGGCCTGCCACCGACTCCGGAGGAGGTCCAGGCGTTTGTGGAAGACGATTCCCCCGCTGCTTTCCAAACAGTCGTCGACCGGTTGCTTGCCTCACCCCACTACGGTGAACGCTGGGGACGCCACTGGCTCGATCTGGTGCGCTATGCCGAGTCTCGCGGACACGAGTTCGACTACGACGTCGCCAACCCGTGGCACTACCGCGACTACGTCATCCGGGCCCTCAACGACGACGTCCCCTACGACCGGTTCGTCGTCGAGCACGTCGCGGGAGACTTGTTGAAGAGTGCGGAGGAATTGGCGAGGGAAGCCCACGGGTTGCAACCCGTGGGCGTGGGCTATCCGTTGAGGTTGCATCCGCAAACCGGCGCGAATGAGTCGATTGTCGCGACCGGGTTCTGGTTCTTCGGCGAGTGGGTCCACTCCCCCGTTGACATCCGCCAGGAGGAAGCCGATCGCTTCGAGAACATGATTGACGTCTACGCCAAGACCTTCCTCGGTCTCACCGTCGCCTGCGCCCGCTGCCACGACCACAAGTTCGACCCGATCACGCAGAAGGACTACTACGCACTGCAAGGCTACCTGCAAAGTTCCTCCTACCGCCAGGCCCGCTTCGAAACGATGGAGCACAACCGCCGGATCGCGGAGGAACTGGAAGAACTCCGTCGCTCCGCTCTGCCGCATTTGCTGCAGGCCTATCGAGAAGCCGCCACCCCCGTCACTGAGAAGTTCGACAAGTACTTGCAAGTGTCGTTGACGGCGATCGAGCTAGGTCCGGAACTCAAGCCTGAGTCAAAGCAGATCGTGTTCGAGGACTTCGAGAGCGGCACGTATGACGGCTGGGAAGCGACCGGCGACGCCTTCGGGGACAGCCCGCAAACGCAGGAAACAATCGCCGGCTACCTGGGCGACGTAAAGGCCGAAGGGAAGTTCTTCGTGAACTCGCACCAGAAGCGCGCCGGCGGTCAAGGTGACAACCACGTCGGCACGCTGACCTCCCCCGAGTTCACGATTGAACGCAACTTCATCCGGCTGTTGGTCGGCGGTGGTTCCCACGCCGGCAAGACCTGCGTCAACCTGTTGATTGACGGACAACCGGTCCTCTCGGCGACCGGTAAGAACAACAACGAAATGGCACCCTTCGTCTGGGACGTCACGGAGCACCGCGGCGAAACCGCCCGCATCCAGGTCGTAGACAATGAACGCGGAGGCTGGGGCAACATCGGAGTCGATCAAATCGTCTTCACGAATCAGCCGACTGATGGCCATTCACTGGTGGAGCCGGCGCAACTCACTGACGAATTCCAAAAGCAGGTTCGGGAACTCGCCCAAAAGGATGAACTGGACGGCGACCGTGTCCTGGCTTGGGTCGCATTTCTAATGACCCCGGAACGGTATCAGCACGACCCGATGTTGGCCTGGTTGTCGGAACCGGTGCAAGCCGTGCAAGGCGGCGAGGAGGCGGTCAGGAATTTTATAGCGGAAGAGGCGGTCAGAGACTTGATGGCGGAAGAGGAAGCGGCTGCGTCAATCGCAGCAGACCGTTGGATCGACAACGCAGATGAGATCGCAACGTACTTCGAGGGGCAGAGCCTCGATTTGGCGGATGGTGTGGTTTTCGGGATCCGCGGAGCAGAGTTGGGGGATATCCGTCTCTCCGACGATCCGAGTCGCCCCATCGATCGCATCTTCCCTGATTCCGCGGCAGAGCGTGATCCGACTTGGGATGTATTACAACCGACGGCAGATTCGCGGGACGACGTAGGCAGGATTCAAGGCTGGCAGAGGGGTGGCCGCCTGCTCAGGACGCCGACGTTCGATATCACGAAGGGACGAATCTGGGCGTTGGTGTATGGCGGATGTAATACGTACGTTGCAGTTGATTCGCACATCGTCATTAACGGTCCGCTGCACGCTTCTCTGACCAAGCAGCATCCGACCCTCGAGGAGTGGCGCTGGATCGAACATGACGTGACCCGATATCGGGGGCATCGCGCACACGTCGAGTTTGTGCCGAGCGGCGATGCGCCGCTGCGAATCAAGGCGATCGTGCAGTCTGACACGCCTCCGCCTCCGGAGGCCGTCGAGGTCGTTACGCCGGATTCGTCGCGAACACTCTTCAGGGCCGCGGTCTATCTGAAAGACTTTGACGTTGTCGCCCCCGCATCGGAATTCGGTCCGATCGTTGCGTTGTGGTTTCAGTTCATGATTGACCACCCGCAGTTGTTCGGCCTGGAGACCGAAGCAGCCAGACAGCGACTGTCCGAAGCCTCTACGCCCTTCATCGAGCGCCGACGCGAACTGGTTTCGCAGATCCGTCCCGTCTCACACACGACCCCCGCGATGCTCGACGGCTCCGGCGAGGACGAATACGTCTTCATCCGCGGGGCCTGGAAAAAACGAGGCGAAACCGTCCCCCGCCGCTTCCTCGAAGTCTTCAACGGCCACGGCCCCGCCGATATCGAGCCATCCGCCACCAGCCACCAGCCATCAGCCGACCCCGGCAGCGGCCGTCTCGAACTTGCCCTCCAGATGGTCGACCCCCAGCAAACGCCCATCCTCCCGCGCGTCATCGTCAACCGCATCTGGCAGCACTACTTCGGCCGCGGCATCGTTTCCACCCCCGATGACTTCGGCCACATGGGACAATTGCCGTCGCACCCGGAACTGCTCGACTGGCTCGCCGGCGAACTGGTCGGGGGCGACTGGTCCCTCAAGCACGTCCACCGGCTCATCCTGCTTTCCTCCGCCTACCGCATGCAAAGCGCAATCGATGACAGCGACGACTCCACCGTCTCCCTCGACCGTCGACCCTCGACCCTCGACCCGAACAACATCCTCCTCCACCGCATGAACATCAAACGCCTCGAAGGCGAGATCATCCGCGATCAGGTCCTCACCGTCTCCGGCCGGCTGGACGAACAACTCTACGGCAGGAGCGTTCCGGTCCATCTCACCCCCTTCATGGAAGGCCGCGGACGTCCGGGCGAGTCGGGCCCGGTCGACGGTCGGGGCCGCCGGAGTCTTTACACGTCCGTCCGCCGCAACTTTCCCGATCCGTTCTATCAGGCGTTCGACTTCCCCAACCCGCACACCACGATCGGCCGCCGCAGCGTCTCCAACGTTCCCGCCCAGGCGCTGGCGCTGATGAACAACCCGTTCATCGTCGAACAATCCCGTGTCTGGGCCGACCGGCTGCTCGCCGAGATGCCCGATGGATCCGACGCCGAACGCGTCACCCGCCTGTACGAGTCGGCCTTCTCTCGCTCCCCCACTGAAGAACAACTGACGGCCGGCGAACTTTTCGTCAAATCTCAGGCCGACGAGTACAATACGAATACCAGCGACCCCCGCGTCTGGGCTGACTACTGCCACGTGCTCGTGAACGTCAAGGAATTCGTGTTTGTGCAGTGACGCAACTTGAGAAGCATCATGTCGACCAATCAACGCGAACTCACCCGCGAAGAAATCCGCGACGTCCTCCAGCGTCAGCGAGAAGCGTACGAGCAGATGGAACTCGACCGTCTCCGCCAGCCGTGGCGGGAACCGACAACGGAAGAGAAGATCGCCTTTGATCGTTTCATGTCCGATGTCCTGCGGAGCAGCAAGCCGGCGAAACGAGAGTGTGGGATGGTGGAGTGGTATCGTGCGCTGCTGCGGACGCGAGATGAATGACGATTGTCAACGAATCGAGTGCCACTGGCGTCTCGCCAGTGCGAACCAAATGCACGAGCAAGATGCCCTTGGCACCCGTCGAGGTCCATCTGACGCGAAAGTGTGACCAGATCCCATGCACTGCGACCGCTACCTCCCGCGACCGCTCAATCGCCGTCAACTCCTGCAGCAAACAGGCAGCGGATTCGGCGCCGCACTGGGCGTGCCACTCGCTCAAAGCGACGTTGTGAGCGTGCAACAGATCGGATGGACCTGAGATTATGTCGACGAGACGAATCGAATCCTCATTGACCAACACACGAGACATGCTCCGGCGGCAGCGCGCGGGATACGAGACTGCGCAGCACATGCGTTGGCGAAGTCTTCGCGCATTCTCTCACGATGAGAATCGTGACAGTATCGAAGAACTCCTTGATCTGGCGCACCGCCATGGTTCCAAGCGTCGGGCCAGCGGACTCGTTGACTGGCAACAGCGCATCAGCCGAGCAAGATGATGACTCCGGTGATCGAGGCGGCGATCAAGATTCAGGAATTCTGCCAACAAGAGCAGTGGAGATTCTGCATCATCGGAGGACTCGCAGTATTGCGCTGGGGCGAGCCGCGAGCAACCAGGGACGTTGATGTTGCGTTGTTGACCGGTTTGGGAGGCGAGCAGGACTACATTGATAAACTGACGTCAAGGTTCGCGGAGCGCGAGCCCGGCGCAGCCCGCTTTGCATTGGAGGCGCGAGTGCTCCTGCTCGATGCTGAAAACGGAGTGCCCCTCGATGTCACGTTCGCCTGGCTTCCCTACGAGGAAAAGCTGATGGAAAGGGCTTCTGACTTTGAATTCGCCCCCGGACAGATGCTTCATACCGCCTCGTTGGAAGATCTTGTCGTGCTGAAGGCGCTTGCTCCTCGTCCACAGGACGAGACGGACCTTGAAGGCATCATTGCGCGGTCCGACCCCGAGATTGACTGGAACTACGTAGAAGACAATCTCTCGGAGATGGATCGAATCCTGGAAACGGATGAAGCATCAAGACGTCTATCGGAGGTGCGGCAGCGAGTTCGAGCCGCTTTCGATGATCCTTCGTCGCTTTGAGAAATGACCATGCATTGCAACCGCTACCTCCCCCGCCCCCTCAATCGCCGCCAACTGCTCAGGCAGACAGGCAGCGGATTCGGCGCCGCCGCGCTTAGCGCGCTGCTGGCTGACGGTTCGCTCGCTGCGCCCGGCAAAGCGCCCTTTGCGCTCAAGGAGCCGCATCATGAGCCGCGGGCGAAGCACGTCATCTTTCTGTACATGGACGGTGGTCCCTCACAGGTCGATACGTTCGACCCGAAACCCGCGCTGCAGGCGGAGAACGGCGAGCCATTCAAAATGGAGATCCAGCCTACGCAGTTCGATAACATCGGCAATTCGCTCGGCTCCCCGTGGCAGTTCCGTCCCGGCGGGGAATGCGGCCTGCCGGTGAGCGACCTGTTTCCGCACGTCAGGGAATGCGCCGACGAACTTTGCGTCATTCGCTCGATGACCTCCGAGTTCCCCGAGCACACCAACGCCAATTACTTCCTGCACACGGGCCACGGCTTGCAGGGGCGGCCCAGTATGGGCGCCTGGTGCGCATACGGACTCGGTTCCGAATGCCAGAACCTGCCCGGCTACATCGTCCTCAACGGCGGACTCATCCCCCCCGGCGGCCTGGAGTGTTTCGGCAGCGGATTTCTGCCCGCCACCTATCAAGGCTCCGTCTTCAAGAAGGGCGCCACGCCCGTCGCCGATGTCACCCGGCTGGAACCGACCGATGCGGCCCAACTCCGCAAATTGGAGTTGATGCGACGCCTGGACGAGAGCGTCATCGAACGGGCCGGAAAACAGGACGCGCTTGAATCGGCGATCGCCAACTACGAACTTGCGTTCCGCATGCAGACCGCCGTCCCCGACCTGATGGACATCGCGCAGGAAACGCCCGCCACCCAGCAGATGTACGGCCTCAACCACGAATGGCCCGGCACACAGACCTTCGGCCACGCCTGCCTCGTCGCCCGCCGGTTGGTCGAGCGCGGCGTCCGCTTCATTCAACTCACCTGCCCCGGCGGCAACGGAGACCGCTGGGATCAGCACTCAGGTCTCCGCGACGGCCACGAAAAGAACGCCCGTTCCGTCGATCAGCCGATCGCCGCGCTGATCAGCGATCTCAAGGCCCGCGGACTCCTGGATGAAACGCTCATCATCTGGGCCGGCGAATTCGGCAGAACGCCCTTCGCACAGGGGACCGACGGCCGCGACCACAACCCGTTCGGCTACACCGTCTGGATGGCCGGCGGCGGAGTCAAGGGCGGCTTGGCCTACGGCGCGACTGACGAGTACGGCTATCACGCCATCGAGAACAAACTCGAGATGCACGACCTGCATGCCACGATGTTGCACCTGCTCGGGATTGACCACGAGCGCCTGACCGTTCGCTTCTCCGGCCGGGATATGCGGCTGACGGACGTCTTTGGACATGTGGTGACGGACATCATCGCATAACAAGTAGGGCCGGCTGTGCCGGCCGCCGACTGACGGTTGGTCGATTCCGGCCGGCACAGCCGGCCCTACTTGGCTCACGCCGCACGATACGCGGCGATATGCCGAAGCGCCACTACGACCGCAACGGTACCGGCGATGAAGAACCATAGGAATGCGGTGAGACCGCCAAGAACGACTATGACAATGCCCAATCCATATCGCACCGCCATCCAGATCCAAAGCGGGCTGGCGTAAATGAAGACCACTATTCCGATTCGTCCGAGTATTCTGTCGACAAAACAAGACGACGATTTCATCGTGCTGTGATTGCTGGTCCGCAGCGCGAGAGCAGCCCCGACGAAGAACCCAATCGGGGCGGCAACCGCTGCACCGGCGAAACCGCCAACGAAGAAACCCAGCCCGACGAGCACGACCGTCAAGCTGATTGATGAAATGAGCGTCAATGTCACAGGGCCATCCACATCCAGCTCCCACCAATGTGCGGAACTGTCGTTGGACTGGCCCATTTCTGACTCCTCACTTGTTTTCGGAGTTGGCATCGATCTTACATCATAGCCAGGTTTTTTTGACTTCGGCAAGCCTTGACACGGCGCGACACCACGCCTTCAAGACTATCGCTATATCGATTCCGGCCGGCACAGCCGGCCCTACTTGGCTTTGGACATGTGGTGACCGACATCATTGCGTAGCAAGCAGGGCCGGCTGTGCCGGCCAGTCGGCAGGCCCCTCGAGTGAGCCCAACGAGTAGACGATGTCGAGGGACCGACGAATGGGCCGCGGATGACGCGGATTGAACGGATTCTCGCTGATCGTCTTGCGTGGAACTCAGCAAGTAGGTCGGCTGTGCCGGCCGACGACTATTGCTTTGTCGATTCCGGCCGGCACAGCCGGCCCTACTGGACTCTTGCGCACCGATCGCCTTGCTGCAACGCATCAGACAGTTCTGATACGATTTCCGTCAGCTGGAGGAGTCGGAATCCGCGATCGGAGATCAAAGCAATGCTCGCATTCCAGCGCAAACAGAACGCGCTCGTGTTTTTCGCTCTCTTGGCGCTGCTCGCGCTCACCTCAGCCCCTTCCGATGCTCAGGATGAAGCGGCCGAGCCCCTCGTCCTTGAAGGGCACGAATCCGCCGTCAACATGGCCAGCTTCACGCCCGACGGCGAGCAGGTCGTCACGGTCAGTTCCGACCACACCGCGATTCTCTGGGACGCCGAGACAGGCGAAGTAATCAAGACGTTCGAAGCGCACACCGCCCCCATCTCCTGTCTCTCGATCAGCGCCGACGGACGACTGCTTGTCACCGGCGCTCAGGACAACACGCTCCGACTCTGGGATCTCCCCCAATCACGTCCCCAGAAACAACTGGTCCTCCACGAGGGAACGCTCTCCACGTTCGCGCTCAGCGGCGATTCAACCAGTTTCCTCTCGGTCGGCGCGGACAAGGCCGTCCGCTTTGGTCCCTGGTCGAGTGATGAGCAGGCTCAGTCCGCGCCCGGTCACGAAGTGTCCGTCTCGGCAGCCGCCATGCGCAGCGACAATGCCCTCTTCGCCACCGGAGACGAACAGGGAACCGTGCTCATCTGGAGCCCGTTTCTGGAAGGACCGCAGGGCACACTCGGCGCCCACACAGGTCCGGTCAGCGCGATCGCCTTTCATCCCAATAATCAGCAATTCCTCACCGCCGGCGCCGACGGCCGCCTCAAGCTGTGGCAGCTTCCGATCGCACCGGCGAAAGAACTGGCCGGCGAATCCGGCGTGCTGCGCACAGTCACCGCTCCCACAAACCAGCCATGGAGCGTCGTCGCCGGCGACGACAAGACAATCCGCGTCTTCAACACGACCACCGGTGAGTTGGTCCGCGAAATCCCCGGCCACGAAGCCTCGATCGGCGTGCTCGCCGTCAGCCCGAACAACGCTCTCCTCGCCAGCGGCGATGACTCCGGAGCCGTTCGCTTCTGGAACCTCAATGACGGCGCTGACCGATTGTCCGTCGCCGGTCACACCGGACCGGTGCGGTCCGCTGCGTTTCTTCCCGACAACGCCCGCCTCGCGACCACAGGCGAGGACGGAACGCTCAGGCTCTGGAAGTTGCCCATCGCCCGGCAACCGCTCGCGGGGCACTCCCAGCCGATCCGCGCCGTCGCCGCCAGCCCGGATGGGCAGATGTTCGCGACCGCATCGGACGATCGTACAGTCAGGGTGTGGAACGCCGCCGGCCAGGCGACCCGAGCGCTTCAGGGATTCGAGCAACCGGTCCGGTCGCTGGAGTTCCGCAGGGACGGGACACAACTGGCGACGGGAGACGCCGCCGGCGTCATTCGGCTCTTCAACCCGGCCGATGGGGCGCTGCAAGCCACGTACGGCGGACATGCCGCACCGGTCCTGCATCTCGCGTATGCACCGGAAGGGAATCACCTCGACAGCGCCGGGGAGGACGGCACGCTCAAGCGTTGGATGCTTCCCCCGCCCGCCGCCCGCGTTCTGACAGGCCATCCACAACCGGTGCAATCGGTTGCCATGACGAACGACGGGAAACAGACAGTGAGCGGCGGCGCGGATGGCACAGTCCGCGTTTGGGATGCAGAAACCGGCCAGGCCGTCCGCACGCTTGAAGGCCAGGAGGGCCCCGTCAAGTCGGTCTCCCTCAGTGAAGACGACACGCTCATCGCCGCCGCCGGCGACGCCGGCAACGTCAGGTTCTGGAAAGCGGCCGACGGCGCGCCCTCCGAACTCCTTCCCGGCCATGCCGGCCCGATTGCCGCAGTCGCCGTCAGTGCGAAACGCAACCTCGCCGCCACGGGGGACGCCGACGGCGTCGTTCGCCTCTGGCGGTTGGGAGTTGAGCGAACGCAATTTCCCGGAGAAGCCTCCCCGATCACCGCCGCCCGCGTCAGTCCCGATGGAAAGCGGATCGTCCTCGGAACGACTGTCGGCGAACGCCCGGCTCTCGTTATCCGGGATACGAAAACCGGCGAGACTCTGGCCACACTGCTGGGACACGAGGCCCCGGTCACCGCCGTCGCCTTCGGAAACAACTCCAGACTCATCTCCGGCAGCGCCGACAAGACGGCCCGCGTCTGGGATCTGGCCGACCCGAAGTTTGCTCAAATCGGCATGCTGGCCGATCATGCCGGCCCTGTTCTCGCTGTCGCTCTCAGTGAAGAAGGCGATGTCGCCTGGTCCTCCGGAACCGAAAACGTCATCCGGCAGTGGACGGTCGCCGACGGCGCGGAAGTCCGCCAGATCGCCGGCCACGGCACCACCGTCACAGCTTTGGAGACGGCGAAGGAACGACTGATCTCCGGTTCCATGGACGGCACTCTGCGGATCTGGAATCCTGCCGACGGCGCCGCAGTACGAACAATCAACCACGGGGCGGCGGTCCACTCGTTCGACGTGATGACAGCCGGCGATCAGTTGCGGATCGTCTCGGGAGGTGCCGACAAGAACGGCAAGATCTTTAGTGCCGCGGACGGCCAACTCCTGGCCACCCTCGCCGGCGCAGCCGACGTCGTCACGCACGTCGCCGTCTCACCGGACGGAGAACGCATCGCCTGCAATTCGGCCGACGGCGTCCGCGTGTGGGATCAAGACGGAATCCCGATCGAGCGAATCGTCACCGATGTGCCGTTTGATGCGGCGGCCGGTTTTCGTGCCGACTCTCGCACAGTCCTGCTGGCAACCACCGATGGAGTCATCCGCGTCCAGCCCTCGCGCGTGCAGTCCCTCCTCACCGGCCACGAGGGCCCCGTCACGGCAGTCGCGTTCACGGCAGATGGGACGCATCTCATCAGCGGCGGGGCCGACAAGACTGTCAGAACATGGGCGACGGCAGACGGCGCGTCCTTGAGAACACTCACCGGTGCGGCAGACGCCGTCACGAGCCTGTCGGTCTCCGCCGAACACAAGCGCGTCGCCGCCGCCGCGGGAGCAGGAGGCGTTCGCGTGTGGGACGCGGCGGTGCTCACCAAACCGGGTGGACCCGCCATTAAGCCGCCGGTAGTCCTTCCAGCCGAGCAACCAATTCGCAGCGTCAGCTTCAGCGGCGACGGACAGTTCCTCGCGACATGCGGCGACGACCAGACCGTCAGAGTCTGGCACGTCGAGAAGTCCGTCGAACTCGAACGCTTCACCGGACACACCGCCGCGGCAACGAGCGTGGCCTTCGCACGGGACGCCCGGCGGCTCGTTTCCGGTGCGGCCGACAACTCCGCCCGCGTGTGGGATCTGTCGGCCGAACTGATCGCAGTGACGGAGAATCCAGCCGCGCAGATCAGCGTCCTCTCCGGTGACCTCGGGTTCGCGTCGATCGACGGTTCATCGCCGCATCTCACGCTCTGGTCGGCCGATGACGGACCGCAGCCTGCCTTTGAGAAATCAGAGCGACCCCTCACCGATTTCGCTGTTTCTCCCGACGGCGAACATCTCTGCACGGTCGATGCGGAAGGCGTCCTCCGCTTGCTGTCCCTGCCGGAGGGTGAGCAACTCGCCGTCGTTGGAACCGGTTCCCCCGTGACGTCCCTGGCCTACAGTCCCGACAACACGAAGATCGCCGCCAGCGACGAGCAGCACCGCCTGCGGATTTACGATGCCGGGACTCTCCGCCTGCTCGAGCAGCACTCCACAACTTCAACGGCGGTCGATATCGCCGTCGGAGCCGAAGCCGCGACCATTCTCACGGCGGAAGCCGAGCCGACCCCTTACTTGACCACGTCATCGCTGACCATGCTGATCGACGCACACGAGGGGCCTGCAACGAGTGGCGCCGTCGCGGCCAACGGCCAATTCGCGGTGACGGTGGGAGAAGACCGGGCCGTCCATCTCTGGAATCTCGCCGACGGCAGCCTCACGCGGTCGTTTGAAGGAGCCGCAGAATCGCTCACCTGTCTCGCCCTCACGCCCGATGCGACGAAAGTCATCGCAGCCGGAGCGGCCGGCGTCGTTCACATCTGGAACACGGCCGACGCAGCGGAACTGATGACGATCAACCACGGCGCGCCGATCGCCGCCCTGCACTGCAGCCCTGACGGGACCAAGCTCGCCACCGGCGGAGACGACGACACCGTCCGCGTCTGGGATCTCGTCACCGGCAATGAGTTGCAGTATTTCTCCGGGCACGAAGCGGCGGTCACGGGAGTCAGATTCGGTTCCGACAATCGCACACTCACTTCGGTCGGCGAGGACAAGTCGGCCCGCGTCTGGATGCTCAGTGCCGTCTGGGCCGGCGCAGCACACGATGGAGCAGTGCACGACCTTGAGCTGCAGACCGGCGGCGCACAGGTCGCGACCTGCGGAGCCGACGGACGCATTGCGGTCTGGAACTCCGCCAACGGCCAACTCGCTCGTGAAATCGAAGCCGAAACCGAATCACTGTCAATCGTCATTCGCCCCGACAACTCCCGCCTCGCGGCCGGTGGAGCCGACGGCGTTGTCCGCGTCTTCAACTTCGGCAACGGCGCGCCGCTCTTCGAACTTCCGGGGAACGAGAGCGTCTCCGCCCTCGCTTACAGCCCCGACAACCAGAAACTCGGCGTCTGCGCGGCGCAATCGCTCACCGTCTATGGGCCGCCGGTTCCCGCCCAACAGGGCGTCGAACTGGCCCGGCACCAGTCGATCGCGGCCGATTCCGAGCTGACCGACCTCCATTTCGCTTCGGACAACCGGCGGATGTTCGTCTCCGACGTCGACGGCCGTCTGAGCGAATGGACCTATGCCACGCCCGGCCCTGTGCGGCAATTCAATCATGGCGGATCGGTCTTCGGCGTCGCGATCAACGGTGACGGCACAACGATCGTCTCCTGCAGCGCCGACCAGACCGTCAGAGTCTGGAACGCCGAAACCGGACAACAGCGGGCCCAGTTGAACGGCCACCAGGGACCGGTCTACGCCATCGCACTTTCAGGCGACGCCGCCCTCGCTCTCTCCGCCGGAGCCGACAGCACGCTCCGCCTGTGGGATATCGCCGGCGGACGTCAGCTTAAACAACTGCCGGCGGGCGACGGCAACGTCTACTCCATCGCGATCAATCCCGAGGGAACGCTCTTCGCCACGGCCGGAAGCGATCGGACCGTGCGCATTTACGATCTGCTGACCGGCGAGGAACAACGAGCAATGACCGGTCACTCCGACTTCATCCACAGCGTCGCGTTCAGCCCCGCCGGCAACCGCCTCCTTTCGTACGGATACGCCGGGAATCTCATCGTCTGGAATCCGGCGGACGGGGCGCAGGTCTACGGCGGTGAAGTGGGGCGCGTCGGAAATTACGCAGCCTGGTCGCCGGACGGAACTCGCGTCGTTGTTGCCAACGGCAACGGCACGGCCGAGATCGCCGATCTCCCGCCCGAAGCCCGGTAGATCAACGCACCCAATACGCGTCCCTCCGTTGCGCACGCAGCCTGCCTCTGCATCTCACTTCATCATGGCAAGCTGACCGGGCTGAGCCCCAGACAGGCCCGGTAAGTGTTCAGCACCCGTTGCCGCCCCAGTTCTTCGATCAACTCGATCCACTCGTCGCCGACCGCCTGCAGCGCATCTTCCGGGGAGGCGTCTTCCGTCAGCGCGCGCGTTACCTGTTCGCCTAGTGGTTCCCGAAATCGCTGCCGCTGCGGAAGTGGAAGATCGGCCGCCACTCGCGTCGACGTCAACTGTTTCGCCGCCACCTCCAGATGCGCCTGCCACGTGCTCGCCGGCAAACCGCTCATGGGCGATCGCCGTGCACCCGCCAGCCGGCTGGTGCGGCAGATTCCCGGCAACCAGGCAGGCGGTTCTCCACTGGTCTGCAGATCGTCTTCAATCATTCCCCACAGATTCCAGGACGCTCGCTGCTGCGGTTCCGTCGCTCCGGCATGCACGCAGACCGCGTATCCCTCGAAACCCGCCAGGGTCACGCGATAAGGTCCACTCTCCGCCGAGAGATCGCTCCATTCCCCAGTCTCTCGATTGAAGACGCTCAGCGATCCGGGCAGCGGACAGACGCCGATCGTCCCCCCGGCCGTCCCCTCCCCGGCGTCCGTGGAGTCCGGGACATCGCGGGTCGGACTCGCCGGAAGTCCGATCGCCAACGCGGCGCGGCCCTCCGTCACCTCCCGCAAACATTCGCCCGGGCCGAGCGTCAGAGAGGCCTGATCGAGATACGGCGATGCCGCCTGCATGTCGGCGAGCGACCGCAGGAATGCCTCCGAAGCAATCAAGGGCTCACCCGTCTGGATATCGAGGTATAGCGACAGACTGTCCGGATGCAGCGCCAAAGAGGCCGCTCGAGCCAGAAACAGACTCGCCCGAAACTCCTCGCCCCACGGTTCCACCGCGGCCATTTCAGGAGCCCAGTCCGGCAGCGTTTCCAGCAGAGTCTGGTAGTCGTCCCACGTTTCCGGCGGCGATTTCCCGGCCGCTTCCAGCAGGTCAGACCGGTAGTAACATGCCAGCACGGGACACGACACGGGAAGCACCCCCGGTTCCCCGCCCGGACGACACATCCCGTTTCTCAGCCCTTCCATCACGTCGTCCCACCGCGCGTCGAGCGCATCGTCATTGAGCGTCATCGAAGCCACCCAACCCGCGTCGACCAGTTCCGGCAGCGACGACAGTGGCGCCAGGACGATCGTGCACTCGCCCGGCAGACGCGGAGAATCTCCCGCCTCCCCTGCGAAATCCAGTTCCGTGACCGCGCACGTCCCCCCCGTCGACGTCTCCCATTCTGAAACAGGGATCGCGATCTGTTCCTCGAAGCTCAGTTCTTTCGGAATCGTCAAGTGGGTCCGGACGCCGCGAACAGCGGAGATTTCCTCCGGAGGCTGTTCGGGAGTCGCCTGACCGCGGCATCCGCCACACACAGCCGCCGCTGCCAAGATCGCCAGCAACGTGCCCACCGCATTCAAGTTGCCGCCGACAACCGAAGATTCCTGCCGCGTCATGGTCCGCGCCGTCCCTGCCAGATTCAAGTGCTGTCGTTTCTATACAAATCCTGTTCAGCCGGTCTCCAATCAGTTCATTGATTGAGTGACTCTTCGAGAGATTCGAATGGAACGCGGATGACCACGGATTGGACTGATTTTCGCTGATTGCTTTCTGTGGAGTGCAGAATATTCACGCTTGAATCGGTGCGGTCTCGTCGCTGCCGCCCCTTGAAGAAATTCACCGCAGAATCCGTGCTGATCCGCCAAATCCGCGAAAATCTGTGTCCTGTTCGAGAATCCCCTGGGGCCGGGCCCCAGCCGACTTGTGTGTAACTGACAGGGGTCAAGAGTCGTCTTCCCCTCAGTTTGAAATCGTTTCCGCAGACGGGGGAGGCGGAGGAAACTGAAATTCCAGCGACTGATTGGGGCTTTGAAGTTCCACCGGGTCTCCAGTCAGCGTTCCCAGGTAGAATGCAATCAGCGGGCGAAAACTCGACTCTGGATCGAACTCCAGGATTTCTCGCAACAGTTCCACGCAACGGGCCGTCTCGGCCATTTCCAGATGGCACAACGCGCGATGCAACTGCGCCAATGAAAACTGCGGGGGATACGCCGTCAGAAGATCCCCGGCGATCGCGGCCCGCAGAATCGGCCTGATCTCGAGCAATTCCGTCGGAGTGTGCGACAACGGGACCGATCCCATGGCGGGAACCTGGCCAGGCGCGGGACTCATCCCCAGCACCGACTTGAGCCGCGCTTCCGTCAATGTTTGCTGCTCTTCCTGCCACAGGTCGATCGCACCGCGAAAATCCCCCGTCGCGGCGCAGGCCCGCGCGGTCTCGCGGCGCCACTGATTCGCGATCGCCGCCGGCTGGCCCTCCATCATCGGCGACATCGCCAGGTATTCGTCGCGGGATTCGTCGGTGCGGCCGTTCGTGAGCAGCAGGTTCGCGTACAGCATTCGGGCGAATCCGTCCTCGGCGCGCAGCACAGGATCCTCTTCCAGAATCTGCAGCGCGTAGCGGGGGAGTCCGCTGCGAAGCGCCGACTGTGCAACCTGCGTTCGGCTGTTGCCGTCCGCCAGAAGTCCGTCGATTTCCGCAAGTCGCTGTTCGATCTGCGGAATCAACTCATCCATCACCGCGCGATTTCGCTCCGTCTGAGCCTCGGCGTACTCCGTGTTCGGCGGAAAGACCGTCAGCCCCCCCGTCAGCCGCTCCACTTCCTCAAGATGGAACAGGGCCAGGTCCAACTGCTGCGCCCCCAGGTGCGCTTCATACAGCGCGTTATGGGTGATCGCGTTGTCGGGATCGCAGGTCAGCGCGAAATACCAGGCCGACAACCCCTGCTGTGCCAGCAGTTGCTGCGGCGCCTCGCCGCCGAAGGTTCCGCTGATCACCTGCTGCACCGCGCTCTGCGCCCGGTACGCGTCCGCCAGCGCGGTGTAGGCCTCTTCGGAGTTCGCATTCGAATCCAGCGCCCGGCGAGCGTGCCGTTCCGTCAAAACCGCCAGTGCGAGAGTCAGGTCAAGCGGCAGCGACTGCTGAAAGCGGGCGATCAACTCGTTCGTCAACTGGCTGTAGTGACGCGCCAACTGCGCGTCGTTCGAGACCCTTCGCTTCTGCAGCACGAATAGATCGTCGTACCAGGTCCGCTCCCGAGGCCACACCGCCAGACCGCTGATGTCCCCCCCCTCTGTTTCCCCCGCGTCAACGGGGAAGGCGGTCCGGACGAAATCGACCGGTTCGTGCTCCGACAAAAATTCCTCAATCTGGTCGTCCCCAGGCTGCCGCCAATAGAACGAGGCCGCGGCCGCATCCACCCGAAACAACTGCCACCGCCCCTCGGGGTCCAGCAACAGATCGAGGAACGTCTCGTAATCGGGACGGCTGCCCGCCAGACCCGGAATGACGCGCGAAACCTCGTACTCGCGAAACGCCTCCTGCCACAGGTCGGGCCGGCCCGACGACGGACTCGTGGATTTGGGCTGTCGCAACGCGGGACGCAATTCCCGATGCAACTCCGAAATCGAATCACTCTCCGACTCGTACTTCGGCTCGGCTGCCGCATACAGAGACACCCGGCTGTCGACGAACGGCTTCTCTCCGTTCCACACCAGAATGTCCCCCTGCTCCACCCGGAAGTTGAAAGGCCGATCGTCCAGCGAGTCCGATTCCACACGCTCGAGACTCTCGATCTCCGTCTCAACCTGATGGCTGAAACCGACTCCGATCCGGCGGCCCTCCGGACCCATCAGGCGCCCGCTGATCGCCAGGTAACCGATCGCGAAAAACGCCACCACGGTCACCGCTCGGCCGCCCCGCGAAAACAGCAACTCCGCCGTCTCCACCGAATAGCCCTGCCGGAAGTTCGCCCGAAACCAGTCCTGCCCGTTCAGTCCCGCCAGCACCGCGTTCACAACCGCGGCCGCCGCCAGTTGTCGACCGGCCGCCACCGCCAGGCCGTTCGCCGCCAGCCACAACAGAGCATGGCTCCACCGCAACCGGTCGCGGTTGAGGACCATCGCGGCCAGAGAGACCGCCGCCGAAAGCAGCCCCGCAATCGTAAATACGTCGACGTTCGACCAGTAGTCCTGGTCGGTCAGCGGAAACCACAACCGCCGCGCCTCCGAATCGACCCCGGCGTAGGCCAGCATCTCCGGATATTCTACCGTGTGCAGCACGAACGGCGCCTCCAGCACATGCCAGTGGAAGGGATGCACCAGCATCGCCAGCAACGAAACCACCGTTACCAGCCACAAACGCCCCACCGGACTCGCCGGCAGGTCGTCGCTCCCGTCCAGCGTCCGTCCCACCACGTACGCCGCCAGCATCGCCAAGCCGACAAACGCATGGCTGTCCGTATTGCTCCAGAAGAAGAACACGACGGGCAACGCCCACAGCAACTTCGTCTCCGGCCTGTTCTCACTCGCCGCCAGCAGGAACATCGTCACGGCGAGGCCGACGACCGTTATGACGTCCGGCCCCGCGCGCAGAATCGGATAAACCGCGACCAGCGCGATCACCGCGCACACCGATCCCCACCAGGTTGAGACCCCCCTTCGCCCGCTGCGGACGATCAGCCAGAACGAAATTCCCGCCAGCACCGCCGTCGCCACCGACAACGCGATGTCTCCCCCGGCGCCGTACAGGCCCGCCTGCACCAGGTCGTTCAGCCACGACAGATTGATCCACGCCGTCTCATTCGCGGTATAGGAGAAGACGTCGTGCGCGGGAGGCAGAATTCCATGACTGGCGAGATACTGCCCCGTCCGGATTCGCACCAGCGTCAGCGTCTGGGTGATCTCCGTGCATCCGATCAGCACCGCCAGCAGCACCGCTGCCCAGCGCAGCATGAAGTCGCCCCGCAGCGCCTCGTCTTCAACGAGTTCCGGCGTCAGCGGCTCATATTCCGGCAACCCCTCCTCCGATTCCGCACTTGTCGCGGCGTCCGATGGCGGCTCGGTTGCGGTGTCTGTCTTCGATTCAGCGGGAGGCGTCGGCTCGACCTGTTCGGACTCTGGATGTTCGGAATCTTCAGTCGGTTTCGATGTGTCCACCACGGATGCTGCTACTCTCAGGAGAAACGAAAAAGAGAACGACGATTAGCGGCCGGAACCCCGGATCAGCGAAGCGATGCACGCTGGCGAAAAGAGATTGAACAGGAAAAAACGGTGCGACGCCCCGCCCTGGAGTCCGGTACTGGAAGAATACGCTCAGAATGCCCGTTCTGTGGGATCGTCTTCCGCGAAGAGTCCCACGGCGCAAACTCTCCCCACAGGGCATGCTACGGGCGTTACGGATGCACGGTCAAGCGCCCCTCGACCGCTTTACTTGCTCCCGGAGGCCCCGCTCACGGCGCCCGCAGTCGCATCCATCAGCCCCCGCAGGTATCCGTACGCAAACAGCCGGCCCTGCATCGTGTAGCCCGGTTCCCCGTCCTCTTCCCCCACCAGTTGCGGCACGTGATCCGGACGGATCGGCCCATCGAACCCCACCTCGCGGTAAGCCCGCATCGCGGCCGCCATGTCGGTCGGGCCGTTGTCGTGGAACGTCTCAGCGAAGCAGGTCGGCCCCCCCCGCACGTCCCGGCAATGCACATACTTGATGTGCGCCCCCAACCGCCGGATCGTCGCTGGAATGTCGACGCCCATCTCCGCAAACGTCCCCTGGCAAAAGCAGATCGCATTCTGTTCGCTGGGGACGAGCTGCACCAGTCGCTCAAACCCCTCCACCGAGTTCATGATCCGTGCCTTCCCCAGCAACTCCGGCAGCGGCGGATCGTCCGGATGCATCGCCAGCGTCACGCCGGCCTGCTCCGCCACCGGGACCAGTTCGTTCAGCAGTCGTTCCAGGTTCGTCCACAACATCTCCGGCGTGATCTTCTCATCCTCCCGCACCACCCCCCGCTCCGCATCCAGTGAGACCGCCCGCTCCACTTCCTTCAGATCAAACGCCGTCACCAGCGCTCCGCCTCGCTCCGGCGCATCCAGCCGCGTCCGCACCCAGTCGGTCCCTGCCATGAAGTTGTAACACAGGATCGGGACGCCCGTGTCCCCCATCCGTTTCACGACATCCTTCAGCGCCGTCAACTCAATCCCATCGTCGGTCCCCAGCTTGATCCGCTCCAGCGGCAGATCACCCTCCAGCACCGAAAGCTTCATCCCGAACGACTCGACTCGCGACTGCAACGCCACCAGATCAGCCGTCCGCGGCCCCGGATTCCGCGACACGACGTCGGTCACACCACATTGAGCCGCAAGCTGCAGATTCTCATCCGAGAGGGGCGTCAGAACAGTCGCGAGGCGCATGATTCGTCGATCCAAAATGCGGGGACAGCGCGAGCATCATCGCGACGAACATGTCCGACGTCAAAGTAATGGTGCGGCACATCATCGCCAATACAATGGTACAGACGAAGCCACCGCGTCGCGTAGAATGGGGACGAAACACCCGGGTGACGGCACACACAGCGGCTCACCGAATTGCCAATTGCTCGGGTGGACGGCATACGAAGACAGGTTCGGTTCCGGTGTCAGTCCTCGACAACGAATTTCGAACAGGCAACCGACGCCTCCGCTGGATTATCGTCGCGCATCTGTCCGCGGTCGTGCTGACGATATGTTTTGCGCGTGCAGATCGTGGTTTGTTAATCAACGACGCAGTTTCAGACTGGCTTGTCACATATGGCCAGATTCTCTTTGCGCCCGCTCTGATCGCCTTTTTTCTCTGCCCGTTCTACTTCCTAGTGGCCCTCATCGTCAGTTCGGTTCGCAGGGGACCAGCCGTTCGTGCCTTCATCGCGGAGGCGCTCATCACTTTGGCGCACGTTTATGCGTTTCTCCCAATGGTACAGTGATTCAAGCTCCGGAGTTGTCGACTGCGTCACTGTTTCGGGGTCGGCCGTCATCGCCCGTGGTCGTGCTGCGCTTCCGCCGCGTTTACCAGAATGCCACCATAAGCTCCACTGGCCGCGCCCGTCAGAAAGCGGTCCCCACCACCGGTGCATTACCACTCCCTTCACGATATTCTGTAACTCGAAACGAGCACAATCACTCGCGGTCGATACTCAACTGCAACGCCGCTCGCACCCAGGAGCCTCTCATGCCTCGCACCGCCGCCCTGCTGCTGTTCGCCCTCGTTACATCGGCCCCCGCTGCCGATCCCGGTTTCGTCGACCTCTTCAACGGCGAGAATCTTAACGGCTGGACGCAGCGTAACGGAACGGCCACGTATCGCGTCGAAGACGACGCCATCGTCGGCACAACTTCTGAAGGCAGCCCCAATTCATTTCTCTGCACCGACGAACTCTATGGCGACTTTGAACTGACATTCGACGTCAAGGTCGACTCCGCCCTCAATTCCGGCGTCCAGATCAGATCGCAGAGCGTCGGCGACGTCCCCGAAGGACGCGTCAACGGACCGCAGGTCGAGATCGCCACCAACGGCACGGCCAGTTACATCTATGGTGAAGCGGCGGGAGGCTGGATGACCCCCGACGAAGATCGCGTCCCGCACGACTATTTCCAGGACGGAGAGTGGAACAATTACCGCGTCGTCGCCTTCGGCAACCACATCGAAACCTGGGTCAACGGCCACCCCGTTTCCGATCTCACCCATCAGGAACGCTACGAGTCCCACCCCGAAGGATTCATCGGCCTGCAGGTGCACGGCATCCCGGCGGGGGAAGGCCCCTACGAAGTCCGCTGGCGCAATCTCAAACTCCGTGACCTTTCCGAATTCAAACCGCTCTACAACGGCAAAGATCTCACCGGCTGGCAGACGACCGGCAACTGGCTCCCCCAGGACGACGGCTCGCTCCTCATCCAGCCCCGCGAAGGTGAAGAAGGCTGGCAGCGCTACAGCGATTATCTCTCGTCCGAAAAGAAATACGGCGACTTCGTCCTCGATCTCGAATACGCTTACCCGCCCGGCGGCAACAGCGGCGTCTACTTCCGCATCGGTGATCTCGCCAACCCGGTCGACACCGGCATCGAAGCCCAGATCCTCGACTGCTCAGAGACCGAAGGCGAACTCACCAATCACGACCACGGCGGCATCATCCGCGCCGCAGCGCCCTCAAAGAACATGTCCCGCCCGCCCCACGAGTGGAACCGCATGGTCGTCACCTGCATCGGCTCGCATCTGCAGGTCGAACTCAACGGCGAGCAGATCATCGACATGCAGCTCGACGACAGCCCGCTGAGTGACCGCCCCTGGGAGGGCTACATCAGCCTCCAGGACCACGGCCGGCCCAACGACATCAAGTTCCGCCACATCCGCATCCGCGAACTCGACTGACAGCGCGCACTGGACCTCACCGAATCCGCTGCTCGCTGGCGGTGTTGCGGATCGCGGCGACCGCCTGCTCCAGGGACGGATACCAGGCCCATTGCCTGGACAATTTCAATCTGCCGAGCAACTGCTGGAATGCCTCGCCTCCGCCGCAGAAAGCGGCTGCTCCCCCGTGATCGCGGGCCTCGCGCAACAGCCGGACGAGGGAGCGGACATGTTCCGGACCGGCCTGCGAAGACTCCGGAATGCGAATGATCAGGTTTTTTCCCTTGTTCCTCGCGATCTGGGCGCGAATCAGATTCGCCTCCAGTGAGAACTCCCGCGAGATCGTCTTGCGGACCGCCTCGGTCAATGACGCGCAGATTGTGTCATCGAACTGGCGCACCTCGAACAGAGTCAAATGCTTGGCCATCACACCGCGCAGTCTACACCGAACACCGGGAACAGGTCACCAACGCTGTCGTTTCCACGCATCTCTGAATCGCCGTTCGAGTGGCTCCTCGAGAGATTTGAATGGAGCGCGGATGACGACGGATTGGACCGATTTTCGCTGATTGCCGTATTCCGTGTCGACGCCAGGCGCGCCTGGGTCGATGCATTCTCGGCGCTGCCGCCTCTTCAGGAACACCCCTCAAAATCCGTGCTGGTCCGCCAAATCCGCGAAAATCTGTGTCCTGTTCGAGAATCCCCTGGGCCCGGTTTCCTCGCGGCGGGCTCCCGCCGGGTTGTGTGGAACTGACAGGTCACCAACGTCCCCGGCCTCCCCCCGCAGCGCGACCGCGGCGTCGAGGCCGACGAATCCGCCGCAGACGATCAGGATTTGCGTCTCGGTGTACAACTCTCGAATATCAGTTCTCAGGCCGTCGGTACAATCTTCGGCCGGATCGCTATCGCAATGGCAGATAGCGAACTTGTCCTTCCCATTCGCCTTCGTGACTGCACACGACGAGCAGGCACACTTCTTCGATGGCAGTTGAAAGTGCCACTTTACGAGTGACCTCGAAGACGCCCGGCATTGGCTTTCCATCCGCTACGCGCTCGTACGCGTACCGGGTCATCGTGCTGACGTCGTGAGTCAACATCACCCGCTGTTCACCCGCCGCCCATTCGAGTACGGTCGGATCATCGGCACCGGCAAGCCCCACGTCCTGGACGCGAACGATGTCAGCATCCTGAATCGTCCGCTTGACGCCGCGAACGATGTTGTTGTTGAAGTTTTCATCCGCCAGCATGCGTAACACGGGTTTTATTCCCCGTCACGGCGGCGCGCCAGCAGACGTGATCTCACCCCGGATGGGTCGAACCTCGTCTCATTCTCCGAGCGAACGGTATCGGCATGACTCTGCCGCTCGCCCAGATACGCATCAACCTCCACTCGATTGCCGAGATAATAGGCGATCACCGCGTAAACGTCGCCCAGGTCAACCGTGGGATATTGCCCCGCAATCTCCTCAGCCGTAAGGCCCTCGAGAAAGGCGGCGACGATGGTATCGAGTGTGACGCGCGTCCCTCCCACGCGCACCACCCCGTCGGCGTCTTCCAGCAGAGGAAGGGGTTGTGCCTCAAGAGTCAGCGACATGTTATGGTCCCCCATTCACCCTTGAACTCCATCAGGCGGCTCCGCCCGGCAAAACCAGCATGCGATCCCGCGCCAGGTCGGCTGCATATTGCAGCGCCGCCTGAATGTCCTCCTCGTCGATATGGTATCCCCGCATAATCTCTTCGTGACTCTCGCCGGCAGCCAGGTTGTCCAGCACCACCGAAACCATCACCCGCGTCCCCTTGATGCAAGGCTTGCCGTGGCAGACGTTCGAGTCAACACTGATCCGATCCCGCCAGTTCATTGTGTCACGATCTCCCATTCGTCACTCGCCCTCCGCAGTGTGCGTTGAACTCCCCGACACCGAAGTCGCCGCTCCCGACGGCACAGCACTCTGCTCCTCTCCTTCCAGCCGTGTTTCGAGTTCCCGGCGATGCCGGTACAGCACGGCTACCAGTTCATCGTCCTCAATGTCGCCCAGTCCACGTCCCAGGTGAGCCTCACCCAGTAATCCTTGGTCGGCGAACAACTGCCCCAGCCGCACGTCGGGCGCAAGCTCCGAAACTTCGGCAAGCACCGCCAGTGCTTCGCGCTTTGCATCTGTCGTCATGGCAGCACGTCTTCGCCATTTAGAATAACCCTGACACCACCCGCCCGTCCTGCACCAGCCGTCGCGGGCGGTTCAGCGTGTCATGGTACTCGCTCTCCGGGTCGATCCCCAGCGCGTGGTACAGCGTGGCGATCAGGTCGTACGGGTGGACCGCGTCCAATTTGGGCCACGCGCCGTGACGGTCCGACTCGCCGTAGGATCCGCCCGGCTGCACCCCGCCGCCTGCGATCAGAAAACTGTAACACTCCGGCCAGTGGTCGCGACCGCCGGGCCCGACGTTATCGGTCGTCGGCGCGCCGATCTTCGGCGACCGGCCGAACTCACCGATCGCGACGAGCAGCGTCTTATCGAGCAGTCCCCGCTGCGCCATGTCTTCGATCAGGGCCGAGAGCGACTGGTCGAACACCGGGCAGCGGTGCTCGCGCAGCATCGGGAAGTTGTTGCGATGCGTATCCCATGAACCGTCCGGTCCCGGCGCAGGCTCGTCGTCCGACCGCGCCGGCCAGGTCACCTGCACGAACCGCGTGCCGGCTTCGATCAGCCGCCGGGCGAGCAGGCAACTCTGCCCGAACTGCGTCCGGCCGTATCGATCCCGCGTGCTCTCCGCTTCCTGCTCCAACTGAAACGCCCGCACCGCCCGCTGTGACTGAATCAGCGACAGCGCCGTTTCGTAATAGGCGTCAAGCGCGTCTGACCGCGGGGCCAACTGCCGATCGATCACTCCCTTCAGATCAACCCGAGATTGGAGCCGATCCAGCGGAATCTCCGCCGGCAGCGCGAACCCCTGGGGACTGAGGGGGCCGGTGGCGTCTTCGTACATGGTGTAGGGGTCGTAAGCTCCGCCCAGCAGTCCGGCCCCCTGCCCGACCCCGACTTCCCGGCCTTCCTTCACCGGTCCGCAAACCGCCACGTTGTTGAACCGCCCCGTCTGGGCGGGTCGGTACTTCGCGACGACCGATCCCATCGACGGCAGGTCTTCCCGCGACGGCGGCACCGCCAGGCCGGTCGGGGAAAAGTTGCGCGGGTCGTGACCCGTCATCAGCATGTAGATGGCCGCACCGTGATTCCGCAGCCCCTTCGGATCAACACCGATCGACCGCACCACCCGGTAATGCCGCGCCTGCTGCGCCAGGAGCGGCAGCACCTCCCCGAGGTACAGCCCCGGTGCGGTGGTGGCAATCGGCCGGAACTCGCCCCGGATGTCCTCCGGGGCCTCGGGCTTGGGATCCCACAGATCGATATGACTCGGCGATCCCTGGAGGAACACGAGAATCACTGAATCCGCCGCACCGAAACCCGTTCTCGCCTTCGCTTGCCCTCCGCTCTTCGCGGCCGCCTCCTGCCCCAGAAACTCCGGCAGTCCCAGTCCGAGCAGCGACAGTCCCCCCACTGTGAGAACTTCACGCCGCGACCAGCCGTCGCACAAGCGTCCGCTGTTTCCGGTCAGAGAGAACATGTCTGATTCGCTTTCTGAGCGGGGGGAGTCTTATCGACAGTCTATTCGGCCGGGATGGGGCGGGTCTATTCACAACATGGAAAACGATGTCTTCACCGACGGGGACACGACCGGACAACGGCGCGTGAAATCAGCATGACACGTGAGCCTTCTCAGCGCTTCGCATCAGGCTTATCCTGCGGGCGGCGCCATCTCGGAGATCGAGATCTTGCAACGCATGTTTGAAAAGAAGTATGCCCATGGTTCGCACGGCCACAGTTTTCTTCAGCGCGCGTCTCACGATCTGTCTGGTGCTGACCGGCGATTGTGAGGCCCAGCAGCCCCGACTCGGACGCGGGGCGCAGTGGGTGAGGTCGCATTCGTTCTGGATCAGCGGGCTCACGCAGAATGGAGAGCTGTATGAGGTCGACGAATACCGAGGGGCCGGGCTGAATACTCTGATGGCGTGGGATCCGCGGCCGCTGTTGTTTCAAAAGTCGGCGGACGGGGGCCTGCCGATTCACTACCACGTCCACCAGAACCATGGGGAGACGCCGCAGGACTTCATCGAGCACGTGCGGGGTCTCGTCTCGGAGTCCGGTTGGATCACAGGACTGCTGATGCACGACGAGCCGCGCGTTCCGGCGATGGACAGAGTGGGCGCCGTGTGCGACGCGCTGCGCGAGGCGTTCCCCGATTTGCTCGTTTACTCGAATGCGCTGCCCAAGGGAGCGACGAACCCCGCCAAGTACGGCTTCACTGAGGATGTTCCCGACGACTTCTACGCGGCGTATGTCGAAGAATTTGCTCGCCGCGTTCGCGGCGACGTCCTGATGGTTGACATCTATCCACTCGGCACAGGCGGAGGCCATTCGCGAGTCTACTTCGAAACGCTGGCCCTTTTTCGTCACTGGGGTCTGAGACAGGACGTTCCGTACTGGTTGTTCATTCAGTCCACCGATCTCGGCGGGCGGGGACGCAGGCCCAGCGAGAGCGATCTGCGATTCCAGATTTTCGCGCCGCTGACATTCGGGTTTACCGGCATCTGTTACTTCACGTACGACCCCGCACTCGGATCGGGGCTGATTGACGGCAACCGGAATCGCACGCCGCTTTACGAGCTTGCCGCGGACGTGAACGACGAAGTTATGCACATCGGCAGATCGTTGCGGTTTCTGCGTAGCACGCGAATTGCGTTCATCCTCGGCCGGCACGAAGCCGACGGGCGACTGGTTGAGAACGAGATGCCGCCGCTGCCGGACACCGAACCCTGGACGTTGGACGAAGTCTCGGATCGACGGGAGATGTCTCTGATCGGCGTCGACATCGAGAAAGACGGCGCAGGTCGCGATGCGCTGGTCGGCTTTTTCAGGGACGACGACGGCGGGGAATACTTCATGGTGACCAACCTTTTCCATGAAAAGCATATGTCGGCCGCCGACGCTACACAGGTCGTCACGCTCCATTTCAGTCCGGACGTGGCTGCGGTCACCCGCCTGTCCCGGGAAACCGGCAAACCCGAAGAACTCGCGATCCGCGACGGTAGACTCGAACTCCGCCTGCCCGGAGGCACGGGAGACCTGTTTCGATTCGGGGATGCGAAATTTCCGGGACTTGAATCCGACGGTCTATAGTGCGGCTTACGGTAGGGCTCTTGATGGGGCACGAACCCGTATGAAGCAGCAACGATGTGATCAGAGGTAGTAGCGGCGATGAGCCACTGTCACAGTTTCAGCGAACCTCCTCATCCAGATTCATTTCAAGCCGTTTGAGAATGGCTTCGGTGAGTCTGTCGAAGTCGGGGTCGCCGGGGGAACGGGTGAGGGCGAGGTGTTCGAAGGGGAGCAATTCGGTGTCGTCGACGCCTTCCAGCCTGGCCCGTTTGACGGCGACCGCGCCGTCCCCCTCTTCTTCGATGAATTCATCGAGGTCTTCGAGGGCGTCTTCGATTCGCGGCCGCACGATCTGCAGGAGTCTGCTTTCGTCGATCGCTGCCCGGATTTCGGTTCGCAGTTCGTCCGCGCCCGCTTCGCTCAAGGGGCCCCGCGTTCCGATCAGCAGGGAATACCGGACGTCGGAGTTGCGTTCGCGGTCGTTGAGGCTGTGCAGGAAGGCGGAGTCTGGCCACAAGTCGAGCGCGGCTTCATTCAGGCCGTCGGTGGTTGACCTCAAGAGCAGGCTGCCTGCCTCTGCAGATTCTTCCTGTTCCCGATGCTCGAGCCAATCGAGACCCGCGGGGAAATAGGCCAGTTGGCTGCCGTGGTTGGGAGTGGCAACCATGATGAGTTGGCGGACATTGCCGGGGTCGAGTTCCGGATTTTCGATGACGGCCCGCGTCACGAGTCCCCCCATCGAGTGGGCGACGACTGCGATGCGTCGATCGGGGTTGTCCCGACGGAATTCCGCGAGTTCCAACGCCAGCAGCGCGGCTGATTCATCGAGGGGGCCGTCGTTCGGATATTCGAAAACTCCACAGGACCAGCTTTCCGATTGCAGAACCTCGTGGAAACCGCTGAGAAACCGGTGACTCGAGTTGTAGCCATGAACAATGACGACGAGGGGGCGCTCGTCGCTGACGTTTTCCCAGCCTTCGTCGAGGAAGAGCCCGTATTTGCCGGCATCTTCGCCGATGCGTTCGCGGATCTGTCGCTGGATGTCTCTCAAGCGGGCCAGAGCCGCATCCTTATCGAGAGTAATCACCAATTGCGGTTCGTCGCCGTCTTCGCCGCGATCGATCTGGACGGAGCATTCCTCCGGTAATGCGAGATTGAGCGCCAGCAGTCCGAGCAGTGTGCGGCTGTCGTTGAGGTTGATCGATCCATCCGGCAGGTTTTCGAATCCGGAAACGTCAAACCGGCCGGTTTCGGCGACGGCTTGGACGACGGTGCTCCATGCCACACAGCCTTCGACCGCTGTGATGCGGATCTCATAGATGTTCGTTCGGACCGGTTCTACGGATTGCGGCGGATCGTCCGCAGCGGCCTGACCGACGAGGAGCAGAGCGGAAAGGCAGCAGAGGGGATGCAACAGTCTCGACTGCTTCAAGATCATTATTCCTGTGGGGGAATTTCGTAATTCACCGGGAAGCCATTGTAAGCGGCCTGCGGAGGCTGTCGAAACTCGCAGATCGCTGCGGATAAGGTTCGGTGGACTGGACGGCGTGTTTCAGGAGTTGCGGCGTACTCCGCGGCGGCGGGTGTGGTTTGACCGCTTCGTGCCGTGGAACTACGATCACTGGTTCGCTGTCCGGAGTGACGTCTCGACCTGCGGTCACGGTGTCGTGGGTTGTGTCTGTTCCCGTTATCTGCTGACTGGAGATAGAGCCGAACCATGGGTCGTGTTGAACGCACACGGGAGATCGCCCGTCGCCGAGCGCGTCGGGCCAAGCTGACCAAGCTGAAGAAGCGGTACGAAGCCGCGAAGACTCAGTCTGAAAAGACCGAACTCGAGGCGAAGATCCGCAAAGTCAGCCCCTTCGCGACGATCTCCGACTGACGGGGAGGCCGTGGAGCCACGGCTTGCGCGCAGTCTTGAGGATGCCTGAGGCGTTGCGGGGGGATGCCTGAGGTCGTGCACTGCGGTACAATGTTGTTTGCGGTCATGCTTTCGGCGCTCTTACCGTTGCTCGCGATGTGCCGGCAACGTTCGCCGAGTTGCTGCCGATCTGAGGACCGGAGGCAGGACGCGCTCCCGCCGATTACCGCACCGGGGAAGTCAGGAGTTCTTCCGAGATCCGGTGTCCCGCCTGTTTGACATCCCGGAGGAATCTGATGAATCGAAGCCGACTTCGAAACGGTCTGTTCTGCGCACTCGCGTGTACGACGTTGTGGACGGTTTGCGGCGCCGCGTCCGCTGAAGAGTGGGGGACGCTGGAGGGACAGTTCATTCTTGAAGGAAGTCCGCTGGAACTCGATCCGCTGGTGGCGAAAGGGGACTCCAGCGCGAAGGACGCGGCCGTGTGCGCGGTCGACGGCGTGCCGGACCAGTCTCTGGTGGTCAATCCGGAGAACATGGGGATCGCCAACATCTGCATCTACATGAGGAAGGCGCCCGACGAGATTCATCCCGAGTTGGAAGAGAGCGACGAAAAAGAAGTCGTCTTCGATCAGAAGGGGTGCCAGTTTGTGCCCCATATCCTGATCGTGCGGACCGACCAGACGGTGCTGGTGAAGAGCGACGATCCGATCAACCACAACACGCGGACGAGCCCCTTCAGCAACGATCCGATTAATCTCATCATCCGCCCCAACGATCGCGAGGGGGTGGAAGTCGAAATGCCGAAGTCGGAGTTGCGCACGCCGCCGGTGAAGGTTTCGTGCGATATCCATCCGTGGATGTCGGCTTACTGGATGGTGACCGACCATCCATACGTCGCGGTGACCGACAAGGACGGCAAATTCAAGATCGAGAACCTTCCCGCAGGGGAACACACGTTTCGCGTGTGGCAGGAGCGATCGGGGTATGTTGAGACGGCGGAATTTGAGCGGGATCTGACGGTCGAGATTACGGCCGGCGAGACATTGACGCTGGAGCCGTTCAAGGTGCCGGCGGCTTCGTTCGAGAAGGAATGATCGCAGCAGAACCGATCATCTGATCAGCCCGGCTCTGCTTTGTTCGCGGAGCCGGGCTTTGTTGTGTTTTGAGCGTTCCATGTTGTACCCGTACCGCTCGAAGTTCCCGCTTTCGAGGGTTGCCCGGCTTAGAGCAAATTGCTCTACGGTGTGTCCGCGTCGAGCGATGTTTGGACTTTCGAGGACGGGAATTCGCGAGACAGATCGCCAACACTGATTTGCGAAGCGCTATAACGTGATGCGAAACCACGTTGGATTCATCCTGCAGTTCGCTGCGCTGGTCTTTCTGCCGTTGTTGATTCTGTGGCAGCTTAATTTCGGGTTTCGGCTGATCTGGATGCCGGGGCTGACGGTGGCGGCTGTGGTGGTGTTCTATGTCGGCCATCTGTTGCGCGGGGGGTCGCGATGAGGGGCGCGGCGGGAGCTTCGCCCTGCCGGGGGACGCGGAGCGCTCCCCTGCGGGTCGCGGCTAAACGGAGTGTGTCAAAGCGCGTCGGCGATTGTGGAGCGGGCCACTTTCTGGGCGCGTGCGTATTGTGGTTGGTCGTTGGTCTGCTCGCGACGTCGGGACGGGCGTTGTGGGCGCAGGGCGGTCGACCGGCGGCGCGGCCGATTGGACTTGATGTTTCTCTTGTGGCCACGAAGCGGCTTGCGGCGGCGCAGGAATTCGTTGGCCGGGGCGAATGGACGGCGGCCATCGATGCTCTGGAACGTCTCTCTCGCGATTTCGGCGATCAGATGGTGGAGGTGGAACCGGGACGTTTCTTGAAGGTCCCCGATGCGGCGACGGCGGTGCTGCTGCAGATGTCCCCGCCCGGACTCGCGCAATACCGGCTGCGCGTCGATCCGTTGATGCAACCGGTGTACGAACGGGCGTTTGAGCGACGGAATCCTGAGGAGATGCGTCGCGTTGTGGCGGAGGGATTCGCGAGCAGTTTCGGCGATAACGCGCTCTGGTGGCTGGGGGAAGAGGCCTGGGAACAGGGGGATCTGGATGCGGCCCGGGGTTTCTGGACGGCGATGCTGCCGCTGCCGGGAGGAGATGATGAGCCCGCGCCGCTCGTGTTTCGGTATCCCGATACGGAGTTTGCGCCGGAGCAGATTCGGGCGCGTCTCGTGTTGTGCAGCATCATGCAGGGCGCGCATGGGCAGGCGCGGCACGAGTTGGAGGCGTTTCGGGCGCTGCATCCCGCTGCCGAGGGGCAACTTGCGGGGAGAGTGGGAGATCTCGCCGAGACGCTGGAATCGATCCTGAGCGACGTCGATTCGAGGGGATTGGCGGGAATGAAGCAGCCGCCTCCTCCCCAAATGGAGATCGTGAGTTGGACTCGCGATTTGCCGGCTGCGGAGTTGCCGCTTATCGAGCGATCGCGTCCCGGTCTGCCGTCCGCGGGGCCGCTGGCTTATGTTCCGGTGGTGTGGGCCGATTCGGTGTTGACGACCGATGGCCGATCGGTGTGGGCGAATCGGCTGTCCGACGGTTCCGCGACATGGCCGAGCGGCGCAGAGGGGGAGCCGGGACTGATTTACAGCGACCGTTCGCGCGATGTGACGCTGAATCTGCCTACGGCGGGCGTGCCGCGATTTACAGGGGTCGTCTCCGAAGGCCGCTACTACGCCCGCATGGGGCCGCCCGTCGTCGTCGCCGCGCAGCGTTCCTTGCGGATGTTCGAGTCCCGCCTCATCTGCCTCGATCTTGCCGGAGCCGAGGGCCGGCTCGCCTGGAGCGCCGCTCCGGACGAAACTCTCGCGACGCCCGGCTGGACCTTCTCCGGCGCGCCACTCGTCGATGGGGATTCCCTGTTTGTGCCGTTGCGGCGTCCTGCACCGCAGATGGAGATCGGAGTCGCCTGCCTCTCCGCATCGACCGGACAATTGCTCTGGGAGACGTCGATCTGCAGCGACCTGCAGGAGCGCCCCGCCACGCATCATCTGGTCGACGAGGAACGTCTCGCTCTGGGAAACGGCTTTGTGTACCGGTATTGCGGCAGTGGAAGCGTTGCGGCCCTCGAGCGAGCGACCGGGAAGACACGCTGGCTGACGACGTATCCCGCTTTGTCAGCCGCCGCGGAAGATGTGAGTGATGAGCGAGAACTTCGGTCGGCGGTTCCTCTGTTTGCGCGGGGACGCTTGTATCTCGCGCCGCGTCACTCGGACGAACTATTGGCGATCGACGCGGCGAGCGGAGTGGTGCTGTGGCGTCGCCGGGAACCGGGGCGAATTCGAGATCTGATTGCGGCGCGCGACGGGGTGCTGATTGCCGCCGGCGATCAGTTGTGGGGCATTGAGTGCGACAGCGGAAGAGTTTCGTGGACGGTGGGATTCAGTGACCCACAGGGCTTCGGCTATGGGCGGGGCCTGCAGGTCGGGGGCGACGTCTACTGGACGACGCGGGAAGAGTTGTTTGTGGTCGACGCGCAGCGGGGATTGATACGGCGACGACTTCCGCTGAACGTTCTGCGAGGAACAACGGGGGGCAATCTGGCGACCGGAGGAGGTGTGCTCCTCATCGCCCAGCCTCGCCGTCTGACGGCCTTTGGACCAACCGTCGAACACTCAGCCGCAGACGATCTCCGGAACTCTTCTCAAGAGAAATAGACCTTGTCGGCGGTCTTCCGCATGACCCAGTCTGTCTCTTCGGCCGAGAGGAAGTCGATTCGCTCAGTGACCAGTTCGACCGAATCGCCGTAGGTGTTGTCAGCGGTGAGTTGATAGGGACAGTCGCTGGCCCACATCAGCCTCTCGGCGCCGTAGGCGTCGTACATGCGGCGGATCATCGGAATGAGATCGCTGTATGGCGGGCGCTTCTTTCCGAGCGCGTAGTAGGCGGAAATCTTGACGTGTACATTCTCGTGTGAGGCGAGTGCGGCGAGAGCCTTGAGATCCGGCTCGCGCATTTCGCCGTCGATTCCGATCCGCGCGAAGTGGTCGACGACTACCGTGGTCTCGGGATACATCTCACACATTTCGGAGACCTGGGGAATGTATTCGGCGTCGATCAGTGGGCAGATGGCGAGGCCGGTGTCGGCGGCGTAGGCCCACATTGTATTCATGCCGTCGCTCTCGGCCCAGCGGTCGGTGCCTCCCTCTCCCGGCCGGATACGGAATCCGCGAATGCCGAGTTTCTTCAGGCGAGACATCTCCTGGTCGGGATGGTCGGCCTCGGCTTCGATGCAGGCCACTCCGGAAAAGACGCCGGGGTATTTTGCGATGGTGTCGGTGATGTAGCTGTTGTCCACGCCGTGATAGGTCTTGTGCTGAATCAGCACGACCCGCGTGACGCCGTGAGGCCGTGCGGTCTCCAGCAATTCCTCGGCGGTGAAACTGGGCGGCTGGAGGTCGTCGACGGTCTGGCCCTCGGCCAGGGGGTATTCGTCGACGCTGCGCGTCCAGATGTGCGAATGTGCGTCGACGTATCCGCTGGCAGGGTCCACGTCTTGCTCCGCGGCGAAGGCTGCTTGAGGAAGATTCGAGACTGCTGCGGCGGAGGCCGCCGACGCCATTTTGAGGAAATCCCGTCGATTCGGTGGATTTGAGTCGGTCTTGAACATGGTGGAAGCGCCCAGGGTGGTGTGGATTCGGAGTTCGGTGATGTTTGATCGTTGCAAAGTTCCGGGGGAAACACCAGTTTGCGGCGGCGATTCGGTGTTGAACGCGAGAGGGCAGCGAGGACGTGCGGAATCGCGATCGGAGCAGGTGGATTTCGAGAATGGAAATCGTGCACCCACAGGGTGGAAATCCGGGCTCGGCTTCTCTACTATTTTCTGCTTCAATCGCACAATGCTGAGGCACTGCCGCC
Source organism: Planctomycetota bacterium (assembly GCA_003388505.1). Lineage (GTDB taxonomy): Bacteria > Planctomycetota > Planctomycetia > Planctomycetales > Planctomycetaceae > MB-PLM-1. The sequence goes on from QQVO01000004.1 coordinate 55,702, forward strand.
GTGTGGGTGGCAGCGGACAAATTGATGGTCCTGCCTCACCGGAAACTGCTACAGGTCGATGCCGAACTCTCCCAGCGCCAAGAAAGCCCTTCGACAGAACGCAAAGCGGCGTTTGAGGAACCGTACCCAGCGGTCGAGCTTGCGAACTGCGGTGAAAAAATGCCGCGCTGCTGCTGCGGGGGATGATGCGGCGGCGGCGCAGGAGTCTCTGCGGTCTGTGTCGAAGAAGCTCGATCAGGCGGCGGCCAAGAACCTGATTCACAAGAATGCGGCCGCGCGGACGAAGTCGCGGTTGACAAAGCTGGTGAAATCGCAGTTCGACTCCGAGTGAGGGATTCGGCGTAATTGCCGCTGCTGCTGGCAATTACGGGTCTTGTGGCGTTTCTGCCCGCTGCCTAAAATACGTCGGTCGTGCTGGTCGTGCGCCGAATCGCGCCTGCTGATCGCCGACCGCGCCTGCCGGGACGGCGGCCGCTGCAATACCTACGCAGAGTGCGACCGGGACGGTCCCGTGCTTGACGCTCGCAGTGAATCGAGATCGCGCAGCCCGATGAAGCGGATCGCCGTACTCGGCTCGACCGGATCAATCGGGACGAACTGTCTCGAAGTCGCTGCGGCGATGCCCGACCGGTTGACGATCGACTCGCTTTGCGCGCACTCCAACTGGGAACTGCTCTCACAGCAGGCCAAAGAAGTCCGTCCTCGGCGGGTGATTCTGGCGGATGAGGGTATGAAGCAAGTCGTTTCCCGGAGCGACCTTCCGGAAGGCGTGGGATTGGAGTTCGGCTCCGACGCCGTGGAAGCTGCAGCGGCTTCGGCAGACGTTGATATCGTGGTCTCCGCGATCGTGGGGGCGGCAGGACTGCGGGGGACGTGGGCCGCGCTGGAAGCGGGAAAGACGGTCGCTCTGGCGAACAAAGAGTCGCTGGTGGTGGCGGGTCCGCTGGTGACCGATCTCGCCCGCCGGCGCGGAACGACGATCCTTCCGGTCGACAGCGAGCACAGCGCGGTCTTTCAGGCGTTGCAGTCGGGACGGAGATCGGAAGTTCGCCGCGTGGTGCTCACGGCCAGCGGCGGGCCGTTCCGCACGTGGACGCGGGAACGAATCGAGCAGGCGACGCCCGAGCAGGCTCTGGAGCATCCGACTTGGTCGATGGGGTCAAAGATCACGATCGATTCGGCCTCGATGATGAACAAGGCGCTGGAGGTGATCGAAGCGCGGTGGCTGTTCGACCTCCCGGCGGATCAGATCGAAGTGGTGGTCCATCCGCAATCGATCGTGCATTCGTTCGTCGAGTTTGTGGACGGGTCGGTGATCGCACAACTTTCTCCGCCCGATATGAAGCTGCCGATCCAATACGCCCTGACGTATCCCGACCGTCTGAACGGTCCGTCTCCACGACTGGACCTGAGTGAAACGCTCCGACTCGACTTTGAGCCGCCCGACTTCGATCGATTTCCCGCCTTGTCGCTGGGATTTGAAGTGGCTCGCCAGGGGGGCACCTGTGGAGCGGTTTTGAACGCCTCGAATGAGGCCGCGGTTGAACGGTTTTTGAACGGCAACCTCGCATTTCCCGACATTGCCCGCGTTTGCCGGGCGGTGCTGGAGACCCATCAATTTGACCCCTCGCCCACGTTGTCTGACTTGTTACGGATCGATCAGTGGGCGCGGAAGGAGACGGAACGTTGGACACCTTCTTACTCGCATTCCTGCCTGACCTCGACGCCGTCCTGAACATTCTGAAGGTCGCCATCGGACTCGGTCTGGTGATCTTCTTCCACGAACTCGGCCATTTCGCCGTGGCGAAGTGGTGCGACGTCAACGTGGAACGATTCAGCATCGGATTCGGGCCGATCCTGTTCAGCCGCAAGTGGGGAGAGACCGAATACGCGCTTTCGGCGGTGCCGTTCGGCGGCTATGTGAAGATGCTCGGGCAGGACGACTCCGATCCGAGCCAACTCACGAGCGAGGAGATTGCGGAGGATCCGCGGTCGTATACCGCCAAGACCGTCCCGCAGCGGATGGCGATCATCTCTGCCGGCGTGACGATGAACATCATCACCGGACTGATGTTTTTCGTGATTGCGTTTCTATGGGGCGTTTACCGATTGGACAACGAGGTCGGTGCCGTGCAGCCGGGCGGCCCCGCGTGGGAACACGGCATCCGTCCGGGAGACACGCTGACGGAAATTGATGATTCGCCGATCAATGGATTCGAGGACATCATGCGGGCCGTCGCGCTCTCGCACGGCGCGATCGACATCAATGGAAAGCATTCGGACGGCAGCAAGTACAGTGTGACTCTGAGTCCGATGAACCCGGATGGGGACAAGAAGACGCGGCGGCAGATCGGCGCCGTTCCTCCGATGAGCCTCGAAATTCCGGCCGTACCAGACAAGGCCGATCAGGCGGCGATCGTTCCCGGTTCTCCTGCGGCGCGGGCCGAGGGGGGATTTCTGCCGGGCGACCGGATTCGACAGGCGGGCGACGAACCGATCGAGAGATATCCGCAGCTTGAAGCGTATCTGGCTGCGCATCGCTCGGAACCTGTTGACATCTACGTGAAGCGTCGCGGAGCGGGGGAGGAACTGGTCAAGGTCACGGTTCCGCCGCAGAAGTACCGCGTCCTCGGCCTGCAGATGGACATCGGAAAGATCGAAGCCGTCCGTCCCGGTTCTCCGGCGCATCGGGCCGGAATCAAGGAGGGGGACAAGCTGACGGCGATCAACGGCCGGGAGATCGGGGACGACCTCGACCCGATGCGATTGCCGGAGTTTCTGGACGATCTGGCAGGCGAGGAGGTTGCGATTACCGTTTCACGTGAGGGGCAGGGACGCGCTCCGGAGACGATTGAGTTCAGGCTGACTCCGGAGTCCATTGACGACTGGATTGAATCTCCGGAACTGCCCGGTTGGCCGCTTTCGATCACGTCGATCGGCGCGGCATATCATGTCATTCCGACGGTTTTTCGAGTCGATCCCAACGGGCCCGCGGCGGACACGCATGTTGCGGCGCTCGATACGATCGAGAAGGTCACGCTGCATCAGCGCGACGACGTACCGAAACCGTTCAAACTGACCGACTCGAAGGTGGAGATCTCAATCGGCGAGGATAGCTGGGCCTACGTCTTCTGGAGCATGCAGGATCCGACGATCGAGTCGGTGGAGTTGAAACTCAAGTCCGGGTCGGACACCAAGCCGAAGAGCGTGCTGGTGAATCTGACCGAAGCCCCCGGCGACTGGTACGTGCCGAACAACCGGGGGATCAATACGCAATACAAGCGGATCGACCTGAAGGCGGATTCCGTTGGGGACGCGATCGAACTAGGGTGGCTGCATACGACGAACTCCATTAAAGACATCTACCTCACGCTGCGCGGTCTGGTGGCGGGGGACATCTCGGTCAAAGAGCTGCACGGGCCGATTGGAATCGCGCAGATGGCGTACGCCCAGGCGGACGTCAAGCTTTCGCAATTCATCCTGTTTCTCGGGCTGATCAGCGTGAACCTGGCGGTGATCAACTTCCTGCCGATCCCGGTGCTGGACGGGGGCCACATGGTGTTCCTGATCTGGGAAGCGCTGTCTCGCCGCAAGCCGAGCGAGCGGGTGGTTGTCGCGGCCACCTACTGCGGATTGGCGTTTGTGCTGGGACTGATGGTTTTCGTGATTTACATCGACATCTTTGTGCATTGACGCCGCTTGATGACTGAGACGACCGAAACTGGATCGGCCGCCACTGACGCGTACCGGCGGGATCGGTCGTTCTGGGGCATGACGGCGACGCAGTTTCTGGGGGCGTTCAACGACAACGTCTTCAAGCAACTGATTCTGCTGCTGTGCGTTGATTACAAGCTGCACCACGAACTGGCCAGCGACCCGTATCAGTCGACGGCGCAGGCGCTGTTCGCTTTGCCGTTCGTGCTCTTCTCCGGCGTCGCGGGATGGCTGGCGGATCGTATCAGTAAGCAGACTGTCGTCGTCTGGGCGAAAGTCGCAGAGATCGTGGTGATGCTGGCCGGCATGGCGGCCTTTCTGAGCGCGGAGGTGTATTCAGACACACTGATTACGCTGCTGTTCTGTGTGTTGTGCCTGATGAGTCTGCAGAGCGCCTTTTTCGGCCCGTCCAAGTACGGCATTCTGCCGGAGCTGTTTGCCAAGCACGATCTGCCGGCGGTGAACGGCATGATCCAGATGACGACGTTTCTGGCGATTATTTTCGGAATGGCGGTGTGCGGTGCGGCCAAGCAATGGCTCACAGAGTCGGGGATCGGTCTGTGGGTGCTTTCGGCGGGATGCGTGGGCGTTGCGGTGATCGGGACGGGGACGTCGCTGTTTGTGAGACGAACTCCCGTCGCGCAACCGGGCCTGCGTCTTACGCCCGCATCGTTCGGCGTCGACAAGAACACCTGGCGGATGCTCAAGGCGGACCGGGTGTTGCGAACCGTGTTGCTGGTTTCGTGCCTGTTCTGGTTTCTGGGGGGTGTGCTGGTTCCCGTCGTGAATGATTTCGGGAAATCGCAGATGGGATATCAGGATCGCATGACGAGCCTGCTGGCGGCGCTGCTGGGATTGGGCATCGCGGCGGGTTGCATTCTCTCGGCCCAGATTTCGCGGGCGAGCGTGCGGTTCGGACTGGTGCGGAAGGCGGCCGGAGGCATCTGCGTCTCGCTGCTGGGATTGTCTCTTCTGCCGTGGTCGGGACTGTCTGCGGACGGGGTCGCCGCCGGAGCGGGAGTGCTGCTCGTTCTGCTGGGCGTGTGTTCGGGCGTATTCGTGATCCCGCTGCAGGTGTTCCTGCAGGCGCGGCCTCCGGCTGAGGAGAAAGGCCGGATGATTGGCACGATGAATCTGCTGAACTGGACCGCGATGCTCTTTTCTGCGGCTGTCTACAAGGTGTGCAGTTCGCTGTTCACACTCTCTCCGGCGGTCGAGGAAGGCGCGCCCCGGTCGGTCATCAGTTGGACGTTCGCTGTGATGGCGGTTCTGATTCTGCCGGTCGGGTTGTTGCTGAGGCTTGAGGACGAGCCGCTGCCCTGACGAGACGGGTGCTCTGGCAGGGCTTTGTTTTCGAAGTGGCCGGATCGCGAAGTTCAAGCAGCGGGGCTGAGCCTGAGCTTCGCCCTGCCGGGGCGTGCCCGGTTCGCGAATCCCGGTCGCCCGGTGCTTTTTGCGACAACCGTATACAATCGCCACGGCGAGGCGCTATAATGTTGGGACCGGGGCATGCCGGGTCTGGAGACTGCCAGTCCGGCGTTATGGGGGGCCGCGAACGGATTCCCCCAACGGCTCCGTTTCCCTCCCCGAGCCACGGTTGGACGTCACATTCCCGTGTCCCCCAGCCGCCCGCCGTAATGCAAACAGCGCTTCAAATCAACAGGGCGCGACTTCCGGTCGCCGCCTGCTGCATCGCAATTCTGCTCTCGGTTTCTTCGTGCGCCGAGCGTGAAGGAGTCCGGAGCTACACGGCGGAGGATCTATCGGTTCCCCGCGCTGCGCCGCTGAACGATCCTCCCCCCGCAGCGGAACCGGGCGTGGCCTGGTTCTTCAAGATGCAGGGTTCGCCGGAGAGCGTCGACGGCAACAAGGACGCATTTGGAGAGGTGGTCGGATCCCTGCAGTTCGATGAGGAAGGGACGCCGAGTTGGGACGTCCCCGAGGGCTGGACGCAGTCTGAAGGCAACCAGTTCCGGTACGCGACTTTGACGCGGGACGGCAGCGATCCTCCGCTGGAACTGACGATCTCCCGTCTCGCGGCCCCCGATCCAACCGCCGACGAATACCTGAAGCTGAATATTGATCGTTGGCGGGGACAGGTCGGACTCGAACCGTACCCGCAGGAGAACTGGCGTCAAAACGCGATCGAGGCGGGCGAATTCCGCGAGCCGGACCAGACCAACGGCGACTTCTACCTCGTCATACTGGAAGGGACCGGCGGCGACGGTCAGCCGGAGAAAATGTTGGCGGCGATTGTTCCCCGCCCGGCGGGGGGCGACGGGGACGACGCATCGCAATCCGGGGCCGACCGGGTTCCGGAGGGAGCGGAGCCTGTCTACTCAACGCCGGAGGAATGGCAGACGGCGCCGCTGCGGACGTTTCAGTTGGCGCACTGGTCCTCCGGAGAGGATACAGATCAAGCGGATATCAGTGTCAGTTCCGCCGGGGGTGGACTGCAGGCGAACATCGCGCGCTGGCGGCGGCAGATCGGACTGAATCCGGACGGAAGGGACGCCCAGGCGGTGAGTGAGGTCACGGTCGATGAGTATCCCGCCCTGCGGGTCGAACTGACGGGCGCTGAAGAATCGATCATCGCGATTATCGTCCCGGGCCGGACTGAGCAGTGGTTCTTCAAGCTGCAGGGAACAACGGCGGCCGTCGAGGCGGAGCGGGAACGCTTCGATGCGTTTGTCGAGTCGATCCATTTTGAGTAGCCGGGCAGCGAACATAGAGCATAGAGCAGAGGTCAGAGGTTATGAGATTGCTCGTATGAACGATCCGACCGATCACTGACAACCGACAACCAGGAACGACAACCCCACACTTGGGGGAGCGATTATGGCAACCACCACGAGACCGGAAACGACTTCGCGCCAGCCGGCTGACGAAGGGGGCTTTCTCGATGCGCCGGGAGATGCGGTGCCGGGGACGTACTCCGTTTCCGAACCGGTGCGGAGGGCGCTGAAGCCCCTGGCTTCGCTCAAGTTGACGGTCGTCCTGTTTGCGTTGTCGATCTTCATCGTCCTGGCGGGCACACTCGCGCAGGTCGAGAAAGACATCTGGGACGTCATCAACGAATACTTCCGCGTCGACTTTGCGCACATCACTCAGCAAAGCTTCCCGTGGATCAATTTCGGTGCGTTTTTCACGTGGATCGACGTGCAGCTCTTTTTCCCGGTTTCGTTTTTCCCGTCGCGGCCCGACCTGCCCGACTGGCTCGGGTTCCCCTTCCCCAAGGGCTGGCTGATCGGCGCGGTGATGATGCTGAACCTGTTCGCGGCGCACACCGTGCGGTTCAAGGTGCAGGCTTCCGGGATGCGGCTGTTGACGGGTTGCGGCGTGCTGGTGTTGGGAGCGATCGTGACGACGCTCGTGATTGCGGGCGGCAGCGGGGCGGGCGGCTTCACGGGTGACACGCTCATCAGCTACGGCATGCTGTGGAAACTGATGCAACTCAGTCTGCTGGCGCTGCTGGCCGGTTGCGTGTACGGCGTTGTGGCTCTGAGTCGTGAACGGTCCGGTCTGCGGTGGCTGCTGGGAATCTGCGGAGCGTTGCTGGCAGTCGCGCTCTATTTCAGTTGGGCGTACGCCTCCGGCATCGACGATTCGTCGATGCGGATTCTCTACCAACTCGTAAAGGGGACGCTAGCGGGCCTGGTGCTGCTGGCCGGTTGCGTGATGGTATTTCGCAAGCGGGCCGGCATTGTGCTGTTGCACGGCGGCATCGGGCTGATGATGGTCAGCGAAGTGGTGGTCGGCGTGCAGGCGACCGAAGCGCGGATGCAAATCGAAGAAGGTCAGTCTTCGAACTTCGTGGAGGACATCAACACGTCGGAACTCGCGTTCGTCACCGACGCGGACGAAGGCGAACAGCGGCACATTGTCGTTCCCGAGCGATTGCTCAAAGCGGGAGAAACGATTTCGAGCGACGAACTCCCGGTGGATGTCGAGGTTCTGCAGTTCATGCGGAACTCTGACATCGTTCCACTGCGGCGAGCGCCGGATGGCCTGGAGAATCCGGCCACCGCTGGTGTCGGCACGGCGAATGTCGCCGTCGAGAAGAAGCCGGTGACGGGGATGGAGAGCGAAGTGAATCTTCCCTCCGCGTACGTCACGCTCCGTGAAAAGGAGACCGGCCGAGAACTGGGAACCTACCTCGTCAGCGCCGCGCTGGACATGTTCGATCTCGACTGGAATTACCAGACGGTGAACGTCGACGGCGTCGAATACAAGCTGAACCTGCGGTTTGAGCGGTCGTACAAGCCTTACGTTGTCACTCTCAAGAATGTGGAGAAGGAAGACTACATCGGCACCGACACGCCGCGCGACTATTCGTCGTACATCAGCCTGAAGGATGAATCACGCGGCGAGGAACGGTCGACGATTCACATCTGGATGAATAATCCGTTGCGTTACGCAGGGGAGACGTTCTACCAGAGCAGTTATACGCCGGCGAATGCCGTGTATGAGGGGTCGAAGGAATGGACGTCCCTGCAGGTCGTCAAGAACAGCGGCTGGATGATCCCCTACGTGGGGTGCATGATCGTGCTGGTCGGGATGTGCGCCCAGTTCTGCCTGACGCTGTTGAGGTTTCTGCAGCGAAGGACAAGGGAGGCAGAGCAGGCGGCGATTCCGGCTGCGGCTGAGGAGTTCCGTAAGGAAAGCAACAAGGCCCGTAAACGGAGAGCGTCCCGCGAGAGCACGGGAATTGAGATTCCGGATCATCTGGGTGGCGGAAGCATTGCACTCGGGGCGCTGATTGCGCCCGCCGTGGTGGTGACGCTGGCCGCCGCGTTCCTGCTACATAAAGCCCAGCCGGCGGAGTCGAAGAAGGGGGAATTGGATCTGGCGGCGTTCGGCCGGGTTCCGGTCGTGGACGACGGCCGGCCGAAGCCGATTGACACGCTGGCTCGAAACAGCCTGTTGCAGATTTCCGACGCGCAGAGTTTTCGCGGCCGGATGGACGAGCGGACGCTCAAGAAGAACTGGCCGGAGATTCGCGAAGAGATTGCCGATGAGTGGGACGAAGTCGACGTCGACGACCTCTCCGACTTCGAGGGCCGACTCGCCGATCTGCCGGAAGTCGCCGCCGTTATCGAAGATCTCACGGGTGCAGACCGGCAGGCGATTGAAGACCAGATCTACCAGGCGACGTCGGAAAAGCTTCCTGCCGTCCGCTGGCTGCTCGACGTGATCGCTGCTCCGCAGGTCGCGATGCAGCACCGGGTGTTCAAGATTGAGAGTCTCGAACTGCAGGCGACGCTCGGTTTGCCCCGGCGTCAAAGGTTCCGCTACGCGTACGAGGAATTCGAGCCTGGGCTGACGGCGTTTTTCGAGGAACTGGCGGAAGCGGGCCGCGTGCGCGAGGAAGAGGGGGACGAGGCCCTTTCCGCTTACCAGCGAAAACTGGTCGAGTTTCGGCAGAAGCTGGGAGTTCAGGAGGAACTGCTGAAGGCGTTCAGCATTCCGAACCTGCCCGACATCCCGACGCCGGAGGAACTGGAGTCGAATCCCGCGCGGGTCGAGCAGTTTCGCGGCGACCTGATGGCTGCGCTCGCCGAGTCCGACCGCTTGGAAGCGGAGGGCCTGCCATTGAGCGTTCCGGTTGCGACTGAACGGGAAGAGAGCGACGAAGAACGAACGGCCCAGTGGTTCCCCTATTCGACGGCGATGATGCGGGCGTTTCTGCAGGCGCAGATCATGGGTGAACGGCCGCCCAAACCGACCTTGAGTGTCCACGAGATCATTCTGGCGTACGCCGAGGGTGAGCCCGAGGCGTTCAACGACGCCGTGAAGGACCATCAGAAGTTGATCGCCGGAATGAATCTCCCCGATCTGAATCTGAACAAGATCGACCGGGAGGCGTACTTCAACCACACCGCTCCGTTCTACTGGTGTGCCGTGCTGTACGTGTTCGGGTTCATTCTGACGGCGGCAAGCTGGCTGGGGTTCCGGAGGCCGCTCGGCTGGTCCGCCTTCGCATTGATGGCCCTGACCTTTCTGGTGCACACGATCGCAATCATCGCGAGAATCTACATTTCGGGACGGCCGCCGGTGACGAATCTCTATTCGTCGGCCGTCTTCATCGGCTGGGCGGCGGTCCTGCTCGGGCTGGGACTCGAAGTCGTCTACCGGCTGGGCGTCGGCAACGTCATCGCATCGGTGGCCGGGTTCATCACGCTCGGCATCGCGCACCTGTTGGCGGGCGACGGTGACACGTTCACCGTTCTGCAGGCGGTCCTCGACACGCAGTTCTGGCTGGCCACGCACGTCGTCACGGTCACGCTGGGATACGCGACGACCTATGTGGCCGGGTTGCTCGGTCTGAGTTACCTGATAGGAAACGCACCTCCTCGGCATATCATCGCTCAAACCTTGCTTTGGACGCCTGTGGGATGCTGGTTGCTGCCGGATTTTCTGGCGCATCAGTTTGGTATTCCGGGTTTTGTGACACTGACGTTTCTGTTGCTGATCGGCGTCGGAATCATTGCCGGAGTCGTACTTGTCGAACGCCGAATTGGATTCGCAAGAACGTCGCTGCTGGTCAGCAAGAATCTGACGCGCATGACCTATGGGGCCCTCTGCTTCTCGATCCTGTTCAGTTTCGTCGGGACCGTCCTCGGCGGGCTGTGGGCGGATGATTCGTGGGGGCGGTTTTGGGGCTGGGATCCGAAGGAGAACGGCGCGTTGATCATCGTGTTGTGGAACGCGCTCGTGCTGCACGCCCGCTGGGGTGGCATGGTCAAGGATCGCGGACTGGCGGTGCTGGCGGTGCTCGGCAACATCTGCGTGAGCTGGTCTTGGTTCGGTGTGAACGAACTGGGCGTCGGGCTGCACTCCTACGGCTTCACGGAAGGGGTGCTGATGGTGCTGGGACTGTACTGCCTGTCGCAACTGCTGATCGCCGGGATGGGCTGCGTCCCGAAAGACCTGTGGTGGAGCCATACGGCTCGGAAGGCAGGGGCCGAGGGTGGTTCGGCATGAGGGTGGAGGAGAGGGAGCGGAAGTCGGAGCGGTTCTCGACTTTTCAATGACGTGGGGCCCGCGTATACTTCTTGGCCTGAAGCCTGTATTGCGATTGAGACGAAAGTGAGTCAGTGATGGCGAAGAACGGACGAAAACTGAAGAAAGCCAACCACGGCAAGCGGCCGGCCAGTTCCAAGGCGCGTCGCCTCAAGCGGGCGCACATCAAGACCGGTCGCTGATCGCCGCATTCCTGCAAACGATTCACCCTCGCAGACCGATGTCCGCGAGGGTTTTTCGTTGCGCAGAGCGCGCGATTCGGAGAGCCGTCTCCCTGATCACACCGAATTCGCTTACCACAGCATCGGGGCAGCGACGAAAGGCTCACGCAGAGACGCCAAGGCGCAGTGGATTCGTAGTTTCAATGCTCGCAGAATGAGGATGTGGATTGAATCATGGCTCAGTTCCGGTGTCCGTCCAAACGCTTCTCTCTGCGTCTCCGCGCCTCCGCGAGAGACCAATGACAGTCCGTTCCGCGGGCTCTGTTTCCTTCGTTTTGGGTCGTCCGATAGGATCGAATGGATGTCGCCAGGCGGCGGCGTCGGCGGGATTCGGAACTCCAACCGTTTAGATGTCTTCAATGAACTCACCTGACAAGAACCTCCCCGCGACACTTGGTGAACTCCGGGCCCGCGGCTACGAGCCGACGCCGGTCAAGCTGGAGATGCGGCGCAATCTGATCCGCAAGCTGGAAGCGGGCGACGACTTGTTTCCCGGCATTCTGGGATACGACGAGACTGTGATTCCGGAGATCACCAACGCGGTGCTCTCGCGGCATGACATGCTCTTTCTCGGCCTGCGGGGCCAGGGCAAGACGCGGATGCTGCGGATGCTCACCGGTCTGCTGGATGAGTTCGTGCCGGTGGTTGAAGGTTCGGAGATTCACGACGATCCGCTGGCGCCGGTGTCGCGGTATGCGCGCGATCTGGTTGAACAGCGGGGCGATGACATGCCGGTTGCGTGGATCGGCCGGGATGAGCGGTATCACGAGAAACTGGCAACGCCAGACGTGACGATCGCTGACCTGATCGGCGAGGTGGATCTCATCAAACATGCGGAGGGACGGCATCTTTCCAGCGAAGACGTGATGCACTTCGGGCTCATTCCGCGGAGCCATCGCGGTATCTTCTGCATGAACGAACTGCCAGACCTTTCTCCCAAGATCCAGGTCGGGCTGTTCAACGTGCTGGAGGAGCGGGACATCCAGATCCGGGGATTCACGGTGCGGCTGCCGCTCGACTTGTGCATGGTGTTCTCGGCGAACCCCGAGGACTACACGAATCGCGGACGGATCGTCACGCCGCTGAAGGACCGTATCGGTTCGGTGGTTCGCACGCATTACCCGCTCTCCAGGGACATCGGCGCGCGGATTACGGAGGAGAACGCCTGGACCGACCGGGGCGGGGCCGGGCGAGTGGCTGTGCCTCACTTTTTGCAGGAGGTTATAGAGGAAACGAGCCGCCTGGCGCGGACGAGTCCGCATGTCAATCACGCGTCGGGCGTGTCAGTGCGGATGTCGATCGCCAATTACGAGAATCTGGTGTCGAATGCCGAGCGGCGGGGCATCCTGGCCTCGGAGAACCCGGTCGTGGCGCGGCCGAGCGATCTGGGATTCGCTGCGGCCAGTTCACGCGGCAAGCTGGAACTTGCGATGAGTGAAGAGGCGGGGGATGAAGACCGGTTGATTGAGCGGATCGTCGAAGAGGCCGTGAAGACGGTGTTTGACGAACACCTGCAGACGGGACAGTTCGACCGCGTGACGGAGTTTTTCGAGTCGGGGAACCGGCTGAAGATTTCGGACGGGGAGTCGACCGCAGCGCTGCTGGAACAGATCGACGGAATACGGGGGTTTCGCAAGCAGGTGGATCGCATCGCGGCGGAACTGGAACCGGAACTCGCCGCGGGAGAGACGGCAGCCGGAACGCAGGCGGCCGTTGCGGAACTGATACTCGACGGGCTGTATGCTCACAACCGGATCAACAAGCGGTCGCGGCGGGCTGGCGTGACCTACGGGGCGTGATGCGAGGCACGACCCGAACGGGCCGCGGATGAGGCAGGTTTGGCGGATTGTCACGGATCGAGAGATGGATTTCGGCCGTGAGGATTCGACCACGCAGAATGATGCCCGTGCTACGATCGGGCGGCGTTGTGCGAATGATGAGCGTCTACGACTTGTCGTCGGACTTCTTTTTTGGCGATTTGCTGCCTTCCGGGCGCAGCAGCGGGAAGAAGATGACGTCGCGGATGGTGCGGCTGTCGGTGAGGAGCATGACGAGCCGGTCGATGCCGATGCCCAGGCCTCCCGCCGGCGGCATGCCGACCTTCAGGGCGCGGATGAAGTCGTGGTCCATTTTGGCCATTGAGTCTTCTTCCGCCAAGCCCTCGAGTTGCGTCAGGAACAGTTCCTCCTGCAGGCGGGGGTCGTTGAGTTCGGTGTAGGCGTTGGCGATCTCCATCCCCTGGATGAACAGTTCGAAGCGTTCGGCGACGGTCGAGTCGGACTGTTTCCGCTTGGTGAGGGGACAGAGCGAAGCGGGGTAGTCGATGCAGAAGAGCGGTCCGGTCAATTGCGGCTCGACCAGTTCCTCGAAGAGTTCGCTGACGATGACGTCGTGGTGGACGTCGCCCGACTCCATGGCTGCAATCAGATCTCGCGGCAGGCCCCCCTGCCCTGCCACAGTCCGCGCCTGTTCGCGGACTGCGGCTTCATCGTGCATGTCGCAACCGACGAATTCGCGAAACAGGTCGGCGTAGGTCTTCCGGGGCCAGGGGGGCGTCAGATCGATTTCATCCTCTCCCCAGGGGAGCGCGACACGATCGCCGTTCCCGTCGCTGCCCGGACTTCGCCCCAACACTTCCCATGCGGCGTTGACGACGATGGCTTCCGTCAGGTCCATCATCGATTCGTAATCGCCATAGGCCTGGTAGGCTTCGAGCATCGTGAATTCGGGATTGTGCGTGGCGTCGATGCCTTCGTTGCGGAAGACGCGGCCGATTTCGTACACCCGCTCGACGCCGCCGACCATCAGCCGCTTGAGATGCAGTTCGAGAGCGATGCGGAGGTAGAGATCGATATCGAGCGCGTTGTGGTGCGTGGTGAACGGCCGGGCGGCGGCTCCGCCGGCGATGGCGTGCAGGACGGGCGTTTCGACCTCAATGAACCGCTGATCGCGCAGCGTGGCGCGGACCGAATCGACGATGACGCTGCGGAGCAGCAGCTTGTCGAGGACGCCTTCGCTGTAGATCAGATCGGAGTAGCGCTGCCGCAACCGCGTTTCGACGTCTTCGATCCCGTGCCACTTTTCCGGGGGCTGGACAAGCGATTTGCAGAGGATGGTCAGCTTCTGGACGAAGACCGACTTCTCGCCGCTGTCGGTCGAACGGAGCAGGCCGTCGACGCCGATGAGGTCGCCGAGATCGAGTTGGCCCATCAGTTCCCATTGCTCTTCCGAGAGGTCGCCACGCGAGAAGAGCAACTGGATCGAGGCGGTAGAATCTTTGACGACGTAAAACCGCAGTTTGCCCGCCTTGCGGCGGAACATAATGCGGCCGGCCACGCGAACCGCCTCGCCGTCGACGCCGCTTTGCTCGGGGCACAGGGGAAGCACGTCGGCAATGGCGCGATGGCCGTCGAACTTCTGTCCGAACGGGTCGTGGCCCAGTTCGACGATCTTTTCCAGTTTCTGCAACCGGGCCGCTTCAAAGCGGTCGGGCTTGTTGGGTTGAGCCATTGAGCTGAAGGTTCTGTCGAATCCTGGGGACGATCACGGAATGCAATGCGCGTCAGCAGTGAACACTCGACCGGGCATCTTGGTTCCGGCTCCGCGCAGCGTCAATGGATGCGCACGGCAATCGCCGTAGGCCGCGTGCATCGGGTTGACGTATTTCAACGCAAAGACGCGAAGTCGCAAAGAGAACGCAAAGAACGCATGTGATGCTTCATTCAACAGTGCAAGGCAGATCTCGCAGACGGAGCGATCTACTGTGCTGTTTCCCTTCCCCCATTGCCCGGTCGCTGGTTACAGACAGTCTCCCACGCTGATTCTCCCATTCGGAAGCTCGTATGTTCTTTGCGAAACTCTGCGACTTGGCGGCTTTGCGTCGAATCCAATTCGCTATGACTTAGGTTCCGCGTGTGTTGCCGAAGAGCTCGACGTGCAGCCTCGGTGACAGCTTCCAGCCGTGGGAGGCTGCCGCGTCTTTAAGCCAGGCGGCTTTTTCCTGGAGCGGGCCGGGTTCGATCGCCTGGGGCATGAGGTAGACGCGTCTCGAGTCGGCCTCGGGAAACTCCGAGAGATATTCTTCGACCTCGGTGACGTCGCCGGGAGCGTCGATCACGAATTTGAACTGGTAGTCGTATTTGTGGATCAGCCGGCGAATGACCTCCGGGCGGTGGCGTCGTTGATCGTGACGGTCTTCCCAGTTGGTGCCGACAGGAGTTGAGTTTGCCAGCTTGGGGCTGATCGACATCAATGCGGCGGAGACGGGCTGATCGGCCGTGCCGGCCGTTTCGATCGTGACGAAATGTCCATCGGCGGCGAGTTGCCTTGTGAGCGGCACGACGTCGGGGATCAGCAGCGGCTCCCCGCCGGTGACGACGACGTGTTCGCAGTCGAATCCGCGCACTTTGCTCAACAGGCTGTCGACCGACCGCTCCTCCCCCTCGGGTTCCCACGACGTGTAGGGTGTGTCGCACCACCGGCAGCGCAGGTTGCAACCGCTCGTGCGGACGAACACGCTCGGCACGCCGGCGAAGCGGCCTTCTCCCTGAATCGAATGGAAGACTTCGGCGATCAGCATGGGCCGGCGACTGGGGCGTCGTCAAAAGCGTGGTCAAGAAGCCGCTGAGCGACGGCGAACCTCCGCAGCGGATCGATGTCTCGGTATGATAGGGGGGGAATCATGGGCGGTCGATTCAGTTCGTCGCGTCCGTCTACCCGTCGCATTACAAACTCTGGCTTCCACATTCCGATGTCACACAGACACCGTTCCCGTCGGCATGCCGCGTCCTCCGGGACTCCCCGGCGTGCGGACCGAAAGACGCTGCAACTCTGCGGACAGGTCGCCGATACGCTCAATTACGTGCTGAGCGGTGAACTCGACGACGATGTCCTCCGCAATTTCTACGTCGACAGCGTGCAGCCGGCGCCGGACGCCTCGCGGTTGCTCGTTGCGGTCGCGCCGCTCGATCCGTCCGATGAAACGCCGCCGGACGTGGTGATCCGGCAGTTGGAGTTCAATACGCCCCGCATCCGCAGCGCCGTGGCGTCGGCGATCAGCCGGCGGAAGACGCCCGAGCTTTCGTTCTGGTTCGTCCGGCCCGAAATGCCGCAGCGAACAGACGTCGATGAAGACTGAGGCGAGCCGCTCGGCATGAGCCGGTGGATGACGGTGTTCGGCGATCGACTCCGTCCACCGGCTTCAATCACGACAGCAGCAGTTTGACGTCGTCAGCCGTGAGGTTCTTCAGCAGGCTGCCTTTTTCTTCCAGGATGGCGTCAGCCAGATCCCGCTTCTTCTTCTGCAGGTCGAGGATTTTCTCTTCGACCGTATCCCGGCAGATCAAGCGGTATGCGAAGACCTGGTTTGTCTGCCCGACGCGGTGCGCCCGGTCGATCGCCTGCGCTTCGACGGCCGGATTCCACCACGGGTCGAGCAGGAAGACGTATTCGGCGGCGGTCAGGTTGAGTCCCAGTCCGCCGGCTTTAAGGCTGATGAGGAAAACGGTGGTGTCGGGATCGTTCTGGAACTGTTCGATGACCTGCTTCCGCTTGCGGGTCTGCCCGTCGAGGTAGGCGTATCGAATCTGCTTGCGGTCGAGGTGCTCGCGGACGATGGAGAGCATGCTGGTGAATTGTGAGAACACGAGCGATTTGTGCCCTTCGTCGATCAGTTCCTGGAGGTGCGGCACGAGGACGTCGAGTTTTGCGAAAGGCGCCTCTGCTTCGCCGCGGTCAAGCAACGCCGGGTGACACGCCGCCTGCCGCAGTCTGAGCAGCGCTTCGAGCACGTGCATCTGGGATTTGCCCATCCCCTGCTTGTTGATCAGGCCCAGCAGGGAGTCGCGATAGTGGTCGCGGAGTTCTTCGTAGAGCTGGCGCTGCCGGCGGCCCATGCGGCAGTAGATGGTCTCTTCGAACTTGTCGGGCAGTTCGGTGGCGACCTGCTGCTTAGTTCTCCGCAGCACGAACGGTTTGAGCCCCTGGGCGACAACCTGCCGCGACTTGGCGTCATCGGTATCCGACGCGTACAACTTGAAGACCGAGCTGCGGCCGAGCATGCCCGGATTGAGGAATTCAAAGATCGACCAGAGGTCTCCCAGGTGATTTTCGATCGGGGTTCCGCTGAGGGCGATGCGGTGTTGCGCCTGAATCAGCCGGGCGGCCTTGGCGACCTGCGAGCCGGAGTTCTTGATGGTCTGCGCCTCATCCAGCACGGCGTAATCGAACTGATGCTCCTTGAGCGCAACGATGTCCCGCCGCAGCGTCCCGTACGTGGTGAGAATGATGTCGTTCCGCTGAAAGTCGTCGCGCAACTCAGCGCGATGAATTCCCGTGTAGTCCAGGTGCGACAGATCGGGAGTGAACCGTTCGATCTCCTGCGACCAGTTGAAGATCAGCGACTTGGGCACGACGATCAACGACGGCAGATGCTTCTCGCGTTCCCGCTTTCTCTCCTGCAGGAGAGCCAGCATCTGCACGGTCTTGCCGAGTCCCATGTCGTCGGCGAGGCAGCCTCCCAGGTGGAAGGTCTGCAGGAAATGGAGCCAGCCGAGGCCCTCCTGCTGATAGTGTCGCAGTTCACCTTGAAAGCCGTCCGGTTGGGCGACCGGCTCGACGCCTCCGAACGAGCGGAGTCGCTCTCGAACCGCGGCGAACTTTTCGTCCACGTCGACCGTTTCCTGAGACGACAACAGGGCGTCGAGCAGGCTGACCTGCGAAGTGGAGAAACGGACGTGGTCCTCGCCCGGCGCGCCCAGACCGGCGAGAATTCCGTACTGCTGCATCCACTCTTCCGGAAGAATCCCGAGCGACCCGTCGTCCAGGCGGACGGTATTGTCGCCCCGCGACAGGGCCGACAGGATTTCGGGGAACTTCACCGAACGTCCGTCGAAATCGACGTTGGCGGTGAGTTCGAACCAGTCGATTCCGCTCCGCACCCGGAACTCCAGGCTGCCCGCCTGGCGGACCGGGCTGCCGTCCGCCTGAACCTTCCAGTTGTCGGCGACGAGGGCCCGCACGGCGTTGCCCAGTTCACCGGCCGGGATTTCGACGTCGTGCGCGCCGCGGCGATGGTCGATGAGGCGGCGGAAGCCGAGATCCTGCAGCCGCCCCCAGGCCGCTGCCTCAAAGTCGCGATCCCGCAATACGCACCGTTTCTGATCTCGCTGGACGATGGCCCATTGCGTGCTCGACGCGCTGACCTGAGAACCCAGGTACTCGAATTCCACGACGCCCTGCAGCCGCTCGTGTTTCCAGCCCCGATTGCGAGGGGAACGGACCGTCAGACATGGGTTGGGCGTCGCGCGGACTTCCTCCAGCCGCAACGCCTCGGGGAGTTTCAGACGCGGCAGCGACGGCATGTCGAGCAGGGTTTCGACGAGGTCATGCTCCTCGCCGAACTTCGCAGTGATTCCGCCTTCCCGCAGCAGACGGATCCAGCGGCCGGCGCCGTAGTCGTCGACGCGGGCAATGGTGTCGTCGGTGACCACCAGCCCGCCGGGGATGATCAATCGCGCTTCCGAGACGGGAAGCGTTTCCTGGTCCCGCTGCAATTGCCCCTTCAACTGCCAGGTCTTTGTCGTCTCGTCTTCCTCCACCACGGCGGTCAGGCTCCACGGCGCCCCCTGATCCCATTGCAGCGGCTGCGACTTCTTGAACGGCTCGTCGAGAACGCGGACGCGCCCGGTTGCGCACATCATCGGCAGCAGCATCAGAGCCAATTCGTAAGAGAGCCGAAACCGGTGAATCGACGCTTGGACCTCGGCCTGCTGCGCGTACCAGCCGGTCCGCTCAGGAATGCCACCGACGAGATAGGCGAGAATCCTCCGGTCGTCCTCGTGGACGATTTCATCCAGCCGGCCGGGACGCAGCTTGAGGGGCTTCAGCTTGCCCCACTGGCCGGTCGTCCGGCGCTGCCGCTGAGACGTCTGCACCACGAGTTCCCTCGCGTTGGAACTTTCCTGCAGATCGATCTCAAAGAAAATCTCGCGCTCGCGTTCGTTGGAGGCGTCGGGACCCTTCCCCGCGAGATCGGCGCGGAGGTGGTTCAGCTTGACCTCCCAGTCGCGCGACTTGACCTCGACAGTGGGCCGTTCCGAGGCGGTCCGCCGCCGTGGGATCGGGATTTCCACGCCGTCGAGGTCGTCGTCCCACAGGTCCTCGTCGAGTCTGGCGGCGGGTTCGACGGCCGCGGCGAAGGGAGGAACATGGCCCCGCGTCGGCATTCCGGAGATCAAGTGGCCTGCATCGACGGCGAGGATCGTCGCCCACAAATGCTTGCAGGCCGGTTCGCGCGATGAGGAGTCCCCCACGCACGAGCAGAACATTTTCAGATCGTCCTGCTGGCGGCTGAGTTGTGTGTGGTACTCGACTCCGTCCCGCACCGTGCCGTGCAGGTTGTCCGGGGTGACCCTCGTGACGGCGACCCGTTCCGCCTGTAAGTACGCCGCACCACGGAAACGCACGTCCCCGCGAAACCGGGACTCAAGAAACTTGGACAGCGACACCAACGCCTCCCTGCGGTCTTGTCTTTCACTCAGCGGCCAATCGGAGAAGCACTTCGCGCTGAAGCGCATCCGGCAAGGTTAGTGAATCCCGGCCGCGCGACGCCAGCCTGAGTTGGGCATGTTGACCGAGAATTCTCGCAGGGCGGATTTGGAAGACGCGCATGGGACGCGGAGGGATGCGGATTCGGCGGATGGGCGCGGATTGTCGGAGAAGCAACTCACAAAGGGGCGGGAAAAACCGGATGCGCCGCCGGGTTCAGGCAGCATCGAATCCGCGCCAAAGTTGAGATGCCAACACTCCAGCCACGCCTGCCTGCCAGACGACAAACTCGAAAACGATCCAGCAAATCGAGGGAATCGACGATGCGGAGCCGAATGCGTCGACGAAGGAAAAAAGGGCAAGCGTTACCGCTTGAAGTGCTGCGCCGGTGAGTGCAACCCAAGCAATCCCAGCCTCTTCACTTAAAAAGACGCCCAAGGGAATTGCGACAACAAATGCTCCCGTTCCGCCCACCAATCCTCCACGAAACACGTGCTCAATCACCCCCCCACCAGCCCCGTAGAGTCCTCCAGCCAGGGCGAGAACGGCCCACGCCAGCGGGTTCGCCACGGCTGAAGAGGCGACGATTGCAATCCTGCGAACCGGGGAGGGGGATCCGATTGTGTGCGAAATCGCGATCAGCAATGCGAATCCAAAGAACAGGCCGGGCAGAATCAAGCCGAGTGGCCAGCAGACGAAACTTACGGATGCGGAAGCCGCTCCGGAGGCCATACCTGCTAACAGGAACACGGGAACGGGTCGACGTTGTACGGTTCTCATCTGTGTCGAACCGCAAAATGGCTCGTCAGATAACCCGGACTATGAAGTTCGTGGCACTTCACGTCACTCAAGCAGTGTCGGTTGACTCAGCGTTTACGAGACAATGCGCCCCCTGCGGCGTCCGTTCACCCGGCGGAGGAAATCTGTTTGCGGCTCACCTACAATAATGAATTGGACTGCGATAGCGCCGAAACAAAGCATCCGACATGCCGCAGGAATTGCCCGTATTGAGTGACGAACAGGTTCGGTCCTGGATTGCCCAGAATGTTCGGACCGAAGACTTCACGGGGCGGCGGACGCTGCTCATCGTTCCCGATCACACGCGAACCGCGCCGCTGCCGCTGCTGTTCGATGCGCTGTTTCAGCAACTCAGGCCGGTCGTCGCGTCGCTGGACGTTATGTTTGCGCTCGGAACTCACCCGCCGCTCTCTGAATCCCGGATGTGCAGGTTGCTGGGGATTTCTCCCGAGGAAAGGGGACGCCTGTTTTACCAGACGGAGCTCCTCAACCACGAATGGGACAATCCCGAAAGTTTGCACACCCTGGGAGTGCTCACCCGTGAGGAGACGCTTGAAATCTCAGGCGGTTTGCTGGAGGTCGATGTTCCGGTTCGCATCAACAAGCGGGTTCTCGACTACGACTCGCTGCTTGTCCTAGGGCCGGTCTTTCCGCATGAGGTCGTGGGATTCTCGGGCGGAAACAAATACTTCTTCCCCGGTATTTCCGGCCCTGAACTGCTCAATTTCTTCCACTGGCTCGGCGCGCTGATCACGAACGTGGGGATCATCGGCGTCAAGGACACGCCGGTTCGGCGGGTCGTCGACCGCGCGGCTCGGATGATTCCGACCGAGCGGAAGGCCGTGACATTTGTCGTGACGCCGGACGGGTCAGCCCGCCTGCACGGCCTGTTTTACGGGTCGCCGGAAGAGGCCTGGAACGGCGCCGCTGACCTTTCAGGCCGTGCGCACATCGAGCAGAAGGCGCGGCCGTTTCATACGGTGCTGTCCTGCGCTCCGCCGATGTACGATGAGTTGTGGGTTGCGGGAAAATGCATGTACAAGCTCGAGCCGGTCGTGGCCGACGGGGGAGAACTGATTATCTATGCTCCGCACATGGAAGTGATTTCGGTGACGCACGGCCGGTTAATCGCAGAGATCGGCTATCATTGCCGCGACTACTTCACGAAGCAGTGGGACCGCTTCAAGGACTATCCGTGGGGTGTGCTTGCTCACTCCACCCACGTGCGGGGCGGCGGGACTTTCGAAGGCGGTGTTGAGAATTGCCGCGTGCGAGTCACACTGGCGAGTGCCGTTCCGCCGGAAGTCTGCGAGAAGATCAATCTGGGTTATCGTGATCCGGATTCGATTGACCCCGAGGACTACGCAGACAGGGAAGAGGAAGGGATTTTGCTGGTGCGAAAAGCCGGCGAGCAGTTGTATCGCCTGATCGACTGAGTGGTGACCCGCAGGACTCACCCTGCAGGCTTTAGAGCAAATTGCTCTACCATGTGTCCGCGTCGAGCGGTGTTCGGACTGTCGTGGACGAAAATCCGCGAGACAGATCGCCAACACTGATTTGCAAAGCGCTAAAACGTTCGCAACGACCAATGGGATCTTGCATGCCGGCGGATACGACGGAATTGAAGCAGCGTCTTGAATTCGCCCTTGCGGCCGCGCGGGAGGCTTCGACGCTGATCCTGCCTTACTACAACAACCCCGATCTGGCGGTGGAGTTGAAGGGGGACGAGTCTCCGGTGACGGCGGCCGACCGGGGCGCCGAAGAACTGTTGCGCAAGCTGATTGCGGAGGAGTATCCGGCTGACGGGATTCTCGGTGAGGAATTCGGGGAGCGCGAGGGGACTTCAGGGTATCGGTGGATTCTTGACCCGATCGATGGCACCGTGTCGTTCGTGCATGGTGTGCCGCTGTTCGGAACACTGATCGGTCTGGAACAGGCGGGCGAGGCGAAGCTGGGAGTCTGCCGGATGCCGGCGCTGGACGAGACGGTCTACGCAGCATCGGGTTGCGGCGCCTGGTGGCAGACGGGCGGGGCCGATCCGCGGCCGGCCCGCGTGAGCGACACGGACCGGCTCGATCGGGCGCTGTTCTCTTATACGGCGCTCGAGTTATTCGCCGAGTACCACCGCCGATCGGCCTTCGACGCCCTTATGGATTCGGTCGCGTCGAGCCGCGCGTGGGGCGACTGTTACGGACACATTCTGGTGGCGACGGGCCGTGCAGACCTGATGGTTGATCCGGTGATGAACGCTTGGGACGCGGCGCCTTTGTTGCCGATCCTGCGGGAAGCCGGCGGATCGTTTGTCGACTGGACCGGGTCCGAGACGATTTACGGCGGCAACGGCATCTCGGTGAACGCCAGGCTTCGCGATGCTGTGGTGGAGGTCGTCACGCGCGATTAGAGCAAATTGCTCTACCATGTGTCCGCGTCGAGCGGTGTTTGGACTGTCGAGGACGAGAATCCGCGAGACAGATCGCCAACACTGATTTGCAAAGCGCTATAGCGGCGCGGTGTGCGACGACTGCGGCCCGCGCTGTGGTGCCGGCGAATCGGCCTCTTGCCGGGATTATCGGCCGGATGTATCCTGAAAGCGGGGGCGGAGTCCCTCATTGGAACGGGGTCGGCAGACTTTTGGCTCATCCCGGCTGAATAGACGGGTGCCACTGGCTCCGCCAGTGCGAACCAGACAGGACTTCGACTCCGCGATGCACTGGCAAAGCCAGTGGCACCCAACGCGTCAATTCAGGATTGAACAACCAATCTTGCCTGTCACCAATCAACGGCGCATCGAGCCGTTCAGGAATTGACACATCAATCTCCCGCAAGGTTCTCCATGATCGAACGGTTTTCGCACCGCCGGCGCGAGGTGTTTCGGACGTTCTGCCTGCTCGTGCTGCTGGCGGTCGCTGCACGGACAGCGCCTGCGGATGAGCCCTACCTGAAGTTTCTCGAGGGGCTTCGCCGGCAGGGCTACCACGACTATGCGCTCATCTACCTCGACCAGATCTCGGAAGACCCCGACCTTCCGGCGGACGTCCGCGAAGTCCTGCCGTATGAGCGGGCGGTGACCTTGCTGGAAGGGGCGGCCTCGCTGACGAATTCGAAGAACAAGCGGGAGCAACTCGACGCGGCGCAAGCGGCATTTGAGCAGTTCACATCGGCCTCTCCCGACCATCCACTGGCCGGCCGGGCGAACACCGAAACCGCGAAAATCCTGATGGAGCGGGCGAAGGTCGAGATCTGGGACGCCGAAGATCCGGCGAACTCGGAGAATCGATCCGCGTTTCAGCAGCGTGCCCGGGAGTACATCGACGAGGCCCGAGCGGTGTTTGAGAAAGCGCTGGAGCAGCATCTGGCGGCGGTGCGGGAGTTTCCGTTGCAGATTCCGGAAGAAGAGAAGGTGCTCATCGCGCAGCGCGAGGAAGCGGAAGGCCGCTATCTCAATGCGCTGCTCAACGTCGTCGAATGCACCTATTGGAAGGCGCAGACCTACGACCGTGGATCGGATGAACGAACGGCCCTGCTCGAACAGGCAGTGGAAGAATACAACGAGATTTACACCGAACATCGCTTGCAGACGGCCGGGCTGATTGCGCGGCTCTGGCAGGGCAAATGCTTCGAGGAAATGGACCGGATACGGGAAGCATTGGGGATTTACAACGAAATCCTCGGCCATCCCGGCAGCAACCGTGCGATGACGGAACTGAAGGCCCGCGCGCAACGGTTTCGGCTGATCTGCCTGAACCACGACATCCGCAATCCCGAGCCCGGGGAGCGGAACGAGTATCGTCTGGTCATCGAGGAAGCGACCGACTGGCTCTCGGACGCCGGGGCGATGGCGCGGACCGATATCGGCATGGGAATCCGTTACGAGATGGCCCGCGCCCAGGAGCAGCTCGGGACGTTGCGGACGACACCGCCCGCCGACGCCCAGAATTATCTCACTCAGGCCCGTCTCAACGCGCAAACGGTGGCCCGTTATCCGGGAGAACTCAAGCAGCCGGCCCTGGCTCTGGTCCGGCGCGTGGCGGCGGCCACCGGCCGGCCGGAGGAAGACCCTGAAGACTTCGAAACCGCCTACGGTCTCGCGCTGCAATACATCTCGGACACGACAAGCCTGAACGACTCGATCGAGCAGGCTCAGGCCGAGGGGCGCACGGAAGAGTTGTCGCAACTGGTCGAGTCGCGCACGCTGACCGCGGCGGAAGCGACCCGGTTGTTCGACATCGCACTCAGACTGGCCGATGAAACGACCGACCCGCAGCAGGTTGCCACGGCTCTCAGCCGCCTCCCCTATGGGTACTTTCTGCAAAACCGGTACTACGAATCGGCCGCCGCGGCTGATTATGCCCTGCTGCATATTCCGGATGATTACGACGATCTGCGGCAAACCTGCTCGTATCTGGAACTGTTCGCTTACGACGCGGCCTTCACGGAGGCTGATCCCTCCAACCGCGAGTTCGAGGAAAGCCGCGTGATCGCCACGGCGGAACGGCTGATCGAGCGCTGGCCCGACTCCGACTACGCCACCGACGCCCGCGGCACCATCGCCCGGATGTATCTGAATCGCGGTGAAATGGCGAAGGCGGGAGAGTGGTACGCCAAGGTGCCCAGCACCGCCAAGGGGTACGCGCGGTCGCAGATTCTGGCCGGTTCCTCCTACTGGGACGCGTACAACACGACCGCCGCGAAACCAGAGGCGGAGCGGGAAGTTGATCAGGAGACGCTCAACGCCTGGCGAACCGCGGCGGAGACCCACCTGCAGACGGGAATCGACGTCTGGCAGGCCCAGTTGCCCGAAGAATCCAAACCGCCGCGCGAGTTCGTGATCGGCAAGTTGACGCTGGTCGAGATTCGCAACCTCAACGGCGTCTATACGACGACCGACGGAGTGATCGGGGCCATCGAGTTGCTGACGGCTGATCCGCATTCGGTCCTCAAATCGATCGAAGTTGCGCCCGGAGAGGAGCGGCCAACCGATCCCAGCGACGTCAGGAGCGCCCGGATCGCTGCACTCGCGTACCAGCACCTGCTGCGGGCCTACATCGGCATCCGCAATCTTGAAGCAGCGTCGGACGCCCGGTTGCAACTGGAGCAGATTGCGGGCGGCGAAGACTCGGCCGCGCTGACGGCGATTTACGTCGAATTCGGGAAGGAATTGCAGAGCGAAATGGAGCAACTGCTGGCCAGCGGCCAGACCGAGCGACTTAACGACGTCCGGCAGGGCTTTGAGGAGTTCCTCGATTCGGTGGCTCAGCGGGAAGACCAGACTTACGGGTCTCTGCTCTGGATGGCGGAAACGTACACCAGTCTGGGAGAAGGCTCCCAGGATGCACCGGAGCGGGCTGGAACGTTTTTCGCCAAGGCGGCCGAAACATACGAGCGAATGTTGAACGACGCCGCCGTCAGCGGAAATCCCAAGCAGGAGACGGTGGTGAAGTTGCGGCTGGCCGATTGCCGCCGGCGGGGCGGCGACTTTTCAGCGGGTGAAGATGTGCTGCTGGAAGCCGTGCAGACGACTTCCGACGCGCCGAACGTCCAGTTTGAAGCCGCGCTGTTCTACGAGCAGTGGGCAAAGAGCAGCAGCGCCCAGTGGGAGAAGTATGAAACGGCGATCAACGGCAGCGAGGAGCAGAAACTCTGGGGCTGGTCGGGACTGTGCCGCAGACTGTGGGGGGCGATCATGGAAGGCAACCAGGACACGTCGATCGCCGAACTCCACACAGACGCCCGATACCACCTGGCGGATTGCCAGCGTGAATTCGGGTTGCAGCAACCGGATCAGGTCAAGTCCGACAAGCTCCTGAACGAAGCCAAAGGGACGGTTGAGAACTTTGTGCGGATCTCGTACGAACTTCCTCCGGACGAATTTCGCCGCTTTGACGAACTGTATCAGGAGATCCGTTCTGACCTGGGGGAACCGACGCTCTCGCTTGCGGAAGCCGTGGGGAGTTCGCCCACCGGTCAGCACACCGCGGCCGCTGTCACTCCGGAGCCCGGAGGCTCACCGGCCGCGTCGCGCAACCCGTCAGGAGACGGGACTGACGCTGCGGATCAGCCGGCCGGTCCCTCAACGAACGTGTTCATGATCGTGGTGCTCGTGGTGGTGGGGATCGCGGCCGTCGCCGGCCTGTACTTCCTGGCGGTCGGGCAGGACAAGAAGCGGCATCAGAAGATTGCCGCGGCCGCGGCATCTTCGGGCAAGTCGCGACGCAAGTCGAAGAGGTAGGCGGATCAGCGACGAATTGCGCTGCAGCCGCGACTTCAAATGAATTCGAGACAGGAAACCAGAATGTTTGTGAGATTCTCCTTCCTGCGGGTCTTGGCGTGTCTGACACTGGTTGCGGGCGTGGCGCCGCAGGCGATCGCTCTGGATCAGGTATTTCGCCGCAGCACGGAAAAACCGGCGCAGGGGGAGATCACGTCCGTCTCCCGGAACGAGGTGGTCGTCAAACCGAGCGTGGGCGAGGCCGTGACGGTTCCGGCCAACGACATCGTCGACGTCAACTGGGAAGCGGCCCCGCCCGCATTCAAGCTGGGGCGTAGCCAGGAAGCGAACGGGCAGTTCGACCTGGCGATCAAGTCGTACCAGCAGGCGGCCTCGGAGAGCGCATCAACAAACGCCAACCTGCAGTCCGAGATCGCATTTTCGATCGCCCGCACCAACGCCAAGATCGCAATGGCCGACCCGGCGCAGCTCGCGGGCGCCCAAGCGGAGCTTGTGGCCTTCACCGAGAAGAACCGCGACCATTACCGGTTCTACGAGGCTCAACTGTTATTGGGCGACGTGGCGCTCGCGAATTCCGACCTCACTGCGGCCAATGCTGCCTACAGTGTTGTGGCCGGGGCTCCCTGGGCCGACCATCAGATGGCCGGCGAGATCGGCAAGGCGCGGATTCTGTTTGCCCGGGACGACATCGCCGGGGCCAAGGCGGCGTTCGATAAGGTGGCGTCCACCGAAGCAACCGACGCCGGGGAGCTTTCGCGAAAACTGGAAGGCATGCTGGGCCAGGCGAAATGCCTGCAGGCGGAATCGCAGCACGCAGAGGCCGTCGCCATCCTGGACGAGGTGGTCAGCCAGTCGTCCGAGAGGGACTCGCGACTGCAGGCGGAGGCCTATTTGCGGCAAGGCGCATCGCTGGCGGCGCTGGGAGACCGGGTGAAGGAGGCGATCCTGGCGTATCTGCACGTCGACGTCGTGCCGACGCTGTCCCAGCATGGTGACTTTCACGCGGAGGCGCTGTATCAACTGGCTCAGCTCTGGCCTGCCGCGGGCCAGCCGGCGCGGGCGGCGGAGGCGGCGGGCAAACTGGAACAGACTTATCCCAACAGCGAGTGGGTGAAAAAACTTGCGGGAGGCGGATAACGGATCGCACGTTTTGCGGCCGGGAGCGGTTGGTCTTTTGTGGCAATCGGCCGGTGGCTGCCTTAGAATTGCGGATTCCGATGGTGGCGGCCGCGCCGGCGGGGTCCGTTTGTGCTTTCCGGCCCCGCACAGCCTCCTCTGGAACAATCAGCACACGTCATAGACAGGATTTCGGAGCTGCCCATGTTGAACGGTGTGAGGTCCATAAACGGTCGCTGGAACGTGTTCTCCCTGCTGGCGGTGCTGCTGGTCGGCCTGTCGGTCGTTGCCTTTTCCGGCCCCGGCTGGGCGTATCAGGATGCCGAGGACGCGGTGGGAGAAGCGGGCGAGGAGCCGGAGGCCCCTCCGGCAGACACAGTCGACGACGGCAGTGAAACAACGCAACCAGCGCCGACCGGCGAACCCCCGGAGTCGTTTCTTTCGTGGGCGATTGAGGCCTCCGGATTCATCGGGCTGCTGATTCTGCTCTCTTCGTTTGTCATGGTCGCAGTCGCTTTCATGGTGTTGTTGCAGGCGCGGCGGGACAACTTCCTGCCGGCGGCCTTCATTGAGGCGTTTGAGCAGAAGCTGAACGCCAAGGATTACCAGGGCGCCTACGAGACGGCCCGCGCCGATGACTCGTTTCTCGCCCGCGTCCTCGCCGCTGGACTGGGACGCCTCAATCGAGGGTATGAAGAAGCGGTCGAGGGGATGCAGGAGGTCGGCGAGGACGAAAGCATGGCGATCGACCACAAGTTGAGCTACATTGCGCTGGTGGCCTCGGTCGCCCCGATGCTCGGGCTGATGGGGACGGTGAAAGGCATGATCGACGCATTTTCCGTGATCGCCAACTCACCGACCCAACCGGCGCCGAAGGATCTCGCGAAGGGAATTTCGACGGCCCTCTTCACCACGCTGGAGGGGCTGATTGTCGCGGTCCCGGCGATCATCATCTACGGACTCTTGAAGAACCGCATCGCCCGCCTCGTGCTCGAGGTGGGCATGGTGAGTGAAGGGCTGATGAGCCGCTTCAGCAGCAAAGGCAAGGCGGGCGGCGCCGCTCCCGCGCCAGCCCCGGCCAAGCCGGCCGAATGACCGCGGGCAGGGGGAACGAATCGATTCAAGGATTGACCGACGGCCGAGTGCCCTGTCAGGGCTTTGTTTTCGGGTTGGCCGGACTGCGACTCCGCACGAAACCGTGCGGGATGTGTGCTCCCGAGCGAACCGCTCAACCCGAAGATTTTCATTCGACAAACCACGAGCCTGATCAATGCGTTTCAAGAAATCGGATTCGAGCGGGATCACTCCCGACATGACGCCGATGATCGACATGACGTTTCAGTTGATCACCTTCTTCATGGTGGTGATCAACTTTGAGCAGACCCAGGCCGACGAACGGATCAAGCTCCCCGCCGACCAGCTCGCGATTCCCCCCAAGCAGGCGCGGGAGAACGAACTTATCCTCAACGTCGGCATTCCCCGCGACGAAGACGGCAACGAAATCGGCGAACCGGCGGTCTACTACGGGGGCGTTCCCGTCCCGGTTCTGGAATACGGCGCGAACCTGAAGGCCGAACGCGACCAGGCGCTCGCCCGCAACAAGGATCTGGAGGACATTACGGTCGTCATCCGGGCTGATGCGACGGTTGAAACCGGTCTGATCCAGGAGCTGATGCAACTGGCCCAGGAGCAAGGCTTTACTAAATTCACATTCAAGGCGATGCAGGAGAATCCCGACGGCCAGTAGCGTTCGCTGCTGCGCGTTCCCGCGACGCTGAGTTCCCTGGGAGCCGCTTCGCACCCCTTTCCTTGAAGTATTCAACGGCAGTTCCGGAAACTACGTCATGAAGATCCGCAGCATCGGCAGTCAATCCGCTGACAAGATCGACATTAACATGACGCCGATGATCGACGCGGTGTTTCAACTGTTGATCTTCTTCATGCTCACGCTGAAGATCCTGCCGCAGGAAGGCAACTTCGACATTAACATGCCGGTCAGCGGCGTGCCGGGCGAAGCGGCGCCGGACCTGGCGATCAAGGTCTTCCTGGCCGCCAACCCGGACGGCACGCTGGCCCAGATCCGCCTGGGCGGCAAACCGCTGGGCAACGACGTGCCGCTCTGTTACCGCCGCCTTAACGGCGAAATCGC
Source organism: Planctomycetota bacterium (assembly GCA_003388505.1). GTDB lineage: Bacteria > Planctomycetota > Planctomycetia > Planctomycetales > Planctomycetaceae > MB-PLM-1. The sequence goes on from QQVO01000004.1 coordinate 85,499, forward strand.
TGCGCTGGCCGGGGCTGGCGCAGGGGACGAGATGGAGGTCGAAATCACGGCCGATTACGACCTGCACTACGAGCACGCGATCAAAGCCGTATCCGCGTGCACGGGGCGGCTGGGGCCGAACGGGCAACTGATCAAGTACGTCGAGACGGTCAAGTTCACGCCTCCGCAGCGTCCCGGCGGGTAAGGCCGGGAGGAAGCGAATTCGTCAGACGAACCGGCGTGCTCTCGCTGTCGCCCGAAGTCTCACGACTTTGGCTACGGGATGATTGGTCACTGCTTTGCGCCGAAGCAGAGAATCCGGCCGTCCCGGCCTTCGGTCCCGATGACGAGCCGGCCGTAACCGACCGCCGGCGAGGCGGTGATCCGCTGACCCGCCCCGTACCGGAACCGCTCGCTGCCGTCTTCGATCGACACGCCGTAGAGTGTGCGGTCGGCCGACCCGAAGAAGACCCGGTCGCCCACGACGACGGGCGAACTGTCCACCGCGCCGCGGGTTTCGAAGTTCCACCGCTCCTCGCCGGTCTCCCGGTCGATGGCGTGCAACCGTTTGTCGCCGCTGCCGATCAGGACAAGCTCGTCAGTGACGGCCGGGGTGGAGTGGATTTCCTGACCCCGTCGCGGGTCGGACCAGGTCCAGACGGTCTGCTCCTCCTGCCAGGCCAGAGCGAACACTTCGCCGTCGGGCGTGCCGAAGTAGAGCACGTCATTCATGAGAGCCGGCGAGGCGATCAGCAGGCCTTCGAGCGGAACTTCCTTTTCCTGCTTGCCGGCTTCAACGTCGACGACGCGCAGCACCGGTTTGTCGCAGCCCGTCACAAACGTGAACTGCCCGTCCATTGCCTGCGAGCCGTTAACCGGACCGAATGTTTCGCAGGCCCACACCTCCTCGCCCGTCCCGGCGTCGAGACAATACAGATGTCCGTCGTGCGAGCCGACCATCACACGGCCGTCCGGCAGCAGGGTCACGCCCCCCTTGATCTCGCCGTTGGTCTGGAAGATCCAGCGTTTCGCGCCGGAGTCCCGGTCGACGGCGTGCACGACGCCGTCCTCGTCGCCGATGTAGACGGCGGTTTCCGAGACGGTGGCCGGGGCGTTGAAGCCGGGTGCGAACTGCTTGGGATCAGTCGATTCGATCGAGCGGTAGCTCCAGATTTCGCTGCCGTCTTCGAGGTCGAGGCACAGAACCTCGCCGTGCAGCACGCCCAGGTAGACGCGGCCGTCGACGATCGCGGCGGTGGCGGTCACGCCGTCCGGCGTCGGCACTGCCCAGAGGAGTTCGAGATCGTCCGGCAAATCGGAACTGGCGATGCCTCGCAGGTGGGCACCGTTGCGGAAGTTGGGCCAGTCCGGGGTCGCCGGCTCGTCGCCCGCCTCCGTCGTGTTGGCAGCGAGCAATTTGGCCGCGGCCCCGGTGGGAGGCGCAGCCGATGTGTTGGCCAAGCCGCCGATCAGCAGGACGGCGACGCAGCGCATCACGCGGAATCGCCGGAAGGGGAATCTCACAGCGCTTTTTCGGTCAACGCGCATCGATACAGTTCCTCAAACTCGGTTGCCTGGACCGACCGGGGGTTGAACCTCCCGGTCCATTGCTCGGCCGCCTCGGCGGCGAGCTGGGGGATCATCTCCTGGGTGACCCCGCAAGCCGTCAGCGACGTCGGCGCCCCTGCGTCCGCCACCATTCGGCGAACAAACTCCGCCAACCTGAGGGGCGCTTCGGGATCGCCCGGTTCCGCGAGTCCGGCGTCGGCTGCGAGATGGCCGTACAACTCGGGAACGGCCCGGGCGTTATACCGGATGACGTGCGAGAGCATGACGCCGATCGCCAGCCCGTGGGTGAGTCCGTAATGCGCCGTCAACGGGTTGGCGAGCGCGTGGGTTGCGCCCAGCATGGAGTTTTCGATGGCTGCGCCGGCCAGGTGAGCGCCCAGCAGCATCGCGCCCCGCGCCGGCTCGTCGTTCGGGTTTCTCTGGACAACCGGAAAAGCCGCGCTGAGCAGCGCCCAGGCCTGACGGCTGAAGAGTTGCGAGACGGGGTTGCGTTTGGTGGTGACGTAGGTTTCCAGGGCGTGGCTGAGCGCGTCGATTCCGGTCGCGGTGGTGACGGCGGCCGGCATGGTGACCGTCAGTTCGGGATCGAGGATCGCCAGCCTGGCGGCCGCCTTCTTGTCGCCGCACGCCATCTTCATGTGCGTCTGAGGGTCGGCGACGACCGCGAACGACTGCGCCTCGCTGCCGGTTCCGGCGGTGGTGGGGACTGCGATGAGCGGGAGCATCGGGTTCTTGGCCTTGCCGATGCCGCGGTAGTCCTGCATGCGTCCGCCGCTGGTGAGGATGAAGTTGATGCCCTTGGCGCAGTCCATGCTGCTGCCGCCGCCAAGCCCGATAATGAGATCGATGTTCTTACTGCGGGCCGACGCCGCGCCGCGATCGATGTCGTCGGTGGTTGGATTGGCGGGCACATCGTCGTAGCGGACGACTTCCAGTCCTTCTCCGGTCAGGATCGACTCGGCCCGCTCCGAGTGACCCGCTTGGACAAGTCCCTGGTCGGACACCAGCAGCACGCGCGTGCCGCCCAGCTTGCGCGCCCGTTCGCCGAGCCGATCGACGGCGCCCGAGCCGAACATCACCCGGGTGCGGGGGTCGTAGTCGAACGCCGGCACGTTGAACTGTGGAGGGAGCGTATCGGGCATGAATCTTCGGGAGGGTCGGTTCACCGACTGTCGCTGCGGTGCAGAGGCGTACATCCGCAACATTGCGGCGGGGAGGGAGTCACTTCATGCAACCGAATTGTAGCGCGCCGGGATTCGGGCGGCAATTTCCGGCGTGCTTCCCGCAACGGCAAAAGCCCGCCGAGCGAACTCGGCGGGCTTTGAAGAGCCGATGAAATTTTCTCGGAAAGGGGGAAATCAGTCGTCGTATTCGACTTCGATTCCGCCCCGCTCGAGCTTCACTTCGACGCTGTACTTCCCGAAGTCGTACACGTATTTCCGCCCGTTGTGGCGCACCGATGGTTGCGGAACGGGACAGTTGGGCGGAATACAGATTTCGACGTAGGCCATCGGTTGCACACAGTCGTTGTTGCAGGGCGCGTCGCCGACCAGCCAGTAGAAGGGGTGCTTCACGCTGGACGGATCGGGCACGGCGACGATGACGGGTTCCGCGTAGGGATGCATCTCGTCCCGGTCGTCATAGCTGACGTTCGGATACAATTCGATCGCGGGGGCGGGAGCAAGCATCGGCGCGCTTGGCACGGGTTCGTCCGGAACAGCAGGCAACGGGGGCTGCTCGCTCTCCGCTTCCACCGCAGGCGGAGGCACAATGGCCGGACCGCTCGGCGGCTCGACCTGGGCGGCCGTTTCGTACACGCGCGGCGGCCCGGCAAGCTTCGACTCCAGAAAATCGAACAGGCCGGCTTGGGCCGAACCTCCACAAATGCCCAGTGCCGCCAGCACCAGCAGGCCAGTGGAAATGTGACGTCTCATGGCAGTTGCCCCTCTGTGATCCAGTTTGCTTGTCGTTTCAACGGTTAATCCTTGTAACAATAGCCTATCTTGACGCGCATGCAACCCGCTGCAACTGGACGTGCGTACATATTTTTCCCGCTTTTTATCGAATGTCTGGGAGAGGCGCGATCGAGAGGGAGGACGGAGGATATGGGGCGAATTGACAATCTCTGTTCCGCCGGGAACAGGTCAATTCGCAACGAGCGGATCAACCAGGTCAGAAAGTTTTCGCCTGCGATCGTCTCAACGCATGGCGAATGAGGAAGAACAGGATGGACGCCGGGATTGCCAGCAAGAGCAACCAGGGGGCGAGAGCCACCACGACGATGACGAATGCCTGCCCCGTTTCCAGCAGTGCGCCGATCGACTGGGACCAGGCCCGACTGATGCGCGTTCCGAACGTCGGGCTTTCTTCGGGGACGTAGCCGGAGAGTTCGTGAATCCGCAGGGTGACGGTTGAGAGCGACGTCTGGTCCTGGAGCATGCGCAGCCGGCCCTGTAACTGTTCGACCTCGGTGCGGACGCGCGCCACTTCGGTTTCGACTTTCAGAATCTCTTCCAGTTTTCCGGTGCTTGTCTCGAGATGCTCGAGGAGGCGGTCCTCCTCGCGCTGCTTGTTGCGGATTCTGATCTGGAGGTCGTAATACTCGGCCGTCACTTCCTGCGAATCTTCCGACCGGCTCTGTAGTTCGGCCAGCGACTCGGCCGAGTTGAGAAACTCGCTGTATCGGTTGACGGGCACCCGGATTCGCCATTCGCCGCTGCGCGGGGATCCCGACGCCGTTCGCAGGTTGGAGTGGGCGATGAACCCGTCATGTTCTGCGACGAGTTTTTCGACCTGTGCGGGGATTTCAGCGAAATCTTCGACCGTGAGATCGAGTGTGGCGTTGTAGATGATCTTTCGTTCGACCGGTTCGACCGTGGCGGAATCGGTCTCCGCGTTGCCCGGAAGCTGCGCGACTTCGACCGGCCCGGCCGGTTCGTCGACAATGGCAGCGTAAGTGTCCCCCGCGTCTGGGCTACGTCCCGGTGCGTAATCGGCGCCGCTGCAACCGACGACGCTGAACAGACAAAGCCATAACGGACCGTGGGCGCAGAGAGAGTGTGGCATACTCCACCTCGCGGGAGTTGTTAAGAGGCAGGCGATGCAGCGTATGGAAAACCCGCAAACGAGACTCTCGACCGTTCGCCATCGCACCGGCGAGTGCCAGTGGCACTTGATCGTGGCGGCGTCTGGTCGCGTTTCTTATTTCGTACGCGGGTTCTTACGCCGCCAGAACCGCTACTTGAATGAAATTCGCTGTAGTTGGAGTCAAGACAGGTCTGTTTCAATGACCCTGAACCGGCTCGGTTTATTCCCGGCAATTTCAAGAGTGTGCTGGTTTCGTGCGGGATCAATCCCGCACGTCGTCTGTCGAGAATTCGATCTCGACGTTCAATTCCTCCCCCGCTTTCACAGTGGTCTCGCGCTTCTCGGAGAAACCGGCGTCCGGTTGGCGGATGATGAGCGTGTAGTCGCCGGGGGGCACGCCGCTGATTTCGAAGTTGCCGAGTTCGTCGGTGACGGCGAAGTAAGGGTGGTCAAAAACGTAGATCCAGGCACTCATCCAGGGGTGGATGTCGCAGCCGATGCGGACCGGACTGTACTTGCGGCTCATGTGCAGCGTATGCGTATACTCGCCGCCCGCGGCGGTGGTGACGTTGAACTCGTTCCGCTCCTCCAGCGTGGCCGAACGGACGTTGTGATTCCCGCCGTCGCTGTTCCGGAACCGCACGTCACGGCCGTCGCGAATCGCGATCACGTGCGGTTCGAATGTCTCGTCGATCTGGTCAATCAACACCGGTTCCTCGTCCGACGCGTCAGCCGATGAATCGCCTTTTTCCGGGAACTCCCCTAACAGATAGACGACGGCGTAACGGAGTCCGCTCGACCTGCGGTCCACCTCCAACAGTTCGCGGCGAACGCCGCCGTTGTCGACGAACTTCAGTTGGGGGACTTCGCCGGTGTACTTGACCGTGCCGGTGATTGACGCCGATTCCGCGGCGGCGACTTGCTGGCCGCAAGCCTGAACGCAACAGATAAAAATCACCAACAGCAGCAAGGTCGCCGAAGTACTCGAAGCCTTGGGTCCGCGGTAGAGAGGAATGATCGGCAAATTCGTGTCCCACAATGTGTTCGTCTAGCACGGGAATGAGAAGAACCACTGTGGGCGATCCCCGTGGCGCCTTTTGGCCGGTTGCCAGGTGGCGTTTTCAATAACGAAGGGGAGGTAAGGCCACGGCTGGCCCTCGATCTGGATCTTGTCATCCTCTTCGATTCGGAGCGTGCCCCGAATCAAGAGAGGGCGCACGTATCGACCTCTGTTGAACTCGATGGTCGATCCTTCCGTGAGTTGAATCTGAATTAGATACCGCATCCGACGCAGTTCAGCGTTGCCTTGGGGTTTGACTCGAGAGGGTTTGTCATTGTGGACCACAGGGACTGAGTTCAACCACGTTGCCCTGCCTGAGACGCCGGAATCCGGAAGCATGTATACGCGTAGTTCCACGGCTTGACCATCAAGGCTAACGATGCTCTCCGGAAGCGAGATACCTGCCAGCTCATTATCGACGAAGTCCGGTAGACCGAGATCATCAAATTCGATCACATTCGGGACCGTCTGCGCAGCATCTTCGGATAGCTCTTCCGCGATCGCTTCAGTCGCCACAGATCGCTCACCGGCATCCGGTACACCGACCATTGGGGCGTCTGCGATTTGTGAACCGCAAGCTGCAAGACCGAGCGCGAGTGAAACTGCCCATCGCAGCATTTCAGACTTCCCCTTTCAGTGCATCTTACGCCAGCACGGCCTCAATCGGCTCACTCCCGAAATCACTCAACGGAATAGGCCGGCTGCCGAGCATGTATTCCTTGTCGTATTCGACACCCAGAGCGGAGAAGATTGTGGCGAACAGGTCGCCGGCGCCGGTTTCGCCTTCAACGACCGTCTGACCGTTCTCGTCGGTCTTGCCGTAGGCGGTGCCGCCCTTGACGCCGCAGCCGGAGAGGGAGCAACTCCAGGCGTTGGCGAAGTGGTCGCGGCCGAGGCTGCCGTTGATGTTCGGGGTGCGGCCGAACTCGCCAAGCGTGATGACGAGCGTGCTTTCCAGGAGGCCGCGGTTCGCGAGGTCGTCGAGCAGGGCCGACATGGAGTGGTCGAGGTCGGCGCACAGTTCGCGGTGCGTTTCGAAGTTCTGTCCGTGGCTGTCCCACCAGGCGCGGGCCACCTTGACGAACGGTGTGCCGGCTTCGATCAGCCGGCGGGCGATGAGGCACTGCTGTCCGAGCTGCGTCGGCCCGTACATGTCCCGCATGGAGGTCGGTTCCTGTTCGATGTCGAACAGGTGGTCGCTCGCCATCAGGCCTCGCACACGCTCGTACGCGGAGTTCTGACTGTTGACCGAACTGCTGGGGACGTCCCGCGCGAATCGGTCGGCCAGCAGCTTGCGGAGGGCCGCGCGGTCGGCGTGGTCGTCGGAACTGATCGATTCCAGCCGGCGGATGTTCTCCGGCATTGTGTTCTCGGTGAGGAACATCTCGCCGTACCGAGCGCCGAGGAACCCCGGCGTCCCTTTCCGGCGGCCTTCGGTCGAGGTGTACATCGAGACGTGATCGGGAACCTGGCTGTCGATGCGGCCCAGTTCGCGCGCCACCAGCGCGCCCAGATGCGGGAACTCGACGCCGGTTTCCGGCCGGCGGCCTGTCTCCATCAGCTTGTAGCCGCCGCCGTGGTCGGCGATCCGCGTGTTGAGCGAACGGATGACCGCAGTGTGCTGCATCCGCTGGGCCAGTTTCGGGAGCAGTTCGCAGACTTCGATTCCCGGCACATTGGTCGAGATCCTGGCGAACGGCCCGCCCGTCGGCGCGCCGGGCTTCGGATCCCACGTCTCGAACTGACTCGCCCCGCCGGCCAGCCAGAGCAGGATAACCCGCTTGTCCTGCTGCTTGAGTTCATCAGCCAGGACCGGCGACTTGAGGGCGTTGAGGACCGTCATATCGGCGGCCGCGGCGCCGGCGCCGAGGGCTGTGGTCCCGAGGAAGCGGCGGCGGGTGAAATCTCTTGAGGAATCGATCGCCATGATGGAGGTTCCTGATCGTATGCTGATTCTCACAACTGATTCGTGCCAGTGGCTGTTCAGTATCCTGTCACGACGTTAAACCGGCAGGTCGGCAGTTGGACTGACCGATCTAACGATCGCGTTCCGAACGCCTCGAAACCACGTTTCCCCGATCCATTGTTCCCCGTCGTAGGGGACGATACGGATTGTTGTCCAGCCTGCATCGTCGAGGACAAATCGCATTCCGTCGCCGGCGGGGTTGTTCGTTGTGTGGATGACGACAGGACAAACCGGTTTCATCGTCGCAAGGCAATCGGCGACGTCGCGGCCGCATCCGGGATCACTGCCCGGCTGATTGGGTGGCGGCTCAAGATCGTGATCGAGGCTGATCAGCATCAAATCGTCGACAGTTTGTTCTTTCAAGTACTCAACCATCTCTGGTGCAGTCAGAAAGAAGCGAACGCCGTACTGCGGAAAGCGATCGGAAAGATAGTCTTCCATCACGCTGCGGCGATCGGCGCAGTCCTCAAGAATCAGAATTCGGACCGGCAGATTGTCTTGAGCGGGGGTATCGATCATCGCAGTACTCCTGGCCGACTTCCGTCCTGCGGAAAGAAACGAACCGCTCCAGGGAGCAATTCAAATCCCACTCTCTCCAGTTCGTCAGCGACGGAGAGTAAACCCGCCGGATCGTCGAATTGGAATGTGCCGGAAAGGTTTGTCACGTCCTGTATTCTACCATTCTCGATGCTCAAGTCGCCTGCATACTTCGCCGGTTGACCACCCCCCAGCACTCGAGGGTGCCGGTGTGGTCCGTCGCGAAGTATCCAAATGACACCGTTGCCATCCTGCACATATACGTAGGCGCCGTCCGGCCCACCGGGATTGATTGGTTTGCTACGACGATCTTGAGGAATTCGACTCGGATCGCGAGGCGCTTTCATTGTGTGCCCGAATCGGCCGAGCGCTCGTGTCCACTCTCAGTGATTGAACCGAAACTCCGGTGTCGTCAGCAGCGCCCACGTGAGTTGTTGGATGCCGGCGACGCGGCGGTCGGGGCGAGCGGCGAGGTAGTCGGTGCATGCGGCGATCTCTTCTTCGGTGGGCGGACGCGACAGCACGGCTTCGAAGAGAGTGACGATCGACTCCCGGTCGTCTTCAATTGCCTTCAGATTTCCGACCAACTTGTCCCCGCCGTCGCGGAGATAGTCGTTCTCGATCCGCTGGCTGTTGCTGAACAGGAGCGCCTCCTCGACGCTCACCTGAAAGCCGTCTTCGGGAATCTCAATCAGCGACGCCATGCCGTTCGCCTGGTTCTCCAGATTCTCGCGTCGCTGGGGCCAGTCTTCCGGTTTCTCGAGGCCGGGCAGTTGTTCTGGATTGGATGTGGAGATTGTTAACGAGAGCGCAAGTTGCCGCGGGGTCAGCGGCCGGGGGATTCCCACGGCGAACAGTTCGTCTGCCGGCGGTTCGCTTTCGCCTGTCCAGCGTGTGTCCCGCGCGTAGGTCTCGCTGAGGACGATGCCGCGAATCAGTCGCCGCAGATCGTAGCCGTGGGATGCGAAGTCGCGGGCAAGCCAGTTCAGGAGTTCCGGATGACTGGCCGGGTTCTCGGAGTGCATCTGATCGAGGGGATGCACCAGTCCGCGGCCCATCAGGCGGGCCCAGGTGCGGTTGACCATGTTTCGCGCGAGAAAATTCTGCTCGGCGTCCTCGACGGCCAGCCGCACCAGTTCGGTCCGGGGGCTGAATTCGGGCAGCGGCGGCGGATCGGCGTTGTCTTCTTTCTCAGCCTGCTGGATCGCCTGCTGGATTTTCTCTTTTTCCTCGTCGCTCACTTCACGGGGCGGTTCTTCGATCGCGGTCCCCGTGAGGAACATGAAGGCGGCTGGCTTCTCCTCACCGGCAACCGTCGTGAATTTCACGTCCCCCTCGAACCGTTCAGCCAGCATGCCCTGCTTGGTGCGATAGGTCCGCTTGAAGAACGACGTCATGCCGAAGTAGTGGTCCTGCAGCCAGTCTGCGACCAGCGGGTGATCGTGACATTTGGCGCAACTGATGTTCACGCCGAAGAACAGCGACGCGGTGTCGTTCGTGAGATCGTCGATCTCCTTCACCCGCTCCCGGAGAAACGCCCCGGCCCCCTTCTCGTCCGGCTTCTCGCGTTCGGGCAGCATCACCTCACGGAAGATCCGGTCCCACGCACGGTTTTCCCGGGTCGCGGCGAGCAGATAACTCCGCCACTCTCCGTCTTCCCGGATTTTCGCGAGGAGCTGCAGGTCGAGTTCGTTGCGGAGATGAAACGCAAAGTCGGGGCTCTGCACCAACTGGTCGACAACCGCGGCGCGCTTGTCCACGGTATCGGAGCTTCGAAACTCCTCCAGTTCCCGCAGGGTCGGCACGCGACCGGCCAGATCGAGCATGATGCGTCGCAGCCAGGCGTCGTCGTCAATGATCTGGGCGGCTTCGACGCCCGCCTCCGTCATTCCGGCGTCGCGATAATGGTCCACGGCTGTCTCGATAGAGACATCCGCCGGGAGGAGGTCATCGCCGGCCGCCGCGACAGCGGTCAACCGAAGACAGACAAGCGTGACAGTCGCTGCAATCCGCCCCCGCATCCGCATCAACCCTCTGGTTTGACAAAAGTTCAATTCCAGACGCCGGTTACGCCATTCAGCGTCCTGCAAAACAGTTTAACGAACGTTGATGCGTCCCTCAATCCCTGTCATTTCCGCTCAAGACGGCTGCGCGGAAACATCAGTCTCCTCAACAATCTGCTTGAGAACGCCATGCGAGCAGTCGATATGCAGAACTCCAACGCGAACTGAACAGGTTCCGGGACGGTTGCTCCTGCGTGGTCGACGTGCTAACCTCTGTACTGGATTCAATTTCCTGTCGATACCTCATCGTCGGCAGCCGTTCTTTATCAATTCGCGGTCAGCAATCACGATCAGGGATCGTGCGTTTCACTGTCTTAAGAGAAGGAGGACTCCCATGGAGACTTCGGCGGTTTTAGAGGGGGGCGTGGGCGTCGATCCGATCGAAGAAATGCGCCTCAGGGCCTGGGCCCGCCGCAATTACGTTCCCCAAGACGACCGAGAATCTGAGTGGCATCCGGTCATTCTGGAGGAGATGCGACGCAAGGAGCGCGAGCATCGGTCGTAGACCAGCCAATCGCAGTGTCGACTATCGCTGACCGGCGAATTCCGGTGTGAATTGAAATATCCCGGGACGGGATGTCCCGGGTTTTTTCATGCGCCGGGGAATGATCGAACGCCCGGAACCTCATAGAATCGAGCGTTGTCACGCTACAAGCATCGACCCGCAACGCCATGGCAGAACAACTCTCCACCGACGACGTCCGCAAAGTCGCGCATCTCGCCCGGCTGAAACTCAGCGATCAGGACGTTGAACGTTTCACCGGCCAACTGGCAGACATCCTGCGGTACGTCGAGCAACTCAAAGAAGTCGACACCGACGCCGTCGAACCGCTGGTGCACGCGGTGGAACTGACAAACGTTCTTCGCGACGATGTTCCGCGCGCCTCACTGCCGCGCGACGCCGCCCTCTCCAATGCTCCCGCCGCTGACGGAGCCTATTTTCTCGTGCCGCCGATTCTGGAGAACGCCTGAGTGTCGAGCCGACTGACAGACACCGGGGCCCGCGATCTCCTGCGGCTGCTGGAGACTGGTGAAGTTTCCTGTGTGGACGTTGCCGCCGCGCATCTGGACCGGATCGGTGCGGTGGACGGAGCGGTTGAAGCCTTTCTCAGCGTCGATCGGGAGCAGGTTCTTGCAGACGCCGCGGAAGTGGACCGCAAGCGCCAAACCGGCGAGTCCCTCGGGCGCCTGGCCGGTCTCCCGGTCGCGATCAAGGACAACATCTGCGCGGCCGGGGCGCCGGCGACGTGTGCCAGCCGGATGCTCGAACAGTTTGTTTCACCCTACGATGCCCACGTCATTGGACGACTACGGGCTGCCGACGCCGTGCTATTGGGACGGACCAACCTCGACGAATTCGCCATGGGGTCTTCGTGCGAATCGTCGGCGTTCCAACCGACCCGCAATCCATGGGACGCCGAGCGCTCTCCGGGGGGATCGAGCGGCGGTTCGGCCGCTGCTGTTTGCGCCGGGATGGCGCCCCTGGCCCTCGGATCAGACACCGGCGGATCGATCCGCCAGCCGGCCTCGTTCTGTGGTGTGGTTGGAATGAAACCGACCTACGGTCGCGTTTCCCGCTACGGACTGGTCGCCTTTGCCAGTTCGCTCGATCAGATCGGGCCGTTCGCGCGCGGGGTCGAAGACGCGGCTTTGTTGCTGGAGATCATCGCCGGACACGATCCACGGGACACCACCAGCGTCGATCAACCTGTTCCCTCGTATCTGGATACGCTCGATGAGCCGCTTAAAGGACTCCGGATCGGGGTCGTTCCCGAGCATTTTGGCGAAGGGCTCGATTCCGACGTGGAAACACGGGTGCAGGACGCGATCGACGTCTACCGCTCGCTCGGCGCGGAAATCCGCGAGGTTTCCCTTCCCCATTCAAAGTACTGCGTCGCCGTCTACTACATCGTGGCTCCGTCCGAAGCTTCGAGCAACCTGGCCCGGTACGACGGCGTCCACTACGGTTTTCGCGCCGCGGAATACGACGGCCTGATCGACATGTACGCCGCCACACGGGGCGCGGGCTTCGGCGACGAAGTCAAACGCCGCATCATGCTCGGCACATACGCCCTCTCCTCCGGCTACTACGACGCCTACTACGTGAAGGCTCTGAAGGTGAGGCGACTGATCCGGCAGGACTTCGATGCGGCCTTCCAGGAGGTCGACGTGATCGCCGGACCGGTCACTCCGGCGCCGGCCTTTCGCATCGGAGAACTGATCGACGATCCGCTCGCCATGTACCTCAACGACATTTACACGATCAGCGCCAATCTCGCCGGCGTTCCCGGCATCTCTCTGCCGTGCGGATTCACGTCCAGCGAGCTGCCGGTCGGTCTGCAACTGATGGCGGCCCCCTTTGAAGAAGAGCGACTGCTCAGGGCGGCGCGGATGTACGAACGCGAGGCGGATGTGCCAATTCGTAGACCCCCGCTGGGCATGCTTCCCGGCGGGTCGGTATGATGAACAGAAAGTCCCCCTTGATAGAAGCCACGATGTCGACTCTCGTGAACGATACTGACAGGCGCTTGATCGAGCATGAGTACGCGGCGGCTCGCTTTACCGTGGATGAATACTTTGGAATGGTTTCGCGAGACGCCTTCGCCGGTCTCGGCCGCCTCGAACTGCTGGAAGGCGTACTGGTCCGCAAGATGACCAAGAATCCTCCCCATCGCGTCGCCCTTGGAAAGACGGAGCGCGGGTTACGCGCGATCATCGGCTCCGGCTGGCATCTTGCGAATCAAGAGCCGATCCGCCTCTCGGCCAGCGCGCCGGAACCCGACCTGGCGGTTGTGCGAGGCGAAATCGAAGACTACCTCGAACGTCACCCGGGCGCCGCTGACGTCGGGCTTGTCGTCGAAGTGGCGGACGAGTCTCTGCAGACCGATCATCGCAAGGCGACGACTTACGCCGCCGAAGGCGTCCAACAGTATTGGATTGTCAACCTGCCGGATCGCTGCGTCGAGGCGTTTCTCAATCCCGATTCGACTTCGGACCCGCCCCATTACGTCGAACGCAAGGTGTATCGCGACGGCGATTCGATTCCGGTCGTCATCGACGATACCGAAGTCGGAGTTCTGCAGGTGGCGGACATGCTTCCCTGAAGCGCGGCCGTCGTTTGCGGTTTGGTCGTTTGTGGAGATTGGTCTTGCCCGACGTTGCGCACACACCCGTCATCGGTCTTGAAGTCCACGTCCAGTTGCTGACGCGGACGAAAATCTTCTGCGGCTGCGTCAACCGGTTCAATCCCGATGAACCCAACACGCAGACCTGCCCGGTCTGTCTCGGCCTGCCGGGAGCGCTGCCGGTCATGAACCGGGAGGCGTTCCGCTTGTCGCTCATCACCGCCGCGGCCCTCGAGTGCGAACTGGCCCGGTTTACGAAGTGGGACCGGAAGCAGTATTACTACCCTGATCTGCCGAAGGGATATCAGATCAGCCAATACGATCTGCCCTTCAGCGAGCATGGGGCGCTGGAAGTCACGACGGAATCAGGCGAATCGCGCCGCATCCGGATTCGCCGCGTGCATCTCGAAGAAGACGCCGGGAAGAATCTGCACGACGAATCGGGCCGCGGCGCCGACAGCCGCGTGGACCTCAACCGGGCCGGCACGCCTCTGCTGGAGATTGTGACGGAGCCGGACGTCCGCTCGGCGGCCGAAGCAAAGTCGTTTCTTGACGAACTCCACCTTCTGTTGACCTACCTCTGCGTTTCGGATTGCAACATGCAGGAAGGCAGCCTGCGCTGCGACGCCAACGTCAATCTGCATCTCAGCACCGGCGCCGGTGATGCGATCGCCACGCCGATCGTCGAAGTCAAGAACCTCAACAGTTTTCGGGGCGTTGAGGCGGCGGTGGAATTCGAGATCGCACGGCAACTCAAGGAGTTCCACGAAACCGGGCGCAAACTCGGCGACCCGGGCGTTGAGAAGGAGACGCGCGGCTGGGACGCGCAACGAAACGTTACGTTTGCCCAGCGCGGCAAAGAGGAAGCATCAGACTACCGCTACTTCCCCGATCCCGACCTCGCTCCGGTCACGTTGACGGACGAAGAGATCGAGTCGATCCGCGCGGGGCTCCGCGAACTGCCCGCCGCCCGCCGATCGAGATACCGCAACGACCTCGGCCTCTCGGAATACGACGCTGACGTGATTGTCCGCCAGGGCGAACGGTTCGCGGATTATTTCGAGGAGACCTCCGGAATCTGCGGCGACGCCAAGCAGGCGGCCAATTGGGTGACCCAGGACGTGCTCCGCGAGATCAACGACCGCGGCGTCGAAATTGGCGACCTGCCTGTATCCAGCCAGGCACTCGGCGCGTTGATTGGCCGGATTGTCGACGGGACCATTACAGTCAAGAGCGGACGCGAACTCTTCGGCCTAATGCTCGACGAGAGTGAACGGAACGACGAACATTCACCGGACACGATCGACCGGTTAATCGAAGAACGCGGCCTGCGCATCGTCAACGACAGCGGTGCTTTGGAATCCGCGATTGCGGCGGCAATCGCCGCGAGCCCCAGGGCCGTTGAAGACTTCCAGGCCGGCAAACAGCAGGCGATCGGCCCGCTGATCGGTAAGGTGATGCGCGACGTGAAGGGGGCCGACGCGAAAGCGGTGAGGACGTTATTGATTGAGAAACTGAAAGAAGCGTGACGGTCCATTAACCGATGAAGTCTCAAGAAATCGGAACGGTCGTTCCAACAGCGTGACGAGATCTCGCGTAGTCAGATTAGCTTCAACGGGTCATTTCAAAGTCGGGAGGCCGACACCATGTGGTTCACCGAAACTCCCTGGCCTCCGATCTTTATTCTGGCAGTCATTGCGGCCTGTCTGGCGGCCGCATTCTCTGCGACGCAAAGGTCGGTCTATCTCGCCGGAATACTCGTGCTCGCTCTGCTCGGCGGCGGAATCTACTTCATCGAGAAGCAGATCGTCACTGAACGAGAGCGCGTTGAGGCGGCGATCTACGGAGTCGCGGACGCGTTTCAACGACGGGACGTTGCTGAAACGGTGGGATATATTTCACAGAACGCCGTCCTGCTGAGGCTGCTCGTTTTGTCGAAACTGCGGGAGGTCCAGGTCCGCGAAGATTTGCGAATAACGGATGTGAGCATTGAGACAAGTAACCAGGATTCGCGCGCCACTTCACACTTTCGTGCCAACGGGACATTCGCGGTTGCGGGTTACGGCGACGTCGGGCATCAGCCGACTCGTTGGGAAGTTGACTGGCAGAAGGAAGGTGGAGAATGGCGAATCATCAATGTCCGAAGACTTGATCCAATCAACGGTGATGTGATGAAGATCGACGAACGAGCCGTCCGTTCGGAGTGACAGCGCCGGAGGAGTTTGTCAGAGACACAGTCGGCTTGGTCACTCGCTGTAGCATAAGTGCGCCGCATGGATGCTCGTCCCTTCGGGCGTGCCCGCGTACCAGGCCAGCAGGAGTCGGTTCTCACCCAGTCGGCACACGGCCGGGTGACCGAACGTCCACTTGCCCATGTCTTCCCAGTACTGAGCGAAGTCGACGTCGTCCGTGCCCTGCGTGACGGCGCCGCGTTCCTCGTGTTCGTAGATGACCATTGAGTCCTCTTCCGGCCAATTGGCTCCGCCGTCCGCCGATACCCACAGTTTCATCGTGGCGGGACGATTCCTGTCGACGACGAAAGCGGCCAGCCGGCCGTCAGCGAGCAGACAAGGCGCGGCAATCTGGCCCTGAATCGGCGTCTCGTTGATGGGGCCCATCTCGATCTGAGCGTCCCTGACGCGGCCGGTCGCGAAGTGAACGCGGAGGTCTTTCTGCTGCGCCCGGTCATGCGTCCAGAACATTGCCGCGAAACCGCCGTCGTCGCTCGTACGGCACAGCCGCTGGTCCCAGTAGTAGATCTGATGCTCCGGATCCTGGGCGATCAGCAACGGCGCTGAGAACGACCGTCCGCCGTCGACTGACGTGACGATCCAAGCGGCGTGCTTCGGCGGGGCGGGGTCATCGTATTCCTTGAAGCTCTCGAAGGCGTAGGCGAATGGTCCGTCCGGCCAACTGACGATCGGGCCCGTCGTCGCGCACCCGCTCAGCCCCGGCGTCGGGACGGTCGACCAATCGGACCAGCTTTCTCCGCCGTCGGTCGATACTGCGTAGAGTTGTTTCGATCGGAGAATGCCCTCCGTCTCCGGATTGAACAGCGGCCGGTCCGGATTGCTGCGATCGAACCACGTCGTAAACAGCAGCAGCCGCCGGGGTTCGGTCTCGACGATCTCCGCCCCCGCCAGCGACCCCGGCGTCGCATCGACGGTCGACGAGAACCTCGCTTTCACGTCGGACCAGGTGCGTCCTTCGTCCGTCGAGCGTGAGAGGCGCAATGTTCCGTCGGGCGAGTGCTTGCCGGAACCGACGAAGTAACCGCACAGAACGTCTCCGCTCTGCAGACGAGACAACGACGTAAAATAAGCGATCCGTTCGTGGGCGGAGCGGTCCGCGGTATTGCTGACGATCGCTCGATGTTGGATGCGGCTCATACTGCGGATCCGTACAAGTCCGTGGAGTGGTTCACAAGGCTGACCTTCGTCTGAAAAATCGGTCCGGAGCACCGAGGGAAACGCCGGTCAGGGTCCTGGGCGCTCGGCGTCACTATCAACTGTTTGGCGGCACATCGCAACCACCATGCTTGGCCTTTCCGAGCGAACGCACCACACCCAGCACCAGGGTCATCACGGTCAGCGGCACGACGAAGACCACCAGAACGAAGCCAAACGTCCGGCTGATCGATGGCACTGTGGCGGCCAGGACAAGGTACGTTGTGTAGGCGACGTAGTAACCGAGAAACAACGCGCCTTCCCAGCGAGCGATCACGTGGCCGGTAAAGAAGATCGGCAGGCACGCGACCGACACCGCGATCGCGACCGGAAGGTCAAGCCGCAGCGCCGTGTCGGAAACGGCGACCCCTCCCGACACGACGGTGGCCGTCAGTCCCAAGACGCAAAGAATGTTGAAGATGTTGCTGCCCACGACGTTGCCCACGGCGATCTCTCGTTCCCCGCGGAAGCTCGCCAACACAGACGTGGCAACCTCGGGGAGCGACGTCCCGGCGGCGACGATCGTCAAGCCGATCAGCAGTTCACTCATCCCGGCCCAACGCGCGATTGTCACCGAGCCGTCGACAAGCCATCGGGCGCCGAACGTAAGCAGGGCGAAGCCGCCGGCGATCAACAGAAGTTGCAGTCCGATCCGGCCTAATGTGGGCTTCTGTTTCTTGCCGAAATGCTGCTCGAACTCGCCCTTGACGCCCGCGCTCTCGTTGCGGCTCCTGACCACCGTCCAGGCCGTGTAACACAGCAACGTGCCGAACAGCCCCAGACCTTCGATCCGGTCGATCGCCCCGTCCATGCCCAGAAGCAGCGCCGCGACCGATGCGGCCGCCATCAGCGGAACATCGATCCGGATCAGTTGGCTGGACACGACCAGCGGAGAAATCATCGCGGAGACGCCCAGGATGAACAACACATTGAAGATGCTGCTGCCGACGACGTTGCCCACGGCGATGTCGGTCTGACCGGAAAGCGTGGCTTTGATCGAAACGGCAAGTTCCGGCGCGCTTGTGCCGAAGGCGACGACTGTCAGCCCGATGACCAGCGGAGAGATGCCAACGACCGCAGCGAGACGAGAGGCGCCTCGCACGAGCAGTTCGCCGCCGATGACGAGCGCGATCAAACCGATGACAATGGAGCCGATCGCTGACATCACTTGCCTGAGACTACTGCTCTGAGTTAGCGACGCTGTTTACCTGTAGCTCCACGGTGCCCAGGGACTGACCGCTGCAAGGGCACAGTTCCAGTCGATACTGCAGTTCCCGTTGCATCTTCGCAAGTGCTTCATCACGGGTGCGACCGGTCACTTCCACGTCGCCAAGTGTCGAACCGGCATGGTGGACACGCCAAATGTCGCCGGGTGACTGCGTGAGTGTGCATTGAGCTTTCATCTCGTGATTCGCCTTTTCTCCATGCCGAATTACCAACTGCGGCAACTCCCGGTTCGCTCAGCAACCATTCGACCGGTACTGGACGACGGTGTGTTGAAGCGCAATGTCTTTGCGGGACAGAGCGATGGATTATTTTACTCTGGGAAGACCTGTTCTCGGCAGGGCGAGGCTCCTGCCGAGCCGGAGCCACTCCCGCCCCCGAACATTGCTACGTAATGAAATAGAGAAGTGTCAGTCCCGCGACGTACGCGATCAGCACCCACCACGAGTCGACCCCCATTCCGAAGACTGATTTGTCGCGGCGCTCCAGAAGTCCCCATAGATACAGGGATGTCATGATGATCCCCAGGCTCGCCAGCAGTATCGCCGAGCCGTCGGCGGCATTGACGACGGCTCCTGCCCGGTATCCGAGGTCGCTGGGCAGGAGCAAAGCAACCTCCAGCGTGTTGGTGCCGAAGATGTTCGAAATCGCCATCGTGTAGGCGCCGCGTCGAACCGCTCCAGCAGTCGTGCTCACCTCCGGCAAAGACGTTGCGATGGCGACCAACGTGGCGCCGATGAATCCGCTCCCGATCCCGGTCTGCTCCGAAAGGACGTCTGCCGCGGTCGAAACGGTCCACCCTCCGGCGAGTACGAGCAAGCACATCGTCGCGAAGGAGCCGTACAACAAGACCATACGGCTCTCGTTATTTCCGTGATGGGCTTCATTGGAATCGTCGCCGTTGCCGCCATGCTCCGGAAGTCGGGTGGGCGTCCAGGTCTCCCGTTTGGGAAAGCGGTTCATGAAGTAGAGCGACATCAAATAGACAACCAATAACAGCACCGGCCAGACGCCGACATGGGCAATTATCAGCACGTCGCCGACTGCGATCGCCGCGACCGCGAATGCAATTTGCAGAATCAGCAGCACGCCGCCGAGCAGCAGGACCGGCGCCGGAGAAAAGAAAGTCAGCGGGCCGTTCCTCACAAACCAGAAATCGATCAGAGCCAGGACCGCCAATTGCATCGCGACGCCGCCAAACAAGTTATTGACCGCGAGCGTGGCGTTGCCAATCAGGCTGGCGGAGACCGTGGTCCCGATTTCGGGCAGCGACGTCGCCGCACCGAGAAGGAGCGCTCCCGCCAGCACGTGTGACAGTCCTGTCTGCACGGAAATTTTGTCCGCCACATGCGCGAGCCTGGTTCCTGAAAGCCAGACAACCGTTCCCGCCACAAGCAGAATCAAGAGGTTGAGCCAGACCGGAAACGATGTCAGATCGATGAAGTGCATGTTCGAAGGCGGCGCGATTCCGGCATGACGATTGAGGCACGTCGGATCATTGAATAGTTGGCTGTCTTGCAGTGACCACAGGTTGGCAGTGATCACAGGGGGCGTGTTCGGGACCGTCAAGGACGGCAGCGACCAAGTCGTCCTGCTGGACGGCGAACGTAACAGGCTGGCAGGCCTGGTGTGCGTATTTCAATTCGGGCGGACGGCGCAACTCTGTGGCGATGTTGTCATGTTTCTTGCGATTGCGGCAATGCGCCGGGTCTCGCGATGACCACGGGGTCGAAGATCACACGGACGGCTGCGGGCAATCCACTCGGTCGACCGGGCGTTCCCCTGCGGATAGCACACACTGATTTCGCCTATGGCATGACGAATTGATGTCCCTCGGGTCGCACAGTCAGGACCGGGCAAGACGCTTTCCGAACGACCCTCTCGGCAACGCTTCCGAGCAGCATTTGCTTGAGCCCGGTGTGTCCGTGCGTTCCGATGACGATCAAGTCGATGCCCGCCTCTCTGGCATACTCAATGATCCTGACAAATGGCGTCCCGTCCCGGACGACATGCTGAACTGTTGGGTTCCCGCCTTCGTTCGACGGCATGAGCGAGTGCAGCTTGTCGGCGGCTTCGAGGCGGTGCCGTTCTTCGGCTTCCACCATCGAAGGGGGAACGTATCCACTCGAGGACCAGGGCATGGCCGCCATCGGGGGCACGACATAGAGCGCATGGAGTTCGGCGTCGAATCGCTGAGCTAATTCCAGCGCATAGGCCATGGCCTGTCGGGCCGGTTCGCTGAAGTCGGTCGGGTGCAGAATGTGGCGTAGTTGAATCATGGTCAGATTCCTTTGAAGCAGCGACGGATCGTTGCGGTTTAACCTCGTGTCAACTCGTCAGGCCCGCTCTCTCTCACCGACGGTCAAAGTTTTTGCGAACGGGATCACGTTTGGCCGCCGACCGTCTGAGAGCGAAATCAGTCGTTCTCAGTCACTCAGTCGGAAGCCAATGTGGGCCCAAGTCACCGGTGGGCACCCAAGCTCTCTAATGAGAGAATAAGCGAGAGGTCGTCGACACCGTCCTGGGGAAACATCTGCCGTTCACCGTGGGAGATTCCCCCAGTGCGAAGGATTCCGCCTGCTCGGCAACAGAGACGCATCGTCGGCGCCTCCCAGGCTTGAACGCGTAGAGAAGAGATCGCCGTTGCGACATTGAAAATGTCACGTCCAGTTGCTGCTCTGCCGCGGAAATCATCTCCTCGGATGCGGGATCCGCGAGCACCGAATCTTCCAACATCCGTGCTCTCGTGCGCAGTCGGCCGCTTGATTACGGCAAGCGCCGGGGCCAGAATGCGCCCGGGAGTCCTTGCTCATGCCGGCTGACAATCTTCCCGCAGCTTCGCGCGATCTGCGTTCGGACGCGCTTGCGATCTGGCGCGCCGGGTTGGACGCGGTGAAGGCGGAGTCGTTGACTCGCAATGCGTTGCAGGTCGACGGGGCGGCGATCGAGATCTGTGGCCACCCCGTCAGCCTTGGTGAAAAGAGCCAAATTTGCGTCGTCGGCGGCGGAAAGGCGGGAGGGGCCATGGCGGCCGGCTTGGAGCAGGCGCTGGCAGGGACGGTCGTCTTTGACCGGTTGGAAGGGTGGATCAACGTCCCGGAGAACTGTGTGCGGCCGCTGAAGCGGATCCATCTTCACGGAGCGCGTCCGGCCGGACGGAATGAGCCGACCGAAGAGGGTGTTCGCGGGTCGCTTCGAATTCTGGACATGGTCGCCGGCCTGAATGCAGACGATGTCTGCGTCGTTCTGCTTTCAGGCGGCGGGAGCGCGTTGTTGCCCGCGCCGGCGGAGGGCGTCCGGCTGGAAGACAAGCTGGCCGTCACCCGGTTGTTGTCGGCCGGGGGCGCGACGATTCAGGAACTCAACTGTGTCCGGAAGCAGTTGTCGCGAATCAAGGGCGGCGGGCTGATGCGAGCCTGCACGGCCGGATTGACGATCGCGCTGATTATTTCCGACGTGATTGGGGATCCGCTGCAATCGATCGCTTCCGGACCGACTGTTCCGAACTCGGAGACGCCCGTGGATGCGCTCGCGATTCTGATGCGCTACGCCGGGCAGAGCGAATCACCGCCGCCGGCTGTGATGGAGTACCTGGAACAGAAAGCGGGCGAATTCTCGCCCGATGCTCCCGAAGTTCCCTCCCATGTTTTCAATCACATCATTGGCAACAACCGACTGGCGGTCGAAGCCGCCGCAGTCGCTGCTCGCGAACTCGGCTATGAGGTTCCCGATCCCCAAGCCGACGTGGACGGAGTCGCCCGGGAACTTGGAGAGGCGTTGGGAGCGCAGTGCGTTGCGGTTCGGGAGGGAGCTGCGGTAAGCGGGCGCGGCATCTGTTTCCTGAGCGGCGGCGAACCGGTCGTCAATCTCGTAAAGACCGACGGCCCGCAAAAAGGGGGACGAAATCAGGAACTCGTTCTGGCGGCCGTGAATCGCCTGTGGGACGACGGGATGGCGCGAATCGCGATTCTCTCCGGCGGCACCGACGGGGAAGATGGACCGACCGACGCAGCGGGGGCCGTTGCAGACAGCGAACTGATCGCGCGGGCGAAGGCTGCCGGTCTCGATCCGGCCGACTTTCTCTCCGTCAACAATTCGTATCCGTTTTTTGATCGCACGGAGGGTCTGATCCGAACGGGCCCGACGGAGACGAACGTGATGGACCTCCGCGTCGCACTCGTTTCGTCGCAGGCGTCCTGATTCAAGAGAGGTCGCAGCGTCGCCCGGAGACCGATTCGAATCGACCACTTGACCACTGATCCTCGTGGAGCTTGCCATGCCGTCACGAACCTTCGTTGATCAATCTCAGTGCTCCCGGCACACCATCTTCCCCGGTGTCGACGTGTTGACCGCGGCTGGTGAGCAGATGATGCTCTCGCTGGCCGTCTTCGAGCCGGAGGCCGTGGTCGAAGCGCACTCGCATCCTCACGAGCAGGTCGGGATGGTTGTCGAGGGACGGGCGAGATTCATCGTGGGAGACGAGGAGAAGATCCTTGGTCCGGGGGAGATGTATTTTATTCCCGGCGGCGTCACTCACCGCGTGATCGCCCTCGAAGAAGGTTGCAAGGCTTTGGATGTCTTCCATCCGGTCCGCGAGGAATACCTCTGAACGGACCTGCGTTTGCCGCCGGGTTATCGTCCGGCAGGCGCAGCGCCGGCGGCCGGGATCACGGCGGACGACGATTCGCGGCTCGCTTCCAGCAGGAGCGTGAGTGACGCGTCGTCCGGCCATCTCTGCAAGGCGGACTCGAAGATTCGGGCGGCTGCGCGTGTGTTGCCGCGACGCAACTCGCAGACGCCGCGGAGGGCGGCGATCTCTCTGGCATGGGCGCCTTCGGTTCCGATTTCGTCGAACAGCCAGGCGGCGCGGTCATAGTCTCCGGTGTGGAGGCAGGAATCTGCGTACTCAATGCGGTCATTTGTCGTCAGACAACGGATATCGGCGTCCAGGCATGTCTGAAACTCTCCGGCGGCAGTCTGATAGTCCTCCAGTCGATAGAGGCATTTGGCGCGTTGTCGCCGCCACGCCGTGTTTCTCGGCTGCCGCTGCAAGGCGGCGGTGTAATAGGTCGAGGCGGAATGCCAGTCTCCGGTTGTTTCACTGAGTCGGGCCAGCGCGACAGCCAGGTCCGCGTCCACGGGATTGCGTTGCCGCGATTCGGAAAGCACGTCGATCGCCGCGGAGACGTCGCCCAGATCGACAAAGATCCCGGCCAGATCAAGTGCCGCCGCGGCGTCGTTCGGGGCCAGTTCGATGGCGCGGCGCATTGCCGCCAGACCCTCCTCGCGCAGACCCGCCTGGACCAGCATTTTTCCGGCATTTCGCTGCAAATGGTGTGTTTCGGGATGTTCCCGAATCACCTTGCGGAGCGTGTCGACATATCCCTCTTCATCTCCAAGATCCGCCTGGAACATCGCCTCCAACTCGTGGGCGGAGGCGAGCGACGGATCGAGTTCGCGCGCTTTGCGGACTTCCTTCAGCGCCCGTTCGAATTCACCGGCATGGTAGAACTGCAGAGCGCTTGAAACATGTTCGGCGGCGCGCGCCGCCCGCCCGGGAGAAACCTCACGCGGACCGTTCTGCCCGATTGGACCGGTGAGGGCGCAGCCGCAGGCGAAAACCAACAGCGCGCCGGCGATCAGCGGCCGAATTCGGCGTCGCTGGTCACCGTATCGCGAGTTTCCCGAGAACGGCGGTGTCATGGAGAGTCAATCTCGAACAGGTCCAGTCTCGGACCGGAATCGGTTGCGGGTGGTGGATCGTCGTACACGGGGATCGATGTGTTCCCGGCTGCTCCTTCAATGAGTCGCGGGGAGAGAACCACGAGAATCTCCCGGCTCCGTCCTCTTCGATTCGAGGGCGTTCGCTCCCGGTCGACTTGCGCGGCGAATTCATTCTGCGATCGCGCGACGGGAATTGTCAGCACCAAGACTCCGTCGCTTGGAACGGCGACATGATTCCAGTCTCCGCTGTCGTGTGAGCCCCGAACTGCGAATTCCACCTCGACGAACCCCGGCTGAACTTCAAAGGCGCGGATTTCCAGATGGTCTGCAGCCGCGATGGGCAGGCGTTCGATGATCTGGCGGCCGCGGGCCTGCTCCATACGCGGTGCGAGGGGCTGCATCAGGTCGAGACGCGCAGTGGACGTAGGTGACAGCCGGAGTGTCCTCATTGTCATTTCCCGCGACGCGGTCACCTGATTCAGCCAACGCAGGATTCGTTCGGGGGGCTCGTCGACCCATGCGCACTGGAACGCGCCTCGCGAGGACGGACCCGCCGTTGCGGTGGCGAGCGACTGCCAGTTCAGCATTGCCGTGACGACGCCGGAGGTGGCTTCGCCCTGTAACCCAACCGACGCAACCCATGTTCGGATTTCGACTTCGCGAGGAATCCGGCGGGTTGCGTCTTCGGCAGCGAGCTGTTCGAGAGAGCGTACAACGGTCGTTTGCGATTCCTTCAGCGACGAGACGTCTGAGCGCAGTCCCTCGATTCTCGTGTTGAGTTCGGAAAACTGCTCGACAAACTCGATGAACGCCGGATCGATCGGCGGCGGTTCGTCCTGGGGAACGTCCGCCGTAAACTCCGGGGGGGGAGGCAACTCGTCGAACAGTGCCTCTTCGGGACGCCGGTGGGTGGTCGTGACGACTGGAACAGTCGGCGACTCCGCGAGCGTCGGCTTCAAGTCCGGTTCCGGCCACCCGGCGACATCCGCAGCCTGCAGATCGCCGTCGAGTTGGGGCGGTGCCGGGTCGGGAAGTGGTTCCGGGTCCGGTGCTGAGGGCAATGGCTCAACTGCGCCGAAGGCCACGCGCGATCCGGGCATCTCAAGCGTTTGAACCGGCGGTTCAGTCAGCGACGCGCGGGGGGTGACATCAACCGGCGGAAGCGCCTGACGGCTCAACAGGATTGACCGCGCCTGCTCCGGATCGGTCAGCAGCATGCAGGTGCTCAGCGCCACGGCGATGCACAGGGCCCAGCAGGCGGCACGAAATGAGTGATTGGCCATAAACAGTCGTCATCCGTGATCGACTTTGTCACTCGACGGATTCGTCAGCACGAGAACTAGCGGACTCCGGACGAGCAGGTTCGCCGGTCCATGCACGGACCGCAGGCGCCATCGACAGAGCCCATGTTCACCGTTCTGTTATCGACAGTCGGACCGGGGACTCGCCGGTAAAACCGGCAAATTCCGAAGAATCAACCCGACTTCCGCAAGCGACCTGCTTTCACTCATTTCGCCTGTGCGGGCAAGCACCAACTGCGCACGAAAAAACGCGGCAAGGTCCCCTCAAAGCTCCCAGCTTTCCTTGCCGCGCTCGTGTCGTCGCGCGAATTCTCAAGATGTGGACGATCCAGAGGGGGGCTTGCTCCGCTTCGGATTCGGACGTTCGTGGACAAAACGCCGACGGGGAAACATACGTCCCGAATTGACGAAGTCAAAGTGCCGGCTGCTCGATTGCAGAAAATCCTTGGCGGGAGGATGTCGCCCGTCCCGGTCAATCCGCGGATTTCCTGCTGGCGCGTCAACTCAGTCTTTCGGGGCCGAGCGGCTGCCGCAGTAGCACGAATCTCGCAGAATTTCGTGCGAATGTGCAGCCCCGGCAATCTCCCCAAAGAGCCCTTTCAGGGCACTACTCGGCGTCTGCCTGTTTGGCTTCGAACTCCGCAATCCAGGTCGCGGGGTCTTCTTCAAAGGCGGCTTTGCAACCGGTGCAGCAGACCCAGTAGCTCTTTCCCTGGTAGCTGACCTGAATCGTCCCCAACCCTCCCGAAATGACGCAGGTTCTTGTTCCGTAGTCTTCGTCACTGGCGGCGATCGATGTTCCCTGCCGCTGAGTCGAGACGGTGTCGAACCGGCGAAACGAACTCCCGCGACGTTCATAGAGTTCCACCAGGTAGCGGTTGTTCTCCTGCTGATTCAAGACAATCTGCCACTGGTCCTTTTCGTCTTCCGGATCGGACTCGGTCAGTTCCAGTTTGTAGGTGCGATGCAACTTCTTGTCGTCCCCCTGCACATCTTCGGGGCCTTGGGAGAATGTTCCGAGGAAAGTGCGCGTCTTGTCGTCCGGGTCGGTCAGCGTCAGTCGGTAGAGGTCCTCGTCGGTCAGATAGGTCAGCCGGGCCTCACGGATGTAGGGGCTGCCTTCAGACGTCATGACCATTGCCGGCTGATCCCGATCGGTCTGAAAATCCCAGACCCAGCGCGGCTGGTCGACGGCGTTGAAATCCCCGATCTGGTTGCGCGTCGTGCCGCGCCATTCGCCCAGCATGATCTGCAAGGGCATCATCGCGGCCAGAATCGAACGGCGATCCTCGGCCTCGGGGTCGTCGCCTGACTGCTCGGACGCCTGCTCGGAGTCCGGCAGGTTGGCACCGGGATCGTCACCGAGGCGAATCGGTGCGAACGCAGGATCGACCGCCTCCATGGGATCGGCGTCCTCCCGGGGGGCGACCTGCGGCGTTTCTTCCACGGACTCCGCCGCATCGGCCGCGCGTGTCGCCGGTGAGTTGTCGTTTCCGCCGCAGCCGGGAAGCGTCAAGGACAGGAGCAGAACCGGTTGGATCGGCCACCGGAGGTCGCAACGAAGAGCTTGGCGCATTATGAACCCCACAAGAACTCTCAGAGGCAGCAGCGGCCGCCCTTTCAGAATGGCAACAGAAAGAGCATCAATGCGATCATACCTGCGATTCCAAGGATGATCCACCACGCCGGCCGGCCGTCCCAGATGGTGCGATTGCGCGTGACGTACTCGCCGCAGACCGGACACGCAGCCGCATCTTCGTAGACTTCGGCGGCGCAGTTGGGGCATTCGACCGTCGCCGAAAGCTCGTCATCGGCGTCTTCGTCGGGGTCGGGACACTCCCATTCTTCCAGCGGTTGGTCTTCGTCAGATTGCCAGCGGCTCATCCGTCGTGTTCCGTCCCGGTTTTCCACATCGGGGTGATTCCCGCATACTCAAGTTCTGCCTGACTTTTTGCGTCGTCGAGCGTCGAGTGGTACGTATCGCTGATAACGTTCCACTCCGAATCGCATCCAAACAAGTAGCAGTCTGGCTCACCGGGATACCGGCAGATCGCGAGACCGGCTGCCGGACCTCGGACATCACCGCCGCTCGTATGTCGGCAGTTACTTGTCCAGCAGCGATCATCGTTGATAACAGCAAAGTAGAGCACCACTGCACCATCGATTTCTGCCGGGGGACGCGAGACCGTCGGGAGGTCTTGATGGGCGCTGAGTGGTGCGCTCGGAGCAGTCGTCTCCGCAAGCCAATCGATCCGTCCAGTCACCTCGCGAAGTACGATTTCCTCGGAAAGGCAAAACGACTCAGTGTGCTCACCTGAAAGATGCCAACACTCCTCGAACGGACCGTCCAGAAACTGCTCTTCGAAGAATCCGTATGTTCCATCTTTGCGCCGAAAGATGCAGACGCGTTGTCGGCGATCGTCCGAATAGATCGTGCGGATGATTTCGCGCGGCAAAGCGACACTCCTTCGGTAATTCGTGTTCAACGCGCAGGTTCGGTTGCTTCGAAGCCGCACGTTTTGTGAGTGCCGTCGCAGAAGGGACGGTTTGCTGATTGCCCGCAGCGACAGAGCGCGAAGGTTTCCTTGCCCGTGAGGTTGAACTCGTTCCCTTCATGATCGAGCACCCTGGCCGGACCGCTGACAAGAAACGGGCCATTCGGGCGGCAGGTGATCGTAACGTCGGCCATTGAAAACTCCCGGATGTTTGAACCATCGTTATGCAGAATCGGCTCGTACGTTATCAGGCCGATCGCTCGGCTGGCAACGGAGGCCGGAAAACGAAAAAGGCCCACCTGCGTAATGCAGGTGGGCCTGGCGGGGGTCGAATCCGCAGAGGCTCTCAGCAGTTGTAGTACAGGTCGAACTCGAACGGGTGCGGCCGCAGCCGGATCGGATCAAGTTCGTTCTCGTACTTGTAATCGATGAAGGTCTTGATGAGGTCTTCGGTGAAGACGTCGCCGGCCGTGAGAAAAGCGTGGTCTTCCCGCAGCGACTCGAGGGCCTCGCTGAGAGACTTGGGCGCCACGTTGGTCTGGGCCAGCTCTTCGGGAGTCATGTCGTAGATGTCGCGATCGAGCGGTTCGCCCGGGTCGATCTTGTTCTGGACTCCGTCGATCATGGCCATCATCAAGGCGGTGAAGCTCAGATATCCGCAGGCCGAAGGATCGGGGCAGCGGAACTCGACCCGCTTCGCTTTGGGGCTGGGCGAGTACATCGGGATGCGGCAGGACGCCGACCGGTTGCGGCGGCTCATCGCCAGCGTGACCGGCGCTTCGAAGCCGGGCACCAGACGGTGATAGCTGTTGGCCGTCGGGTTCGAGAGCGCAATTAGCGCCCGGCCGTGCTTGAGGATGCCGCCGATCGCGTGTAGGCCGAATTCGCTGAGACCGGCGTACCCGTCGCCCGCCATCAACGGTTTGTCGCCGTTCCAGAGCGAGATGTGCGTATGCATGCCGGAACCGTTGTCTTCAAAGACCGGCTTGGGCATGAACGTGACGGTCTTGCCGTAACGCTTGGCGACGTTCTTGATGATGTATTTGAACCACAGGAACTGGTCGGCCATGGCGAGCAGGTCGGTGAACTTCATGTCGATTTCACACTGACCGGCGGTGCCAACTTCGTGGTGATGGGCCTCGACGACGATGCCGACCTTCTGCATCTCGGCGACCATCTCCGAGCGGAGATCGTGCATGGTGTCGCTGGGGGAGACCGGGAAGTAACCGGCCTTGTAATCGACCTTGTGGCCGAGGTTGCCGCCGGGTTCGCTGCGGCCGGTGTTCCAGGCGGCCTCGGACGAGTCGATCTCGTACATCCCGCCCCGTTGCGTCGATTCGTAGCGGATGTCGTCGAAGACGAAGAACTCCGGCTCGGGACCGATGTAGCAGGTGTCGGCCAGGCCGGTCTGCTGGAGGTAAGCCAGGCCCTTCCTGGCGACATTCCGGGGGTCTTTGCTGTAGGGCTGCTTGGTAATCGGATCGACGATGTCGGCGATCACGCTGATCGTGGGAGTTGCGAAGAACGGGTCGAGCCGGGCCGTCGAGGGATCGGGAACGGCCAGCATGTCCGACTCGTTGATCGCCTGCCAGCCTCGGATCGAGGAGCCGTCGAAGCCGAATCCGTCGTCGAAGACACCCTCTGCGACTTCTTCGATGGGATACGTGCAGTGCTGCCAGGAGCCGAAAATGTCACAGAACTTGAGGTCGACCTGCCGGGCTTCGTGCTCTTTCACGAAATCAAAAAATCCAGCGGGGGTGTCCTTCGCGGGCTTGATGGGTTTGTCTGCCATCGAACTGCATCTCCACTATCGATCTGGTTTGCGAGGCGACAGCATGCTGTCACGGAGTCACAGAAGCCGGACCCTCGTCCCGCGCGCCGCCGTTGAGCGCAAACGCCGGAATCCTGGTCGATGTCTTCACCTCTCCGTCGTCAGTCCTTGATGCCGTGGTCTCCTCTGGAAGGAACGAGCAACATGCCCGCCCGGTCAGCAGGCCTGCACAAAGAGGCGGCACGCCTCCGCTGCGAATCCCTTCGCAAGTTGCATTTCTGCGGCAGAATCTGCTGGTTTCACTTGTGTCGGTTCCAGCGATGGCAAAGGCCATGCCGCCGGACAAGGCGAGACAAAGCGTGTGCTGTCGCTCCGCCGGCGCCGGTCTGCTGCGCAGGATGCCGACGTCTGCCCGAAGGTCGCCACACTACCGCGATCAACGCCGATATTCCACCGACGTTCGCAGAAATGGAGATTGAGATCAGAAGCCAACGGTCTGCTGCCCACCGGTCCGCTGCATCGTGCGACAGTTGCCGAATCTCTATGCTCCGGCTGCGAGGCAGACGGAAGTCCCGGAAGGTTTGTTCGATCGTCCCGTTGCAGTAGGAGATGAACAATGGCGTCAGGCAGAAAGCGGGTGTTGTTTCTCTGCACCGGCAATTCGTGTCGCAGCCAGATGGCCGAAGGGCTGCTGAGACAACTGGCCGGAGACCGCTATGAGTCGCTCAGCGCCGGGGCCGATCCGTCCGGCTACGTGCACCCTCTGGCGGTGCGCGTGATGCAGGAACTGGAGATCGACATCTCGGACCAGCGAAGCAAGCACATCGATGAGTTCCTGCCGCCCGCCGGCAGTCCGCCCGATCTGATCATCAGCGTCTGCGCTGCGGCGGACAAGCAGTGCCCTGTTTTTCCAGCGGCCGTCGAACAGAAGCACACGCCATTCGACGATCCTGCGCATGCGGAAGGAACGGACGAACAGAAACTGGTCGAATTCCGGCGCGTGCGGGATGAGATTCGCGCGATGATCGAGCGGGACTTTCTGCCGGCTGATCACGAAGGGAACGCTCCCCAGGGCTGATTCGGCAGGCTGGGACGCTGTTGCAGAACCGGCCGCTATTTGTCCGGAGAACGGTCTGCGTGAGCCAGCAAGCTGATTGTCGACCCGTCGGCAGACGCGGTCAGCAGGCATCGCCGCATTCCGCAGGTGTTGCGCTCCACAGGCTGCTACGGCAAACCGTTCAGTTTCCGCAGCACCCACTCCGTTCCGAGCACTCCACAAAATAAGAGCAACGTCAACCAGTGGTCCCAGAGGGAGACTTCCTCTCGAAGGCTCTCGGTCTCGGTGACGTCGTGAAACAGGTGCGGCAGTTCGTATACCTGGTGGGGAAAGAAGAGGCGGCCTCCCGTGGCATCGGAAATCTGCTGCAGCAGGTTTCGATTAGCGGAAAGCTCACTCAGTTCGGATGTCACGCGTTCGGTGACCGTGAGTTCGGTTGAAATTTCCTGTCCGCCGAAATCCGCGTTCTCGACGATCAGCCGCACGCGATACTCCCCTCCAGGCAATCCCGACGCGCGACCTTCGTGCACGAGCGGGCGGGTTTCCACCGGTGTGAGATCGACGGCCATGACCGGAATCTGGTCGGGGTCGTCGATCCGGGTCACCTCGGCGCGGGCGGTCAGATCGGGAAATCGACGCAGAAACTGTTCGGTCCAGCGCGCGCGAAACAGGGCGTCTTCTCCATCCTCGACGGTCGGCCGCTCGGGGCCGAAGCGGACGAAATCGTTGCCGACGGTGGCCTTGAATTCGGCCGCCCACCGGGCCAATTGTCCCCAGAACCGGTGGTGGTACTCGTCTCCCACCCGATGCCGCCATCGCCAGGTGCTGTCGATTCCCATCCACAGCACCTGTCCGGCCCCAAGGTACTGTTGGACGATGACGGCGTTTTCCCTTTCCCCCTGCAAATCCGGGGCGTCGCCCGGCCTGAGCGCCGTGGCCCAGACGGTGCAGCCCGGTTTGGCGATTCCGCGGAGTCCCCAGGCGTGGCCCGGCAGCGACGACCAGATGCGGCGGTTCTCGATCTCGTCCGGATCGAACTGCAGCATCGTCTCGGCCTCTCCGTCCGGCGTAATTTGCAGCCGGAATCCCCGTTCTGTGGGAGGCCGCTTCTGGTCTTCGCCTGTGAGTTCGATCGCGTTGAGATCCTGCACCGGCAGCAGGCCGTCGAGCACCGGCGAGCGGTAGGCGAGCGGCATGTGCCTTCGGCCCGGGATGAGCACGAGGGTTCCGCCTTCTTCCCGTACGAAGCGATCCAGGAGTTCCCACCCGAGTTCCGTCAATTGGTGAGACGCCACGTCGCCGACGATGACCGCATCAAATTCGCCAAACGGAGTCTCCGCAGTCGTAACGACGTCCGCCGGCAATTCGAGAGTGCGAGGGAAGAAGGTATCGGGCAGAACTCCCATGTAGGGTTGCCGGAAGACCACCTTGTCCAGATTCACGTGCTCGTCCCGCCGGAGCGCGGCGTCGATGTATCGAAATTCCCAGCGTCCCTCGCCCTCGATCAACAGCACGTCCGACTCATCGTCCACGACGTGAAATGAAAACGTGCGGCGATTGTTGTCGTCTCGGGTCTCATCTTCCTGAACGTCGGTGTCGACCACGTATCTCCGGCGGCCCAGTTCATCCGCTTCGATCGGAAATTCGACCGTCGCCGTCGGACCTCCGGGCGTCACGGTTTCGGTAAGCACTGCCTCGGGGGCGTCTCCTTGTTCGGTCTGGTTTGCTGGTTCCGCTTGGTCTGCTTCAAGTTCCCGAAGTGAGACGGTCAGCGGTTCCCCCTCGAAGCCCGCCGTCCGGAGCGATACTTTCACGACAATCTGGTCGTCCTGATAGACGGTGGTTGGCGCGTCGATTCCCGCGATTGCAAGATCTTTCGGTTTCTCCTCCGACCCGATCAAGACGGTGTGCACCGGGACGCCGCTTCCACGCAGGCGAGACAATAATTGCTGTTGCTGTGGATTCGCATTATCGCGTCCGTCGGTGAAGAGGACGATGCCGGCGAGGGGCGCGTCCGCGTTTCCTGTCAGGCTCGCGTTCGCCGGCTGGGTCAGGTCCGAGGAATCGGCACGCAGGCTCTCCGGCGGGGCGGAGATCAAGTCGGGCAGCGCTGCCGGTTCCGTGCGGGCCGTTTCGCCGGCGAATACGGACAGCTCCAGCAGGGCGAGATCGTCAATCTGCTCAATCAGGGGGGACTCCCCTCCGGTCAACAGCCGCTCAACGACCTGAGTTCGGGGAAGCTGTTCGACCTCGCGAAAAACGCCTTCGAGGTTCTCCCGGCGCGCCGCAGCGAGTTGCCGGGCGCGCTGCGGGTCCTGTGCTTCCGCCGGTGAGACCCATTCGGGTTCCTCGCCGTTCTCGAACGCCTCGACCCAGCGGTCCAGACGCTCCGAGGTTTCCTCGCTGCCGATCATTCCAAGCGCGCGGGCCAGGCGAAGTTTCTCCGCGGAAGACGCATGGCGGTCCGCGGTTTCCATGCTTTGGGAGACGTCCACGGCGACGACGACGCGCCCCGTCTTCTCGCGGTCAACGGACCAGATGAAAACCGGCTCCAGCAGCGCGGCGAAGACAATAAGCACGGCCAGCACGCGGAGGGTCAGCAGCAGATAGCCAAGCGGGCGAGGCACGAGCCGCCGCTCGTACCGGTAGAGCAAGGCCACGCAGAGTACGCCCAGCGCAACGACGAGCAGCAGAAACAGGAACCAGCCTGTCCCCTGGGCGCCGTGCAGCACAAAGTCGCGTTGGAACATGCGCGGTGAAAGCGTCGGTCCGTTCGAGCCACTTGGTTCTCAAGTATACGGATCGACCGAGCCGGACCCCAAGGGGTGACGTCCCGGTTCAGCACCCGCCCAGAGCAAATCGCTCTGCTATGTGTCCGCGCCGAGCGGTTTTCGGACTGTCGAACCCGAGATTCCGCGAGTCGGATCGTCGACGTTCGTTCGCAAAGCGCTCTACCGCGAGGGGACTGACGTGCGCTCGTCCGCCCGCTGGTGCGAATCGGCCTCCTGCTGAAACGCCATCAGGCGGCGATTGTACGATGCGATCACCTCCTTGTGCCGCAGGGTTCCCAAGAGACGCGATGGATCTTCGGCGTCGACGACCGGCAGTTCATCAATGGCGACGGTTGTAAAGGCCCGCAACGCTGTGTTGAGATCGTCCTCCGGCGTCACCGAGACCACGTTGGACGTCATCACATCACGCGCCACTGCCAACTTCCAGATCGTTTCGTCATAGAGATATCCACGGACGTCGTCGCCGGAGAAGATGCCGATCATCCGGCCCCGCTCGTCAACGACGGGGAAATAGTGCTGCTGCGTTTCCGCGAGGATATGTACGATGCCTTCCAGCGGCGTTGCCTCCGGGACGCGAGTCACCGCGCGGCTCTGGTCGTAGACGTCTCCCACGCGCATGCCCTCCAGCACGTCGACGAGAAAGTCTCCGCGATGAGCGGGCGATTCCAGCCGGCTGGGAACCTGTTGCGAGTAGAGTTGTGCGCGGCGCCCCATCACAAAGCAGAGTGTGGAGACCCACATCGTTGGCAAAAGCAGCCCGTAACCGCCGGTCATCTCCGAGACCATGATAATCGTCGAGAAGGGCGCGTTCGCGCATCCGGAAAAGAACCCCGCCATGCCGACGATTCCGAACGCTTCCGGATGCGTCACCACGTCCGGCCAGAGTGAGTGGAAGAACAGGCCGACGGCGGAGCCAACGCATCCTCCGATGACCATCGACGGACCGAACACGCCGCCGGAACCGCCCGAACCGATGGTGAGCGACGTTGTAACGATCTTCGCCAGCGCGACGGTCAACAGCAACGGGACGCCGAGTTGTCCGGCGTGAATCAACGCCTCCTGGAGCGTTCCGTATCCCGTCGACAGGACGGCCAGCACGCGACGGTCGGAGTCGAAGAGGTAGAACAGCCAGACGGCGACGAGTCCGGTGAGTCCGGCGCCAATGGCGGGTCGCACGGCCGGAGGCACGGGCAATTTCTTGAACAGCGTGTGCACGCCGTAGAAGAGCTTGACGTACAGGATGCCGACGACGACGAGCACGAGCGCCAACGCCGCGTAGGGAAAGAGTTCCAGCGGCGTGACGATTCCCAGCGTGCTCAGTTCTTCTCCAAAGAGGGGGGCGAAGCGGACCGATTCCGGAAGGAACAGGCAGTAAACGCTGTAGCCGATGATCGACGATGAGGCGGCCGGGATGATGACGTCCGCTTCCAGATCCGCCTCGCTGTACAGAATCTCTGCGGAAAAGAGCGCCCCGGCGAGCGGCGCGCGGAAGATGGCGCCCACGCCGGCCCCGACACCGGCGGCCAGCAGGATTCGCCGGTCCCGCACCGGCAGTTTCAGGATCGTCGCCAGATACGATCCGAACGCGCCGCCGATTTGTGCGATCGGCCCTTCCCGGCCGCCCGAACCACCGGTTCCCAGTGTAATCGCCGAAGCCAGCATCTTGATGATCGGTATTCTGCCCCGGATCGCGCCGCGTTTGTTGTGGTAGGCGTCAATTGCGGCGTCGGTTCCGTGGCCTTCCGCCTCGGGAGCGAGTGTGAAAACAAGCAGTCCCGATGCAAGACCGCCGGCCACAAGCACGAGTACGATTCTCCATGGACTCAGTTCGCCCGCCGCGTGCTCGTACACGGAATGCTCGCCCGCGGCGTCGCCCGGGGAATACCCGGCGAACGCGACAAGCGTATATTCCACAACGGTCTGCCCGATGAGCTGAAAGACAATCGCCCCGAGACCGGCAATGATCCCGACCAGGATCGAAAGCAGCACCCACTTCCCGGACGCCCTCCAGTCCAGAAAGTCCATCAACTTCTCAACGAACGACACGGACGATTCCTGAGATCAGAGTCTTTCGGCTGAAGATGAGCGCGATTTGCGCGCATGTTTCGTTTCGGTCATTGGATTCTGTTTGGCTGCGGCAAACCAGCCACGCTGGACGACGGCATGACGGAGTCGATGAGTCGGAGAACCGGCTCCCCTCCGTCAGAGACCGTAGAGCGGATCGATCTTGTTGTGCAGGTAATTCAGAAGAGGAGCCGCAGAGAGCGGTTTTCCGGTGACGATTTCCACGAGCCGGTCGGCTCGGTATTGCAAACCCCGTTGATGAATCTTCTCATTCAGCCACGACTTCAGCGGCGCGAACTCCCCTTTTCTGAACATCTCCGGCAGGTCGCCGAGGTCGGCTTCCGCCTGTTCGAAGAACTGAGCGGCGTACAGGTTGCCCAGGGCGTAGGTCGGGAAGTATCCGATCAGTCCCGCGCTCCAGTGGATGTCCTGCAGGCATCCCAAGGCGTCGTCCGGAGGCGTCATGCCGAAGTAGTTCTGAAACGTCTCGTTCCAGACACCGGGCAGATCGGCCGGCGAGAGGTCGCCGGAGACGATCGCCTGTTCCAACTCGAACCGGAGCATGATGTGCAGGTTGTAGGTGACTTCGTCGGCCTCGACTCGAATCCAGGAAGGCCGGACGTCATTGACGGCGGCGTAGAAGTCGTTGATTGAGACGTCGCTCAATGCCTCCGGGAAAGCGCTTTGAGCCGGCTTGTAGAAATGTTCCCAGAACGCCCGGCTGCGGCCGACCAGGTTCTCCCACATCCGAGATTGCGACTCGTGGATTCCCAGCGACGCCGAGTGACCGAGCGCCGTTCCGAAATGTTCCGCCGGCAGACCCTGCTCATAGATGCCGTGACCGGCTTCGTGGAGAGTCCCGAAGAACGCTCCCGGAAAATGGTGCTCGTCGTAGCGGGTCGTGATCCGGCAGTCTCCCGGCCCGATGCCGCTGCAGAAGGGATGGGCGGCGACGTCGAGCCGGCCTGCGTCGAAATCGAAGCCGATGGCGCGGGCGGCGGAGATTGAAAACTGGCGTTGAACGTCGACGGGGTACGAGCGGGTGAGGATGCTGATATCAGGCTGTTTGTCGGAATCGCGAATGGCCGACACCAACTCGACCAGCGCGTCGCGCAGCGGGCCGAAGACCGACTGCACCTGCTCCGTTGTCGCCCCCGGCTCGTAGTCGTCGAGCAGGGCGTCGTACTTCACACCGGTCTCGCTCCCGATCGCGTCGGCCTCTTCTCGCTTGAGCGCAACGACCTTCTCCAGCCACGGCAGGAATTGGGCAAAATCCTTCGCTTTGCGGGCCTCGATCCAGGCTTGCTGGGAGAGCGTCTCGGTTCGGGACAGTTCCTCGACCAGTCGCCGCGGCAACTTGACGGCCCTGTCGTATTGGCGTCTCGCCTCGCGAACGACGGCCGCCTGCGGCGACTCCTCGCCGCCAATGTCCTCCGGGTTGCGGAGGTCGGACAGCATGTCACCGAGTTCGGGAGCGGTCGATTTCTCGTGCACCAATCCGGAGAGCAGCGCCACCTGTTCGGCCCGATGTCCGGCGCCCTTTTTGGGCAGATTCGTCTGCTCGTCCCAACCGAGCAGGTGCCCACACGACCCCAGCAGAGCTGTTTCACGGAGCCGGGCGACGAGTTGGTTGTAGCGCTCTTCGATGTCGGGCATTCGAGGATCCATCCGGACGGGGGTGAGATTCACAAGGGGCAGCGGCAGATGCGATTGTATTGACCGATCCCATGCGAACAAGCGCTCGCCGTAACCCGCTGCGTCGGTACTGCTCGGCCGGCGCAACGGGTTGCCTTCCCGCCGTCGCGAAACGATGATCCCGCTTTCGATTTCCGCAGACCGCTCCAGAACATGTGACACAGGTTTTTTCAATGGCTCAGCGCGAGTACTCCAACTACCAGAAGAAGGTGATCGGCCGTTACTACGACAATCGCGATCAGATCGACGAGCAGCGCCTCTCGGAACTCGTCACGAATCTGTACCTGGCGACAACGGAGAAGCAGAAGGATCGCCTGTGGAAATCGGCGGAAGAGACAATGACGCGGCTGAAGGTTCCGCCGACGCGCGTCGAACACGTCATCGCCCGCCGCGAACCGGAGATTCTCGCCGAGGTCGTCAAAGACATTCAGTCGGGCGCCATCAAGGTGGGGCGGAAATAGTGCCCGGCACTGTGGTACCGCAAGGTCTCTTTGGATGACGGGCGTGAACAAGGTAAGTGCCACGGCCTTCCAAGGCCGGTGCGCAGCCGATCCGGCCGGCAAACTGTGGGAAGAGTTACGCTGGCACATCGCAGCGGGCGTCCGTCGGCTGACCCCGTCTCACACGGGATGTTGACGGTCAACGCAGCTTGGAATGGCGCGTCGGGCGCGACGCATCAGTGCACTGCGATAATGCGCGGGCCGGCTTCACCGGACTCGGCGGGTCCGATCTTACAGTCACACGCTCGCTCTGCTCCGTGTGCCGGTCATCCGCCGCAGCGTTCCAGTTCGCCTCCGGATCCGGGACGCGAAAGGTGAGTCCCGCGTAGACGAGAGTCGTGGCGAACATGCAACCGGCCGAGATGAGGAAGACCGGCGAGAAACCACTGCGCTCGATGATGCCGCCGAGAATCGGCGCCGAGACCATAATCCCCAGATCGACGAAGCCCAGCGTGATGGCAGTCCCCGTCCCGCGAAACGCGGGTGGAAACGCGCCTGATCCCAGGGAGATGACGCACGGAAACAGGAGCGCATGCCCGAATCCGGCGCACACCGACGGCGGAATCAGCCCCCAGTCGGACTGAACCGGCAACAGCAACAACTGGCCGATTGTATGGCCGGTCAGGCCGAGTAGGATCATCTTGTGCCGGCCGATGGTCTGGCTCCAACTGCGGCTGAGCAGCCGGAAACAGAACGCGCTGATCGCGTACCCGGTAAAAAACATGCCGATCCCGCTGAGGCCGAGTCCGGTCGCGTAGCGCGTCAGGAAGACGGTCGAAACCGTGAAACTGAGTCCCATCATCAGCGCGACAAGCACCACCGGCCCGGGCCAGTAGCGAAAGATCAACTGATGGATCGGCGGGGCCGGCGTCGGAGACGGGAGTCCGTCGGCCCGCGTCAGCCAGGCGACAATTCCGAGGTAGACGACGCCGAGGGCCGCCGTGATGCCGAACAGCACCATGAACAGCGTCTGCTGATCGGAAATCGTGCGGAACAGCATGTCGCCCAGATGAGCGCCGGTGATCATCCCGACAAATCCGCTCGATCCCAGGCTGCCGATGACTTCGGTCCGCCGACTCGCCGGAGCTCGATTCTGAATGTGCAGGATCGAACAGGCGAACATGCTGGCCAGACCGATCATGAAGAGCACGCGCGCCGCGTAGACTGCGAACCCGAGATCGCGGCAGAAGACGAACAGCGATGTGCCGACGATGAACACCAGCGAACTCGCGATCCACACGCGACGCACGCCGAGGCCGTCCAGCGCCTGTCCGAGAAACAGACGGGCCAACAGCGACCCGATCAACCCGGCGCGAACAATTTCCCCGGTGATCGACTCAGTACCACCCAGAAACTGCACGAATTCCGCGAATCGGAACGTGAGCGCATTGGCCACCACGAGCAGCAGATTGGCCGTGTAGGCCAGCCAGAAGGCGCGATCGTAGATCTGCGGCGACTCCGTATCGGCCGGGACAGTCGGGAGGGTGGTCATTGTGTCGGCAGGTCTGCGCGCACTCCTCTCGGAGTGGCAGTCCCGGTTCCGCCCGGCCGAGGCCGAGCCGTTGAGTCAGGAGGGAGTTCTGGCAGGATCCGAACGCAGGTGTCCTTACCAATTCGGTCGCAGTCGATTCTAGCAGACGAGCGAGCCCCCGCCACCTGCGACTTGTCGCGTCGGGACACATTGGACCAGAGCCCACGCGCGACCGGAGGTTCGCCGCGTCCCTTGTCGATTTCGACACAGAGACGCCAGGTCGCGAGGTCGATGCTGCAAGCTGCGCTGACGCCATCGGACCCGCGTTTCCGCGATTTGCAAAGGCGCACGTCATTCGATAGCCTGACTCGGCGGGGAGTGAAAGGCTATCTCCCGTGCGGTGAGGCCGTATGAACCGGGTCAGGCGGGAAACCGAGCAGCCCTAAGTACCGTGCTTTCAGGTGTGCGTGGAGATAGCCTTTCACTCCCTTCGCCGTGCGCGGAGTCACTTTTCCTGTTGTGCAGGAATGAAGGGTCGCGATCCGACCGGTCGAAACCGGCCCCGCGGCGGCTCGGAGTTCTGCGGACTGTCATCGCCGGCCTCCCGATCACTCTCCACCCGCCTCTCGATCGACGTTTCCTCTGCTGCGGAAACTTCCTTGGGGGCGGGTTCCACCTCGATTTCCTCGGAGTCGGCGGCTTCTGATGGAATGACGAGCACCATCCCCGGTCTCAGGTCGTCCGGACTGGCCAGCAGATCACGATTGGCCGCGAAGATCTCATCGAAGCGGCTGGTTTTGCCGAGCAGACGTCCCGCGATACGGCTCAAGGTGTCGCCGTTGCGGACGGTGTAGCGTTGCACAGCCGGCGCTTCGACTGGTTCCGCTGCGACCGAGGAGAGTTCGACGAGAGAGGATGGCGGCGCAGCGGTGGCAGGATCGTGGGCTGCCTCCGCGACAGGTTCGGACGAATCGTTGATGCCGTGTTCTACAGGTTCAACGCTCGGCTCGCGTGCGAATGCTTCAGGGACGTCGGCCACGGTCGTGGGACGAATCGGCTCCACCGGGTCCGGGGAGGTGGTTGGAGCGTCCTTCCGGAAACTGGCCCCAGCAGCATCGACCGCGATTTGCCGGGGTTCTGCGTCCCGCGCGGAACTCGTGCCGGGCTCGTCGGATGACGTATAGGGCCGAATTGGAAGCTGTTCGATGTCCGAATCAACTTCCGCGAGATCCTCGAGTTCGATCGCGGCCGTCTCGATGGGCGACTCTCTGGGAAAGCAGAGCGCCGCGGCGAAGCCGACGAGCATTACTCCCAAAGCCAGCCCGAGTTTGTGATCGCGTTGCATAAGGACTTCTGTCTGACATCGCGGGACGGAGAAAGCTCGGCCTCGGTGGGGCATGTCCCGCGGACGACAGTTCGCGGTTGTAAAAACATCGCCACACCTGTTTGCAGCCGATCGCGCCGTGTCCCTGGCAGCCAGCAGAACGTCTCGGGGTGTCCCGCTATCGAAGTATCGGCCCGATTGCGCGTCGGGCGTCACCCCCATGAGTGAAAGTTGGCCCCGGCCTGCGGATTGCCGTAGAACGTGTCAATCGCAACGATTCTCCCGCTCAGGTAATTTTCTTGATGAAGTCACCCGGCGATCGACTGGAATCGCCACCGCTGACCGGAGGGGCCGATTTCCAGGCTGGCTTCGACCATCCAGGCCGTTCCGTTCAGCCGGAGCGGTTGCTCTGCGGCGGCTGCCGGATCGCCGGAAAAGACGCCACTCTCGACGCGCTTCACGACGCCACGGTCGCCGCTTACAGAACCTTCGTAGTCCAGATAGTGTTTGCGATGATCCGCCAGGGGTTCGGCGGCAACCACTCGGTCCGGGCCCGGTTCCTCCAGCAGCCTCCACGTCCGCAAAGCGTCTCCGCATTCGAACATGAGATCCCAATGAGGAAACGGGTGGTCGTGCGCGAGGATCACGAAACGCGGCATGGAAGCACCGGCTGCAGCGGCTGAGGCCGTCTCATTGGGGTGGGAGTCCGTTTTCTCTCGACGTCCGAAAACCCGA
This sequence comes from Planctomycetota bacterium, assembly GCA_003388505.1. Lineage (GTDB taxonomy): Bacteria > Planctomycetota > Planctomycetia > Planctomycetales > Planctomycetaceae > MB-PLM-1. The sequence goes on from QQVO01000004.1 coordinate 126,484, forward strand.
AGAAATGGCGGAAAAATGCGTCAGATTCGGACTCGACTGGGATTCCGCGACTGCGGCGGTTATCCTGCACGTATGCCGTTTGTTCCACGTCAAGCTGTGAATTGCAAGGGGACGAGAATGTCTTCCGCCCGAATCCGGAATCCATCGCACAATCTTTCTGCCGTATTGCCGACAGCTTTGACGGTGCTGTGCGCAACTCTTGTACTCAGTTCGCCGGCTGACGCTCAGCGGTCTCGTTCCAAGACGGAGACCAGGACGGGCAAGGTGATCGAAGTCCAGGAACAGGGCCGCGCGAAAAAACTGATCGTCGAGGTCGACGGAGAACAAGTCGAATTCCTGATCAACGCCAACGTTAAACTGTCGGTCCAGGCGCCGGGAGACACGGGGTTCGTCCAGGAAGGTCAATTCGTTTCCGCAACCGGCGTGCTCTCCAACGAGCAGATTTTCATCAAGGAGTTGACTGTGCATCTCGTCGGACGCGGGCAGAAACTCCCGGCCGGCAAGATCGTGAAAGCTCCTGCCCAGGTGGGAGAAAGCCAGAACGCCTACAACCTTGCCGGGCCCGTGCTGGGAACCAAACCGGACGAAGACTATCCCGATCACACCGTGCTTGGGCTGAAGGTCGCGGGTCGCGCTCCGAAAATCATGCTCGAGCCCGATTACAGCGTGACGGTCAGCAGTTCGGACGCTTCGATGATTCCGGCGGACGCGCCGATCGAAATGGAAGTCGCTCCGCTGCGCGGCGGACGGTTTCGTCTCGTCGCGGCCACGGTGACGCTTTCGGAACCGCTCAGTTCCGAGGAAGTTCTCGGCTCGGGGGCCGGTGAAGAGACTGGTCGCGAAGAATAGTCCCTCCTGTGCCGCCTCAACTGAGTCGCCCGGCGCTATTCTTCAATCGCGGCCTCCGGAAACGCTGTAAGAAACGCCTCCGCCATTTCTGTGCGGATGCGTTGCCTGAGTTGCCGTGACATCAACGTGCTGTGGTCCTTGCCGGTGTGAATTTCGACCACCGCGTCGCTGCCCAGTTCCTCGAGGGTCTCCTTGAGCAATATCGTCGCTCCCTCCAGGTAAAACGTGTCTTTCTCTCCCATGAAGATGTGCAGTTTGCCGCGCAGTTTCGGGCCGAGAGATTCCCAGTTTTCCTGTAGCGTCAGGCGGATGTCGTAGGCTTTCCAGGCATCGGCGACTTCGCCGTCGATCTCGCCGGATTTCCGGTCCCACAGCAGCAGCGGCTTGCCATCGGAACCGCGCGGGCTGAAGACCGCTTCAAAGCTGTGGAGTTGTCCGCCATAGCCGTTGACGTGCTCCATCCAGGAGAAATCGTCGTACCAGACGGCGACCTCGTCCCCCCGCCGGGCCAGCGGACGACGGTTCCCATCGCGATCAGAGAACATGTTTTCTCCGTCCCGGTACAGATCGATCCGCTGGAAGTCCTCGAAACAGACCGGATCGGGGGCGGTGCTCCACACTCCGCCGAACTGATCGGGATAGGCCACCTGCAGCCAGAGTGAACTCCAGCCACCTGACGAATGACCGGTGACAAATCTCGCCGCGGGATCTGGCACGCACCGAAACCGACTTTCGAACTCCGGAATCAGTTCTTCGATCAGTGCCCGGCCGACCGGGCCGTTGTTGGCCGAATCCGCGAACACGTGATGACCCAGCGGACAACTGGGATCGAGCATCACCCGCAGGAACTCGACTCCCCCGGGATTCGATTCATCGACCGGCCTGTCCGATTGCCCCATGAAGTGCGTCCCACCGAAACCGGGAATCGTGAACATCGTGGGATAGCGCCGCGCGGGTTGATCGTAATAACTGCCCGGCAGGATGACGGCGGCTGAGAGCGTGACGTCGCGCCCGTGAAACTCGCTCAGGAGTTTGGATCGCACGGTCAGCAATTTGGCCCATTTCGTTTCCCGGAATGACGGCGCCGTGACAACGCGGCTGATTCTGAGATCGATGACGCCCTTGTCCGGATCGACGGTGATGACGTCGCTGTAACCATTGCCGGCGCCGACGCCGACCTGCCGTTCATGAGGATTGAAGCGGGCGACCGCCTGGGCCTTGAATCCCGCCAGGTCAACGTCATCGAACTCTCGCGGATACGTCAGGACGTCTTCGCCACCCGGAGCGACCTCCAACGCGGCGGCGGGCGCCCACTCTTCGACGTCGATCGACAGAAACGGCTCTGTTCCGAACCAGCGCGGTCCGAGTCTCGGCTCGGAGTTCGACGAGAAATAGACGTAAACCCGACCGGTGTAGGCTGTCTCATGCAGCGATTCGTCGAACGTCAAACGGAACGTCGGCTGCGCGGCGGTGGCCACCGGCGAGGAAGCCGGCAGGTTCAAGGTCAGCAGCCACAGCAAGACAAGTCGGCGACCCGCTTGTGCGGCTGTTCCGATTTTTCGATTCTGCAACGGGAGTATCGCGTTGATCATTCGTCTCGTCATAAAGTATGAACAGATACAACGTCTATTTCGCGGAAGCGTCTTCCGCATCATCAGTTGATTTCCGGAATTCCTCCCGGCCGATCGCGTCATGACGCCCCAAACGCATCCGAATGACGATCCGGACGCGCGAATCGTTCAGCTCGAGTCTCTTATTATGCACCTGCAGCGAGACATCGAACAGTTGAGCCGGGCGATTCTCGATCAGAACACGGAACTCGACCGACTCCGCGTCGACCTTTCTCGACTGGAAGCTCGATTCGATGAAGATGACGCGGAGGAGCGCGACCCCCTGAGCGAGCGGCCGCCTCACTACTGAGGACGGAGCGGGCGTCAGTCCCCTTTCCGGGGCGCGGGGCAGCCTTCGATTCCGGCCGTTTCGGCGTACGAGTCGAGGCAAACCTTTGAGGCGCTTCACGCGGCCTCCGCCTCCTCTGGCGTGACCTTCCTCTCCCCTTTCCCCGTCCGCGCCTTCAAATCGAACAGGCCGAAAATCTCGCTCGCCGTCAGGCTCAGCGAAGCGTTCGAGTTGTCGCCGTCGCCCAGAATGCGGGCGAACAGTTCGCGCTTCTGCTGCAAGACCTGGTCGATCTTTTCCTCGATCGTGTCCTTGCAGATGAACTTGCTGACGATGATCTGCGACGCCGTTGCGCCGATGCGATGCGCCCGGTTGATCGCCTGGTCCTCCACAGCCGGATTCCACCAGCGATCGTAGAGAAAAACGTAACCTGCGAATTGGAGGTTCAAACCGACCGCCCCGGTGCCGTAGCTCATGAGCAGGATGTGCGCGTCGTCGTCTTCCTTGAACCGGGTGAGAATCGGCTCGCGTTTGCCGGTGGGAACGCCGCCGTGATAGATCAGCGGATTGAACTCCTTGAGCCGCGCATCGAGCCAGTCGAGCGTCTTGGTCCATTGGCTGAACAGGATCGCCTTGCCGCCCGAATCGGCGATTTCCTCCATGTCGGCCCGCAGGCGATCCAGTTTGGAGGACTCGCCGGTCAGCGGGTCGTAGTTGGAAATCTGTTTCAGCCGCAGGACAAGTTCGAACACGTGCTGGACGGAGATCGACTCGCCCATTTCGTTGAGCTGGATGACGCCCTCCTGTTCAGCCTGCTGATAGGCGTGCTTCTGAGCCGGCGCGAGTTCGATGATCTCGTCCCGGTCGAAACGGGGAGGCAGGTCGGTCATCACCAGGTCTTTGGTGCGGCGCAGCACGTACGACTCGCTGAGCTGCGTCAACTGACGAATGTCGGGCGCTCCCCGCGGAGGCACGACGCCCATAAACTCGAACAGCGACGCCATTTCCTCCGGCCGATTCTCGATCGGCGTGCCGGTCAGACAGACGCTGCGCTTCCTGGGAATCGAACGGATGACCGTGCCGGTAAGGGAGTCCCGATTCTTGATCCGCTGCGCTTCGTCGAGAACCACGAGATCGAATTTCGGCGGCGCATGGACGTTCGCAGGATCTGCATCGGTGTTGATCGGCGGCTTCTCTTGCTGAACATGCTTGCGAGACCGAAGCGATCGCCCGAGTCCGTCGACGTCGAGAGAGAGGCCGGTCCGCCGGCCTTCAGCCCGCGCCTGATCGAGCAGCATTTCTTGAAAGTCACGAACGACAAGCTCGTAGTTTGCAAGAAAGACATGAGAGCCCGGCATCCGCCAGATCAGCCGCCTGCGGGCTGAGTCCCCCTCGATCGTTGTCACCGGGATTTCTTCGGCCCAGAGTTTGAACTCCCGTTGCCAGTTGGGAATCAACGGCTTGGGACACACCAGGAGCACCCGCCGCACCTGTCCGGCCCGCAGCAGCAGGCGCACGGCGGTAATCATCTGCATCGTCTTGCCCAGTCCCATTTCGTCGGCGAGCAATGCCGCGTTCTGGGAGAACAGCCAGGCAATCCCTTCAAACTGATAAGGGAACGGTTCGAAGGGCATGATCAGTTCCTGCCCCTGCAGCCACGATTCGAGCGGCGGCTGCAGCAGATAGAACAGCCGGTCTTCGAGCGAAAGCGCATCGGCCGGAGGTTTGATTCGCGTCGACTTGCGCGGCTTCTGCGATTCGGCGCGGGACTCCGGGGCCGCGATCTTTTTCAGCTTCTCCGGGGAATCCTCTTTCTCAGGCTTCGGAGGAAGAAATTCGATGCCCTCGGGAAAGGTGAGCCCGGCGGTCTTCAGCCTGTTCCAGTACGGTTTCCAGCTCGGGACGAAGCCGGCCTTGCCAAGCAGAGAGGCAGCTTGCGTCTCGATTCGCGGGAGTCTCCGCAGCGCGCCGTTGACCCCGGTGACAGGCACATCAGGAGTTCCCACGCTCAGAGGGAGTGATGTCGTTTCACACCCTGCGGCGTCGCCTCTGGAGTGAGCGTCAGTTTCCACAACAACCTCCGGTGATCTGCACGATCAGGCGGCTGAGCCCGAACGGAGCGTCTCGCGCAGCGCCTCGGTGACGCGTTCGAGCGGTTCGAGCAGGTCGGCGTCGGCGGAGACTCTTTCGACCCCTGCGGCGGCGATGTCGCGGTCCTCGGGAAACTCCGTGTGAAATCGCAGCAGATTGCGGCCGACCTGCAGCCGGGTCACATCGGCAAGCTCGCTGCTTCGCGGATCACCGTCCACCAGGCAGGCCACAGGCGCCGGGACGTGCTCACGCAACTCGAGCAGGGCCGGCTGATCGACGAGAATCAGTTGCGGCTTGACATCGACTCGAGCATGGAGAGTTTTTCCAATCAGCTCGCTCCACACGAATGGCTTGAGAGTCGGACCGTACAAGATGGCCTGGGTCCGGTTCGGACGAACGGGCGTTGTGCATTGGAATTCAAGCGGCCGGCCGAGGTGATTGGTGACAAGCAGACCGCCAGCGAACGCATCGTCTCCCACCTCGACCACGCGCAAGAATCCCAGGTGAAATCCGGAGTTCGACTTTGGTCCGGCCATGCTGTTTTCTGCCGACTTCAATGACGCGTCAGAATTCTCTGCCGATGCGGGACGCGAACGCGTCGATCAGGCGGATCGGGGAGCCGAGCGCACGACTCCCCCCTGCAGACAACATCGACGTCACCACGCAGCGGACTTGAACACAACTGCGGCTGACGACATCGCTATGTCGCTCGCAACACGTTGTCCCACAATGAGTTGCATTGCAGGCGCGGTCTAAGATGCCTCCGCCGTCAGAGCAGAGACGGCGTCCTCGCGCGTTTCAAAGTACGGCCAGAGCTTGAAGAGGCTCATGTTCTCAAGCACCTTGTGCATGTGCGAGTTGGCTGAGCAAAAGGCGGCTTTTCCACCGCGGTTGCGCGTCTCGCGCAGCATGGAAATGAGCGAGCCGATGAATTCCGAACCGCAGTATTCCATCTGCTCCATGTCCATGATGACCACGGGAGACTTGGTCTTCAGCAAATGCGTGCGGACGGCGTTCGATTCCTGGTGCAGATCATGATAACGGAAGCCGCTGCCTTGCCCGAGCGGAGCGACAACCAGCGCGCCGTCCGACTCTTCGATCTTGAACAGCTTGAGATGCTTGACCATGCGGCAGATTCTATCAGCCGTGCTGTGCGATGGAAGGTGAAAATCAACGCATCACCGGGGCGAATCGGCTGCCGGCTCTTGACGACGGCCGAGCATATTCACGCCGCTGCCGATCAGCAGATTGTGCTCGTAGGCCCAGAGATACACGCGGCCCTGTTTTTCCGGCGGGAGAACGACGAGATTCTCGAAGCCTGCTGCCTCAAACCATGTGGTCAATTCGCCCACCGTGTGATGGTGCTGGTAGGCAGGGGCGTACCAGTCGAACGTATCGCAGACGCGATTCTCGTAACTGGGGTGGGCGCTGAAGTTGAAGATTTTGTTCAGTGTGCGGTTGATGACGGGAACGCCGCCGAGTCGCGCGCCCCAGCGGCACCAGCGTTCGAGTCGCTCGGGCCGCATTCGGACCGTGCGCCGACGCAACGCCGTGTTCAGAAGCTCCTGCCACCATTGGTTTCTGCGGTAAAGCCACACGGCCAGCCGTCCTCCGGGCCGCACCATTTTCGCAACCGCATCGAAGACCTGCCTCGTATCAGCGTCATGGTGCATCACGCCGATCGAAAACACAAAGTCGAACGACTCCGGTTGCAGCGGCAATCGTTTCAGATCGGCCTGAATGAAATGTGCGTTCGGCAAGCCCTCGCACAGCGCAGCGGCTTTCTCGACGGCCCGGGTATGGTCAACGCCGATGACCTCGGCGCCCGCTGCGGCGGCGATCCGGCTGTAGCGCCCTCCCCCGCATCCGGCATCCAGCACGCGAAGTCCCGCGAGTTCTTCCAACCGGACTCCGGTCTTCGCCTGGAACGTGGCCCGGTCTTCCTCGTCGTGGGCGACGTCGTACCGATTCCACTGTAGGCCGAACGTCTCCAGATGCTCATCCACAACGAATCGTGGAATCCCATCTCGGATGGGGATCAGTTCCGCGCCGCCCGGGAGGAACAGGGACGCTTTTTCCGCATCCCACTCCAGCTTTGCTCCGCTCGCGGGGCATCGGAGTTGAGCGATAAACTCTTGACTCGTCAATTCAATCTTTTCGGGTTGGGCGGCGCTCACGGACGCACAAATTCCGCCGGGTTTCGTGCGGCTTTGCGGTCCAGCCAACCGGAACACAAGCCCCTGACAGGGCGCTCGGCGTTCACCGGTGTGGAAACTCTCTGGCGGCCGGCACGTGGAGACAACGCGGGCTGTCTCAATCTAACGGCTCACCCGGCGCGGCGAAACACCCGTCGGCGTTCCGGGAGGAGCAGACAGAGGGGGCAGTGTCGGCTACCGGCGGCGTGTGGCAGGCTGTGAAGCTGCTTCACGGAGTCCGCGTCCGGGCTGATTCCACAAAGACGATTACGACCCGGCGACGTTGATGGGACTTTCTTTCCGGCGATTTTGGCGAGGAACGGCGCGTATCCGCAGGAGCTTCCTCGGCCTCAATCGGAGCCGACTCGGTTTCGACCTGTTTCGCGGCGGTCGGCAGCTTCTCTGCCGGTTCCTGGTCCTCGACCATCTGCCGGACCACCTTGTCGCTCAACGGAACGGCAAGCTGATACGCTGCGGCATCGGAGTCGTCTTCGCCATCGGTCGATTCGGTCGCTGCCTGCTCCGCGGGCGGGGATCCCCGGTCGCGACGGGCCACCGCTTTCTCGGACTCACCCGGTGGCGCCGGCGAGTCGGCACGGGCCGCACGGTTCAAAGGCGCAGGGGCATCGGCGGGAGGCGGAGTTACGGAATCTGTGAGCCGGCCCCGACTGTCGGAAAGCAGGTCCGCGTCCGCGACAGAAGTGGTGACCACAGAGACGACGCCGTCAAGCGTTTCGATCGCGTCGAGCGCGGTCAGCAGGGTCTCGTCCGGCGCATCGACATAAATGCCGTAAAGTGAACCGGACTCGTTGCGCACCAGTTCTGCTTCCGTCTCTTCAAAGCGTTCGATGCCGTTCTCGGCCAGAACGACCTGGACGCTGCCGAACATATTCTGCACGTCCACAACCGTGTACTCGACCAGAATAATCTCCTCGCCATTGTCAACGAGATCGTGGATCCGTTCTCCGGGGATCGGCAGGGAGCCGCTGTCGAGCATCGACCGCAAGCGCTCCGCATCCACCACAGAGGCCGTCTTGACGGGAGTCGGCTCACCTTCCGCCAATGTCGAATCCTGCAACTCGCGGGCGGTGCTTGAATCGCCGCCCGCCAGCGCTTCGTCTGCGATCGAAACGTCGTTCGCTGCGACGGCCATGGACTCCGGCGCCCCAGCGATCTCCCCACCTGCGAAGCGGTCGTCCGGTCCGTTCAAAGACTGGAACGAAACCACGGCGATCAGTAACCCTGCTGCGGATGCCGCGCTTGCAGCCCAATACAAACGCCGAGAGGGACGCGAAGGCGTTGAGGGCGGCTGCGCGGGCGAGACCGTCGCGGTTCGGATCTCCGTCAGCACCGAGTCGCGTAGATCCGTTGGCGCCGCCGGACGCGGGAGTTCGCGGATCATCTGGGAGACTTCCGCGTATTCGTCGAGCATGTCCCGAGTCGACGCGTTGTCTTCGAGAAGCTTCTCGACCGACGCGCGCTCTTCGCCCGCCAACTCGCCGTCCAGATAGGCGGAGATCAATTCGTCCTTTGTTCGGTCGTTCATTACGTCACACGACTGCCCTGTCAGGGCTATAATTTCGAGTCTCTCAAGGGGAATCGGAGAATCCTTCCACTTCGCTCTTCAGTGTGCGGGCCAGCTTCTCTTTCATTTCCTTGCGGGCGCGATGAATCCGGCTGCGAACGGTGCCGATCGGACAACCGACGACTTCCGCGATCTCGTCGTATTGCAGCCCCTCAATTTCCTTCAGCACCAGCGGCGTGCGGTAGATTTCGGCCAGTTCTCCAAGCGCCTGTTGAACGATCGCCTGCCGTTCCTGACTGTGCAGTGAGTCTCCCGGATCGGACCCGTCGCGATCATCAGCCGGTTCGGCGCCAGATTGCTCCTTGACCGCGTCCAGCGAGGCGTGGCGACGTCTCCGCTCCTTCCGTCGCCGCGTCATCGCGGCGTTGTATGCAATTCGAAACAGCCAACTGTAAAAGGCCGAATCTCCACGGAATGTACTCAGTTTGCGGAACGCCAGAACGAATGCATCCTGCGACACATCCCGGGCCTCCTCCAGAGAGCCCAGCATGTGCACGAGCGTGCCGTACAGACGATCCTGGTGCCGCGTGACGAGGTGTCCGAACGCTTCCACGTCCCCGTCCCGGCAGCGGCGGATCAATGCAAGATCAGATGCGTTCACGTCTTCTGAAGACATGGGACGCAAGAGTCCATGAAAGAGTTCCCGCCAAATGTGAAATCAGGTTCCTTGGGGGAGTCGCGGCCACAATCTGCGTTGTGAAGCCGACGCTCTGATTCAAGGCGTTGGTGTCAAAGGATTTGTGATCACGTTCTGCCGTCGGCGTTGAAAGACGACTCGCGGCACAGCACATCGGGCACGGGCACTTGCGTTCCTTTCACATGGACCACGAGCTTCGGCCAATCCTCCGGCCGGGTCACTTGCTCGGTGCTCTCGCCATGTACGACGATTGTATCGCCCAAAGCGGCCGTGTGGACCGACGGGTGCCAGTAGATCGGCGTTGCGGCACTGAGACGATACGGGCAATCCGGAACGACGCGCACCTCCTGCATTTCGTATCCGGTCACTTGCCCCTGATCCGAGGCGCGCCATTCATCTCCCACGCCGAACTTCTCGTAAATCCGCTGCACGCGCTGCCAGGTCTCGCGTAGTTCCCAGCCGGCCTGCGAAAAGTAGATCGCGCTCGCCATCACCAGCCCTGTCTGCTGGTGTTCATCAAGCAGTCCCGGCAACGGCTGCCCGAAGCAGACCGTCCGCGCAACGCCGCAGTGCAGGCCGTCTCGTCGGCCGATGGCCGACACCACGCATGACCGCTCGACCGGCTGCTGGGAGAAGCCCCAATGCCTCAGCCTCCGTCCTCGTCCGTCGGCGATGACCTGAATCTGCACCGGGGTGATTCCATGCCGCAACAACCGATGGGCGACCTGGCCGGCCACTTCAGCCTCCGTCTCGCGATGGTCGAACGTCTTTGCCGTGGCTTCAACGGCGTGCGCCAGATGCCGGCCGAGTTGACGCAATTTGACCAGTTCCGAATCGACGAGCTGACACCGGAAGTCGCGCAGTTCAGGCATCGCATTCCGATGGTCGGGATGCGGCGTATCGCTCGCCACGCGACGCCCGCGACAGAGGTCGCGAATCAGCACTTCCGGATCCTCTTCCCATGGCCGTTCCTTCGCCTGAAACCCAAGCCCCACAAGCTGATGCTCAAAGAGAAACGGCGCGTCAACGGCGTGGCAGAGAATGACTCTTGCTTCGCAGGTGACGAAAACGGCTGCAATCGGCTGGTCCGTTCCGGGACGCCTCACTTCACCGCCGCACGTCAGCCAGGCGATATTGGACGGCTGCCGCAGCAGCAGAGCGTCGTCCCCTCGGTTCTTCAAGTGGGCCGCCAGCAGTTGATGCCGCCGCTCGACCTCCTCGGCGCGCTCCAGGTCGATCGTGGGCATCTCACCCGACGAATACGGTCGCGGAAGAATCGTTGAAGTCGTTGGCATGTCACGAGAACCGTCGGACGGGGACAAACCGGCGCCGGCTCCAGCATAACATACGGCGTCGAGCGTGCGTACGATCTGCCGGGAGATTCGGTGCGTCCCCCGGAAATCGGATTGATCGCCGGAATATCCACCGAACAGACTGTACAATCCGAATCCGAGTCACCTCCGGCCACCACATTTCCGTGGAGTGGTGTCCAACTCTCAGCGTGTCGCTGCCGAACTCCGCGACGGATCGATTGCCCATGTCTCGTCTGGAGTCTGACCGCGAAGATCTGATGAGAGAGGCGACCGCTCTTCGTTTGCGAGGCGAATTGCGGCTCACCGCGTCAGTCGAGCCGGTTGTCGCCGGTCGGCGCAGCGATGGTCGCTGGTCGATCTACTTCGGCGGCGACCCCTGCTACCACTTCGACGTGGACGGCCGATTGCGGCGGGCGTTTGTCGCCGGCTTGCTCTACCGCACCGAGGGAACGACCCTGGCCGCCCTGCAGAGAGTCCGAACCGGCGAGGAGACGGTTCTGAGGCGGCGCGACCTGGACGAACTGGAACTCGGAACGGTTCTCGATGCGATGCAGGTCCGGTTGGCTGAACTGAGAGACGCGCTGCGCAACGGGTCCGCGCAACTCGTCCGCCAACATCCGCCGGAAGGGAATTTTTCCAAAACGCTGCTCGAACGGCTCAACGACCAGCTTTCACGCGGTCCGCGACTGGCGTCTGCCATCAAATAAGCCGCGCCGAACACGGTTCAAGGTTCTTGCGTTCGGCAGTCCCCGCGCCGCCCCGCGTGCACAGGATTCAGAATGCGTATCGCGGATTCTTGCGGTCGAAATCAGCGTCGGTCAGGCCGACATTCGTCTTGATCTCCGAGTAGGTGTACTCTTCGACGAGCATCGGCTTGCCGCCTTGCCGCGGGAAGGCGTAGTTCTCCACCCGCATGGGGAGATTCGTTTCACGGTCGATAAACAGACGCGAAATGTGAAATTTGAATTGCCGGTGCGGCGTTGGATGTCTGCACTCGATGACCAGGCACTCCGAGTCATTGAGCTTCGCCTTGGGATAGTACTTCACTTCGCATTCGCCATACCGCGATTCTTCTTCCCAGCGGGTGATCATGTGATTCACCATGTTCCTCAGTCCGGCGTCGGTGATCGTATGCCGGTTCTCCTTCAGGATCTCCGGGCTCTCGGGAGAGAGTGAAACCGTACCCACCAGCGATTTCAACCCGGACCCTTCATGAGCCAGCAACATGTTCTGATTCTGTCCCTCGACGTAGAGCACCTCGCGGCCGGCGTGCTCACCGCCGAACTTGAAGTAGACGCTGAACGGCTCCTCGCGGAACTTCATTGCCATCGTGTGGACCACAATCGTGCCGTTCACGTATTCCCGCGTCGAGAGCAGCGCGGTGTAATCCTCAATGTCCTCGAGCGTCTCGAGACACGCTTCCGCGAGGCGGATTGCCGGCTTGAGCGGATGCTCCGCCGGTCTGCTCTCGTTCGTTGAGGATGAAGGCCGCGCGGGAGTCGTCCCCCGCTCCCGTTGACTCGGAACGGTTTCGCGTCCGGGGACGGTTCGCGACAGCGGCCTCTCACGCGGTTCCTGCGCCTGTGCAGACAGGACGGTGAACAAAAGCAGGCCGATAACGCTGAGCCGCGGCATCCAGCGCAACCTGAGACATTGAGCAGCAGACTGGGTCATCTCGTGTTTCCTCATCAGGCAGCTTCCTGCGGGGCTGGGAAGCAGAATTTTCGCGGCAGTATACGGGGAGGCCGGGCGACGAGGTCAAGATGATTTCCCTGATGTTCCGGCGATTGGCGTCCGCTCGACCGGAGAAACGCCGCAAGTCGTCCGTGCCGTACGATCCGGGAGGTTTGCCTGGTTCGGACAATCCGCGTTCGCCGGTATCGAGAACCGATCAACCGACCGCTACACTCGACCCTGATGAACGCCTGTCGCCTGATTCTCGATGAGCAACCCGGGTCCGGGCCGTGGAACATGGCGGTCGATGAGGCCTTGCTCCAGTCCGCCGTCGACGGAAACGATGTGACAGTCAGGATCTATCGTTGGAGCGAGGCCACGCTGTCTCTCGGCTATTTTCAGCCCGGGATCGCCGCAAACGACGATCCGAAATTCGCGAAGTTGCCCGCCGTTCGGAGACTCTCCGGCGGAGGCGCGATCCTGCATCATCACGAAATCACCTACTCGTGTGCCGTTCCCGCCGATCATCCGGCGTCTCAAGTTCCGACCGGCATTTACGTCCAGGCCCACACCGCCATCATCAAGGTCTTGAACGGTCTGGGAATCGCCGCGGCACTGCGCGGCGCATCTCATGGGTCGTCGGCGGATGCGTTTCTCTGCTTCAGCCGAGGCGACCCGCACGATCTCCTCCTCTGCGGACACAAGATCGTCGGCAGCGCCCAGCGTCGCCGTCGAGGAGCCGTTCTCCAGCACGGCAGCCTGATTCTCCGCCGCTCGGAGTACGCCCCGGAGCATCCGGGAGTCCTTGATCTGACGGACCGGTTGAAAGTCGATGACCGCCTGCCTGCGGTCATCGGATCAAGCATCGCGGAGTTGCTTTCTGATCGCGTGGATGAAGGACCGTTGACGGCTTCCGAGCGGCAACTCGCGATTGCGCTGATGGTCGAAAAGTACAGTCGGTTGGAGTGGCGGCTCCGCACTCCCGCTCACTCGTAACGTGGTGCATGTCGGAGGGGCCCTCTACAATCTTTCCGGAATGCCAGTGATTTTCGGCGACAAACGTCGGTCATCCCCCTGCACAGGCTTCGTACGTCCCAGCCAACAACCGAACATTGAACGGAAAACGCACAACCGTGACGACTGAGCAGACACACACGCAGCGGCTCTCTGAGATCGCCGAAAAGGTGGAGAGCGGAGAACGGCTCTCACCCGACGACGGCCTGTTTCTCGACGAACACGCCGATGTCCTCACGCTGGGACGGCTGGCGAACGTCGTTCGCGAGCGGAAGAACGGCAACATCGCTTGGTACAACACGAACGTGCACCTGAACCCGACGAACGTTTGCGTCTACCGCTGCACGTTCTGCGCGTTCCGTTCCGACCTGAAGGCCGAGAAGTCGTACGTTTTTACCGACGAGATGATCCGCGAAAGGGTTCTCGAAGCGAAGGAAAACGGTGCGACTGAAATCCACGTGGTCGGCGGCCTGCACCACCTGAAGAAGTTTGACTGGTACGTCAACGTCGTCCGCGTGATCCATGAGACGTGGCCGCAGATTCACATCAAGGCCTGGACCGGTGTCGAGATTAATTGGTTCTCGCACATCACGAAAAAGCCCTACGACTGGGTGCTGCGGGAACTGATCGACGCCGGCCTCGGCAGCCTGCCCGGCGGCGGGGCGGAGATCTTCGACGAGAGCGTCCGCTCGCAAATCTGCGAACACAAAGCAGACGCCGGCCACTGGATCGACATCCACCGCACGGCCCACCAACTCGGCCTGCGCTCCAACGCGACAATGCTTTACGGCCACGTCGAACAGGCGGAGCATCGAATCGATCATCTCTGCAAACTGAGGGAATTGCAGGACGAAACCGGCGGTTTTCAGACATTCATCCCGCTCGCGTTTCATCCGGAGAACACCGGCCTCAGCCACCTGCCGAAGCCCAGCGGGCAGATGGATCTCCGCATGATCGCCCTCTCACGCTTAATGCTGGACAACTTCGACCATATCAAGGCGTACTGGATCATGCTGGGCGAGCCGACCGCGCAGGTCGCGCTCAGCTTCGGCGCCGACGACCTCGACGGCACCGTCGTCCACGAACTGATCTACCACGACGCCGGCGCGAAGACGCCGGAAGGCCTGACGGTCGAGCAACTGCACCGGCTGATTCGCGAGGCCGGACGGGACCCGGTGGAACGGGACACGCTGTATCGGCGGGTGATGCGAGACGGGAAAGACTGGACTGTGGAAGATCCCGTGCTCGTCGGCTGAGCCTGCGGAAATCAGCGCGCACCCGACCGGAGTCGCGGTGAAACTTCATGCTCTGCGATATTCCCGCAGCCTCGCGCGAATCCATTCGGCGTCTTCATCGTTGAGCGGCGGCAGCGGAAAGCGAGTGTGGGTCAAGCGATCGTAACCGCCGCTCTGCCAGGCGGTGTCGATCAGTTTCTGAACATCGAGCCGAACGTCGGCGTCGTCCGGCCGCAACGGGATGCGGATCACGGGCAGCCGCTCTTGCAGCGGCGCCTTGTAGCAAACGACTCGGAGCAGGTCGTCCGCCCGCCGGACGCAGACGCGGTACGGATACCGATAAGCGGCCGGCACGGCCCATTCAGGGGCCGACATGGCCCAACCACCGCCGACGATCAGATCGATTTCCACCAGGTTCACCCCCCCCCTCCAGCAGTTCCCTCTGCTTCCGGCGGAAACTGTCGCGCCCATCCGTCGTACCCTTGTTCCAGGGACTCAGGAACTCGATCGAGGTCACGACCCGCGCGTCGCTCGTGTTGTCGACGATGTGTACGTTGCGTTCGATTCGCGGGTCCGCGTCCAACTTGATGACCAACTCCTCCGAGATGTCAGCCAGGACAGCCGTTGCAGCGGTCTCGGATTCGCCCGCCGATTCCTCGACGACGCGAACGTCCGGCTTGCGCGGTTGCCACTCGTCATCGAACTGCACGGCGATGTACTCCTCGACCAACGCTTGCAGCCCGTCGGGCAACTGCGGCTGCAACTGATCCCGCGCGTAGGTCGTCAGGCTGGTGTGCACGTCTCCCCAGCGGTTTTCAAGCCAGGGGTCCATTCCGGGAAAGGGGCCGGGCATTGGTGAGTCTCCGACGCGGCGACGGCGGCGATTGTCTCTGGCGATTATCGCTTGATTTTCTCCCAATCGATCGCACAACAGACTGAGGCGGCGAAGCCGATTTTATTAAGATCATGACGCCGAGTCGTCTTGGCGAACAGCGATCGCTTGAAGGTTCCGGCGAAACTGCCAAGTCTGAAGATACACTCTTCAAATCGACTACAGCAATCAACTCTATCGGCCGCTTGCAAGACCGTGGCTGAAGACGCAAACTGCTCGCAGGAACTGCGCGACCGAGAAATGCCATTGAACTGAACGGATGAATGGATCACCTCCCCTCCCACACCACCCGCGAACTTCAGTTCGTTCACGGTACGGCCATCGGGATGTCCAGCAAGTGGATCAAGGGGCAGTATTGCTCCATTTTGACGGCGGCGGGCATTGTCGGCTGCGGCATCTATGACATGCAGACGCCCGCCGAATTCGACCAGGCGATTGCCATCGCACGGGGAACTCCGGCCCATCCGCTCGTCGAACCGGAAGATCTGTTGGATGCGAAGATTGTGGACTGCACGCCGAAGGCGAAGCAGTACGGAATTTCGATCGGAATGTCCGGCCGCGAGGCGGTGGAATTGATGCTACGGGTTAAGCCCCCCGAAGCGAACGAGTGAGGAGCGACCAACGTGACAACGACAACCGCCTCCGCTCTCAAGGTTCGGCACATCGATCACGTCACGATTGTCGTGAAGGACCTGGAGGCCTCCCGGAAGTTCTATGTCGATGTCCTGGGGATGGAGGAGGTCGAGCGGCCTGCCTTCGGGTTCCCCGGCCTCTGGTTTCAGGCGGGGCCGACGCAGATTCACTTGATTGAACAGAACGAAGAGTCCGGACCGGCCGGAAACCAGATCGCCGCGGACGCCAGCATCAGTCGCACCCGGCACTTTGCGTTCGAGGTCGAGGACGCGATTGCCGCTCAGGCCGTTCTTGAAGCGGCCGGACTCCGACTCGCCGCCGGACCCAAACAGCGGCCGGACGGACCGACCCAGATCTACGTGCAGGATCCGGACGGCCATCTGGTCGAACTGTTTTCCCGCAACGATTGACCGACGCACGGCACAATCGGTTTGGAATTCGATCGGCCATCAGGGTTCGCCGGGATCATCGAGGCAACGTTCGATCGCGCTTCGTGCCGCTGGCGCGTCTTGTTGTTCAATTGCCTTCCGCGCGGCCTGGAGCAGTCGCATCTGACGGTCGGTCACGGGCAGCGGAGTTCCCGCGTCCGGGACGGTCGGAGCGATTCTGCGACCAATTTCCGATGCCAGTTCCTCAACCCCGTCGCCGATCAACGACGAGACTGCCATCGCATCGGATGGAAGTTTTCCGCCCCACGCATCTTCCAGGTCGCATTTGTTGGCCACGCGGAGAGAATCGGGGAATGCCTCCAGCAGTCGGTAATCTTCATCGGTTGGAACGCGGCTGCGGTCGATGACGATGATTGCCAGGTTGGCGCATTTCAGTCTCTCTCGCGCCCGTTCGACTCCGATTGTTTCTATTACGTCGCCGCCGTCGCGAAGCCCGGCGGTATCGGTAAGTTCGACCGGCCAACCGTCGAAGGCGGCGTTGGCGGTCAGCAAGTCGCGCGTTGTTCCGGGTTGATCGAATACAATCGAGCGCGTGTACCCCAGGAGCGCGTTGATCAGGCTCGACTTGCCGACATTCGGTCGCCCGCACAGGACGACCCGCCACGGTTCGGTCAGCTTCACACCGAATTCCGACCACCGGAGCAGGTTGTCCAACCGTTCCGGCAGTTGGTCAGGGTCAGCCTGCGGAAGATTGCGTAACTCCTCGACCAGCACGGTCTGCTGCTCAAGCAGAATCCCGGCGGTCCTGAGCGTGGCCGCCCGCGACAAGGCCTGTGTGACCTCAATCGCGGCCGTCGTTGCTCCTCGCGCTGCCAGTTGCGTCTCCCATGCTTCGGCGCGGCATCCCCGCTGCGCGAGGTCTCGCAGAATTCGATTCGCTGCCGCGCTGCCGCCGTGGCAGTGGATTTCGGTAGTCTGCTCACCTGTTCGGCATAGCACAACGTCCTCTGCTTCTGTCTCAGCCGCGCCCCACCGGCCGAAACAAATCCGGTCGATTGGCTGCTCCCGGACCGACCTGCGATTGGCTGCCATGAACAAACAAGGTTCGACGTCGAACAGTTCCGGCGAGCATTGGACGGCGATGGTTGCGACGGCCCCCCGCCCGGCAGGGGTGACGACAGCAGCCGTAGGGGCACCGTCTGACGTGCGTGCCGCCGCGCGTTCGTTCTCTCCCGTGCCGGTCGGCGCGGTGGGCTCGGGAATCGGGTTTTTGCTCATGGCTGATCGGACGAACTCTGCGAGGCTGCGACAATCGCCAGTCCCTGCAAGGCCAGATGCGGTTCCATTCGCGCGTTCGCGCTCAAATGCGGATGCAGCAGCGGCGCCGCGCCGCCGGTCAGCAGCAAGAGCGATTCCTGACCGGGCTCGTCATGCCCGGAGAGCCGTCCGACCAATTCCTTCACCGCTCCGACGTGCCCCCAGTAGAGACCGCCGGTAATCGCCGCTTCCGTGTTGCGGCCGAGTTCGGCGGGGGCGGCATCGCTTTGCAGGACCGAAGACATCTCGATCACCGGCAACAGGGCCGTGTATTGATGCAGGGCTCGCGCGCACAAATCAAACCCCGGCAGAATCGCACCGCCGCAGAACCGCCCCTCGGCGTCGACGCAGTCGACCGTGGTCGCGGTTCCGCTGTCAACGATTACGACGCATTGACCGGATTCCCGCAAGCGATTGGCGGCGACGCCGTTCAGCAGCCGGTCGATGCCGACCTTGTCCGGAAAGTCGACGTCGATCTCGATCGGAAATGTCTCACGGTCAGTCAGGACGACCGGCGGCGTTCGATCGGCCGGCCAGTCGCGGCAGATTCGTTCGATCTCTCCGGGGTTTGATCCCGTGATGAACGCGGGAGTGGACTGCTCACCCGGCAATTCCCTCCAGGGAATGGCCCCCCCGACCGCGATCGCCGCGTCCGCGAGGCATTGCGGCAACGCGAACGCCCCCGCACCTGCCCAATCAATCACGCCGAACTTGACGCGCGTATTGCCGGCGTCGATCGCGAGGAAGCGTTGCCAGGACGTGTCGACGACCGCGTCATCCATCCCTATTTGTGCGTCCCCTTGCGACTTCTCGCACACGCGATGACATGCCCGCTCAATCCTGCGGCGAAATTCTCGAAGCCGAGTTCTTCAGAAGGAGTGGAGTAATGACCTTGGCTGCCCTTCGTATTCGAAGTGAGCAAGAGGCATGCGCCGTCGTAGAGCCGTTCTCGAAGGAGTTTCGTAAGCAGGGTCTCGTAGCGTTTTGCGTACGAGGCCCCCTTGAATTCGGGAAAGACGGGAAAGTGCGGTTCTTTGACCTGGACGGGACTTCTGGACTTTGGGCAATCCTCGAGTATGAAGAGATATCCCAACCAAGGTCTCGCAGAAGGCGCGAACGCTCCTTCGCGGTACGCGGCCCAGAGATCGGTCGCATTGCCAAGCGCTTCCTCGGTTCGATTGTTGAAGTTGTTTCCGAACGACGGGCCAACCTGGGCCTTGAATTCGATCACCGCGAGCAATTGGTCGCCGGCGACGACAATCAGATCCCAGTTCTTCTCGGCGCGGTAATATCCCGGAAGTTCCTTCCGATTTTTCCAAAACACCTCGGCTTCGGGAACACCGCCTTCGACACACAGGTCGCGACAAATCTCAATGAATCCATCCATGTGCTTTCCAGCCGTGACCGCTGTCCGAAGCCCTGCATCGCGCTGACCGGTCTTCAACCCTTGCTGTCGACTCTGGCGGTCCCGAGTTTGCCAAAACGACTTGACGGCTTCGGCAACCCGTTTTTCAAGATCGCTCATGAACGGTGATCTCGGCTGATTGAAAGATGCGCTTGTCGTTGAGAATCCGCTTTCGTGCCAGAGCGGCGTATGTCTCGTCGATTTCGAAGCCGATCGAATTCCGGCCGTTTTGCATGGCAGCGAGCATCGTTGTTCCCGTGCCGACAAACGGGTCGAGTACCGTGTCGCCCACGAAACTGAACATCCGGACAAGACGTTCAGCAAGCTCCAGCGGAAAGGGCGCCGGGTGTGTGCGCGTCGAGGCGCCGGTGAGGCCGGTCCAAATCTGTTGAAACCAGGCCTTGTGATTGGCGTCGCTAATCACGCTCAGGACGCGATTTGCAACAGAAGGGCTGCGATATCCTCCCGGCTTGCGCTCCATCAGGATGAACTCGATGTCGTTCTTGATGACGGCGTTCGGCTCGTAGGGTTTCCCTAGGAATGACGACCCGTTCCCTTCAACTTCGTGGGTTGCGTTGGCGATCTTGTGCCAGATGATCGGCGCTAGATTGTCGAACCCAATGCGGCGGCAGTGCTCCTGGATCGAGGCATGCAACGGTACGACCGTATGTCGGCCTTTATTCTTTCGTCGGGAAAGGCAGACGTCACCGACGATGCAGATCAGTCGTCCGCCCGGAACCAGCGCAGAAAAACAATGCCGCCAGACCTTGCTCAACTCCACCAGGAAGGATTCGTAATCGTCCACATGACCGAGTTGGCCTTCCGAATCACGGTACTTCTTGAGCGTCCAGTATGGCGGAGACGTGACCACCAATTGGACGGATTCGGGCTCGAGCCGCATCACGCGCGAGTCCGCGATATGGAGTTCGTGGCGAGTGGGTATGCGCTGGACCGCTTCGTCAATCAGTGCCACCAGATGCTCGTCTTTGGCGATCGCCGGGAGTGCGGTCTGATGCTGATCGAGCGAGGGGATCTCCGCCGGGAGATACTCGGCGAAGTCGACCGCACACGCGTTACTTGACATTGTCTCCTCCCCGCGCCCCTTGCCCGTGCGGAGTTCTAGGAAGCAGAGTCGAGCGGCAGAATGCATCGAGAGATTGCAACCAGCCGTCCCCGCTCACCCTTCCTTCACCGCCGTCAGAATATCCAGCACCGCCTCTTTCCCGTCCGCGAACAGCATCAGCGTGTTCTCGGCGGCGAAGAGCGGATTCGGAATGCCGGCAAAGCCGGGGCTCAGGCTCCGCTTGATCACGACACACGTCTTCGCCTTGTCGACGTTGATGATCGGCATGCCGGCGATCGGGCTCTTGGGGTTGGTCCGCGCGTCGGGATTCACCGTATCGTTCGCGCCGATCACGAGACACACGTCCGTCTGCTCCATCGCCGAATTGGTCTCGTCCATCTCCTTCAGCAGATCGTACGGAATGTCGGCTTCGGCCAGCAGCACATTCATGTGGCCCGGCATGCGGCCCGCGACGGGGTGAATCCCGAACTGCACGTCGATGCCCTGATCCATGAGCGCGTGCATCAAATCGCGAACGGCGTGCTGAGCCTGCGCGACCGCCATTCCGTAACCCGGGACGATCATCACGCGTCGGGCGACGTCAAGCAGCATGGCGACTTCTTCGGCGGAGGTCGCTTTGACCGTCGTGTACACCTCGTCGGCCGATTTTGTGTCGCCGGTCGGTCCGAGCGTGCCGAAGAGGACGGCCGGGAGCGAGCGGTTCATCGCATCGCACATCACCTTGGTCAGGATCAACCCCGATGCGCCCACCAGCGAACCGGCGATAATCAGCACGTTGTTCTGCAGCACGAAACCGGTCGCCGCCGCCGCCAGACCCGAGTAAGAGTTGAGCAGCGCGATCACCACCGGCATGTCCGCCCCACCGATGCTGATCGTGAGGAAGTATCCCAGAGCCAGCGCCACCAGCACTATCAGCCAATACAGCGCCACGTGCTGAGGATTGAGCACCATGAAGACCGCGAGCGCGACAACGCCGACGGCGACGAGACCGTTGACGGCGTTCTGCATCGGCAGCGGTTTGAGCGAGTTCATCACGTTCAGGCCGGCCAGTTTGCCGAAGGCGACCAGGCTCCCGGAAAGTGTGACCGCGCCGATCAACCCGGACAGGCTTGTCGCGATCGACTGGTCGAGCGTTGGAAAGGCGCTGGCGGAGAATTCCGCTCCCGCCACGAGAAACGACGCCGCGCCGCCAAAGCCGTTGAACAGCGCCACCATTTCCGGCATCTGCTCCACCTTAACGCGGACCGCCAGCCAGCCGCCGATCCCCGCGCCGACCGCGAGTCCGGCTGCGATCATCCCGTAGGACAGCACCCGCTGCTCAAACAGCGTGACGACAATCGCGATGAGCATCCCGATCGAGCCCATCAGGTTGCCGCGAACCGCCGTTCGCGGGCGCGTCATCCCGATCAGTCCCAGGATGAACAGGGCGGCCGATAACAGGTAGGCGAGGTTGATCCAGGCTGCGGTCACAGGTCGATGGCGTCAATCTGGGGTGTGGACTGTGTGCGATCAGGTTGTGGTCGAGCGCGGTCGTCTGCCGCTCAATCCCGCCTGCGGAACTTCGCCAGCATCCGATGAGTCACGAAAAATCCGCCGACCACGTTGGTCATCGCCAGAACGAGCGCGAGAAATCCCAGAAACTTCGCGAACGTGAACGCTCCGGCGCCGGCTGCAATCAGCGCACCGACGACGGTGATCCCCGAAATGGCGTTCGAGCCCGACATCAGCGGCGTGTGCAGAGTCGGCGGGATCTTCGTGATGATCTGCCAACCGACGAAAATCGCCAGCACGAAAATCGTAATGCTGGCCAGCAGCGTCTCGACGTCCACAGCAGCCGCGGCAGTTTCCGACTGAGAAAGAATCAAGAAATCAACCGGCATGAGGTTACTGCTTTTTCGGAGGTTCGCGTGCTTGAGTTTAGTTTCAGCGACCAACGGGAGCGGGCTCCCGTCGGCGAGCGCCAGCTCGCATGGTTCGAGGTGCTGCCTCGTGGGGAGTTCATTCGTCCTGAAGTTTCAAACGCTCAATTCCCGTCCGAGATACGGTAAGTGTCCGATGACGAATCGTCGAGCGAGACGACCTCATCCGGGGAAGGCTTGACCGGAGTCGGTTCGTACGGGCCGAGGCCCGCCAGTTCACGGACGAACGGATGAACGAGGTCTCCACCCCGCGTGAGGAGTGTGCCCGTAATGACTTCATCCGACAGGTCCAGTACCACTTTGCCGTCCTTGATGAGCAGCTTGAGCAACGAGACCACGTTGTTCGAATACATCTGACTGGCGTGCTTCGGCACCGTCGACGGCAGGTTCTCCGGGCCGAGAATGGTCACTCCGTGCTCGCGACACGTTTCGCCGGCTTTGGTCAGCTCGCAATTGCCTCCGCGTTCGGCCGCCAGATCGACGATCACCGAACCGGGCGGCATGGCGCGGACCATCTCCTCGGTCACCAGGATCGGCGCCTGCTTGCCGGGAATCGCGGCCGTGGTAATGACCACGTCACTCTCGGCGACCACCTTCAGCATCAACTCTCGCTGCTTGCGATAAAACTCCTCGTCCATCTCGCGGGCGTAGCCCCCCTCGCCCTCTGCGGTGTCCAGTTCCATTTCGACGAACCGGCCTCCCAGGCTCTCGACTTGCTCTTTCACTGCCGGGCGAACGTCGTAGGCATTCACCACGCCGCCCAACCGCTTGGCAGTCGCAATCGCCTGCAGTCCCGCGACGCCGGCCCCGACGATGAACACGCGGGCCGGTTTCAGCGTTCCGGCCGCCGTCATCAGCATGGGAAACAACTGTGGCAGCACCGAGGCGGCCAGCAACACCGCCTTGTAGCCGGCGATCGTCGCCATGGACGAAAGCACGTCCATGCTCTGGGCCCGCGTGATTCGCGGCACGAGTTCCAGGGCAAAGACGGCCGCCTTCCGCTCGGCCAGAGCCGACATGCCGGCGGGATCGCTGAGCGGATCGCATTGGGCGATCAGGAACTGACGTTCCCGCAAACGCCCAAGATCCGCCGCGCCGTGCTCCGGATTCGCCGCGGCGGCCCGCACAAGAACGATCACCTCGGCGTCCCGAAAAATCTCGTCACGGTCGTTCGAGATGCGTGCGCCGGCTTGTGTGTACAGCTCGTCCGGGAATCCCGCCTCAGTCCCGGCGCCGGACTCAACCACCAACTCCGCCCCGAGACGAGCGAGCGACTTGACCGCGGACGGAACGATCGCCACGCGACGCTCTCCTGCGCAATTCTCTTTCGGCACTCCGATGATCAACGGCATCGCCTCAACACGCCTCTCAATTCTCGCCAAGCGCTTCTGGTCGTCGGTCTCTCGTGGCGGCGCTTATGTTACTGATGGCGCCTGGCCGCGTCGACTCGGCGTGACAATTCCACGTCGCGGCGCTATAACGCCCTCAGCAGAACGCGCCTGCGACGACGCAGTCAGCCCTGACGAATCGTCCGTCGATTCGAAGTTTTCCAGGTTGAGCGGCTCTTGCGGAAGCACGAATCCCGTGGGCTTTCGTGCGGATGTGAAGCCGACCAACTCGTCAACGCAACCCTCACAGAGCACCGGAAGATCCCCCATGAACGGCCCTTTGATCGTTGATCTCATCTCCCGCTGGATTCATGTGGGGGCCGCAATCGTGCTGTTGGGGGGCAGCATCTTCATGCGGTTCGTGCTGATGCCCTCAGCGGCGGCGCTGACTGAATCCGAACACGAAAAGCTGCGCGAGAGAATTCTCCTGCGCTGGAAGAAGCTCGTGATGGCGGGGATCACACTGCTGCTCTTGACCGGCTTCTACAACTACCTCGCCGGTGATCCTCCGTCTCCCCGCTACCACATGCTGATGGGCATCAAGATTCTGCTCGCTCTCGCAGTCTTCTTTCTCGCCTCAGCTATCACCGGCAGATCCTCGGCCTTGCAGCCGATTCGGCAGAACAGGGCCTGGTGGCTGACCGTCCTGATCGCTCTGGCTTCAGTCGTGGTGGCGATCGCCGGCTATTTGAAAGTGGCGGCTGCAGGGTGACCACAATTTGATTCGCCGCTCTCGTTGCGCGTATCACTTTGCAGAAATGACATCTAGAAACGTGTCGTTTTTGCAGTCGATGGCTGTGCTTTTTTGCGACAAAGCCCCTCTGTTTTGTCGCAAGTGTAATTTCAGTGAGTAGTTGCGTGTGATTGTGCGCGATCTGTCCGCGTTGGCATGCGTTCTGCAATCCAGAGCGCCCGAATGGAAACAGGGAAAACTTTCTTGTAAAAATTCGATCGTATGCGAACTTTTTCTTAAACCGAACGTCTAATGGTGCGTACTACTGAGTACGTCAATGCATGGTTTTCGGGTTGAGCGGATCTCGCCCAGGCACGAATCCCGCAGGGTTTCGTGCGGATTCGCGGTCCAGCCAACCCGGGAACAGAGCCCTGACAGGGCACTACTCAGTCCATTGAGGGGTGGCAGGGAGAGAATCGTCTTCCCGAGGGGGAATGGCGGCGAGTCACCCCGTGGTTCACTGCGAGACTTGCTCACACGACGCTGTGCAACTCCAGGCGAACGCAGGAGTCCCGCATGTCGACTTATAACCATCCAGCAATGAAGCAGCTCACCGAGCAGCAGGTCCGCTACGCTCCGGTTGATGTCCGCGTTGAGCAGATGGACCGGGCTGAACGGCTGATGCACGAGCTGGATCCTTCCAAGTCCTATCGTTATCAGGACTTGTGCGAGAAGATTACGTCCTTCCGGCCGTCAATGTATCCCGATCTGATCATCGACGGCGAAGACGCGGTCCATGATCTCCGCGTGTTCGTCGACGACATGTCCGGCAGCACGAACCTGCCCGTCGAGGAGGCGGGCGAGACGGTGTTTACGGTGGACGACTTGAGCGAGCGGTTCAGCGTCTCGACGAAGACCGTCGATCGCTGGCGGAAACGGGGACTGGTGGCCAGGCGTTTTAAGTTCGGCAATCGCACCCGCATCGGCTTTCTCAATTCCTCCGTGGACCGGTTCCTCAGCGACCACCGCGACGATGTGAAGCGCGGCAGCCGCTTCAGCAAACTCTCCGACGCGGAGCGGGAAGACATCATCCGAAAAGCCCGGCGTCTCGCTCGCTACGGGGCCAGCCCGTCGGAAGTCAGCAAGCGGCTCTCAAGATCATACGACCGATCGTTTGAAACCATTCGTTACACGCTTCGTCAATACGACGACCAGCATCCGGAGAACGCCGTGTTCCCCAAAGCCTCAGCCCAATTGTCCGACGCCCAGCGGCAGGAAATTTTCCAGCGATATCAGCGCGGGATCTCGGTCCAGTCGCTCGCTGAGACGTACAGCCGTGCGCGCACCAGCATCTACCGCATCATCTCGGAAGAGCGGGCGGCGCATCTGCTCGAACAGTCGATCGACTTCATGGACAGTCCCGAATTCCACAAGGCGGACGCCGACCGGACGATTCTCGGTCCGCCTCCCGAGGTGGACAAGAAGGGCGGCCGCGTCAAGCCGCCGCCGGGATTGCCCCCCTATCTGGCGAGCCTCTATTCGATTCCCCTTCTCACCCGAGAAGAAGAGGCCTACTACTTCCGCAAAATGAACTATTTCAAGTTCAAGGCGTCGAGGGTTCGCGACAAGATTGACGAGTCGCGGCCGCGGACGCGCGATCTCGACAAGCTGGAGGAACTGCTGACGAAGGCGGTTGAAGTGAAGAACTTCCTGATTCGCAGCAACCTCAGGCTGGTGGTTTCGATCGCCAAGCGGCACATGACGCCCAACACGAACTTCTTCGAGATGGTCAGTGACGGCAATATGTCGCTGATCCGCGCCATCGAGAAGTTCGATTATACGCGGGGCAACAAGTTCTCGACCTACGCGACCTGGGCCATCATGAAGAACTACGCCCGGTCGATTCCGGCCGAGTACAAGGTTCTCGACCGGTTCCGAACCGGCAACGAGGAGGTGTTCCAGAGTTCGCACGACGATCGCGGGAACCCGTATGCGGAAGAGCTGGTGAACAGCCGCCAGCACCAGATGATCATGTCCATTCTGGAGCAGCTTGACGATCGCGAGCGGTCGATCATCGTCCACCGTTACGGTCTCGAACAGGGTTCCGAACCGAAAACGCTGGAACAGGTCGGAACAAAATTCGGCGTCACCAAGGAACGGATTCGCCAGCTCGAATCGCGTGCTCTGCAGAAGCTGCGCAAGATCGCGCACGAAGAGAAACTGGACATTCCAGGTCTCTAACGGGGCAGGGCCGCGGACCATGCGAGCTGTCGCCCGAACGCGGGAAACCGTTCCCATCGGTCGCTGAATCCTGACTCAAGTGCAACAACTTCTGAGAAGGGAGTCGCCGAACGCGGCGTGCGTGCTGTCAAGAGAGAATCGCGGGGTCCGGACCATGGCGTCCCGGCCCCGCTTTTTTCGTATTCCCGGTCAGGGCACATTGCCGTGATGCAAAATGACCTTTTCCGGGATTCCGGAATCGCATAGAAACAGCATGCACGGCCTCTGTGATGGCAGCCAACGTCGATCGCCTTTAGCTCTCGACATCGACTGCTTCTTTCTCCTCCCCTCGGCCGTCCATTCCTCAACCCATCCGAATCCAGACCAATCAACACGGGAACTGCCGCGCGCCTCAATCCAAGGCCGCAGTTCGGATCCTGTTTTTTCAGTATGCGCCACGACGCGTCCCCTCCACGGCGGCCCGAGCGGGTGAACCGTTCGCTCGCCGATCGATTTGTGCGTCAACAATGAGCGACACGACGCCCGACGATTCCACCACAACTCCCCCGATCCACGTTCCGGTTCTTCCCCGGGAGGTGACCGAACTCCTCGATCTGACTCCCGGACTGACCGTCGTCGATGGCACCGTCGGCGCCGGGGGACACGCCCGACTGATCCAGGAACTCATTCAACCTGCCGGACGGCTGATCGGACTCGACCGCGACCCCATGATGTTGAAGCATGCAGAACGCGCCCTGCGAGGCTCTGGTTCGACGCTGGTCCACGCCGGCTACACAGAGTTGCCGGACGTACTGGCAAGACTTCAAATCCCGGCCGTCGATCGCGTCCTCCTCGATCTGGGACTGTCGTCCGACCAACTCGCCGACAGCGAGCGCGGATTCAGCTTCGATTCGGAGGCAGCGCTCGACATGCGGTACGACACGACCGAAGGCGTCCCCGCCTGGGACATCGTGAACAGGGCGGCGGAGAAGGAACTGGCGCGGATTTTTTACGAGTACGGAGAAGAGCGCTATTCTCGACGAATCGCGAGGCGAATCGTCAACCAGCGACCCGTTGCGACGGCCGTGGAACTCGCCCGGATCGTCCGCAGCGCGGTGCCGCACCCCAAAGGCAGGCAGCGAATCCACCCGGCGACGCGCGTTTTTCAAGCCTTGCGGATCGCCGCAAACCACGAATTGCAGCAACTCGAAACCCTTCTCGATGAAGTCCTGCCCCGCTGCCTGAAACCGGGCGGCCGGGCTGTCTTCATCACGTTTCATTCGCTGGAGGACCGGCTCGTCAAACAGGCGTTTCGCGACCGGAACCGTTGGAAAAACCTCACGAAAAAACCACTCAGAGCGAGTGCGAGCGAACAACGCGAAAATCCCCGCAGCCGGTCGGCCAAACTTCGTGCCGCCGTGAAACTGTAAAACTCAGTTCCCCCCCACTCCCGCCACGGACCGGTGGGATTGTCATCATCCATCTCAAGCAGGCCCTGCCGACGACCTCAACAGGGAACGGATGCCGTTATGAGTCAAGACAAGCCGTCGAACACCGATCAGTCCGCGTCGAAGGACAAGAATCAGGACTGGGGCCTCGCCGACCAGGACAGCGGCGGAAGTCCGGTCAAGGTTGCGCTGTTGCTCGTGGTGACCCTCATCGCCGGCCTGGGCTTCATCGTGTATCGCAAATACACAGCGCAGCAGAACCTGCAGGCCGCTCGGAGCGAAGACTTTCGGGATGCAGAAGGAGACGGCGACGGTGAAAAATCGCAGTCGACACCTGATGCGAACGCAATTCATGCGGACTCCGACGGGCACGGTACAGAGTTCATCGCCGAACACGAAACGGCGCACAGCAACCATTCCTTCGAGTTCGTCCAGACTTCCGGGGACGCTCCAGATCAGCAGGGGGAACCGCTCGTCACCGATTGGTCGGAGCCGGACGTGCAGGCGGACCCGCCGGAACAGGCGACATTCGCCTTCGAAGAGCCGCCGGATGCGGCTGTTGCGGAAGACTCCGTCCAGGGCGACGAACCCTGGAATCCCTTTGGGTCGGACGATCTGGAAAGCGTGGAGTCGGCAGACGTTGAGACCGCCGAAGTCGCGGAGGCGGAACCGTTCTTCGTGGTGGAAGAGTCGGAACCAGCCGATGCCGAGGCGTTCGTTCCGGAGTTCAATCGTGAGCCGGCCACGGCCGCAGTCGAAAGTGAGGGGGCGACGTGGGATCTCAGTGATGGCGAGACACTCGAGGAACGCCAGCCACCGCTCCTGGTCTCCGATGATCCGGTCGAGACTCAAGACAGCGAAGCGGCGATGGATCTGTTCGGCCGTGATGAAGCTCCGATCCAGGCAGAGCCCGCCGGCGAGACTCTCCCACCGGCCGGATCGCCGTTCTCGGTTGCGGAATCGAGTGAACCGGCCGATCGACCGCCTGAACTTCCCGATGTCAACAACGAGCCACTATTGATCGACGCGCCGGCCGCCGACGTGATTCGAGTCGCCTCCGAAGACGCCGCGAGCGACGACTCTTCCCTGGAAACGTGGGAGTCGGTCCCGGTGCGTCAGGAAAGCGGCCTGGCCGACGCCTCCGAAGAGAACTCATTCTTTTTCGAGGAACCGATCGACGATGCTCCTGCGGAATCGATCGACCAGGAGCCGGATTTCGTGGCGTTCCCCGGCGAAGTTCCGGAACCGCCGGCCGCGACGGAGGCCCCGGTCGACGACTTCCTCCCGGACGTTTCATCGTCGACCGGCAGCGACCCCTTCTCTCCAGCGACGGCGACCTGGAACGGCGCGCCGGGCGGCGACCAGGTCACCCTGCACGTCGTCAAGCGGGGGGAGAACTTCTGGACGATTTCCCAACGGTATTACGCGGCCGGCCGTTATTTCTCGGCACTGGCGGCCTACAACAGCCAGCGCATCCCTGATCCGCAACGGATGCAACCGGGCATGAAGGTGCTCGTCCCCTCGCGCGAGGTGCTGCAACAGCGGTTCCCCAACCTCACCGGAACCCCCTACGGACCGTCCTCCGCTGACGAACAGCGACCGGGATTCTTCGTCGACCGCACGGGACAGCCGATGTACCGCGTGGGAAAGAACGACACGCTCAGCCGCATCGCGCAGAAGCATCTGGGACGATCATTCCGTTGGAAGCAACTCTACGGGATGAATCAGGACGTACTGACGAACTCCGACAGCCTCAAAATCGGGATGGTCTTGCGGCTTCCCGCCGACGCCGCACACGTGAGCGTGGCGCCGGCAGGGCAACTCTACCGATAAATCCGAATGCGGCCGGCGACTGCGCCGGGTCACGATTTCGATACGCAACGTGGGTCAGTGGTCTCATGTTCTTCCGGTTCGGCGCCGCACTCGTGCTGGTGATCCTGATCGCCCTGCTCGGCATCGCCATCGAAAAACGCAACCTTGCGCTGCGGCGATCGATCAGCCTCCAGGACTACCGAAGGGAGCAACTCCTGGAGCAGCGAGCCCGGCTCCGCCTCGAAACGGAACAACTTGGAGCGCCCGGGCGACTCCTGGACGAAGTCGAAGCGGGACGGCTGCCGCTGGAAGTTGCCGAAGAAGCCGAGTCCAGTTCCGTCGCGCGGTGAGAGTCTTACTCGCGAACGAATTCGTCGCATCACGCCGCTGTTCTTATCCGCGAACTCTCCCGTGAAACCGTGTCCGATGACTCGCACAAGCCTGTCCTGCTTCGCCGGGAACGGCTCGTCGCCGCCGGAGTCGTGTTGATCTGGACCATCCTGGCAGCGCGATTGGTCCAGATTCAGGGGCTGCAGCGGAAAGAGTTCGCCCATCGCGCACGGCGCCAGCAAACGATCGAGCAGACGATCCCTGCCCGTCCGGGAGACATCTTCGACCGGTCCGGCCGGTTGCTCGCCACCACCACGCGTGCTGAGAGTTTGTTCGTCGACCCCAGCCGGATCGATGACCCGTGGGGCGTGTCGCTGAGCTTGAGCGAGGCGGTGCACATCGATTCCGATCGGTTGTATGAACGAATCGGAGCAAGTCGGAACAGCCGCTTTTTGTGGGTGAAGCGTCGTCTGTCGCGCGACGAAGCGGACGCGGTCCGCCGGCTCGATCTGCCACGGCATTGCTGGGGGCTGCGGCGTGAGTATCTCCGTCAGTATCCGCAGGGGACGCTTGCGTCGCACGTGCTGGGGCTACGTGACATCGACGGGATCGGCCGGGGAGGCGTCGAACAGGCATTTGACGCCCTGCTCCGCGGCCGCGACGGAACACGTCGTCTGGTCCGCGACGCGCGCGGGTTTGTCCTCGACGAACTCGACCAGGTCGCTCAACCGGTCGAACACGGTCAAGACATTCATCTGACTCTCGACGCGGTGGTTCAGACTCACGTCGAGCATCAGCTCGACCGGTTGATGGAAGAATGGAAGCCGGTCGCTGTGAGCGCAGTTGTTCTCGATCCGAATTCCGGCGAGATCGTGGCAATGGCGTCCCGGCCGACGTTCGATCAGAACGATCCGGGAGCCGGCGATGGCGAAGGCTGGGTCAACCGGGCGATCGCCGCCGTTTCCGAACCGGGGTCGACCTTCAAGCCGCTCATTGTCGCCTGGGCCCTCGACCGGGAACTGCTCCTCCGCGACGAGCCGTTCGATTGCGAGCAGGGGGAGTACCGCATGGGCGGCCGTCTGCTGCACGACCATCATCCCTATGGAGTTCTGAGTACGGCCGATGTTCTTGTCAAATCGAGCAATATCGGGATGGCCAAGATCGGCGAACGGCTCGGAAATGAACGTCTGCACACAGCAGCGACGGCATTCGGATTCGGACGGAAAACAGGCGTCGAACTGCCGGGCGAACTCTCCGGAACGCTCCGTCCACTTCCCCTGTGGACCGATTACTCACTCGGTTCGATCCCGATGGGCCAGGAACTTTCCGCCACGCCTCTGCAGGTCGTCACCGCGCACGCCGTGCTTGCCAACGGCGGACGGATGATCACCCCGCATCTGTTCGCGTCCGGACGACACCCTGCCCCCTCTCCTCGAAACGTGGTGACGTCCAGAGTGATCGGCGAGGAGGCGGCGAATTGGGTCGTCCGTGTTCCACTCGTGCAAGTCGTCGAACGTGGGACCGGCCGCAAGGCGGCCCTCGAAGATTTTCAGGTCTTCGGGAAATCGGGAACCGCCCAGAAGTTCGACGCCGCAACCGGGCAATACTCTCACACGCGGCACGTCTGCTCGTTCGTCTGTGGCGCTCCGGCCGACGATCCCCGACTGCTGGTGCTTGTCACTGTTGACGAGCCCACCGTCGGAGGGCCGCACTTCGGGGGCACGGTGGCCGCGCCCGCGGCTGCACAAATCCTCCGGCGAGCGCTGTTATACAGAGAGAACCGCACGAGGTTCGCGGAAGACTTCGACGACGCTGTCCCTGCGCGATAAACCGCCGCGACAGGGTTGCGATAACCTGCTTGCGGCAAGTCGTTACGCCTGCCACATCTGCAAGTCGAAGTTGGCATGGGGAACCGTCAACTCGATTTCTCCCTCCGCCGGGGCCCGGTCAACGCTCTGCCCGTTGCGAATCAACTCGAGCGAGAACCGGATATGATCATTCTCAGCGACGCCGAGCACGGAGCGGGAAATCGCCAGTTCCAGCACATCCGCCGCAGCGACCTGTCCGCTGCCGGCCGGTGCAATCTCCCTGCCTCGACGCACAACGATCACAGGCGCAGCGTCCCGGGGAAGCTCAATCGTTGCTGTGACGTCATCCGGCTGATGAAACCGCACGAGAATTGCATCGAGCTCTGCCAACGTTTGATTGCCGGACGCACGCGCCGCTAGGTTGATGCAAAGGCGTTCCGCGTCGAATCCGAAACGCAATGCGCTGATCGCCCCTTCCGACACGCGCGTCATGGTGCCGCGCTCATTACGCGGATCGTAATGGCCGGCGTTGAGCCATTCGAAGAACGTTTCTCGCCCATCGATGTTGACGTTCAACAAGGCGCGGGGCGTTGTGTGCAGCACACGGCGCACGACGCTCGTCACCGGTCGCAACAGCGTGTCCGGCGGCGCCTGTTCGAGCAACCGGTAGACGTTCTGCAAATGTTTGCGGAACAGTTGATCGAACAGCAGATCCTGCGCCGAGGAGTGGTCGTCGCCGAACCACCAGAACCAGTCGCTTCCTTCCGCGATATGAATCTCCCGCCACGCAGCCTCTACCTGCTTTACGGAATATCCGCCCGCCGCCGTTTGCTCGATCAGAAACCGCCGCGTTTCGTGCAACAGATCCCAGGCGGTGCGGTCTTCCTCGTGGCCGATCCAGATCGCGAAGTTGTGCGAGATCCAGCTTCCGGCGAACAGGCGGGAGATGCGGTCTGCCGCAGGGAACGCCTGCAGATGGTCGATCATCCGGCAAGGGGCGATCCGCTTGTCGCTGACGGCGTCGCGATACAGCGTGCGGAGAAACTTCACCCCGCCGTCCGGGTAGTACTCCCAGCAGTTCTCGCCGTCGAGAATGATCGGAACGAGCGCCGGCCGGCCGGCGTTGTGCGGAGCCACCGCGTTTCCGATCGACGCGACTCGCCCGATGAGATCATTCGCGGCGGCCTGCGGATCGTTGCGCTGGTAGTGAAACCCGATCAGGTCGCTCAACCCGTGATCGCGAAACACGACCTGCAGCGCATTTTCACCGACGTCGACGTGCCAGGGACGATACAGCATTTCCGGATGCCTGAGATGCCCGGCGGCGTCCCGCGACACGAAGCCGTCCGTCGAGTGCGAAAGAATCTCTTCATCGGTGGCGATCCAGCGGATTCCCGCCTGCGCTATCGGTTCCACGAGGTCGTGCGACACAGAGCCTTCCGAGGGCCACATCCCCTGCGGGGCCGCGCCGAAGAGTTCGGTGTGAAACTCAACGGCCCGCTGAATCTGCACGCGGGCGTCTTCCGCGTACGATTCCAGGTAGGCCGGCAGCGGACAACCCGGCATCGCTTCCCGGGCGGACCGTTTGTCCCACAGGAGCGGCAGGATCGGGTGGTAGAAAGGGGTTGTGGTGAGTTCCACCTGTCCGCCGGCGGCGAGTTCTCCGTGCAACGGGATGACGCGCCGGAGTGTCTCGAGTTGGCGGTCGAGCAGCCACAGCTTCTCGTCTTCGCTCCACCCCCTGCCCTTCTCTCGAAACGCCGCCAGCTCAGAGTCCTCTTCAAAGAGGAGGGGGTGCATCCAAGTCAGGTTGAACCAGACCTGCAGGTCGCGCAAGTCAGACGTCGAGAACTTTCGAATCGCTTTCTCACCGCGATCGGTCTGCGGCAGACGTTTCGCATGCAGTTCAAGGTAGCGCGGATAAGGGCGAATCATGCATTCGACGTTCGCCATGTAGAAGCTGTCGATCAGGAAGACCGCATCCTCTGCGGACAGAGCGTCCGCCGACATTCGTGACACGTCGAGGTGCCGGTCGCTCCCCCGCCGCTCCGTGTACCTGAGGATCTGGTCCAGCAGGCTCGGTACGAGGTTGATCGTGCAGCGAAACTCCGGAACCTCCTTGATGTGCAGCGCCATTCCGATGTAGTCCTTCACACCGTGCAGGCGGACCCAGGGAAACAGCGTCTGTCCCGAAACGTCGTCCGGATAGTAGGGCTGATGTTGATGCCAGAAGAGGGCCAGAGAAGCGGGGGGCATAGGCGGTTTTCAATCGAAGGAAACGCAATCCATGCTCAACCGAGGCCGCGCGAGATCGGCCGCACCGGCAAGACCTCTCGGCCCGGCGTCGCACGCGGCACTGCGGTCGCCGCCGATCGACGCTGGTCGCGTCAGTCCGGCAACTTTTCCAAAGCGCCGCGGTACACGTCAAGGTACTCGGCCGCGCTCCGCTCCCAGGAGCAGTCCCGTTTCATCCCCGCCTCCACCACGGACTGCCGGGTCGGCCGCGCGTCGTACAGCCTCAGCGACTCCCGGATCTTGCCTGCGAACGGTCCCGCGGCGTAGTCATGGAAAACGAAACCGGTCGCCCGGCCGTGCATGAGATTCGGGCCGCTGGCGTCGACGACTGAATCGGCCAGGCCCCCGACGGCGTGCACGATCGGGATCGTCCCGTACGCCATGCTGTACTGCTGATTGAGACCGCACGGCTCAAAACGGCTCGGCATCAGATAGATGTCGGCCCCGGCCTCAATGCGATGCGCCAACTGTTCGTCAAATCCGATGACGGCGGAGACTTTGTCCGGAGCCCGCAGCGCGAGCGAACGGACAAGCTGCTCGCAGTGCGCTTCGCCGGTCCCCAGAAACGCGATCTGCACGTCGTTTCGCAGAAAGTCGTCGGCGACGTCCGCGATCAGATCGAGGCCCTTCTGGTCTGTTAACCGCGAGATCATCCCGAACAGCGGAACGTCCGGCCGCTCGGGCAAACCGGATTCTCGCTGCAATTCCCGCTTGCAGGCCGCCTTGCCCGCTTTCCACGATCCTGCGGAATATCGCTGCGGAATGTGCCGATCGACTGACGGGTTCCACTCGCTCGTGTCGACTCCGTTCAGGATGCCCACGAGATCTTCCGACCTGGAGGCGAGCACCGTATCCAGGCCGCATCCGAACTCCGGCTGGCAGATTTCCCGCGCATAAGTCGGACTGACCGTCGTTACCTTCTGCGCGAACACAATCCCCGTCTTCAGGAGGTTCAGATCTCCCCAGAATTCCATCTGCAGCCAATTAAAGTACTTCCAGTCCAGCCCGGTGTACTTCATGCACCAGCCTGGAAAACGGCCCTGGAAAGCCAGGTTGTGCACCGTGATGATCGACGCTGTTTTTGAAAACGTCGGCGTTTGACGGTACTTGGCTTCCAGCAGCGCCGGGATCAAACCGGTCTGCCAGTCATTCGCGTGGATCACGTCCGGCGAAAGTTCCAGCTTCCGCGCCGCCTCCATCACGGCTCGGCTGAAAAACGCATACCGCTCGCAGTTGTCGCCGTAGTCGACGCCCGATTCGGTGTAGAGACCGCCGCGATCGAAATACGCCGGCTGATCGATCAGCAAGACGTCGACCGGCGTATTGGCGAGTCGGGCCCGCCATATTTCCGCCGAGACGTCGCGTTCATCCATGCGGATGGAAACTGAAGTTCCCGTCTCCTCGACGGGAATCTCCGCAGGCACAAACCGGCGATGATACGGCAGCACCAGCGTGACTTCGTGGCCGAGGTCGCCCAGAGACCGGGCGAGCCCCGTCGCCACGTCCGCCAGCCCTCCCGTCTTTGCGAAGGGGACGGCTTCAGACGTGGCGATCAAAATCCGCATGGAGGCTGGACTTCCGGTTGAGATCGGCCGCTGGGGAGCGGTCGCATGGTAGGAACAAAACGCCGTTGCTCGTCGGCTCGGTGAACGCCGGTGGCATAGATCGAATCGCCGCGGGGCGGAATGCCGACGCTGAACACCTGCAAATTACAGGCTATTCGGCAGTCTGCCAATCGAGCCCGATGAAATTGGCGTGAATAATGAGAAAGGACGGCGCGCTTCCGTCGTAGACGGCAGACCTGGCATAGATTGAACCGCCGCCGCGTTGCGCAAGAAAACACCGGTGCGAGAAAGTCCCACACCGGTGTCCGACATAGCGCTTTGCAAATCAGTGTTGGCGATCTGTCTCGCGCTCGCGAATTCTCGTCCTCGGCAGTCCAAACACCGCTCGACGCGGACACATGGGAGAGCAATTTGCTCTGGTTGGATCAAGCCAGCAAATCAAACCGCGTCCGAATCACGTTCGACCTCTCGTTCGGGCCGATCGCCGTCGCGCTCTCCGCGCCGGTCCCCTTCCCGCGGCGGCCGGTCGCCATCACGCGGACGGTCTCCCTCTCGCGGCGGTCGTTCTCCGTCGCGCGGGCGGTCCCCTTCCCGGCGACGTCGATCGCCGTCACGGGGCGGACGCCGGCCTTCACGATCTCCCCGCTCAGGACGCAGTTCATCCCGCGTGAGTTTGCCGTCGCCGTTCTTGTCGAGCGCCTTCAGCGACGTGGCAGCCTGCTCAATCTCCTCTGCCGAGATCTCGCCGTCCTTGTTCAGGTCCAGTGCCCCGACGAGGGGAGGCGCAGGCCGGGGACGGTCGCCTTCCCGGCGCCGCCGATCACCGTCTCGCGGCCGATCCCCTTCACGGGGCCGGTCTCCCTCGCGCTCCGGTCGGTCGCCGTCGCGAGGGCGATCGCGATCGCGTCGTCGTTCTCTCTCTCCCGGCCGGTCGCCGTCCTCGCGCTCTGCGCGCGGACGATCACGCTCTTCACGCTCAGCCGGTTCATCGTCGGCAAGCAGTCCGCCGCCGAACCAGACACAGATTCCGGTCAGGACGAGTCCCAGTGTCCACTTTTTCATGTTCAATTCCTCGCTTGTTTTCAGGAGCGCTGTCACTGCAGCGACGGTGCCTCTCGGCCATTAAACCGGCCGCGACTGGTTCGGTTTCGGTCATTTTCGCGATTCGTGCAGAAACAGCAAATCTGCCGCTGCCGTGGCGAGAATTTCGTGAGACCCGCAACTCAAACCGACCGGTCTCCCTCAGAGCATCAGCATGCAATCCCCGTAACTGTAGAACCGGTATCGTTCGCCAATCGCGGATTTGTACGCCTGCATGACAAGGTCGCGGCCGGCGAATGCGCAAACCAGCATCAGCAGCGTCGAGCGGGGAAGGTGGAAGTTGGTCAACAACCCGTCGACGACGCGAAACTCGTACGGCGGGCGAATGAAGATGTCGGTCTCTCCGCTCCACTCCCGGACCGGTCCCGAGGCGGCCACCGTCTCCAGCGTTCGCACGCAGGTTGTCCCGACCGCGATCACCCGCCCCCCGGTCGCCTTGCACGCTTGGATCGCTTCGGCGGCAGCCTTCGGAAGTTCACACCATTCCGAGTGCATCGCGTGCTCGGAGGTCCGGACGGTCTTCACCGGTCGAAACGTGCCGAGACCCACGTGCAGTGTCAGTCGTGCGATCGCCGCACCCTGCTTCCGGCACGAATTCAACAAGTCTTCGCTAAAATGCAACCCGGCCGTAGGCGCCGCAATCGCGCCCGGACTGCGGGCGAACACCGTCTGATAGCGATCCCTGTCCTCCGGTTTTGGCCGTCTCCGCTCGATGTACGGAGGCAACGGAACGCCGCCGAACCGGTCGAGCAGCACCAACGGATCATCGGCAGAGTCCGGCGCAACGAGCCATTCGCCGTCATCGAGCTTCTCCACGAGCCTCAATTCCAGAGAATCGTCCGCCGCATCCGGTCCAGAAATGGTCAGGGTCTCGCCGGCTTGCAGCCGTCCCCGCGTCTGACCGATGATCCGCCAGTCGCCCGTCCCGGTCGCACCGAGAAACAGCCCCTCCCATTTCCCTCCGGTGGCGGTGCGGACGCCGCGCAGTGCGGCGGGGATCACCCGCGTTTCATTGAGCACCAGCACGTCATCTGGACGCAGCAGCGCAGGCAGGTCCGTTACGCTGCGGTGCGCGATATCGCCCGTCGTGCGGTCCACCGTCATCATCCGCGACGCGTCCCGTCGTTCGAGCGGAACGTCTGCGATCAGTTCCGGCGGAAGCCGGTAGTCGTATGTGCTGACAAGGTCGAAATCACTCATGCCCGGTAACGATGTCAGCCCGATGACCGGGCTGCAAGCCATGCGCCTCGCCCGCCGGCAGTAGGGTCCGCTCTGCGGACCACCCGCGAAACACAGAATCCGGTCCGCGAAGTATCTTCATGTCCCCTCTCCCCCCCTTGTCCCCGCAGGCGGCAATCGGCAACATGCAGCCTGCGTGACGCACCGCGTCGCCGCACCGGTCGCTTCGCTCTCGTGCAGACGATGATGACCGCAACGTCGCACAGACTGCTCAAGCCCCCACAGATGCCCGACACCCTCTATCTCGTTGATACGTTCTCGCTGATCTTTCAGGTCTACCACGCCATCCGGCAGCCGATGCAGGGAGTGCGCGGCCAGCCGACCAACGCCGTCTTCGGATTCACCGGCGACCTGCAACATCTGATCAACGAGAAACGACCGACGCACCTCATCTGCGCCATCGACTCCGAAGGGCCGGGGGAGCGAAACGAGATCTATCCGGAGTACAAGGCCAACCGCTCCGAGATGCCGGACGATCTCAGGCCGCAAATTCCCATGATTGTCGACGTCATCGAAGGCTACCGCGTGCCGGTCGTCGGATATCCCGGTTGGGAAGCCGACGACGTGATCGCCACCATCGCGCGACAGGCGGCCGAAGCCGGCATGGACGTGCGGATCGTCACCAACGACAAAGACGCGCGGCAGTTGATCGGGCCCCGCGTCAGTCTGTACAGCATTCGCAAACGCCGGTTCATGAACGAGGAAGAACTCCGGGAGGATTGGGGCATCCGTCCCGATCAGGTCGTGGACTTTCAGTCACTGGTCGGCGACAGCGTCGACAACGTTCCCGGCGTGCCGTTGGTCGGTCCCAAGAAGGCCGGCAATCTCCTGAATCAGTTCGGCAAGCTCGAGGAAGTTCTGGCGCACGCCGACGAAGCGCCCGGAAAGAAGCTGTCCGAGAATCTGAAGAAATTCGCCGATCAGGCGCTGACCAGCCGGGAACTCGTCCGGCTGAAGAACGACCTCCCCATCCCGATCGACTGGGACGCCGCCCGCCTGAAGGAGCCCGACCGGGAGCGGCTGCTGGAACTGTTTTCCGACTTCGGCTTCAGGCGCTACACCGACGATCTCCGCGCACAACTGGCGGACGCTGATCCGGATCGACCCGAAGAAGCCGAACGAACGTGGTCAAACGTCACCACAAAGCAGCAGTTCAAGAAGTTCCTCTCAGAACTCTCGGAGCAGTCCACATATTGCGTCGATCTCGAAACGACCAGCTTGAACCCGCTCCAGGCGGACATTGTCGGCTGGGCCTTCTGCTGGGAGTCGGGCAAATCGTATTACCTGCCGGTCGCCGGGCCGGAAGGCAGCGCCACGTTGGACGCCGACGAAGTTCTCAGCGCCCTCAAGCCGATTCTGGAAGACCCGCAGCGCGAGATCGTCAACCAGAACATCAAGTACGACATGTTGGTTCTGCGTCGAGCGGGCGTCCGCATCGGCCGCATCGGCGTCGATCCGATGGTCGGCGACTACCTGCTCGACGCCGGCGCCCGCAGTCACGGTCTCGACGATCTGGCCAAACGGTATCTGCAACACGAGATGATTCCGATCAGCGATCTGATCGGGAAAGGCAAACAGCAGTTGAAGATGTTCGAGGTCGACGTCGACCGCGCCGCCGAATACGCATCAGAAGACGCAGACATCGCCTGGCAACTGGCGGAGATTATCCGCGGCAGGCTGGACGACGAAGGACTGTGGGAACTGTACCGCGACCTCGAAGGACCACTCATCCCGGTCCTGGCCGAGATGGAGTTCACCGGGGTCAGAGTCGACGTCGACGAGTTGAAGCGGCAGAGCGTGGACGTCTCCTCCCGGCTCGACGCTCTCATGCACGAGATCTACGAGATCGCCGGACGCGAGTTCAACATCGCCTCTCCCAAGCAACTTGGAACTATTCTCTTCGATGAACTCGGATTGCCCGTCCTCAAGCGAACCAAGACCGGAGCCAGCACAGCCGAGGACGTCCTCGAACGGCTCGCGCTCCAGCACCCCCTGCCCGCCAAAGTCATCCAGCACCGCCAACTCGCCAAGCTGAAGGGAACCTACCTCGACGCGCTCCCCGAACTGGTCAATCCCGAGACGGGCAAGCTCCATACGTCTTTCAGCCAGGTGACGGCCGCGACCGGACGGCTCAGTTCCAGCGACCCGAACCTTCAGAACATCCCCATCCGCCGGGAGGAAGGACGACGCATCCGGCGGGCGTTCATCCCCTCCGAACCAGGTTGGAAACTGGTCTGCGCCGACTACTCGCAGATCGAACTGCGAATGCTGGCCCACTTCAGCCAGGATCCGGCCCTCGTCGAGGCCTTTGCACAGAATGTCGACATTCACGCCGCCGTCGCAGCCGAGGTGTACGGGGTCGCGCCCGGCGACGTCGATGCCGACATGCGGCGCGTCGCCAAAGCGGTCAACTTCGGCGTCATTTACGGACAAACCGCCTACGGCCTGGCAGCGGCGCTGGGGATTCCCCAGGAGGAAGCGGCCGGCTTCATCGGTGATTACTTTCAGAAATACGCCGGAGTCACCGCCTTTATCGAGCAGACCCTGGAAGAGTGCCGTCAGCGCGGCTATGCCAGGACGATCCTCGGCCGCCGTCGTGAGATCACCGGAATCCGCAGCGACCGGCCGGAGAACCTGAATCTCCCCGAACGCACCGCCGTCAATACCGTGCTTCAGGGATCGGCAGCCGATCTGATCAAGAAAGCCATGATCGGCGTCCATCACCGGATTGCCGAGGAGAATCACCCCGCTCGCATGCTGCTGCAGATCCACGATGAACTGGTGTTCGAAGTTCCCGAAGACAACGTCGAATCGATCATCGCCCTCGCCCGGGAAGAAATGACCACGGCGGTCCTGTTGAAAGTCCCGCTCGTGGTGGACGTCAAATCAGGCGACAACTGGCTCGACGCCGAGTAAACAGGACCACACGCTGTCCTGAGTAATCCTCGTTCCCAGACTCATCGTCGTTCCCAAACTTCCGTTCGGGAAGGCGCTTCAAGCAGTTCAATAGACTTCCGCAAAAACACAAAACCGATTGTTCGCAGGACGAGAAAGAAGACCGCGTGAAACCGAAAGTTCGCATCTGTGCACTGGGTTCCGACGAAGGACCGCACGTGGCCATCCTGGAGTCGGCTGGCTTCGAAGTCCTGCCGGGACGCCGCGAGGTCGCCGGCTGGACCCAGGCAGAAATCATCGAGGCCTTGCAAGGCTGCAGCGCCGTCATCGCCGGCGCTGAACCTTATCCCCGTAGCGTCTT
Source organism: Planctomycetota bacterium (assembly GCA_003388505.1). GTDB lineage: Bacteria > Planctomycetota > Planctomycetia > Planctomycetales > Planctomycetaceae > MB-PLM-1. Next base: position 167,750 of record QQVO01000004.1, read on the forward strand.
GGAATCGCTCCCGAATTTGCGCGTCATCGCACGCACCGGCGTCGGCTTCGACTCCATCGACATTCCCGCTTGCGACGAACTCGGAATCGTCGTCTGCACGACTCCCGGCGTGAACCACGAGTCGGTCGCCGAACACGCCCTCGCCCTGCTGCTCGGCGTCGGCCGCGGATTTCCCGCTCTCGATCAACGCGTCCGCCAGGGCGACTGGAAGCGCGTGTACCTTCCGCGCGTCGCAGGATCGACGCTCGGCATCGTCGGTCTGGGACGGATCGGCAAGGCCCTAGCCAGCCGCGCCGTCGGCATCGGCATGACGGTCATCGCCAGCGAACCGTTTCCCGACGAAGACTTCTGCCGCCAACGGAATATTGAACTGGTCGAGATCGACGACCTGCTCCGGCGCTCCGACTTCGTGTCGCTCCACAACCCGCTGACTCCGGAAACGCAGCACTTCATGAACGCCGATCGCTTCGCCCGGATGAAACAGGGGTCCGTGCTGATCAACACGTCGCGCGGCGGACTGGTCGACGAGCAGGCTCTCATTGCCGCGCTCCGGTCCGGCCGCCTGCGCGGCGCCGGTCTGGATGTCTTTGAAGTCGAACCGCTGCCAATGGACAGCCCGCTGCTGGGAATGAGCAACGTCCTGCTCTGCGGTCACATCGCCGGGAACGACCTGGAGGCCCGGCACGACTCGCAAACCATGGCCGCCGAGTGCATCGTCGCCCTCAGAAACGGCGAGTGGCCCGCGCACGCCGTTCAGAATCTCCCCGGCGCGACCGATTGGAGTTGGTAAGGTCGGCGGCTATAGCGCTTTGCAAATCAGTGTTGGCGATCTGTCTCGCGGATTGTCGTCCTCGACAGTCCAAACACCGCTCGACGCGGACACATGGCAGAGCAATTTGCTCTAAGCCGCGGACGAAAAACGGGGCCCGGCGAAACTCCGCCAAGCCCCGTGACCGATGGGCCGCCCTGCCCTGATTGCACCCTGTCCGATCGCTTACTCTTCAGAACTCAGCAACTTGGCCGGCGGCACGAAGGCGGCGATCCGGCGGAACGCTTCTTCGATCTCCGTTTGCATGCCGGCGACCGTCGCCCCGCCCGGCACGTCGATCCAGATCCCCTCGCTGAGCCAGGCGATCGCCTGCATCAACTCGCGGTCGGCGTCCGCTCCCACGCTCATCGTGTGGATTGTGTAACCCGCGTCGACGGCCTCTTTCGCCACCCGCAGGGCGTACCGCTTCTGCGAATTGTCCGTGTAATAGTCCCCGACGCCGTTGCCGTCGAAGTCGAACATCGTGTCCCAGTTCCAGTCTCCCGGCAGATCGCTCGATTCCCCGCTGTCCATGGTGTTGGTGTTTCCGTCGGTCATCAGCAGGATCGTCGGCCTGGCGCCCTCCCGGCCGTAATTGTCGAGCAGCCACTTCGCGTCCTTCAGCCCGCCGCCCATGTTGGTCGCGTAACTGTAGTGGGCCGCCTGCTTGTACTGGATGATCGTGCGGATCGCGTCGTAGTCGTTGGTCAGCGGGTTGCCGCTGATGTCGACGGCCGGCATGCCCGATTCACTGAGCTGGTCCTCGATGCGGTGCGACGTGTCGTAGCTCACGAGCCCGAGATGATCGTCAAACGCGAGGTTCTCCAGGAAGTCGCAGAACAGTTGCTCGCCCGACTTCACCGAATGGAACGGGTAGTGCCGCGTCATGTACAGATCGGGCGTCTCCCAGTGGCCCGACTCGAACCGCATGATGTAGTGGATGAAGCATAGCATGCCGAACTTGCGGCGGTAGCCCTTGGCGTAAATTTCATACTGATAGTATGAGGTCGAAGAACTGCTGTGCTCGCGGCACATGTTGATGAAGCGGTCCCAGTTCCCGACGGGATACGGGTACGAGACGTTGGTGAGCCCCAGCCCCCGCTTGATCGTGTCGTTGTCGTAGAAGTCGAACTCCTCCCACACCCCGTCGTCCTTCACCCACGCGGTTACCACGCGCTGGCCGCTGTTCGACCCCGACCCGGAGAACGTCTCCGTACTGTTGTCGGGATAAAAGTACTGGCCGTTGCCGTTCGCGTACTTCAGGTAGACAACAGCGAAGTCGGTGCTGTCGTCATAGTCGTGAGCGACAAAATCGACTTCGCTGGTCCGCCAGGTGACGTCCACCTCGCCGTTGTCAACGCTGGGGATGGTGACCCAGTCGGGGGTCCAGCCCATGTTGCCGTAGGTCGGGTAACCGAGATCCTCCCAGACCTTGTACATGTTCGACTCGATTTCCACCTGCGACATCTGGGAAGTGGGATCCTCGTACTCCTCGGCGAAGTAACTGTCAAAGTTCATTGACCGCGAGAAGTCGAGCACCGTCACGATGTCCCGCGCTTCCACGTAAGCGACCGCCGAGACGACGATCTCGACGGACGCCGTCCCGTTCACCCCGGCGAACAGCGTGGGAAGTTTCCCGTCCGGCGCCGACAGATCGTCGTTGTCGCGGCGGGCCCTCACTTTCACGACGTTGGACGGACTGGCCCCCCACTCGATCTCGAACTGGCCGGTGCCGTCGTTGTACGACCGGTGCCCGAACTCGACGTCGCTGTTCGGATCGACGTACACTCCGTTCAGCCCCGCCACTTCAGCGGCCTTGGCGGCAGACGCAGCTTGGGCGAACGCGATGACATCTTCCACTTCCGGCCCGGCGTTCTCGACGGCGAACGTAATCTCCATCGCCGCGGCGAGCGCCGCCGAGTCGACCGCATTCTGCATCCGCGTCTGCGTCAGCGAGATCAAGCCGACGTCGACCGAGAAGGCCACAAACGTCGTGCACGCCACAAGGCAGAACAGCGCCAGCACCATGAACGCACCGCGCCTCTGTTGGCCGGTCTCTTCGTCAAACCAGAATTGTTTCGGACTCGGGATCTTGATGCGCGTCATGATGTGTCTCTCAGAAGTGAGCCTGGATGGGTGTTTCGGTCAACGGCCCGGAGTCCCGCCCGTCAATTGGACAATGCCACGCGGCCCATGCGGAAAATCATTGATTCCTCGAGGGTTTGGCCCGCCATGTACTCCAGCGGGAACGAGCCGACCGACTCATAGTCGGTCGACACGGTGATTCGGAACAGTTCCAGGTAGTTGTCGGGATCCTGCAGATCGAAAGGACTCCCGGCCGATGCCCCGTCGGCGTGCGTGATCGAAACGGTCACGTTATCCCCCGGAATTCCCGACGCCGTCAGAAAGTTCTTGATGTCCGCCTCCACTTTTTCGTTCGCCGTCTGCCCGGGCGCGAGCGACTTCTCAAAGTCCATCGACGCCAACCGGCCTCCTTCGCGCACCGCAGCCGCCATCTTCGTCCCCGCCGTCAGCGCCGTCCCCATCTCCCAGGTTCCGAGCACCAGCATCAGAAACAGGGGCATCATCACCGCAAACTCAACGGCGGCTGTCCCGCGCCGACTGTCGTCGCGACGATCAGGTTGGTTCCGGTTGCAATAGGGTCGCATGGTGAGGTCCTGTCTCGATGTCGTTTCGCTCGAACGGCCCTGTTCTCTATTCGTGACGCATGACCGACTGGCCCACCAGTGTCAGATCCTTGGCCCAGAACGGCGGCATGATCGCCACGTCGTTGTAGGGAATCTCGATGCGGACCACGTAAAGCTGCCGCCGCTCCGCATTCAGCAGTTCGATATCGGGCAGTCCCTCGTAATCGAGTGACTCCGGCACCGATCCGCTGTCGAAGATGCTGGCGTCCTTGACCAGATAGGTCGCGGACGTCGTGTCGACGGCGCTGGACAGGATGGATTCGGCTCGGGACTCGACGTCCGCGGTGGAAACGCCCTCCACGGCGCCATAGCGGGCCGCCTGCTTCGCGGCCGCGTTCAGCGTGCCGACGGTCAGAAACGCATGCCCGAACTCCATGATCCCCGCCAGGAAGATCCCGAACACCGGAGCGACAACCGCCAGTTCCACTGTCGTCGTTCCGCTCCGGCGCTCAGACCGGCCGCGTCGCTTGTGCCGTAACATGATGTCACTCTCGGTTGCGCTGTGCCTTTGGTCACATGGCGGTCTTACGACAAGACCTGCTGCCCTGTCAGGGCGATATTTTCGGGTTGGCTGAACCGCGAATCCGCACGAAACCCTGCGGGATTCGTGCTTCCGGGCGAGCCGCTCTCTGCGAAAAGTTGCGATTGACGAACCACGACGACATTGCGCCCCTGTCTCCCGGCAGGTTCGCCCTTTTCGTGCCCCTCGTCACCGGAGATGCGTCGGCCGGAGTCGGCGCCGCGTCACACGATGACTTGTGTCACGCAGACATGGTTCAGCAGGCGTCGATCCCTCTTTGACCGCCCTCGGCAGTTCCGATCGATCTTCCTGCCTATTCGATACACTAGGTCACGAAATCGGGAGAAGCGGAAAAATTCTGAGAGTTTTCCCTCATCAGGAGAAGTCTCCCGGTTGCCCATGCCCGTCAACGGCCGTCCCCGCCGTTTTTTCCGTACGACCGCGTCATCTCGGAGAACGTGCTTTCCGACGCTTGACTGGGGAAACCTTGGGAGGGCGAAGCTCCGGCTGAGCCGCGCAGCAAGTTGAACGCTGCATGGAAATTCCGGCTCGGCGGGAGCCCTCCCGTGAACAGGTCTACCCAGAGTGAAACAACCGATCACACTGGGGCAGTCGCTTGCGGGGCTTGTTTCGCACGCGGTACAACACAAAGGTCGGCTGCGACGACTCCCACCGGCCTCGCGCTCGACCGGGAACGTCGTACGGCGGCATCGACCGGCAGAGCGCCGGCCAATTCCTTCACCTCCCAACCAACGGGCACTCCGATGAGCGACGAACTCAGGGCTCGCATCTTTGCGGAACTCGAGCGATTGCCGCTGATCGATCCTCACACGCACATCAATCCCCACGCGGCCGCTTCGACGACGCTCGCCGACATCCTCGGATATCACTACTACACCGAACTCGCTCATTCGGCCGGCCTGCCGCGAGAACAGATCGAAGAGCCGGACCTGCCGCCGAAAGAGAAGGTCGCCCGCCTGATTCCCAAACTGGCCGACCTCGACAACACGATTCAGGTCAGTTGGCTGGTTGAAATGTGTCGCGAATTCTTCGGATTCACCGGAGAACGGATCACTGAAGACAACTGGGAGTCGGTCTACGACGCGGCCGAGAACAAGATGGCCGAAACCGACTGGGAGCAGCAGGTGCTCGAGCAGAGCGGGCTCGAACAGGTCTTCCTCACCAACGACTTCGACGATCCGCTCGACGGCTTCAATACGGACGTGTACATCCCCTGTCTGCGCACCGACGACCTCGTCTTCGCGCTGCAGAAACCCGAAGTTCGCGAGCGGTTGAATCGGGCGACCGACATGGAACTGGGCGATGCCGCCTCGCTCGTCCTGCAAATCGGCCGGCTGTTTCAACACTTCAAGAGCCGCGGCGCGAGAGCCTGCGCCATCTCCCTGCCGCCCACCTTCTCACCGGAACGCATCGAAACGTCAACGGCCGATCCCGTATTGAGCAAGCTGTCCTCCGGCGATTCCCTGTCCGCCGACGAGGCGACCTGCCTCAGCCGCTACGTCTTCTGGACGCTGGCGGAAATGTGCGTCGAATACCGGTTGCCGTTCGACTTGATGATCGGGGTGAATCGCGGCGTCTATCCGGCGGGCGTTCATCAGGGACAGGACCTCTTTGACAGTCGCGTCTCGCTGATCCAGTACAAGCAACTCTTCAACGCCTTTCCGCAGGTCATGTTCCCCATTTCAGTCCTGGCCCAGACCAGCAACCAGGAACTCGTCAGCTACAGTTGGATTTTTCCCAACGTCGTGACCAACGCTCACTGGTGGTATTCGAACATCCCGACGTACATCGAACTCGACACCCGCGCCCGGCTCGAGGCGGTCCCACGAACCAAGCAAATCGGCTACTACAGCGACATGTACAAACTCGAATTTGCACTCCCGAAGTTCCGTATGTACCGTCGGGTGCTGTCCTCCGTCCTGGCCGGCGATTTCGTGATGGGACGGGGATGGAGCGAGGAGCAGGCGATCGACCTGGGCAAACAGGTTCTTCGAGGAAACGTCGAGCGGATTTTCGCAGCACAGTAGATCAGGAACGGCCACGTCCCACACGGCCCGGTGATCGCTGGCGACCTCCGCCATCGTCACTCTGTCCATTGTTGTCGGCGGCCCTCGGTTGGAGTTCCGGGGGCTGGCGAGTTCAGACGAGGATCGGCGAATTATGTCCAGGTTGGTCATGCTGCAGGGCGGAGAGGCGACTCCGTACGAACTCGACGGCGAAGAGGTCGTGCTGGGCCGGTTGCCCGAGTGTGATATCCAGCTCCAGTCCAACATGGTCTCGCGCAAGCACGCCCGCGTCGTCCGCAGCGCGAACAGCTTCGTCTTGGAAGATCTTGGCAGCGGAAACGGTTCGTTCGTCAACGGGAAGCGGATCAGCGAACCGGTGACCCTGCAGCATGATGATCGCATCAAGCTCGGCCCCGTTCTCTTGCGCTTCGAGACCGACGACGGCGAGGACAGTTCCGCCGTCAAGGAGGTCGTGGACGACGCCTTCCGCTTCGACGTCACGGCTGACGACGCCAGTTCAACCATTATGGGCACCGTCGGCGCGACCGGCGGCTTCGGACTGCTCGACGTCCAACCCCAGGCCAAGCTCAAGGCCGTCCTCGATATCAGCCGTTCGCTGGTCGGGACGCACGACATCGACTCCCTCTTGCCGAAGGTCCTCGACTCCCTCTTCGAGATCTTTCCGCACGCCGACCGAGGTTGCATCCTGCTCAAGGAGGAATCGTCCGGAAAGATGGTCCCCCGCGTGATCAAGCATCGACGGGAAAGCGACGACGACTCCGTCAAGGTCAGCCGCACCATTCTCAAGCAGGTGCTCGAGCAGAAACAGGCGATCCTCTCTGCCGACGCCGCCAGCGACGCCCGGTTTCAGGCGAGCGAGTCCATTTCCGCCCTCACCATCCGCTCCATGATGTGCGTCCCGATGCTCAGCCTGGAGGGAGAACCGACCGGCGTCATCAACATCGACACCCAGAACCCCATGGCGCAGTTCAAACCCGACGATCTCGACCTGATGGTCGCCGTCGCCGGTCAGGCCGCCATGAGTTACGAGAGCGCCCGCCTGCTCGCCTCGCACGTCGAGAAGCAGAAGCAGGACGCCGAAATGGACATCGCGCGGAGCGTCCAACGCGCCCTGTTGCCCGAGGAGATGCCGCACTGCGACGGCTACGAGTTCTTCGCCTCGTACGAAGCCGCTCAGGCCGTCGGAGGCGATTACTACGACGTCATCGAGCTTCCCGACGGACGCATCGTGCTCGCCTTCGGCGACGTGGCCGGCAAAGGCGTCCCCGCCTCACTCGTCATGTCGAGGCTTTCCAGCGCCGTTCGCAACATTGTGGAATACGTGGAAGATCCGGCGGAGGCCGTGGCCCGGATCAACGACCACATGTGCGCCAAGGCCGTCGAAGGCCGTTTCGTGACATTCGTGCTAGTCGTCCTCAATCCCGCCCAACACACCTTCTCCATCGTCAACGCAGGCCACATGTCCCCCATGATTCGCAGGGCCTCGGGTGAAGTTGAAGAACTGGACGAGAGCACTGTCGGCGTCCCCGTGGGCGTCGTCGAAGGATTTCCTTTCGAGGCGGCCGAATGTTCACTCGGTCCCGGAGATTGCGCCGTCATCTACACCGACGGCGTCAGCGAGGCCATGAATCACGAAAGCGAACTCTACGGCCTCGAGCGTCTGCGGGAGTTCGTCGCCGCTTCCTCGGGGCGCGTCCTCGAACTCGGACCGGCGCTCCGGGAAGACGTCCGCCGCCATGCGGCCGGCCGCCCGCAGAACGACGACATCACCGTCATGATTTTCGGGCGGACTCCCGCTTGAGGCGCCCCGCCCGCGCCTGCTCGTGAATCCGTGGCGTCGCGCGTTCGATGTCCGTGTCGCGTTGTTTGTGGGGAATCGGGCCTCACTCAAACACTCGAACTCGGGCGGACGGAATCCCCTCTTTCCTGATTCTCACGCCCTGTGCTAGATTCCCGCCCCTTTCCGGGCTCCGCCTTCGGACCTTTGCGTTCCGGCGGAGCGCGTCCGTCGAGTCCCCTGTCAGAGCCTGTTTCAGACCATTTCCATTGAGCGCGGCGTTTCCGGCAGCGCGAATACCTGTCTGCACAGGAAAAAACGCGACCAGGCCGCGACACGACTCCGTGTCACTGGCTCCAGTCTCCCACCGCTGCGACGGTCCCGTCGCGAGGCCCCCATGCATCAGAAAACTTTGCGAATCGCCACGTTGTGTTTGCTGTGTTGCGCGACGACAACCACAGGCTGGGGCGGCGACCCTGCCGAACAGATTGTGGTCCGACTCGCCGCCTGGGAACGCGCCTCGGCTGAGAGAAGTCCGCTGCGACCGGATGTCGACTTCACCGGGATCGAGGAAAAGTATACGGCCCATGAACTGCAGACCGCGGCGGACCTCTACGGCCCGGTGCAGGCCGATCAGTTGATTCGTCGATTCACATGGGTCGACCGCTCCGGATCGTTCGGTCGCGTCGTGATGCGAGGCGTTCCGCGGGATGAACTCACGCGGCTGTTCTACTCAGCCGTCGACGTGCAATTCGACGCGGCAACCTGGGAAGTGCAGTCGGTCGTTTTCTTCGACCGCGAAGGGCGGCCAAGACCGCATGCAATTCAACCGCCCGCCGCGCCGTCCGCAGGCGGCGGAATCGTCACCACGGCCGGGTTCCGGTCGACAGACTCGCAGATCCGGCTTGCGGCCAACTTTGTTGAACCGGCCGATCTACTGGAAGTTCCCGCGGCAAGCGACGTGCAGGTGATTCTGGATCGTTGGGCGCAGGCGATGCACGACGTCCGCGCCGTCGACGGAACATTCAAACGCTTCACATATGATTCGGTGTTCCTGACCGAACAGCGCGCTGTCGGCCGCTTTCACTTTGAGGCGCCCAACCGTGGGTTGTACGTCGTCGAACCGGTGAAGGCCGGCCTCGGCGGCCCCTCGCAGAAACTCGACAAACAGGGGCGGCCCTATGCCATCGTCGCCGACGATCCAGTCGCCTACTATTGGAACGGCACGCATGTCGTCTGGCTCGACGAACAGGCGCGGACCTATCAGATGGTCCCGGTTCCCGAGTCGCTCGACAGCGAAGTTCGGACGGTCGGCTCCTGGGATTTCGTCTGGGCGCGGATGGCGGCGCCCCAGCGGGTGCTGCCCGGCGTGGTCGACGTCCACAATGAGGACTTTCTCTCTCGTTACCACTGGTCAATTCTCAGGCAGAGTCCTCGTCAGATCATCCTGCAGGGACAACCCGCGACGCAGGAATCACGCTATAATCTGTCGAGGTTGCAGGTGATCCTCGATCCTGAGACCTTCAGGACGACCGCCACGCGCGTCATCGACGCCGGCGCAAGCCGCGAAATCGTGCATGTCTTCGAGTATGGAACGTTCCACCGGGCCCTCCAACCGGCGGAAAGCAAATGGGAGCCGGATCTCACCCGATACCGCCGCGTGGAGCACTTGCAGCAGGCGCCCCCGGTGTCCCCGGCCGAATGACCGACAGGGCATAGTGCCCTGTCAGGGCTGTTTATGCGGGTGGGCCAGACTGCAGAACCGCACGAAACCATGCGGGATTCGTGCTCCCGTGAGAACCCCTCAAGCCCAAGAATCTGAATTGACGGACCACTAGATTGTGACGGCTTCTCCCCGGCCACGGCGAGTTTTCGCGGTCATTCCCGCAGCCGGTCTTTCCAGGCGGATGGGCCGTCCCAAACTGATGCTTCCGCTCGGTGAGACCACCGTCATCGCCCGCGTGTTGCAGGCACTGGCCGCCTCCGGCGTTGCCGCGACTTATGTGCTCGTCCGTGCCGACGATCAAGCCCTCATCGATGAGGTGCAAAAACATTCCGGACGGGCGGTCATCACTCCGGAAGCGACGCGCGACATGCGGCAGAGCGTCCAGAAACTGCTCGATGCGATCGTCGATGAGTCCTTCCCGCAGGAGACAGACGGCTGGCTGCTCTGCCCTGCCGATCATCCCCTGCTCGACTCCGAGATTGTCTCTGCATTGCTCAGAGAATTTGCAGCGAACCCCACGGGAATCGTCGTCCCGTCCCGTCATGGACGACGGGGTCATCCCACGGTTTTCAGTTGGCCCCTCGCCCGCGAAGTCGAACGGATTCCCGCCGATCAAGGCGTCAATTGGTTGCTCAGGCAGTTCTCGGGCCACGTCCGTCAGGTGGACGTTGATTCAACCGACATCTTTGTCGATCTCGACACTCCCGACGACTACGAGCGATTGAAAAAACGCTGCGGCAGTTGAGCCCGCCCAGTTTACGGGACCGCTGCTCGATTCGGCGTTTGACAAGTCGAGTCGAACGCCATCTTGACGCCCGAAGACTGGCCGCAATCGCCCAACGGCGAATTCTGCATCCATTTGCGGCGACTTGTCCGGTTCGCTACGCTGCCGCTTGCGCGTCGGTCGACTCAACTGCTGACGCCGCCGAAGGTTCGCGCTCCGGCCAGCCGTCCGATGGGTGTCCCGTGGTGCGTGAGGGAGCGACTGACAGAGAGCCGGAGAAAGCATGGCCGACGACCACGAGACGTTGCATTCGGAAGCGCCCGATCAATCCGACGGCGGAGAGCGTCCGGTCGATCGATCGGGAGGCGCCCGATCTCCCGAAGACGCCCCGGCCCGCAGCGGTCCCCCCACCGTCTGGTTGCTCGTCCTCCTGGGAATACTGCTGCTCTTCGTCTGGCAATACTTCAAGTCTCCCAAAAACTTCGGCTCGACCGTCGACTACAGCTTCTTTCTTGACCAGCTCGAAGCCGGAAACGTGAAGGAAGTCGAGATCATTGCCCCCGATCTCATCGGTCGCTGGAAAAAGGTGCCGGAGAACCCGAAACAGGCGGAGGACAAAGAGGCCCCCCCGCTTGAGGAGCGGTTCAATACCGTCATCTCCACCCTCGAAGACCGCACGCTCATCGACTTGCTGCACGAAAAAGACGTGTCGATGTCCGAGGAGAACCAGAGCGTCGGCCTGATGGGACAGATGCTGATCTACCTGTTTCCGCTACTGATTATTCTCGCGGTCTTCTTCTTCTTCATGCGCCGTTCGGCGGACCCGTTTTCGTCGGGCATGTTCGGAAACTTCGTACGCAGCCCGGCCAAACGCTTTCGCCCCACCGAAAATCGGACCAGCTTCGACGACGTCGCCGGCATGGAGCACGCCAAACGCGAACTGCAGGAAGTGGTCGAATTCCTCAAGGATCCCGCGAAATTCCAGCGGCTGGGGGCCCAGATTCCCAAAGGCGTCCTTCTCAACGGCGCGCCCGGCACAGGCAAGACGCTGATGGCCCGCGCCACCGCCGGCGAAGCCGACGTGCCCTTCTATTCGATCAACGGCTCGGAGTTCATTCAGATGTTCGTCGGCGTCGGCGCCAGCCGGGTCCGCGACATGTTCCGCACCGCCAAGGAGAACGCGCCGAGCATCCTGTTCATCGACGAAATCGACGCCGTCGGCCGCGTCCGCGGCGCCGGCCTCGGCGGCGGGCACGACGAACGGGAGCAGACGCTCAACCAGATCCTCAGCGAGATGGACGGTTTCCAGCAGAGCGAAGCCGTCATCGTGATCGCCGCCACCAACCGCCCGGACGTCCTCGATCCTGCCCTGCTCCGCCCCGGACGATTCGATCGTCACGTTTCGGTCGACCTCCCCACTCGCGAAGGACGCCTCGGGATTCTCAAGGTTCACAGCCGCAAAGTCCCGCTCGCCGACGACGTCAACCTGGAAGAAGTCGCCGCCGGAACGATCGGTCTTGCCGGCGCCGACCTCCGGAACCTCGTCAACGAAGCGGCTCTCAACGCCACGCGCGAAGGCCGCGACGCCGTAACGCGAGAAGACTTCGACGTTGCCCGCGACCGCGTCTTGATGGGCGCCAAGCGCGAAGAAGTTCTCAGTCCGCATGAGAAGCAGATGACCGCCTACCACGAAGCCGGTCACGCGCTCCTCGCCTGGCTTCTGCCCGACGTCGATTCCGTCCACAAGGTGACGATCATCCCCCGCGGCCGCGCGCTGGGAGTGACTCAATTGCTGCCGGAGGAGGAACGCTACAGCATCGGCGAGAAGCGGCTGCATTCCGAACTTGTCGTCATGCTCGGCGGTCGCGCCGCCGACAAACTGGTCTTCGACGAATACTCCGCCGGTGCGGAAGACGACCTCAAGCGCGCCACGGGACTTGCCCGCCGCATGGTCGGACATTGGGGCATGAGCGAAGTCATCGGCCCCGCCGCCTTCCGCAACAGCGAGGACCATCCCTTCCTCGGCAAGGAAATCCACGAGAGTCGCCAGTTCAGCGAGGAAACGGCCCACCTCATCGATCAGGAAATCCAGCGGTTCCTCAACGCCGCACACGAACGCGCCACCGAAATCCTGAACACTCACCGGGACAAACTCGATCGCATTGCCCAGGGCCTGCTCGAAAACGAGATGCTCGGCAAGGACGAACTGACCGAACTCATCGGCCCCGCAACCGAACGCAGCTACGTCACAACCTCCGCCGAAAACGGCAACGGCCAGGCAGGTGCGTGAACCTACCCCATCATCCGCTGATGGATCTCGCCCACGATCTCCTCGGCCGGCAACCGGATCTGCTCCAGGGAATCGCGGTCGCGAAGCGTTACGGTCCCGTCCGACATCGTGTCGCCGTCGACGGTGATGCACCACGGCGTGCCGATTTCATCCTGCCGGCGATACCGCTTCCCGATCGCCGCCTGCTCATCGTACGTGCACGCGACTCCCACCTGCTTGAGCGCCGTGTAGATCTCTCGCGCCTTCTCCGGGTGGCCATCCTTCTTGAGCAAGGGAAACACGGCCACCTTGATCGGCGCAAGACGCGGGTGCAGCCGCATCACAACCCGCTGCTGCATCTTCCCTTTGTCGTCCGGCTGTTCGTCCTCATGATACGCTTCGCAGAGAAACGCCAGCGTCGCCCGGTCAGCACCCGCCGCCGGCTCGATCACATGCGGAATAAACCGGTACGGCGCTCCCGGGTCCGCTTCACCCGCTCGCCCTTCCGCGTACTTCTTGAAGGACGACACGCCAAGCCGTTCCTTGTCCCGCTCGAACGCTTCGTCGTCGAAATACGTCAGGTCTTTGCCTGATCCCCGATACTTCGGCTGGCCGTTTTCGTCTTTTTCGACAACGAGGCATCCAGTTTCGTCAGTTGTCAGTTTACCTTCCATGTGCGACCGCAGATCGAAATTCCCGCGATGCGCGATCCCCTCCAGTTCCCCGTATTCGCCTTCGGGAAGGAACGGGAACGCATACTCGACATCAGCCGTTCCTACCGAGTAGTGGGACAGTTCGTCCTCATCATGGTCGCGCAGAATCAGGTTGTCGCTGCCGATCCCCAGGTTGACGTACCACTGCATCCGCCGGTCGCGCCAGTACTCGTACCATTTGCGCGACTCGTCCGGATGACAGAAGAACTCCATCTCCATCTGCTCGAATTCCCGCGAGCGGAATGTATAGTTCCGCGGCGTGATCTCGTTACGGAAGCTCTTTCCAATCTGCGCAACGCCGAACGGCAGCTTCACGCGGGTCGAGTCAAGAATGTTCTTGAAGTTGACAAACATCCCCTGTGCCGTCTCCGGCCGCAGAAAAGCCTTGTTCTCCTCATCTTTGAGCGCCCCGATGTACGTCTCGAACATCAGATTGAACTCGCGCGGTTCAGTGAGGCTGCACTTGTCGTGTTCGCCGACCATCTTGCTCGGCTTGAGCGGGCACGGGGTCGATGGAATGTGATCCGCCCGGAAGCGGCTTTTGCATTCCCGGCAGTCGACCATCATGTCGGAAAAGAGATCAAAGTGCCCGCTGCACTTCCACACCTGCGGATGCATGACGATCGACGTCTCAACTCCCACCATGCCGAACGGCCGCGGCGCTCCCTCCGGTGCAAAGAGCGGGTCGTTGCTGGAGACCATCTCCCGCCACCACGCCTCCCGAACATTGCGCTTCAGTTCCACGCCCAGGGGGCCGTAATCCCAGAAACCGTTCTGGCCGCCGTAAATCTCCGAGTTCTGAAAGATAAATCCCCGCCGCTTGCAAAGAGCGACAATCTTCTCCATCCGGTCCGACCGGTCCGTCTCAGGCATTTCTGATTCGTTTCGCGTGCTTAAAGGAATTCGACTCGCCCCGCCATTTCCTCGGCAGAATAGCAGGTATTCATGAGGAGCAGCAAAGGCAACAGTTCACCGATGGAATACTTGTCCTGATGGCAGTAAGCAATGCCGGAGTGTTCCGCGCCGGCGGCGTGGAGTCGCAGAAAGTCGTGGTCGTGGGTCACGATGACGCGCTGCTCGGCAATTGAGTAAGCGAGATGCGCCGCGTCGTCGCTCCCCAAGAGATCAACCTCGGCAGATGTCGTGACATCGATGCCATGGCGGCGCAGGCCGACCGCGACGGCAAGCGGCAGATGCTCATCCAGGTGATACTTCAGCATCCGCGCGATCCTGATCGCGAACCCGTTGCAGTGGGGACAGCTCGGTCGCCGATTTCATCACTTCAACGAACTCCCGCGCCTCCTGCATCTGGCCGTCGATCTCGTCACGATGATCGTGGTAATAGGCGAGGGCGGCGTGGACGTCCGCCAGACTCAGTTGCGGGAATTGGGTGACGATCTCTGACGGAGACCAGCCACGCAGATCGTGCCACACATGAACGTCCCACACGCGAACGCGCGTTCCCGCGACACAGGCCCGGCCGCCGCAGCGTCCCGGCACGGCGTCGATGTGCTTGTTCTCCATGACTCCGCCCGAGATATCCGACTTGCGGTTTTGCTCAGTCATAATAAACGAATTGTAGTTGTTCGCCGGACCGGCAGGAACGCGGATCGCGTCCGCGAAACGGCGCCTCGCGAATGCAACATGAGGAACTCCGGCGTCATGCCTTCACCCATCGCGACGGCGTCGAAGCTCACGAGATCGCTACCCCGGCCCGACCGTGTGAAACACATCCACCACCCACCACTCGACGTACGCCATGATCGGGCTGTCGTGACCGAGCGCCAGCAGCGGATAGTACACCAGCATCGCGCCGTAAAACCCGTCCCAACCGGTCGCCTCACGCAGCCGGAACGCAATCGCCAGCACCGGCCCGCTGCTCAGTACATACAGCAGCGACAGGTAGATGACACTCATGCCACACCCGCTGAGTCGCGTTGGCGGTCCGCGTCGCTCGGTATCCACGTTGAGTCCTCCCCCGCCATTCTCGCCTGCCCGTCGTTCCTCAAGCAACCCGGCGTGATCGCTCCGCAAAAACAACCATCATTCAATCAAAGAATCTCGCAGAGTCGCTGAAGCCGCGGAATACCGGGCATTGAACTACAACCCCCTTGGCGTCTTTGCGACTTCGCGTGAAATCCCCCTTCGATTCAACGCGCTCCCACAATGGAGCTTTTCCGGGTGTCGCAGTAAGCTGAATCGACCGTAGCGTCCAACATGCCTGCAACGGCATCCGGGCCAGCTATTTCTGAGTGGAATCGCATGCGAAATATCCTCGGCTGTCTGCCGGTCATCCTCTGTCTCTGCACGGCACAACCAGCCGCGGCCGAGTTCGAATTCCGCGACGGCGACCGCGTCGTCCTCCTCGGAGGAACGCTCATCGAACGTGAACAACGCTACGGCTACTGGGAGACCGCGCTCACCGCAGCACATCCCGAGCGAAGCATCACGTTCCGCAACCTCGGCTGGAGCGGCGACACCGTCTGGGCCGAGTCCCGCGGCATCTTCGATCCGCCCGCACAGGGCTACGCCCGCATGCTGGAACTGGTGGGGGAACTCGACCCGACGGTCATCATCGTCGGCTACGGCAACAACGAAGCCTTCGCGGGCGAGAGCGGTCTCGAATCGTTCGTCGCACAGTACAACAAACTCCTGGACGACATCGACGGCGAGCAGATTCGATTCATACTGCTCGCTCCGCTGCCGATGGAGCAGGCAAGTTCCCCCCTCCCCGATGTCTCTCCCTACAACGACAATGTCCAGCTCTACGCCGCCGCCATCGAATCGATCGCCGCCGAACGCGACGCGACCTTCGTCCCACTCACGATGCCGCAGCGGGAGAGCGACTCCGAGCGCGGTCCGACAGACAACGGGCAGCACCTGACCGCTTACGGCTACTGGTCGACCGCGCCCCAGCTTCGTGCCGCACTGTGCGGGGGCGCCGACGGACCTGCACTCGACCCGATTCGACCGACGCCCACCGGCCGGCCCCCAACCGATCTCGAAGGCTCGGCGGCGACGCTGGAAGACCTTCGCACGACGATCGTCAGGAAGAACGAACTTTTCTTCCACCGCTGGCGGCCGCAGAACATCACCTATCTCTTCGGCTTCCGCAAGCACGAACAAGGCAACAACGCCGTCGAAATCGCCCAGTTCGACCCCCTTATCGCGGAGCAGGAACAACACATCGCCAAACTCCGCTCTTCGCTCGCGGTTTCGCAGTAGGTCAATTCTTGTAACCACCAAGACACGAAGAGCACGAAGACGAAAGCAGACCTGCAACACCAGACTTCCCATCTTCTCTTCGTGTCCTTCGTGCCTTTGTGGTTCCCAAATCAACCTTATCCGGTAATCGGGATTCGGCTTCTTCCAGCAATCGACAAGATCATGCTCAACCGTCTCATCGCGCTCTCACTTTTCGTGTCTCTCATCGGCGCGCCGCAGACCGCCCACGCGCAGCGGGATCTGAAGGTCATTCCCCCGCCAGATCCGGAACTTGAGCGGGAGACGTTCATCCTGCCGGAAGGGTTCGAGGTCAACCTATTCGCGGCCGACCCGGTGATCGCCAAGCCGATCCAGATGAACTTCGATCCGCAGGGCCGGCTGTGGATCGCCAGCAGCGAGGTCTATCCGCAGATCAAGCCGGGCCAAGAGGCGACCGACCGCATCCTCGTCCTCGAAGACCTCGACGGCGACGGCGTGAGCGACAAAACGCACGTCTTCACCGAAGGTCTCCTGATCCCAACCGGCGTCGCGCCGGGCGACGGAGGCTGCTACGTCGGCGCCAGCACCGAGCTGCTGCATTTCCGCGACAACGACGGCGACCTCAAGGCTGATGAAGAGCGCGTCGTCCTCTCCGGCTTCGGCACCGAGGACACGCACCACATCCTGCACACCCTCCGCTGGGGACCGGCGCAACTGCTCTACTTCAGCCAGTCGATCTACATCCACAGCCACATCGAAACGCCCTGGGGCGTCCGCCGCCTCAATGCGGGCGGCATCTGGCAGTTCCGTCCGGAGAACCTCCAACTCCAAGTCTTCGCCCGAGGCCTCGTCAATTCCTGGGGCACCGACTTCGACGATTACGGCACGACCTTCGCCACCGACGGCGCCGGCGGAGAGGGAATCAACTACATCGTGCCGGGCGCGTCCTATCTGACCGCCTTCGCCGCGCCGAGAATTCTGCACGGTCTCAACCCCGGCAGCCCCAAACACTGCGGCCTTGAAATCGTCGGCGGCAGGCACCTTCCCGAAGACTGGCAGGGCAGCTTCATTACCAACGATTTCCGCGGACACCGCGTCTGCCGGTTCGTCCTCACCGAGCAGGGTTCCGGGTTCTACTCGCAGGAGCAGCAGGAGGTCATCAAGTCCGACCACGTCGCGTTCCGCCCGGTTGATGTCAAACTCGGTCCCGACGGAGCGATCTACATCGCCGACTGGTACAACCCGATCATCCAGCATGGCGAAGTCGACTTCCGAGACCCTCGCAGAGACCACACCCACGGCCGCATCTGGCGGGTCACTTACACCGGGAATGAGACGCTTGATCGTCCCGACCTCGTCAACATGGAGACGCCGGAACTGCTCGACCAGCTTCGTTCGCCCGAACCATGGACCCGGCGACAGGCGAAACGAGTCCTCAAGGAGCGCGGCCCCGTGATTCTCCCCAACCTGAAGGCCTGGGCCCACCGCCTCGACAACACGCAGTACGACGACCATCGCCACCGACTCGAAGCGCTCTGGATGTACCAAGCGCTCGACGTCGTCGAACCGGAGTTGCTGTATTCCCTGCTCAATTGTTCAACCGCCGACGCCCGTGCGGCCGCCGTCCGCGTCATCGGGCACTGGCAAGACCGGCTCGACAACCCGCTCGGTTTACTGGAGACAGCCGTCTCAGACGAGCATCCCCGAGTCCGTCTGGAGGCGGTGCGGGTTCTCGGCGAGATCGCCCGCCCCGAGTCGGTCGAGATCGCCATGCAGGCACTTGATGCCGAAGTCGACGAATGGCTCGATTACTCCCTCTGGCTCACCGCCCGTGATCTGGCCCCGGTCTGGCAGCCGGCTCTGCAAGACGGGCAGATCGACTTCGGCGGCAACGCCCGCCACCTCGCGTTCGCACTCAAATCGGCCGGGTCGACGGCGGCGGTCCCCAGTCTCACCAGACTCCTCGTCGCGGGCGAAGTGAGCGACGCCGATCTGCCGGGTGTGCTCGACGTCATTGGCGAATTCGGAAGCCCCGACGATTTGCGCATCGTTTTCGAGCAGGCTCTCTCTGCTGCGGAGCAGTCGCCCGGCATCTCCGCTGCCTGTCTGCAGTCTCTCCTGAATGCTCACGCCCGGCGCAGCGTCACTCCGGCCGGCGATCTGACGCCTCTGTCAACCGCGATCGATTCCCAACACCCGAACGTCAGCAGCGCCGCCGTCCGATTGGCGGGCGCGTGGCGTATCGCCGACCTGTGGCCCAAGGTTGTCGCGATCGCAGAAGATGCTCAGACCAACGGGTCGCGCCCCGCAGCCGCCATGCAGGCCATTGCCGCCTACGGATCGGATGAGGCGGCCGACTTGCTTCAAACGATTGCTGAATCAGATCGCCCGCCTCCGGTCCGTCAGGCCGCCATCGTGAATCTGATTGCGATCCGTCCACAGGCCGCTGCGGCTGCCGCCGTCAACTTTGTCGAGTCGCTCCAGCGCGGCGAAGGCGCCGAACCGCTGTTCCGCGCATTTCTCGCCCGTCAGGACGGAGCGAACCGGCTGACCGCTGCGCTCGCTGACAAGACGATCCCCGAAGACGTCGCCGTCATCGCCCTGCGAACCGTCACTGCCTCCGGGCAACAGTTTCCCGAACTCGTCGCCGCGCTCACGGCCGCCGGCAATATCACCAGCGGACCGCGCAAACTCTCGGCTGAAGAAATGCAGGCTATGGTGGAGTCGGTCCAGAACATCGGCGACCCGGCGCGCGGCGAAGCGGTCTTCCGCCGCGCCGAGCTGGCCTGTTTCAAATGCCATGCCATTGGCAACGCGGGCGGAGTCGTCGGTCCGAATCTCGTCAGCCTCGGCGCGACGGCCCAGTTAGATTACCTGATCGACTCCATCCTCGACCCCAACAAGGCCGTCAAGGAGAACTACCACACCGTCGTCGTCCTCACCGATGAGGGCCAGGTATTCTCCGGCATCAAGGTCCGCCAGAGCGATACGGACCTCATCCTCCGGGACGCCGAAGACAAGGAGATCGCCGTCCCGCTCAATCAGATCGAAGAGCAATCGCCCGGCGTCTCTCTCATGCCGACCGGCGTTGTGGACAAGCTCACGCAGCAGGAGTTGTCGGACCTCATCGCGTTCCTTTCCGCGCTGGGGCGTCTGCCGGAGTACACCATCGGCCAGAACCAGGTCGCGCGCCGCTGGGATGTCTTGCTGCCGACCGACCAGACTGTCTTTCGGCTCCGTCGCACCAGCTACGCCGCAGCCGCGAGCGATCATCCCGAACTCGCCTGGCAGCGGATCTACAGCCGGGTCTCGGGCGACGTGCCGCTCGCGGAACTCCCGGAGATCCGCGTTCCCGGCCGCGTCCCGCCCGACGGCCGGGGCATGTCGTTCCTCCGCTGCGAGATCGAAGCCGCGGGGGCGAACAACGCTCGGCTTCTTCTCAATTCCCCCGACGGTCTCTCCGCCTGGCTCGACGAGCAACCGCTCGATCTCGCAGCCGAAACGGAAATCATGCTCACCCCCGGCCGCCACCGCCTCACCATCGGGATCGATCGTTCCGTGCGAACCGACGACCTGCGCGTCGAACTCAAAACCCCAGCCGGCGCACCCGCCGTCCAATTCGTCGGCGGCAAATGACCCCGGCGAACGGCCTGCCCAGCACCATCCAGGCGAGCGGCGCGGCGTCAGCCCGCCGATCCCTGCTGAGGTAACATCGTTGTCTCAGTCGTGTTTCCCGCGCAAATGACGGATTCCCCGGTAAACCATCAAGACAGCGCCGCTGAGAATCAAACCTCCGATAAGTCCGACAAGCCCCCCGATGAGGAGACCCTCAGGAATAGCGAACAACGCACCGATGCCAACGCCGAGCAACAGGCTCACAAAGATGAAAACTGCCTGAAAGCAATTGTCGCTGAAGCGGAAGTTCACACCGACGACAGTGTCGCTCACCACGTTGTAAGCGTCTCGACCTGATCCGCTTCCTTCCGACGTCTCTTCGTCCTCTTCTGTGGGACCTGCTCGACGCCGCGGCAACTGCGGGTGCGGCTCATCAGTTTGTTCCGCCTCGCTGTCAGTTCTTTCCTCTTTCATCCTCCAAGGCCTTACGTCGAGTTGTCTGTTGAAACCACAGTCAGTCTTCCGATCAGTTCTCGGCAGCGTAAATCTGGCCCATCAGTTTTTTGCAAGCAGGAGGCCCAGAACGGCGAGTAGGCCAGCGAGCGACCCCGCTGCGCTGCAGTAGAACGCTTGCCAAATCAGCCAAAGCATTTCAGTCCATACCTTGCCCGGATCAAAAGTGACACCCAAGGTCGATGAGAGAAACAAGCAGGCGACGATACTCAAAATGAGTATGACCAAGGATATGATGCAACACCGCTTCTTAGGGGCAAGCGCGGGTACACCACGAAACCGCCCCAGCGTCGTCAAGAAGACCGCAGCAGACAGAATCAAAGCAATCCACTCGATTTGTGGACGAAAATACGAACTGATCAGTCCGAGTTCGCCGAGGCGATCCATCCATGGCCCAACGATTGAAATGCAGAGAGCAATCAGTTCGAGAAACCATTTCGATCGGAACACACCATGCTTGTTTTCAGTGCTCTTGTTCATTCCTCAATCAGTTCAACCGCCTCGTCTGGCAAGTATACTCGAACCATAAGTCGTGCCACTTCCGTCGCATCGTCATCTAAACCAAAGTACATTCGGAGCGGGCCAACAGCTTGCGCGGGTGGTCCTGCAATTATGTAGATTCCACATGGTGCTCCGTTCGCTCCGGATGCGAGGACCTTCCCATGCATGACTGTGCTCGCGCGTTTCCTGTGTTGTTGCTCGTAGAGATTCCCGATGGCGCGCGGCAAACGAACTCGTGCGACTGTCGACGGCCCTTCTTGAGAATCTGGGTCGCCAGTGATTGGGGCAACGTTCTTCCAGCGATAGGTGTAGACGTATGCCCGATCATTCGGCTCCGAGTCCATGTGGAACACATCGCTCACGAACTCCAAATGCACGTCTGCGAGATGACTCAGGTCGTCAACATTATCGATCGCGCTGCGACGAATAGGCACTGACAACTCCGCTCGCGATTGAAGCGGAACAATGCGCGCAGGCGATACGAGACTTCCAAACAATATCGGCTCCTCGTTCTCATAACCATCGACCTCAAATGCGGCCGTCGCCGGTTGCGGGTCATCAGCTTGCGAGAGAGAGTACGCTGGAACTCGCAGTAGATCTGGCCGTGCTCCGTACCACAGATTTGTTTCGATTGAGTGTGCTTCAGCAAGAAGTGAGTGTTCGACTGGTACAACGTTCGTCAAACGGCGAGCGGACTTCGAGGGATAGCCACGGATGTTGACGCGTTTCCAGTGAAATCTCTGATTCAGGTCTGCCGTCGCCGGAATTGAGACGCAGTATCCAATTTGGGAGACGCGTCCGTGGTCAGCGCCAACGCTGAACCACGACAGATGCTCAAAGTGATACAGATTCTGGCTGTGACTGCCTCGCAGCACGCTCTCTGGCATCACGTCACCCCAAGGCTCGTTGGCGTAAATCGCAACTGCGTGGATCGCGAAGGTGACATGTATGAGTAACGCCATAAACGTGAGGAACCGTAACATGGATAACTCTCCCAGGTAGCGACTCAACGCTGCAGTGTTAATGCGCGACAAAAAGAGCCGAGTCGTCATGTTGAGTTGCAAGAGTGAAAGCAGTCGCGCGTAAAATATCAGCACCGCAATCTTCACGACATCCTTCCTCCGCTAGTGTTCCGTATTTCCGAGACCGCCTGTCAAATGATCACCGCGAAAGATCGCCCGCCTCAGCGGGTTATCCCGCGGCGTGAACAGGTCGTCCCCGATCGGCTCCGACTCGAGCGCCCGGGCCATCATGTGGAACTTGGCGTCGATGTCGTCTGCAAAATAGACCAGCAGCGCCTCCGGCGTATGAGGGGCGATCGGCGAACCCCATTCCGGCAGGTTCTGATGCGCCACGATGATGTGCTCCAGACGCAGCAGAAGTTCCGGATCCAACCCGTCAACAGTCGCGGCCTTCTCCCGCACCATGTCCCGGCCGAGCAGGATGTGCCCGATCAGCCGTCCCGGCGGCGTGTACCCCGCTCCCTCTGGCCGGCCATCGAGTTCGATCAGCTTGCCGATGTCGTGCAGAATCGCCCCCGCTGTCACCAGCGACTTGCTCAGCGGCGGCTGCATCCCGGTGTAATAGTCGCGGTACTTCTCAGCCAGATAGACCGCCGTGCGGGTCACTGAGAGCACGTGCTCCAGAAACCCCGATTGAAAAGCATGGTGATTCCGACTCGCCGCCGGAAAAGACTTGATCGGCTCGGCGTGTACCTCGAGCAGTTCCAGCACAAGCTGACGCAGCGGCTCATCGTCGATGTTGGACTCGGCCAACCCCGTCAGCTCGTCGAACATTTCGTCCGGATCAAACCGGCTGCGCTCGAAGAATTCGCCCGGATCAAACCCCTCGCCGCGGTCCTCCTCCGTCGCCTCGCGAATGCGGTCGATGTCAATCTGCGGTCCGTACTGGTTCTCCGCGTAAATGCACCGCACCTTATAGAACCGTCCCGCCTGCCATGCCTGTTCGCAATCGGCGAACAGGCCCCCGTCGCTCCAGATCATCGCCGTGGCGGTCCGCCCGGAGTCGCGAAAGATTGCCCGGTAATACGGCTTACCGTCCCGAGTCTTCCCCCGCTCCTTCGCCGCCAGGACAACAAAACAAATCCCCACCTCACCTGGCTGCATCTCGCAAAGCCGCGTCACCGACGGCGTCGATGGTTCAGGAAAAAGTTCCATTGGGGCGTCTCCAATAAGCAATACTCCGTGGCATGCGTCTGCGCCGACTTACACCGATTGAACTCGCCGTAATACGCAATCGCTGCGACAGAAAAACTCGACGCAGCCAACTATTTCCGTCTGTCCCCCGCGCTACCCAGGTTCACTCCGCCGCGACCGCTTCGTCCAGATCGATCAGACCGTCGCGGTCGAGGTCGATCTGTTCGAAATCCTCGCGCGTCCCCAGAAACTCCCGCCACGTTAAGTCGCCGTCCAGATTGCGGTCCATCTTGCGAAACCACCTCGGCCCGGACGTCTCCTCCTGAATCCTCGGTTGCCTGGCGCCGGCGGTCATGGTCGGTTGGGCGAACCGAAGCCGCAGGATCTCCGGCTTGGCAAGGGCCACGGTGAACTGGAGTTCGCTGTCGAGTTCCGCCGCCGCCAGCAGGCCGTCGCGATTCAGGTCCTGCCTTCGAACCTTGCCGTAACCCTCCAGAAACTCTCGCGGATCCAATCGGTTGTCTTCATCGGCGTCGAGAATATCGAACAGCGTCTTTCCCTCATCCGAGATCGTCAACACAATCAACGACTGACTGAGACTCGCTGAAACCTCCAGGTGAGCTTCCAGTTCATCTCGCGTGACCATGTCGTCCCCGTTTCCGTCGACCGAGACAAACTGCACGTCCGGCAATTCGAGCGATGCGAACTCGGTCATGTCCAGATACCGGTTCTTGTCCTGATCGAACTGAGTGAACCTCTGGAGATAGAACTTCTGCATCGCGACCGCGTCCGACATCCCCCCCTGCACGTCGTTCAGCGCCCTCAACTTCACCGACATTCCCGCGAGCAGGCAGTTCACCCGGCCCCGCTCGGTTCGGGGACGTTCCACAACCAGCGGACCGTACCCCTCCCACTCCTCCACGCTCACTCGGCTGCGGGAGATGTTCACAGCCACCGGCAAACCGGGAGGATCAACCAGCAGATCGAACAATTCCGACTCATCGATCCGTCCATCTCCGTCGCCATCACAAACGGCCAGCGACTCCTGATCCGCCCCGATCCGATCCAGATCGATCCCTCGCCCCTTGCCTTCTTCGCCGCTCACACCATACAGCGAGACGATCCGGTCCAACGCCTCCTTGCGCTGCGCCTCGGTCGTGAGAACAATAACCGGCAACTGCGCCGCGTCGTCACCCGGTTGCTGCGATCGGGCCTGCAGCATCGAGGTCGGAAACGGCTGCAGTTCCGCCACGCTCAGCGTTTCGTCGTCGTCGAAGTCAAACGCGCGGAGCGACCTGAATCCCTTTTCAATCTCTTCACGAGAGACCAACCCGTCGCGATCCGCATCGAGCGGTGAAAAAAGTCGCACCGATTCCTGCAGCCGGGTCTTCAACTCCACCCGAAATCGCTCCCCCAGATTCTCGTCAACGAACGCAAACAACTCGTCCGCAGAAATCTGATCATCCGCCGGAGCGACGTCGAGCGACTTCCAGTCCTCCCCCAGCGTTTCGGCAGAGGCAAAGAGCTGCCCGTCATGGGGAATCTGCCCCGCTTCTTCTGCGTCAAGCAAACCGTCTCCGTCGGAGTCCAGTGTTCGCAGGACGATCTCTGCATATTCCCGCCGCACCGCCGTCACACCCCGCGGACCCGCACTGATTTGCAGCGTCAGAAACACCGGACCCTGCGGACCAAGGTAGACGAGGTCGTACTCTTCCGCGCCGGCGGCAGCCGACGTCTCCTCACCCTGCCCGGGCCCCGCCAAGGCGCCTTCGGTTGCAAGAGGAAACAGAATCGCCAGGACGACGATCGCCTGCGCACTCGGTTTTCGGGCTGCGAACATCGCTCTGCACCTGTGTTCGCGGCGGATCATCAAGTCGGAGTCCTGGCTGCCGCGCGCCGCCGCATCACTTCTTATTACGGTCCAAGCATACCAAGCCGCAGATGAATCCTCCATTTTCTGCCGTAGTTCGGTGAACAGACGGAAGGCTCAAGCACCGCCTCGCAACGGTTTCACTGTGCTCTGCGAGACGCACGGGGCCGCGCCGCCGCGGCATCAATCCGACTCGGCAAAATACCTCGTGGAGACGGTGTAGCAGGACTGCGGCTTCGTGTATCATCGTCGCGGTCCGCCAGAGCCCCGGCGGACGAGACGCCCGAGACTGCCATCCAACCCCTTCTCTCCTCTGTTTTTACGCTGATCCCGTGCCACGCCGCGACGACATCCACAAGATTCTGATCATTGGCTCCGGTCCGATCGTCATCGGACAGGCCTGCGAGTTCGATTATTCCGGCACCCAGGCCTGCAAGTCGCTTCGCGACGAAGGTTACGAGGTCGTTCTGGTGAATTCGAACCCCGCCACCATCATGACCGATCCCGGAACGGCCGACCGCACCTACATCGAGCCGATCACCTGGGAATACGTGGCGCGAATCATCGAGGAGGAACGCCCCGACGCGCTGCTCCCCACGTTGGGAGGCCAGACCGGACTGAACACCGCCATGGATCTCGAACGCCACGGCGTTCTGGAAAAGTTCGGCGTCGAAATGATCGGCGCCCGCTCCGACGTCATCGACAAGGCGGAGGGCCGCGAGTCCTTTCGGAACGCCATGGAGAAAATCGGCCTCGACATGCCGCGCAGCGTCGTCGTCCACAACATGCCCGAGGCCCGCGACGCGCTGGAGGAAATCGGCCTCCCCATCATCATTCGTCCCAGTTACACGCTCGGCGGCACCGGCGGCGGGATCGCCTACAACCGGGAGGAGTTCGAAGAAAAGGTCCGCAACGGGCTCAAGCTCTCCCCCACCACCGAAGTCCTGCTCGATGAATCGGTCATCGGCTGGAAAGAATATGAAATGGAGGTGATGCGCGACTGCGCCGACAATTGCGTCATCATCTGCTCGATCGAAAACTTCGACCCCATGGGCGTCCACACCGGCGACTCCATCACCGTCGCTCCCGCCCTCACGCTGACCGATAAAGAATACCAGCGGATGCGCGACGCCACCTTCGCCTGCATCCGCGAAATCGGCGTGGAGACCGGCGGATCGAACGTGCAGTTCGCGGTCAATCCCGAAACCGGCCGCATGGTCATCATCGAGATGAATCCCCGCGTCAGTCGGTCCAGCGCGCTCGCCTCCAAGGCGACCGGTTTTCCCATCGCCAAGATCGCCGCCAAACTCGCGGTCGGATACCGGCTCGATGAAATCCCCAACGACATCACCCGCGAAACGTTGGCCTGCTTCGAGCCGACTATCGACTACATCGTCACCAAAATCCCCCGCTGGACGTTCGAGAAGTTCCCCGATGCCGATCCGACCCTCACCGTCCAGATGAAATCGGTCGGCGAAACAATGGCCATCGGCCGGACATTCAAAGAGTCCCTGCAGAAGGCGCTCCGCGGACTGGAGATCGGCCAGTTCGGGCTGGGAGGCGGCAGCAAAGACCTCTGGGGGACCGAACAGCAACCCGCCATCGAAGACATCCGCCGCAACCTCGCCACCCCGAATGCCGGCCGCGTCTTCTTCCTGAGGTACGCCTTCAAAGCCGGCATGACGGTCGAAGAGGTCAATAGCCTCACCGGCATCGATCCCTGGTTCCTCCGCAATATTCGCGACCTGGTTGGTATTGAGGACGAAATCCGCCGGGTGTCCCGTCTGGAGGACGCGGGCGACGAACTCCTGCTCCGCGCGAAACGAAATGGCTTCTCCGACCGGCAACTGGCAGGCTGGTGGGCCTCCACCGAAATGGACGTCCGTTCCCATCGCAAACAGCGAGGCGTCATCGCCACCTTCAAGCAGGTCGACACCTGCGCCTCCGAATTCGAAGCCTACACACCCTATTACTACTCCACCTATGAGTCCGAGTGCGAAGCGCCCGGGCCTCTCGATCCCAACGGCCAACAGGACTCGCTGCGCAGAATCATGATTCTCGGCGGCGGACCCAACCGGATCGGCCAGGGAATCGAGTTTGACTACTGCTGTTGCCAGGCCGCCTTTGCGATGGCGGAACTCGGCATCGAAAGCGTGATGGTCAATTCGAACCCCGAAACGGTCTCGACCGACTACGACACGTCCGATCTGCTCTTCTTCGAACCGCTGACGACCGAGGATGTGCTTAACATCTACGATCGGCTCAAGCCAGACGGCGTGATTGTCCAGTTCGGCGGGCAAACCCCGCTGAATCTCGCCCGCGGACTGGAAGCGGCCGGTGTGCCCATCGTCGGCACCGACGTCGACATGATCGACGCCGCGGAAGACCGCGAGAAATTCACGCGCGTCCTCCAGCGGCTGGGGCTCAAGCAGCCTCCCAACGGCATCGCCGTCGACGTCGAGGGGGCGCGCCGCAATGCCGGGCGCATTGGTTACCCCGTCCTGGTGCGGCCCAGCTTTGTTCTCGGCGGCCGCGCGATGGAGATCTGCGACGATCCGCAACAATTGACCCGATACATGAACGAGGCGGTCGATGCCTCCCCCGATCACCCCGTCCTCATCGACAAGTTCCTCCAGGACGCCATCGAAGTCGACGTCGACGCCATCTCGGACGGAGAGACGACCCTGGTCGGCGGCGTGATGGAGCACATCGAAGAAGCCGGCGTCCACAGCGGCGACTCCGCCTGCGCCCTCCCCCCGTACTCCCTGCCCGACGCCGTCATCGATGAGATCAAGCAGGCGGCCTATGCGCTGGCGAAGGAACTTCAGGTCCGGGGACTGATGAATATCCAGTTCGCCGTCAAGATCGAGCGTCCGCCCAACGGCGACGCTCAGTCCTCTCCCGCCGACCAGCCGTCCTCGCCGCTGCCGCTCCCGGCGGACGCAAAATTCGCGGTCTACGTCCTGGAAGTCAACCCGCGGGCCTCCCGGACCGCACCCTTCGTTTCCAAGGCGACCGGTCTCTCGATGGCGCGAATCGCCGCCAAAATCATGGTCGGCCGCTCACTCAAGGAACAGGGCGTGCTCGAAGAGATCTGGCCGGAGCATACCTCCGTCAAGGAAAGCGTCTTTCCCTTTTCGCGATTCGTCGGCGTGGACATCATTCTCGGTCCCGAGATGCGGTCCACCGGCGAAGTCATGGGCATCGACGAGAGTTTCGAAGCGGCCTTCGCGAAGAGCCAGCTTGCCGCAGGGATCGATCTGCCGACCGGAGGCAAGGTCTTCATCAGCGTGGCGAAAGCCCATAAACAATTGATCGTCGGACCGGCCCGGCAACTGGCCGAACTCGGTTTCGAGATCCTCGCCACCTCCGGAACAGGCGAGGTCTTGCGGCAAGCGGGTCTCGAAGTCGAAATCATTCGCAAGGTCCAGGAGGGCCGCCCGAATATCCGCGACTACATCACCAACGGAGACGTGCAACTCATCCTCAACACGCCCAGCGGCAAGGGCAGCCGGACGGAAGAGGGCAAGATCCGAGCCGACGCCGTCACCTACGGCGTCCCCTGCGTCACCACGCTGCCCGGTTGCGTCGCCATGGCCCGCGCGCTCAAATATTGCGCCGCCCAGGACCGCCTCCACGTGCGGACGATCCAGGAATGGGACGCCCGCACCTCGCAGGCGGAGACAACACATCGCAAGCCGGGAATTCACACGTCGTAATACGCCATGAATTCCCAGGGGTGAGGCCGCTGCCGGAGTTCGCTCGCCTCACGCGTCCGCTTGAACCAGATCCACGTGTCGATCACGTCTTCGGTGAACACGTCTCCCCGCAGCAGGAAGTCATGATCGCTCCGCAGCGCGTCGAGCGCTTCATCGAGCGATCCGGGGACGCCGGGAAAGTCGTCCAGTTCGTCCGGCTGAAGATCGTACACGTCCTTGTCCAGTGGTGGACCGGGATCGAGTCGATTCTGGATTCCGTCCAGCGCCGCCATCAGCACGGCCGACATCGCCAGGTACGGATTGCACGACGGATCGGGACAACGAAACTCGAACCGCTTGCTCGCAGGCGACGAGTTGTGCACCGGAATGCGAATCGCCGCCGAACGATTCCGGAAGCTGTACGTCAGGTTCACCGGTGAGTCAAAGCCGGGAATGAATCGCTTGTAACTGTTGGTCGTCGGGCAGCAGAAGGCGAACAGCGCCGGAGCGTGATGCAGAATGCCCGACAGCGCATGCACGGCGACCTCCGAAAGTCCACCGTACCCCGATCCGGCGAACAATGTCTCGCCCCCCTTCCACAGAGAAACGTGCATGTGCAAGCCCGACCCGTTGTCCCCAAACAGCGGCTTCGGCATGAACGTCGCCGTCTTCCCCCGGCGGGCCGCCACGTTCTTCGCGATGTACTTGTAACGCAGCAGGTTGTCCGCCGTCTGCAGCAGCGGACCGTACCCCATGTCGATCTCACACTGTCCGCCCGTCGCTACTTCGTGGTGTTGACCTTCCACCGCCACGCCGCACCCCTGCAGCGTCAGCATGATCTCCGTCCGCAGATCCTGCAGTGTGTCGGCCGGCGGCATGGGGAAATAGCCCTCCCGCGTCCGAATCCGGTAGCCCGCATTGCTCACTTCGGACGAACCCGGCTGCGGCGCGGAGGACCGTCCCCGGTTCCATTCCCCTTCCACGCTGTCGACGTGGTAATACGATTCCCGCGCATTCTGGTCGAACCGCACGTCGTCGAACACGAAGAACTCAGCCTCCAGCCCGAAATTCGCCCGATCGGCGATTCCGGTCGAGTGCATGTAGGCTTCCGCCTTCCGGGCAACATTGCGCGGATCTTTGGCATAGTCCTCGCGCGTAATCGGATCCTGAATGTTGCACACCATCGCCAGAGTCGAATGCATGAACGGGTCCACCATCGCCGTCTCGGCCTGCGGAACCACCAGCATGTCGCTCTCGTTGATCGCCTGCCAGCCGTACATCGACGAGGCGCCGAATGTCAGCCCCTCTTCGAAAGTCTTTTCCGTGAGAACCTTTACGGGAATCGTGAAGTGCTTCTGGGTTCCCGGAAAATCCATGAAGCGCAGATCGACCGCCTGAATTTCCTTCTGCCGGCAGAGGGCAAGCACTTCTTTGGCGGTCATCGTGGGGCAGGTGGCTCGGGATCAACTTCGCAGCGTGCATAAAATCTATGCAAACTGCCAGCAAACTGCATGCCGCAGCCGCGAAGAGGCTCATTCGCCTGCTGAATACTTCAGCAGACTCACAACCTCGTGAGGAGCCAGCTTGTCGCGACCCCCCAGAAACGCCAACTCCACCACAAACGCGCACCCCACAATGCTCGCCCCGCTTTGCTCCGCCAACTGCACGCACGCTTCCATCGTTCCACCCGTCGCCAGCAGGTCGTCCACCAGCAGCACCCGGTCCCCGTCTCGCACCGCGTCCGTATGCATTTCCAGCGTGTCGGTGCCGTATTCCAGTTCGTAATGAAACGCCTTCGTGTCGAACGGCAGTTTGCCCGGCTTTCGCACCGGCACGAACGAACAGTCGAGTTCCAGCGCCAGCGGAGCGGCGAAGATGAACCCCCGCGCTTCCGCCGCCGCCACAGCCTGCACGCCCCGATCACGAAACGGATCGGCCATCCGACGAACCGCTTCCCGGAACGCCTCGGGAGAAGCCAGCAGCGGCGTGATGTCCTTGAACAGAATCCCCGGCTTCGGAAAATCGGGAATGTCGCGAATGTAGCTCTTCAGATCGACCGGTTCCGACATGCGCTCCCTTTGGCTGAGGGTCTGGAGTTGCGCAGAGAATAGGGCGGAGTTCCTTCTCTGGCAACGCGCCCCGAAGGCGAGCCGCCGCCATGAGCCGGCGGTCACGGCCGCCGGCCCTTGACGTTCGTTTCCTCACCGTCAGTCAGACGCCCCGGCTTCCGGTGCGGCGGGAGCGGCGGCCACACGACGCCGCGCTTCATGCAGCAGGCCGTCCGCGCCCGGATCATCGCCGTAAAGTGCCAGCACGCTCTCCCAGATTCGCAAAGCCTGTTCATCCTCACCGGCGAGTTGCAGTTCTTCCGCGCGCTCAAGCGACGTGCGCAGGAAGGGATACTGCTCTGTCCGATCCGGCGGATCTTCGGCCTGGGCCCGAACTTCTCGAAGCAGATGCCGGACCGCCCGCCTCTCTTGATCCGATCTCGGTGAACTTTCCATCAAGACGTTCAGGGCCGTCAGGGTCGCTTCGGCGGCCGCATAGTCTCCCTCGTCCTGTTGCTCGAAGGCGCGCTGCAGGAACCGGTCCACTTCATCGGCGGCACTGTCCCCCGTCCGCGTCGACTGCGCGCCCCGAACCTCCCGTTCGACCGCATACGCCGCGATCTGGTCCAGGTACCCGTCGACTCGCGGTTTCCACGTCTCCGGGTCTTTCTTGATCAGCGGCAGAAAACACTCCCGGCGCGCCTGCTCCCAGGCGCTCCCCGCCGATCGCTGCATCAGCTTCTCTCCGCGGGCGAATAGCTCTTCCGGCGACTCGTCACGAGACCGGTACCAGAACACTCCTCCCAGAATCAGCAGCAGCAACAGCCCCACAAGCACCCACGTGTTGTCCAGCAGGCTGCCCACCGGCGTCGCCGCGCGTTGTTCGTCGAGATGCGCCTGCATCAGATCGCGCATCAGCGTCCCGCCGACTTCGCCCCCCATCGACGAAGCTCCACTGGTCGACTCGGCCATCGTCTCCGCCGTCCCCTCTCCGCTGCCGAACTCGAACGACTCGTGCTCCTGCAAGTAGTCGACCTTCTTCGGTATCTCGGCCAGCCGCAGCGAGAGAACGTGCGCATCCGGATACCGGTCCTCCGGCTCCTTCTCCAGGCATTTGCAGACGACCTCGTCGAGCCAATGCGGCAACTCCGGAACATACTGCCGCGGGCTGTCGAACCGGTTGTGGATATGCTTCTGGGAAATCTCGAGTGCCGACTGGCCCGTGAACGGCGGACGGCCCGTCAGCATGACGTACAGCACAGCGCCGAGTGAGTAGACGTCGCTCCGTTTCGTCGCCCGCTTCCCCCGCGCCTGTTCGGGCGACATGTATTCCGCCGTGCCGATCACGCCCCCCGGCATCGTCAATTGGCCCGCCGCAAACACCTGCGCCACGCCGAAGTCGGTCAACTTGACCGCGCCGTCGGCCCCCAGCATGAGATTCGACGGCTTCAGATCGCGATGCACGATGCCCGCATTGTGAGCCGACTTCAGCGCGCGGCACACCTGCAGTGCAATGTCAATCGCGTCCCGCCATGGTATCCGCCGCTCACGCGTCAGTCGCGCGGTCAGAGTCTCTCCGTCGACGTACTCCATGGCGTAATATGAGATGTCGTCATCCACGCCGCTTTCGTAAAACTCGACGATGTGCGGACTCTTGACCTTCCGCAACGCGTCGATCTCCCGCTTGAAGCGGTACACAAAGCCCTCTTCCCGCGCCAACGACGCGGGCAGAACCTTGATCGCGGCTTCCAGACCGGTCGTCTCGTGTCGGCCGTAGTAGACCGTTCCCATCCCGCCCGCTCCGAGCTCGCGCTCGATCCGGTAGGGACCGATCTTTTCCGGGATGCTCTTCTCTTCAGTCACAAGTCGATCCACGAAGCCTAGGAGTTCGCGTTGGAGAGGCTGACCAGCGGCGACCGTCGGCGACAGGCCAGATTATCTTCGGAACTCAAACGCCGGCCGTCCAGTGGCCCGAGAGCGCCGCGCGGTGATCGCTGGACAGCATGTCGCGTCACCGCTTCTAATGCCCGTCATAGCGTTCGAACATCGCCGCGCTCAGAGCGGCTGACCGCCAGACGTTCGCGCCGCCCGGATGCTGCTCACATCGCTTGATCGAACTCGTGTTTCTTAACGTGCCGAACGTCGATGCCGAACTCATCCCACATCGTCGCCATCGGGGGGCTCCCGGTCGACGTCGACCACTCGGCACTCCTCCGCTACCTCCTCGACCTGACCGGCCGCTCGAAACCATCGGTCGGATTCATCGCCACCGCCAGCGGCGACAATCCCGCCTACATCGATCGCTTTCACACGCGGTTTGCCGGATTGGACTGCGTTCCTTCGCATCTCCCGCTCTTCGGTCGGACGCCGCCCATCGATGAGTACCTCCAGCAGCACGACCTGTTGCTCATCGGCGGCGGAAACACAAAGAGCATGCTGGCCGCGTGGAACGACTGGGACCTGCCCGAACTCCTGCACGATGCGTGGGAGCGTGGCACCGTCCTTGCCGGCTGGAGCGCCGGCGCGATCTGCTGGTTCGAACAGGGAGTCACCGACTCGTTCGCAGACCGGCTCGAATCGCTGGACTGCCTCGGCTTCCTCGACGGCAGTTGCTGCCCCCATTACACCCGCGAGGCCGATCGCCGGCCCGCCTACCATCGACTCCTGAGCACCGCCCGCATCGCCCCCGGCTACGCAATCGACGACGGCGCCGCCCTCCACTTCCAGGGCGATCAACCCGCAACCGTTCTCGCCCCCTCCGGCACCGCAGGCGTCCACCGGGTATTCCTTGAAGACGACACAGTCATCGAGGAACCCGCCAACCTGGAGCGAATCGACGTGTAATCTGCAAGCTGCAACCCGCACACCGGTGATCAGCAGCACCGGCCCGGAGAACCAGTTAGACTGGCAGTTGCTCTGGTTTCGGGCGAGACTGCCCATCGGTGAGTTGTTAAGAGCGAAAGCATCGAAATGCATTGGCGCTCATTCGGTCGCACAATTCTGTTTGCCGCTTGCGGCGCGGCGCCGGGTGTTGTGATTGCATGGATCGCTCGTCCCCAAACCGGATTAGCTGTCGCCATTCTCGGCGCAATCATCGGTGCATTGCGCAGCATCAAAGGCGTGTCGCTCAAACGAGCCGGACTCCATGCCCTCGGCGGGGTTGTTGGTGGCGTTCCAGGCGCTGAGAAAGTGATTGATGACGCTGCTGACGCCGTTGGCGCAGGACGGGAACCTCCCCCCGATCCGCTAATGAACTGGGTCGCACCGGCCGGCCACAAACGCCGCAATGGATGGATGATGTGGCTGGGACTGTCACTCGGTGCCGTATCAGCCGCGATTGTTGGTCTCTACGACGCGATTCAACTCGCGCAGGGCGATGAAGCGTTCGTATTGCCTCTCGCGCTCGGCGACGGTTCTCGGGGCAGTGACGTGTTGTTGCTGATTCTGGGTTGGAGCATCTGGGGAGGTGCCGTCGGGGCAATCTGTGCCTCCGCTGGCTACCGTCGTCCCGTGCTGCTTTCTGGATTGGTGATGTCGGCCTTTGGAGGTCTGATTGCGCTGTCTGCAATCCGCACGGATACGGAGGTCGTATGGCGGCTGATCACATACTTCTCGACCGGGGGACTTGGCTTCGCAATCTTGATTCTGGTTGTTGACGACGTGGGGTGCTGGTGGGACGCTCCGCGACGATGTACGATTCCGAAGCGCCGTCGCCGCAGATTCAGTTCAATTCTGAGATCGTTTCGATTCTTGTCTCACCCCGCCTGGCGCTTCGTAGGAGCGACGTTGGTGTTGCTCGTCCTGATGCTTCGATTCGTCAGTCGATCGCGCGACGTGCCCGAATATGCACGCCCGCAGGAGCCGCTCATTCAGGAAGACGTCGACGGTTGGGAACGCTCACTCCGAAATGTGGACGAAGAAACGAAGAACACCGCCGCGTACCGCACGACTTTGATGCTGCTCGGAACCGATGAGTCTGAGTTGGCCGCCGACGCCCACGACGAAGAAGGGGACGCCTCGCTTTCGGGTTCCGCCGCTGACGAACTCGAGGCGGCGAACCCCCGCGAGTCTGATACTACTCCGGCGTCTCCTGACCAAACGCCAGCTTCATCTGCCGATCGTCCTTCCGCTGAAACTCCTTGAACAGCAGGCTTGGCTGGATGTCGCGGTTGTGCTGGTACTTGTCGCTCGCGTACTCCTGCACCTCTCCGTCCAGCGTGTGGTAGAAGATCTGCGCAATCTCCACACCGGCGTAAATTCGGATCGGCTGCACTGCGAACATCTCGAGCGTCCAGTAGCCGGCAAAACCGACGTCCCCGAATCCCGCCGTCACGTGGACAAACAGCCCCAACCGCCCGATCGACGAGCGACCCTCCAGCATCGGCACGAGGTTGTGCGTCTCCGTCCGCTCCAGTGTTCGCCCGAGATAGAGCTGGTTCGGGCTCAGCACCAGCCCTTCCGGAGGAATCTCGTAACGGCGAAACCGGTTGGGCCGCGCCATGTCCAGCACGATCTCCTCGTAGACAAGCAATTCCTTGTGCAGCCGGAGATTGTAGCTGTTCGGGTTGAGCTGAGACTCTTCAAACGGATCGATGATGATGTCCGAGTCGAGCCGCTCGCGGATCTGGCTGCCCGTAAGAATCATGAAGAGCGCGCCTGAGAAATGAAAACCGGCCACTCGCGAAAAGGTAGACGGACCGATCCCCCCGTGCAACAGTCGAGTCCCCGCGCTTCCCTCACTCGGCCCCGAGGTCCGGCAGCCCGGCCCGTTCGCACACCGCCAACAGCGGACATTCCACGCACTTCGGACGCCGTGCGATGCAGATCCGCCGGCCGTGATGAATCAAGCGGTGCGAGAAATTGATCCACTCCTTCTTCGGCAACAATTCCATCAGATCCCGTTCAATCGCCTCGGCGGACTTGCCTGTCGTCAGACCGAGCAGCTTCGAAATCCGCGTTACGTGCGTGTCGACCACAACGCCCGTCGGAACGCCGAACGCCGTCCCCATCACAACGTTCGCCGTCTTCCGTCCCACTCCCGGCAGCTTGACCAGAGCGTCCAGGTCTTGCGGCAACTCGCCGCCATGCTCTCCGGCGACCGCTTTCGCCATGCCGATCAGGTTCTTCGCCTTGTTGCGGAAAAAACCGGTCGATTGGATGATCTTCTCCACGGAAGTTTGTCGTGCCGCGGCCAGTTTTTCCGGCGTGGGGTATTTTTCAAACAACAGCGGCGTCACGATGTTCACACGCTCATCCGTGCATTGCGCAGAGAGGATCGTCGCGCACAATAATTGAAACGGATCGTCATGCCGCAGCGCGCATTCCGCTTCCGGATACGCTTTCTTGAGTCGACGAACAATCTGGCCTGCTCGTTTCCGTTGTTCGCTCTGATCCGCCACGCTTCAAGAATCCCGCTCAATTTCGATCTCGCGCCGGATCGGTGTTGGACGCTGCTCAACAGGCCGCGCTAGAATCGATCCGAGTCACAGGTCCGGCATCGTAGCCGACCAATCGTTCATTGAAAAAGCAGCTTCGCACGAAGCTCCCGGCCGGATACCCGACAAGCTCGCCGATGGAACGGATCGATCCCCGCCTTCTGGAAGGTGTCCGGCTGTTTAACGAACAGGAGTTCTTCCCCTGCCACGACGTCCTCGAAGACCTCTGGGGCGAAACGCTGGGAGAGAAGCGGGATTTTTATCAGGGACTCATTCACGCTGCCGTGGCATTGTTTCATTTCGGGGAAGGCAATCTCGGCGGCGCACGAAAGATGTACGGTTCGGCCTGCAGATACCTGGAGCCTTTTCGTCCCGTTTGTGAGTCGATCCATCTCGAACGGTTCCTGACCGACCTGCATCGATGTTTCGAGGAACTGGCCGCCCCGCATGAAAGCTATCCCGCCGGCCTCACCCTCAACGAATCACTCATTCCCCGCATCGAGCGCGTGACCTGACTCCCCGAACGACCGGACAACTCCACCCGCGATCGCGACTGCAAACGACACTCACCCCCGACGAGCAACCTGTTTCAACAGGCATCCGATGAACCACAACCTGCAACTTCAAGCGAACCCGGCGCAGTTCTCCGGCAGGCTGCTCCTTTACCCCGTCGCCGCTCCCGCGATCTTTCCGCATGCGTCACAACTGCTGCACCTGCGGGCTTCGGACGCAGGTGAATTGATCACCGAGTCGATTCGCCGCAACAACCTCATCGCCGTCCCGCTGCTGCAAGCGGGCTGGGAACCGTTGACGAACTCCAGCCAGGCGCCGGTTCATGCGGTGGGATGCCTCTGCACGGTTGCGCTTCATGACCAGCTTCCCGACGGACACTGCACCGTGCTCCTGCGCGGTTTGTCGCGCATTCGGATCGACTCGGAGTATGAATCCCCTCTGCCCTTCCGCGAGGCGCAGTGCGAGTCGCTGCCCGACCGCTATCCCCAGACGACCGTCATCGATCGATCTCACCGCCGGGCGGAACTGATCGACCTCGTGCACCAACTGCACAGAGAAATCCCTTACGCACCCGATGTCACGCGATACCTGGAGACTGAACTCTCGCTCGGGGCATTGTGCGACATCCTGGCCCACTCGCTGCAATTGCCCGCAGAGCCGGCGGCTGAACTGCTGCAGACGGTCGACGTCGACCAGCGCAGCGACCTGATTCTCGGCGAACTCCGCAGACAAGTCCGCCTCAGCCTCGACGGAGCGCTCTCCCGAGCGCCCCGGCTCGACTTCAGCCTCAATTGACCGCTCCGAACGGGCCCGCTCGAACGCTCTATCCGCCGTCAACGGCCCGCAGTCGCTCGTCCGCCAGATCCAGCCGGTACATGATCTGGTTGTAATCGTACCGCGGCGTCGGGTCTTCGGTCTCGGAAAACGTGTGGCTGAACGTTCCCTCAAAGTAGATCAGTCGGCCTTCTTCGGCGTCGAAGAATCTGTGATGGGCTGGGTTGTAGAATGAGTATCTGTCGTGACTCACGACCTTCACCGCCCTGTCCCAAGGCCCTTCCGGTCGATCCGCCTCTGCGTAATAGACCTCCCCCAGGAAAGACGACTCGCCGTAGCTCCTGGCCGCGATCATCACGTACCGCTCCCGATAACCGTTCCAGTGGACCGAACCATTGTGCAGCCGGATCGTCTTCCCATCACTGGCGTCAATCGTCTGGAGTCGCCCTTCCTCCTCCGCCATCGTTCCCGTTTGCATCAACGTCCGCTCCTGTTCCGGAGTTACCACCGCCGTATCAGGCCGCCACTCGTAGACGAGACGCCCCTCCCCGTCCCGCACGAATTCCGGATCTGATTCCGAGAGACTCGCACCCGCCTGCAGCGGCGTAAATCCCTCGTAACGGGCCGAATCAAGCACGTCGTCCCACCTCGCCCGCACTCGAATCAGCGGATACGCCGTCGCGAAATAGAAATACTCCTCGTCCCAATCTTCAGCCGCACGAAACGCATGCCCCTGCGGAAAGAGCCTCTCATCGTCCGCAAAACGGCGGACCGGCTCGAATCGTTCCGATTCGTCGTCGAAAACCGCTAATCCATGTTCGAGTCGCGTCCCGAGGTCCTTCATTCGCGAGTAATGACAAATCAGCCGTTCCTGTCCGTCATCGTCCTCCAGCGTCATCAACGCATCGATCCAGACCATCCCTGGTCGACCCAACTCAAACATGGGCCGGCTGAAACCATCCTCACCGGTGAAGTAATTGAGGTTCACCCCGACGGACGGATCAAGCCCACCGTTCGCAGGCAACTCGCTCACCGCCCCCGCCGTACCGAAGTGCCCCAGCGGATAGGCCAGGCGCGAAGTATCGCCCCAGAACCAGTAGAGCCTCTCGTGGTAGATGGCCGCCTGAACCGAGTCTTGTCCGGAAACTTGCGCATTGAGCAGTGGGCGTTCGATCGGCGGTTGATGCCCCAGCTTCAGCGAGTCCGCATAAATCCCGCTCCCGGTCACCCGGTACAACCGCTCTGCGATATTGACTCGCGACACCTCCAGTAAGGCGTCTCCCCCCGGCTCGACATCCAGCGCTCTCCCACGAAAACCGAACCCGTCCTTCGCGAATTCGTAACCGTGGCTGCTCACTGTGAAAAAGACTCGGGTCCCCAGCAGGTCCCCGTCATCCACAACGACGAACCCGCTGCTGTCGGTCACATACCGCAAACTGTTTGTCGTTCGTAATTCCACGAGCGGCACGCCGCGTCCCGTTTCCGCATCGACAACCTGAATGCTGAAGGCGCGATTGTCGTCAACCTCAGCCGGAAACACCCAACCGGACGCACCGCACACACAGCAGAGCCCGACCAGAAACCCGAGCATCTGCCAACGGAAATCCCTTCGACGGCGTGTCAGCCATCCGTGCAACGAAGCTCTCTCTCGTGTGTCGAAGTGATCCGGAATCATGGCACCAGCTCGCAGCAGGAAATGTCGATTAGAGCACTTTGCAGAACTCTGTTTGTGCTGAGGGGACAGGTTGGTTGGAGTTCGTTATCTCCGTCGAAGTGGCCGGTCGAGAGCCAAGGGGCCAGAATCGTTGACGCGTCGTTGGTTGAGTCTCTGGACTCTTGACTCTCAGCCCTCAGCTCATTTTCGGTGATGCATTCGCGAATCCAGTACGGATCGTTCTCGGGGCCACATACTGAACTGCCAAGCGCTCTAACGGCAACCTACCAGACGATACACGGCAATGCCCGCGCACCCGACGAATCCTCCCGGAACATGCTCCGATCTCACGTCCCACCCCACTTGCACTTGTCCGCAAGCCACCCGTTTGCGGATAATATGGGCAGAGACCGATGCATGCGTTGCGTCGTTCCTCCACCCGCCCAACTACTCGCCCGGGCCGCGAGTCCCACCTGCACGCCAGATGATCTCACCATCCCGCTGCGCGACCGTTGCACTCTTGTTACTGTTCGCCCTTTCGCCGAAGGCGTCCCCGGCCGAAGATGCAACGAACGCTCCGCTGACGTTTGAAAAAGACATTCGCCCCATTCTGCGGGAGCACTGTTTCGACTGTCACGGCGCTACCGAAGAGAAGGAAGCCGGACTCGATTTGAGGCTCGTCCGCTTCCAGCAGGCTGGCGGGGATTCCGGGCCCGCAATTGTTCCCGGCGACGCGGAAGGCAGTTTGTTTCTCCAGCGCATTCGTTCCGGCGAGATGCCGCCCGGCGAAGCCAAGGTCTCCGCTGAGGAGATTGCCCTCATCGAGCGCTGGATTTCAGTCGGCGCGCCGACCGCACGTCCCGAACCGGAAACGATTGGCCCCGGCGTCGGCGTCACGCCCGAAGACCGCGCCTGGTGGGCCTTCCAGCCCATTGCCCGGCCTGCTGTGCCGGAGACGGGCGATCCCTCTGTGCGGACGCCGATCGATGCTCTGCTCCGCGCCGCCATGCCGGACGGCCTGCACTTCTCCGAAGACGCCGACCGCCTCACGCTGCTCAAACGGGCCTGCTTCGACCTGACGGGGCTGCCTCCCTCTCAGGAGCTGAGAGAGCGATTCCTGGCCGATGAGTCCGCGAACGCCTATCCGGCGCTGATCGAGGAACTTCTCGATTCGCCCCATTATGGCGAGCGCTGGGCCCGCCATTGGCTCGACGTCGCCGGTTATGCCGATTCCGAAGGCGCCACCAACCAGGACGCCGTCCGCACCTGGGCCTACAAATACCGCGATTACGTCATCCGATCCTTCAACAGCGACAAGCCGTTCGATCGGTTCATTCACGAACAGTTGGCCGGCGACGAACTGGCCGGTCCGATTGAAGGAGACCTGACCGACGAACAGATCGAACTTCTGACCGCCACCGGGTTCCTCCGCATGGCGGCCGACGGCACCGGCAGCGGCGACAACTCCCCCGAGGCCCGCAACCAGGTCATCGCCGACACCCTCAAGATCGTCAGCACTTCGCTGCTCGGGATGACGGTCGCCTGCGCACAGTGCCACGACCACCGCTACGACCCGATTCTGCAAACCGATTACTACGCACTCCGCGCCGTCTTCGAACCGGCCCTCGACTGGCAGAACTGGAAAACGCCGCAACAGCGCGTCGTGTCGCTTTACACCCAGGCCGACCGGCAGAAGGCGGCCGAAATTGAAGCGGAGGCCCAGAAAGTCGCCGCCGAACGCGCCGAGAAACAGGCCGTCTACATCGCCGAAGCGCTGGAAAAAGAACTCTCGAAGTATGAAGAGCCCCTCCGCGGCCAGCTAAAGACCGCCTACGAGACACCCGACGCGGAACGAACCGACGAGCAGAAACAACTGCTCGCCCAGAACCCCAGCGTCAACATCAGCCCCGGCGTCCTCTACCAGTACAACCAGGCGGCCGCCGACGAACTCAAGAAATACGACGAACGAATCGCCGAAATCCGCGCCGGCAAACCGGTCGAAGAGTTCATGCGCGTCCTCTCCGAACCCCCCGGCCACGTGCCCGAGACCAGGCTCTTTCATCGGGGAGACTACCGCCAGCCCACCGACACCGTCGCGCCCGCTGCACTCACGGTCACCAGTCCCGAAGGCGAACAGATCCAATTCCGCGCCAACAGCGAGGAACTGCCGACGACCGGACGCCGGCTCGAATTCGCCCGCTGGCTCACCAGCCGCGACAATCCCCTCACGGCCCGGGTCATCGTCAACCGCATCTGGCTGCATCACTTCGGCCGCGGACTGGTCGAGACCCCCGCCGACTTCGGCCGCCTCGGGATGCCCCCCACCCATCCGGACCTGCTCGACTGGCTCGCCGACGAATTCATCGCACAAGGCTGGAGTCTGAAGGAACTCCACCGGCAGATCATGCTCTCAACCGTCTACCGCCAGTCGTCCTACAGAGATCCTGAACAATCAGCAATCGACGCGGAGAACCACTCTTACTGGCGGCAGAACGTCACACGCCTCGACGCCGAAATCCTCACCGACCGTGTCCTCGCAACCACCGGCGAACTCGATCCCACTCTCTACGGACCGCCCGTGAGCGTTATGGAGGACGACGCCGGACAGGTCATCGTCGACGGACAGAAACGCCGCAGCCTCTACGTTCAACAGCGTCGCACCCAGCCGGTCGCGCTGCTCGAAACGTTCGATGCGCCCGTCATGCAGACGAACTGCGAATTGCGTCCTTCATCAACCGTCGCCACGCAGTCGTTGATGTTGATGAACGGCCGGTTCCTGCTGGTCCAGTCCGCGAAACTCGCGACGCGGGCGCGGACGGAAACCGTGACGGAGTTGCCGGCGGAACTCGCCGCGGTCGTCGGTTCATTTCCGGAACCGTTGCCGCCGCTGTGGCAGTTCGGGTACGGCGGTTTCGATCCGGAGTCGAACGCGACCTCGCGATTCACTCCACTCCCCCACTGGACCGGTTCCGCCTGGCAGGGAGGCGGTGAACTTCCCGATCCGAAGCTCGGCTGGGTCATCCTGCACGCCAACGGCGGCCACACCGGCGCAAACCCCGACTTCTGTGCCATTCGTCGCTGGACCGCTCCAGCTGACGGCATCCTCAAAGTCAACGGCACGTTGCACCATTCCAACGAAAACGGCGACGGAGTCCGCGGCAGGATCGTTGTCGCAGGCCAGGGTCTCGCCGGCGAATGGCCCGTCCAAAACAGCGAGGCCGCAACCGCCGTCGAGTCAATCAATGTAAGTCGCGGAGACACGGTCGACTTCATCACCGACTGCCGTGAGCACGTCACATCCGACAGTTTCTCCTGGACGGTCGAACTGACGCTGACCGCAGACGACACAACAATCGGAACCTGGAAATCGGACGCCGGTTTCCACGGCCCGACCGGTCCGCGCAAGCCGCTTCATCCCGGCGACGTCGTCCGCGCCTGGCAGTTGGCCTATCTCCGCGCGCCGACGCAGGACGAATTGAATTCCGCTGTCGACTTCCTGCAGGGACAACTCGCCTATCTGCATGCTCACCCCGAGTCGCTCAGCGAAGGTACGACTCCCGAGGATCAGGCGCTGACCAACCTCTGCCAGGCATTGATGAGTTCCAACGAGTTCCTCTACGTGGACTGAACGACATGCAACCGTATACGCGACGACGATTCCTCTCAGACAACGCGATGGGTGTCGGCTCGATGGCCCTTGCCTGGTTGATGCAGGAGGGATCGGCTCAGGCGACGCCCAAGAAACTCCCCAAGGATCCGGTCCATTTCGACCTCACGCCCAAGGCACCGCACTTCGCGCCCCGGGCGACCGCCATGATCTCGCTGTTCCAGCACGGCGGGCCCTCGCACGTCGACCTGACCGATCCCAAGCCCGAACTCACGCGGCTCAGCGGCACGGACTACACCGGCGACGTCCAGTACAGCTTCGTCAACCGGGCCAGTAAGGCGCTCTTCGGCAGCCCGTGGAAGTTCGCCCCCCACGGCGAGTGCGGCACCGAAATCTCCGAACTCCTGCCTCACCTCGCCGGAATCGTCGACGACGTCTGCCTCATCCGCTCGATGCACACCGGCGCAAACGGCCACGAAGTCTCGATCCGCTATTTCCACGGCGGAATCCCCGGAGTGCTCGGGCGCCCCACCCTCGGTTCGTGGCTGGTCTACGGCCTGGGCAGCGAGAGCCAGGAACTCCCCGCCTATCTCGTCCTCACCGACCCCGGCGGCCATCCGGTCGACGGCGTGAACAACTGGTCGAACGGTTTCATGCCCCCGCTCTTCCAGGGAACGGTCCTCAGGCCGAAGGAACCGAGAATCCTCAACCTCGACGCACCGCCCCATCTGCGGGGCGCCCTGCAGGAGCAGAACCTCGAATTCCTCCGCGCTCTCAACCAGCGGCATCTCGAGCAGCACCCCGGTGAAGCCGACCTCGAGGCCCGCATTGCCAGCTACGAACTGGCCGCCTCCATGCAGACCGCCGCCCGCGAAGCCCTCGACATCTCGCAGGAAACGCAGGCCACTCAGGCCCTCTACGGACTCGACCAGCCGGAGACGCGCGAGTACGGCGCCCGTTGCCTCATCGCCCGCAGGCTCGTCGAGCGCGGCGTGCGGTTCGTCCAACTCTTCTTAGGCGGCCAGCCGTGGGACAACCACAACAAC
Source organism: Planctomycetota bacterium (assembly GCA_003388505.1). GTDB lineage: Bacteria > Planctomycetota > Planctomycetia > Planctomycetales > Planctomycetaceae > MB-PLM-1. The sequence goes on from QQVO01000004.1 coordinate 211,677, forward strand.
ATCCGCACTGCACTCCCGGGCGTCTGCAAGCGGACCGATCGTCCCGCCGCCGCACTCGTTACCGACCTCAAGCAGCGCGGAATGCTCGATTCCACGATCGTCCACTGGGGTGGTGAAATCGGCCGGCTCCCCGTCACCGAAAACCACGGTGAGACAGCCAGCGCAGGCCGCGATCACAACGGCCAGGGCTACAGCATCTGGTTCGCCGGCGGTGGATTCCGAGGCGGCACGGCCTATGGAGAGACCGACGAAGTCGGTCACCGCGCCGTCACCAACGTCCTCACCCCCAACGACATCCAGGCCACCCTCATGCACCAGTTCGGCCTCGACCACAAGGAACTGACCTATCTCCACGGCGGCCGCGACCAGGAAATCACCGCCGGCCGCGAAGCCCGCGTCGTCACCGACCTCCTCGCCTGAGCAACGTAGCCGACTCGCTCCGCCGAGTCGGCCGCATCTCGCTTTCGCGAGTCATGCCGCGACCGGAGCGCAGAGGCCGCAAGCCAACCACGACTCGCAATCGGCGACCGATGAGTGATCGAACGCACACGCGACTTGCGGAGCGAGTCGCCCACATGATTGGCTCCCAGTGTCTATGCGCATTGAAGTCAGGCCGCCTTCAAGTCCACGGATCACTTCACCACGTTGCTCGTCCCCCCAGTCTTCGTTGTGCCCTTCGTGCCTTCGTGGTCCACCAGTGCGTCCCGGAGGAAATAGGGCCGCCAATCTCCTTCATCACGACTCCCTCGGTCATCCATGCACGTCCTCATCATCGGCTGCGGCTACCTCGGCCGGCGCGCCGCGCAGTTATGGACTGAGGCAGGCTCTAGCGTCACGGCGCTCACCCGGTCTGCAGACAACGCCACGGAACTCAGAACACGCGGCGTAACGCCCGTCATGGGCGATGTCATGGACCGCAAGTCCCTCACAGCACTGCCTTCCGCCGACGTCCTGCTCTACGCGGTCGGACACGACCGCACCGCAGAAAACTCCAAACGCGACGTCTACGTCGACGGACTCCGAATTGTCCTGAACGAGATCACGCCCCGCACACGTCGACTGATCTACATCTCCAGCGTCAGCGTCTACGGTCAGTCAGACGGCACATGGGTCGACGAGTCCTCCCCCTGCGAGCCGACCAGCGAAGGCGGCCGAATCTGCCTCGACGCGGAAGCCGTGTTCCGGAATCAGACCGCAGAGTCGCATCCCGGCCGCAGTCACATACTGCGTCTTGCCGGCATCTACGGCCCCGGCAGACTGATCGCTCGCACTGAGCAACTGCGCAACCGCCAGCCGCTCTCAGGCGACCCCGAGGCGTGGCTCAATCTGATCCATGTTGAAGACGCGGCCCGCTGCGCAGTAGCCTGTGCGTCGGCCGCCACGGCAGCGAACCTCTACGTCGTCTCCGATGATCGCCCCGTGACCAGAAGAGAATTCTACTCCGCGGTCTGCCGGCTCATCGGCGCGCCCCCGCCGGAATTCGACCCGGAGGCGCAAGGCAGACAGCGATCCAGCGGTCTCAACAAACGCTGCTGCAGCACCCGCATGAAATCCGACCTGCTTCCGGAGCTGAACTATCCCGAGATCTCCCACGGACTCTCCCACGCCATTGCCGGCCAAAGCACCCGCTAACCGCCGCGCCGCAAATAACCGCCGTCTCCACGCCCGACCCAATTAGCCGCGCCCGTCAGGAAGCGGTCTCTTACGGTCGTCCAAACCTTCGCGCCGCACTCGGTTCCTAAGGCTCAGACGTCCGCTTCACGACCTCAGACACCGCTTTCAGCACCCGTTCCTCCACCGTCTCCGCAAACGGCCCGGGAAACGAAGAATACCGAAACGCCCCGCCCGCTTCGTAGCCTCCCTCCTTCAGCACCCGCAGGCTGGGGACATAGCCGAACACGTCGTTCGAATAGCCCGCCACCCACACAATCGGCGCGTCGAGTTCTTGCTTCAGCTTCAGCGAGTAATCGACGACCACCTCCCCCGCCAGCGCGACCAGCAGCAGGTCGTCGCCGAATCGGACCGCCTGCGCGAGGTAGTCATAGTCGGTGCGAATCGTGCCGGTCGTCTCCAGTTCTTCGAGCAGTAGCTGCGCATGCCGGCTCTCGTACTTGTTGTCAGACTGCGCCTGCCGCTCAAGTTCCTCCCGGCTATCCGGCGCGGCGAACTCCAGCGTCACCGAATCGATCGCGCACCGCAGCGGACCTGCAATCGGCTTAGGCGGCGTCTGCAGTGCGGCCAACACGCTGTTGCACAGCGCCCGCCCATGCTGCCGCACGAATGGTATTTCGCTCCGGGGATACGGATTCTGGTCGCCCCCGCACCCCATCAGAAACATCGCCCGCGCGCCGGGCAGCGCCTCCTCCAGGTACTCCTGCGCGAAACCGGCGTAGTCGCCGTTGAACTGATAAATGCCCAGCGTCGTGTTGTGGCAGGCGTAACCGAACAGCAGCGTCGTAATGTCGTTGTCCCCGTTCCGCACCACCAGCACCGGGACGGTATGGTCGACCGGCCCGTCCGGATTCGGACTGTTCCGATACGAACCGTCCACCGGCAGCCGGCGGTTCATCGCGAACCCGCAGCGGGCGTAACAATACTCCAGCGTCGCCGGCTCCAGTCGTTCGATCGCCTCGCCGATCGCTCCGGTCAGTTTGTCTTCCAGTCCGCGCGTATATTCTTCCGCCTGTCGAACGCGATCCTCGCCCAGTTCATACGCCGAGACCTTGCTCACCCTCAGTTCCGGTCCGCAGTGCGTGTGAGACGCGTTCAGCAGCAGTGCGTCCCGTGGCAGACCGAACTCGCTCAGCACTTTCGCTTCCAGCGACTCGCGCAGCGTTCGCGGAATTCCGATCAGATCGCACGTCACGATCGCCACCGAGGTCCCGCCGGCGTCCTCAATCACCAGCACCTTGGCGAAAAGTTCCTGCAGCACACTCTCCGACGGCTTGTTCCGGGCCGCGTACCCCGCCATCCACATCGGCCCCTCCGGCGTGATATTCACCGTTGAAGATCCGGCCTTCCATCCCATCGGTTCGTCCGCCCGGCAGATAAGTGCACTGCCAAACACCACAACGGCAGCGCAGGCTGCGGTTACGAGGAGACTTCGTCGGTTGGTATTCATCGTCACGAGCAGGTTTCTCCCGTCTGTGTTGTTCGCTCTCGCGGTGGCTGTCGCCGAAGGTCACTCATTCCACACTACATTGCCGGCGAGTCCGGCAACACCTTACCCGGATTCATAATGTTCATCGGGTCAAGCGCAGCCTTGATCTGCCGCATCACATCCACGGCGTCGCCGCATTCCTGTCGCAGGATGTCACGCTTTCCAAGACCGATTCCGTGTTCGCCGGTGCACGTGCCGTCCAATTCCAGCGCATCGTCTACAATCCGCCGTCCGATCTGCTGTGCCTCCGCCAGATCGTCCTCACTGTCCTTATCGATCACGATCACAACGTGGAAATTGCCGTCTCCCACATGGCCGAACACAGGCGCCGGAAGTCGCGACTCCGCGGCATACCGCTTCGCCCGTCGCAAGCACTCTGCCAGATTCGAAATCGGCACGCAGACGTCGGTGACGTACCCGACCGAGTTCGGACGGAGCGCCAGGCACGCGTAATACGAATCGTAACGGGCCTGCCACAAGCGATCCCGTTCCGGGCGATCGGTCGCCCAGCGGAATTCCCCTCCGCCGCGTTTCGACGTGATCTCTCCCGTCCGCCGCGAGCACTCTGCAACGAAGTCCTCTGTCCCATGGAACTCGAAAAACAGGGTCGGCGTCACCTCGTTGCGCAGCCCTGAGTATTCGTTGACCGCCGCAATCAGCACTTCGTCCAGAAACTCCATCCGCGCCACCGGAATTCCGGCCGTCAGCACTTCGATCGCCGCCGCGATGGCCGAGTCCACGTCTCCAAACGGACACACCGCCGACGCAATCGCTTCCGGAACGCGCTGCAGCCGCAATGTGAGTTCCGTAATCACTCCCAGCGTCCCCTCCGACCCCACGAACAAGCCGGTCAGGTGATACCCGGCCGACGACTTCCGCGCCCGCCCTCCGGTTTTCACGACTTTGCCATCCGCCAGCACCACCGTCAGCCCCAGCATGCTCCCCCGCATCGTCCCGTAGCGAACGGCGGCGCTCCCCGACGCACAGGTGGCAGCCATCCCCCCCAGCGATGCATCCGCTCCGGGATCAATCGGGAAATGCAGTTCCGGGGCACTTCGGTCTGACTCGTGCAGCGCCGCCAGATGATCGTTCAACTGATACCGCGTCACGCCCGCCTGAACCGTGGCGTCCATATCGACGGCACTGACTCGCACAATTTGATTCATACGAGTCAGGTCAATGCACACCCCGCCTCGTACCGCGACGACTCCCCCTTCCACCGCCGTGCCGGTCCCGAAAGGAACAACCGGGACGCCGTGCCGGTTGCACCCTGCCACGATCCGGCTCACTTCCTCCGTCGTCACCGGATAGACCACCGCATCCGGCAACCCCGGCGCATGCCGCGAGACGTCAATCGCATGTTCGACCCGCGTCGACTCAGCCGTAACGCAGCGGTCGTCGAACGCCGCACGAAGTTCAGCAATGAGTGCAGAAGTCATGTCCCGTCAGCCCAGGTTCGACGAGGGAGAGCCTACTCAATTGCCCAGCCCGCGCACATCGCAGCACCAATGTAGCCGATTCGCTCCGCCGAGTCGGATGACATGCAGCGACGCTGGTTGCCGCACCCCGCGAGAGCAAGCGGCCGTCCGCAGGCGACGCACCAACCGTGACCTCTTACCCAAACTTCTGTTTGGAAACGCGCCCCGTCACTTCAGGCCTCAATCCCACAGAAGTTTGGGAACGACGACACAGCGTCAACCTGCCGAACCTCACAGCAGTTCAATCAAGACTCCGCTTGAGCATCAGCAGTCGTTCCACGACCACTGGTCAGCGCGACATCCCCCCGCTCCCGCAATTCCTGAACCCCCGCAGCATCCTCAAGCATCCGCTTCAGCGAGACCCCCGTATCCGGATGCACATAATCGGGAGCAATGTCGACGAGCGGTTGCAGCGCAAAAACCCGCGAAACGATCTCCGGATCCGGGATGCGCCGATGCTCGACCCACGCGACCTCCCGATTAAACAACACGATGTCGATGTCGATCGTCCGGGCCGCGTTCTTGTCGTTGGGGTCGCGCTCGCGCTTCAGCGAAGTCTCGATCGAGTCAATTACAGACAGTCTCAACTCCGCTGCCGGGAGCGGCGTGCGGAGCAAGACCGCCGCGTTCAGAAAATCGGGCTGCGCCGAGCCGTCCACCGGAGCCGATTGCCACACCCGCGAAACGCCCGCAATATGGCCGAACTTCGACAGCATCGCCACCGCCGCCGGGAGATTGCGCTCCGCATCGATGTTCGAGCCCAGCAGGAGATAGGCGTCATTCATGACAGGCCGCATGCGCCGCGCCGCAGCAGTATTCTCAATAGTCGTCCCGCGTCCGTTCAATGGTCACCCCGACCGAGCGGGCAAACCGCAACGCGCTCGGCTTCTCCACGGAAACCGTCACGCGCTCCACGCGCTCATCCCCCAGGCACAGCCTGGCGACTTCCTCGGCCATCCGTTCCACCAGGTGGTACCGCGAATTCTCGACCAGATCGATAATCGACTTGGTGATCGTCCGGTAATTCACCGCGTCCTCGATGTCGTCCGTCCGCCCGGCCGGTCGCAGATCGACTTCGAGACGAACGTTAATCAATACGTCCTGCAGGTTCACTCGCTCATCGGCGTTAATGCCGACGATCGTCCGCAGCAGAAGATCGTGAATCTCGATGATGTCTCTCACGGCTGCCCCCGCGTCAATGGATTAGAGCACTTCAGCAAAGTTTCAGCGACCAACGCGCGAGCGGCAGGGCGTGAGCCCGCCGATTCGTCCTCCCAACCAGTCCCTGCCTCGCTAGAGTTGCTCTCCACCTGTAACGTGAATCACCTCGCCCGTCACAAAGTCGCTTCGCAGCAGATACTCCACCGCGTCGGCGATGTCGTTCGGTCCTCCCGTCCGCCGTAACGGAATAGATTCAGCCCGCTCTTCGAAAGCTTCAACCGACGATCCCGTAGCCGGCAGAATCGCACCGGGAGCGATGGCGTTCACCTGCACATGCGGCGCCAGTTCCTGCGCCAACAGCCGGGTTGTAGCAACCAGCCCCGCCTTGGCCACCGTATAGGCCAGATGGCCCGGAACCGGCCGCGTCCCCCGCCAGTCCGCGATGTTGATGACTTGACCTCGCCGCCCTTCCGGCAGCGACTCGCAGAATTGCTGGCACAGAAAGACCGGCGCCTTGAGATTGATCCCGAGGTGCCGGTCCCAGCCTGCTTCCGTCAGTTCAGCGAGCGTCGCCGGCTCGAAAATCGCCGCACTATTGATCAGAAAATCAACCGCTCCCAACTCCTCGACCGCACGTTCAAGCAAAGCTCTGGCCGCCGCAACCGGATTCGAGAAGTCGGCCGACACGGTGGTGGCCCTCACTCCGAGATCCCGGAGCACGTTGACGGTTGCGTCGGCGTCCTTCGTCGATGAGTTGCAATGCAGGCACACGTTCACTCCTGCACGTGCAAGTCGGATTGCGAGCGCCCGCCCGATCCGAACGGCCCCTCCCGTCACAACCACACTCTTGCCGGCAAGTTCCATCGAAATGTATCCACCCTCGCCAACACGTCGCCGAAGTTGTGAGACTTCGGACGAACAACCAATGTGGCCGACTCGCTCCGCCGAGTCGGCTGTCCATGACGCGGAACTTGTTGCACGCGAAATTTTCGCGCCACGCGAACATTCTCACCGTTCGTCGCACAGGGCACTAGCCACGTCCTTCCCGATTCTGATATAGTCTCCCGACCCTGCTGAGAAAACCCTCCTCTGCACCGGAAGGACGCACTTTGTGGTGTGTCCGTGCAGGGTGGACCGAACCTTTAACCCCCCACGTCAACCGCCGTTCCTCTCGCGTGTCTCCTCTTCAGCGAGATGCGCTCCTTCGATCTTCATTGACGAATCCGGTGAGCACGCAGGGCGCCGGCGAGGACGAGGTGGACGCAAAAAGTCCGGGCAGAATCGCACTGCACCGCTTGCGAATCCAGGCGAAACGCCCTCGCTTTCCGGCGCGCCATGAGACGCACCCGGCCTGCGAACGTCCGGCGAGAGGAACTCAGGAACCCGTATGGTCGATCGTAATCTTATTCGTGAATTCCAGGTTGACGACAACGAACTGGAGCAACAATTCGGCGAGGCGCTCAATGAGATCGGCGGCGAAGACGCTGAAATGGATCTCATGTACGACGAGACCTCGCGCTCCTTCGACGCGAACCAGATCGTCAAAGGCGTCGTTCTCCGCGTCAACGACGGCGAAGTGCTCGTTGACATCGGTTACAAGAGCGAAGGCACAATCCCCGTCGAGGAGTGGCCCGAAGAGGAACCGGTCCCGTCCGTCGGAGAAACCGTAGAAGTCCTCCTCGAAGAGATCGAAGACGACTTCGGTCTGCTGCTCCTTTCCAAGCGAAAGGCCGACCGCGCCCGCGACTGGGAGGCCGTCACCTCTCAGCACGACGAAGGGGACGTCGTCACCGGAAAGGTGATCCGCAAGATCAAGGGAGGACTGCTCGTCAACATCGGCGAGAACGCCAACGAATCCGGCAGCCGGGGCGTCAACGTTTTCCTGCCCGCCAGCCAGGTCGACATCCGTCGCCCGTCGGATATCGGAGAGTACGTCGGCAAGGAGATCGAGTGCGTCATCCTCAAGATCGACGAATCGCGAAAAAACATCGTCGTTTCAAGGCGCAAGCTGATCGAAGACCAGCGCGCCGAACTCAAGCGCAAGCTGCTTGAGGAACTGGAGGAAGGCCAACTGCGGTCCGGTCTGGTCAAGAACATCGCCGACTTCGGCGCGTTCGTCGACCTCGGAGGCATCGATGGGCTGCTGCACATCACCGATATGAGCTACAGTCGGATCGGCCACCCCTCCGAAATGGTCAAGATCGACGACGAGATCGAGATCGTCATCCTCAATGTCGACCGCGAGAAGGAAAAAGTCGCCCTCGGCTTGAAGCAGAAGTACCCCAGCCCCTGGGAGAACATCGAGACCAAGTACCCCGTCGGCTCGCGCATCAAGGGCGAAGTCGTCAACGTCATGTCCTACGGAGCCTTTGTCAAACTGGAAGACGGCATCGAAGGGCTGGTCCACATCAGCGAGATGTCGTGGACCAAGCGCATCAGCCACCCCAACGAACTCGTCCATATCGGGGACGAAGTCGAAGTGGTCGTGTTGGGCATCAACACCGACAAGCAGGAGATTTCGCTGGGCATGAAGCAGACCCAGCCCAATCCCTGGGACGACGTCGCGACCAAATACCCCGAGGGCACTCGCGTCAAAGGCGTGGTCCGCAACCTCACCAACTATGGCGCCTTCATCGAACTTGAAGAGGGCGTCGACGGACTGCTCCACGTCAGCGACATGTCCTGGACCCGCAAAATCTCGCACGCCAACGAGATGCTCAAGAAGGGAGACGAGATCGAGTGCATCGTTCTCAACGTCGACGACGACCGCAAACGCATCGCGCTCGGACTGAAGCAACTCGACGAGGATCCCTGGGATTCTCGGATTCCCGACAACTATCAACCCGGTTCGGTGGTCAAGGGCACGGTCACAAAGATCACCAATTTCGGCGTCTTCGTGGAACTCGAACAGGAACTCGAAGGCCTCCTGCACATTTCGGAACTCGCCAGCCACAAAGTGGCGAACCCCGAGGACGAGGTGCAGATCGGCGAAGAGATCGAAGTTCGCATTCTGCGGATCGATCAGGACGATCGGAAGATCGGACTCAGTCGCCGCCTCGAAGCCACCGACGAGGAAATCGCCGAAGCGGCCGCCGGAACCGGCACGTCGACGCGCGAGGAACTCAAGGGCGGCATGGGCGAAGGCTCCGGGCCCCTCTTCTCCATGGAATCCGTCAAGCAGACCGAAGAAGCGGAATCGGAAGCCGAGTCCGGCGGTGAGCCCACCGGCGAGGAGAAACCGGCTCAGGAGGCCGAATCCGATTCCTCCGGCGACGACGAAATGGACGCCGAGGAAAGCCAGGAAAAGCCGGAAACTGAAGCCTGAGCGAGCCCGCACGTCCAAAACGTCGGTTCGCTGATCTTCGTGTTCGTCACAATCTGAATCTTCGACAACGGCCGTGCAGCACTCGCTGCACGGCCGTTACGACTGCGCCAGTCTGCCATCGATAAAGATTGCGCTGCTTTCCCAGCTTACTTGCGTCCAGTCCGCTTGCCCCCCTCGTCGATAGTCTCCGTAGCACGCTGAGGTCCGTCTCAAGAACGTCGCATGGTTTCAAACCTCGTTTAGCCGCGACCCGCAGGGGAGCGCTCCACTTCGAGTTGCAGGCAAGAATTACGCATCACCAGTGCGCCAATTCTGAAACGGACCACTTAGGGAATGACGCCAGGGCCGTCGGCCCGCGGAATGACTCCGCTGATCCACTCGCTTTTCCCCCGGACCACGGACTATCGCAATACCTTCTATGCAAAACACCACGCGCCGAAGAATCTCGCGTTCTGTCCAATCACCACTCGAAACGTACTTGAGGGAAATCAATGGGACTGCACTTCTGACCGCCGAAGAGGAGAAGGAACTCTCGTATCGCATCTCCGACGGCGACCAGAGCGCCCGCGACCGCATGGTCCGCGCCAACCTGCGGCTGGTGGTCAACATCGCACGCGGATACGTCGGAAAAGGCCTCCCCCTCCAGGATCTGATCGAAGAAGGCAACCTTGGACTGCTCCGCGCCGTCGAAGGCTTCGATCCCACGATGAACACCCGCTTCAGCACCTATGCCAGTTACTGGATCAAGCAGTCCATCAAGCGGGCCCTCATCAATTCGGCGAAGACCATTCGCATCCCGGCGTACATGGTCGAATTGCTCTCCAAGTGGCGCCGCGCCACGGCCAAACTGCAGGACGCACTCGGCCGCACGCCCACTCCCGAGGAAGTCGCCCGAGAACTGGAGCTGCCCCCCAAGAAACTGAAAATCGTCAAAAAGGCGATTCAGCTCTACAACTCGACACCCCCCTCCGACCTTTCCGAGAGCAACTGGTCGCTCGGCGAAATGATCGCCGACGAGCGACAGAAAGGGCCCGAGGACGAACTGCTCGACAACGACAACCTCAAGCACGTCCTCCAACTGCTCGAAAAGATGGAGTCGCGCGAAGCGCTCATTCTCCGCATGCGGTACGGACTCGACGACGGAGAGCCGCGCACCCTCAAGGAAATCGGAGAATCCCTGGGGCTCACGCGCGAACGGGTCCGTCAGATCGAAAACGAGGCGCTCGAGAAGCTGAACAAAGGCCTGCTCGGCGAGTAGAGCAAACTGCTCTACCGTGTGTCCGCGTCGAATGGTTTTTCGAGTGACGACGGCGAGATTCCGCGAGACAGATTATCAACATGGATTCACAACGCGTTCGAAGCCGCGTCAGGCGAGGCGGGCCTTGTCGGAGATGTCTTTCCGGCACCAGGCCCCCTCCCAGCGGATGCACTTCACTCCCGTGTAAGCCTTCCGCTTCGCGTCCGAAATGTCCCGTCCCAGCGCGGTCACGCCCAGCACGCGGCCGCCGCTGGTGACGACCTGGTCGCCCTGCCGGGACGTGCCAGCGTGAAAGACCTTCGTCTCAGACAGTGCCGCAGCCTCCGGCAATCCGCGAATCACCCGGCCCTTCTCGTAATCCCCCGGGTATCCTTCCGAAGCCATCACCACGCAAACCGCCGGACGTTCGTCCCACTCGAGTTCGGCAAACTCGTGCAGCCCCCCGCTCGTCGCCGCCCACATCAGGTCGAACAGGTCAGACTTCAGCCGCATCAGCACCGGCTGCGCTTCGGGGTCTCCCAGTCGCACGTTGAATTCGAGCACCTTGATGCCCTGCGAGGTCAGCATCAGGCCCGCGTAGAGTACGCCTGTGTATTCCGCTCCCTCCTTCCGCATCGTGTGCACCAGCGGAATCAGGATCCGGTGGATCACCTCGTCCATCACTTCCGGTGTGGCGATGGGGGTCGGACTGTACGCGCCCATCCCGCCGGTATTCGGCCCCCTGTCGCCGTCATGCGCGGCCTTGTGGTCCTGTGACGGTTCCAGCGTTACGATCGTTCGTCCATCCACGATCGCCAGCACGCTCAATTCCTGACCGTTCAGTCGCTCCTCGATCATGATGCGATCCCCCGCCGCGCCGAACTGCCGTTCCACCATCATCTCGCGAACCGCCTTCACCGCCTCCTCGCGATTCCGGCAGACCACCACCCCCTTGCCCGCCGCCAGACCGTCCGCCTTGACCACCAGCGGAGTCTCTTCCCGCTCGTCGAGATAGCGGAGCGCGTCGTCAACGTCCGTGAATGATGAAAAATCGGCCGTCGGCACGTTCGCCCGCCGCATCATCGTCTTGGCAAACGTCTTGCTCCCTTCCAGCCGCGCCGCCGACCGCGTCGGTCCGAAGATTCTCAATCCGGCAGAGCGAAACGCATCCACCACACCCTCCACAAGCGGCGCTTCCGGCCCGACCACAGTCAGGTTGATCCCGGTCTCCTTCGCGAAGCGGATCAGCCGCTCGGTGTCGGTCGCGTTGATGTCCACGTTCCGCGCGTCGACTTCAGTCCCCGCATTCCCCGGCGCGCAAAACACCTGCGTCACCTTCGGAGACTGCGCAAGCTTCCACGCGATCGCATGCTCTCGGCCTCCCTGGCCGATCACCAGAACCTGCATCGATCTAGACTCCTCACCGCAACCGCGGCGAACACCGATTGAATGAATCTCTCTTGCGAAATAAGTATATCAGCGTCGCACAACACAAGACAGGATTGCACGAGGAGCCCAGCGCGGCCTCCGGCCGCAACCGATGTAGCCGACTCGCTCCGCCGAGTCGGATGTTTACAACGTGGAATCTGCTACATCCGAAGTCTGCGCACCACGCGAAACTTCCCGCCCTCAGCAGCACAATGAGACGCGAAAAACAGACAACATCGAACCTTCCCGCTTCTCGTGGCCATCTCGCCGCATCGTTCGCAGACGTCTGCCAACCGGTTCACTTCGGTGAAGAGCAGTAGCACGCTGGCATTTCCGCATGCTCCGGCACTCCTGTTCGCGATCGCTGGGTAACTTGTGGATGAATGCAAGTCCAATCAAAGCCAGCCACCGTGATTACAGGTTCTCGAAAAAAAACTGGTGCTGCGAAGCCCCTCTGATTCAGCCCCCCCCACCGTCGATCCGCACGACACGCTTGACGCGCCCGCAGCCCAATCTCGACGATCCCTTCATGAATCCCACATCCATCTCCGCCGTAGTGACGACCCTCCTCCTTTCCACTGTGGCAACCGCCGAAGATCCCCCGCGCTGGAGCGCCGACACCAGTCATCGCCTGCTCGTGAAAGTTCCCCCCGTTGCGATTGAGGGGCGCGACCGGGATGAACATCCCGCCGAATTTCAGTTCCTTCCGGGCGAACACCTGCCGGAGGGCCGGCGCATCGATGTCGCGTCGCTGCAGGTCGTTCGTTATGACCAGTTGACCGGGGAATCGGTCATGGACGGCAACTACGCCTATGGCCGGACCGCTGCCGATCGCCCCTATCGTTGGTACGACGCGGCAGTCCCCTACCACTTCCCCGAGATGATCGAGGACGTCAGTCGCACGGGCGGCGAGATCGTGCGGGAAGAACGAATTCGCGCAGGCTATTTCTTCAACGCCGTCGGCGACTGGAAAGCAGGGCGTCTCGTCTGGATGCATACCCAGCAGGGCAACTCCCCCTCGTTCTACGCCGTCTACTTCGATCTGCTTCCCGAAGGAGACGTTCCCGGTCAAATCCCGCCGCGCGGCTGGATCGGGGATGGATTGATGCGCTGTGACGAACGCGGCGCGACCTCAACCGGAGCCGACCACTGCCGCATCGATCTCGATGATTGGGACGGTGACGGACTCATCGACATCATCGGCGGCGAACAAGACGGGCACGTCTTCGTCTGGCCCAACCGCGGCACACCCCACGAGCCGCTATTTCCCCTCAACCACTTCGTATTCGTTGCAGACGGGCTTCCGATCGATGCTGGCTCCGCGGCCGCCCCGAAGGTCGTGGACTGGAACGCCGACGGAGCAAAGGACCTCCTCGTCGGCGCGGAGTGGAATCGGATTCTGTTGTTTCTTAATCGCGGAACCGACCTCGATCGTCGTCTTGAATACGTCGGCCTCCTGCAATCCGACGGCGAAACGCTCACCCTCCCCATCGAGCCGCTCGCCCGGGGCAGCGAACAGGTCTTCAAACGCGACTACTACCCCGTTCTGGACACCGCCGACTGGGACAACGACGGCGACCTCGATCTCCTGGCCGGAGGCTACGTCACCGGTCGGATTTACATCTACGAAAACACAGGCTCAGGTTCCGATGGCCTTCCCGTCCTCTCGCTCAAAGGTCCGCTCGAGGCCGACGGCGAACCGCTCAACGTCGGACACTGGTGCGCATCCCCATGCACCGCAGATTTCGACGCCGACGGCGACCTCGATCTCATGTCCGGCCATTTCCCGACGAACCACCTCCTCGGTCCGGCGCCCGAACGCGAATTCGAGTTCCTGCAGTTCTACGAAAACATCGCCGGCGACGATCGACCCGAGTATGCAAAACGTCCATTCCCCGTTCGCGGAGACTTCCCCCACGGTGCGCTCGCGACCCCTCGCGCAGCCGATTGGGACGCCGACGGCGACCTCGATCTCATCGTGAGTGCCCGCGAGAACCTGTTCCTCATCGAAAACCGTGGGACCGCGCAACAGCCGGAATTCATCGGCGACAGTCGCATGCTGATTCCCCGCTGGGGAAGTGCACCGATTCCAGCCGATCAGTTTCTCGATTGGAACCAAGACGGTCTGCCCGACATCTTCTCGCGAGGCCGGTACTCGGTCCGGCTCAACTCAGGCAAAGGCAATCCTTGGTCGTGGGACGAGGAAGTCCCCATCCTGCCGCCAGGCGAGTGGATTGCCCATCCCTCCGGTATCGGCGACGACTGGTTCTGGCCCTTCCTCGATGACTTTGACGACGACGGCCGCACCGACATCCTCTTCGGCGATTGGCACGGCCACATCTGGTTCCACAGAAATCTCACGACCGGAGAAACTCCCAGCTTCGATCTGGAAGGCGATCGCCTGCAATTGGTCGACGGCGAGACAATCAAGGTCGGTCCGGTGGGCAAAGACACCGGCGCCGATTTTGTAGCGTTGCAGGGAGCCCGGACCACCTTCACCGTCGCCGACTTCGATCGCGACGGCCGCCGCGACCTCGTCGTCGGCGATACCTACGGCAAAGTCCGCTTCTTTCGCAGAGCCGGCGATCAGGACCGAATGGCCTTCGAGCAACCGGTCGAACTCGGAGACCTCGGCATCCGACTCCTCGTCGACGCCGCCGACTGGAATGGCGACGGCCGGGACGATGTCATCGCCGGCGCAGTGAACGGTCGCGTCCGAGTCTTTATCAACGCCGGCACAGACCCCGTCCGTTTCGAGAAAGGCATCGACCCCAACCTCCCACCCATCCAGCAACCGCGGGTGCTGATGGTCGACCTCAACGGCGACGGCGACGAAGACCTCTTCCTCCCCAGCACACAGGGTGCCTGCTTCATCGAACGATCATTCCTCCAGCGCGGCTATGCCACCGCCGAAGTCATCGCCGTCGAGCAAGCCCACACAACCCCCAAGCAAACCAACAACCCGTAGCCCGGCCTTCCACGGCCGGGTAATCTGCGCCCTCACTCCCCCCCCGGCAAGCCTCCGGCTACAACTCCGGAAAAAAACCACGTTCCCGCAGCTCCTGGATGTTGCCCGGCGCGCTTTGCATGATCCGCTCAGCCGCATACCGCAGCACGGCCAACCGCGCCAGTCCGTGCGGGGCCGTCAGAATCGCGACGCGATCTTCGTCTTCAGAGTCAAGTCGCCGATTCAGCCGGCTGACCGCTTCCTCCTGGCTGTCGCTCACCAGTTCAGGCGCGCCCGGAATGTTCTCCAGTTTCAGTTGCGAAAACGCAGCCGTGCGCGAGAGCAGAAACGACGCCACCCCCTCCGTCTCCGGATCGTCGAAGAACCCCTCAAACGCCGGATGATCGCTCTGCGGAGTGATAATCATCGGCCGCGTCACCTTCACTTCGCCCCGCGTAATCTCCACCGTCTCACCCGGCCGGGCCGCGTCCTCGACGACGAAGTAAGGCAACTCCGACTCGCCGAACGTAAACAATCCATACTCGACCGGACGCGCCACACGCACCGACTCCCATGCCGCACGAAAGCGTTCTTCTGCGCCGTATGGTCCCCACGACATTCGCCGTCCTCGTTTCGATACCGCAAATCCGGAGAGTCCATCCCAAGCCGCGCGAAGACTTCGCCGGTTCACAGCAGACGGACTTCATCCGACAGTTGAGTCGATTCGAACACTCAGCACAACCCGCTCCCGAGTCTTGACAATTTCCAACACGATCGCAACAACAGGCGCATGACGGCGGACCCGGCCGCTGATGCGCTTCGCGAATCAGCGTCGACGATCTGTGTCAGCGCATATTGCACCGTTTAACGCCCACGGGTTAACGCCCACGGGCCGCGTCCCGTGGGTCACGCGAAATAGTGTGACGCTCCCGACGTCAAGTCGCGGTCCAGCCAACCCGAAAACAAAGCCCTGACAGGGCGCTAGCGCAGCCAGGAGTGACCAGCCATGCCCACCAGCGGCCCCATCGTACGCACTGGAACAACCCCCGAGTTCTGGAAGAACTGGGACCAGATCTTCGGAGACGGATCCTCGAAAGACGAAGCACAACCGCCCGCCAAGAAGAGCGCCGCCAAGGCCGGCAAGAAGAAGGCCACCGCACCGGCGAAGAAGAAACCCAAAGCCCCCGCGAAAAAGAAATAGGCGACGTCATTCCCGGAAGTTGTTGCCCCGGAGTCAAGTTTCAGCGACCAATGGGAGCGGCGTCCCGGTTTCAAGCGGTAGCTCACATGGTCAGTGAAAATCGGTCTGATCCGTGGTCATCCGCGTTCCATTCGAATCTCCCGGAGATTTGCTCGATCGGGGATCGAGAGATGTGGAAAAACGACAGCGCTCAACCTGCCTCCTCGACAGCCGCGCGTTTCCAGCGGAGCCCGGCCGTACACTACAATCGGTCATGCGGCCTGACGCCCCACATTCCCGCAGCAGCCGGCTCGTCTCGATCGCGGCCCTCTGGCTCACATTCTCCACTTACTCGTTACTGCGCGTCCCCGTCCCCGGAGTCAACGAGCCTCATTACCTCACCAAGGCTCGTCACTTCTGGCAGCCTGAATGGTGCCGCGGCGACTTATTCCTCGAGTCCTCAAACACCCACTTCGTCTTCTATCTCGCTGTCGGCTGGCTGACGGCCCTCTTCTCACTCGAAGTGGCCGCCGTCATCGGACGACTCCTCGCGTTCCTGCTGCTCGCGATCGGATGGCAACGCCTGCTCTCCCGCCTCCTTCCGGCGCAGGCCGTCCCGTTGCTGTCCGCCTGGCTCTTTCTGCTGCTCCAGACTCTCGGCAATCTCTCAGGGGAATGGCTCGTCGGCGGTGTGGAGTCCAAGACGTTCGCCTACGCCTTCGCCATGTGGTCGGGCGCTGCGTTCCTCGCCGCACGACCCACCCCGGCCGCAGTCCTTCTGGGACTCGCTGTCAGCTTCCACCCCGTTGTCGGCTGCTGGAGCGCGCTCGGCATCGCCGGAGTTTACGCGCTGCAGTTCGTTCTGAGACACGCCGCCAATCTGCCCCGGTCGCTGCCTCCTCCCCAACAACCCCCCAGCCCCGTCTCAGTCCAACAAGTCTTGCTGCCCCCCCTCGGCTTTCTTCTGGCTGCCGCGCCGGGCGTCGTCCCCGCGCTCGGTGTGCTGCTCGATTCCAACTCCAGCGCAGCGCTGCAGGCCAATATCATTCAGGTCGGCAGCCGCCTCAATCACCATCTCGATCCGCTCTCGTTTTCACTCGAATCGTACCGCTACTTCGCACTCCTCATCGTTCTCTGGCTCGTGCTCTTGCGCGCCTCCAGCGCAGCGGACAAACTGCGGCCGCTCACCTGGTTCACAACCGCCGCGCTCGTCATCGCCCTCGCCGGATTGCTGGCCGCAATCGGACCGCGCCCGATTCAGCATCTTCCGCTGCTCGAGTGGCGGCTGGTCGCGCTCAAGCTGTATCCGTTTCGCTTGGCCGACCTCGCCGTGCCGTTCGCCGCCTCCGTCGCTGCGGTCGCCTATCTGGAAAACTGGCTGATCTCCGGCGAATTGCGCCGCGCGTTGCGACTCGCGGTCCACGTCGGAGTGGCCGCCGCACTCTTGCTCGCGCTCGTAATCCCCGGCCGAGATCAGAATCCGTCGCGATTGCCACCCGAGAGCCACGAAGACTGGCTCGCCGCCTGCCGCTGGATCGACGACAACGCGCCGCAGTCCGCGCTCATCTTCTCACATCGCGTCCAATGGGCCGTCAAATGGTACGCACAACGGCCCGAGTATGTGAACTACAAGGACTGCCCCCAGGACGCCGCCGGGATCATTGAATGGTACCGGCGCCGGCGAACGATCGGCGACTGGATTCGCGGGACCGCCGCCGATGGAGCCATCTCATCCGGCGAACTGTCGGAACTGTACCGTCAGACGGGAATCCAGTACCTCATCGTCCGCCGTCTCGGCCCGATCGACGCACGACCCATCTACCAGAATCCCACGTTCCGCATCTACCGCCTCGGCGACCCTGCCGAAGACCCGCCCCCCTGACGCGCAGAGCAACCATTGGGCGCAACCAAACCACTGGAGCCGACTCGCTCCGCCGAGTCGGATGTCCACGACGTCGACTCCGCTGCACACCGAATCTGCGCAAAACGCGAAACTCTCGACCGCAAGAAGCGGAGTTCGAACGACTCCCGTCTCGCCGCGACCCGCAGGGAAACGCTTCACCTCACCCCTCCGCGAACCCTCCGTGTCTCCGCGCCACCGCGGCAAATAATCCGCGCAGTTACCACCGGCATGAAATTCCGAACAATCCCCCCATCCGGTAGATCCGCCAGTTGCGGACGATTCGCCCCTCTCGACGCTTCAATCAAATTCCTCTTCCCGCGCAATCACGCAGGGCTAACATTCCCGGCACAATCCTGACGAAGTCGAGTGTAATGACGCACCGCGGCAATCACTCGCAAACACGCGTCCAGACGCTGCCACGAGGAAGTGCCACTGGCACGAAGGAAGCGCTCTCCATCATGATGACGGAACGCACTGCGACCTGTTCGTCGCTCTCGCCGCGCCCGGCGACCCTCAACCCCGAGACCGCCAACCAGCTCACGCACGCCTTCGGCTGCATCCTCAGCCTCTGCGGCGCGGTGCTCATTATCAGCTCCGCGTGGGCCACCGGCGGAACGTTGCGCCTCCTCGGTTGCACCGTCTATGCTCTCGCGCTGGTCGGCGTCTACGCCGCTTCGACCCTCTCCCACTCGTTCCGCGACGTCCGCCGTCGCACGTTCTTCCGCATGCTCGATCAGATCTGCATTCTGCTGCTCGTCGTCGGCAGCTATACCCCCTTCGCCCTGGTCCACGCACTCTCCGGAATGTGGTGGATCATCCTCGCAGTCATGTGGAGCTGTGCCCTCGTCGGCATCTGGCGCCGCATCAGACGACCGGCCGCGTCCCTGCCAATCCCCCTCTTCATGGTCATGGGCTGGATGCCGGTCTTTGCACTCGGGACGGCCTGGCAACTGACCGGCCTCTCCGGCATCGGCCTGATCCTGGGCGGCGCGCTCGCCTACAGCGGCGGAACCTGGTTTCTCGCGAACGACCACCGAAAGCCCTACTTCCACGCCGTCTGGCACCTCTCCGCCATCACCGGCAGCGCATTCCACTTCGCTTTCCTGCTCCACTTCGTCGCGCTGGCCGCCGTCTGAGGCGTGCGATTCGCAGAATATCAGGCCGCGACCACCCCGCTCCGCGTGCGCGCCTCAACCTCCGTGGTCGCTGACCGATCGAATCGTTCGCTGAAGGTGCGGTCTCCCGCCAGCCGAAAGGCACGGCGGATGGCCCCACGCCGTATCTGCCCGGGCGATGTAACCCTCTCCCCAGAAATGGATTGAGGCTTCATTACGAGCCCGCCCCGCACCTGCCGGCGATCCGGCGGAAACCCTCGGCCCAGAATCTGCTCAGACTTCGCCGCTTCTCATTTTTAATGAATTTGCTATTGGAAAACCGTGAATATTCGATGAATATTTGGAGTCGTGGGCGATGACACATCACAGGGGCGGCACGGAACGCCGACCCAAACACTGTTTTGCGTGCGTCGCGTCAGTCCACGTTCGCTCAGACGAACTGCCGTCACTCGACAGAAACGACTCAGAATTCAGCGCGGATTGACACACTGACGCATTCAAGAACAGGGCCCTGACCGGGCCGGCTGGCATCGTCGAAGTCCACTTTGGACGGGGCACCGCCATGAACGACCTCTACCTGGCAATCGTCGGGATGACGATTCTCGGTTTCGCGAGCTTCTTCAGCTCTCGGCGCCTCGCTGCCGGTCTCGGTCGCCGCCGTTGCGACCTCCTCGCACTGCTCACCGTCCTTTGCATTTGCGCTTACATCCGCTGGCTCTGGAACGACATGCGGCTGGTTCGCCTGTTGCCCGTGTCGAACCTGATTATCGTCGGCAACTGGTTTCTCCCCTTGATCGGGATTCTGGCAGGCCTCGCCTGGGAGCGGATCGCCGACAGCCGCTGGAGGCGCTGGACGGCGACCGTGCTCCTCTTCACCTGCGGCATGTACGCGACGGTCCAGCCGGTGCTCGGCAAATCCCCCGTCTGCGACTCACGTTGGTCGGGTCAGTACTGCATGCAGACCACGACGGCAACCTGTTCGGCCGCCGCCGCCGCGACCCTGCTCAATCTCCATCACATCGAGTCCGACGAGCAGGAAATGGCCGATCTCTGCCTCACACGCGACGGCACGACCTGGAAAGGCCTCTACCGCGGCTTGGCGCTGAAGACCGCCGGAACCGCCTGGAGAGTCGAAGTCATCGACAACGTCGAAGACGCCTTGCCCACGGCAGGCCAGCCTCCCGTCATTCTCTGTGCCAGGCTGCCCGCAGAAATCTCCCACGATCCTCGGCTCGCACAATATCACACCGAGTGGGGCTGGATCCCCGGCACCTCCCACTCCGTCGTCGTGCTGCAACCGGTTCGCGACGGGCAGTTCCTCGTCCACGATCCCTCCATCGGAATCGAAGTCTGGACCCAGGCCGATATCGACCTCCTCGTCCACGGCAAAGGGCTGCGCCTGTCGCCGGCCTTCGACGGCGTCGTCGAACACCGGAAGACGATCGTAGCGCGAAGCTGGCTGCCCGCTCAATAAAGCCGCCCGCTCGAACGGCCCAACGCGTTGCGAAACCTACGTTCGTTGAGCTGCCACCCGCAGGGGAGCGCGTCCCGCAACGCTCCACCACCACAGAGCGCTCCCTCCCCACTCGCGCCAAGAGCGCGAACAGCAACGCCGTCCCGCTTCCGCCCGCCGGTCAGTAGCTGGAATACTCCAGCCGGTTCCGGCACCAGCGGCGAATCAGGTGCACCACGCGCTGCAGCGTATCCCGATCAAAGTGCTCCAGTCGCTCTTTCCCGGCAAACGGGTAATCGACCTGCCGGATGATCTCGATCAACTCACCGTCCGTCAAACGGTGGTCGATCTCGTCAGTCGACAAGTCAGCGATCGACTGTTCGAGCGATTCGGCTGTCGCAACATCTACGTCCATGTCTCCCTCCCGATTCTGCATCGTCTGCTGGGCGGAAATCACCTCCAGCAGTTCTTTGAAGTCGAGCGGTCTCGCCACCACTCGCGCCATCCCCGCCCCGACTGCCTTGACTACGGTGTACAGGTTTGCGGCCGCCGCCACAAGCACGCCCGACATCACAGGGCTGCGCTCGTGAAGCTCGGTGAACAGCGAAACCCCGTCGCAGTCACTCAGCCGCTCGCCAATCAGGCCAATGTCGTAACGCCGGCCGGCCGCCAGAGACCGGGCCTGCGCCGCGTCATAGGCCACGTCCAGGGGATAACCGAGAGCAGACAGCGTGCCGGAAATCGTGCTGCACAGAGAAAGGTCGCTGGTGACCAGGAGAATGCGCGACATGCGAATCTGGTCCTTCGGAAGGGGCTGCATGAACGACGCAAAAATCGCAACTGCCGTGCCGTCGACAACTTCGCAACACAACTTCGCACATCCCGTCCCGATTCTCAAAACCTCTCGTCACGGAAGTCCTTGCAGCAATTGCCCTTCGGAACAGACTCCTGAATCGAAAATCGCACCGGCCCAATCATGTGCTCTAAGCACGCTGCCAACCGATCAGGCATCACCCACGCCAACTGCCCGGCCGACAGGCATTCGCCATGATCGTCCTTCACTCCCGAACAACGCAGCAACAGCGTAGCCCCTACCCACCCCTTCGTGCGGCTCCGCACACACCCGCGCGCCGCTCGCTCGCCGATCGAAACGAGTCCCCATCAATCGGTCCCAGCTTCGCCCGCGCCCGTCAACGCGCCCGCGATTCACAGGGCCCGCCCTAAATGTGGCAGCTTGCCGGCGACAGACGCTTGCAGCACCGAAAGCGAATAGCGCTTTGAAAATCAGTGTTGGCGATCTGTCTCGCGGATTCACGTCCTCGACAGTCCAAACACCACTCGATGCGGACACATGGTAGGGCAGTTTGCTCTAATCAGCGACAATCCGTCGAATCCGCCGCATCCGCGGCCCATTCGTCGGTCCATTGAGGTCGTCCGCTGACTCCCGCCTCCCCAACCCGTACACTGGGGAAAACGACCACCGTGGCCGTCTCTGCGCCCGCTTCGAATCAGCCGCAATTGCCATGTTCCCCATCACCCGCCTCCGCCGCCTCCGCGCCCATCCCCGCCTCCGCGATCTCGTCCGCGAGACCGTACTCCGCCCGGACGATCTCATCCTCCCCCTCTTTGTCCGCTGCGGCGAAAACCAACGTGTGCCGATCGGGTCGATGCCCGGACACTTCCAGTTGTCGGTCGACCATCTCGCCGAGGAAGTTCGCGAGATCGATTCGCTCGGCATCCCCGCCATTATCCTCTTCGGCATCCCCGAGGAGAAAGACGCCGAAGGCCGCATCGCTTCCTCCGACGACGGCATCGTCCAGCAGGCCGTCCGCGCCATTCGTGAGGCGGCTCCCGACCTGCTCGTCATCACCGATCTCTGCTTCTGCGAGTTCACCGATCACGGCCACTGCGGCGTCGTGAACGACCGAACCGGCCGCACCGATGTCGACAACGACGCCACGCTCGAAAACCTCGTCACGCAGGCCGTCTCGCACGCACAGGCCGGCGCGCAGATGATCGCCCCCTCAGGCATGATGGACGGCATGATCGCCGCCCTCCGCCACGGCCTCGACGCCGCCGGCTTCAGCCACCTCCCCCTGATGAGCTACGCCGCCAAATACAGCTCGGCCTTCTACGGCCCCTTTCGCGAAGCCGCCGAAAGCGCTCCCCGGTTCGGCGATCGCCGCACCTACCAGATGGACCCCGCCAACGCCCGTGAGGCCCTCCGCGAAGTCGCCCTCGACGTCGCAGAGGGCGCCGACGTTCTCATGGTCAAACCCGCCCTCAGCTATCTCGACGTCATCACGCGCGTGAAGACCGCGCACCCCGAGATTCCCCTGGCCGCCTACAACGTCAGCGGCGAGTTCGCCATGGTCAAAGCCGCCGCCGCCAACGGCTGGATCGACGAACAGCGCATCGCCCTCGAAATCCTCACCAGCATCCGCCGAGCCGGCGCCGACATGATCCTCACCTATCACGCCAAAGACATCTCCCGCTGGCTCAACGAATAACCCCCTCCCGCCCGTCAACGGCGTCAGCCGGTGTTCTCGTATCACGTTTAGCCGCGACCCGCAGCGGAGCGCGACTCGTCAAGTGCCCCCCTATCCCCTCAACTCGTGCCCAAATTTCCATCTGGGCACACCCCTTCAAAGCCCACGCGCCGCATCCCACGAACCGTTCGACCCACTCCCCAATCCCACCCCCACCTTGGCGTCTTTGCGCCTTCGCGTGAACCAACCCCCCACTCACTCCCCGGTCTTCTTGGCAGCGAAGCGCCCAAGTGAGATACTTGCAGAACGCCCCCACGAACGCCGGGCGAGAATCGCGACGAGAATCCCACCGCTTGAGCACAGGAGTCGAATATGGTCCGCACACTTCATACGGCCGCGCTGTGCTGCGGACTGTTCCTGCTCGCTCCCGCGGTCCCCGCCGCGCAGGCGCCGGCGGAGTCTCCGCAAGAGAAGCCCGCCGCGAAGGACGGCCAGCAGCCGGTTCCGCTCAACCCCGAAAAGACCGTCCTGCTCGATCTCGCCAACAAACGCCTGCTGCTCAAGACCAGGGTGGCTCTCCGCGAAGGCGTCCTGGAAATGCTGCTCTGCAAGGCACAGACCAAGGAGCACGAATCGATCCTGGCCATCGACTCCCAAGCCTACGTCATCCACGCCGGGCTCATGGCCCTCGGAGCCGAGCCCGGTTCGCCGGCCCGGTTTCGCAAGGAGTTCGAACCTCCCACCGGGCAGGAGGTTGAGCTGTACGTGAATTGGACAGACGAACAGAACAGACCGCATCGCGTCCGGGCCCAGACCTGGATCCGGCGCCTCACCCGGCGATACTTCGAACACCCGCTCGAAAATCTTCCGGAAGGAGTCCTCAAGAAAGACGACGACGACCTCCGCTACGACGAAACCAACAAGCTTCTACTTTGGTTCGGCACGCTCACCGAAGAGCAGCGAGACGACCTGTTGCAGCGCAGCGAAGACAAGGCCTACCGGGCCGCCGTCCAGTCGCTCTTCGAACAGAGCCAGCCCCGCGAAATGGAAGCCGATTGGGTCTTTGCCGGCAGCGGCTTCTCCCGGCAAAAGGACGGCAGCGACTGGTATCAGGCTGAAGCCGGCAACCTCATCTGCGTCGCCAATTTCTCCGACGCGATGCTTGACGTCACGATGGAGAGTTCCGCCTCGGCCGGCAACCTGCTCTTCGAGCCCTACACCGAGCGAATCCCGCCGCTCGGCACCCCCGTCACTCTGGAGATGATTCCCGTCTTCGATGACGATCAGGACGACGGCGACAAGGAGTCCGATTGACCCATGCACGACGTGGTCGTCATCGGCGGCGGAGTCGTCGGGCTCTCCGTCGCTTACGAGTGCAGCCGCCGGGGTCTTTCAGTGGTCCTCCTCGACCAGACGCAACCCGGGCGGGAAGCCTCCTGGGCAGGCGCCGGCATTCTCCCGCCCGGCCATCCCGGCTCCCCGCTGGCGGAGTTGTCGAATCTCTCGACCGGACTCTGGCCCCGCTGGAGCGCTGAACTCCGCGAGGAGACCGGCATCGACAACGGATACCGCCGCTGCGGCGGACTCCGGATTCCCGAGCAATCCCCCGGCGAAACGGCAGCCGAAGTGGACGAATGGCGACATGCCGGAGTCGCCGCAGACATCCTCGAACAGGCCCAGATCCGGGAATGCGAACCGGAACTCGCCGGACCCGGAATCGAGTCCGCCTGTCGCCTCCCCACATTGGCCCAGGTCCGTAACCCCTGGCATCTGCAGGCGCTCATCGCCGCCTGCGCCCGACGCGGAGTCGACATTCGCTGCGGGCAGCCAGTCACCGGGTTCGACGAACAACGAGGCCGGACTCGCGCCGTACTCACACCCGGCGGTCCCGTGTCCGGCCACAATTTCGTAGTCGCAGCCGGAGCCTGGTCCCAACGTCTCCTCGCCAACAGCCGCACATCGATCGAAATCGAACCGATCCGCGGACAGATCGTCCTCCTCTCGACCCACCGCCCCTTGATTCGGCACGTCGTCGAGCAAGGCCCCCGCTATCTCGTTCCGCGGCCCGACGGCCGCACCCTGGTCGGATCGACCGAAGAACGCGCCGGCTTCCACAAGGCCAACACCGCCACTGCCGTCTCCGGTCTCATCGCCTTCGCCGTCTCAGTCGTCCCCGCCCTGGCCGACAGCCGTTTCGAACAAGCCTGGTCCGGACTGCGGCCGAGGGCCCTCCGGGGACTCCCCTATCTCGGCCGGCCGCTCAATCGCGAAAACCTCTTCCTGGCCGCCGGTCACTTCCGCGACGGCCTCAAACTCTCCCCCGGCACAGCCGTCGTCCTCGCCGACCTGCTCACCGGCCAGCCCCCCTCAATCGACATCGATCGCTTCGCCATCGATTAAAGCCGCACGCGGACAACCACCCCCGTTCTGGCCGCGCAAGAACCCGACCAAGCTCCGCCATCTTGAAGTGCCATCAGCCCGGACTCTTCATCGAGCCTTGCACCTCTCCACCGCAAGATACGGAATTTGATCGCCTGCCGTTTCGCCGCGACCCGCAGGGAAGCGTTTTTCCAGCCACTCCGCGAACCCTCCGTGTCTCCGCGCCTCCGTGGTGAATAATCCGCTCTAAGCGTTCTCGGCGTACACCTTCACGAAATCCATCGCCGCGATGATCCCGTGGAGGTAGCGCTCCTCGTCCATCACAAGCACCCGGTGGATCCCCTGCCCCAGCATCAGGTCGGCCACATCGGTAAGGGGCGTGCCCGGCTTCACGAAGATCACGTCGCTCGACATCACTTCGCTCACCGGCGTATCCGGGATTTCGTCGAATGAACCGCCGACCCGCATGTTTTCCCACTGCTGCCGGTCGGGATCAAAGTAAGAACCCATCTCCTCCGTCGCGACCGCCTCCGAATGCTCCGCCTGCTCCCGCTCCAGATTCAGAATGTCGGTCGCCGAGACGATCCCCACGCAGCGGTCCTTGCGGTCGATCACCGGCAGCCCGCTGACATGGTTCTCCAGCATCAGGCTGAGCGCTTCCTGCAGACTCTCATCCGGCGCCGTCGTGACCACGTCCCTCTGCATGACATCCGATGCTTTGAGTGCTGAAGCCATCGAGAATCTCCATCGTTGCAGGGTGGGGAACACCCGCCCACACACGCAACCCCCATGCCATCCCGGCGAAACGAATCGCTGTATTTCGTATCAGTCGACACGAGTCACGAGGGACCGTTTAGCTGCGACCCGCAGGGGAGCGCTTCCCCCAAGCAATCGCAGGATCCTGATTCCAAGCAGCCCCGCAGCGCGCCAGATCGCACACCGATCCCAGCAAGCTCCACCCAAGCGCGCTCATCCGCACGCACCGCCAGAGAACGCCCAATTCAGCCTTGCGAAAGACGACTTCGATACAACTCCCGCGCTGCCGCAAGTGCGTCGTCAATCTTTGACGGATCCTTTCCTCCCGCCTCCGCCAGATCGGGCCGTCCGCCCCCTCCTCCGCCGACAACCTTCGCCGCCTCACGAACGCAATCTCCCGCCTTGATCCCGCGCGAAATGAGATCCCTGCTCACAGCCGCCAGCAACGCGACCTTGCCGTCGATCTCCGCTGCCAGCAGAATCGCCGCTGCTTCCACACGCGATCGAATCTGATCCGCATAGTCGCGCAGTAACTCCCGGTCGGCCCCGTCAATCCGGCTGCAGACGATCGTCACCCCCTCGCAGTCTTCGGCCGACTCCAAGAGATCACCGATCGCGTCCGCCACCGAAGCCTTCGCATGCGCCGCAAGCTGCTGCTTCAGTTGCTTCACCTCTTCCTGTAACTGGACCACCCGCCGCGGCACATCCTGCGGTTGCGGCGCCTTGAGCGTCGCTGCGATCTCGCGCAGCAACTCGTCCGCTTCCCGCACGCTTGCCAGCGCCTTCTGCCCCGTCAGAGCGACGATCCGCCGCACCCCCTTGGCGACAGGCTCCTCCGAGACGATCCGGCACATTCCCACCTGACCGGTATTGGAGAGATGCGTCCC
Source organism: Planctomycetota bacterium (assembly GCA_003388505.1). Lineage (GTDB taxonomy): Bacteria > Planctomycetota > Planctomycetia > Planctomycetales > Planctomycetaceae > MB-PLM-1. Next base: position 238,575 of record QQVO01000004.1, read on the forward strand.
GCCGCACAGTTCGATGCTGAAGTCCCCCATCGTCACCATCCGCACGCGATCGGGATACTTCTCGCCGAACAGCATCATCGCCCCCCGCTCCTTCGCCTCCTTCTGGCTGGTGACCGTCGTCGCGACGTCCGCTCCCTCCGCGATCCGGCTGTTGATCTCGTCTTCCACCTCAATGATCTGCTCCCGCGTCAGCGGCCCCTTGTGCGCGAAGTCGAACCGCAGCACGTCGTCCTCAACTTTCGAACCCCGCTGCTGCGCACTCTCACCCAACGTCCGCCGCAGCGCATGATGCAGCAGGTGCGTCGCCGAATGCGCCCTGCGGATCCCCGCCCGTCGCCCGTCGTCCACGGTCGCCGTCACCCTCTCTCCCACCTTCAGCGTCCCGCTCCGCAAATGCCCCACGTGCAGCAGCAGTTCTCCGTCCCGCTGCGTATCAATCACCTCGAACGTCGCGCTTTCAGTTTCAATCGTTCCCGTGTCCCCCACCTGACCGCCTGCCTCGCCGTAGAACGGAGTCCTGTCCAGCACAACCGCGATCGGATCGACGTGCCCCACTTCTTCGATCGACTCCACCAACTGCTTCTCCGCGATCACCCCGACGATCCTTCCCTCCGCGCGCGTCGCCTCGTAGCCGAGAAACTCGGTGCCCCCCACGGTCTTACGAATCGCATCCAGCGGCCCTTCGGCCATCACCGAGTCGGAAAACGATCCCTTCCCGCTCGTCTGACGATGCTGGTCGAGCAGCTTCCGGAACCGGCCGGTGTCGACGCTGAGGTTGTGCCGGGCCGCCATCGCCTCGGTCATTTCGATCAGAAAGCCCTCTTGCGTATGGAGTTCAAACGCCTCCTCGCCCGACACCTTGCTCTGCCCCGACGCCCGGCACCGCTCGACGATCCGCTCGAACCGCGCCAGTCCGCGCTCGATGATCCCCAGGAACTGTTCTTCCTCTTCGCGAATCGTGTTCGTGGCGGCGCTCGCCGAATCCCCCACTTCGGGGTAACCGCCCTGCACCGCAGCGACGACCGCCGGCACGAGTTCGTGCAGAAACGGATCCTGGCGTCCAATCAGAAATCCCTCCAGCAACGCGCGGCGCAACAACAGGCGCACCACGTACCCCTGCTTCTCGTTGCTCGGTACCACGTTCTCATGCACGCACATCGTCACCGCCCGGATGTGATCGGCGATGCGCCGCAAGGCCCGGCCGTGCTCCCCGCCGAACTCGTACTTCACACCGACAACATTACCGGCCGCCTCACACAACGGCCGCAGCGTGTCGATCTCGAAGTTGCTCTCCACACCCTGCAAAACGGCGGCCGTCCGTTCCAGACCCATTCCGGTGTCGATGTTCTTCTTCGGCAGCGGACGCAGGTTGTCCGGCGGCTCGCCCACGCGATTGAACTGCGTGAACACCAGGTTCCAGATCTCGACTTCGCTCCCCCCCGATTCCGGGTGGTAGTAAATCTCACTGCACGGACCGCAGACGCCGTCCGGCCCCTCACTCGGCGCTCCGGCCGGCCAGAAATTCTCGTGTTCGTCTTCCCGGCGGATGCGCGACGAGGGCAGGCCGATCTCCTGCTCCCAGATGTTCCACGCCTCGTCGTCCTCCAGGTAGACCGTCGCTGAGAGCCGATCCGGCGAGAGTCCGAGCCACTTCTTGTCGGTGAGAAACTCCCACGCCCAGTGGATCGCCTCCCGCTTGAAATAGTCCCCGAACGAGAAATTCCCCAGCATCTCAAAGAACGTGTGGTGATAGGCCGTCACGCCGACGTTGCCGATGTCCCCCGTTCGCAGGCACTTCTGGCAGGTCGTCGCCCGCGTGAACTCCAGCGGACCAACCCCGAGAAACTGGTTCTTGAACTGGTTCATCCCGGCCGGCGTGAACAGCACCGACCGGTCCCCTTTCGGCACCAGCACGTCACTCGGACGCCGCACGCAGTCTTTGGACTCAAAGAACTCCAGATACTTCTCGCGTAATTCGTCGGTCTTCATCACTCCGCCGCTGCTCGAGAATCCGCGCGCCGTCCCTCATCGAACAGCGCGTCAGTCGTCAGTCAATGACAATCGCAAGACGGTTCACCGCCCGATGCCCGCGAGGCAACCGGGCCCTCAGCAAACGATTGCGGCCGACAAGTTAGCTGCGCACGAGCAAGTCCGCCAGTTCCCTCTCAACCGGCTACACCTGTTAAGTCACTGGTCCAAAGCACGCGGTGACCCGCGGCCGGAACCAATGTGGCCGACTCCCTCCGCCGATCCGGCTGTCCACCCGCGCCGGCCAACCAGTAGATCCTCGAATGCACACACTGGCCGGCCACCAACGCCTGCAGTCCGCATCTCGCTTCAAACCGCCTCAAGGTCCAACCGTCTTCCGGCTCCCGTCGAGCAACTTCAGCGTCAGCGGTCCCGCTTCATCGGCCGACGCGGCGTGGAACTCCGCAGGACGTTCGACGTGCGCGCCCTGCACCGCTTCGATGAAATCACCAACCCGCAACCCCGCCTCATCTGCCGGCGATCCCTCCGCAACTGATGTCACCACAACGGCGCGGCGATACACCGACAACGGATCGCTCGGCATGTACTTCTTGCGAGCCGTCGGATAGTCGACCTGAATCCCCCGCCACTCCGGATACCGCGTCGCCGTAATCACGAGCTTCGTGTCGTCATACACCGGCCACTTGCCGAGTCGAGCCCGGAGCCGGACGATCGCCTCCTCCCGCTCACGCCACACCGTCAATTCCGCCTCCGCATCCGGACCGAGCAGGCCGATCTGTCTCATGAGATCGATGTCGTCCACAACCTCCCGGCCGTTGATCGATAGAATGATGTCTCTCCGCTCCAGCCCGGCCTCCTCCGCCGGAGACTGTCCGGCGAGTTCGGCCACTCGCACCGCCGTCGCTTGCGGGTACTCCTCCCGGTCCCACGTGGCTTCGTTCTGCCCCACGGTGCGCGGATGAATTCCCAGGAATCCGTATTCCAGCTCATAACCGGCGATCAGATCGGCGATCAGTTTCAGCATCTCTTCATCGAACGGAATCGCATAGCCGACCGAAGATTCGTAGCCTCGCAGTGCGGCCAGCGACGTGGTCAGCCCGATCGCCTCTCCATCCAGGTTGACCACCAACCCCCCGCTCGTCCCGAGATTCAGCCGCGAGTCAATCTGCAGCAGCGTCCCGAAATGATGAATCGAGGCGTCATCACTCAGCAGGCCTCGCGCATCATCCGGAGGCATCGGCCGCCGGGATGTATTGCTGATCATCCCCATGCTGGCGCTGGCCGAACCGTCACGCGCCTGCGCATACGGATTCCCCAGCACCACCACGAGCCGCCCCTTCTTCAGATCTTCCCCACTCCCGAATTCGATCGGCACGACGTCGGTTGGATCAACTCCGGCCGCCTCGAGGTCCAGACGCAGCACCGCCAGATCGCTACGCCAGTCCGCCGCCTTCGGCTCGGCCGAGGCCTCGATCACTTCACCCCCCGCCAGTCGCACAAAGACCTTCACGTTGCGTTCTGCACCGCCTCCGTCTTCGGACGGACGGTTTTCCCCGTAAGCGACGTGATAAGTCGTCAGCACGTATCGCTCGTCCGGACTCTGGTCGTCGGCCACGATCATACCCGACCCGAAGTGGTCCGGAATGAAATTACGCGATCGCGGGTTCTCGCCTCCGTCCCCCCCGGGGAGCGCGAACGGATCCAGAATACGCACCGGCGGCGACGCGCCCGGCGGTCGCTCAATGCGGGCAATCGCCGCCACTGACCGTTCCGCGTCCGCGATGCAGTCCACCAAAGCCTGCTCCAGCACCCGCGCGGCCGCCGTCGCGTCGAGGTCCTGCGCGATGCCGCAGTTGCAGAGCGCCAGAAACAAAAACCCCGCCGATGCCAGGCGGCTCCCGCCCCTCCCGGCGATGCTGGGCAGACCTCGGGAATGCGAAGCTCCCGCCAAGCCGCCGGCACTCAGCATACCTCGGGAGAGCGAAGCTCCTGCTGAGCCGCCTACGGCGAACACCATCGATCGAAGTCGTGACATCTCGAACAGATCATGACAGGTTGAAAACCGGAACGAACCCGCACGGCCCGCCCGACCATCGATAATAGCAGATTCCTCCCCCCACGATCGCCGCCCGTCACGCCCGCACCCCCCGTCACGACTCCACGCTTTTCTCCTCCGCCGCAATCACGGCCGGTGCATGCCGATGCTGCTGCAACACCTTCCCCTGAATCTCATCCCGAATCTTGACTTCGTCCGCGAGGAATTGGCGCGCCTTCTCCCGGCCCTGTCCCAGCCGCACGTCGCCGTAATTGAACCACGCGCCGCTCTTCTGGACGATCTTCTCCGCCGTCGCCAGGTCGAGCAGATCTCCCTCCAGGCTGATGCCGGACGACGCCAGCATGTCGAACTCCGCAACGCGGAACGGCGGCGCGACCTTGTTCTTCACCACTTTCGCCTTCATCCGGATGCCGATCGAGTCCTCCCCGTCCTTGAGCGTCGCGATCCGCCGCACGTCGACACGGCAAGAGGCGTAGAACTTGAGCGCCCTGCCTCCCGGAGTCGTTTCCGGGCTGCCGAACATCACGCCGATCTTCTCGCGAATCTGGTTGATGAAGATCACACACGTCTTCGACTTGGCGATCGCTCCCGTCAACTTGCGCATCGCCTGGCTCATCATCCGCGCCTGCAGGCCCACATGCTTGTCTCCGATCTCGCCGTCCAGTTCGGCCTTCGGGACCAGTGCGGCGACCGAGTCCACCACAATTACGTCGACCGCGTTCGACTTGATCAGCATCTCCGCGATTTGCAGCGCCTCCTCACCGAATGAAGGCTGGCTCACGAGCAACTCTTCCAGATTCACTCCCAATCGTTTCGCCCAGGCCGGATCCAGAGCGTGCTCGGCGTCGATGAATGCGGCGATGCCCCCCTTCTTCTGCGCCTGCGCAACGGCGTGCAGCGCCAGCGTCGTCTTGCCGCTCGACTCCGGACCGAACAATTCAATGATCCGCCCCCGCGGAAACCCATAGCCGCCCAATGCCAGATCCAACGAAATCGATCCGGTCGAGATGCCGTCCACCGCAGTCCCGGCCGTGCCGGACAACCGCATGATCGATCCCTCGCCGAACGTCTTGTGGATCTGTCCGAGCGCATTCTGAAGGAGCTGCTCCGATTCGCTCAGTTTCGGCGTATTCCGCGCTGCAGATTTGGTCTTGGGAGCCATAATTCCGTCCCGCTGAATGCCTGAGAAGTGGTGGTGTACAACCGGACAGTATATCGTCCACCACGAACTCTGCAATCCACATTTCCGAGATTTTTAGACAATCCCCTGCCGAGCCGCACAGCGTCCACCTGGCGAGCCGCGCAGCGTAAGCTCGCGGATCATTCCGCCCTCAATCCTCACCTCCTCGCCCCCTCTCACTCCACGCGCAAATCCGTCTCCACCGCCTGGCGTTGATACAAAGGCAGATGACGGTAATACACCTCCAGCGTCAGGATCGCAAAACACGTCGCATACAGGCGTCCCCCCCGCGCGGTGCCGTGAGGGTCGCGCGGACTGCCGTCCGAATTCAACGGCGACCAGCTCCCCGCCGCATGCCCCTTACGTTCCTGCGTCTGCACAAGCTGCTCGCGCATCACCGCGTTCCACTTGGTCCACTCGTCTCCCCCCCAGTGATGCATCACCTGCGTCGCGTAGTAGTTGTAATACATGTCGTGACGCAACGGCCCGATCGTGCCCAGGTAGTTCACTCCCTTCCGAATGCCGGGGTGATTCCGGTTCCAGCCCAGGTACATCCGGCACAGCAAGCCGACCGCCGTTGTGGAATGCCGTTTCGCCGGTGTCGTGTAGCCGTAGAACGCGCCATCTTCCAGTGAAACGCTGTCCAGAAACGTCGCCGCCAGTCGGATCGATTGACGCGACACCTTCAGCCGCGCGATCTTCCCGCTCGTCAGCGCCATGATCTGCCACCCCGCCACCGACGTGTCCCCCGGACTGTCCGGCGTGCGGAACTCGTACCGCCATCCCCCTTGCCGCGGATGTTGTGCGTTCTGGACGTAATTGATCGCGAACTGCGCCGGCCGTCTCAACAACCGGTCTCCGGAAACCCCGTACGCCTCACACAGCACTATCGTCGCGAGCCCCTGCGAATACATCCCCGCATTTCCCGGATCGCGGAGGTTCGAGCCGTACTCCTCCGGCTTGATCTGATCGATCAGGTATTCCAGCCCGCCCCCCACCTCCTCCTGGTACGATCCTTCCTGGTGCGTGTGTCCCGCGCCCAGGTAGCACAGCAGCGCCAGCGACGTTGCGGCGATCGTGCATGGCGACAGATCTCCGGGGTGCGGGCACTCGCCGCCGCAGGCCGCCTTGATGTGATTGAAGTTCCAGCTCCCGTCCCCCTGCTGGTGAGCCGCCAGCCACTTCAGCCCGTTGCTCACCGCCGCCTCACTCTCGCTCGTTCCTCCGAACGCCTTCACCAACGCCGCCCGCGCCGCTGCGCTGCGGCCGGCATACTCCGACCCCCTCTCCGCCCCTGGTCCCAGAATCTCCCGCAGGTCGCGCTCAAGCTCCACCCGATCGTCATTGAAGTCGATCGACACCGGCGACGGCGTATCGCTGATCCGCAGCGCGTCGATCTGCTGCGGAGCAACGTCGACCGTCCCGTCTTTCAATTGCTCCGGCATGATCTCCATCTGCGCCGGATCGTCCTGCCGCGCATGATCCATCGGCTGCAGCGTTGTCACGAAAAACGTCTCCTGCAGCTTCGTCGCCGGCAACAGGATCAGCGCCAGCGCCAGCAGCAGCGTCGCATGCGCCACGCAACTGATGGCCAGTCCGCTCACCGATTCGCCGTGTCGAGACCACCACGAGGGGGCCGTATCGTCCGGAACTGGTCCGAAATCGCTCATTCGCCGCGCAACCCTTCCGCCCCATTTCATCGAACACCGCTCCCCTTCGCAATCCCGATCAATTGCACGACCAGGGCCAATGCCTTTTCCAATATGGGGTTGGTGCGTAGTATGGCTGGAGTTTGCGGAGGTTCCACGTTTCTCACGGAGGTCGACTTATGTCATCCGCCTGCGGGGAGAGCTTGCTGGCCAGTTGGT
>QQVO01000010.1 GCA_003388505.1 Planctomycetota bacterium
CCATCCCCCCTAACCCTCAGCAACCCGCCCCGCCTCCCGCCCCGCGCTCGCTCTACGCAAAGAGCCAGCGGGGGAAAGGGGGAAACGCATCCCAGACACAGACCCGAAAAAGTAAATCAACAAGCCGTTCCGTTTGGGTACACCGAATGCGAGTTCCAATGGGTGGCTGGGGTCGGAGCGCAGCGAAGCCCCCAGCACCGCGCAGCGGTTGCAGCATAAGCGGAAAACTAAGCTATCTCTCACACGAGCGAGAGCAGCGGCGAAGCCGCGTCAGGGCGCGGCTTCGCCGCTCCATTTCCATGTTTCCTGCTTTGATATTCGAGGAGCACGTCATTCGCGTGCCCAACGGAGGGATGTATGAGCCATTTTGAGCCTCGCCCGCCGCGATTGCTGCCGCCCTTGGGCTGCCTGGCAGTGGCGTTGTCGCTCGGCCTGTTGTGCATGATGCCCTTCATCTTCGTGCAGGTGTTGCAGACTGCGCTGGAGAGACTGCATCTTTCGGCGCCGGTGGCAGCCCTGGTCGTCGTCGGGATTCTTGTCGGCTCGATGATCAACATTCCCGTACATCGCTTGACCCGCGACGAACCGCAGCCGGAGATTGTGATGGGGGTCATGTACTACGGGATGCTGGCGCCGCAGTTCCGCAGGCTGCGGCGGGAAACGATCATCGCCGTGAATGTGGGGGGCTGCGTGATTCCCGTGGTGCTTGCGTTGTGGCAGATTCTGAATGTGGCCAGACTGGGATCCGGCCCGCTCATCGGGCTCGGGGCCGTCTGCGGCGTCAATATCCTGGTCTGCTACCTCGCCGCGCGTCCCGTCTCAGGGATTGGCATCATGATGCCGGCCTTCATTTCGCCGCTGGTGGCAGTCGGCGTGACCTGGCTGGTGTGCGCCGTGCTGCCCCAGGTGGGCGGCAAGAGTCTGGCGCCGATCGCCTTCACCGCCGGCGTCGCCGGGCCCGTCATCGGCGCGGATTTATTTCATCTCAAGGATCTGCTGCGGGTGCCGGCCGGGATGATGTCGATCGGCGGCGCGGGGACGTTCGACGGAATCGTGCTTTCCGGCGTGCTGGCGGCGCTGTTGGCGTAGCTGCCTGCCGGAGCTTGGCTATCGGATTGGCCGGACCATTCACCCGTACGAAACCCTGCGGGATTCGTGCTTCCGAGCGAACCGCTCAACCCGAGAACTCACGATTGACGGACCACGAGTGGCATACGGGGCGACTGTGGGAGTTGGGAACGGACCCCGGTTTGTCGTTTCGAACCAGAGAGTCTTCGCGGTGTTGAGTCGACGCGCCAAATCCCATGCCCTGTTCGGGATATACGCAAAACGCCGGACACTCTCGCGCCCGGTGTTCTCTGTAAACCAGCGGGGAGCGTGTTTCCGCTACCGTCAGAAAGGCTCTCATTCGGGCTGACTCAATTGCAACCCACTGGTTGACATGAGACGCTGGCGGGATGCCCAGCAGGCCGCGAAAAGCCGCCGGTTTCACCCCGCGCCCCGATTCGGCGGAGCCGTTCCGCTGCGCGATCTACACACGCCAATGCCGGCACAATCGCAGCCCCTTATCATCCTGCGATGTGCAACGCGACATGTGCGCGGACATTGTCAGGATGCGCGGTTGGCTGTTGCTTGAGGATCGGTTCGATGACCCGGGCCAGTCGAGTGAGAGGCTCGACCGACCGGCGATGCAACGGCTGATGCACGAAATTGAGGCGGGCCGGATCGATCGGGTGATCGTCACGCACATCGATCGCCTGACGCAGAAACTGTTCGACCTCGCCAGGCTGCTCCGCTTCTTCGAGAAGCACGGCGTCGAACTGAACGTGGTCACCGATCCACAGTACGGTCAGACCTCCGGCAATCGGCTGATGACCAATACCGTGGCGGCCGCCAGCGAGTTTCAGAAGGAATTGACGCGTGAGCGGATGGCGGAATCGCGAGCCGCACTGAAGAGAAAGGGACGCAGGGTGTCGGGCAGAGTGCCTTATGGAAATGTAGCTGACAAGCAGACCCGGCCACTGGTGGTCCAGCGCGTCGAGGCGGGTCACGTCGGCCGGATGTTCGAGTTGGCGGCGGCAGGGAAACGTCCGACCGGTGGGCACACTGAGCCATATGAAGCGGAAGGCGATCGGAGGCTCAGGCAGAGTCGCAAATATGCAAAGGGGTGGGGGAGGATGCTGGAGCGGGATTGGTTGACGATTCGTAGTGGAGCGGCAAGTGGCGGTGCAGTTGCTGTGGTGTCGATGTATCATGGACGGGAGAGATCAGGTGTGGCTCCAGGCGTACGATGCTGAGGTAAGCTGTGAATTCTTTGAGTTCGGAGTTCGGTGCAACGAGTCTTTCCTCGCGGCGAGAGATGCTGCTGCGAGCGGGGACTGGATTCGGGGCGGTAGCGCTGGCCGATCTGTTGTCGGTCGAGGGTGCGCTGGGCGCATGGGAGTCGTCGGCACGGACGGCCCAGTTGCCGGCGCGGGCGAAGAGTGTGATCTTTCTGTTCATGGAGGGCGGGCCGAGTCACATGGACACGTTTGACCCCAAGCCGCTGCTCAACGAGCTGGCGGGGCAGCCTTTGCCGGCCGGGTTCAAACGGGTGATTACGGCGATGGGGGAAGTGGAGTCGCCGCTGCTGGCGTCGCAGCGGAAGTGGGCTCAGCACGGCGAATGCGGCACGTGGGTCTCGGACTGGCTGCCCTACACGGCGTCCAAGGTCGACGACATCGCTGTCATCCGATCCTGCTGGACGAACGGCATCAACCACTCCGGCGGCGTCTGCCAGATGAACACGGGAACGCCGCTGGCCGGGCGGCCGTCGCTGGGAGCGTGGGTCAGCTACGGACTCGGCACGGAGAACCGGAACCTGCCGTCATTCGTCGTGATGACCGACCGCGCCTCGGACCCGGTCAACGGGCCGCGGAACTGGAGCGCCGGGTTCATGCCGGCTGGTTACCAGGGCGCGAAGCTGGAACGCGGGCCGGAGGCGATTCGCTATCTCAACAACCCGGAAGGGATCGACGACGAGCGGCAGCGGGCGAAGCTCGATCTGCTGGCGGAGATGAACCGCGACCATCTGGAAGGCCGTTCGCACTTGAGCGAACTCGACGCTCGGCTCCGCAGCTACGAACTTGCATTCCGGATGCAGGCCCATGCTCCGGCCGCAATCGATCTTTCCGAAGAGACCGAGGCGACGCAAGAACTTTACGGCCTGAACGACAAAGACGTCGGGGCGGAGGGGATCAACTTCCGCCGCAACTGCCTGATGGCGCGGCGGCTGGTCGAGCGGGGCGTGCGGTTCGTCCAGCTTTACTCAGGCTCGGGCAGCAAGTGGGACGCGCACAGCGGGATCGAGAAGAACCACACGACGATGTGCCGCGAGATCGACAAACCGGCCGCGGCGCTGCTCACCGATCTGAAACAGCGCGGGTTGCTTGACGAAACGCTCGTCGTGTGGGGAGGAGAGTTCGGCCGCACGCCGATGAGCGAAAAGGGGGACGGCCGCGATCACAACCCGACCGGCTTCACGATGTGGATGGCCGGCGGCGGAGTGCAGGGCGGCCAGGTGATCGGGGAAACCGACGAACTTGGGTTTCACGCGACCAAGGAACGCCTGCACGTGCACGACCTCCACGCCACGATCCTGTACCTGCTCGGCCTGGACAACATGCTGCTGACCTACGTCCACAAGGGACGTCCGGAACGCCCGACGCAGAACGAGGGCGGGCCGTATACGGCGATCACCGGGTGAGTGCCCTGTCAGAGCTCGATTTGTCGGTACGTCGGTGGCAGAATCCGTGCTCTACGCTTCGGCATTCGCACTTCGATCGACGTCGCCGTCCACAGCCTCAGAATTGACGGACCAGTCGGTCACGGTGGCGGAAAAACGCCTTCTTCGATCAGTGCCTGCCGCGCCAGCAGGCGTTCGGACAGGTTGATCTCCAAGACGGCGACTGTGGCGCGACCGATCGGCGTTCGGCCGATCAATTCCGATCCTTGCCAGCGGAAGTGCCGCGTCTACTTGTGACGTCTCGGATTGAACAAGGGCGTCAGGTTGCCACTGACCGGGTCGAGCCCGGCAATATTCGGTCCCTTGTGGTTGTTGCAGGGAAAGCAGGCGAGCACCAAGTTCGCTGCGACCGTCCGACCACCGTGCTTCTTTGAGATCGCGTGGTCGATTTCGTGCGTGAAGCTGTCGAACTCTTGCGGCATCCGGCAGTATTCACATCGGGAACGGGCGCGACTCCAAACCAGTTCGTGGAGTTGGCGTCGCACGCAGACCTCAGTCTTTCGAGCCGTTGGAGGAGCGCGCCGCCTTCAGTCGTTGCCGGGCTTTCGACTTAATCAGCGTCAACAGATTGCCGACATGTTCGTAATTGCGGGTCTCCTCCCGTTCCTTGGGGGTGAGCGTTCCTTTCCGGGCTTTGGCCGCCAATTCGTGCATTCGTTCCTTGTCCTCCTCTGCAAACTCGAGGCGGAGGAAGTACCGCGCCGCAGTCAGTGAGAGCGACTTATCTTGGGGTCGGAGGAGGCGCTTCCAGATCTCCCCTTCAGTGGCCAGAGGCGTGTGTGTCGTGGACATTTGTAGGACTATGCTTCTCTTGGTTGAGTTCGCCGATTGTATCAGTGCGGCGTGTCATCGACGACAGATTCTCTCAACTCAGACCACAGCCGGAATCTCGCGCAAGACGTCGATCATGCCGCGGCAGAAGTCGGGCAGGTCGGACGGCCGCCGGCTGCTGACGAAGTGCCGGTCGACGACGAGCGGGGCGTCTTCCCAGACCGCGCCGGCGTTGACGAGGTCGTCCTTGATGCCGGGCGAACCGGTGACGCGGACCCCCTTGTAGACGCCGGCCGAGATCGGGATCCAGCCGCCGTGGCAGATCGCGGCAACCAGCTTCTGCTGCGAATGGAAGCCCCGCACGAGATCGAGCACCTTGGGGATCCGCCTGAGTTTATCGGGCATCCAGCCACCCGGGCAGATGACGCCGTGGAAGTCTTCCACCTCCATGTCGGCGATCGCGGCGTCGGAGACAGAGGGGTAGCCGTGCTTGCCGTGGTAGTTCGCTCCCTCGTCCTCGCCGGCGACCGTGACGTGTGCGCCGGCCTCTTCAAGACGGAGCTTGGGATACCACAGTTCCAGGTCTTCGTAGTCGTTGCCGACGAAGCAAAGTACGCGTTTTCCATCCAGTGGCGTCTGGCTCATGGCGATTGAGAGTTCTGCGTCAAATGGCGAGCCGCCAGGCGTGAGCCGGCGGATATAACGGCACGACCCACACAGACTACCACAATGAGCGCATCAAGCCGAACTCTCGCGACTCCGCAATGGAGAAAGCCCCCGGGGTTGGGACCCGGGGGCTTCGAGAAGACGCATCGATGGGTGCGAGTCAGCGGCGGATGCATTCCAGCGCGGTGATTGCCGCTTCCCGGACCTCGGGTGATGAATCGTGCGCTGCTTCGCGGAGTTGCGGCACAGCGGGTTCGGCGGCCGGTCCCACGCCTCCCAGCGCGAGCGCCGCGACCGAACGCACGTCCGGATCGCTGTCGCTGAGAGCCAGAGTCAGGGCGTTGACCGCCAGCGACTGATGCCGGGGGCCGACGTTCGAGAGGGCCAGGGCGCAGAGCCAGCGCGATTCGGGCTCCCCTTTCAGCAGGCCGTCGACCAGAATCGCCACCGACTCGATGTCGTTGCCGGATATCCGTGACAGCGCTTCAGCGGCGTGCAACCGGGCGCTGCCTGCGGCGCTGTCGCGCAGTTTCGTCAGATCGCCCGCAGCGGCTTGCGCCTCGGAACCCATGCGGCCCAGCAGAAACGTCGACAGTTCCACCACGTCAGGCTCCGGTTCCGTGAGGAGTCCGGTGAGCACGACGACTGCGTGATCCGCGTCACCGGTCGATTCGTACCCGGCCCAGGCGGCTTCGGCTCTTGCAACCGGACTCGCCTCCGGGGGACTCGCCTCGGCGGGACTCGCCTCAGGGGGACTCGTCGCCGCCAGGTTCTCGCCCGGCTGCGGCTGAGTCTCTGGATCGGTCCGGGCCCAGGGGTGTTCCGCTTCAAGCGGTTCTTCAAACGGATTGGACGTCGTCGCCACCTCAGCGATCGCATCGGAGGCGCACTGTTCCGCGACCTCGACCGGACATGCCTCGTCAATGAACGGGGCGGCGGGTTCGGCGGCGACGATTTCAGAATTCGGGGACGGCTCGCCGGCCCATTCCGGAATCTCGTCGATATCGGCGGTTGGCGGCGAGGCATCCGCGATTTCGCTCATGGGGATCGCAACCGACTCGAAGAGAGCCCTGTCGGCGACCGGCGGTTGCGGCCACGATTCGAAGCCGGCAGCGTCATCCACCGGTTTATTCGACTTCGATTCCGTGACGACCGGCTGTTTGACAACGGATGGGGTCATGGACGACGCGCTTGCGATCGGCGCCAACGGTTTCGGTTTCTCCGTTGCGGGGGTCGCAACATCCGGCGCGCCTTCGTCTTCCAATGCCGCGATTCGATCATCCACCTGCGGTGTGGGCGAATCGTCCTGCTGCAGAATGCGGTAGATTCGTAAAGCGCCCTCGCTGTTCCCCTGCTGCTCGTATCTCTGCGCCAGTTGCATGAGCCGGAGATTCTGCGGAGAAACAGTCTGCCGGGGCGCATCTCCGCCGGCCAGCGACATCCGCTTGGAAAACGATGAGCAACCAGTCGTTGCAACGATCAGCGGACAAACGAGCACCGCGAAGCATGTGAGGCGTATCGCCATCTGAGTCCCCCCTCTTCAACAGGCGCTGCCGTGGGACGATACGGGCCGTCTCCTGCAGCGCGTCCCTGGTCCTCAGCAACGTCCCTGAGGCCGGGCGCGTGCGGTTGATCGCAGCGCCCTTCTTCCTGTGCGGCCGGAATCCATTTCCGCGCCCCTGGTGGTCCGTCAATTCAAACTTGTCAGATGGAGCGGTTCTCGAATCAGCGCGAATCCCGCAAGGTTTCGTACGAAATTGCGGTCCGGCCAACCCGAATACAAGGCCCTGAGAGGACGCTGTTGCCAGATGAACGATCCGAGACACGGCCGCCCCGCCGTGCCCGGAGTTATGATTCCCCCTTGCCGAAGACGAATCTCCGGCGGCGTCTCGCTCCGCGCAAAACTTCCAGCGCGAAGGGCCCTGCTCGTCTTATCGGATATGCGGGCGCAGCGCTTCACGGAAAGATGCGGAGAGATTCGCATTTTCCCGGATCGCACGGTGCTGCCGAATATGGCAGTCGCAGCGCGTGGTCCGTGTCGCCGCCAGCTATTTCTTCAATTCCCCGGACTGTTTGCCTTCAATTTTGAGGTCGATCGTGCCGGGGAGTGGCGTCTTCTGGCCGTTGACTTCGAATGAAAAGTTCAATTCCCCTTTAATGCGCATCGACTCCTCGATGTCCGTAATGCGGCCCTGCTCGCGGTCGTAGATCATCATGCCCTCGGAGTCGCTGACTTCGAGATCGCTCTTTTCCAGTTTGAGCGGCAGGGGGCTCTCGGGACCGATGTTGTAGACCACGCTCAGCGCCTCAACGCTGATTTTGTCAACAGTCGCTCCATCCACTTCCTCCGTCCCGACGTAGGTGAACTTTTTTTCGATTTTGAAGGTCTGTCCGCCGCCGAGTTCCGACGTTTCGGTGCGGGTCCAACTGTCTCCCACCGAGACCGGCTCGTCGGGATAGCGAGCAAAGAGCTGCTCGTAATCCTGTCGAAACTTCTCAGGCTTCGCCTCCCGCGCGAGATCCTCCTCCAGATCGGCGAAGGGCTCGCCTTCAAACTCGATCGATTCGACTTCCGGCCCGTCAGCGATGACCGTTGTCCACTTCGCCTTGGAAAGAGCGGTGAAGAGGTCGGTCAGTCGTTCGAGTTCTCCCGCCCCCGTGGCCGACTCCGGACTGCCGGAGTCGAACGAATAATCCCCGGCCGGAGTCGTGAGGTTGACGATGTAGTATTCGAACTCGGTCAGGAACGGCGTATTTCCCTCCGCCGTCGGCTCGCCGACCGTCTCCAGCGTTGCGGAGAAATTCTCAACCGACGTGTCGACGTTCATTCCGCCGAGGACGAGATTCTGCTCCATCTTCAGTTCCGTCACGCTGCGAATGACGTCGCCCGGTTCCAGGTTGGGCTGGTAAGACAGGTCGACCTGAGCGTACGCCGCGGTGGACGCGGCGAGACAGAGGGCGGAGGCGAGGAAGGCGGACTTCATGGTGTTCTCCTGGAGTGGTTGCCCGTTATCCGGGCTGGGTTTGAATGGGCGTCGGCTGTGCGCCGGGTGCGTCTGTGCAGTGCTCCTGCGGCGGCCCCGAGCCGGAAGAAAACCGCGCACGCTCCGTCCGAGAGTACGCAGGCCATGGCTCAGCGGTTTAGATTTTTTTGCAGATCGCCTCTTTTCGGGGTCGATGACGCAGTGGGGCGAGTCGTTTCAAGCTGACGTTCGTGCGATTTCGAGGGAGATCGGCGTTCTGAGTGACTGCGCAACGACGCAGTATCGCTCCGTGAGTTCGGCAAGTTTTTTCAGTTGTGCATCATCCGCCGTCGTGTTGAGGCGGAAGAGAAGCCTGATCCGGGAAAAGCCGACATCCGCGTCGCGGCTCACGCCCAGCGTCCCCCGCAAGTCGAGATCCCCCTCGGCGATCACTTCTCCTCCCGTCACGGAAGCTCCCGTCGCGGTTGCGACCGCACACAACGTGACTCCGGCGCAGGCCGCCAGCGATTCCAGCAGCAAGTCGCCGGAGCAGGCCCACGATCCGTCTCCTCCCGCAAGCGGATGCAGTCCCGCCTCGATCGTCTCCCCTCGACCTGCCGGTATTCGACAGGCGAGTTGTTCGAGATCGAGCGTCCCCCGTGCAGTCAGCGTCGTCTGCGCTTCCGAGGGAGCCTCTTTGTATCGGTCCTTCAGCGGCGCCTGCAGGGCGCGCAGGTCGTCTTTGTTCATCGAAGTCTTGTTCGTGAGGGGAGGAACAGGCGATCTCAATGCCACAATAATCGCACACTCCCTCGTGCGACAGTGTGGAAGCATTTTGCACGTACACGGCTTTTGCGAGTGGAGTGTTGGATCGGGGGGAACAGTGAAATGGAGTGGGGTGCGCATAGGGTTGTCTGGCCGGGGATTGGATGTGCTCTGAAGCAGGTTCGACCGACGGAATGAGGCTCCGTATTGACGCGGCGGTTGCGCCGCCGGCTTGCCCTGCTTTGTTGCCCGGACCCCGATCTGATTGAATGGCGGCCGAGTATCGGCTGTTCGACCCTGGAAGATGCTGCGCAATGAAACTGGTGACCTACATCCGGCCGGCAGGCGGCCCCCCGCGAGTGGGCGCGATCGATTCCAGGCTGGAGGCTGTGATCGATCTTGCAGCAGCGGCGGAACGGTTCGAACAGCCGACGGGCGCATTCACCGACATGCTGACTCTGCTCGAACAGGGCCCCGCCGCGCTTGAAGAGGCCCGAAACATTCTTGAAAGAGCGGAACGCGATGCGCCCGCCGGATTGATGGACGAACTGTCCACTGTGACCCTGCTGGCGCCCGTTCCGCGGCCGCGCTCGATCCGCGACTGCTTGGCGTTCGAGGGACACCTGATCCAGGCGATGCGAACAGTGGCCGGGTGGAAGTTTCCCCCGCTGGCCTGGATCGACCGCGGGCTGGCGCGCGTTCTCGGTCGCGGCTGCTTGCGGCCGCCTCGCGTCTGGTACGAACGCCCGATCTACTACAAAGGCAATCCGGCAAGCGTGGTCGGCGCCGATGCGGACATCGAGTGGCCGTCGTTCACCGATCGGCTCGACTTCGAGCTGGAGTTCGGCGTGTTCATCGGCAGGCGCGGCAAGAATATTCCAGTCAGTGACGCCGCTTCGTACATCGCCGGCTTCACCATCTTCAATGACTTCAGCGCGCGAGATCTGCAACTGCGGGAAATGCAGGGGAGGCTCGGACCGGCGAAGAGCAAAGACTTCGACACAGGCAACGCGATCGGCCCCTGGCTCGTCACCCGCGATGAGGTCCACCGACCGTACGGCCTGGAGATGATTGCCCGGGTCAACGGGGAAGAATGGTCCCGCGGCAACAGCGGCCGCATGCACTTTTCCTTCGAGGAGATCATCGCCGCCGTTTCGGAAGCGGAGACGCTCCACCCCGGCGACTTCATCGGCTCGGGAACAGTCCCCGGCGGCTGCGGACTCGAACTCGATCGCTGGATCAGTCCGGGGGATGTGATTGAACTCGAAGTCAGCGGTCTGGGGATTCTCAGGAATCGCATCGTGCGGGCCAAGCAACCTGCCGGCTGAAGAAAAAAGAAGTGACCGGCCGTTGCAGCGTGCATTTGTGGTCCCGCCTCGAGTGTGTCTCCAACCCTGTCCGTTCCACACAACTCGGCTGGGGCCCAGCGCCGAGGAACCGGGCCCAGAGGATTCTCGAACAGGACGCGTATTTGACGGATCAGCACGGATCTTGCGGGGTATTCCTCATGAGGCGGCAGCGCCGAGACCTCATCGATTCAGGCGCGCATGGCGTCGACACACAAGAAAGCAATCAGCGAAAATCGGTCCAATCCGTGTTACTCACGGTGAGAATCTTCGCGTGGTGCGGACATTCTGCGAGCCCGTTTAGCGTTCGAGTGCTCAATTGGACGACCACAAAGGCACAAAGAACACCAAGTTTTCCATGAGCTTGCGCTCACGGCTACATGCTTGGGCGGCTTCGCCGCTCGCTGTCGATTCGTCTCCGGTTGGGTTTCGGCCGGAGGCCCGCGCTGGGGACTCTGTGCTACTCACGTGCAGAATCTTGTTGACCTGCGCAAATTCTTGCGCTGGCCCGTAGTCAACCACCTCTGCGATCAACGGGACGCACGCAAGGCGCGTGCGCTACGTGGTTGGGTTTCGGGCGGAGGCCGCGCTGGATCCTCGGTGTCTTTGTGGTGAAATCCTTGATGAATAATCCGGGATAATGGCTTTGCCTCGATTGTCTCTGTAACGTGCTTCGGCGATTCGCCGTGCGACGCTTCGACGCAACTCTGAGTTGTTCACTTCGCGACCCCGAAGACAAGCCGCTCATCTCGCAGTAGACTGCAGAAACAGGCCGTCCCGACGTTTCGCGGCGATTTTTCCCGATGGATTTTCCCGATGGATTTTCCGCGATGAAGCCGCACTCCATCTATATGGACAATCATGCGACGACCCGCGTCGATCCGCGGGTCTTTGGCGCGATGCGGCCCTGGTGGAGTGAATCGTACGGGAACGCGGCGAGCGTGAGCCATTCGTTCGGACGGGAAGCGGCCGACGCGGTCAATGAAGCGCGAGAGCGGATTGCCACCGCGCTCAACTGCTCACCAGTTGAGATCGTCTTCACCAGCGGCGCAACAGAATCGGACAACCTCGCCCTCAAGGGAGTGCTGCAAGCTCACGCACAGAACGGGGGCCTCGTCGTCAACGCGGCGGAGCACCGCGCGGTGCTCGATCCGGCGCGGCGACTGCGCCGTGACGGAACGCTGTTAACCATCGTGCCGGTCGACGACCTCGGCCGGGTCGCTCCCGAGGCGGTGTTTGACGCGCTCGCGGAGCGCACGCGGCTGGTGTCCGTCATGCTGGCGAATAACGAAGTCGGTGCCGTCAATCGGGTGCGGGAGATTGCGGAAGGTTGCCGGGAGCGGGGCGTCCTCGTCCATTGCGATGCGTCCCAGGCGATCGGTCGGATGCCGGTCGACCTGGCCGAACTGCCGGTCGATCTGCTCAGCTTCACAGCGCACAAACTGTACGGCCCGAAGGGAGTCGGCGCATTGTTCGTGCGCAAGCGCGACCCGGCGATTCCCATTCGCCCGCTGCTCGACGGGGGAGGCCACGAACACGGCCTCCGCAGCGGCACGGTCCCAACGCCGCTTGTGGTCGGTTTCGCGGAAGCAATTTCGATTGCCGCAGCAGAATGTCAATCAGAGATGGAGCGGCTCCGCGGATTACGCGACCGCCTGCTGGCGGGAATTACGCACGAACTTGACGGCGTCGTGCTGCATGGCGATCAGACCGATCGGTTAGCCGGCAACCTGAACCTCGGGTTTCAGGGAGTCAACGGCGACGCATTGATGACCGAAGTCGCTGCAAGGGGCCTGGCGGTTAGTTCCGGCTCCGCCTGTACGAGTGCGAATCCGGAACCGAGCCACGTCCTGCGGGCGATGGGAGTCCCGGAGCGCCTGGCCCGCGCCAGCCTGCGTTTCGGCCTGGGACGATTCAATACCGAACAGGAGGTCGCCGACGCGACGGCGATCGTCGTTGAGGTCGTGCGGACGCTGCGATCGAGGTCAGTGCGCCCCGCTTGAGGCGCCGCTCGTGGGCTGCAATCGCCGCCATCGCGACGGCAAAACGCAGTGATTGACAGTCCGCTGGGGCCGGAATAGCATGGGAACTCCGCGGGTCAGTCATGTTGAGTTGCAGTCCCTCGACCGCCGGGGCGGCTCGAGAGCCGGACTGCATCGACGCCGGCACTCGCATTCTCCCGACCGGTGAGATCGGCTGGCGCTCGCGGGGCGTTACATTTCTGAAGGTCAACCATGGCGACAGCCACGCAACCTCCACCGCAGCAGAAGCCGTCCGAGCCCGTGCGGCCGGCGGAACATCCTGAACCGGTGATGCGCGTCACCCGCTACGACAAGGTCAGCAGCGGGATGATGGCGGTTGTCATCGCGCTGATTCTGGTGGTGCTCGGCATCGTCGCCTGGTGGTACGCGACCCGGCCGGCGCCGGAACCGGTGCTGGTGCCGCTCGTCAGCATCGACGATCCCGGCGGCTTCGAGGACGGCGCCATCGACGAAACGCTGAACGTCGAGTCCCCGGAAGAAGAGATCCCGAACGCTTCGCCGGTCGACGAGGCGATCGACGACCAGCAGATCGAGGAAGCGCTTGACAGCGTCGTGGAACTCTCCGATCGGGCCACGCAACAGGTGCAGCAGGTGCTCTCCACCGATCCCCAGACCGGCGGCACGCCCGGCAGTCACGAAGGCACAGGCTCGCGGCCTTTGGGGAGCGGTGACGGCACCGGCGGCCTGCCGCGAGAGCAGCGATGGTTCATCAGCTTTTCAGAGTCGGGTTCGATCGACGTTTATGCGCGACAACTTGATTACTTCGGCATCGAACTGGGGGCCGTGTTTCCTGCGAAACAGGAACTGGTGTACCTTTCCAACCTGACCCGCAATCCGCCGTCCAAGCGAGTCGTGACGAGCACCGACGCCGAGGCGCGGCTGTACATGTCCTGGCAGGGAGGGCAGCGGAAGGCGGCCGACGCCAAGCTGTTCGAAAGGGCGGGCGTCGACACGCAGGGGGGCTTCATCTTGCATTTCTATCCGCAGAAGACCGAGCAGCAATTGGCGCGGTTGGAGCGGAGTTACGCCAATCGTTCGGTGAAAGAAATCCGGCGCACGTACTTCACGGTCGTGCCGCAGGGCAACGGGTACTCGTTCGCCGTGACCCGGCAGTTGTATTTCCGCTGAGGTGGACGTTTCGGCCGGCGACTGGGTCTCGATTCGAGACGACGCAGCGATTGTCGTGTACGATCCGAGAACGAGAGGCGATTGGCCGGGCGCAATGCCGTGCCGGCGAACGGGAGTTTCCGGCGGCGCAGCAGGACGGCCGGCGGCGCGTAATGCACATCCACGAATTCTCAGTTCATTGAAGGTGAGCGAGCGACTATGGGTTTTCTCCTGAGTTGGGCCGGGCCGGTCATCTACGTCGCGCTGGCGCTGGTGGCGCTGTACGGAGTGTTCTGCGTCATCCTGCTGGTCCGCAAGATCGCCCAGAAGCGATTCTCGAGCGCCTCAGCGGCGGAACAGTTTCTCGACGACGTGCGCGCCTCATTGGAAAAGCGGGACTTTGAAGCGGTGGCGGAACTGTGCGACTCTCCCCGGTACTGGAGCAAAGCGACGCCGCAACTGATTCTCGTGGCCCTCGCCAACAAAGAGCGCGGCCCGCACAAACTGCGGCAACTGCTCGCGGAGAAGTTCGAACGGGACGTGCTGGCGGACCTCGAATACCGCTTCTCCTGGGTCGGTACGATCGTCAAGACGGCGCCGATGCTGGGCCTGCTCGGCACGGTGAGCGGCATGGTGCTCGCCTTCGACAAGATTGCCGAAGCCGCGCGGCAGGGAACGCTCGATCCGTCGCAGCTATCGAAACAGATCAGCCTCGCGCTGATTACCACCATGTGCGGACTACTGGTGGCCATTCCGCTGACGATGCTGGGCTCGATGGTGCAGGTGCGAATGGGCAAGCTGACCGACTCTGTCCAGGAACACGTCAGTGAGTTTCTCAACGACCTGGAATCCGCAATGAAGAGCTGACCGAACCGGCCGGAGGAACCGAAGGGCGAACGGCAGGAGAATCGAGGATATTGCAGTGGCACGAGCGTCCCTCTACAGCGGTACGACGGGCTTCAAGAAGAAGACCGAAGTCGAGGAAGACATCGACATCACGCCGATGATCGACTGTGTCTTTCTGCTGCTGATCTTCTTTATGGTCACGTCCACGATGCAGGGTGCGAAGGCGCTCACGCTGCCGTCGGCGAAACACGGGCTGGGGGTCAATTCCAAGGAGGCGGCGACGGTGACCGTGTTCGCCGATGAAGGGGGCCCCGCCGTCTATCTCAGCGACGGCGATCGGAAGAACGGCCCCGTGGAGATGGACGAAGTCGCGGCGTACGTAAAAGACTCCGGCAAGAAAGTGATGATCATCAAGGCCGATCAGGGCGTCCCTTCGGGATACATTGAGGAGGTCGCCCGCGCGGCGGCGGACGTCGTGGAAGACCTCGAGTTCTTTGTGGGAATCACGGATAAACACAGACGGTGACGATCCGGCGAAATCGTTCGCCGGACGTTGGTGCGGTAACACCCTATGCCGATTCAGTTTCGTTGCAGTCATTGTCGACAGCGCCTGAGCGTCACACGACGGAAGGCGGGGCAGCAGGTCTCGTGCCCGACCTGCGAGGAGACGGTGCGCGTCCCGACGCTGGAAGAGGCCCAGGCGGTGCTGGCCGCCAAAGAGAGCGCCACGGAGAAGCCGCCGGCTGCCGTAGAACCTGAGGCAGCGGAAGACGAATCCCCGGCGGCCGAATCGCCGCCGCCAACGGAGGCTGCGCCGCCCGAAATCGGTCCTGCTCCCACGCGATCGCAAGCTGTCTCCGCGCCGCAGATTCCCGACATCTCCGGCGCGGGTGCAGCCGCGTCTGACGACGTGGCGGAATTGTGGCGGTCGGAACTGCGCGAAATCGACCCGTGGCAGGCCGACGAGGACGAACTGGAGGGGGAGGACTTCCAGATCGGGAAACGCGGCCTGGCGGCCGCCGAGATGGACATGACGCCGATGGTGGACGTCACGTTCCTGTTGCTGATCTTCTTCATGATCACAGCCGCATTCGACCTGCAGAAGTCGTTGCAGACAACGCCGCCCGAACCGGAGGAGGAGGGCGCCGCACAAACGGTGACGCTGCAGGAGATTCAGGACAATTCCATCGAAGTCGTGATCACCGCCGATGACGCAATCCTGGTCGACGACAATCCCGTGCCCGGTCCCGGCGTGCTGGTCGACGTGTTGACGAAGGCCGCGACGCTGGAGTCTCCGCCGCGGACCGACATGCTGATCCGGGCCGATTACCGGGCGACGCACGGGATGGTCGTCGCGGTAACGGACGCCGGAATGGAGGCAAACATGCAGCACATTCGACGTGTAACGGAGCGAAGCGAGGAGGAGTGAGAATTCGGACGCAGCGCGGGAAATCCGAATCA
Organism: Planctomycetota bacterium; assembly: GCA_003388505.1. Classification (GTDB taxonomy): domain Bacteria; phylum Planctomycetota; class Planctomycetia; order Planctomycetales; family Planctomycetaceae; genus MB-PLM-1. Next base: position 15,752 of record QQVO01000010.1, read on the forward strand.
CGGCCGGACACGAGACTCTGAAACAGTCGGACAACGAAACAGACGAACAACACACGGCCCCCGAGTCGGGCCGGGCAGCCCCTACAACCAGCAAGACGGCAATGAGGCATGGCGTATCTGGAAGCCGCTTATCTGACGGGCGACGTGCAGCGCTACGAGCTGTCCAAGCAGCAACCCGTTTCGATTGGCAACCATAAAACGAACGACATCAGCATCGACGAAGCAGACGTCGAGTTGATGCACTGCCGCGTCAGTTGGAACAAGACCGGGTACGAGGCAGTGGCCGCGGGCGTCGAACCGATCGACGTGAATGGCAATCTCGTGCAGCGCGCTTTGCTGAAGTCCGGCGACGTTGTGCGGATCGGCACGGTCGACATCTCATTTCAGGACGGGAATTCCGCATCCTCCCCCGGCGCCGCGAAACCAGAGGCGGACGAGTCACAGGAGAAGAACGACTTCGGGCTGAAACCGATCACCGGAGAATTGCCCAGCTTTCTGGACGAGCCGGACGAAACCGTCTCGGACGATGCTCGAAAGAAGCCACCGGCCGCCCCGAAGTCGAAGTCTCCGCCCCCCGAGGAACCTGATGACGTCGACGAGGGCGACCTTCTCGATGACGAGCCGGACGAGGAAACGGACAACGCGGATTGGCTTGACGACGACGAAGACGATTCCGGAGGAGGCCTCAGCGGGCTGGATGCGCTGGCGGCCGAGAGCCGCGTCGACACGCCGTCGCGCCGCGAGATGCCGGATCGCGAGGGGCGCCGGGCGCCGGCTGACGACGAGAGTCCCGACGCGCTGAGCGGCGACGAGGAACCGGAGGAAGAGCAGGGTTCCGGAGAATCTCTTTCGGACCGCCTGCGCGAGGCAGTGAGACGGCAGCAGCATCGCCCCGGCGAGGAAGACTCGCTGCGTTCTCCGGTGGTGCTGGGCCTCGTCGGGGGGGCGGCCGTGCTCGTCCTGCTGGGCGTGACCTTTTTCTTCATTGCCAACCGGCAAACGACTCAGCAGGCCTATGATGTGGCGGCGGACCTGCTTGCGGAACAGAAGTACGCGGCGGCCATCACGGCGTTCGACGAATTCATTCTCGTCTACCGGGATCATCCCCTGGCGGATGAGGCGCGGATTCAGCGCGATCTGGCGAAGGTCGATCAGCAGATTCGCGGCGCCGTCCCGGACTGGACGAAGGGATTGGAAGCGCTCCGCAATTACATCAATGAGCATCGCGATTCGGAACGTTTCGCCGAACTGGAATCTGAAGTCCGCGATCGCGCGGCGGAAATCGCCCAAGGCGCGGCGGCGGCCGCCGGACGTTCCTTCAATCGCGACCTGCTGGAGGTTTCCGAGCAGGCGTTGACCGTTTTTTCGACCTATCAGGACGACGCCAAGACGACTCAGCTTTTTCAGGACATCACGACGACGGCGCGGCAGTCAACCGCCGCGATCCTGCGAAACGAAACGTACAACGCGGAGCTGGCCAAGCTCGATCAGGCGATCCAGGACGGGCAACCGATGCTGGCCCTCGCCACGCGCCGCGACCTTCTGACCCGCTACCCGGATTATCGCGGGGATGCGAAACTCGCAGCGAAACTGCAGGAGACGCTGGAAACAGAGCGGTCCCTCGTTCGCAGCGAGTCACTTGACCGGACCGCTCTCACCGACGAACCCGAAAGCGAGACGCCTCCGCCGCTGACCCTGGCGTTCCACGCCCGGTCGGAGACCGATGCCGTCTCCGTCAACGAAGCGGTCTGCGTCGTCGCCAAGGACTGCTGCTACGGAGTCGACACGATTACGGGACGGCCGATCTGGAGACGCGTCGTGGGGTTGGACGCTCCTTTCTTTCCTGTGCGGGAGTCGTCCCTGCCGAGCGTGGTGCTGTACGACACGAAGCGGCGGGAACTCGTGCGCCTGAACCAGAACACCGGAGAACTCGTCTGGCGGCAGCCGATCGGAGAAGACGTTTCGGGAGCGCCGCTGCTGCATGAGGGGCAGATCTACCTCACCACGCGCGGCGGCCATCTGTACAAGATCGATCTTCAGTCCGGAACCGCGTCGACAAGACTGACGTTTTCGCAGGAAGTCACCGGTCCCGTCGCGCTGACCGACGGCGCCCACCTTGTCGTCGCCGGGGACCGTGAGGTCGTTTACACGCTGTCGAGACAGCCGCTCGAATGCATCGCCGTCTCGTTCCTGTCGCAGAAACAGGACTCCATCGAGACGCCGTTGCTCACCATGGGGCCCTACGTCCTGATGGTGGAGAACGGGAGCGGGCAGACGGCGCAACTGCGGCTGCTGAACGCCTCGAATCCGTCGCAGATTACAGAGACGGCGTCGGCCGACGTCAGCGGCCGCGTTCTCGACGACGTGGTGATTCGTGGTCGGGATCTTTTTGTCCCCTCGACGAATGAGCGGGTGACCGCGTTTACCGTCTCCGACGATGAAGGGCAGCCGCCGCTGGTGCTCGGTCCTGGCTACGAAGTGAAGGGAGCGCAGCGGAGCCCGATCTTTCTCACGACCGGACCGGATCGCCAGCTCTGGATGGCCAGCAGCGCGCTCCGCAAACTTCAATTGACGGCCGACGCCCTCGAAGCGGACCAGGCCGAGCAAGCGGTCGGAATTTCCTCGCAACCGCTGCAGTACACCGGCGGCATGCTGTTCAACGCGCGGCGACGGCCTTTCACCGACGCCGTCACGTTTACCCAACGGGACCGCACCGACCTCAGCGACAGCGACTGGCAGGTCGTGCTGGGCGCGGAGATCATCGCCTGGAGCGCAACGGAGGATGGCGAACCATCCCTGACGTGCATCACCGAAGCGGGACACACGTTCCGGGTGCGAGAGAAGGACTGGACCGCCGGCGGTTTTTTGGACGAGGCCGCCGACCGCGTGCCGATCGACGATGAAGTGACTGATCCCATCATCGCCGTCGGACTGGACGGCGGAAAAGCGGCGATCGCGATCGGTGGGGAAGAACCGATGGTGCGGAGCGTGACCCAGTTGGCCAAACTCGAGGGGCGGTTCCCGCTCGAAGCGCCGCTGCAGGCCGAACCGGCCGTGATGGGGGACCGACTCATACTCCCGGTCGCCGGAAAGCTTCAGGCGTCGTACGGTCCGGGGTTGCCGCGCATCCAGGACTTTGCGTTGCCCAGCGATCAGGCGGAAACGTCCGGCTGGCGTCAGGTTCTGCCGGTCGATGATGAGACAGTGGTCGCCGTCACGGAGTCCGGCCAGTTGATCCAGATCCGTCGACAGACGAATCCCCGCTCTCACCTGGGCGAAGTCAGCCGCAGCGAACTGGGAGCGGCGGTCGACGTCACCGGGGACTCCGGGGAGGGAACTCTGGTCATTGCCAGTGCGGACCAACGCCTGCGTCTGTTTGACTCGGCGAATCTGGACGTCAAGGCGGAACGCTCGATGGAACAACCGGTGTCCGGCCCGGTCTGGCTCGTTGGTACGAACGTCTTCGTGGAAACGGCGGACGCGATGTGCCACTGCCTGGACGCGGAAAACGGCCTCCAACCGAAATGGGCGTCGCCGCTCGATTTGTCCGGGTCATTCGTCGCAGACCGGCCCGCCCTCGTCGGCGATCGCATCCTGCTCGCACGCGGCGACGGCACAATCGTCGCGGTCAATGCCGGCTCCGGCGAACCGATCGCACAGTTGAACGTCGAATCCGCCGTGACGAAGGGTCCGATCGCCGTGGGCGGAGCATGGTTTGTCGCAACGCTCGACGGCAGCCTGGTGAATGTCACGCAGATTTCCAAACCTGAGTAACGACTGATCGATCTGGTGGACTCATGCTTTTCTCGCTTGCAAATCGGCTGCGTTGCTGCGTGATCCATCCGCAGAGCGCGACGGCAGCGGCATGCAATTCTGCATCGCAACTTCGCTCTCTCGCGGCATCCGGTATCGCGATGTGTCTCGCCGTCTTCCTCATCGCCGGTGGACAACCGGCGGTCGGTCAGGACGAGAACGAGACCGAGGAAAGTGAAACTGACGACGCGGAGCCGGCCGAGTCCGAAGAGGCCTCGCTTCCGAAGCTGGCGGAGATGGAAATCCCCACCGCAGAGGAACTGCTGACCGGACCGCCGCGCGACTGGGTGATTCTCAAGAATTCCGAAGTCATCGTCTGCGAGCCGATTGTCCCGCGGCCCGAGACCCTCGAGTTGCGAGCGCAGGCGATCGATCAGAAGAAGCTCGAGATGCGCGGGAAGAAGGGGGAGGAGCTGACGCGGCTCCGTGACGAGTTGAACGACCTGAATTACCTGGAGATCACCCTCCCGGAGGATCTCGAAAACCCTGAATACCGGATCGAGATCGTCAAGATCGACCGCTTCCTGCATCACGAAGATCTGATGCTCCGGCGAATCGACGCGCTGGTGTCGGAGGGCCGGCTCGACACGGCGTTCGAACTGCTGGTGCGCCTGAAACGGACGTGGGACGACTGGCGCGGCATGGCGGAGCGGTACGACGACCTGTTGTTCGCCGACGCGAAACAGAGACTGGAGGCGGGAGGCCCGGAACGCGCGCTGGTCACACTGGGCGAATTGAATGAGCGCAACCCCGGATATCCCGGCCTGGCGGACCTGGCGGGGAACGTGATCGACGGACTCGTCTCCAATGCGCTGGCGGAAGGCAATGTCAGGATGGCGCGGCACTTCTTGTTCCGCCTCGACGACATGTATCCGCAACATGCCGTCTTTGCGCGGCATTCGGAGTCGTTGACCCAGAAGACGAACGACCTGCTGACGGCGGCGGAAGAGGCGCAGGCCGCGGGGCGGCTTCCGGAAGCGGCCGATCTCGCCTGGGAGGCCGCCCAACTCTGGCCGAGAACGCCGGGGCTGATGGCGCGGTATCGACCGATCGTTGAGCGATACCAGCAGTTGCGCGTCGGCGTCGTACACCTTGCCGACGAGGTCGACTCCTCGCCGTATGAAACACCGGCCGAGGCGCGGGCCCGGCAATTGACGGAAATCCCGCTCTTCGAGAAGGACCGATTCCGCAACGGAACGGTCTACTACCGCACACGATACTTCGACGAATGGGAGCCGTTCGATCTCGGACGCCGATTGCAGATTACGCTGCGCCAGTCGCGGCAACCGTGGGAAGCCCAACCGCTGATCGACGCTCCCCGGCTGGCATCGCTGCTGGAAACGCGACTCGACCCGGGCAGCGATCTCTATGACGAACGACTGGCGTGGTTCATCGATTCGATTCGGGTTCAGACGCCGGTGGAACTGACGATCCGGTTCCGCCGCGTGCCGCCGCGCGTGGAACCGCTGCTGGACGAGATCGTCCCCATGGAGGCGAGAACGTCTGCATCGGAACTTACAGACGGCGAAGTGTCGCTCCAGGACGAGCCGGCCGAGGAGGGAGAAAGGACTCCGGCGGGAGGATTTGCGCCGGTCGCCAGCGGATCGGACCCCGACGTGATGACTTTCCGCCGCGCGATTCCCGAACCCGACGGGCTGCCGCAATACCACGTCGGCGAAGTGATCGAGCACCGGTACATCTCGCACGAGAAGGCCCTGCAGGCGCTCAAGCAGGGCGAAGTGTCGATGCTGCCCGATCTCCCCGACTGGATCCTCCGCCGCCTCCAGCAGGATGAAAACAGCGCGACCTCGTACTTCATCCAGCCCTACGCCATTCCGACGACGCACATCCTTCAGCTAAACCCGCACAGCCGTCCGCTGCGGGTGCGGGAGTTGCGGAGATCGCTGGCCTACGCGGTCGACCGGGATTCGATTCTGAGAGACACCGTTCTCCGGGACTACGATGCCGCGCACGGCCGCGTGGTGACCAGCCCGTTTCCCTCGCGCAGTCCTGCCAACAGCCTCGATGTGGAACCGCGAAGCTTCGATATTTCCGCCGCGGTCGCACTGATGCTGGCGGCCGCCGGACAACTGGATGGAGCGATCCCCGTTCTGAAGATGCATGTTCCGCCCGGTCCGGTGGAACGGGCCGCGGCGGAGGAACTGATCAAATCGTGGAAGCGGATCGGGATCGAGGTTGAAATCATCCCGGCCGACGCTGACCCCCAAACGCCGTGGGATCTGCACTACCGGACGCTGCAGCTTGTCGAACCGACGCTCGACGTCTGGCCGTTCCTGACCGGCGAACCGACGGCCGAAATGGCCGACCTGGCGGTCTTCCCGGACTGGCTTCAGCAACAATTGATTGCCCTGGATCGGACTTCGGATCTCGGACGCTCGCTGGCAGCCACGCGCAGGCTCCACGAGGCGTTGTGGTCGGAAGTCCGATTCCTGCCGTTGTGGGAGGTCGACCAGTTCATGGTCATCCGGAAGAACATCCTTGGTTTCCGGGCCGAGCCCATACACTGCTACCAGGATGTCGACCACTGGACAATTTCCGCCTGGTTCCCCACGGAGTGATCCGATTTGATTGCCATCCGAGACATTGCCCGAATTCGCAAAGCGAGACGTGCCCCGCCGGCCCGTATGCCGTCCGTTGGCGCGTTCGTCTGGTTGATCCTGGCAGCGGCAATGTGGTCTCGCGGCGACGACGAGCGGCCCGCGCCTGCCGATCCGGCCAGCGCCCAGTCTGCGGAAGCAGGCGACCCGGACGCAGAGCCGGCGGCCGCCGAACTGCCGTTCGAGCAGCGTCCCTACCGGGTGCTCGTGTCGTTCGCCGTGGAGAATCGTCCGGAATTCGGTAACGCATTCGCCGCAAGTCTGCAGGAGACGGTGGAAGCTCGGCTGCAGGTCCGCTTCGGGCAGATGTGGGACGTTTCCATCGAACAGACGCGGGGCTGGGCGCCGGTGGCGAGCGACGTGCTGTCGCGGCGGACCGACGACGAACTCAACGCCGCCTATCTGCCGACCGATGCGGATAAAGTTTTCCTGACGGGGATCGCGCGCCGGGACGGCGCCTACCTGGCGTTCGCCCGCGAGTGGGATCGCAACAGCCGGTCCGCAGGCCCCACGCTGTCGCGAACGACCTACGATCGCCGTCTCGTCGGAGATCTCGCCGCTGATTTGATCCACGACCTGTTTCGCCCCATCGCTCTGGCAACGAGCGTCGACGACGCGGGCGTCGATCTGCTGATCCGGGCGGGGGAATACCTGACGCCGGACCCGGATTCACAGCCGTTTCGCGAGGGGGATTACCTGACGACCTATTTCCGCTATCTCAACCGGCAACGTGAGCTGAGACAATTGCAGCATGTCCCGTGGACGTTTCTGCGCGTGGAAGCGGTCGATCGCGCCCGCCTGCGGTGCAGCGTAGTTTCGACGTTCCGGCGATCGCCGCTGGGAGGCGCGCGGCGGAGAGTCGAGTTGATCGGAATGCGAGCCCGCCCGCTGTTCGACCACACGGCGCTCCACATGGCGCCCCGCGGGGCGACGAACATTCCGATGGCCGGTTACCGGGTCGACGTCATGGACCGGATGCCGACCGCAGAAGACGCTGTGGAGGACCGCTTGTCGCTGACATCGGACCGGCGGGGGGTTGTGCGGATTCCGTCTTTTCCGGACCAGCCGCTGCGCCACCTGCTGGTCCACAGCGGAAAATCGGTGCTGGCCCGCGTGCCGATGATTCCCGGCCTCGAACCGGAAATGACGCTCAACCCGCCCAGCGACCGGGCGCGGCTGCGCGTCGAAGGCGCGCTCGCGATGCTCGAAGGCGACCTGATCGACACGGTGGCGCGGAGAGCCGTGCTGATGGCGCGGGCCCGGCGTTCGGCCGACGCCGGGAACTGGGATGAAGTGAACACCTTTATCGCGCAGATCAAGGCGCTGCCCGATTTCAACAGGTTCGAAGACCTGATCACGGCCATTCGCACTCCCGCCGTGGAGACATCGCGGCGCCTGGGCGACCGCGTCGCAGCGATGCGCATCAACCGGATGTGCGACGATCTGCAGCAGGTCGCGGAGGAGCATCTCGACTCGCAGAAGATCCGTGACTTCGAACAGGAAATCGCCGCGCTGCGCTCTGCGCAGTGACCCCCGGAGCAATGATTTGGCACTCCGCTGCAATCATTACGATCTGGCGTTCGAAGCGTACCTGCGGTCCACGCGGCGGCCGTATGTGGCGGTCGACGAAGCCAAGCGCGCCGTGCTCAGCGATCGAACGCTCAAGTCTCTCGATTTCATCGTCTATTCCGACCGCGGCCGCAATCTTCTGGTCGACGTGAAGGGGCGCAAGTTTCCGTCGGGTGCGAACGGCGCGGGAGTTCGCTGGGAAAACTGGGCGACCTCGGACGACCTCAGCAGTCTCCGCAAGTGGGAGGAAGTCTTCGGACCGGATTTCCGCGCGGCTCTGGTCTTCGCCTACGAAATCACCAGCCCCAGGTATGAGTCGCAGCACGGTGACTTATGGGCGTTTCGCCGAAAGGCGTACGCGTTCTACGCCGTGTGGGCCGACGACTACTGCGAACTGATGCGCTCGCGCTCGCCCAGTTGGGAAACCGTGTCGCTTCCCTTGCAGGAATTCGCCCGTGTGCGGCAACCGATCAGCGACGTCCTGTGACGCGTGCTCCATCCAACGGAAGCGGTCCTGGCGGCGAAAGACGCCGCACACGATCGCAAGCGCCCGAGCCAACGCCGCCGCGATGATGTGCCACCGGCACGATCAGTCATTCTCACGAACGCACGAAGGAAACAGTCCATTGATTCGACGATTATGCAGCGCGGCGATTCTCAAACTCGGCGGGCGGGGCACTGCGGGTGATCTGCTACGTCACCTCCGGCCGTCCCCACGTCTCGCGGGATGCGCGGCCCTCTTGATGACGGCGCTCGAGTCTGCGATTGCGCACGCGCAAACGTCAGAGTCGGCCGAGCAGGGGTCGCGAGTCGTCGTGTCGAGCCGACCTCTGACGATACCGATCGTCACATGCCTGTTGATGTTCGGCCTGGCTCTGTTCGCCGTCTGCCGCTCCAGCCGCCGAAACTAATGGTGGTTTGATCCTGAATCGACGGGTTGGGCGCCACTGGCTTTGCGCGTACATCGCAAAGCGTGTCGAACGCCTTCAGTCGAACGCCTTCAGCGTTCTTGCACGCGCACAAGCAGACCGGGGGTGCGCTCCTGTCGTCGCGACCCCCGGCTTTGCTTTGCGACGCCTTCAGCGTCGCTCGCAGTCGGTTATCCCGGATTATTCACGTCGAGGGCGCGGTTCACCATAAGTAGTTGCCAAGCAGCAGGTTGTCGAGAAGTTTCCCAAAGCGCCGCGCTTTTCGAACGGATTGGACACCGATGTCACGTCAACGGTGACGCACGCTGGCAGCGTGCGCTACGAATAATCCGGGCTATTCACGGTCCGGCGAGTCGCGCCAGAGTGTGGCGATTTCATGCCGCGCCGCCATGAAGGCCGCAATGACGTCGGGATCCCATTGAGTGCCTGCGCCATCGGCCAAAATGCTCTCCACCTGCTGGAGCGGCATTCCGTCGCGGTAGGGGCGGTCGCTGCCCATCGCGTCGTACCCGTCGGCGACGGCGATGATCCGCGCCATCAGCGGGATGTCCTCGCCGCTGAGCCCGTCCGGGTAGCCTGTGCCGTCAAAGTTTTCATGGTGGTGCCGGACGCCGGGGATAATGTGTTCCAGGTTGCTGAGTCCGCTGAGGATGTCGTATCCGATCACCGGATGAAGCTGCAACTTGCGGAATTCGGCCGGCGTCAGCTTGTGGGGTTTGCCGAGGATGGCGTCTTCGACGCCGATTTTTCCGATGTCGTGCAACAGACTGGAGAGATGGATCGCCTCCTGCTCGCGGAGCGAGAGCCCCATCTGTCGCGCCAGTCGCCGCGCCACCCGCGCCACGCGCTCGCTGTGCCCGCGCGTGTACGAGTCTTTGGCATCCAGCGTCGAAACAAGCGAGCGCACGAACGCCAGCAGGAGATCCTCCTGCTCGGAGAACAGCTTGAGATTGCTGAGGTGCGTGCAGAGAATCAACGCGATCGAGTTGATCAGGCTGGCTTCCACCGTGCCGAATTCGTCGCGATCGCTGCTGTTCACGGCGAAGATCCAGCCGGCCGGTTCCCTGTCTTCCACGATCGCAGCAACGACGAGGTTCCGGACGTGCGGGCAACCGGCGCTCACTCCCGTTTCCTCCAGGTGATTCCTGACCATCGGCTGTCTCCAGTTGTGTTCCGCGGCGTTCATCCGACGGAGCATGCGGCGGAACTGCGGCTCGTCGAGATTCACCTCGCCCGCCAGCGCCAGCCCGGACGCGTGACGCGACGAGTCGATCAGGACGGCGCACCCTTCCGCGCGAATCACGCGGTGCAGTCGATTCACGCACAGATGGACCAGTTCCACCGGGTCCAGTGCCACGTGCAGATCCCGCAGGATTCCCTGGATCAGGCTGATTTCCTCATAAGCGGTGTTGAGTTGTTCCGCGAGGTCATCGAGTTCCTGCGAGGGATCGTTGCGAACGCGCTCGACCTCGGCCTCTGCCAGCGCGAGCAGTCTCCGCAGCAGATCGTACTGGTTCGCGTCGGACGACGGCGGGCCGGGCTGGTCCAGCGCGATCGAACCGGCCGCGCACCGCGCCCCGTCGCGGCACCCGGAGAGCCGGGCGGAGTAAAACAGCCGGCCCGACTCGAGATGCGGGACGACGAGTGGACTTTCGCCGGCGCTCATCATTTCCAGAACATCCGACGGCACCAGCGCGCACTCGCTGCCGGTGAACTCGCCGGTCAGCAGCCCGCTTTCAAGGCAGAGCGTTCCAAACGGCAGTCCGGTCAGTTCCATGTAGCGTCGGATATTCTCGCCGTCCGGATCGTGAATCCTGACGACGTGATCCAGAGCAGACCTTGAGTTCTGCGGTCCGGCTGCGGGATCCATGCAGATCGATGACATCGGGAATCTCCAAACCACGATCCTGAAAGGTCTGTCGGCCCACCGGCGCGAGCGACGTGAACGGGCTTGCGCCTGGTCGCGGCGCACCGTCAACGCCGGCAGGTCGCGCTGCTGTGAGCGCGCACTCACGGCCGGCGCACAGAGGCGCGCTGAACGCTACGCCGCGCAACACCAGTGGGCAAATCGCATCACGGTCGTTCGCCGGCGTCCCGTCGCAAAATCGCGCCCCCGACCTGAGAAAGTCAAAGGGCGCGATCAGAGCGGCTGCAACGATGGAAGCGGTTCTGCCGGGTCGAGAGCGCGTCTCATTGACCCGCGGCGGTTCCGGCGCCGCACAGGTCCGCAAGCAGGCAGAGAACGGCGCCCAGCCGCCGTCGGCGCAGCGATCCGTATGCGTTGCCAACCGGCCCGTTGGAATCATCCCACATCGAGCGACGCTCCGTTGTCCTCGGCAGTCAGGCTGAGCAGGAATGGAGCGGCCCGGCGGCTCCACTCTGCGGCGCGCGGATACGAGGCGGCTCCCGCGCCGAAGCAACTGCGGAGCATGTCCGTGTCGATGACTCCCGGATTGACCGCAACCGATCCCAGTCCCGCGGGCAATTCCTGGGCCAGCGACCTGGAAAGCCCCTCGATCGCCCACTTGCTGGCGCAGTAGGGGGCGACCTGCGGCGACGTCGACCGGCCCCAGCCGGAACTGAAGTTGACGATGACCCCCGAACCGCGCTCGATCATCGCCGGCGCGAACGACCGGATGACGCGGAAGACCCCTTTCACATTCACGTCCACCACCCGGTCGAAGTCGGCGACGTCGACCTCCCACAAGGCGGCGTCGGGATTGATCACGCCGGCGTTGTTGATCAGCAGGTCCGGGACGCACCCGGACCCGATCAATTCATTCGCCCACGACGAGACGTCGCCCGCGCGCGACACGTCCACGGCGTCGAATCGATGCGGTTCGCCGTAGGTCTCTCCGAGATGCGCGATCGCATCGGCTGAGCGACCACAACCGCACACGATGCAGTCGCTCTCGACGAACCGGTCGACGAGAGCGCGACCGAGACCGCGCGTCACGCCGGTGACGACGACCACCCGTCCTGTCCCCGTTCCCACCGGTCAGTCCTTTCCACGATGTTCGACCTTGGGCCACCAGTAGGTGTCAAACGGCTTCTCCGCCGTGTCGAATGTCGGGCTGTTGTCGAGATCGTGGCATTTGATGCACAGATTCTTGCGGGCTTCGTCTTTCTTGAGCTGCAACTCGCGACGGACGGCAAGCAACTCGTCGGTTTCGCTGCCGCCCGCCCGGAAGGCTTCTTCGAGTTCCACGTGCCGGGCCCCCGGCCCGTGGCAGTTCTCGCATTGCTGTCCCGCCAGATGCGGCGTCGTCTCTTCGTCGACGAACCCGCTCGTATACCGCAGCGCCTGCTGGGGATCCCAGCCTGTGGAATGGCAGGCGAGACACTCGGCGTCGAACGTACGGACGATGTAGTTTTCGTCGTCCGGCCGCCCCTTGGAAAGAGACTCAAAGGCGTGGGAGTGTTTGCTCTTTTTCCAGGCGCCATACGCCTTCTTGTGGCATTCGCCGCACCTGGCGGCGCCGACGAATTCGGTTCCCCGGGGATGCTCGATGGGAAGTTCGCTCAGGTCGGGCCGCTCCGTCTCCAGCCGCGCCACGTACTCCTCCAGCAAGGCGTGGATCGCGGGCGAGTGGTCGAACCGCTCGCCGTCCAGCGTGACGAGTTCGAACCGCAGGTCATGCTCATCGCCGTCGGGATAGACGCCAACCACTCCGGCCGCCTTACCCTTGCGGCCCGGATGCAGCAACAACGTCTCGCCGATCGTCTCGGGCTCGATCGCGCCGTCTTCGGGTCCGCCTGCGGAGACGACCAGGTCGAAATCGCCGAACTCCTCCGCCAGCTCGCGCGATTCCTCGGCCGTCGCATGGGAGAGCAGGACCAGCACATCAGGGTCTTCGGCTTTCAGATCGGGCAGAACACGGTCGAGCGCAGCGGCCGGCGTCTCGTAACCGAAGAGCGTCTGTTCCGACGTCAGACCCTCGGCGAACAGCGTGCTCCAGATGGAAGTTCCCAGAACGGCCGTGACCGCGACCTTCACTCCTCCCACCTCAATCACGCGCGACTCAACCGGCGTCGGGAGTTCGCCCGTCGTCTCCCGGTCCCCGAACAGATAAACATTTGCGCTGAGGAATTCGGGAGAGGGGTTTCCCTCCGCCTCCTCGGCCATGTGCAATTCGTACAGCGTTCCCGCCGTCAGCCGAATCTCCTCCGGTCCGTAGGCCATGGCGTCGTAATCCATCAACCGCAGCGCCGCCCGCGTGGTTTCGAACTTCATCAACTCCTGCTTCCGGCCGACGCGGTCCTCCCGCAGCGCGCCTCCGAGATCGAAACTCGCTGTCGGCCATTGCTTCTCTTCCTGGAGCAGACGCATCAGATCGGCCCGACGTGCCAGTCCGCCGATCTGGCCGGCCGTACACCCGCAGGGCTCGAGGTAGCCGTGCTGTTCGCCGGTGAAGACCAACACGGCCTGCGGCGCCAGCCAGCCCTCGAACAGAGGTTTCGGAGGGGGTTCGGTGACTGCCGGGACGGTCGTCCCGTCGGTCGAGGAGGAACTGCCGCTCGGCGTCATCACATACACCACCGCACCGGCCGAACACAGCACAAGCACTGCGATCACCAGCGCGACGCGGCCGGAACGTGACGTTTTTTTTCGCGGCATGCCTTTGACTCCATTCACGGAATTTTCTGCCAGCCGCAAACGCAACACAGCGGCGGAAAGATGATTGACAGGAAAAAAGTGACGAACCACAGGTGATCGTACACCAGCGCGATCACCCGCCTCCGACGCGAACCTCACCTTGCGGGCAATCGCCGTCGGATCGCGACCGAGGCGCGTCGACAAGACCGACATCAGTTACGTGCAGGGCTCTCCGACTCAGTCGGCCTGCATGTCGATATTGAAGCTCAAGGTGGAGAACTCGGAGTGGTTTGTCTGAAGTTCGACGGAAATGACGGAGTCCCCGGACCAGCGTCCCGGAACGATTCCCGGCGGGGCTTCGATCAACAGTTGATAACGGCTTCGTCCCGACGATTTGGCGGCGAATTCCTCATCGACGGAAGTCGACACTTCGAGCACGGGCGGCTCGACGGTAACGCCTTCGATGGTGAAGTCGTCAGCCAGGCCGCGCGTGAACAGGGAGAGCTGAACCGTTTTCCCCTCCGCCGCAGAAAAACGCCCCATCCGAAGCGTCCGGTCCGCCTGCGTCCAGCCGGGACCGACGAGATTAAAGGGGCCGACCCGCTGGCCGCTGACAACGAATTGAAACTCGGCGTTGTCTTCCAGCGTCGTCGCCACGGTGATCATCTCTTGAAAACTTCCGACCGGCATCTTGGGCTGCAGTTCACAATCGAGTCGATAACCGCTGACGGCCCCGGCCTCGCTCAATTCTTCCTCGGACATCGGAACGGCGTTCGCGGAGAGAATCTCGGGCCGGCTGGTTTCGATCGACGTGATCTCGAAGGAATCCTCGATCATAGAGGCGATGATGCCGGAAAACTCCGTCGGCTCGTTGTCCGGGATCGACCCCAGGCTCCAGATCCCCTGCGGCATTGTGAGGACGCTGTTCACCACTTCGCCGCTGACGCTCAGAACGACTTCCGGACGCGCGGGATCGTTGGTCCAGATTCTCGCCTGCTGTGTAAACATCGGTTCGGCCCCCTTGGGCGTCCACTCCAGAGTGACCTCTGTGGATTCGCCGGGCGGAAGCTCATCGTCGGCGAGGTTGCCGATGGTGCACGTGCAACTGCTGGGCCCCATCGCGATCTTCAGCGGCGCTTCTCCGGTGTTCTCGATCTCGAACGCATGCGTCCCGGTCTCGCCGGCCGCCATCCGCTCGAACGTGTGTTCTGTCGTCTCGATCGCGGCGACCGGACGGGGGCCCTCGGTTTCGCTGAAATCGAACGGATTGACGGCGTACACGCCGCTCTCATCCGGAGTGATCTCGCCGGCGTTCGGGCTCTCGACGGCGCCGCCGGAAGGCTTCGGCGCAGCAAACCAGCTTAACACGGCGAGCGCCAGCAGCAGCGCCAAGACCCCGGCGAGGGCGGATGCGAATCTCATAACATGATCTCCCCGACGATAACAGAAACCTGGAAAACAATACTTAAGTTTCGCGATGCCGGCGGTTCGGGTCAATCGCAGCCTCGGACAGAATGCGTTATTCGGCGGCGACGCGTCTCAGCCGATCAGATCACCGATCTCGATCAGGTGCAGTTGCCGTCCTTCATCCTGGTACGGTGAGTCGATGCAGACGTATCGGGCGTCCGGGCTGAACCGGGGATGGGTGTCAACCCGCCATTCCCCGGTGTATTCGGGCGGACTGGGAAACCGCCCCAGGTCGATGCGGCGGCCGGACTCGACATGGTAGAGATGGGGAGTCTGCACGCGCTCCGGCCCCTGGGGATACGTGTCGTTCAGAATCCACTCGTTGCCCGGCAGATAGCTGAGATGCCCGGAGCCGTTCAGGACGCCGTGCCCGACTTCCTCGATGATTCCGGCCTCGGAATCTGAAAACAGGAAGTTCCCCCACTCCGGGTTGCCGAGCCAGTCCTTCGACTGCGACAGGATGTGCCGGGGGTCGCGCCAGATGAAGTGCGAGGCGTAGCCGTTGGGGATGACGACGCGGATGTCGCTCCCGTCGGGGTTCGCGGTGATCAGCCGGGTCAGCCGCCGGCCGTTCGGGTATCGCCAGCGGTGCAGCATGATGAACCGCGATCCATCCGGGCTGAACAGGAGGTGGTTGAAGTAGTGCTTGACGTCCGGCTGGTTGTTGGGAATCTCGCCGGTTTCGGCGATCTGCGCGAGTGAGATGATCAACTCCGCGCGGCCGCTCTCGAGATCGACGCGCCACACGCCCGACTCGTCCGGCGCGAGATCGTCGGCGTAGGGGTCGGTCAGGCCGGCGTACCCGTAACCGGGACGGACGGCGGCGATGCGGCTGAAATCGGGCGTTACAGCCGTTTTGCCGTCCGGGCTGACGGAATAGATCGGATGAGGAACGGTCCGCCCGTCGCCGGTCTCCACGTTCAATATCCGGCAGACATAGCGATCGCCTTCACGGTCGTTCCAGAGAATCGTATTCGCAGAGCCGGGCAGCCACTGCAGCATGCAGCCCTGCTGCCAGTTCCAGGAGGAACTCTCTCCCAGTTCGATCCAGCGGTCGTCGTCCTCCAGGTCGACCATGCCGATCCGGATGACGTCGTCCGCCGTGGGAGACCGGTGTTCGAACGGCACTTCCATTCCGAGCACGAATCGCGACGTGGGATCGAACTGGAGCTTATCGTAGTACCCGAACCAGTGATGCCTCGGTCCGCGAGTGATGACGCGCGTAGGAGGGTAGTGGTCGTCCTGGAACGCATGAGACGCACCACCAAGGGCGAGCGCCGCTGCGCCTGCGAATCCCGCTTGCAGAAATTCCCTTCGGGATGAGACGTTGCTTGGGGAGTTGTTCGTCATCGCGTCGTCGCCTCGCATGTCGCGCATGGAAAGAAAGAGCGTCGCTCCTGTTTGACTCACCTTAACGAATCGACGTTCGGCGCGTCACTGGAACTCGCATGCGGAAACGGCGACGATGACGGCGCTCGCACAAGAGTCTCGACAGAGTGAGGTCCACGATGGTTGAACAACTGATTCGCATCGGAATCGTGGGAGCCGGGGCCAACACGCGGCTGCGGCATATTCCGGGGTTTCGCAAGATCGCAGGGGTCGGGATCGCCGGGGTCGTCAACAGCAGCGACGAGTCGACGCAACGAGCGGCCCGCGAGTTGGACATCCCGCGCACGTTCTCTGACTGGAAGTCGCTCGTGGAAGATGACGAGATCGACGCCGTGATGATCGGGACGTGGCCCAACCTGCATTGCGAAGTGACGTGCGCGGCGCTCGCCGCCGGGAAGCACGTGCTGACCGAAGCCCGGATGGCGCGGAATCTCGACGAGGCGCGGCGGATGCGCGATGCGGCGGCGGCGCATCCGGACCTGACGACGCAGATTGTTCCGAGTCCGCTGGGTCTGGAATGCGGCGCGGCCGTGAAAGAGCTGATTGACGACGAGGATTTCGGCGAACTGCGTGAACTGGTTGTGATCGGTGCGACCGACAGTTTCTGGGACGACTCGCAGCCGGTGCATTGGCGGCAGCAGTCTTCGCTCAGCGGGAAGAATGTGCTGGCGCTGGGCATCATGCATGAAACGGTTCAGCGGTGGTGCCCCCCGCCACTGCGGGTGTTCGCGCAAGGGGCGATATTTTCGCGGCGCACTTCGGCGAAAAATGGTACGTCTGTGAAACCTGACATTCCCGACAGTCTGCAGGTGCTGACCGAACTCGACGCGGGCGACGCGGGCGGGCGGGGGATGTATCACCTGAGCGGGATCGCGCTGCATGGTCCTCCCCTGCAGATTCACCTGTACGGCAGCGGGGGGACGATCAAGGTCGAGTTCGGGTCGAAGGAGCGGGTGCTGTTCGGCCGCGCGGGTGAAGACGAGCTGCGGGAAGTCGAGATTCCCGCAGCGGCGCGCGGCGGGTGGCGCGTGGAGGAAGAGTTCATTTCGGCGATCCGTGGACAGGAAGAAGTAAGGCTGACCGACTTTGCGACCGGAGTGCAATATATGGAGTTCACCGAGGCAGTGAGCCGGAGCCTGGACAGCGGCGAGACGGTGACATTGCCGCTGGAGGAATAACGCCCTGCCCGGCGCAATGCATCGATTGTGGGACCGGCCACGCCCATCACTTCATTTCATTTCGTTCTGGGGCGTGCCGCCCCGGGAGGATCACTGACTGACTGTGAGCGGCGGTTGCTTTTCGGTGATTCGGGGACATTGTGGGGCCATCTGTCGATTCAGTTCGATGAAGCCGGTCCATTCCTCGGGAACGTCGGCTTCGTAATAGATGGCTTCGACGGGGCATTCGGGGACGCAGGCTCCGCAATCGATGCATTCGTCGGGATCGATGAAGAGCATCGATTCGCCTTCGTGGAAGCATTCCGCCGGGCAAACGACGACGCAGTCGGTATACTTGCAGCCGAAGCAGGGTTGGGTCACGACCATCGCCATTGCGGGAACCTCCATTCGTGGGGTGGTATCTGTTCAGTGTGTGAATGCGGGTTGGACAAGGTGACCGGACATCCATTTCGGTCACTTTTTCGAGAATCTGGCAGATTGGGGTCGCCGTGGACGCGTCTCAACCGGATCGCGACCTGGCGGCGGCCTGGAGGGAGGGAGACTCCCGTGCAGCGGCGGTGCTGTTTGACCGTTACGTTGTACGGCTGACTTCGCTGGCGCGGGCGCGGCTGTCTCGGCGACTGGCGCGGCGGATCGATCCGGAAGACATCGTCCTGTCCGCTTATCGCAGCTTCTTTGTGGCGGCGGCGGACGGCCGCGTGTCGTGCGATGAAGAAGCCGACTTATGGCCGCTGCTGGCCCTGATCACGCTGAGAAAGGTTGCGAGGCAGGGGAGTCGCCATCAGGCGGGGCGGCGATCGGTGGATCGGGAGGTTCCGCTCGATTCCGTGCTGATTGAGGCCGCCGCGGTGGATGCGACCGCCGAGCAGGCGGTCGCGCTCGAGGAGGAACTGACCGGTCTGATGCAGGCGCTCCCGGAGAGGGAGCGGGAAATCCTGGCTCGAACGTTGCAAGGGGAAGACCAGGCGGCGATCGCCGTGGCGCTCGGTTGCTCGGAGCGGACGGTTCGCAGGGCGATCGCGGGCATCAGAGAGGCGGTCGTGGAACGTGGCGAACTCGGCGGGTTGAATGCATTCCGACCGATCACGCGGCAAGCGGATACAGGGGCCGATCTGCATCATTCCGGTCACGAGACAGAATCGGCGGCAGAACCTCAGCCGACGATCGAACTGGACGACTTCGACCTGAAAGAGATGGTCGGAGCGGGCGGCTTCGCCAAGCTGTATCGCTGCGTGCGGCGATCGGACGGGCATGAGACGGCTGTCAAGTTCCTGCGGAAGAAGTTCTGGCACGACGAAAACGCGGTGCGGCTGATGCTGAATGAGATGCATTTTCTGCAGCGGGTGCACCATCCCAACATTGTGCCGCTGCTTGGTTGGGGACGTTCGCGCGATGCCGCGCCTTTCCTGGTGCTGGAGTGGATCGAGGGACAGAACCTCTCAAAGTGGCGCGATGATGAGGCGAGGACGATCGACGAGGTGATCGGAGTGGTGCGGCCGGTTCTGGAAGGGGTTTCGGCCGCGCATGACGCCGGAGTCCTGCACTGCGACCTGAAGCCGGAGAATGTGCTGATCCGTGATGACGGTTGCGTGTTTCTTTCGGACTTTGGCTTTGCGCGGACGATTCGCCCGGAGTCGCCGCATATTCCGCGCGGGGGGACGGCCGGTTATCTCGCGCCTGAGCAGGTTTCGAGCACGTTCGGCGAACCCGATGTCCGGACCGACGTCTACGGGATCGGCGGGTTGATTTACGCGCTGCTGACGGGCAGGCCGCCGTTCGTGGGAGAGTCGGTGCCCGAGATTCTCGCTGAGGTTGTCTCCGGTCGACTTCCGGCACCGATGACGCGGGCTCGATGCGACGTCCCGGCGTGGCTCGCAGCGATCGTGAGCCGATGCCTGGCGAAGGAGCCAGCGGACCGGTTGCCGTCTGTGGCGTCGGTCTTGCGGGAGATTGATCTGCACTTCGGGCGGGGGGACTGAGTGAAGTCGGGTTAGTGCGGCTGCGAGGCGGTCATCGCTGCGGGGCGAGTCTTCAACTGCGAAACTGCGGGTCGTCCCCCCGACTCTTTGAGCGTCTTGAGCCGTTCGGTCCACTCCTGGCCGCCGAGCAGTCGCGCCACGCCGTGCGTGTCGAGTTCCATGCCGGTCATGACCTGAGTCCAGGCGAGCAATTGTTCGCGCGTCCCGGCGACATCTTGCGGCAGCTCATCGATGTAGATGCCGCCGTCGGAACTCCCGACTGCAAACGCCGCTCGACCGGGCAGGAAGACGGCCTGGTGGAGAGCGCCGTCGTGCTCGAACCGGACGCCGACCCTGCGGCGGGTCTCGGCGTCCCAGATCTGGGCGGCCCCTCCCATCGTTCCCGTCAGGACGATCGGCAACTCGGGGTGAAATTCCACCGTCCAGGCCAGTCCATCGGGGCGCAGCGGTGAACCTTCCAGCTCGCCGTCGCGATTGAGAAAGCTGACGAGGCCTCCCTGCGTCGAGACGGCGAGCGTGCCGTCGGTCGCATGAAAGCTGGCGCACGTGACCGGGGAGTCGAACTGGACCTCGTAGACAATGTCCGCCGCGCCGGCTTCGTAAACCCGCACCAGGCCTTCCCAGGCCGCCGTGGCGAAACGCCCTGTTCCGGGCTCGGCCGCGACGCACTGGACGCGACCGGCCTGCGGAATCGGTTCGCCGATCATTGTTCCATCGGGCAGTCGCCACAGGCGCAATTGTTCATCGTAACAGCCGGTCAGCAGCGTCTTCCCATCCCCCGAGAAGGCAATGCTGTACACCTCACTGCCGTGGACGAGCGGGCCGGCGAGCAGACGTCCGTCCGACGCCAAATAGACAAACACGTCTCCCGCCCGGGTCGCTGCCGCCATGTAGGCGCCGTCCGGTGAGACGGCGCCTGCGAAGAGAGGTGAATCGTGACTCACGTCAAGCAGCAGATCGAAGTCGGGCAGGCTCCATTTGCGCAGAAGGCCGTCTTCGCCGCCCGAGACGAGGAACTCGCCGGATGCAGCCGCAGCGAGTGCGCGAACATTCGCGGAGTGGGCCGCATGCCGCTTTCGGCCGAGTTCTTCCGGAAGCGCCCACAATCGCGCCACGTTGTCCCAGCAGCCGGTGATTGCAAAGGAACGGTCGGGACTGACCGCCACAGCGTACACCTGGCTGCGATGCTGGAGCGGGGGACCGAGTTGGGCCAGCGTGTCGGTGCTCCAGAATCGCGCGGTTGAATCCCAGCTTCCGGTCAGAAACGCCTTGCCGTCGGGACCGAACTGGACTGAACCGACCGGACCTCCATGCTTGACGGTGCGCGGCTGTGGGTCATCGTCTTCCAGATTCCAGAGCGAGACGATGCCTGCGAATGTGCCCCCCAGAACTCGCGAGCCGTCCGCTGAGATGGCCGCGGTCAACACGGCGTCCCCGTGGTCGAGCGCGGCCGTCGCCGCTTCCCCGCCCTCGACGTTCCACACCCGGACCAATCCGTCATGTCCGGCCGTGATGGCGCGCTGCCCGTCGCCGCTGAAGCCGACGGCGTTAATCCGCGCCCCATGTTGGAACGCTCGCTCGTTCAACGTTCCGTCGGAAGTGCTCCACAAACGGCCCACGCCGTCGTTGCCGCCCGTCAGCAGCCACTCGCCGTCCGGACTGAGCGCGAGATCGCGAAGTTTGCCGGGATGCTCGATGTCGGCTGCGGCCGGGCGTCCGTTCGAGAGGTCCCAGGTCTGAATCAGCCCCTGTTCGGCCGCGGCATAAAGCCGGCCGGCGTCCGGGCTGAAGGCGATGTTTCGGACCGGGGAGCCGTGTTGCATCACCGGCGCCGCAAGTTCACCGCCGTCCATCGTCCAGACGCGAACGCTCCCGTCTTCACTCCCGGTGGCCAACAGCCGGCCGTCCGGGCTGACGGCCAGACAACGCACCCAGCCCTCGTGTTCAAGACAGGCCGCGAGGTGAGGCAACTGGCCGCTCCAACTGGCGAGGTTGGTCCGGATGACGTCGTTGAGAGCCGACTCCTCCGGCGCGAGTTGCAGCGCATGGGACAGCCAGAGCATCCCCAGGCCGGCATCGCCCGACTCACACAACTGGATCCCCCGCTGCAACGCCAGATCGGCGGAGACGACTTCGGCGTCGAATTGCGCCATCTCCGCCTGTCGCCGAAGGTTGTTGATCTTCCACACGCCCCCGATCGCGCCGGCTACCAGAAGACACACCGCGGCCGCAATCAACGTGATCCGCCGACGGTGCCGGCGGACGTACTTGCGGGCGAAGTACCTCATCGTCAACGGCTGGGCGTGCACGACCTCGTGCCGCTCCCAGCGGGCGAGATCCCGCGCCAGTTCCTGCGCGTCCGCGTAGCGGCGATCCGGGTCTTTTTCCAGACAACGCATGACGATCGCTTCCAGATCGGAGGGGATCGTTCGCGAATACTTGCGGGGGCGAGTCGGCTCCTTGAACTGGATGCTCTGCATCAGCGAGACGGTGGAGAACTCGGCGCCGGCGCCAAACAGCGGACGGAGGGTCAGCAGTTCCCACAGCGTGGCCCCCAGGCTGTAGACGTCGGAACGCACTGTGACCTGATCGGCCGCCAGCACCTGCTCCGGACTCGCGTAGCGCAGCGTCCCGACGAACTGCCGCGTCCTCGTCAGGCGACCCTCCGCATCGTCCATCATCTGGGCCAACCCGAGGTCCATCAGCACGGCGTCGTCGGCGTCTCCGGTGACCATGATGTTGGCCGGCTTGATGTCGCGATGGATGACGCCCGACCGGTGCAGCGCGTGGACCGCCTCCGCCACCTGCCGCGCAATTCGCACGACGTGGCGGATGTAGTCGTCGCCGCACTGCGGAACGTCTCCCTGCGTTTCAAACGGCTGGATTTCGGACGGTTTGAGATCCGACTCGTGCGCCACCTCGTCGACGGAGAGCGTTGTTCCGGCCGACGACTGAGTGAGCGGCCGCTCGCGGGCGCGAGTGTCGTCGTTGGCGCGCGAGACCGCCTCCCGCCAGTCCTTCTCGGTGACGGTGTCGCCCGTTCCGGCGGCGATCCGGTCGCAGATGCTCGCGACATTCGCGCCTCGAATGAGTTCCATCGCGTAGAACCAGCGGTTCTCGCTCACGCCGGACGAGTAGATCTTGACCAGATGGGGATGATCCACACGGCCGAGCGCCTTGATCTCCCGCGTAAAACGGGCTTCGGCGCGCGGATCGCCGGACGCCACCAGGCATTTGAGCGCGACGTCGCGGTTGAGGACCGGTTGATAGGCCCGGTAGACGACTCCCATTCCGCCGCTGTCGAGCCGGCTGATCAACTGGTAATCGCCGATCCACTGATCCTCTTCTTCGTCCGGTTCGGATTCCGCGGCCGGAGACGATTCCGAGACATCGTCAACGGAGCCCTCGTCGGTCTCAGAGACGTCAAAGACGTTCCGCATCAGCGGACACAACGCCTCGGCCACCATTTCGGTGCGCGTGACGACGCCGGTGGTGTATCCCAGAAATTCCAGATGGCGGCCCCGCGCGCCGTTGTAGAACGCGACTTCCTGCGTTTCGTCGTCGTAGGTCAAAAACGGATAAAGCGGCAGCAACGGGGCATCCTGATTCCCGTTGTGAGAAAGGTAGACGCAGCGGGGCAGCGGCGGCCCAGCGCCATTCGCCTTGAGCGGCTCGAACGGCTCCTTGCGATGCGGAGACTCGCCTGTCAGGTCGAACTGGTCGGCCTGCCACCTTCGATCGGCCAGCAATCGAACGTCGGCCACGAATCTCAGATTGCAATCGCGTCCGAGGCCGGCGGCCGTGGCGAATTCGAGTCCTGCTGCGGCGAAGGCGGCCGCGCCCCGTTCGTAGTGCGCCGCGGATTTCTGGCCCAGCGCACCGTGACCGATCTCCCGGTTTCGGTACTGAATGACGGAATCAATCAACGTGTTCAGGTTGACGACGGGCGCCGTTGACGATCGTCCCTGCAACGCCTCCTGCAGAAACTGGTTCAATCCGGCCAGTCGCGGAAGGTCGGTCCGCCGCTTCGACGAGAAGGCCACTTTCAAATCGGCCAGCAACGGAATCCCGGTGGACTCAGATTCCGAGGCGATCACCGTCCGCAGCAACTCCCACCAGTGGCCGAGCGCCGGCCGTCTCAAGACCTGAAGCCGTTCCTCCAGGCCGTTCTGACCATTCGCGGTCTGCCCCAGCGACGAGACGGCCACGGCCGCCATCAGTTTCAGCGACGCTTCCCAGAAATAGAACGCCGCCTGATGCCGCTCGTGAGGCGTCTTTGCGTTCTGCACGCGACGCAGGAGTTGCGCAAGCGGCAGAGGGAGCGTGGACAAGTCGGCCCGATCAAGATGCGAACTCAAACTCGCCATGATGACGTCACCCGCCGTCTGTCATCGCCCCGAGCCAGCGCGCCCGTTTCGCCGGGCCCTGCAGCCGCATCCCTAGACGAAATGCGCGGCTGATATCCTAACGCGCGCACTGACCGGGGTGTACCATCCCGAGTCGCGGCTCCCGGGCGGTGCATCGACGGCGCGCCGACGGTATGCTGTCCGGACGAACCCCCTCAGGCGATCTGTTTGCCAGATTGACTGCTCATCAGACCACCGGTGATCGAGAGTTTTCATGCACAAGACACCGTTTTCCATGGGTCGGGAACTGTCCTTGCTTCGCGCTGTCGCGGCCGGACTTCTGTTCGCCGGCGCCGCCTCAATACTCTTCTCCCAGGAATCGGAAACGCCTGCCTGGAGCTACCAGCCCGAATTGCTGCGGCCGTTCTGGGAAGGGGACGTCGTTGAGGGGGAGACGGTGCTGTTCATCCGAAGTGACGACTCCGAGGAAGCGAGTGCGTCGGTCTTGTTTCCCGTGCGCAAGATCATCGCCGTTCGCAACTCGGCGGGCGACGTGACGTACGAAGAGGGGAAGGACTACACCTTTACGCCCGGTTCGCGGGAAATCGTCCTGCCGGAGGGGTCGCGGATTCCGTCGCGGACTCCGGCGGAACTGCGGCGGCCGGCCGGGACGCAGAAGTACGCGCTGACGCACCGTGACGGCGACGGTGAAATATTTTTCGGATCGAATCTCGAGTACGCCGAAATGCAGACGTGCATCACGTACGAGCATGAACCGGCCGACTGGGAGCAGCCGCTGCCGGAGTTCGACGTCAACGCGCTGCCGCGGTCGGTGCACCGGCTGGTGAATCGAGAGCCGCTTTCGATCGTTGTGCTGGGCGACAGTATTTCGGCCGGAGCGAACTCCTCGTTCCTGAGCGATGCGCCGCCGTATCAGCCGGCATATCCGGAGTTGTTGCCGCTGCATCTGCATGCCCGGTTCGCGTTGCCGGTTGAATTAACGAATCTTTCGGTGGGCGGGACGACGACCGACTGGGGCATCACTCAGGTCGAGAAGGTCGTGGAAGCGTCTCCGGACCTGGTGATTCTGGCGTTCGGCATGAACGACGCCGCAGGACGCAGCGCGAAGGAATACGGCGAGAATACGGCCGCGATGATCGAGGCGATTCGGGCGGAACTGCCGGATGTGGAGTTCATTCTCGTCGCCTCGATGCTGGGCAACCCCGACTGGACGAGACTGCAGCCCGAGTTATTCCCGCAGTTTCGGGATGCATTGGCGGAACTGTGCGAACCGGGCATCGCGCTGGCCGACCTCACGGCGGTCTGGACCGGCTTCCTCGAGCGGAAAAAGGATTGGGACCAGACGGGGAACGGCGTGAATCATCCCAACGACTTCGGCCACCGCGTCTACGCGCAAGTCATTTCGGCGCTGCTCGATCCGCGGGGCGAGCCGACCGCCGAACCTCAACCGGTCATCACCGTTGAAGCGGGGCCGCTGAAGTTTGCGGAACAGAGGCTGCTTGGCAACTACACCTATTCGTATGCGTGCGCCGCGGCCGACCTGGATGGCGACGGTGACCTGGATCTGACGACAGCCGACGCGGAACCGAACAGCAATGTCTACCTGCTGGTCAACAACGGCGATGGGACGTTCAGCCATTCGTACATTCAGAAGTACGCGGGTGAGGCCGACCAGCCGATCCGGCTGGAGCGGCACGACATCGGCGACGTCAACGGCGACGGCCGGCCGGACGTGGTGATCGTCGACAACATGAAGTGGGACATCCGCTGGTTCGAGAATCCCGGTAAGGAGAAGTTGACGGAACCCTGGCCGCTGCGGCGAGTCGCGCAGCCCCAGGAGGTACCGGGATCGTACGATGTGTCGCTCTCCGACCTCGACGGCGACGGCGACCTCGACGTGGCTGCTTCGAGTTGGCGGTTCGGCAACCGGTTCGACTGGTTCGAGAATGTCGGCGAACCGGGCGACGGCAGCGAATGGCTGCGGCACGAAATTGAGAACGAAGTTTCAGAGACGCGCACGATCGTCGCCGCCGATTTCAATGACGACGGTCATCCGGACCTGCTCGGCAGCGCCCGGACGGGCAACCAGATTGTGTGGTACGAGAACTCGGGTAATCCGAAATCCGGCGATTGGAAGAAGCATGTCATCGACGACGAGACGGTCGCCCCCGCGCACGGGCATCCGGTCGATCTCGACGGCGACGGCGACCTCGACGTCATCATGGCGTTCGGCATCGCCGCCGGGGTGGTCAACAGTTCTCCGGAATCACATCAGGTCGCGTGGTACGAGAACATCGGCGCACCGGGGAAGGGGAGCGAGTGGAAAAAGCACACGATCGCCGCAAGCTTTCCGCAAGGATTCGAAGCGGTCGCCGGCGACCTCGATGGGGACGGCGATCTGGACATCGCCGCGACCGGCTGGAGCCCACAGGGCCGCATCGCCTGGTTTGAAAACAGCGGCGACCCGCGCGGCGAGTGGAAAATGCACATGCTCAAGGACAACTGGTCCAACGCCGTCACGGTGGTCATTGCCGACATGGACGACGACGGCCGGCTGGACATCGTCGCGTGCGCGGAACGCGGCGCGAATGAAATTCGCTGGTGGCGGAATCTTGGGGAGTAGGAGTAGGGCCGGCTTTGCCGGCCGATTTTCGAGCAGAAGACCGCAACTCCGGCCGGCATAGCCGGCCCTCCGGGTTGTGTGCTCTCAGCCGACGAGCGGACGCACGACGTCGCCCGGGCAAACGACCAGCGGCCGTCCCTGGGCATCCCGTAGCGTCAACTCCGGCGGCAAACCGAGGAGATGGTGCACCGTCGCCATGAGATCGACCGGCTTGACAGGGGCGGCGGCGGGATAGGCGGCGTGGCGATCCGAGGCGCCGTAGACCTGACCCCCCGGAACTCCGCCACCCGCGAGGACGGTGGTGAAACAATTCGGCCAGTGGTCGCGGCCGTCTGCTCCGGCCCCGGCGTCGCTGTTCCGCTGGCCGACCTTGGGAGTGCGGCCGAACTCTCCGGTCCAGATAACCAGAGTCTCATCGAGCAGGCCGCGCTCGTCGAGGTCGTCGAGCAAGGCGGTGAAGGCACGGTCGGCGACCGGCATCAGTCGGTCTTTGAGATCGACGAAATTGCGGCTGTGCGTGTCCCAGTAGACGCTGACGTTCTTGATGCCGTCGTTCGGCCAGAAGGCCGTCACCAACGGCACGCCGCGTTCGATCAATCGCCGGGCCAGCAGGACGGACTGCCCGTGCGGATTGCGGCCGTAGCGGTCCCGCATTTCGTCCGACTCGCGGGAAAGATCGAAGGCGTCCGCGGCGACCGCGTCGTTGAGCAGTTGGAACGCACGCTGATAGTGCTCCCCCATGACGGAGGCCGCCCCGTCTCCGGTTGTGGAAACCTTGGTCTCCAGTGCACGCAGCAATGCTTCGCGCTCGTTCAATCTGCCGGTTGTGACGTCAGGCTGCAGTTCAAAATCCCCGACACTGAAATCGGGGCGGCTGGGATCGGCATCGATCGTCAGCGGGTTGTACGTTTCTCCCAGCCAGCCGGCGAACTGGCCGTGGCTCTGTTCGACGAAGCGGGGGACGTCGTTCTCCAGCTTGGGCCGCATTGAGACAAATGGCGGCAGCGGACCGGCGCCTCGTCCGAGTCTGGCGAGGACCGAACCCAGGTTTGGCCAGTCGTCGTCGAGGTTTCCGCTCGGCGGGGGCGGCTGGCCGGTCAGCAGGAAATGCGTGGAGGTGAGATGGTCCACGTTGGGGTGCGTCATCGACCGGATGATCGCCAGCCGGTCGGTTTGCTGCGCCAACAACGGGAAGTGCTCGCCGATCTGAATTCCCGAAGTGCGCGTCGCGATCGGCGAGAACTCGCCCCGGACTTCCGAGGGCGCATCCGGCTTGAGGTCCCAGGTGTCCTGATGCGCCGGGCCGCCCCACATGAAGAGAAGAATACAGGACTTCGCCCGCCCGAAGGTTGCCGTTCCGTCAACGGCGGCGGACGCGACGCTCGTTCGCGCACGCAAGAACTGTGGGAGCGTCAGCCCCATCAGACCCACGCTTCCGGCCTGTAAGATCTTGCGCCGGTGGATGGAGTGCTTCCCGAACATCTGTTGACTCACGCGTGTGTCGGCACAAGACTCGATTGTCGCTCGCTTCCGGAACAACGTCAATCAGTGCAGCTCACATCTGCACGGGCGGCAGTGCGAATCTCGGCAGCAGGCTGTCGAACGCCTTCAGCGTTCCTGCGCGCGCCACCCGCAGACCGGGGGTGCGCTCCTGTCGTCGCGACCCCCGGCTTTGCTGTGCGACGCCTTCAGCGTCGCTCGCAGTCAGCGTTTCTGGCCAACGTCGTACGAGGGTTTCGGGAGAGTTGTGTGTCACTGACAGGTTGGAAACCTGTCCCACGACGGCGAATGCCGGCGTCGTCGACCCTTGAATCGGCACTTGGCAGGGATATACTCCGGCAACGGACATCCCCTGAAATAACCGATTCGAGTGACTGGCCGCGCGATGGGGCGCGTCTTGATCCGCTTGTGACGAAAGGAAATGCAAACGATGAGTGCCACTGTTGGGCAGCCGGCTCCGGACTTCAAAGTCCAGGCTTACGATCGCACGAAGGACGGGTCGGACGATCAGTTTCAAGACGTCTCGTTGGCCGATTACAAGGGCAAGTGGGTCTGCCTGTTTTTCTATCCGCTCGATTTCACATTCGTCTGTCCGACCGAAATCGTCGCGTTCAACAACGCGCTCGACGACTTTGAGGACCGGGACTGCGTGGTCCTCACCGCCAGCACCGACAGCGTCTACTCCCACAAGGGCTGGTGCGACAGCAATTCCGATCTGGCGAATCTGAAGTATCCGATGCTGGCCGACACGACGCACGAACTCTCCCGCGCCTTCGGCGTGCTGAAGGAGGACATGGGCGTGGCGTATCGCGGGATTTACCTGATCGACCCCAACGGCGTAGTCCGCTGGAGCGCCGTGCACGACCTGAGCGTCGGCCGCAACGTCGACGAAGTTCTCCGCGTTCTCGACGCCCTGCAGACCGACAAACTCTGCCCCTGCAACTGGAAGCAGGGAGAAGAGACACTCAACTGAACTTCTTTGAGACGAGATCAGCCGATCGCGGCAGTTTTCCACGTGCGGGGGAACTGCCGCGATTTCGCGCGCCGGAGGCGGTTTCGGCAGGGAGGCGATTCACGCCTCGGACAAGACGCGTAAGTGACGGTCGTGCCTGTCGGCGAGGGCTGAGAAACGGCAGTGGAGGAGGCCGGCAAACGCTTTGCGCTTGCAGGGGCGCGCACGCGAACATTAGAATCGGGACGAATCAGGATTCGCTGATCTGTTGACTGCTTGACGGTTCGAGACGGAATCGGTCGAACCGTCCATCGCAGCAACAATCACGGTGCAATCGCCGCATCCCGAATGATGGAGGGCTTCGCTCATGTTGACTTTCGAGATCAACCGTCGCAGCAGGAATTGTGAAGGCGCCACTCGAAGGGACTTTCTGCGAGTGGGATCTCTCGGGATGGGGACGTTGGCGTTGCCGGACCTGCTCAGATCCCGGGCTCAGGCGAAGCTGGAGGGCCGGCCCACTCAGGACAAGTCGGTGATCTGGCTGTGGCTGGGGGGCGGTCCGACTCATGTCGAAACGTTCGACCCGAAGATGACGGCTCCTGCCGAGTACCGCAGCGTCACCGGCGAAGTGTCGACGACGATCCCCGGCGTGACTCTCGGCGGAAACTTTGAGCGGATGGGCCAGGTGGCCGACAAGATGGCCTTCGTGCGGTCCTTCGCCCACACGAACAGCGGACACGGCGGCGGCACCCACTGGGTCATGACCGGTTACGACTACCGTCTGGCGGACAACGGCGGAATCCCGCAACGGCCCGGGCTCGGCTCGATTGTGTCCCGGGTCCGCGGTCCGAATCATCCCGAGACCGGCATCCCCACCTACGTGCGGATGGGCGGCATCTACGGCGACGGACCAGCCTTTCTGGGCACCGCCTACGGTCCGTTTGATCCGGGCGGCCAGGCGCGGCGGAACATGTCGCTGGTGGTCGACAAGGACCGGCTCGATAACCGCCGCGAACTGCTGGAAGGCATCGACAATCTCAATCGGGAGATCGACCGTAGCGACCTGATGGAAGGCCTCGACTCGTTTGAACAGCAGGCTTTCAATCTCGTTCTCAGTCGCTCGCAACAGGCCTTCGACCTCAAGTACGAAGATCCGCGAGTCGCGGACCGCTATGGTCCCGGTCTGGGTCAGCAGTTGCTCACGGCCCGCCGGCTGTGCGAGGCCGGGGCGGGCTTCGTCACGCTCAATTTCGGCGGGTGGGACATGCATGGCAACATCAAGCAGGCCATGGATGCTCGCGCACCGCAGGTCGATCAGGCGGTTGCGGCGCTTGTTGAAGACCTCGATCAGCGGGGCATGAGCGAAGATGTGCTGCTGGTCATCAGCGGCGAATTCGGTCGCACGCCGAAGATCAACGGCAACAGCGGCCGCGACCACTGGGCTCCGCTCAGCACACTGGCGCTGGCCGGCGGCGGACTGAAGATGGGACAAGTCGTTGGGGAATCGGCCGAGAAGGTCGACGTGCCCAAGACGACGCCGATTCGTCCGCAAGACCTGATGGCGACAGTCTTCGACGTGCTCAACATCGACAAGCGGATTCAGTTCGTCAATCAGGCGGGACGTCCCGTTTACATGATCGAAACCGGCAAGCCGATCGAGGAACTCGTCTGAGTTCCCAGCAACCCGGAAATCTCGCAAGCCCGCGGATGACTCCGCGGGCTTGTGCGTTGCGCTGGGCGAATTGCTATTGCCGCGGGCTCAGGAGGGCCGGCGTTTGATGAGGGTGACTTCGTTGCCGCGTTCACACTCGCCGAATCGAACCTCCCGCCGCATTTCGGCCGCACAACGCCTGACCGCTCTGATTCACCTTGCGAGACTGCTACGATCCCGGTTGGAAAGGACCGGAGATGAAGATCGACCGCATTGATCTGTTTCACGCCGCAATGCCGCTGATTTACCCGTGGAAGACGGCCTACGGCGAGGATGCGGCGATTCACTCGGTGTTTTGCCGGATGTCGAGCGGGTCTCTCGACGGGTGGGGGGAAAGTGCGCCGTTCGCAGCGCCCTGCTACAGTCCGGAGTGGGCGGGGGGAGCGTTTGCCGTCGCACGCGATTGGCTGGCGCCGGCGATTCTGGGTCAGAAAATCACGTCCGGCGAGGAACTCCAGCATCGCATGGCGGTGTACAAAGGAAACCCCTTTGCGAAGGCCGCCCTCGATACCGCCTGGTGGGCGCTGAAGTCAAAGCACAGCGGGTCTCCGCTGCATGAACTGCTCGGCGCCGACCGCACCGTTGTGACGGTGGGAGCAGACTTCGGCGTCATGGATTCGGTCGACGACCTGATTGCCGCGATCGGCGACGCCGTGGAGTTCGGGTTTCCGCGAACGAAATTGAAGTTCCGGCCCGGATGGGACGCGCCGATGCTCGAGCGTGTGCGACGTGAGTTTCCGGATCAGGTGTTTCACATCGACTGCAACAGCGGTTACCGCCTGAAAGACGCCGAGCTGTTCAAGCAGGTCGACGAGTTCGGTCTCGCGATGATCGAGCAGCCTCTGCAGCATGACGATCTTGTCGACCATGCGGAACTCGCCCGTCAGATCCGCACGCCGGTTTGTCTCGATGAGAGCCTGACCACGGTTCGGCGAGCGGAACAGGCAATTTCCCTCGGGAGTTGTCGGTATTTCAACATCAAGCCGGGCCGGGTCGGCGGGCTGACGATCGCAAGACAAATTCACGACGTCGGCCGGGCGGCCGGAATTCCCTGCTGGGTCGGCGGGATGCTGGAGAGCGCCTGCGGCTCCGCATTCTGCACGGCGCTGGCCATGCTGGATGGCTTCACCTATCCGGCCGACATCTTTCCGAGCGAACGGTATTACGTGGAGGATCTCGCCGACCCGCCGTTGGAACTCTCGCGCGATTCGTCCGGCCTCCCGGCTGTTGACGCTCCCGTGACGCTTCCGGAACCGAACGAATCACGGTTGCGGGCGCAGTTGGTGCAGGAGACAACGATTCGTTGATGCACTCGACGTTCGGTCCGGTGGACTTCGTGCCGGAGGCGACTCGGCGCGCGGGAAAGAGCGCAGAAATCGATAGGGAGTCGGGGGGACGATTGGATTGTCGCAGGACGTATTGATAGCCTGAGATCAGTCTCCCGCTGAATAAAGGATGAGAATCATGAAAGCGCAAACAACGCGACGCGATTTTCTGCAGCAGGCTGTTGGAGTCTCGGCGGCCGCCGCCGGTCCCTTCGTCCTTCCCGGCCTGTTGAGGAACTCAGCATTCGGCGCAGAGGCTGGGGATGGTGAGTTTCCCTGGCTGGCGGGCGTCGCCCGCAAGGTGATCACGCCGGAGACCGCCGTGTGGCTGGCCGGTTACGGCACCCGGCGTCCGCCGGACGGGAAACTCCACGACTTGTGGATGAAGGCGCTGGCTCTGGAAGACGCCGACGGGAACCGCGTGGTGCTCATCACCAGCGACTTCCAGGGCGTGCCGAAGATGATGAGCGATCGTGTTTTCGCGAAGGTGGAGGAGAAATTCGGGCTGTCGCGCGCCGACATCATGCTCACGTTCTCGCATAACCACTGCGGCCCCCGCCTGGGCGACGACCTCGTCGATTACTATCCGGTCGACCAGCAACAGGTCGAACTGGTGATGGAATACACCGACCTGATGGTCGACGGGAGTGTGGAACTGGTGGGACAGGCGCTGGCCGATCTTGCGCCCGCCCGCCTGGAGATGGGCGAAGGCCAGGCCGCGTTCGCCGTCAACAGGCGAAACAACCGCGAGGCCGACGTACCGGACCTGCTGGCGCGGGGCGAACCGCTCGTGGGACCGGTCGACCACAGCGTGCCGGTGCTGACCGTGACTCGTCCGCACGGGAAGCTCGAAGCGATTCTGTTCGGATACGCCTGCCATCCGACGACGCTCAGTTTTCAAACGTGGTGCGGCGACTATCCGGGATTCGCCCAGTTGGAACTGGAAGAGGCGCATCCCGGAACGACCGCGATGTTCGTCAACACCTGCGGCGGCGATCAGAACCCGCTGCCGCGGCGGACTGTGGAGTTGTGCGAGAAGTACGGTCACATGCTGGCGGCCGGAGTGGAGGAGGCGATTCAGCAACCTCTCAAGCCGGTCTCCGTCGGCGTGCGGACGGCGTTTGAACTGGTCGAGCTGGCTTACGAAAACGTCGTCACGCGCGAGGAACTCGGCGACCGGATCGACGATTCGAATGCGATTCTCGCCAGATGGGCGGCCCGCATGATCAAGAAGCTGGATGAGGGGGAGTCGTTCGAGGACGCCTACCCGTACCCGATCCACGCCTGGCAACTCGGGGATGAGATGCTCGTCATCGGCATGGGAGCAGAAACGGTCGTCGACTACGCCCTGCGTTTCAAGCAGGAATTCGGCGAAGGGACGTGGGTCATGGGGTACGCCGACGACATGATCGCGTATATCCCCTCCCGCCGCGTGTGGGAAGAGGGGGGCTATGAAGGAGGGTACCGGCTGTATGAATACGGCCGGCCGGCCTTCCGTTGGGCCGGAGACATCGAGGACCGCATCGCCGAATCGGTGCACCGGCTGGTGGCAAAGGTCCGGGAGTAGGCGAATTCCGGATCTCCGGCGCTATTGCGGGAATGAGAAACGCACGGGCCGACGCCGCGCGGCTCACCGTCGCGGCGGATGTTGCGAAAACGCCACATGAGCCCCGCTCCATGCCGCGCGGGCTCCTTCATTCCGGTTTGTTGCCGAACATCAACGCACGTTGTGACCGGCCGGAACGGAGTCTGGCAACCAGGCTTGGCGCGGCGGTGTAGAGTTTGGACAGCAGCGGTGCACCGGGGCGCTTTCTCACGGTTGTGCCGAATGCCCTGCCGACCGAACTCCGAGACCGAGCCTGATGGCGTACGTGTTGTTCCTATTGGCCAACGCGGCCCTGTTCGTGCGACCCGCCGAACTGTCCGACGCATTCCACGGCGTGCAGCTCTACCTGTACCTGATCGCCGCGGCGATTCTGTGCTCGGTGCGCGGCATCCACAATCAACTGTCGCTCAGGACGATGGTGCAGCAGCCGATCAACCTCTGCGTCGCAGGGTTGATTGTGGCGGTGGTTGCCTCGCACGTCAGCCGCGGGCAAATCGGTCTGGCGGCGAACGGCCTGGTGATGATGGTCAAGGTCGTGCTGTACTACGCGGTGCTGGTGTCTGTCATCAACACACCCGAGCGACTGCGGACGTTCCTGAAATGCACGGCGCTCTGCGCGACGGCGATGGTTGCTTTCAGCCTGCAGGATTACTTCCGTTTCGTCAGTGAATGGTCGGGACGCGACGACATCCAGGAAATCAAGTCTCGCGAGCGCTGGCTGCCGCCGGAAGCGCCCCGGCTGCTGCGGCACGTCCCGGAGATCGACGGAGTCGATTCCGAGGGAGGCGCGGTCTGGATCTTCCGCCTGTGCGGGCTCGGCATCTTCCACGACCCCAACGACCTCTCGCTCCTGATTGCCGTCACAACGATCATCTCCGGTTACTTTCTGCTCGATCGTGGCAGCCGGATCATCCGGCTGGTCTGGTTGGCGCCGATCGCATTGATGGGCGTGGCTTACTACTTCACATTCTCGCGCGGCGGGCTCCTGGCGTTCGGCGTGGGCGGCATGGTGTGGCTGGCGGTCCGTTACGGAGGAAAGGTGGCGATTGGTCTCGGCGCGTTGGCCGGCGCGGCGCTGCCCGTCGTGCTCGGACGCCACGCCGATATCAACCTTTCTGGGGGCACGGGACAACACCGGATTCAGGTCTGGAGCGACGGGCTCGTGCAGCTCAAGTCGTTCCGCATCGCGTTCGGGATCGGCGAGGGAACATACGCCGACGTCGCGGGTCTCGTCGCGCACAACTCGTACATCCACGCGTTCGTCGAAATGGGCTTTTTCGGCGGAGCGCTCTTCTTCGGCTGCTTTTTCTTTCCGGTGTACGCAATCTTCCGGATCAAGAAGGACGGCTTTCCGATTGAGCATCCGGAACTGAAGCGGATGCTGCCGTATGTCGCGGCGATCCTGGGGGCGTGGTGTATCGGGATGGCGTCGCTTTCGCGCTGTTACGTGCCGCCGACCTACATGATCGTGGGCGTCTGCGCCGCCTACTTGAACCTCGTCGGCTTCCACCAGCCGATTCCCGCGCCCTTGCAGACGTTTCACGTGCGGAGCGCCGCCCGCTGGATTGCCTGCAGCGGCGGCCTGCTGGTCGCCTGTTTCCTGTTCATCAAGGTATTCGCCCGCTACGGATGAGAGGAACTGCTCTTCAGATGCGTTCCAATCGCCTGTGACCCGATTTGATCTCTAACCATGTCGACCAGCCACCCACCCATCTCGGCCGTGATTCCCGCCTGCAACGCGGAATCGTGCTTGGCGCGGGCGATTGAGAGCGTCTTCTCGCAGACGCATCCCGTCTCGGAGATCATCGTCGTCGATGACGGCTCGCGCGACGCGACCAGCGACATCGTGCGGTCGTTCGGTGATCCGGTCAGGCTCGTGCGACAGTCGAACGCCGGTCCCAGCGCGGCACGAAATCATGGAATACGGCTCGCCCGCAGCGAGTGGATCGCACTTCTCGATGCAGACGACGCCTGGCTGCCTGAGAAACTGGAGCGGCAGTTGCCGTATCTCGCAGAGACGGGCGTCGGCGCCGTGCACTGTCCGACCGACACCTGCCTCGCCGAGTGCGAATACGAAGGCGAACTGACGTTCGAGATGCTCTGGACGCACAACATGATTGGAACGTCCACCGTCCTTCTGCGAAAGTCGGCCTGGGAGGACGTGGGAGGCTTCGATGAGGATCGCGAACTCACGTGTGTCGAAGATTACAACCTCTGGCTGCGCTTGCTGCTGGCCGGCTGGCGGATTCGCCGCTGTCCGGAGCGGCTGGCCGTCTACTCTCCGGAAGCCGGCAATCTCTCGTCGCAGACGCATCGCGTCATCCGGGCTGAACTCTTGAACGCCCGCCGGGTTGCGGAAGTCGCCGGACTGGCCGGCGCAGCGCTGCGCAGCAAAGAGAGCCGGATTCACGGGGAATACGGTCAGTCGCTGGTGCACTCGCGAGACATGCGCTCCGCCCGGCGACACCTGACGCAGGCGATGATGCGTCGGCCCACCAGGTTACACGCCAAGTACTGGCTGGCGACGCTTGTCCCTCCGTCGCTCCTGAACTGGCGGCGCGAACGTCGGCGCCAGCCGCAGGAAAGTCCCGCAGTCGTTGAGGCAGTGCAATCCAGCGGCGCGTCCCCCGCGGCGTCGGAACGGAATTCACCATGACGATCAAGAAGAACATTGCAGCAAGCTGGGCGGCTCACGTCGTGACACTGCTCGTCGGTTTCTTCCTCGTTCCGTATGTGCTTGGGCGCATAGGCGAGGAAGGCTACGGCGTGTGGGTGTTCCTGAATTCCGTCGCCGGTTACTCCGGTCTGCTCTATCTCGGCTTCGGGCCGACGGTCTGCCGTTTCGTGACGCAGCATCGCGCCAAGGGCGAATGGGCCGCGATCAATCACGTTGTCAATTCCGTGTCCGCCGTCTATGCCGCCGCGGGGACGGTTGTGCTGCTGCTCGCAGGCGGATTCGCGGCCGTCAGTCCGCTGCTCGACAAGTGGGGAGAGACGCCCATTTTCGAAGTGCAGGCGGCGGTGCTGGTGCTGGGGCTGAATCTGGCCGTCGGGATGGTCTTCAGCGTTTACGGAGGCGTTTTGCTGGCGGCGAAGCGGTTTGATCTCTACAGCTTCGTGCAGGGAGTCACCGCCCTGGTTCGGCTCGGGCTGACCATTGTCTTCCTGCAGCAGCAGTATGGTCTCGTCATTCTCGCGGGGATTTTTCTGGCGGTGACCGTGCTGGAGAACCTGCTGACTGCCTGGCTGGCGTTCCGCGAGTTTCCCACTCTCTCAATCGGTCCGAGATGGATTCGTCGCGACGTCCTGAAGGAATGCTTCGGCTTCAGCGCCTACAACGCGCTGCGCGGCCTGTCGGACCAGATGATCCATTTCACCGACACGATCGTGATCGGCCTCGTGCTCGGAGCGAAAGCGATCGTGCCCTACTACATCGGCGCCCGGCTGGTGCAGATGGTGCATACGCCGCTGGAAAAGATCGGCGACGTCGTGCTGCCCGCCGCAGGCGAATGTCATGCACGCAACGAGCAGCGCCGGCTGGTGGAACTGCTGATGAAAGGCATGTCGCTGGTGATGCTGCTGGCGGCCGGATTCTGGATCGGGGCGGCCTTCTTCGGCGACCAGGTAGTCTTGGCCTGGATGGGAGAAACGTACGCCGAAAGCCACCTGGTGATGCTGATTCTCCTGGCGGGGCAGATCGCGTCGCAGCCCATGACCGTCGTCCGTCAGGTGCTGATGGCGACCGGCAACGTGCGCGGTCCCGCGCTGTTCGGCATGATCGAGGCCGCTGGCAACCTGTTGCTCTCGCTCGTGTTGATCCACGTCATGGGGATCGTCGGTGTCGCCTGGGGGACGCTCATTCCCATGTTGCTTGTCGAGTTCGGGCTGCTGCTTCCCTTCGCGATGAAGCACCTCGACCTGCGACTGCCTCAATTGATCCACTCCGTGCTCGCGCCGCTCTGTCTGCCGCTTGCGATGTTGTGGGTGTATTGCGAAGTCGTTTCCCGCTACGCCTCACCAGCCGGATGGGGAGCGATCGTCCCGGTCACGATCGGCGGCGGCGCAGTCGTCGGAACCGTCTGGTACGCCGTCGAAATCTTGAAACGCTTTGAGCTGCAGAGAGGACGAATCGACACAACCTACCCGAACACGGAGGCAACCGCATGATGTCCCCTCTGAGTGAACTGAAACAAGAACTCATCTCCACCCCCGCCGTCGCGACGGTCTCGGCGCAAGCGGCGGGACGTCGACGTGCGCCGCTGACCGTCCGCATCGAAGCGATCACTGAGGAGCATCTTGCCGGATGGCGGCAGCTCGAACGCAGAATCGGCGAGGTTCCACTGGCGGTCTCCAGCGATTGGACGGAAACCTGGTTGAACCACTACGGCGGCGTTGTCCCGGCGCGAGTCGCCCTCGGTGAAACGGACGGCATGCTCCGCGGCATCTGCCTCGTGACAGAGGGTGTCGGCCGGCATGCGGGACCGTTTCCGCTGCGGACCCGACACATCGGCACGGCAGGCGAAAGGCACGGTGAGAGCGTGTGCGTCGAATACAACTCGCTCCTGGTCGAAGACCGGTTTCGTGATTCGTTCGCGTCGGGTGTGATCCAAGTCGTGTTGCAGGAATCGTCATTCGACGCGCTTCATCTCGACGGTTTTAGGGAGTCGGAACTGCCGATCGGCCGTCGCAATGACGCCGGTTTCGAGTTGACCCGACGCAGTAGCCGGTACTTTGACTTGCGTGCGACGCGCGACGCGGGAGCGGACGTGCTGGAGCGGCTGGGACGCAGCACGCGTTCCAAACTCCGGCGAACGCTGAAGAAGTACGGCGAACTCGACATCCAGTGGGCCGAGTCAATCGATGAAGCAGATGAGATTCTGACGGAACTGACGGAACTCCATCAGGCGCGGTGGCAATCGGCGGGAGAGCACGGCGCGTTCGCTGCCGAGCGATTCCGGGAGTTTCAGCGGGAACTGGCGGTCCGGCTGGTCCCTCAGCGACGCGCCGTCCTCTTTCGCGTGCGGCATCAGGGGGCCACGGTCGGATGCCTGATGCTGCTCGTCGACCGGGGACGAATGCTCGACTACCTGTCCGGGTTCGCGCCGTTCGATGAGAAACCGAGTCCCGGCATCGTGACGCACTATCTGTGCATGCAGGAAGCGCTGCTGCGGGGTTTCGACGCTTATGACTTTCTCGTCGGCGACAAACGTCACAAAGAGAACCTGTCGACCGACTCGAACGAACTGGTATGGGCGGTTCATCAGAGACCGACCGGGCGGAATCGTCTGGTGGGTTGTCTGAGGAAGGCCCGCCGCTTCGTGCGCGGAACCCGACGATCCGCGACGGAGGAGGAAGCAGAATGAAGAGCGCATCGACCGTATCTCCGGCCAGGCCGAATTACCCGCGCTGGATGTCCAGGTCCACGCCGCAGCGGGTGAACGTCTGTCATGTCAGCATGCACCTCAAGACCGGCGGTCTGGAGCGGCTGCTGGTCGAGTTCGCACGTCGGCACGATCCCGATCGTTATCGCCTGACGTTCATCGCACTGCAGGATCCGGGCGGACCGGCTGAAGAGATTCGCGAACTCGGTTGTCGCGTGCATGCAGTCGATCTGGCGAAGACAGGCAAGACCGGCGCGATCCGAATGCTGAAAAAGCTGCTTGCGGAAGAGAGAGTTGCAGTTGTCCACACGCACAACACCTATGCCCAGTTTTACGGCGCCCTGAGCGCGAAACTGGCCGGTTGTCCGGTCGTCGTCAACACGCAGCACGGACGCGGCTGCGGAAACAGCCTGAAGGCGCGATTGCAGTTCTTCCTGGCGAACCGGCTGACCGACAGGACGGCCGGAGTCTCCGAAGATGCAGCCGCATTGTGCAGACGGCAGGATCCGTTCTCTGCTCGAAAGACGATCGCGCTATGGAACGGCATCGACCTGAGCCGGTTCAGTTTTCACGGCCCGTCGCCGTCGCCAACCCTCATTTCGGTCGCGCGGCTCTCGCCGGAGAAGGACTTTCCCACACTGCTTCGCGCTGCCGCCCTAGCCCGACCCCGGGTCGACGGGCTCAAGCTGCTGATCGTCGGTGACGGGGCCGAAAGGCCGATGCTGGAGAGGCTGGCCGCCGACCTCCAGCTTCGGGAGACGGTCGAGTTCCTCGGGGAGCGGTCGGACGTTCCCGAACTGCTGCAGCGAGCCGGCCTGTACGTGTCGTCGTCTCGAACGGAAGGGATCTCGCTGACGCTGCTTGAAGCAATGGCGGTTGGATTGCCCGTGCTGACGACGCGCGTGGGGGGCAATCCTGAAATCGTCGAGCACGGCGTCACCGGGCGGCTGGTCCCGCCACAATCTCCGCAGGCACTCGCCGCAGAGATCGTGGGCATGTGCCGGGAGCGGGATCTCTGGCCCGGCATGGGTCACCTCGGGCGGCAACGCGTGGAAACGCACTTCGACATCAACCGGATGGTGAGCGATTACGAGCGCTTGTATCAGGAGTTGCTGGACGGAAAACAGCCGGCTGAGTGACAACGGCGGAATGCCACGCCTCGTTTGGAATCGAAGCATTCATCGTGAGAGACGGACGGACTTCAAGATGAGCGACAGACAAAGACTTCGCGTCGGAATCGTCGGATGCGGGCAGATTGCGGACGCGCATCTGCAGGAGATCGCCAAACTGGACATCGCCCACGTTGCAGCCGTTTGCGACGTGCATCGCGATCTGGCCGTTCAGGCGGCGGCGCGGTTTCACGTTCCCGGCGTCTTCGACAATGTCGACGAAATGCTCGACGCAAGCCGCCTCGACGTCGTGCATGTGGCGACGCCCGCGCAGACGCACCACGATCTGGCGGTCCACCTGCTGGAGCGGGGCTGCCACGTGTACATCGAGAAGCCGGTCGCGATCGACGCCCCAGAAGTCGAATCGATCCTGTCAACGGCCCACCGCACCAACCGACTCGTTTGTGTGGGACACGATCAGTTATTCGATCCCGTGTGGCTGGACTGCCGGGACCGCGTCGCCGCAGGAGAGATCGGCGAAGTTCGCCACGTGGAATCGGTGCTCGGGTATCCTCTCAGCGGACAGTTCGGAGCGCTCGTCGTCTCAGATCCGAATCACTGGGTGCGCAGGCTCCCGGGCGGGTTGTTCCACAACGTGATCTCCCATCCCCTGTATCGCATCACCGATCTGATGCCGGGCGCTGAGCCGGCCGTCGACGCGCACTGGTTCTCCCGCGGAGAAGCGACGTTTCCAACGGAACTGCGGGCCCACCTGAGGGGAGACGCCGTCACCGGCGCACTCACATTCGACACGGGAATCGAACCGCAACGCATCACCCGCGTTTACGGGACGGCCGGCTGCCTGGAGGTTGATTTCGACGGACAGACGATTCAGAGACGCCGCCAGGCCCGGCTGCCGGGCGCCTTCGCCAAACTGGAGACGCCGTGGCGGCAATGGCGGGAGGCGGGAGCCAATTTGCGCCGCAATCTGGCTCGATTTCTGAAGAGTGACATTCACTACTTCGCCGGCATGGGACGGCTGTTCGACGAGTTTTACCGGGCCGTCCTGCATGGGGAACCGGCTCCCATCCCCGGCGAGGAGATAGTGCGCGTCACCCGGGTCATGGATGCGATTTTCGACCAGTGCCGAGGATCCGCAGAGCGCCTCCCGCGCCCATCGATCCGTCCGGAGTCGCGTCCCTCTCTGGCCCATTCCGTCTGATTGATTGCTCAGGAAAGGTATGTCATGCAGGCCGTAGTCACCGGGGCGACCGGGTTTCTTGGAAAGCGTCTGGTTCAGTCGTTGTGCCGGGAGGGGGTCAGCGTCCGCTGTGTCGTTCGCCGTTCCAGCAATGTCGGAGGTCTGCGCGACTTCCTGGGCGACGACTGGCGCAAGGTGGACGTGGCACGGACCGAATTGACCGACTTCTCCGCTTGTGTGGACGCACTGTCGGGAGCGGATGTGGTCTATCACGCCGCGGCGGGATTGACCGGCAGCACGTCGACATTGTTTCTCAACACCGTGATTCCGACTCGCGTGCTGATGGATGCGGCGCTCGAGGTTGAAGTGCGCCGGTTTGTGCTGATCAGCTCGCTGGGAGTGTACGGCACGGCGTCGCTGCCGTCCGGTTCCGTCCTTGATGAGTCCTCGCCCGTCGAGCCGGAGCCGCATCTCCGCGATCCCTACACGTACAGCAAGGTTGTGCAGGAGCAGGCGGCCTGGGAGGCCTGGCGTGAGCGGCGACTGCCGCTGGTCGTCGTGCGACCGGGCGTGATTTTCGGGCTGGAGCGGGGCGTCCTGAGCGGCCGCGTCGGCGTGCAGGTGGGAGGGCGGCTCATCGCGATGGGCGGCGGACAGACGCTGCCGTACACCTTTGTCGAGAACTGCGCCGATGCCATCGCACTGGCCGGCATGGAGCCGGGACTGGAAGGGGAAGTCTTCAACGTGATTGACGACGACCCGCCGAC
Source organism: Planctomycetota bacterium (assembly GCA_003388505.1). GTDB lineage: Bacteria > Planctomycetota > Planctomycetia > Planctomycetales > Planctomycetaceae > MB-PLM-1. The sequence continues at coordinate 57,833 of QQVO01000010.1, forward strand.
GGCAGCCCGGCTGCTGAAAATGTTGCGTCGCGCCGGACGCCGGCCGAGAACTGTTCGCGTCCCCGGCGCCCTGATCGGCGGATTCTCCGGCCTGTACGAATGGTATCACCGTTATTCGCGCGGCCAATTACCCGGAGTGATCACCCGTTATCGCAGCGCATCGATGTGGAAAAAGCTACGTTTCACCAACGAGAAGGCCCGGCGACAACTGCGCTGGCGGCCGGAAGTCGCATTTGACGAGGCGTTTCGGAGATCCCTTCAGGGCCCGGACGGACGACAATGAAAATCCTGTTCGTGAGCACGATGTTTCCCGACGAGGCGGATCCCTCGCGCGGCGTCTACAACTACGAGTTGTGCCGCGCGTTGGCTCGGCAGCACGACGTGCGCGTGGTTTCGCCCCGGCTCTGGACGCAGGCCGCGCGCAGGCGGCTGTGCGGACAACGGATCGAGAGGAACGAAACCGAGTTCGGCGGGCTGATCTGCTCCCGACCCTGCTACTGGTACACGCCAAAGATGCTTCGGTCCCGATACGGGGCGTTTTACTGGCATGCTATCCGCGGTGACATTCGGCGGCTGGAACGCGACTTCCAGCCTGACGCTGTCTTGAGCTACTGGGCCCACCCGGACGGCGAGGCCGCACTCAAAGCCGCCCGGCGGATGAATGTGCCGCACGCCGTCATCGTCGGGGGATCGGACGTGCTCATTCTTCCGAAGGAACCGGCACGCGGCGAAAAAGTGAAACGCGTGCTGGTCAATAGCGACGCCGTAATGACCGTCAGCGACGGCTTGCAGCGGAACGTCATCGAACTCGGCGCCGCACCGGAGTCGGTACATACGATCCGCCAGGGAATCGACCCGGAGCGATTTCATCCCAATCGATCGCGCGGACTGCGAGAGCGCTTAAACCTGCCGGACGATCGGCCGGTGCTGCTGTGGGTCGGCCGGATGGTCGACGTCAAGCGGCTCGATCTGTTGGTCGATGCGTGCGACCGCCTGCGCTCCGGCGGACGGACGTTTCTGCTGTGTCTGGCCGGCGCCGGACCGGAACAAGCTGCGGTCCGGCAACTGGTTGATGAAAGACAGCTCGGCGACTGTGTGCGATTCGTGGGTGTGGTGGGACACGACGATCTTCCGGACTGGTACCGGGCGGCCGATGCGACCCTCCTCTCCAGTTGGTCCGAGGGACTGCCCAACGTGTTGCGGGAGTCGCTCGCCTGCGGGACGCCGTTCGTTTCGACGGATGTGGGAAGCATTCGCGAGATTGCCGACCCACGAGTTTCGGTGTTGGTTCAGTCCGGCGATGCGGCGGGTCTCGCTGAGGGAATCATCCGACTGCTCGACGGCGGATATCGAACAGCCGCTGCGGATTACGTCGCCCGAACCTGGTCGGAGTGCGCGGCGGACGTCGCCCGGCTGTTTCAGCGCCTTCGCGGCGCTCCGGACGAGTTGCACCAATCGCATAGGAAATCAAGGCCGGTGCCCGTTCCGGCGTGAGTGACGTTGAGAAGCCCGATTCCCGGTAATCTTCCCGGAATGGAATGACACAGACGACTGAAAAACGAGTGCTCTTCGTCTCCTACCTCTTCCCACCCGTGGGCGGAGTGGGAGTCCAGCGCGCCGTGAAGTTCGTCAAGTACCTGCCGGAACATGGCTGGCGCACTTCGGTGCTGACGGTCGAGAATCCTTCCGCGCCGCTCAGCGATGAGAGTCTCTGCCGCGATATCCCCGATTCCACCATAGTTCGCCGCGCCAGGACGTACGAACCGGGTTACGCCGTGAAGGCGGCCGTCTCGAACGGGGTCTCGCAGCACAAGGGGTTCGCCCGGACGCTCAGAAGCGCTGCCAGCCGCGCGGCCCGCGCCGCCGCCAACGCGGTCCTGCAACCGGATGCACAGATCCTCTGGCGGCCCGAGGCCCTGCGGAAGGGAATGCGGTTGCTGCGCGAGACGCCGCATCAGGCGATCATTGCCACCGGACCGCCGTTTTCGTCGCTCCTCGTGGGAGCGACTCTCAGCAAACGGACGGGACTCCCGCTGATCCTCGACTATCGCGATGAATGGGGGATCAGCAACGCCTACTGGGAAAACAAGCAGCAAGGCGTGCTGTCAAACCGCGTGCAGCACTGGATGCAGAACACCGCCCTGCAGGCCGCCGACGTCCTGCTGGCGACGACGCCTTCCAGCGCCGAACATCTTGCCGAACGCGCTCGCTGGGCGGGGAGTCCGGCCTACTCCACGTGGATCTACAATGGATTCGATTCGGCGGATTTTCCGCAGCACGCCGACTCTGAGATGCTACCCGGCCGGCGATTTCGCCTTACGTTTGTCGGCACGCTATGGAACCTCAATCCGGTCGGACCGGTGGTGGATGCCGTGCTGAGGCTCGCGGATGCCTCGCCCGCGCTCGCTGAGAATCTGGAACTCGTCTTCGCCGGGCGGCGCACCGAGCAACAGGAGTCGGAACTCGATCGACTGAATACCGCGCCCTGCACCGTGACGCGGATGCCGTTCGTCAGCCACGATGAGGCGGTCTCGCTTATGCGGCGCTCCAACGCGTTGCTGCTGCTGAACGCCGATCGTCCGCATACGCAGCGGATCGTCAACGCCAAGACATTCGAGTACATGGCGGCCCGCCGGCCGATTTTCGTCGTTGCGCCTGAGGGCGACCTGTGGGATGTCGTCCGCGATCTGTCGGAGACACGTCTCTGCCGTCCCAACGATCCGGCCGGCATCGCGTCCGCATTGGCGGACCTGCTCGAACGACATCGTTGCGGCATCCGGCCCGATTGTGCGGATTGGGACTTGTCCAAATTCGAACGGCGTCACCTGGCCGGCGAACTGGCGGCGTTGCTGGACAACCTGATGGCCGGCGCTGACGCCGAGACTCCACCTCTGCTGACGAGCGGCGCTGCGATGCCCGTGCTGGGAGGCAGTCGTGAGTGAGTCGTTCGTCAGTCTGATGTATCACAACCTTTACCGGCGCGGTTCGGAGGACGGTCGCTGCGAGTCCGCGCATCTCAGCCCGTCGATCACCCGCTACTTCGTCGAAGAATCGGCGTTTCGCGAACAACTCCGGATGCTTTGCCAACGGTTCGATGTGATGAACTTCGACGATCTCGTCGCGTTCTACGGGAGCAGCGCACCGCCGTCGCCCGATTTCGCAGGCGTTCATCCTCCCGGCGGCCGGCAGCACTCCAGACCGCCGGTCCAGATTACGTTCGATGACGGATGGCGGGGCTGCGTTGCGTTGGGGGGGCCGATTCTGGAACAGAGCGGCGCCCAAGCGATGCTGTTTGTGACGACCGACCTGATCGGGAAACCGCACTTTCTGAGCAGAACTGAGCTACACAACCTGCCGCGCGCGCAATTCCAGATCGGTTCGCATGCAAAAACGCACGGATTCCTTTGTGAACTTTCCGAGGACTCCATTCGTGAGGAATTGCGTGCCTCGAAAGAGGTGCTGGAGCAGATCACCGGCGGACCGATCGATGCCGTCTCGATTCCCAACGGCGCCGTCGACGCGCGTGTCCGGCGGATCGCTCGGGAGGTGGGCTATCGATTCGTTTTCACGTCCCACGTGCAGAGAAACACGCGAATCCGGGGCCCGTTGCAGATCGCCCGGGTGGCAGTCCGCGATGGAATGACGGCAGAGAACCTCGTGCGATTCGCAGCGGGGGGCTTTGCACGACAGCGGCTGCGACAGCACGTGTTGTCACTTCCCAAGTGGCTGTTGGGGCCGGCGCGATACCGCCGTCTGCGGGCCGCCCTGCTCGCGGAACACGATTCCGACCGGGACATGGCGGATCTGATCGGTGAGACGTTCAGTCATGAGTCCCAAGAAACCGCAGGCCGCAGGCAGACGGTGCGCTGCTGAACTGCCGAACGAGAGGAAAAGCGAATGCGTTGGTGGATGGTCGCGGGAATACTGTCGACGCTGGCCCGCTTGCCCGGCGGGAAGCGGGCCTATGCGCTGCTTCAGCAAAGATACGGCGAACTGGCGAGGCTGGAAGCGAGCAGCCGCTTTGACAATGCCGAATGGATCGTGTCCCAGGCGCGGCAATGGTGCGGCGAACTGGGCGACTTGAGATGCGTTGAACTCGGGACCGGTTGGGTGCCTGCGGTCCCTCTGGCGCTCCTGTCCGCCGGGGCTCGCGTCGACACCTATGACGTGAGCCTGCTGTGCAAGCCGTGGCTGTTCCAACGGACACACGAAGAACTGACGCGGCGGACCGACGCCATTGCCGTTGCAGCGGGCGTCGATCGGTCGTCGATTGCTGAGCGTCTGGCAAGGATCAGGAACTCGCCCGATCTGGCGGCCGCCTGCCATCGGCTCGGGGGCCGTTACCGGGCGCCTTTCGATACAAGCCGGCTTCCCTACAAGGACGGAGAGGCCGACCTCCTGGTCAGCAACCTTGTCCTGCAATGTGTCCCCCCGGAAATCCTGCCCCCCCTCCTGAGCGAGACGTACCGCGTGCTCAGGCCGGGCGGATTCGCGATTCATCGTATGCGGCTCTCCGATGAGTTTGCCGTGCGTGATCCGCAGCGCAACCACCTGGAATTCCTGCGTTATTCCCGCACCCGATGGAATCTTTGGTTCAACAGCTCCCTCAAGCATCAGAACCGACTCCGCGCCTCCCAGTTCGAATTGTTGTTCACAGAAGCCGGTTTCCGGGTTCGAAACTGCGACCGGACTGTCGATGAAGAGAGTCTGCCGGTCGTTGAGAATCTGGCTCTCGCGGAGGAATTTCGAGACCTGGATCCGCGCGATCTCGCGACGATCAACCTCGACGTTGTCTTGCAGAAACCGTCGCGACAACCCGCAAGCAGCGGCGCATACCGAATGCCCGCCCAGGATGCGGCGCATGACGTTTGACAGGAATCCCTCAAGACGAACGCCGCACCGACGGTGCTTGTGTCATTGCCCCAATCCTCCAACACCATGACTTTATTCGACGCCTTGCTCTGGATCGTCACCGCACTCGTCGCGTGCTGCGCCGCGGGGGTGATCGGCGTCTGGTTTCTGCTGCGAACGCGAAACATGCAGAACTGGATCGTCCCGTACGTTCGCAGCAGAAAACAGCGAGTCGATTGGCGCGAGTGTGACGGCCCGCGCGACGTCTTCATCGCAGTCTGCGACCACTATGAGCCGGAGTGTTACGGCGCGTCGCGCCGGATCGCCGCAGAGCGAGTCGACCGGTGGGTTCGTGAGTACCCCGAGTTGTTCGAGCGGTATCGGGACTCCAGCGGCCGCTGCCCGCAGCACACGTTCTTCTTCCCGGAAGATGAGTATCGGCCGGAATATCTCGATGCACTTGCGGAACTCTGCGCGCAGGGTTTCGGAGATGTCGACGTGCACCTGCATCACGACCACGACACGGCCGAAGCACTCGCCGAAAAGCTGCACCGCTTTCGCGACGCCCTCCACAATCGGCACGGACTGCTGCGCACCGACCCGGTGACGGGACAGGTCGTCTATGGATTCATTCACGGCAACTGGGCGCTGTGCAATTCCCGTCCGGACGGCCGCTTGTGCGGCGTTGACCAGGAGTTGTCGGTGCTGCTCGAAACCGGCTGTTACGCCGATTTCACGTTGCCGTCCGCGCCCAGTCCCGCTCAAACGCGGACGATCAACTCCATCTATTACGCGCAGGACATTCCCGGCCGCCGCTGTTCGCACGATCACGGATATCGCGCCGTCGCCAATCGAACGGCTCTCGCGGACCACCTGCTGATGATTCAGGGCCCGCTGTTGCTGGACTGGGAGCAGCGGAAGTTCGGCGTCGTGCCGCGCATCGAGAACGGCGACATCCATGAAGGGCGGCCGGCCACTTGGCGGCGACTGGAGCAGTGGATGCGGGCGAACGTACACGTCGGCGGACGGCCCGAATGGTTGTTCGTCAAGCTGCATACACACGGCTGCAAGGATGGCAACATCGACACCTGGCTCGGCCCGGAAACGCAGAGGTTTCACGAAGAACTCGCGCGTTGCGCGGCCCGAATTCCGGGTTTTCGCTATCACTACGTAACCGCCTGGGAAATGGCCCGGCTCGTGCATGCGGCGGAAGCAGACGGCCCGCTGCCTGATCCTTCAGACGTGTTCTCCAGCAGCACCCTGGAGTACGCGGCGGTGTGAGCCCCCTCGATCTCTCTCGCTCGCTTCAGCGGCATGTGCTACACAACGCACCCGGAATCGGACGGCTCGGATGGCAACGACAGTGAAGACCACTGGAACGCGGCGAATTCGCGCGGAGGCGAACAGCCCCGTCTCGCCTCAGCAGAGGCTGCGGGTCTGGACGCGCCGCTTGACGATCGTCAACACCGTCATGGTCCTCGCGGTGCTGTTCCTGCTGTGTGTCGTTTCGGAAGAGTGGTGGATCAGCGCCGCCCTGGGATACCTGCCGCGCGCACCGTACCTGATTCCGTCGTTGTTTCTGATTCCACTCTGCCTCGTCTGTCAGCGAAGTTTCACCTGGGCGAACGTCCTCTGCACAATCGTCGTCCTGGGACCGGTGATGGGCCTCTGCGCGCCGCTCGAGCGCGACCCGCCGCCTGACAACGATTCGCGCGTGCTGACCGTCGTTTCCTGTAATGCCCAGAACGGCGCGTCGGACCTGCACAGAGCGCTCAGGGAGATCGAGGCGCTTCACCCGGACGTCGTCGCGCTCCAGGAGACGAAATGGGGCATCGACATGCTGGACGAATTCTTCGTCGACTGGGAATCGATTCACGTCGGAGAATACTGGGTCGGCTCCCGGTTTCCGTTACGTCTCGTCGGGGAATTGAATCCCGAGGCGTTCGAGAGATCGAGCGGGCTGATGGTCGAGGTCGAAGCGCCGCAGGGAACGTTCCTGCTGGCGAACGTGCACCTCAACACCGCCCGCCACGGGCTCTCCGAACTGCAATGGCACTCCCCCCTCACCGGGGCCGGTGTGGACGATTTCGAATGGCATCAGTGGCGGCGGCAGTTGGAGGCGGAGGAAACGGTCGCTTTGCTCGCGAGCCGGGCGACCAGGCCCCAGCTTCTGCTCGGCGACTTCAACGCCCCGACCACGAGCAGTCTGTTTGCCGGCGTCTGGAACGGTTACCGCAGTGCGTTCGACACGACCGCCGTCGGCTACGGGTACACCGCGCCCTGCAACACGTCGCGTTTCTGGCCTTCCAACACGCCCTGGCTCAGGATCGATCACATCCTGTGTGATTCCACCTGGAATGTGCATGCCTGCGGGATCGGCGAGTCCGATGGCTCCGATCACCGGCTGATCTGGGCGCAGGTCTCGCTGAAGGCCGAACCGGCCGACCGCACCGCGCAGTAGGTTGCCGGAACCGCCCTGCGGGTTGTGTCGAGTGAATCGATCACCCGGCCTGTTGCAGCGCGGCGACTCTCTCGGCCGCAATGTCGCGTTCGGACAACGCGAAAAAACCGGGCGCGAATGCCTCTGTGGAGACAGCGTCAAGATTTCTTGACGCCGATTGTCCCGACTCGGCTCGATTTGTGACAGATACTTGGTCGGGTTTCGCCCGCCCGGCGAATCCGGCACGGCGTTCGCCCTGACGGTCTCCAGACCGCCCGTTGCGCCCTCCGCGCGGCATTCACACGAGAGAACCGACATGCCAGCTCCGCAGCACAACGTTGATTTCGCCCCCCTGGGATACCGCCAGCCGGACGAAGGCAAGAGCATCGACATCCTGAAATTCACGATGTCGATCCGCAACATGCTGATCGCCGGACTCGCGGTCGGGCTGCTCGTGGGAGTGGGCGTTTACATGTGCCTGGGGCCGGCGTACCAGGCTGATACCCGCATCGAGGTTTCGCAGAAGTCGGCGATCCCGATGGATGAGCGGTCGATCAACTTCTCCGGCGAGCGAACCGAACACGTGCACCTCATCAAGAGCGACGCGATTGTTTCACGGGCAGTCCGCGACCACGGTTTGGGCGAACTGCCGGCGTTCCAGAAATCCAAAGACCCGGTGATGGACATCATCGATTCGCTCACGGTCAAGCGATCGGCCGGCAGCGACCAGTCGTTTGTCAATCTGATCGACATCTCCTATCTGCATCCCGACAAGAACGCAGCCGGCGCGGTCGTTCGCGGCCTGGTCGCTGCCTACGAAGATTACCTCGAAGCCAAGCAGGACTCGAATTCTCAGGAACTGCGTGAGAGTCTGGCTCGGCGGCAGACGGAACTGGCTGAAGAGATCGAGCGGCTGCAGTCCGAATACCATGCGTTCCGCGCCGACTCTCCCTATTATCTTCCGACTCCGCCCACCGTCGCCGTCAACGGCAGCGTGATTCCCGGCAAGAATCCCTATCAGGCGCGGGTCGAGAAAATCGGCACGGACCTGAGCCGCAATCGCGTGCTGCAATCGGAGATCGCGTCGAGAATCGCGACTCTGGAGGAATTGCAGGCCTCCGGGGAATCGCGCGAGGCGCTGGAATTCTTCGTGATCCACTGGATGTCGCAAGGCAAGAGCAGCAGCGGAGACGGCGAAAGCGGCGGTGGCGGAGGCAGCCTGCTCACGGAGCCTCCCGTAAGAGCGGAACTCGACAAGCGTTTCCTCGACCTGCAACTTATGCGGGACCGCTTGACCGTGCAGTTGGGCAAGGACCACCCGAACGTTATCAAACTGCATCAGCAATTGGCGACGCTGACCGACTTCTACAGGCAGAAGGGGCACACCCCGCCGCGTTCTCACGGACCCGGAGCAGACACGACCGACGATGCCGGTCCGATTGACCTGGTTGCCGCCTACATTCGAATTCAGCAGCAGGAACTGATGCACCGCCAGGATCTCGAACAACGCCTCACGGCTGATCTCGCGAGCGCCGAATCGGAAGCCAAAGCGGCCGGGCTGTTTGAAGTCGAGGACCAGAAGCGGAAGGACGAAATCGCCCGCCACAAGAAGCAGTGGCAGGACGTCATCGTCGAACTGGAATCGTTCGGCGTGCGCAAGGAACAGGAGGGTTACCGCGTCAACCAGATCGCCCAGGTGCGCGTCGAGAAGTCGATCAAGCGAATCATCAAGATCGTCGGCGCCATGGGTTGCCTGGGAGTCGCCGTCGTCTTCGGACTCTCCTACCTCAAGGAATGGACCGACATGACGCTGCGGACGGCCGACGAACTGAAGGCTCTGGTTCCGGTGAGTGTTCTGGGCGAAGTCCCGGAATACTCGCCTTCGGCCGCTGCGGCGCGCTCCGCTTCAGCGCTCGACCCCCGGCTGTGCTACTACCACCGCCCCGGTTCGCGCGAGGCCGAAGCCTATCGCTCAGTCCGGATGGCCGTACTCAGGAACCAGCCGGAATCGGGCGGACAGGCGGTCCAGATGACCAGCGCCGAACCGGGCGACGGCAAGAGCGTTTCGGCGGCCAATCTGTCGCTGGCGATCGCCAAGTCGGGCAAACGGGTGTTGCTGATCGATGCCGACATGCGGCGGCCGACCGTCCATGAGTTGTTCCGGATCAAGCAGGACATCGGACTTTCTGAAGTGCTGCTGGGAGAGATCGAATGGATGAACGCGCTCCGTGAGACGCCGGTCGAGGGGCTCTCGGTGATGACGGCGGGCGCCTGTCCCGAGAACCCGGCGGAACTCCTCACGGCAAGTGATCTGGACGGGCTGCTCAGGGCGGCCCGCGAGGAGTACGACGTGGTCATTGTCGATACGCCGCCGGTCCTCGCCGTCAGTGATCCTTCCATCGTCGCTCCGCATGCGGACGGAGTTGTGCTGATCGTCCGCATGGAGAAGAACAAGCGGGCCGCCATCCGGCGGACTCTGGAAACTTTGGGCGGACTCGACGTCGAACTGCTCGGCGTCGTCGCCAACGGCGTATCCCCCGCCGCGGACGACTACCGGGCGAATCAATACAACTCATACTACAACCCGAACCAGCGGCCCGACCACGCGGCCGAATCCCGGCAGCCCGTCGCGGCCGACGCGTAGGCCGACCGGATCCGCGTGCTTTGCATCTGACTTCGGCCGGCACAGCCGGCCCTACGGGAGGTCACAGACCAGCGACGTCCCACCCCTCGCGATACGCCCGGCGGATGAACCGATCGGCGTCCGGCGTCCCCACCGCTTCCAGCGTCTCGCTGTCCCATTCGATCGTCTGGCCGCTGCGGTAGGCCACATTGCCCAGCAGCACGGTCTCAGTGAGCGGACCGGAATAGGAGAACGGGCACGACGTCTCCGCGCCACTCACGATCGCCGACGTCCACTCGGTGTAGTGGTTGTGATCTTCCCTGGCCGGCAACTCGTAGTCGGCGAAGTCTCCCTTGGGAAACAATTCCGGCATCTCGGGGAAGCCGACGAACAGGTTGCCCTTCTCCCCGATGAACAGAACGCCGTTCTTCGATCCGGGCCAGTCGTCCGGGGCCAGAAAAATGTCGCGCGGCGGCTGCTTCCCCGCTTCGTACCAGGTCAGCTTGAGGTTGTCGGTCGTATGCGGCGTGCCGGGAAATTCGTAACGCACGATGCACCAGAGCGGTCCGCTTTCGGGATGCGGCGGGGGGCCTTCCGCAGAGATCGTGTTTGGCGGTCCTAACTCCAAAGCGTTGACGACAGGATCGAGGATGTGGCAGCCCATGTCGCCCAGCGCCCCGGTGCCGAAATCCCACCAGCCACGCCAGTGGAACGGGTGATAGAGCCCCTCAACATACGGCCGCTCCGGAGCAACGCCCAGCCACACGTCCCAGTTGATGTGTTCGGGGACTGGATCCGCACGATCGGGTCGCTCCAGTCCCTGCTTCCAGAAATTCCCCGGCCGGTCGGTCCAGGTGTGAACTTCGCTGACCTTTCCGATGACTCCGTCTCGAATGACCTGCACGGCGATCTTCAGCCGGGCCGACGCGTGGTGCTGGATTCCCATCTGCGTGACGAGGCCTTTCTCAGCGGCGACCTCCGCGAGCCGCCGGGCTTCGTACACGTTGTGCGTGAGCGGCTTCTGCGTAAATGCGTGCAGACCGAGCTGCATCGCTGCCATCGTGGCCGGCGCATGCGTGTGGTCCGGCGTAGACACCGTCACGGCGTCGATGTCGCCTTGCTCCAGCAGCTTCCGCCAGTCGGTGTACCGCTTCGCATCGGGGAACCGCTCTCCCGCTTGCCCCAGCCGCTGCTCGTCAATGTCACAGATTGCAACGATGTTGTGCCCGACCGACGTTTCGGCCAGATCTGAGGCGCCTTTGCCCCCGATCCCGATGCACGCGATGTTCACTTTCTCGTTGGCCAATGCCGCGGAGAGTGGAGAACGTGCGATCGGGGCGGCAAACGCCGCGGCTCCGATCTGACACAGAAAACTGCGACGAGTGGAGTTATGGGGAATCATGGCAAGTCAATCACTTTCGGGAAGAGAATCCGGCGGACAACAACGGCACAACCGCGCTATCAATCATCCCAGCGCGACGGGTTGGCCACAACCAAGTCGTTCAAGTGGACAGAAGGAAACAAAGAGGTCCAAGCCTGGAGGAAATGCGGCCGGCAGCAACTTCGCGAATCGGCTCGGCGGCTACAATTCCAATCCTGGGAGTCAAGAGATCGGGAAACAAGGAACCCCTTCGTTCCCTGAACAGGTCGACCCAGAGTGAAACAACCGATCGCGTTGGCCTTGCAAGTTGCTGGTTTCCGAGGAACGAAGAACGCGCCGCTGAGCATTTCTCATTCGCTTCCGTAAGTGTCATACTGCGGGTGACTTCCTCATCAGCAGGTCATCGTGGAACGCAAGCCTTCTCCCGCCGGATTGTCTGAAACATCCCCGGCCGCGTCCTCCGGCCGCTGGGCGCGGAGAGAGTTCCTCCAGCGCGTCGGCCCCGGTCTCGGTGCGCTGGCCGTGGCGGATCTGCTCGCCGGAGACGCCGCCCGCTCTGAGGCCAGAGGTGATTCACAACCTGCCTCTCGTCCGCCGCACTTCGCGCCCCGTGTGAAGCGCGTGATCTGGCTGTTCATGCACGGAGGTCCGAGCCACGTCGATCTGTTCGACCCGAAGCCCGATCTCGTCCGCTACGCCGGACAACCGCTGCCCGAGAGCTTCGGCGCTGTGATGACACGCCGCAAAGTCGCCGAGAACCCGCTGCTGCCGCCCGTCAAACCGTTTCGCAAACGGGGCGAGTCGGGTCTGCCGATCAGCGACTTTCTGCCCCACGTCGCTGCCTGCGCCGACGAACTCTGTGTGATCCGCAGCCTCCACGGCGACAGCGTGAACCATCCGCAGTCGGTCTATCAGATGAACACCGGCAGCATCCTTACCGGCCGGCCGTCCGTCGGCAGTTGGGTCAGCTACGGACTCGGCTCGGAGAACCGGAATCTCCCCGCATTCGTCGTTTTGCCCGACCCCCGGGGCGGCCTCAAAGGCGGACCGCCCGCCTGGGGCAGCGGCTATCTCCCGGCGACCTACCAGGGCACGACCGTCCGCCCCGGCCCCAACCCGATTCTGCATCTCTCGCCGGCCGGTGAAACGGACCCGACGAGGCAGCGCCGCATCCTCGATTTCATTCGTCGCGAAAACGAGCAGCATCAGCAGGCGAGGGACGACGATCAAACGCTCGCGGCCCGCATCAAGTCGTACGAACTCGCCTTTCGCATGCAGGCGGAAGCGCCCGATGTCGTTGATCTCACCCAGGAAACAGCAGAGACCCACCGCCTGTACGGAATCGGCGACGAGCAAACTGATGACTTCGGCGCCCGCTGCCTGCTGGCTCGCCGACTCATCGAGCGCGGCGTCCGCTTTGTTCAGCTCTACTCGGGCGACACCAACGGCTGGGACGCCCACAAGGACGTCGCCTCCAACCACGCCGAACATTGCCGCAAGACCGACCAGCCGGTCGCCGCGCTGCTCACCGATCTCCGCCGACGCGGACTGCTCGATGAGACGCTCGTCATCTGGGGCGGCGAATTCGGGCGGATGCCGATGAGCGAACAGGGAACCGGCCGCGACCATAACCCGTGGGGCTATACCGTCTGGCTGGCGGGCGGGGGTCTCAAGTCAGGGATCGCCTACGGCGCCACCGATGCGATTGGACTTCGCGCCCAGGAGAATCCCGTGCACGTGCACGATCTCCACGCCACCATCCTCCACCTGCTCGGTCTTGACCACGAAGCGCTGACGTTCTTCCACAACGGACGCGACGACCGGCTCACCGACGTCGCAGGCCGAGTCGTGCACGAGATTCTCTCATAAATCCGCCCGCTCCCACCGCGCACCGTCACAGATTTCGCCGCACGTTATTCGACGTGCGAGATTGCATGCGCTGTGATGATATGGGCAAAATGTCTCATTCCGGGTATATTCGAATTTTGCCCGACTTATCGAGCCGGGCCTGCGTTCAATGGGCCGTCCGTCTGACTGCGGCAGCGACCATGTTCCCGCTTCAGTCATACGGACCTGCTGCCGCGTCGGGTTAAGCAATTGATGGGTGGTGGTGTGAAGCTGAGAACCGGATCGGTCAGCATCACGGGAAATTTCCGTGAAAACAACGAAGATCGCTGCCATGTCGACCCGCAGGGGCGGTTCGTCCTCGTCGCTGACGGCATGGGCGGACAATCCGCGGGGGAGAAGGCCAGCGAACTCGCGATCGAACTGGTCTCCGCGCGCCTCGCCCAGTCAATCGACTTCGACAAGGCCGCTCCCGAAGCCGTCTCCAAGGCCCTCGATGCGGCCGTCGCTCACGCCAACACGGAGATCATGGCCCTCGGTGAAATCGAGCCCTCCTACCATAACATGGGCACGACGATCACCTTCCTGCTGCACGTCGACGACCGGTTATACGCCGGCGGCGTCGGCGACAGTCGGACCTACCTGCTCCGGGACGGCAAGCTGGAGCAACTCACCAAGGACCACTCCCTCACGCAGGCCCTGGTTGACGCCGGCACCATCTCCTCCGAAGAAGCCGCCAATCATCGTTATCGCAACGTCCTCTGGCGTTACCTCGGCACCAAAGAGGGCAATACGTCGGTCGACCCGAAGGTGATCGACCCTCAACCGGGAGACCGGTTCCTGCTTTGCTCCGACGGCGTCTCGGACGGCGTCGACGCGGACAGCCTCGCCACGCTGCTCACCTCGACGGACGACCCGCAACAGGTCGCCGAAGAGATCGTCAAAGCCGCCCAGGCCGGCGGCTCGCGCGACAACATCACCGCTGTCGTCGTGTTCGTCGACTGACGGTCGACTTTCCGACCTCGCGCGTAAACGTTGCCGATACGCAGCGCCGACGCAGACCCGGCGCATTCCCGCCTGCTGGCCGCCGGCAACCGGCGCGGCCCACGAAACTCGATGTACGCGGCAACCGGTGAGCCGCTAGACTTTATTCATGCCGCCCTGCCGGCTGCCGAAGTTCGGCGAACCGGGAGCAGGAGGAACCAGGCGGCGGAGGCGAAATGGCATTGAGATTGGTCTTGAGAGGAGAGTCGTTGATGAAGTTCCGTTTCAGCGCAGTTGCGACGTTGTTGGTCTGTCTCTTTCCGTTCGGAGGGAACATCGCCCAGGCCCAGGAAGCCGAGCAACCCTCGAAGTTCCAACAGGCGATCAAGGGGCTGACCCGGCAGGACAGCGACGGCAAGGAGATGTGGACGCTCTATCACAACGACCAGAAACTCCTCGTCGAACTCGACGCCAACGACCTCAACCAGGAGTACATCATCCTCACGTCGATCGCCCGCGGCATCGGCAGCGGCATGGTCATCGGCGGGATGAGTTGGGGCTTCGGCGACGAAGTCATCTGGAAGTTCCGCAAGTCGGGCGAAAAGATCTACGTCCTGCGCCGCAACGTCCGGTTCCGCGCCGCTCCCAAGAGCCCCGAAGCGAGCGCCGTCGAACTCGCCTATTCCGACAGCGTCCTCTACGCGCTCCCCATCGTGGGCAAGTCTCCCAAAGGCGCCGACCTCGTCGACATGACCCGCATCTTCATGAGCGACGACCAGAAGATCGGCCAGGCGATCGGCCTCGGTTTCTCGTTCGCCGCCGACCGGTCCACCTGGGCGAAGGTCTCCGCCTTCCCCGGCAACGCCCAGTTGCAGCTCAACGCCGTCTATTCCGGTCCCGGAAATCTGGAAAAGGTTCCCGATTCGCGCGGCGTGCAGGTCAACGTGCACTACAGCATCAGCACGTTGCCCGCACTGGGATCGTACAAGCCCCGCCCCGCCGACGACCGCATCGGCCATTTCCTCACCGTGCTCAAAGACTTCTCGGACCAGGACGACCCCGAACATTTCGTCCGCTTCGTCAACCGCTGGCAGCTTGAAAAGCGCGACCCCGGCATCGACCTGTCTCCGCCGAAGGAACCGATCGTCTTCTACATCGAGAAGACGGTTCCGGTGTTTCTCCGGCCGACGGTCGAAGCCGGCATTCTCGAATGGAACAAGGCGTTCGAGAAGATCGGGTTTTCGAACGCGATTCGCGTCGAGCACGAAGAGGACGTCGAGGCCAAGTACAACATCGACATCGATCCGGAAGACGTGCGTTACAACTTCTTTCGGTGGATCACGTCGGAGGCCGGCTTCGCCATGGGGCCGTCCCGCGTCGATCCCCGCACCGGACAGATTCTCGACGCCGACATCATCTTCGACGCCGGCTTCCTCGACTCGTGGAAGCAGGAATACGAAACCCTGACCGAACAGGAAGCGCGCTTGCTTCTTCCCAACCGCTCGCTCCTGTCCGAGCAGTCGTCCGCGATGGAAGCAGGAGCCCCCTTCAATCTCACCGCTCACTGCGGCTACGGACACGAGATGCAGCGGCACATCGCCTTCGCGGGCGCGGTCCTCTCCTTGCGCGGCCTGACCTCCGCCGAAGGCGAACTTCCCCTCAAGCTCGTCCACGAAGGCATCAAGGAAGTCGTGATGCACGAAGTCGGCCACACGCTCGGTCTCCGCCACAACTTCAAGGCCAGCACGTGGAAATCGATGGAAGAACTCAACGATGCGGAGAAGTCCCGGCAAGAGGGCACCGTCGCCAGCGTGATGGACTACTCACCGGCCAACATCGCTCCCAAGGCTGAAGAGCAGGGGCTCTACTACACGCAGACGATCGGCCCCTACGACTACTGGGCGATCGAGTACGCCTACAAACCGATCGAGGGCGACGAAAAAGCCGAACTCGCAAAGATCGCCGCCCGCTCCGGCGAACCGGGACTCGATTACGCAACCGACGAGGACGTCGAAGACACAGACCCCGATCCCTACGCCAACACGTTCGATCTGGCGAAGGATCCGCTGGCGTTCATCCGTCGCCAGATGCAGCACACCGAAGAACTCATTCCGCTCGTTGTCGAGAAATCGGTCGAAGAGGGCGAAGGATACCAGCGGGCGCGGCAGGCCTTCGGGCTGCTGGTCAGTGAATACTGGCGCGCCGCGTTGCTCGCCTCGCGCTTTCCGGGAGGCGTCGCCGTCCACCGCGACCACAAAGGAGCCGAGGACGCCCGCCCGCCGCTCGAAATCGTCGATCCGGCCGTCCAGCGGGAAGCCATGCAACTGGTCGTCGCCTCCGCCTTTGCATCGCCCGAATACGACGGGGCGCTGCTGAACCACCTGGCTGCGACGAACTGGAATCACTGGGGGCTGCAGCCGTCGTCCCGCACCGACTACCCGGTGCACCGCGTCGTTGAATTGTTCCAGTCGCTGATGCTCACGCAACTCATGAACCCGGCTACCTTCGAGCGGATTCTCGACAACGAATACAAGACACCGACCGAGCAGGACGCCTATACGCTCGCCGAGCATCTCGACGCGCTCGTCAGCGGCGTGTTCACCGAGTGGCAGGCCGAAAATCCCGCCGGCGAGCACACCAACCGCCAGCCCTACATCAACAGCATGCGCCGCAACCTGCAGCGTAATACGTTGAAGCGGCTGGCGATCCTGGTCACGGGAACAGCCGCCGTGCCGGCCGACGCCCGCACCCTCGCGCGGATGCACCTGTCCCAACTGAATGAGGGGATCGACCGCACTCTCGCCGCCGAGGGCCTCACGCTCGACGATTACAGCCGGGCCCACCTCATCGATTGCCGCGAGAGAATCCAGCAGGCGCTCAACGCCGAGTTAAGGGTGAATTCGGTCAATTAGCCGTGCGTCTGAGCGTCCAATCCGCGGAGACAGATATGCCGCGCCGCTGCGTCGAATGGCTGCTTGCTCTCTCTCTGGCAGTGGCGACCGGAGTCTGCGGGCCAACCCCGCCGCTCGCTCCCGCTCAAGACGCGCCGCTCTCTCCCGACGAGCAGCGCGCCCGCAAGGCGCTCGACCGGTTCGTCGAGATTCTGGAATCGAATCCCCGCTTCGGCGTCGCGCTCGACCGCGTCTACGGGCATCACGTCGAGCGCGGCACGATCGACGACCTCACGCAAAGCTACCGTGATCGCATCGCCGCAGACTCCGCAGACGGAACCGCCTGGATGGTGCTCGGGCTGATCGAGTTTCATCGCGGCCGCGATGCGGAAGCCGTCGAGGCGTTTCGCGAAGCGGAACGGCATCGTGCCGACGACCCGCTCGCGTCGTACTATCTCGGCCGGGCGCTGCTCCTCGTCGGTCAGACCGATGCGGCTGTCGAGGCGTTCGAGCGAGCCATCGAACGCGCACCCCAACGCGCCGACCTGCTCGAGATCTGTCAGGCCCTGGGTCGGGTCCATCAGCGAGCCCACCGCAACGAAGAGGCCCTGGCCGTCTGGAACCGCCTCGAGGAAACGTTTCCCGACGACCTTCGCGTGCAGGAACAGATCGCCCGCACGCTGGCTGAAGAGGGAGAGCATGCAGGCGCATTGACCCGCTACGAGAAGCTGGCACAGCAATCGGACGACCGGTATGAGAAGGTTCAGTACTCTCTGCGGGCCGACGAAATGCGGCTCAAGCTGGGACAAACCGAGGCGGCTGTCGATGACATGGAACAACTGCTGGCCGACCTTCGGCCGGAAAGCTGGCTCTATCGCGACGTCCGTCAGCGGATCGAAGAAGTCTTTCTGCGGACCGACGACTATGCCGGACTGGCGGAGTACTACGAGCGCTGGCTCGAGCAGCACCCCGACGACATCGACGCCATGACGCGGCTCGGCGAAGCGCTCGCCGTCCAGGGCCGAATGCCCGAAGCCCAGGAATGGTACGCCCGCGCCATCGAGCGGGCGCCCTCCAACGTCACGTTGCGGCTCGCCTATATCGAACAGCTTGCGGCCGAACAAAAGTACGCCGAGGCGGTCGAGCAGTACGAACAACTCGAAGAGATCGACCCCCGCAACCCCGACCATATTGCCGAATGGGGACGACTGATCGTCGAGGACCGTTCTCTGGACGAAGCCGACCGACATGCGCGGGCGTCTGAAGTCTGGAAGAAGCTGCTCGAGGCCCACTCCGACGACCCGGTGATCGTGACCCAGGTCGCCGATCTCCATCGCCACGCCGAACTGAACGACGAGGCGATCGAACTCTATCAACGCGCAATCGAACTCGCGCCCGATGACCCGCAGTATCGCGAGTATCTCGGCGAGTTCTTTCATCGTCTCAAGCGGCCGGAAGACGCGCAGGCGACCTGGCAGGCGATCGTCGCCGGCGACAACCGGACGACGCGCAATCTTGTGCGGCTGGCGGAGGTCTATTTCGGATTCGGCTACACCGCAAAGGGCATCGAGACCATGCGCGAGGCGTGTGAACTCGATCCCGAATTCGGCGATCACCTCCGCTTCGCCGAGATGCTCCGCGAAGAGGGACAGGTCGACGAGGCGCTCTCCCGTCTCGCGATCGCCGCCCCCCTCGCCGAGTCGCCCGACGAACGGCAGACCGTCCTCGGCGAGCAGATTCAATGCTACCAGGCGTCCGGCCGCCTGTCGGAACAGATCGACGCGCTCGCAGCGGAGATCGACGGCAGCGACGCCCCCTCGGCGGAACAGTGGCAAACACTCGCTCTTTACTACGAAGCCGACCGCAACCTCGAAGCCGCCACCGCCGCCGTCCGTCAGGCGCTCGACGTCGATTCGGACCTGATCGCCGTCTGGACGACGGCCGCGCGGATCTTTGAAGCCTCGGGACAACTCGGGGACGCGGCCGACGCCAATGCCCGGCTGACAGAACTCGATCGCCGCTACCGCACGGAATATCTGACCGAAATCGCCCGCCTCCGAATCCGGCTGGGGCAGTCCGACGAGGCGATCCAAGCTGCCGACGACCTCATCGCGGCGGCGCCCGGCAACCCGGAGCATTACCAGTTTTACGCCGACGTCTGCTTCCAACTCGGCCGGCCGGACGAGGCTCTTGAGGCGCTTCGCCGCTCGGTCGCCGTCAACCCGGCCGACGAAGCCGCACTCCTGTCCCTGGCCGGTGCGCTGGCCGATCAGTTCCGCACCGATGAAGCGATCGACCTGTACTGGCGGGCCTTCGAGCAGAGCCCCGATCTCGACGGTCAGATTTCCATCGTCACGCGGCTGGCCAACCTCTACCTCCGCACGAACCACTTCGACAGGCTCGTCACGCGGCTGGAAACGATGGCCCGCAATTTCGATCGTCAGCGCGACATGGCGATCTGCCTCGCCAACGCGCACGCCGCGGCGGGCGATCTCGGCAGCGCCCGCATCACGCTGGAAGCCCTCATCACCGAGGACTCCCGCGACGTCCAGCTTCTCTCACAACTCGTCCGCCTCTCGGAACTCGAAGAGGACTACGAGACCGCCGTCCGCTACCAGAGGCGGATCAACGAACTGGCCCCCAGTTCGGAAGGCGCCCTGCGGCTGGCGAACCTGCTCATGAACACCGGCGAAGTGGATGAAGCCGAAATCGTCTGGATGCGCATCGCCGAAGAGGCCACCGAACCGCACCGAGTCTACCAGTCGATCGACCGGCTGCTCCAGGGAGGAAAGTACGAAGTCGCGCAGTCGATGGTCGAACGCCTGCTGGCCGACAATCCGCGCGACTGGGAAGCGCTCATCCGCTCGGCGATGGCGCTCTGGTATCTCGATGAGCACGCCGCCGCCGCCGAAGCCTGCCGCGCACTGCTTGAGATCAACGAGGCCGACGACGCGCCGAATGCCCTCATCGCGCACAAGCTCAAACAAGAACAGAGCTCCGGTGCCCGCACGGCCAGCCTGCGGTCGAACCAGTATCCCGAAGTGTTTCTCCGCACGTCGGCCGTCTACGAAGTCCAACAGGCCATCGGGATGAGCGAGCAAGTGATCGGCTTCAGCTCCCAGCGAGCAACCTGGTCCCCGCAATCGTTCGGCCAGGCCCGCATCGGCGCGCTGACGATCCTGTTTATGCAAGCACGAGAGCAGGAGGGGCTGGACGAGTTGACCGCGCCTTACCGTCAGGCAGCGCACGCAAACAGTGCATCGGGGCGTGACCTGTGGGACTGGTACTATCTGCTGAGCGTCCAACAGTACATAGGCGACGACAATCACGATCTCCGCGCCGACATGTATGCAACCGTCCGGCGCCTCTCACAAGGCCTCGATCCGGACGCCTGCCTCATTTTTCTGCAAATGGCATCCAACCGCTCCTATTTCGCTGCCAGCCCCCCGGCCGTCGGCGATCCCGCTGCTGACGGCGTTCCCCAGCCGGAGGCACTCAACGACGAGCAATTGGACCATCTCAAGCGGTGTTTCGACATCGTCCGCTCCTCCAGCGACGAATGGACGAACTTCCCGGTCCTGCATCTGCTGCAGACGATTGTTCAGGAGTTGAATCTCGCAGGGAAAACCGAGGAAGCCGACGCCTACTACGAAGAAGTCATCAACAACGTCACCACTGAGTCCGATCTTCAGGCGGGAATTCAACTCGCCCTGCAGCGCAGGGAATACGAACGGGCTCTGGAATTCGCGTTGAGGCTGGAACAGCGACAAGTCGCGTCCGGCTCACGAAGGCAGCAGAATCCCCAAAACTACGGCGAGGACGTGCTGTATTTCCTCGCTCAACTCATGGCCGCCCACGCCGCCGAGGACCGCCCTGCCGACGTCCTGCCGGTTCTCGACGCGAGCCTCGACATCCTCCGCGACCGGCTGGTCAATCGCCCTCCGTCGAGATCGCCAGCGGCAACTGCCCGGAGTCAGGGGCGGATTGAGATTTCGATCCCGATCACCAGTGTCACCTTCTCCGGCGACCCACCGGCGGCCCACTTCGACAGCAACCGCTACGTGCAACTCGAATACCCCCAGCCGAGCGAGTTCTTCGATTACGGTGGACTCATCGCGCTCCGCAACGCCTACGAGATCTACAACGAGAAAGACATTCTCATCCGTCTGGTCAACCACTTGCAGCAGACCGCGGAAGACGGCGACTCGGGAGCGGCCCTCTTCGCCCGTTTGGCGCTCGTCTACATCTACTGGTGGCACGACCTGAAGCAGGACGCCGCCGACCAGATGGAAGACGTGGTTGCCGCAGAACCCGGCAACCTCCCGCTCCGGCTCGAACTCGCGCTGATGCTCCAGCACCAGGGAGAGACGGAGCGCGCGCTCGAGGTGATTGACGAGGTCGATCCGCTCAATCACGAGTTGCTGCTGCAACGCGAAATGATGGCCCTGCAGTTTGCGACCGCCACCGGCAATCGCGAGCGGTCCCGCTCCGCCGGCGAACGGCTGTTCGGCCTCAGGCTGACCACCGAAGTGCAGTTGCAGCTCGCCGATTATCTCCACCAGGCCGGCATGCACGACCTGGCTGAAGGTCTGCTCGCAAGGGCCCGCAGCCGAGCCGGCAATCGCACCTCCAGCCTGCTCTCCCTCCTCCAGCACTACCAGTCTCAGGGAGACACCGAGACATCCATCGAAATCGCCTTCCAGATTCTCCGCCGCTCGAGCTCCCGTTCGGACGACGACGGCGCCCGCCAGATGGCGGTGGCAGTCCTCGCGCAATCCGGCCGGCTGGACGCTCTGATTACCCGCACAAAGGAGCAGCTTGAGAGATCATCCAACTCGCTCACACTGCACCAGACCCTCGCCGAGTACTATCGCGCCGCCGGCGACAACGAGAACCTCGCGACGATCCTGAAAGACATCGCTGCCCTGCGTCCCGAAGACGCCAGGCTGCAGTTCGACACCGCGGGCGAACTGATCGCGGTCGACGCGGCCGACGCCGCCTGCGATCTCTATCTCGCCGCTCTCAAGGTAGAGCCGGCGTTGCTCGCCTACGACTACCGCAGCATCCAGAACGCGTTTGTGAACGCCGGGCGAACCGCCGATCTCGTCGAGTTCTTCAGGGAAGTCGATCTCACCAGGATCGGCCAGTACCACTACGTCATGGAACTCATCACCGCGCTCCTTGAAGACGACAAGTCGCGCCCACAGGGACTCGAACTCTTCGCGCGGGCCTGGGAATCGTTCCCCGATTCGCGCCAGGACTTCCTCGACAACATCAGTCAGGATGCCGTGTGGCAACTTTCCGTCATGTACGACTACGCGAGCGATGCGGTCATACCTGAGGTCGATGTCGCCTCCGAAAACCCCTGGTACGGGACTCAGAATTCGAGCATCCTGCAGCGGCTCATGCAGTCAGCCGCGGCCCAGGAACGGTTCGACGAACTCATTGAACAGGTCGCCGCGCGCCAGACGGAGCAGCCCGACTGGCACGGCGGAGCCGCCGTCCTGGCCGTCATCGAGGCCCACAAGGGCGACGTGGACGCCGCAGCGACGCGCGTCGAAGACCTGATGGACAGTCTCGCAGAAAAGATTCCGCTTGCCACGCGCTATCAGGTCGGAATGCTGCTCAAACCGTACGATGAACTCACGCAGCCGTTGATTCGCTGGTACGAGGAAGGGATGCACGAGTATGAGCCGACGAATTGGAGTTGGGGTTCCGGCCCGAAACACGAACTGGCCGACCTGTACCTCAAGGCAGACCGCCGGATCGACGCCCGCGCCGTGTGGCTCGAACTCTGGCGGACGCAGGATTTGAGTGCCTACTACCAACATAACGCCGGCTACGCGGTCTACGCGAAGATCTCAAACGCAATGGAACTCGGTCAGCGGCTGACGAACGCCAGGTTCCCCGTCGACGCCCTCCGCATCTTCGACGAGGCCGAACCCGACGCCGCCGAGATCAACAGTCTGACGCAATTCGTCAGCGGCCAGTATCTCGACCAGTTCAAAGACGCGCAAAGAAAGGCCGCCGCTGCAATCGACGCCGAAGCACTCAGCGAAGCGCTCACTCTCTGGTTGACGCCCGACAGCGACCCGCAGGCCGCCGCGGAAGCAGACTCGG
Organism: Planctomycetota bacterium; assembly: GCA_003388505.1. Classification (GTDB taxonomy): domain Bacteria; phylum Planctomycetota; class Planctomycetia; order Planctomycetales; family Planctomycetaceae; genus MB-PLM-1. The sequence goes on from QQVO01000010.1 coordinate 80,968, forward strand.
AAACCGGCGACGGGTCTCCCCCCGCCGACTCGATCAGCGCCCACGGGATCGATCTGCTGCTGACCGTCACTCCCGGTTCGGTGCGCGAAGCGCGCGTCTCGAGCATCTTTGAAAAGTCGATGTCGACGCTCGCCCAGGACGAAGCCAGTTTCGACCAGATCCGGCAGAAGCTCGCCGCCGTCCGCAAGCAGCAACCGCGCGACGTGTCGCTTGCCATCCTCGCCGCCCTCGCGGCATTCATCGACGCCGACGACACCGAAGCGCAACAGGCCCGGGTGCGGGAACTCGTCCGTCTCGTCGAAGAGACTCCGCTCACGCCGCTCGAATCAACCGACCCGCAAACAGCCTCCACCGAATCGAGCGAATGGCTGGGACTCTGGCTCGTCGCGCGCGTCGCCTACGAACAGGAATCGACGCGATCCGCTGCGAAATCCCTCGCCGAGCGGGCCCTCGAGGCCGCCCGCGGGCAACCGGATGAGAAGTGGACCCTCGCCATGCTCCGCGAGCAGGCCGAAACGGCGCTCGACGTGGGAGACCGGCAACTCGCCGAGCAACGATTCCTCGAAATGCTCGAAATCGTGCTGTCCCCCGCCGTCGCCGCGAGCGAAACGCCCCGGCCGAAAAACAAGTTCTCCCGCCGGCCCACCCAGCAGACGATCCGGGGAGGCGGATTCTTCTGAACCGCTCGCCGGCACGGAACTTCGCCGTTTCCGCCGGTTCGAGGCGCTCGATGCAGTTTGGCCGGTTTCATCCAATCTTCAAGAGGACTGGTTGACCTTCCCGACATCCCCCGCCATAATGAGCCGTTGACTTGCAATCGAGTGGTCGCAACTACGCCCGGAGGAGTGATCGAGAAGGTTTTCGCACGCAATTCTGCAGTACGCCGATTCTCGATGGCATTGTGAAGTAACCGGGCGGGAAGGCACATTCGAGAGGACGCGGCCAGCCGTTCATTTCCAGGCCGCGTAAGTCTCCAAGCCTCAACATTTCCACAGCCCTGAAACCTCAGCAACGCAGGTGTGTTGCGCACACTCTTCGCAATCCGCGAAAGCGTGCGGTCTCCGTCTGAAGCAAAGGTTTTTGGTTTTGACCGACACTCTTCCGCACAACGCGGATTCGAACAACGGACGCAAGCCGCATCAGGATGTCCGGCCCGCGGCCTCTCCCCACGAAAGCGAGGACAAGATGATTACCCCCGTCGCGGCGCCCCCCCGCGCGTCGCATCGTGAGTCCCGGTTCCCGGAACTCTCCCGGCGGCTCGAGAAGGACCTCGTACAGGTCTTCAAGCTGCTCGCTGACGAAACCCGGCTGAAGATCCTCCTCTACCTCACGCGCGAGGGGGAGTTGAACGTCACCGCCCTCTGCGACCGGCTGCACCAGAGCCAGCCGGCCGTCAGCCATCACCTGGCGCTGCTCCGCGACGCCCGCTTGATTGAGCCCCGCCGGGACGGAAAACACAATTTCTATTCCGTGCAGAAGTCGCACTTCCATCACCTCATTCACCAGCTCTTCGAAAGCATGTCGGACAACGGCGACCACCCCGTCCGCATCGACGACCTGGTCATTACGCAGGAGAGTTAGAGCAAATTGCTCTACCATGTGTCCGCGTCGAGCGGTTTTTTTGGACTGTAGAACCCGAGATTCCGCGAGACAGGACGTCAACACTCATTCGCAAAGCGCCCTCAGCGAACTCCTCGCCCGGCCTCCCGCGAATTACGATCTTCGCTGAAACCCGGTTTCCCAGAGAAACCGGGTTTCTTCACGCGCCGCTCCACGCCCCGGTTTCCAACCCGCTCATTCGTCCGCCGGTCGCCTTTTTTTCACGCTTTCGGTCTGATAAAACCGACCCATCGGGAAACCCGGTTTTCACGGAGAACCGGGTTTCTTCTCCATCTGGACCACACCACGCGCCTCAACTTGCTCATGTCACGTCCCGCAAAGCTTGCGCTCGCCGACGGAACCGTCTACACGGGGACGGCCTTCGGGGCTGACGGCGAGACGTTCGGCGAAGTCGTCTTCAACACGAGCATGTCCGGCTATCAGGAGATCCTCACCGATCCCTCCTACAACGGGCAGATCGTCACGATGACCTTCCCGCTCATCGGCAATTACGGCGTCAACGACGAAGACGTCGAAAGCGGCGGGCTCGCCATCAAGGGCTTTGTCGTTCGCGAACTCTGCCGGGAGCCGAGCAACTTCCGCTCGAACCGCTCGCTCGACGGTTACCTTCAAGACAACAAAATCATCGGCCTGGAAGGCATTGACACCCGAGCCCTCGTCCGCCGCATCCGCGTGCACGGCGCGATGACCGGCGTGCTCTCCACCGTCGATCTGGACGATGCATCGCTCATCGCAAAGGCGCAGTCCGCTCCGTCGCTCGTCGGCCGCGACCTGGTCGACGAGGTGACGCCCGGCGAGTCCACGGAATGGACGCAGTCGCTCGGAGAATTCGTCCATCACCCGTCGACTCCCGCCGCCTGGGACGGGCAGGAAGGCGGCGATTCTCCGCATGTCGTCGCCATCGACTACGGCATGAAATGGAACATTCCCCGCCACCTCCGCGACATGGGCTGCCGCGTGACCATTGTTCCCGGCAGCAGTTCGGCCGATGAGGTGCTCGCCCACAACCCCGACGGCGTGTTCCTCTCCAACGGCCCCGGTGATCCCGAACCGCTCACCTACGCCATCGAAACGATCCAGAATCTCATCGGCAGGAAACCGGTCTTCGGCATCTGCCTCGGCCAGCAACTGCTCGGACTGGCGCTCGGCGGACGGACCTTCAAACTCAAGTTCGGCCACCGCGGCGCCAATCAGCCGGTGCTCAACAAACAGACCGGCGAAGTCGAGATCACCAGCCAGAATCACGGCTTCGCCGTCGACGCCGATTCCCTCCCCGATGACGTCGAAGTGACGCACATCAATCTCAACGACCAGACGGTCGAAGGCATCCGCCACCGAACGTACCCGGTCTTCGGCGTCCAGTACCATCCCGAAGCCTCCGCCGGCCCGCACGACAGCCACTACCTCTTCGGAGAATTCCGCCGCATGATGGCCGGCGAAGTGCATTGTCGGTAGTCTCCCCCTGCAGAGAAATCGCCAACCACTTCGTATCCGCGCACGGAATACCCATCCCCCAACGGGTTGCCGTTTCGCAAGAGTCTTGCCAGTTCCCATCCCTTACCAACCACCCACGCCCCACTATCAACCCATGGCCACCGAACGCACGCTCATCCTCTTCAAACCCGACGCCGTCCAGCGCAGACTCTGCGGACGTTTGCTCTCACGCATCGAAGAGCGCGGCTTCAAAATCATCGGCCTCAAGATGCTGAATGTCACGACTGAACTCGCGCGCGAGCACTACGCCGAGCACGTAAAGAAGCCGTTCTATCCGCTCCTTGAAGAGTTCATCACCGCCGCACCCGTGGTCGCCCTGGTTGTGGAGGGACCGGAGGCCATCCGCGTGGTGCGGGACATGATGGGTTCCACGAACGGACGCGACGCCGCTCCCGGAACGATCCGCGGCGACTACGGCGTCTCACGCCAGATGAACCTCATCCACGGCAGCGACGGCCCCGAAGCGGCCCAGCGTGAAATTTCCATCTACTTCCGCGACGAAGAGATCTGCGCCTACGAACCAACCCTCGGCCACTGGGTCTGCGCCGACGACGAAAGATAGCGCCGTTTAATCGCGACCCACACGGGAGCGCTCATTGGCGCTGCCAGCGTTCCAAGCGCGAAAGAAGAACCTCCCGTCGAAAGCACCTTCCCATGCCGGCTGACGACATCGTCCGCATCGCTCTCATCCAGCGGCCCGCCGGCCTCGATCCGCAGGCCAATCTCGATGCGACGCTCGCCGATCTCCGCGCCGCGGCGTCCCAGGGAGGTCAGATCCTCTGCACGCAGGAACTCTTTCGCTCGCAATACTTCTGCCAGAGCGAAAACCACGCCCACTTCGATCTGGCCGAACCGATCCCGGGGCCCACAACCGAAGCCCTCTCCGCCCTCGCCCGCGAACACGGCGTGGTCATTGTCGGTTCGCTCTTCGAACGCCGCGCTCCGGGGCTGTACCACAACACCGCCGTCGTCATCGACGCCGGCGGCGACCTGCTGGGCCGCTACCGCAAGATGCACATCCCCGACGACCCGCTCTTCTACGAGAAATTCTACTTCACGCCCGGCGACCTCGGTTTTCGCACGTTCGATACGAAGTTCGGCCGCATCGGCGTGTTGATCTGCTGGGACCAGTGGTATCCCGAAGCGGCCCGCGCCACGGCCCTGCAGGGCGCAGAGATCCTGCTCTATCCCACCGCCATCGGATGGCATCCCGCCGAGAAATCGCAGTTCGGGCAGGCGCAGCACTCCTCCTGGGAAACCATGCAGCGCAGCCATGCCATCGCCAACGGCGTCTTCGTCGCAGCCCCCAACCGCGTCGGCCACGAGGGAGACCCGGAGGGAGGAATCGAGTTCTGGGGCCAGAGTTTCATTTGCGACCCGGCCGGAACGGTCTTGAAACGGGGCGGCAGCGATCACGCTGAGATCATCCTCGCCGACTGCGACTTCTCGATGATCGACGCCCACCGCACCCACTGGCCCTTCCTCCGAGACCGCCGCATCGACGCCTACGAGGGTCTCTCACAGCGATACCTCGATTAGAGCAAATTGCTCTACCATGTGTCCGCGTCGAGCGGTGTTCGGACTGTCGAGGACGAGAGTCCGCGAGACAGATCGCCAACACTGACTTGCAAAGCGCTATAACGAGCCCCAACCCACAACCTGATCCCTGGGGATCGCATCCGCGACGGAAGCACAAGCCTACCCAATGGACAGTTCGACACCGCGCGCAGAGAACAAGTCCGCCATGACCATCGAGAGACGCACGAACGCTGTCGTCTACGGACATCTCTCGATCCCCGATGGAGTGACTCTCCGAGAGGATCGAATGGAACGCGGATGCCCACGGATTGGACCGATTTTCCCTGATTGTTTCCTTGGGTGTCGACGCCATGCGCTCTTGGATCAATGCAGTCTCGGCGCTGCCGCCTCTTGAGGAATACCCCCTAATCCGTGCTGATCCGCCGAATCCGCGAAAATCTGTGTCCTATTCGAGGATCCCTTGGGCCTGGTTTCCCGGGGCCGGGCCGTAGCCGAGTTGGGTGTAGCTGACAGCACACGAACGTCGCCTGACCCCCTCCGTGCCTCAGTGCCTCCGTGGTAAAAACCGATGCCTCATCAACCCCCTCTCCCCACCTCGCTCGGCTATCGCATGCCGGCCGAATGGGAGCCGCACGAAGCCACCTGGCTCTCCTGGCCGCATAACGAACAGACCTGGCCGGGCGCCTTCGAGCCGATTCCTGATCTCTTTGCACAGATCACCGCCGTCCTCACCGAATCCGAACTCGTCCGCATCAACGTCGCCGACGCGGAGAGGGCGGAAGACGTCTCGCAACTTCTTAAGCGCGGCGGCGTCCATCCCGATGCGGTCCGCTTTCACTTCAACCCGACCAACGACGCCTGGGTCCGCGATCACGGTCCGATCTACATCGTGCGAGAGGACACCGCCGCCGATTCCCCGCGGGCGATCCTCGACTGGCATTACAACGCCTGGGGCGGCAAATATCCGCCCTACGATCTCGACAACGCCGTCCCCTCCCGCATCGCTGAGGAATCGGGCGAACCCCGCTTTGAGCCGGGAATGGTCCTCGAAGGCGGCTCCATCGACGTCAACGGCCGCGGCGCATTGCTGACGACCGAATCCTGCCTGCTCAATCCCAACCGCAATCCCGATCTTTCGCGGGACCAGATCGAGCAAGCGCTCAAAGACAACCTCGGCGTCACGCACATCCTCTGGCTGGGCGACGGCATCGCCGGCGACGACACCGACGGCCACGTCGACGACCTCACGCGTTTCGTTTCGCCCGACACGGTCGTCACCGTCGTCGAGGAAGACCCACAGGACGAGAACTACCAGCCACTGCAGGAGAACCTCGCCCGCCTTAAGTCGATGACCGATCAGGACGGCAAACCGCTCCGAGTCGTCACCCTGCCGATGCCGCGAGCGATCTACTTCGACGACCGCCGCCTCCCCGCCAGCTACGCCAACTTCTACATCGCCAACCGCCGCGTCCTCGTCCCGGTCTTCGGCGACAAGCACGACCAGCCGGCCCTGGAGACGTTGCAGACGCTCTTCCCCGACCGTCTCGTCGTCGGCATCGACTGCACCCCCCTCGTCTGGGGCCTCGGCGCCATCCACTGCGCCACCCAGCAGCAACCGGCCGTCTGAATCGAACGCCGGCCCGCATCAGGCGGCGAGCGGCCGGCATCAGCCGGCCGATGCGCTGGAGCGATCAACCCGCAGCGGAAGCTGTGAAACGTGCCTCCCCACGTCCGGACTCAGCCCTCTCTGCGTCTCCGCGCCTCTGCGAGACCCAACCCCCGGCGCAACCATGCCCGAAACACAGAGGCCCCCGAATCTGCACCACTCAATGGCAGACCCGCCCCGTGCGCACCCCGTGCGGCTCCCCTGTCTTTCGCAGCTCTTCAATGACCGCAACAGTCGTCCGCATCCTCCAAATAGTAAAGACTTCAAAGACTTGCCAATTCTCCCCGCAAAATCGCCCCTCAACTCTACGGACGAGCGCTCGCCCCAAACGGTTCTCCCAGCCGCAGTTCAGTCCCCGCGCACCCCCACGTCAGGCATGCCGGCAACGAGTTATCGCGCTTTGCAAAACCAGCGTTGGCGATCTGTCTCGCGGATTCTCGTCCTCGACAGTCCAAACTCCGCTCGACGCGGACACATGGTAGAGCAATTTGCTCTAACCGTCCCCGAGCGCTCTTCATCCGAGTATGACCGCCTGCGAGGAACTTCACCGGGCTGGGGCCCCGTTCCACCGCCTGATAAGCTGATCGAATACCAATCCCGCATGGGCTTCATCTCAACCAACTGCTGAAGTCGATCCCGAATGAATCGCCTTTACTCACTCGTCTGCATTCTGATCGCTCCCGCAGCCGCGAGCGCCGACGAGCCGCCGCGATCCCTCGATCCGCGGATCAAGATCGAACTCTTCGCCGAGCAGCCACAGGTCCGCACGCCCACCGGCGTCGACGTCGACCGTCAGGGCCGCGTCTGGGTCATCGAGAGCAACACGCACTTCCGACCCGACGACTACGACGGTCACCCCAGCGACCGGTTGCTCATCATGACCGACACCGACGGTGACGGCCGCGCTGACGAGGTAAAGACCTTCGCCGACGGCTTCACCCACGCCATGAGCGTCGCCGTCCGCCCGGTGTGGATGGATCGGGTGCTGGTCGAGAGTCGAGAGACGAGCATCGAGAGCGATCGGAGATCCGAGGAATCACCCTCGACCCTGGATTCTCGTCCCTCGCCCCAAGTCTTCCTCGCCACCCGCCGCGAAATCCTTCTCCTCGAAGACACCGACGGCGACGACCAGTGCGACCGGCAGACCGTTCTCGTCCGGCTGGAAACCGAAGGCGACTACCCCCACAACGGACTCGCCGGCTTCGCCTTCGACGCCCTCGGCTGGATGTACTTCGGATTCGGAGAAAACCTCGGCGCGCCGTATCGGCTTGAAAGCAGAGAGTTCAGAGCCGAGAGCCAAGAGAAAGACGGCGAATCGGGCGATGACGCGGATACCGACTCCACTCCTGGCTCTCCCCTCTCAGCTCGCCCCGCTTCCCTCTCCGGCGGTGGGGAAGGGGGCAACCTGTACCGGATGCGGCCTGACGGAACGCAGCTCTCGCATTGGGCGACCGGGTTCTGGAATCCGCACGCCTCGTGCGTCGACGCATTCGGCCGACTGTTCACCGTCGACAACGATCCGGACAGTCTGCCTCCCTGCCGACTGCTGCATATCATCGAGGGCGGCGATTACGGCTACCGATTCCGCAACGGCCGCAAAGGGCTGCATCCCTTCACCGCCTGGAACGGGGAAATCCCCGGCACCCTCCCGATGGTCGCCGGCACGGGCGAAGCGCCCAGCGGCATCCTCGCCTACGAACACGACGCCTTCCCCGAGGAGTATCTCGGCAACCTCATCGTCACCAGCTGGGGCGACCACCGCATCGACCGCTTCGTCCTCAAACCAAAAGGCGCCTCATTCGAATCAATCGCCGAGCCGCTGATCCAGGGGGGCGAGAACTTCCGCCCCGTCGGCATCGCCCTCGCTCCCGACGGCAGCCTCTACTGCAGCGACTGGGTCCTCCGGGACTACAACCTGCACGGGCAGGGACGCGTGTGGCGGATTTCGGCGGTCGAAGAGCAGACAGCGCCGACAGATCAGAAAAACGGATCGGCGTCCGCATACATCCACGAGCGGCGAGCGAAAGCGCGGGAATTGAATAGGACTCGGGAGGGCTGGAATGTGCTGACCGACACGCTTTCGGATGTGAATGCATCGGCTCGCGCGCGCATCGAAGCGCTCTGGGCAATTTGTGTTCTGCCGGATGATGTCGGTCCATTGTTCAAGCAGGAACCGCCCGAACAGGCTCCGATTGCCTACGCTTTTGACGAAGTAGCCATCGAAGCTGCCCGATTGCTTGCTTCCCCCAGATTCTCGCTGGAAGGCATACCGGAAGACACCTTCTGGTTCGAACGGACGGACGGGAGGACCTACTTCCGTTCTCCACCGAACGGCGAGGTAGACAAGACCCAACTCATTCACTTTCACGCGGCTCTCGCATGGAATCCGTTTCCACAGCAGGATCTCTTGTACTACGAAGAGAGCGTTCATGTGAATGAAGATCCAGAGTACTACGTTACGGACCCGTTCGCGTTTGCGTCAGAGATTCACTATCGACTCCAAGCTTATGATTCCGCGCAGGAACTTCTGATTGGCGTCCTTGAGCACGAGCCCGGTTGCATTTTGTCCTTCACAAATCTTGAGTTGAGAGAGGTGTATTACCTTCTCGCCGCGCGCAGATTGAATCCGGAGTTCGAGGACTACGTGACGTATGGTCTGTCCAATGAGTACCCAGAAGTACGTCGCTCGGCCGTCCAGTGGGCCGCTGAGGAAGGGATGACCGACCTCCGGCCGCAGGTGGAGGCGGTGTTGCAGTCGGAGCCGATGACGACGGACCTCTTCCTCGCCACGCTCGCCGCGCTGGAAATGCTCGACGGAAAAGATCCGAAAGACTTTGATCAGACGCCGGCCGGGCAGTACGTTTTGCCGTTGCTCAAGGACGCAGAGACGCCGGCTTCCGTGAAAGTGCAGGCCCTGCGGTTAGTTGACCCGGCAGACGAAGGGCTCGATCAGCCATTGCTGGAACAACTCCTGACCTCCGACGATCGCGCACTACGCCTCGAAGCCCTCCGCACGCTCGCGGCTTCGCCCTACGCAACGGCAGACAGACTCCTCGCACTGGCCGGCGATGATGACGAGACCGACATCATCCGCGCTGAAGCGATCTTGGGACTGGCGCACGCCGTTCTGCGGAACGGTGATTCTGCGAAAACCGTCGATGCGATGTTCGACCTCCTGCTCACGCTCACGCCGCCCCTGCAAATTGAGATGCTCCGCTCGCTCCGTGCGGCCGCCCTGCGAGAGCCGGATCTCGCGGAAGCGCTCGTCAATGGCGTGCTCGAACAGCCTGATCCGGAGGGCGGTTGGGCGGAGATCGAGGCGCAGCTTGCTCTGCTCTCGCCCGACGGCAGGCCTCAATCGTCCAACGAAGTTGACCGTAGTAACCGGCCGCAGACCGACGACGAATGGCGAACGGCGTTGCAACACGAAGGAGACGATGGTGAAGCGCAACGCCGGGCCGCCGGACGCCGGGTCTTCTTCCACCCCAACGGACCTGCCTGTTACAAGTGCCACACGGTCAACGGCCGTGGGGGGCGGATCGGTCCGGACCTGTCGAACATCGGGCGGTCGAGTTCACGCGAGAAGCTGATCGACTCCATATTGGAGCCGAGCAAGGAGGTCGCTCCGCAGTTCACGACGTGGAATATGCTCGATACCGGGGGCGTTGTGCATACCGGGATGATTGTCCACGAGAACAAGGGCAAGACAGTCCTGGGCGACGCCGACGGCAAGACAACCGAACTGGAAACAATCGACATCGACCTCCGCACGCCGCTGCGGACTTCGGTGATGCCGGAGAAGCTGGAAGACCGGATGACAGTCCAGGAATTCCGCGATCTGCTCGCGTTCCTTCAGTCGCTGGGAAGCTGATCGGAATCCCGATTACGGCGCCTCCAAAGCCCGCCGGATGCGACGTGCGGGAAACCTTCGGCAATACCTGCCGACGAGCGACACGCACGTCCGTTACAACCGTCACAAGCCGACCGCCGTGCGAGTGGTAGCGATTGCGCGGGTTGATCCGTGTCGAACGGCGATTCCGCTTGTGCCGATAAGCGTGCGGGGAGACACGCCTGCCGACTGCTTGATGGAGGGACGTCTGATGAATCGCTGTTTCGCTGCACTAGTCCTCGTCGCCTTCGCGACGATCGCTTCGGATTCCCGCGCCGACGACTGCGCGCGTCCGCCCGTGTGCTGCAAGCCGGCCGGGAGCTGTGCGACGGCGATCGAGTGCATCTACTGTTGCCGCCCTGTCGTGAAGCGTGAAACCGTCGAGAAGGAAGGTTTCGACGTAGAGTGCGAGTACATCTGCGTTCCGGGCATCAAATGGCCGTGGCAGAAGTGCTGCGAAAAGCCAAGCTGCGGGAAGGTCAAAAAGGTCCGCAAGCTCGTGAAGCGCGAGTGGGAGTGCGGCGAGAAATGCGTGTGGGAGTGGGAACTCTCCTGCTGCTGCCGGGCCGTGGATTGCAAGCCGTTCGGTCTTCAGGACCGCTGCGCCGCAGCCGCCCCCTGCGCCCCGATGCACTGATCGACTTGACCGGCGCAACGCCTGCCGGTTGCAACCGGCGGGACTCTGCGCCTGATCGCGCGTCGCTCCCGATTCACCTGCTATACTCGAAGACCAGGCCGCAACCGGCGAATCATGGATTAACGTGAGATTTCCGGCCGGGTTCCGTCACTTCGCTGCAGAACAAGATGTCGGCACAATTCGCCACGTACGCCGAGACGATCCGCCGGCTGAATGCGTCGCTGATTGCGCTGGAGGACGCGGCCCACACGGCGTCGGTCCCACCGCTGGCCGGACGCGAATGGTGGGAACTGCTGCAGCGCAAGCTCATCCCGCAGCTTTCCGACGAAGCGTACCTCGTCGTGGCGGTCGTCGGCGGAACCAACATCGGCAAGAGCGTCATCTTCAATCATCTGGCCGGCACACAGGCCAGCGCGACCAGTCCCCTCGCCTCGGGAACCAAGCACCCGGTTTGCCTGATCTCGGAAGGCTTCGACCAGCAACACGATCTCTCGGCCGTGTTTCCCGGCTTTCAACTGATCGAGTGGAACGACCCGGCCGCGGCGCTGGAGGAGACCGACGAGCATCGGCTGTTCTGGCGGGCCTCACCGGACTGCCCGGACAACCTGCTGATCCTCGACACGCCCGACATCGACAGCGACGCCCGCATCAACTGGGAACGAGCCGACCACATTCGGCGCTCGGCGGACCTGCTGATCGCGGTGCTGACGCAACAGAAATACAACGACGCAGCCGTGAAGGCGTTCTTCCGGAAGGCGGCGGAGGAAGACAAGGCGGTGATCGTCGTCTTCAACCAATGCCTGCTGCCCGAAGATGAAGAATTCTGGCCCCGCTGGCTCGACACCTTCTGTACCGAAACCCGCGTCGAGCCTGAGTGGATCTATGTCGCGCCGAACGACCGGCGGGCCGCGGAGTCGTTGAAACTGTCCTTCTTCGAGCGGAGTCGTCCCGGGACGGACGAGCCGGACGACGCGAATCGAGATTTAGCCCGCAGCCTGTTGGAAGACCTCTCGCGGCTCCGTTTCGGCGAGGTCAAGGTCCGCGCGCTGCGCGGGGCGATGCAGCACCTGGTCGATGAAACCGAGGGGGTGCCGGCCTATCTGCGGGAGATCCGGCAGGCGTGCCGGGAGTTCGCGTCGGCGGCTGAACTGCTGACCGCGAACCAACTGGCTGAAGTCAAAGAGTGGCCGACCGTGCCGAATCCGCTGCTGATCGGCGAGATTCGCACCTGGTGGCAGCAGCAGCGCACCGGATGGACCGGTCAGGTGCACGGCGCCTACAACGCACTGGGCCGAGGCCTGACCTGGCCGTTTCGGGCGGCCCGGCAGAAACTGAAGGGCGAGACCCGGTCCGCCTGGGAGATCTACCAGGAACGGGAATGGTCGGCGGTTCTCACGGCGATCGAAAAGGTCTACTCGAAGCTGACATTCCTCACGGAACTGGGCAACGACGTTCTCAAACCGCGGCTCGAACGCGCGCTGGCGGGCACGTCCCGCAGCGCCCTGATCGAGCGAGTCCGGTCGCGGCACCGGGAACTTGACCTGCAGCAGGAGCTGCATGCTCTGGTGGCACGGGAACTGGCCGGATTTCGCGAGGAGAGCCCCCGGCATTACGAGTTCTTCCGAAGGATCGACATGGCGGCGGCGGCGGCCCGTCCGGCGACGAGCGTCATTCTGTTTGTCACGGGATTCGCGCCGGTCGGTGAGGTGATCGCGCCGGTCGTCGCTGATTCGGCGATGCAGGGGGCGCTGCACGTTGCCGGAGACGTCGCCGGCGGCACACTGACGGCGGCCGTGGGGGACACGGTTCTGAGCGAGGGCGCCGCGAGCGGGACCGGTTACCTGGAAGCGAAATTCCGCAGGCTGCACGCCGGCTTCGCGGCGCAACGGGCCGCGTGGCTGGCCGGAATGTTGAGCGAGCATCTGCTCGGAACGCTCCCGACCGAAGTGCAGGCGGCGGCCGCGATCCCGCAATCGGAACCGTTTACGGACGTGACGCGGCTGATGGGCGAGATTCGCGAGTCGCTGGCGACGGTCCCGGCGTCGGACACCGAACCTCAAAGCACTGGTCAATCCGTATCGGCCGAGTGAAAGACTGCCATGCACGAACCACAAGTGGCTCAACTCGAGATGCTGGCGCGGCTCGACCAGGCGACGTCTCGCGCCGCCGAATGGGCCGACCGCCGGACCGCGTGGCAACCGTTGTCACAGGCCCAGACGATGGTGAAGCGCGCCCTGGGCCGCGCGGAGACGTTGCGGGTGCGGCTCGAGGCTCCGATTGTCGTCGCAACCTTCGGTGGCACGGGAACGGGGAAGAGTTCACTGATCAACGCCATCGTCGGCGAAGAGTGCACGCAGTCGGGAAGGGAGCGGCCGACGACCCGCCGCCCGATCGTGATCGCGCATCCGAAGGCCGATCTCGAGCCGATCGGCCTGCCGCTGGACGAAGTCGAGATCGTGAGACGCGACGCCGAGATTCTCAGAGATCTGGTGCTCATTGATTGTCCCGATCCCGATACGAGCGAGACCGAGGAGGCGGGGAGCAACCTGCAACGGCTGCATGCGCTGCTCCCCTACTGCGATGTGCTGATTTACACGTCGACGCAGCAGAAGTATCGTTCGGCGCGGGTCGCTGAGGAACTGGGCCAGGCGGCGGCCGGTTGCCGGCTGGTCTTCGTGCAGACGCATGCAGACCTCGACGAGGACGTTCGCGAAGACTGGCGGGCGCGGTTGCGCGAACACTACGAAATTCCCGACGTCTTCTTGATCGATTCGCTGCGCGGACTGCAGGAGCAACAGGCGTCACAGAGACCGAGCGGGGATCTGGCGCGGCTGCAGGACCTGCTGACCACCCAGCTTGCTGCCTCGGAACGGATGCGGGTTCGCCGCGCCAACGTCGTCGACCTGCTGTTGGGCGTGGTGGGGCGGTGCCGGGAACTGCTGCAGCCGGAGGCGCCCCGTCTGGATGACCTTGAAGAAGCCCTCGCGCAGCAGAATGCCGCGCTGAGCGAGTCGCTCTCGACGACGCTGCGCGGCGAACTGATCGGCAGCCGGCATCTGTGGGAGCGTCGGCTGCTGGCGGCCGTGAGCGCAACCTGGGGCTTCAGTCCCTTCTCGGGATTGTTGCGGCTCTACCAGGGATTGGGCGCGCTGATCGCTTCGTTCGCGCTGTTCCGGTCGCGGAGCGCGGCTCAGATGGCTCTGGTCGGCGCGATGCAGGGGGCGCGGTGGTGGTCAGGCCGCCGGGCCGAGAGGCAGGCGGAGGAGAACTTGGAGTCGGCGTTCTGCCTCGACGACGCGACCCTGCGGGAGGCGAGCCTGGTTGTGGACGGGCATCGGCGGAGCGCCGGCATGCTGCAGACGGAAGAGTCGACCCGCTCCCTGACCGAGTTGCAGGGGCGCGCTGCGCAACTGGAGCGGGATTTTCTCACCGACGCGGCGCGACGAATCGACGACGTGATCGACCGGCTGGCGCGACGCAACTCGCGGTGGTTCGTGCGGCTGTTCTACGAACTGATGTTCGCGGCTTATCTGATGTTCGTACTGTACCGGGTGGGGAAGAACTTCTTCTATGATTCGTGGATTCACGACGCTCCCCTGCTCTCGACCGATTTCTACATTCCGGCGTTGCTGTTCTTCCTGCTATGGGCGGGGCTCCTGTTGATGGCGTTTACGCACAGGCTGCGGAGAGGACTGAACGCCGAAATCGATGAACTTGCGCGGGAGATGGTGCACCGACGCTTCGGAAGCGGGCTGTTCCCTGACCTCGAGGAGAGTTGCCGTCAGGCGCGGGGGGCTGTGATGGAACTCGACGCAATCAACGCATCGCTCGGGGCCCTGCGCGACGAGATCGCGATATCGACGGCCCTGGGCGGTCGGCGGGCTCCGGGTGCAACGGTTGTCAGTGATGTCTGAAGCGACCTGGCACGCCGGCGAATCGCGATTTGTAATCACAGACGATTGGTCCTGAGAGCGGCCCCTCCTGGAGCTGATTTTCCGCCGCGCGGGACCGTCACTTCCAGTAGTTCTGCGTGACCCACCAGCCTGCAAGGCCTCCGGCGACGGCAGCGAGCGCCAGGCAGGGGAAGAAACCGAGCAGAGGGACCGTCGTCACGCCGACGTGATAGAGAATTTGCGGCAACATCGGGATGATGAGCGTCCAGCAGATGATGATGTAGCCGATCTGTTTGCGCTTGTGCTGCTCCTCGGCAGAGAGCTGATTCCAGTTTTTGCGCGGCTCTTTGCTGCGTCCCGAGGATTTCGCAGCGGCCGGTCTGGCGGTTCCGGCCGTCTGAGCGGCCGCGGCCTCGTCGCGGACTCCGGGCGCGTAGAATTTGGCGATGGCCTGATTGACGGCCCTGGGCGTGGTGATGACAGGGCGGATGGGGACGTCGTAGCGGAGGCGGAGTTCCTCTTCGAGTTCGTGCCCCGGTTGGTCAACGCAGGCGATCAACAACCGGTCGTCATCGATGAAGAGTGGCAGAATGGAGTGCTTCTTGACGAGGGCCCGCGGAACCATGTCGAGAATGTGGTCCTCGGGAAGCATGTCTTCGAGATCGACGTAGGAGAAACCGAGCTGAATCGCGAGCGCCTGCGCCGCCGGTTCGGGACCGACGAGTTTCATCTGGACGACGGCGTCCCGTTCGGACAAACCGGTCCGGGAGGCGTAGCTTTCAACCTCTTTTTTCTGCTCCCGCGAGATGTGCTTCTGCCGGACGAGGACGTCGAGCAGGGGCATGCGTCCGAACTCGTCGCGTTGCGGCGCGAACTCGCGGCCGAGAGATTCGTCGTAATCGCGCTTCCGCTCGGGGTCGGTCAGGCAGAGCATCGCCTTGGCCATTTCGTTGAGCAGTTCCTGCGACTGCACCGAGTACTGGCCGGTGGCGTACTTGCGAACGTGGGCGTTCAGCTTCTTATAGTGCGTGCGAATCTTTTCCGGATCGTCCTCAAACCGGACGCAGCGCAGCAGTTCGTAATGGTCCGGCGGACGCGGACCCTCGGGGATGCCGAGCCATTCCTTGTAAACATCCATCAGTCGTTATAGCGCTTTGCAAATCAGTGTTGGCGATCTGTCTCGCGGATGCTCGTCCTCGACATTCCAAACACCGCTCGACGCGGAGACATGGTAGAGCGATTCGCTCGAGCGGCCTGGAAGAACTGCCTGATCAGTCTGAGTGTACGGCGAGTCCGCCAAAAAGTCTCACGAATGTCGCTCTCCATCTGCGACGACTCGTCCGGCGGCAGCAGACTGTTGCACTCCGCGTTCCGGAGGGAGGGACCGGACAAGTTCGATCAACTGGGGTCCGCCGCTTATTCGACTTCGTATTGCGAGGCCAACTGCTCGAACACGGAGACGCCCTCCGTATCGAGACCCTGCGCCCGGTCGATTTCGATCTGTGCTTCGGCGTTTCCCGTCAGTTCGCGGGCGTGCGCGCCGATGCGGCCGTTCTTGTCGTACTCGTAGGTGACTTCGACCGGCGATCCGGCCGGGAGATTCGGCGGCAGGTTGACGACACGGAAGTCGCCGATGGTGGTGCAGGCGTCTGGGTCGGAGGCTTCGCCTTCGAGCACGCAGATGTGCACGCGTTGCTGGTTCTGCGAGTTCGTCGCGAACCGCTGCGTCACTTTATGCGGCACGGCGGTGTTTTTGGGGACCATGATGTGGTTGATTTTCCGGGAGCGATCGTTGGGATCGGTGATCTTCACGCCGAGCGAGTGCGAGTTGACGTCGGTGGTGTTGACCGCCCGAAGCCTGTTGATAATCGCCCGTCCCAGCCGCGTGTCGCCTCCGGTCGCCCTGGCTTCCAGAATGGCGGCATGAATGCAGGCCCCCTGAGCGACGGCTTCTTCCGGGATGACGTCGCGTGAGGGTTCGCGTCCGGTGACGTCCTTGAGCATGGCTTCCACGACGGGCATGTGAGTCGACCCGCCGACCAGGACGACCTCGTCCAGTTCGCCCTTTTTCATGCCGGCCTGCTGCATCACGAGTTCCGTCGTGTCGCGCGTTCTCTGCATGAGGTCGGACGTCATTTTTTCGAAATCGCCGCGCGTCAACGCCACCGTGAGATTCTTGCCCTTGTAGTAGCAATTGACCGGCACCTGGGCCTTGTTGCTCAGGTCGCGTTTTGCGTCCTCACACTCCTGGGTGAGGGTCATCATCGATTCCGGATTTTCACGGGGATCTTCGTTGAATTTGCGATGGAACTGCTCGGCGATGTGGTCCACAACGCGGCGGCTCCAGTCGAGGCCGCCCAGCATGACGTCGCCGTCGGTCGCCAGCACCCGGAAGGAGGTCGGCGTGTAACGGACGACCGTGACGTCGAACGTTCCTCCCCCGAGGTCGTAAACCAGGATCGTTCGCTCCTTGTTTCCGATGTCCTGCCGTCCCAGTTCGCCGCGCTGCCAGGCGTATGCGAGGGTGGCTGCGGTCGGCTCATTGATGATGTCGATGACGTTGATGCCCGCGATGCGTCCCGCATCCTGCGTGGCTTTGCGCCGCACGTCGTTGAAGTAATAGGGGACGGTGAGCACGGCATTCGTGATCGGTCCGATGGTGGCCTCGGCGTCCTGCTTGAGCTTCTTCAGGATCAACGCCGAGATGAACTCCGGCGTGAGCTTCTTGTTCTGATAGACAACGAAGAAATCCTTGTTGCCCATCTGCCGCTTGATGGCTTCCACGATGTGACTGGGATCCTCCAGCGACATCCGCTCGAAGGTCGGGCCGACAATGACTTTGCCGTCGTCGCCCAGGAGGACGACCGACGGGGTGATCGTCTTGCCGTCGGCGTTCTTGATCGAGGTGGGGTTCCCCTCGGGATCAAGCTGCGCAAGCGCAGAGTAGGTGGTGCCGAGGTCAATTCCGACGGTCTGGCCTTCCTTAATTTCCATCGATTCTCGCCTGTTTGCAGACTGTTGGGCCACCGGAAACGTCACGGAATCGTGACGGAGAAATTGCGTCGCCTGAGACGTGCAGTTGAAGAAACGGCGGTCGATCGGCGATGTTCACAACCGTTCTCCGGGAGCGGTTGCCGACGAGTAGTCATTCTGACGGGCGTGGAGGGGCGTTGCAAGGATGATGCCGGCCGGAACCGGGCGGCTGCGGCATTCCGAGTGCGAGACGTCCCGCCGGTTCCCGGGCCCGTCGATTCGGACGAAATCAGCCGACTCTTGCTTGTCGAGCAGGTCTCTGTTTTGCAAGAATGCGGCCGACGGATGCTGCAGACACGGAGGTTTTGGTATGGCGTTTCTCTCGGTCGAGCGGGGCTCGTGCGCCGGGCGTTGTGTGGAAGTTGTCGGGACGCCGTTTCTGATCGGCCGTCACCTGAACAGCGATCTGGTGTTCGAGGATGAGACCATCTCCCGCCGGCACGCGCGGATTCTGCGTACTGCGAGCGGATACGAGATCGAGGATCTGCACAGCCGCAACGGAACGATGGTCAACGGCGAGAAGGTCGTCGACCGCCGCAGGCTGAAGAGCGGGGACACGATCGGGCTGTTTGACGTCGTCTTGAAGTTTCTTGAAGACGAGGCCGCCCAGACGCACCGCGAAACGCCGGTGTCTGGCGGTTGGAGCGGTGACGAGACAGCGCACTTCCATGTGGGGTCGCCGCTCAACGGCGAGGCGGTCGCCGTCAGGGATGCATACACCGTCAAGTCCGACAGGCAGGGCGACGCAGAGATCCAATTGCAGGCGGTGCTTGACGTGACGCGCCACATCAGCAACTGGCTCGACCTCGACGATCTGTATGACCAGATCCTGGGCGGCCTGTTTCGCGTGTTTCCGCAGACGGAGCGGGCCTGTGTGCTGCGTCTGGATCAGGCGACGCGGCGACTGGTGCTTGACGCCGGAAGAGTCCGGAACGGCGAGGTTCCGGGCACGCTCGGCCCGCTCATGCTCTCGATCGTGCGACGAGCCTTCAAGGAGGGGAAATCGCTGGTGAATCAGGACGTGCTGGAGTCGGAGGGCGCGTCTGACGAATTTTCGATTCACGACTTTGAGCAGAGCAGCGTGATGTGCGCGCCGCTGATCGACTCGGCGCGCGAACCCTTGGGGGCGATCTATCTCGACACGAACGATCCGACTCGCCCGTTCGCCGGCAGGGATCTCGACATGCTGGCGTGCGTCGCGATTCTGGCCAGCCAGGCGGTGGAGCAGGAGACGCTGCACAACACGCGATACCGCGCGGTGGTCGACACCTCGGTGGACGCGATCATTACGTTCAACGAGCACGGGACGATCGAGTCGATCAACCCGGCGGCGGTCGACCTGTTCGCCTACGGTCCGGGAGAGTTGCGGGGGATGAACATTGCCACGCTGGTCCCCGAACTCGCCTCGCTGACCGCGTCGGCCGACAAGAGTTCGGTCGTCTCCCTGTTCTGGACGTTTCAACGGAGCGGGGAAGCGACCGGGCGACGCTCGGACCACACCGAATTCCCGGTGCGGGTGGCGATTGGCGAATTCGAACTCAGGGGGCGGAAGCTCTACACCGCGACACTGCACGACATTACCGAACAGATTCGCGTCGAAAACACGCTGAAGACGCTTAACGACCACCTCGAAAAAGAGGTGCAGCGACGGACCGGTTACGTGCAGTTGCTGCAGGACGTCGCCGTCATCGCGAACGAGACCGACTCGGTCTCGGAGGCGCTGCAGGCGGGGGTGAAGCGCGTCTGCGAATTCATGCAGTGGGAATCGGGCCATGTCTATCTGCAGGACGAGGAGGAATCGGACATCTATGTGAACAGCGGGATCCGCGTCAGTCTCGACAGCGATCCGTCGGACCTGTGCGACGTCAGAGAGTCGATTCGCCATTCGGTGGACGGCCGGAGCGAGTTGCTCGTCCACCGCGTGCTCGCGACGGGCGAGCCCTGCTTCGCGGAGGCGGATGCGGAGTCGTCGACGGCCAAACCTGAGCGAAATGGCGAGTCCCCTGCATTGCGGCCTGTTTTTTCGTTTCCGATTGTGATCGGAGACGACGTGGTCGCCGTGGCGGAATTCTCCTCGCGCGATCCGTCGCCCCAACGCGATGAGACGCTGCTCAGCATCATGTCGCACGTCGGCACTCAACTCGGACGCGTGATCGAACGCCACCGACTGCAGCGCGACGTGGTCGACGCGGTCTGGCATCAACAGCGGCAGTTCGGCCAGGAACTGCACGACACGGTCGGGCAGGAGCTGACCGGCATCTGCATGATGGCGAGCAGTCTCGCGCGGCGGCTGACCGAGCGGAACGCTCCGGAAAGCGAGCGGGTGCGGGATCTGGCCAGCATGCTCCAGCACGCCAAGCAAGGCACGCGACGACTTGCCAAGGGCCTGCTGCCGGTCGAAATCGATTCAGCCGGCCTGCAGCCCGCATTGGAAGAGCTGGGCGAAACGACGCGTGATCGCTGCGAGATCGCGGTCGACGTCGACTATCAGGCGGGATTGCAGGTCGCCGACAACAGCACGGCGACGCACCTGTTTCGCATCGCGCAAGAAGCCGTCACGAACGCCGTCAAGCACGCCCGCGCCCGGCGCCTGGTTCTGTCGTTCACGACGGATGAGGACGGGGCGTCGTGCTTGCGGATCATTGACGACGGTTCGGGAATTCAGAGGAAATGCAGCCGTCGACGACGAGGCGTGGGACTGCGGGTCATGCGGTTTCGCGCCGCCGTCATTGGCGCCACATTGACCATTCAACCCGGCGAGCAGAGGGGAACCTCCGTCATCTGCCGCCTGCCAGGGAGTCATGGAAATGTCCAGTGCTGAAGGATCGCACGTGACAGACGTCCTGATCGTCGACGACCACGCATTCTTGAGGCGGGGTCTGGCGGAGATCATCGACGATCTGCCGGAGACCTCCGTTTGCGGCGAAGCGGCCGGCGCATCCGAAGCGTTGCAGTGCATTCGGAACCGGCGCCCCGACGTCGCCGTCATCGACATCTCGCTTGGTGACGGGAACGGGATCGAACTGACGAAGGAGATCAAGGCGCAATGGCCGGAGATCAAGGTGCTGATCTCTTCGATGCACGATGAATCGCTGTACGCGGAGCGCGCCCTGCGCGCGGGGGCGCTGGGGTACATCAACAAGTCCGACGAGGTGGAGCAGTTCATTCGAGCGCTGCGGCGCGTGATGGCGGGGGAGGTTTACCTGAGCGCCGCCATGACCAATCGCATGCTGAGCCAGGTCGTCTCGCACCGCGACGAGCCGTCCCGCTCGGAGATGCAGAAACTCTCCGATCGGGAGCTGGAGGTCTTTGAAATGATCGGCAACGGCATCGGCACCAAGGAGATTGCGGCGAAACTCGACCTGAGCCGCAAGACCGTCGAGACGTATCGCGAGCACATCAAATCCAAACTCGGACTCCGCAACGGAACGGAACTGACGCAGCATGCCGTGAGATGGGTGCTGGAGCAGACGCCTGCTGTTTAGAGCGACGCAGGGATTACCAGTGGGTTCCTGCAAGCGAAGGCGGCCGCAAACGACCGGAAAAAGGTGTTTCCACGCTGCCACATTGGAGTCCGCGCAGCGATGACGCGGCTGTCACGGACTGGGGCTCTCCGAGACTTTGGCTTCCTCTGAAGAGTCGGAGCGGACGATCTTGAGCAGTAGTTTCTGAGCGTCGCGGAACCGGGGCGCTGCTTCGAGCGACAGCATGACTTCTCTGCGGGCCTCGGCCGGTTGTTCGAGCCGCCACAGCAGATCGGCCAATCGGTAGTGGGCCTCGGCCGGGTCGGCCGGGCCGAGGGCAATCAGCGACTGCCAGGCGTCCGCAGCCTCCTCCAGATTGTTCAATGGCTCGCCCGATTCGGCGAGCGCCCGGTGCGGCGCGGCGACGAGAGGATTGACGGCCCGCATCCGCTGCGCGTTGTCGCGAACAGCGTCCCAGTTTTCCCGTTCCGCCTCTAACTCGATCAGCCGAAGGAAGACGGGCGTCGCATCGGCGTCAATCGCGGCGAGTCGGGTCAGCACAGACCGCTCCTCTTCCGTCTCACCGAGTTCCCGGAGCACCTCGCCGAGCAGGCGCAGCGGGGAATCCGGTCCGGTCTGTTCCGGATAGAGTTCAACCGCCTGCTCGAGAATCGGCCGGGCGTCCGCGAATCGTTCGCGCTGCATCAGGAACCGGGCGTATTGCACCAATCCACGCAGGTTGGCCGGGTTGTTTCCAATCCATTCTTCGATCGCATCGCCGCCTTGTGAATCGGCAAGCAGCGGCGCGAGATGCGGCTCGTCCCAATCGACGTTCGGGGCGAGAGACTCCGCTTCAGCGCGGGCGAACTCGGCGAAGGCCGGCTCGAGTTGAGCGAGCGGCGCCGTGTGCCGCTCGATCGCATCGTTGATGTACACGCCTTCGCGGAGATCGTTGAGAATGCTGAGCAGTGAATCGAAGCCGAACTGATCGATCAGATATTCGACAACGATGGAAGATTGATAATACGCGAACTGCACGTGCAGCGAACTTTTCGGCGAGAGGAAGGCGCCGCTGAGTTCCCCGATGGGCGTCAGTTCGCCGCCGAGAATCATCTCCCGATACGCCGGGTTCATCCGCTCTCCCCAGGCCGGGTTCTGCCGCCGCTCTTCATAGACCGAAATGCCTTCGCTGAGCCAGCGGGGCATCTTGTTCTGCGTGAGGTTCAGCGTGACCACGTGCGCAAACTCGTGCCACAAAACGGCCTCCCAATTACTGGGATTGAGTTGGGCCGCCGGACTGTTGGCGGTGATCACGTTGCCGAAGCAGACACCGAGATAACCGGAAACGCCCGGCATCCCAAACGTCCGGACGGCGAAATCGTCGGGTTGCGGAAAGATCTCCACCGTGACCGGTTCGGTCAGTTCCAATTGATACTTTTCGCACAGTTTTTCGCGCGCCTCTTGCAACAGGTTGTGAACCTGCCGGCCGTAGACGGCTGATTCCCTGGCATCCATGCGCAGGATCACCCCGTCCCGCTCGGTCGTCTCGAACCGCTCGAGTTCCTCACGGAGCGCAAGCAGGTTGTACATGGCGACGTCATAGCCGTCGGCTTCAAACGCTTCATCAGCGAGCCGCCACCCTTCGTCCTCCTTGCCCAACCTCAGCAGATCCTCCGCAAGTTGCTTGCGCGCGGGGAGATAGTCAGGATCGAACTCAAGCGCCTGCCGCTGATGCGCGGCGCCCTCGGCGAAGCGGTACTTCTGTGAGAGTTCGCGGCCGATGAGGTAGTCGACTTCCGGATTTGTGCTCCAGGTACTCAGCGCCTCATCGCGGAGAGCCGTCTCGGTCTCATGATCGCTTTTCAGATGGGCCAACGCCGACCAGTATGCCAAGGCAGCGGGATGTTTCGGATTCACGTCGAGGACCTGATTCAGTGAGAACTCGGCGTCGTCGTACCGCTCGCCGTCGATCAATCGGTCGGCCTGCAGGAGCAGGCTCGGCGCGTGGCGGGGGTTGCAGGTGAGCGCTTGTTCGAGAGCTTCGCCGGCCGCCTGCGGGTCGCTGGAAAAGAGAGCGGCCGCAAGGCCGTAGTGGACGTCCGGATTGTCGGGGAAGCTTTCCGCGGCTTTTGTGAACTTTTCCGCTGCGAGGGCAAAGTCGCGCTTCTCCAGGGCGAGATTGGCGAGCGCCAGAATCGGCTCCGCGTGGCGGGGGTTGTTCCGCTCGGCCCGCTTGAAAAATGCTTCCTGGACCTCCCGGGCGTCGGCGCCGATTTCAAGTGCAATCCAGCCCAGTGTGATCAAATTGTCCGCGTCCGTGAATCGCCACGGGGACGCTTCGACAAGCTGCGTAATGGCTGCGGACTGCGCCTCAGCCAGTTCGGGGTCTCCGGTGAAGCGCGCGGCGTCCCGCAGTTGCCAGCGGAGCCGGATGCTCCAGGCGTATTTCTCAACCGCCGATTCGAGCGTGGCACGGGCCGTCGGGTAGCGGCCGAGCGTCATTTCCAACTCGGCTTTCAGCACCCGCCAGTCTTCACCGTAGACGTTGTCCTCGATCGCCTTGGTCACCAGTTCGAGCGCTTCCTCGTAATCTCCCGAGGCGGCCAGGCGGCGTGGCTCGTTGATGTCTGCGGCCGGCGAACGGGATGCTGCGGCGTGCACGAGCGCCATCCCGAACAGGAGCACCACTGCCATTCGGAACGCAGCAGTGAGCGATGCAAATCCGGTCGGATCGATCGCGGCGGGCTGATCTCCGATCACCGAGACGGTTGCTGAATTGCGAAGACTGCTCATTCGGGTGGATTGCTCCGAATCCGAAGTGACTGCACCGGCTGTAGTCTCGTGTTCCCACACCGGACCAATAATCCCGAGTTGCGGACGGGCCCGCAAGACCATCCGTCGCCGCGCACAAAACTGCAATCGAATATTCGTGGTCCTCAAGCGTCGAAAACGGGCGCACACTCAGTCTTGCGACTAGGCCGGCCGACCGCGCTTCTGCTGAAAAGCGTCGCGACCGCCCTCTTTGCATTACTCCCGCACGCCGGTTATTGTCGATCGAGATGTCACGCTGAAAGCCGATACCCGTACATCCGCAAGCTGCGGCCATTCGCATGTCTACACTCAGCGGAGTGAGTCACAGGATTCGTGCAACTCGTCGCTCAGTGGCCATGTGTGTATTCAAAGCTGCCTCAATATGTTCTCCCAGGTTCCGTGATGCAGGCTGAAAATCGTTACGAAGCCGGTCCACTCGCCGACCTGTTGGAGAAGCTGGAGCACTCCGCCCCGGAACTGCGCACGGTCGCCGACTGGCCGGGGGAACAGTTCCAGTGGCTCGCCGAGGCCGGGGTGTTGGGCTGGGTGATTCCGCGGGAATACGGCGGAGAGGAACTGTCGCAGGCGGAGGTTATCCAGGGATACCTCGAACTCGCCACCGTCTGCATGACGACGACGTTCGTGCTGACGCAACGGAACGGCGCGTGCCAGCGAATCGCCGGGAGTGAAGATGAACAACTCAAGGCGGAGTTGCTGCCGCAGTTGGCGCGGGGGGAAATCTTCGCGACGGTCGGCATTTCGCATCTGACGACTTCGCGACAACATCTGAAGCGACCGGTCGTTGAAGCGGAGTTGCGAGACGATGTCATCGAACTGAACGGGGCAGTCCCCTGGGTGACCGGGGCGCCTGCCGCTGACTTCGTGGTGACGGGCGGCACAACCGAAGACGGCCGCCAGGTGCTCATCGCACTGCCGATGGATCTCGATGGCGTCCAGGTGAAGCCTCCGGCGGAATTGATGGCGTTGAATGCATCTCAGACGGCGTCCATCGATCTGAGCGGCGTCCGGGCGCCGCGGCGTTTTCTACTAGCCGGACCTATTGAGGGAGTGATGCAGCGCGGCCAGGGAGGCGGTGCCGGCTCGGTGACGACGTCTTCGCTGGCGGCGGGATTGTCGCTGCGGTCGATCCGGTCTCTGGAAACTGAGGCGAGGCTTCGGGCGGACCTGGAGGACGTCGTTCGTCCGTTGCGGCAGGAACTCGATGAGCTGCGGCAAGATATCGCTGCGGCGTCTGCGAGAGATGCAGACGGCGATGATCCGCGACTGGCCGCACCCGCCATTCGGCGACGGGCGAATTCTCTCGTGCTGCGGGCCACGCAAGCGCATCTCGCGGCGACGAAGGGGGCCGGGTTTGTCGCCGGTCACCCCGCGGAACGGGCGGTGCGGGAAGCGATGTTCTTCCTTGTCTGGTCTTGCCCGCAACCGGTGTTGCAGGCTGCGCTGCGGGAGTTTGCGTGTCTGGGTGTGGAATAGCGAGCGCGCCGGCGCTGTCTCCGAACGATGGACTGAACGGACTGATTGGAGATCTGTCAGATCCACACAACTCGGCTCCAAACTGTCGAATTGAGATCCCCCCGAGGAACCGGGCCCAAGGGATTCTCGCACAGAACACGGATGTTCACGGATTCGGCGGATCAGCACGGATTTTACGGGGTAGTCCTCAAAAGGCGGCTGCCCACCGTGGACGACGCTTGCAAGCGTCGTCCACGGTGTCTAATCGCTTGCGTCGAGACGGTTCGAGCGATCGATGGTGACGAGGGCGATTCCGGCGGCGACGCAGAGACCGGAGGCGAACAGCCAGGGGGAGAGGACGTCGCCGCGAAAAATGACGGCGGCCGCGACTCCGAAGACAGGCGTCGAGAAGCTGAACACGGAAATCGCCGAGGCGCTGTGCCGTTTGAGCAGCCAGGCCTGTGCGGCAAAGCAGAAGCCGGAGATGACAACGCCGATGTAGAGCAGAGCCAGCGCGGTTTCCGTGGTCAGCGCGATGGAACCGACGTCTTCCCAGACGGCGCTGGCTACGGAGAACAACACGACGCCGACGACGTCGTGCCAGAAAATCAGGGTGCCGGGCGTCACCGTCCGCACGGCCCGCTTGGTGTAGACAATTTTGATCGCCAGCAGCAGCGCGCTCGTGAGCAATAGCGCGTCGCCGAACAGTGTCGCCGAGTCGGTCTGCGACTCGGGGGTTTCGTGAGTTCCTGCCGCCTGGACGACGAGGATCACCACCCCGGCCGCGGCGACGATCAATCCCGCGAGCTGGCGGGCGTTGAGGCGATGATCGTGCGTGATGAAGTGCTCTATCGCAGCCACCCAGAAGATGAACGTGTTGATGAACAGCGTCGCGTGAGAGGCGGTGGAGTGTTCGGTGCCGAGATTGAACGTGCCGATCTGAACGAACAGCAGTAGGCCGCAAATCAGCACCGGCCGCCATTGGGGCCGTGAAATCCCCAGTGGTGACCGTTCCATCCTGCACCAGACCAGCATGAAGAGCGCCGCCATCGCGAATCGGAGCCCGCCCAGGGCGAGCGGTGGAACGGCATCGACGGCGATGCGACTGCCGACGGCCGTTCCGCCCCACAGCATGGCGGTGAGGATGGCCAGGAACGCGGAGAGCGGTCCCAGCGGCTGAACGTGAGCGGCGTCATCTCCGGTAGCGCGGTCACTCATGCGGGGGCAGGCTCCTCAGGCGATCACACGGCGCAAAGCGGCGAGCAGCCGGTCGATTTCGTCCGCTGTGTTGTAATGGACCACGCCGATTCGCAACGTGCCGTGGGGCTCAAGGCCGAGCGTTTCAGTGAGCGGCAGCGCGTAGTGGTTGCCCGGCCAGACGAACAATCCCGATTCCGCAAGCCGCGCTGCGATCTCGCGAGGCGTTAATCGCTCGTGAGTGAAAGAGACGGTCGGCACTCGCTGATTGAGCCGGTCTTCGTCGGTGATGCCCCAGACGCGGACGTTCGGGAGTTCGCGTAACCCGGTGAGTAACTGGCGTCCGAGTTCACGTTCGTGCGGCGTGATGACGTTGAACGCCGCGCGTAGCTTGTCCCGCCGTGACTCGGCTGCCTGACCTGCTTGTGCGCCGATGGTAGCGATGTAGTCGATCGCCGCCCGCACTCCGGCGATGCACTCGTGGTTCTGCGTGCCGGTCATCCACCGGCCGGGGAGTTTGTTGGTCGACGGACGCAGTTTGTAGGGCGTGACGGACTCCAACAGCTTGCGACGCCCCCAGAGCATGCCGACGTGGGGGCCGAAAAACTTGTAAGCGGAGCAGACGAGAAAGTCGCAGCCGATTTCGCCCACGTCAATCAACCCGTGAGGTGCGTAATGCACCGCATCAATGAAGGAGAGCGCGCCGACCTGCCGCGCCATCTCTGTGATGCGACGGACCGGATTGATTGTGCCGACACAGTTGGAGGCGTAACCGACCGCAACGAGCCTGGTCTTTTCGGAGAGGGCGTTCTCGAAGCTCTCCAAATCGAGCGTGCAGTCCGCCGGATCGATTTCGATGTGCTGCACCACCGCGCCGGCGTCCCGGGCGGCGAGCACCCACGGCGTCACGTTCGCGTCGTGATCGAGGCGGCTGACAATGATTTCATCACCTGCCTGCCAGGTCTTCCCCACAGCGCGGCTGAGCGCGAGCGTGAGCGTGGTCATGTTCGGTCCGAAGGCGATCTCACCCGGATCGGACGCGCCGAGGAAGTCGGCGACCGCGCGGTGAGCCTCGCTCAGAATCGCGTCGGTTTCTTCACTGGTCCCAAACGGCGCACCGCAGTTGGCGTTGTGGTGCGCCAAGTAATCGGCAACGGCGTCGATCACAGCCTGCGGAACCTGCGTTCCGGCCGGACCGTCGAAGTAGGCGACCGGGCCGGACGGGCCGGTCCGCGCGAGTGCGGGGAAGTTGCTGCGGAGTTCGTGGACGGCTAACTGGTGCATAGGCTCTTGACGTCAAAGCAGCGGCGTCTTGGCCGCCTCCCCGGCCGTTTCGCGGACGTATTTCGGAACGGCATAACCGGGGAGGCGGCGGCGGAGTGCTTCGATCAGTTTTAGTCCGGTCGCCTCTGGAACCTCGAAGTGAGCGGCGCCGCGGACGCGGTCGAGTTGGTGCAGGTAGTACGGGATCACCCCAACGTCGATGAGGCGCTCGCAGAGTTCTGCCAGCGGATCGGCCCGATCATTGACGCCGCGCAGAAGAACCGTCTGATTGAGGGTTGTCACGCCGCATCGTACGAGTGACCGCAACGCCGCGGCGCAGTCGCCTGCGATCTCGTGCGGATGATTGGCGTGCACGACGACGACCGGAGTGAGTCCGGAATCGCGCAGCAGCGAGATCAACTCCGGAGTGAGGCGGTCGGGAAGGACGATCGGCAGCCGGGTGTGAATCCGCAACCGGCGGACGTGAGGAATGCGGGCGATTTCGCCGATGAGCGCCCCCAGACGCTCGTCGGTCAGCATCAGCGGATCGCCGCCGCTGAGGATGATCTCGTGCAGCGTTGCGTCGGACGCAATTTCCGTGAGAGCGGGCCGCCAGTCATCCATCCGGCGGGGCTCCTCCCCGTACGGGTATTCGCGTCGGAAGCAGTATCGACAGTGGACGGCGCAGGAGCCGGTCGCGATCAGCAGCGCGCGGCCGGAGTATTTGTGGATCAGTCCCGGCGCCCGCCGCGCAGCGGAATCTCCGACTGGATCGTCGGAGAAGCCGGGGGGGGCCTGAAGTTCGTCGCCGAGGGGGAGAACCTGGCGCAACAGCGGATCCCGCGGGTCGCCCGGCCGCATCCGTTTCAGGTAGCTTTCCGGGACGAGCAGCGGGAACAGTTCGGCCGCCCGCCGCGCGGGCTGGCGGTGCTCGTCGCCCAGGCAGAGTTGGCCGACGAGGACATCCGGATCGCGGATCGCTCTCGCGAGCGAGCGTCGCCAGTTTGACGCGACGGGAGCGGCGGCGAGCGGCTCAGACTCCGGCGGAGCAAATGTTTCCCCTCTATCAGGCATCTGCTATTCTCTCGGCCATCGATGCCGCATCCCGGTGGACTCTCGGGTGTCAGCGGCGCGAGCGCACTTGTAACGATTCACTCGGGAAAACACCAATGCCGCAGATCAACGCGGGTGACTTCCGTAAAGGCCTGAAGGTCATCGTCGAGGGGCAGCCCTACGAGATGTTCGAATGCAATTTCGTCAAGCCGGGCAAAGGCCAGGCCCTGTACAAGACGAAGCTGCGCAACCTGCTGACCGGAACGATTCTGGACATCACCTACCGCAGTGGTGAGAGCCTGGAACAGGCCGACGTCCGCAACACGGACGGCATGTACTCCTACTACGACGGCTCGAACTACGTCTTCATGGACAACGACAGCTTCGAGCAGGTTTCGCTCTCGGCGGACATCTGCGGCGACCAGATGCGGTTCATCAAGGACGGGACCGCATGCGGACTGATGTACTGGAACGACCAGTTGATCGGCGTGACTCCGCCGCAACACGTGGTCCTCGAAGTGACGTTCACGGAACCGGCCGCGAAAGGGAATACGGCGACCAATGTCACCAAGCCGGCCACCGTCGAAACCGGCGCCGAGGTGAAGGTGCCGGCGTTCATCTCGACCGGCGAAAAGATCAAAATCGCGGCCGAGACAGGCGAGTACCTCGGCCGCGCGTGACTTGGAAACTGGAAGACAGTTTGTTTGCGGGATTCCAGGAAGTCGGGTGGCCGGGGCCGGACTGAGCGAAGCGAGGGAAGCCCCGGTGCTCTGAAGGAGACGCAGCGGGGTTTCGCGGCGCTGACGCTTGTTCCAACCCCGGCGACTCCAACAGACGGCTTCAGCAGGCGCGCTGGGAACACGAATAGAATCACCGACAGAAGGACTATCGCTCATGGGTCTGTTTGACGGGAAGAAGGGGCTGATTGTCGGCATCGCCAACGACCGATCGATCGCCTGGCACATCACCAAACAAGTTCACGCCGAAGGAGCGGAGATGGGGTTCACCCATCTCCCCGACCGGGATCCGGAACGGCCCAAGAACGAGAAGAAAGTGCGCAAGCTCGTCGATCCGATCGGCGCGAAGTTCCTCGTTCCCTGCGACGTGCAGGACGACGAGCAACTCGACTCGGTGTTCACAACAACGAAGGAATCGTTCGGCAAGATCGACTTTCTACTGCACAGCATCGCATTCGCGCCGCCGCAGGATCTGACCGGTCCCGTGTACAACGTCAGCCGGGACGGTTTCAAACTGGCGATGGACATCAGCGCTTACAGCCTGATCGCGCTGGCAGGCCGGGCGCGGGAGATCATGAATCCCGGCGGCAGCATCCTCTGCATGACCTATCTGGGCGGCGAGCGGGTGATCCCCGGGTATAACCTGATGGGGTTGTGCAAGTCGGCTCTGGAAAGTGCGACCGAGTACATCGCCTCGGAGCTCGGGAAAGACGGCATCCGCGTCAACGCCCTCAGCGCGGGTCCGGTGCGAACGATCAGCGCCAGCGGAGTCGGCGACTTCCGCAAGATGTTGCAGCTTTACGAGTCGTTTTCACCGCTGCGGCGGAACGTAACGGAGGAGGAAGTCGGCAAGTCAGGCATGTTCCTGCTGAGCGATCTCGCGGGCGGAGTGACCGGGGAGACGCTGCACGTCGATTGCGGCTACCACGTCATGGGCGGCCCCCCGCTCGATGCGATTCCCGCCGGTTCTGGGTGATCAACGGCGCCTGCGATGGAGAACGATTCGATCACGAAGGTCGGCATCGCGGTGGTCGAGCACGAAGGCCGGTATCTTGTCGGGGTGCGAGAGAGTTCCGCTCCCTTGGGGGGCTTGGCGGAGTTTCCCGGAGGCAAGTGTCGTCCGGGCGAATCGGCCGCCGAGTGCGCCATTCGGGAGTGCGCCGAGGAAACCGATTTACTCGTGGAGATTGTCGAGCCTCTCTTGAATCGCCGGTACGACTATCCGCACGGAGCGGTCGATCTCCATTTCTTTCTCTGCGCGCCGGCCAACGGAATGGACGCCGACAAGCTGAAGGGAACGTTCGAGTGGATCGAGCTGGCTGCTCTCCGCGAGCGGGAATTCCCGCCGGCGAACCGACCGGTGATCGATCGATTGGTTGACCGAGATCAGCGCCCCGCGCAGAGGGGCGTCACGTAGACCCGCCGTCGATTGTGATGCACCGGCGTCCTTGGAAAGCGGCGACCTGTCGCCGCTTTCGGACGCGCTCAAGAATCCCCCTGAGATCGTTCCAGACGCGATCGAGGCTGCGGTCATCCCTCCCCTGGGGGGAATCGGACCGGGAATATTTCAAAGCGGCGACGAGTCGCCGCACTCCCAAGGGTCGCCGCGTTCGACGAATCTCTGAGCACTGCTCCGGACTTCGCATGACTGGGAGGGACGCCTGCTTCTGTGTCGGTGACCGCCGTGATAGACTCTCTCCCCGAATCACAGATCGGTTTGGAGAACAGCTGTCGGCCGGCACAGCCGACCCTACTGCTCCCTGCCGACAGCACAGGGGCAGATTATGAAAGTCCTCTCAGGGAGCATCGGCGCGGTTGCCTGCCTTGCAAGCCTCTGCATGCAGATCAGCGCTGCCGATCCGGTTGAAGTCGACGTTGTTCTGAAGAGCGGCGTGATCGTCGACGGGACCGGCGAGCCGGCGTTTGTGGGACACGTCGGAATCCGCGGCGAGACGATCGTGGCGGTGGGGGACTTCGAGTATTCGGGGTCGCCGCATGTGATTGACTGCTCGGGCCTCATCGTCGCGCCAGGCTTTATTGACCTGCACAACCACAGCGACTGGCTGATCGTCGAAGCGCACACGCGCTCCAACATGAACTTCGTGATGCAGGGCTGCACGACGGTCGTCACCGGAAACTGCGGCAGCGGACCGGTGCACGTCGCGGATTACTACGCAAAGATTGACGAGCACGGCGCAGGGACGAACGTGGCGCATCTGCTGACGCACGGGTCGATGCGAAACGAGGTGATGGGCAGCGGAGACCGGCTCGCCGATCCTGACGAAATCGAGGCGATGCGGCGACTGGCCGAAGCGGCCATGCAGGACGGCGCCTGGGGAATGTCGACCGGCTTGATCTACGTTCCCGGCTGTTACTCGGACACCGACGAACTTGTCGCAATCTGCGAAGTGATCGCGAAATACGACGGCATTTACGTCAGCCACATGCGGAACGAAGGAACCGACCTGCTCGCTTCCGTGGCGGAACTGCTGGAGATCGGCCGGCGGGCAAACCTGCCGGTTCATGCGTCCCATTTCAAAGCGTCCGGCCGCGACGCCTGGGGACTCGTGAGGCAGGCGGCGGAGATGATCGAGCAGGCGCGCCAGTCAGGCCAGGCGGCGACCGCCGATCAGTATCCCTACATCGCTTCAAGCACGTCCCTCGACGCAACAGTCATCCCCACCTGGGCCCGCGCCGGCGGCCGCGAAGACCTGATCGGCCGGTTGGACGATGAGGAAATCGGTCCGAGGTTGCGCGAGGAAATGGCCGAGGCGATTCGCAAGAAGGACGACGGCCGCGCCGTGCGGTTTGCCCGTTACTCGCCGCATCCGGAGTGGGTCGGAATGAATCTGCGGGACGTTGCGGACGCCGAGGGGAAGTCGCCGCTGGAGATCGCTGAAGAAGTCGCCCGCAATGGCGGCGCCACCATCGTCAATTTCAGCATGAGCGAGGACGACGTGCGAGACACGATGCAGTGGCCGTGGGTCGCGACGGCCTCGGACGGGCGAGCCACGCTGCCGGGGGCCGACAAACCGCACCCCCGGTTCTACGGCACATTTCCGCGCAAGATCGGCTATTACTGCCTGCAGGAGAAAGTGCTCCCGTTGGAACAGGCGGTCCGCAGTGCCACGGGATTGCCGGCCGACATTCTCGGCATGACCGATCGTGGCTATCTTCGCGAGGGCCAGGCGGCCGATCTCGTCGTCTTTGATCCGGAGCGGTTCATCGACACGGCGACGTTCGACGATCCGCACCGTTACGGGCAGGGTGTCCAATACCTGTTCGTGAACGGAGTGACCGCGGTCTCCCGTGGCGGCGCAACCGGGGCACTCGCCGGCCGCGCGTTGCGGAAGCAGGCTCGGGAGGCGTCCGCACCGTGACAGTTCTGGCGAGCAGGGATCGCGCGACTCGCACACCGGTGGAACCGGTCTTTACCGGCGGCGAAACGCTGCAGTTGCTGGTGAGCGTGCAGAACGCCGCCGAGGCGGCAGCGGCAGTGGCCGGGGGCGCAGACGTAATCGACGTCAAACAGCCGGCCCGCGGGTCGCTGGGGATGGCGTCGCCCGAGAACATTCAAGGCGTTGCGGAGTACCTCCAGCGGTCCGGCTGCGAGCGACCGCTCAGTGTGGCGCTCGGCGAAATCGGCGACTGGCGGGACGGTGGCGAGATTCCGCAACTTCCACAAAGCGCAACGTTTGTGAAGATGGGGCTGACGGGTGCTGCGAGCACAACAAGCTGGGAATCGCAGTGGCTCGCACTTCGAGAGCGGTTTGAGGAGGCTACGGCACGGTCGTTGAACTGGGTTGCCGTCATTTACGCGGACGGCGAGAAACACGGATGCCCGCCGGCTAACGAGATCATTCGGGCGGCGGCGGAGAGCGGCTGTTGCGGTGTTCTCTTTGACACGTTCGACAAGTCGACCGGCAACGTGTTTCACCATCTCACGGCGGTCAGGCTGAAGTCGCTGATGGACTCGGCACGGCAGCGGGGCCTGTTCGTCGCCCTGGCCGGCAGGATCTCTGAACGCGATCTGCCGGGCGCAGCGAACCTGCCCGTCGATGTCGTTGCAGTTCGCTCCGCCGTATGTGAGAACGGCCTTCGCGAGCGTCCGGTCAGCCGCCGGCGCGTGAGCGAACTGCGAAGTGTTCTCGCTGCGATCGGACTCGCAACTGATCGACGCGTCGAATCCGCATGCCGCAGGATCAGGGACGAGTGGGCGCGCGCTCCGGAGGTCGGGTTCGTTCTCGGCACCGGATGCGGGCGATTGATCGACGATATCGATGCGGAGGCCGCCTTCCCCTATGAATCATTGCCACACTTTCCCACGTCAACCGCGATGGGACATGCAGGACGGTTGATCTGCGGGCGCTACGGCGATGTCCCGGTCGTCGCCATGGACGGGCGGGTTCATGCGTACGAGGGATACTCGATTGACGATGTGACACTGCCGGTGCGGGTGATGCGGCGATTGGGGGTGCAGCTTCTGATCATCACGAATGCGTCAGGCGGCTTGAACCACCGGTTGGACGTGGGCGACATCGTGCTGGTTGAAGACTGCATCAACCTGATCGGTGGGGTGTTTTCGCGGAGCGCCAATGTGTCTCCGGCGGTGTCCGGTCGCTCCGGGAGGCGACCGGTGTTCGACGCGCGCCGGCATCAGGCTGCCGTCTCCGCAGCGAAGCGCTGTGGCGTCCCGCTTGAGCGCGGGACGTACGTGGCTGTGACGGGGCCGAACTACGAGACCAGAGCCGAGTACCGGTTCTACCGGCAACTTGGAGCCGACGTGATCGGCATGTCGACCGCTCCGGAGTTGGCAGTCGCGAAAGATCTGGGCCTGGAGTGTCTTGCGTTTTCGATTGTGACCAACAGTTGCAACCCCGATGCGCCGTCGGAGACGGACGGCGCAGCAGTTGTTTCGGCCGCCCGGCGGTCGTCCGGACAGTTGCGGTCTCTCATCGCGGCGTTCATGGAGTCCTGTGAAGTGCGCGGACGCTGCATCCGACCGTCACGGGACGAGGACGCTGAATAGCGCTCCCAGCAAGGCCAGGCCGACAGCGACCACCAGCATGTAGAGTCGTTGTTGCTGACGTTCGATCGCCTGCTGCATCTGATCGAGCGTCAGCAGGGCCGTCCTCAACCGTTCTTCCAGGACCGCCGTCTGCTGGACCAGGCCCGGGCGGCCGTTTCCGCGCACGTACTCGAACAAGTGCAGAACGTCCGTTCGCAACGGGTGAATCTCATCGGACGCGAACTCGGAAAAGGCCGCCTTCACGGCGGCGACGATGTCTTCCGTTTCGAGGCTTCTGATCCGCTCCGGGCTGCTGTTGGCATCGTGCATGGTCGTTCCGTCTTGCGAACATCCGCGGGTCAGGCTCGTTTCCGCCCCGCCGACAGGAATGGAAGACTGGAGCCTCCGCGATCAGCAATTGCTCGCTCCAACCGATCGGGCGGGGGTGCGCCGGGACGTCGACTTCGCGAAATCGCTCAGACGTTGTGGAACCCGCCGGGTGATCCGGACGACGGACCGGCTTCAAGCACGACCCGCGTATCCAGCAGCAGGTCGTGCAGGCTGCGCCGGTCGCGGCGCACCAGGGAGGTGAGCACATCAGCCAAGAGGCCGAGCAAGGCCGCCACTCCGGCGAGCGTTCCGAGGATTCCGACGCCGGCCGCTGCGCAGACTGTCTGAATCGCGAATTGCCAGAGCGGCAACATCGGCAACACCGTCCGCAGCGCCAACTGGGAAGAGCGCGGCGGAAGCCCGTGACGCCCCACGACGCAGATCTGCAGCAGATCTTTCCCGATCGTGCGTTTCCACCGTGCGGCCAGAAACATCACCAGCACCGGAGCGATGAAACCGACGAGTGACGCGAAGAGGTTCAGCGCCGGATTCAGGCTGAGATACTCACCGACAGCGCCCTCCGTCACCAGTCCGACGAGAAATCGCTGAAGAGCGGCGGCGAACAGCAGATCGATCATCCATGCCAGCCCGCGGACGATGCGACCGGCGGCGGGACGCGAAACGGGCTTCAGCGCCCGCAGGTCGGACAACAGCGGTTCATAACTCCAGTAGCGCTGCTCCGGGTCTTTGGCAAGCAACCGGCCCAGCACGCCGGCCCACTGCTCGGGGATGTGCGCCGGCCATTCGTCAGGAAACTCGATCTTCGCGTGGCAGTGCGCCCGAATGCGGGCGGCCGCCCCGGAGTGATCGAACGAATACGGCAGACGTCCGAAGGTCATTTCGAACAGCATCACGCCCAATGCGTACATGTCGCTGCGGATGTCGGTCGGCTCGCCGCGGCACGCCTCCGGGGAGAGATAGTTCGGCGTGCCGGCGATCTGCTCGGGGTCGTCTTCCGCGACGGAGAGGCGACGCGCCAAGCCGAAATCGGAGAGCTTGACCTTGTCTTCATCGCAGAGCAGGATGTTCCCCGGCTTGATGTCGCCGTGAACGATGTCGTACTGCGCCGACTGGCGCAGGGCGTCGGCGATCTGCATCGCAATCTCGACGGTCTCACCGTAGGGCAGGGGTCCGTCGCGCAGACGATCGGCGAGAGTGGGACCGTGAATCAACTCCATCGCGAGGAACGGATTCTCTTCGTCCTGGCTGACGTAGTAGATGTGGACAACGTTGGGATGATTGACCCGCGCCTGCGCCCGGGCCTCCTGCAAAACGCGAGCGACGTTCGGACCGTCTTGCCCGGCAGCGCCGCGTGTGATGACCTTCAGTGCGACATAGCGGTGGAGCGAATCGTCGAGCGCACGGTAGACGGTTCCCATCCCGCCCGTTCCGAGAATCGACATGATCTGAAAGTGATGCAGCCTGGCGCCGATCAGGGGATCGGGTTCCGGGTCGAGCAGACCGTCGAATTCGGCCCCCAGTTCATCGCCGAAGTATCCAGAGTCCGAGCCGGCCAATGCATCAGCGGGACAGAACTGTCCGCATTGTTCGCACACCCCGCCGGCGAGCGGGTCGACGGCGATCGTCGCTCCGCAATCGCACGGGTGCGCGACGGTGATGATTTCGGTGTTTTCGGCTGGCATTTGCGCCAGCATAGACCCAAGATGACAGTCAATCGTGAAGCGTGAGCCCCCGTAAGGCGGACCAGCGTCGCGCCGCCGTCAGTCGTTCCAGTCGTTCCGATTAAACCGCTTTTGATGCGCACCTCGACACGCCTTGCACGACTTGCCGCCGGCGGGGCGGCCGCAGCGGGGGCGGGCGTTCTGGCGGCGACGACGACAAGGATGCTGGAGTCTGGCGGGGCTTCTCTGGGGACCATCGCCGCAGCGCTGATCGGAGCGATTGCTGCCGCAGGCGGGACGCTGCTGGTCGTCGCACCGGATCGATGGTGGCGGCCACTGTTGGCTCGCTTCGACGCAGTCCTCTCGCGAATCTGCGCGGGCAGGCCTCCCGTCCGCAACCGCGCCGGAGGCGTGCTCGTCCTCGTCGGTTCCGTCAGCTACATCGCGCTGCTGACCATTCACTTTCCACTCCAGCCGGACCCTGCGACCGACGATCAGGGGGCCTATCTGGAGCGGGCGCAGCAGATTCGCACCAATGGGGGCGTCACCGGGCTCCTGTCTTCTCTCTTCACCGGCGACTTCGAGGAAGCGAATCGACATCCGCTCTACCTGGCGATACTGTCTCTCGCACCCACTGCTAGAAGCGGTCAAGTCATCTCCGCGCTCATTGGCAGCGCGGCGTTGCTGGGCTTCACGTTGTTGATCGCGCGGCGCTCCGGCTGGTTCACGGCGGGACTGTTCTGCATTCTGCTGGCGACGAACGGGGCGTATTGCCGGTTCTCTGTGCGGGTGGTTTGCGAAGTGCTGCTCGTCGCGCTCTGCGGCGCCGTCTGGTTTGCGGTCCCGGAGTCAGACCCGGTGAAGCCAGGAACAACTGGTCATGGCAGACACCGTCTGACACGGCACGCCGTGATCGGCTGTCTGCTCGGCCTGGCGTACCTGACCAAGGGAACCGGCCTGCTCGTGGCCGTTGGCTACTTCGGCTGGTGTGCTCTTTGCAAGATCTCGTCGATGTGGGCCGCTCGCAAGTCAAAGGCTGCATGGCAATCGTCAGAACCTCAGAGCGGCCGTGATTGGTGGTTGGCAGCCTGCACGCTGCTGGCGTTCGGAGTCGTCGCCTCGCCGCTGCTGGTACGAAACGTCCGGCGTTTCGGCAATCCGTTCTACAACGTCAACTCGCTGTTGCTGTTTGCGGATGAATACGCCGACTTCGACGCGATGACGCAGTCCGGCACGTCGACCAGCGAAGCCGCTGAAGCATACTTCGCCTCACACTCGGTGATGGACATCGTCAGTCGGGAAGCGTGGGGGCTGGTCTGGGAATTGTTCATCATCGTCCGCTCCCTCGGTCCCGCGCCGCTTGATGACTCGCGGGCCGTGTTTGGAGTCGCGATCCTCGGCGGCGCGCTCCTCGCAATACTCGCCTTGCAACGAGCAAGAGACGGCCTGCTGCTGACCTGGGGGCTTCTGCTGTGGGTCGTGTTCGCCTGGTACGTCCCGATCGCGGCCGGAGAGCGCTTCGTGCTGCCGTTGTTGATTCCGATACTCGCCTGTGCCGCGGAATTCCTGGCGCGAATCGCCGGCGGACCGGAGCGCGACAATGCCAGTAAGCTGGCTTGGGGAGCGGCGATCTGGGCAGCGTTCTGGGTCGTCATGACCGGTCTGTTCGCCGCCACATCCTCGTAGGGCAGGTTTCCAACCCTGTCGTTTCCCTACATCTCTCGAACCCCGTTCGAGTGACCCTGCGAGAGGTTCGAATGGAACGCGGATGACCACGGATGGGACCGATTCCCACTGATCGTCGTATCAGGTCTTCAAGCGGCTCTTGTGAGGACCGATTCAATTGTCGAGTGGCCACCTCACGAAGGGACCCTTGTTGAATCCGCGGCGATCCGGTGCATCCGCGAAATCCGCGGTCTATTCGGTCCTGTGCATCCGCTGTCCTTTCAGGGGACAGACTGTCGCCTCACGATTCGGCAATGCGCGAGGTAACTTCGACGGTGCGCCCGGTGCGCGACGATTCGAGGCCGGCGAGCATGATCTCGGTCACGTGCCGGGCGGTGCGGGCGTTGGTCAGGGGCGGTTGAATTCCTTCACGAATGCAATCGATCCAGTGTTGGTGGGAGTGGATGTCGGGCCATCCAGACGTGTCAACCGGCTCTTCGATCAACGGGGCATCTTCATCGACGACTGAACTCGGCCGGTAATGGATCAGCTCTGCCGTGAGGTTCGGATTGACAAGTTTGCCTGCGGTGCCGTGGACGGAGAAGTCGTAGGTCCGCGCCCCGTCGCACCAGCCGGTCTCCGCCGTCCCGATAGCGCCGTTTTCAAAATCGAGGAGCAATGCGGCCGTATCCTCCAACTCCGTCGGCTTCGCGACGGTCGAACACCGGCAGGAGACGCGCGTGACCGACCCGAGCAGCGCCACCAGGTGCGCAATCGCGTAGACCCCCATGTCGAACAGCGCTCCGACGTCGGCCTGCCGGGCGTCAAAGAACCACAAGTCGTCCTCCGGTTGCTCGCCGAGAATGTTCTGGATCGTGGCGTAATAGACTTCCGGCCCCCCGTGGCTGAAGCGCGAACGAGCGGACGCAACGCGGCCGAGTTTGCCTTGCCTGATCCATTGGCGGGCCGTGAGAACGTGGGGGCGGGCCACGTACGGCAACGCCAGGACGGTGCGGTCGGACGCCTCTGCCGCCTGGACGAATCGTTCCGCCTCATCGAGCGAAGTGCTGAGCGGCTTCTGCATGTGGACATGCTTGCCCGCATCAAGCGCCATGAGCCCGAACCGGACGTGCAACGGGTGCGGAAGCGAGATGACGACCGCATCAATACCGGAGTCAGCGATGACTTCTTCGTAGGAGTGTGTCCAACTGGGAACAGCGAATTCTGCACAGAGCGTTTCCAGACGAGACTGCTTTCTTCCCGCAAGGACGACGACTTCCGCCCCCTCCACCGTCTGCAATTCCGGAAGGTGGAGTTTCGAGGCGATCCCGCCTGCGCCGATGATCCCGATTCGAATGTTGCTCATGAAGTCTTCCTCGCTCGCGCGTCGATGGCGGGCACGGCCGGCGCTGTCGAATGGCCAAGCCGCGCATGTGTGCGTGGACAACCCCCGATTCTCGGCTGGTTGACTTGGCATTCAGGCCGCGCTAGGCTAGCGAATCCTGGTTTCGGGGAACAATTCGCCGCTCACCTTCTCTGCGAGTAACGGATGTTGAGATATCCATCGCGGCTATCGTCCGCGCTGCTGTGCCTGGCTCTTCTCGGAATGCTCGGCTGCCCGGGCGGCGATTCCAATGAAGGTTCCGGGAACAATGCTTCGTCGTCTACGCAGCAGAAGCGGATCATCATTCTGACGAACGGGCCGGATCCATTCTGGGACACTTGTGAAGCCGGGGCGAAGGCAGCGGAGAAAGAACTCGGGCTGAACGACGAGGGCTACATCGTCGATTTTCAGCGGGGCGACTTCACCGACAAGAAGCAGATCGACATGCTCAAGCAGTATGCCCTCGCGCCGGATGTGGTTGCGGTCGGCATTTCGGTCTTTAACCCACAAAGTCGAAATCTCGCCGAAGAGATGCGAGCGCTGCAGGAGAAGGGCATCAAGGTCATCACGATCGACGGCGACGTGAGCCTCGAGAAGTATCGTGACGCCCGCTTCGCCTATCTCGGGACGGACAACTACGTCGGCGGTCAGGAACTGGGACGGGCGGCAAAAGCCCTCTCACCGGACGGGGCGAAGTTCGTGCAGTTCGTCGGAAACGTCGGGGCCGCGAACGCGATCGCCCGGATGGACGGCTTTGTGGACGGGGCCGGCGAGGGATTCGAGGAACTGGCCCGCCGGGACGACGGCGGCGAACGTCCGAAGGCGAGAAAGAACGTCGAAGACGCACTGGACCAGTTTCCCGAATGCGACATGCTGGTCGGCATCTGGGCCTACAACACGCCGCAGGCTGTCTCCGTCGTTCGCGATCGCGGCATTCGCGAACAGGTCAAGGTGCTCTGCTTTGACGCGGCCGAGGCCAGCATCCGTGAGATGGGAGACGGCAACGTCGACGTGATGGTCGTACAGAATCCCTACCAGATGGGATACGAGGGCGTGAAACTGCTGCACGCGCTCGTCACAGACGATCAGGCTCTGATCGATGAAATGTATCCGGACTACTCGCAGGACGGCACGGGAGATCTGTACCGCACCGAACTCCGCGTGGT
The DNA here is from genome assembly GCA_003388505.1 of Planctomycetota bacterium. GTDB lineage: Bacteria > Planctomycetota > Planctomycetia > Planctomycetales > Planctomycetaceae > MB-PLM-1. The sequence continues at coordinate 121,972 of QQVO01000010.1, forward strand.
CGTCCCCGACGAGGAGTCGCCCATCACCGCAGACCTGTTCGAGGAGACGACGGAATTCTTCAAGCTCTCGGAGTTTCAGGAATGGCTTCGCGAGCGGGGTCTGGTCAGTTCCTGATCGGTTTCCGCAGCGGCCGGCAAACGGTCGGACTCAAGCCGTTGTTCAATCGCGGGATTGACCGCATCCGATCTGTGCCGGCAGACAGTCCACTTCTCTCGGAAATCGCACGAGACCAATTCACATCGGCCGCACGTCGTGGGTGAGTTCCTTCACAAGCACCGCAACGAACTCGGTCTGGCCGCGGCCATTGTTTTCGTCACGGCGGTGACCGCAGTTTTCAGCGACGCCTACCATTCCGGGGAAGGGCGCATCGAGGTCGCGCGGATTATTTTCCGCGACACCGCGATGCTGGGAATTTTCGCGCTCGGTGCGGCGATCGTCATCATCGCCGGCGGAATCGATCTCTCCAGCGGTTCACTGATTGCCTTCAGCGGGACCGTTTTCTTCGGGATGCTGATCCTTCTCGCCCCGGACGATCCCACCACGCGGTGGGCGGGCGATCCGGAGCGGCACTTTCCGGATACCGAAAACCTCTCGCTGTGGATACCGGCCGCGGCCTTGCTGGTGACCCTGGGCGTGGCATTTCTGGTGGGAAGCTTTCACGCCTGGCTGATTACGGTCATTGAATTGCCTCCGTTCGTCGCGACGCTGGCTTCGCTGGTCGGCCTGCGAAGTCTGGCCCGGTTGCTGATCCAGGACGTCACTGCGATCGAATACGGGCAGCGCCAATCGACGATCACCATCAACGACGAACTGCTGACGTCGATCAGCCGCGAAGGCTGGTGGGTGTCGTGTGTTGTGTGGGTTGTTCTCTCCGCGGCGTTATGGTTGCTCCTCAGCCGGACAGTCGTCGGCCGCCACCTGTATGCCATGGGCGGAAACGAAGAGGCGGCGCGCCTGAGCGGCATCCGGACCGATCGACTGAAGTGGCTCGCGTACTGCATCAGCAGCATGACCGCCGCACTCGCGGGGATTCTCTACGCCTGTTACATCGGCACGACCAGCCCTGCGACGGACGGCATGGGTTACGAACTCAATGCGATCGCCGCGGCGGTGGTTGGCGGTTGCAGTCTGGCCGGGGGCATCGGCACGATCGCCGGTGTGATGCTGGGGGCCATGTTCCTGCGGGTCGTTATCGACTCGGTCGCCAAGCTGTTTCGCAGCCAGCCCGATCTGTTCGAGGGGGTCGTCGTCGGCATGCTGGTCGTTCTCGCGGTCGCTTTCAATTCACTGCGTGGAAGGGGCGGATTGAAGAAACAGTTCTTTCCTGGCACGCTGGGACTGCTGAATGTGCTGATCCTCTCGGGACTGGCGGGCGTGATGACATCGGTGACCTCGCAGGACGACAAGCTGCGATACGGACTACTCGTGGGACTGTCGACGCTCGTGATTCTGGGCGGCAAAGCAGTCGCCGAGCGGATCGCCTCACGTCGGGGAGAGGCCGCGTGATGCCGCAGCCGACACAAAACTCCGCCGGTGCGAAGGAGGTTTCGCCGATCGTTCAGGTCGAATCGGTGACGAAACGCTTCCCCGGCGTCGTTGCGCTCGACGACGTCTCACTGCACGTCCGGCGCGGCGAGTTTCATGCGATCTGCGGAGAGAACGGCGCCGGCAAGAGCACGCTGATGAAGATCCTCTCCGGCGTGATTCCCGACTACGAAGGGCGCGTTCTCGTTCGCGGCCGCCCCGTCCGGTTCTCCGGAACCCGCGACGCCGAAGCGGCCGGCATCAGCATCATCCATCAGGAGTTGAACCTCGTCGAGCAGCTCTCCTCAGCGGCCAATATCTTCCTCGGCCGCGAGAAGACGTCGCTCGGCCTGCTGGACGATCGCGCGATGGAGCGCGAAGCGCGAAGCCTGTTCGAACAACTCGACTGCGACATCAATCCGGCGCGGCCGGTCCGCGAGTTGCGAGTCGGCGACCAGCAATTGATCGAAATCGCCAAAGCGCTCTCGCTCGAATCGGACATCCTGATCATGGATGAACCGACCTCGGCGCTCACGGAATCCGAAGTCGAGCGATTATTCCGCGTCGTGGCGAGGCTCCACGAGCAGGGAGTCACGATACTCTACATCTCACACAAAATGGATGAGATCTTCCGGCTGTCCGATCGCATCACCGTCTTGCGCGACGGAAAGCTGGTGCGGACCCTCGACCGGAGAGAGACGTCCCGCCGGGAAGTGACTCATCTGATGGTGGGGCGCGAGATTGAGTCGGTCGAATTCGGCGGCGGAAGGAGCGCCGGAGATCCCATTCTGTACGTCGAGAAGCTCTCTCTTCCCTGGCCCGGCCACGCGCGGCAGTGGAGGCTGGAGAACATCTCGTTTGAACTCCGCCGGGGTGAAGTCGTGGGACTCGCCGGATTGATGGGGGCCGGAAGAACCGAACTGCTCGAATGCCTGTTTGGTTCCTCGGACGAGCGGCCTCAGGGCAAGATCGTGCTCGATGGAAAGGAGGTCGCGTTTTCCCATCCCTCGGAGGCGAAGGCCGCCCGCGTGGCGATGGTGAATGAGGACCGCAAGCAGTTCGGTCTCTTTGCGCAGATGAACGTGCGCGAGAACATCACCATGTGCACCCTCGACCGCTCGACGCAGGGCGGACTCGTCAGCACCCGCCGGGAGCGGGCAGCGGCGCTGGAGTCGATCGATCAATTGGGCGTGCGATGCAGCGGTCCGGAAGCCGCCGTCACCAGCCTTTCGGGTGGAAATCAGCAGAAGTGCGTGATCGCACGGTGGCTGAAGACCGATCCCAAGGTGCTGCTGCTCGACGACCCGACCCGCGGCGTCGACGTGGGAGCGAAGGCCGAACTCTACAAGATTATCGATGCGCTCTGTCGGAAAGGGCTCGGAATCATCGTCACGTCGAGTGAGTTGCCGGAGTTGATCACGCTTTGCGACCGCATTCTCGTGCTCTGCGAAGGCCGCCTGACGGGTCAACTTACGCGGCCGGAATTCAGCGAGCAGCGGATCATGGAGTACGCCACAATGCGGGAGGTCGTTCCCTCTTCGCCACCGGACGCCGCCGGCGAGTGACGGTTCGGGGCGGTGGCGAGACCGGCAGCCGTGAACGTTTCCCCCAAAGGCTTGACTGCACGTCGCGAATTTGCCCGTGTGTCGGTCGGCTTTTCGCTTGCGCCAATGGCCTTTCAGAAATCTCCATAAGCCCTTACTGCTAAAAGGTTAAAGGGCATTCCTTTTGGCTGGGCCGGAAGTGCCGGTTCTTTTGGATTGGAACAGCTTGTTGACCGGGGGGAATGGCAGGCATAGAATCAGCAGTGCCGAAATAGCGGCTTGCTGTCCGCAAACCCAAAGCGCCGGTCCACCGCTGGATGCCTGCAACGAATCACGCACGGCGGTCCGGGGGCAGCAGTAACGGAGTGTTGAGATGCTGGTCCTTTCTCGCAAGAAGAACGAGAGCATTATCATCGACGACCGCATCACGGTGACGGTCGTTGAAATCCGTGGAGACAAGGTCCGTCTCGGGATCGAGGCCCCGCGGGAAGTGCCGATCCATCGCAGCGAAGTCTACGAAGCAATTCGCCGTGTCAGCCAAGCCGAAGAACCGCAGAGCGGCATCCCGGCGGCTGACGCTTGATCGGCCGATCGCTCCCGAGCGAGATCGTGATCGTTGCTTGTTGCCCGCCCTCTCGCAGTGCGACTTGCGATTCGGCTTGACACTCCCTGTCACGGGGCTAATGTACGCACCGACAGGCCCCATCGTCTAGTCAGGCCCAGGACACTGGATTTTCAGTCCAGGAACAGGGGTTCAAATCCCCTTGGGGTCAATTCTTACAGCCCGCACCCAACCGGTGCGGGTTTTCTCGTTTGAAGGGCCGTTCAGCCGGCGTGCTGTCTGTCGCCCGTTGGTCCCCTTCCGTCCGCATCGCCTGGCGCGGTTCCTCCGTCTCGTCTGCAACCTGCTGCTGCTCTTCCCGTCACTTCGCCGATAACTTCTCCGTGAGGCGAGCCGCTCCACAGCGGCACGGCAGCGTGCGATGCCTTGGCTGCCCTGCGCACCGCGCGTCACTCAAGGCTTTTCAATCAGCGGGGAACGTATGGGAACCGGATCTGACTGGCGAGCGATGTTCGAAAACTGGCCCGCCGACATGCCTCGCCGGGCGATCGTCTCGACGGCGACACAGGACGGCATCGCCTTGACCGACTTTCGCATCGCCGGCAACCTGCTGATGATGGAACGGGACCGGCCCGACAGCCTCGGGTCGCGCAAAGTCGTGGTCGCCTTCGAGGCGATTACATCCGTCAGATTCACAGATACCGGAGAACTCAGTCGCTTCTCCGCGATGGGCTTCGAATCTCCCCCCTGAGAATTGCTGCACCCGCAGCACGCGGACAACCTCCAATTCACCGCGGCACCGAACTGCCGTCGCGCTGCCCGCGATTTGAGCAGCGCGCGTTGCGGGCACTTTGGAATGTTCAGTAGTGAACGTCAGTCCACAATGCGGCTGGGGTTGTTTCCAGTGGGGGTCAGCTGTTATCGTTCTGACGTCGTTCTCAGGGTGACGACAGCAGGTCGTTGACTCGAGGAGAATCAAGCCCGAGTTCGGGCATCCGGTCGAAGAGGGATCGGACGAACTGACACCGGTGCCGCGTTCCTTGCATCGGAGGCGAACGCGGCTGCTTTCCTGGAGGGGGAGTCATGCTGGTACTATCAAGGAAGCCGGGTGAGCGAATTCTGATTGGCGACGATGTCGCGGTGACCATTGTGCGCATCGGTCCCAATACCGTCAGGCTGGGCATTGATGCTCCAAAGCATCTGAACATCGTGCGCGAGGAACTTTGCGAGAGCAAATCGCCGACGCAACGGCCTTCGGACCCGTCCGCCTCTGTCAACCACGCGCCTGCGACGCGGGCGTGAGTTCCGCCGCGACCGGCGAATTCGCCGTCCCGCCAACTCGCCAACACGGCCCTGTCAGGGCACATGAGTGACTCCGATCGCAATACGCGCCGACTGATCTATCGCGGCACGGTCCAAGGCGTTGGATTTCGCATGACGGTCCGCCGCATCGCCGGCCGGTTCGCTGTGGCCGGATTCGTCCGCAACCTCCCCGACGGGACTGTCGAATTGGTCGCTCGCGGTGCAGCTAAAGAGATCGACGGTTTTCTCTCCGCTGTCGACGAAGCGATGGCCGGTTACATCCGCAGCGTGGACGAGACGGCCCCCGGCCCCGAAGAGGTCCCGGCCGGCTTCGAGATCCGGCCATAGTGCCCTCTCGGAGCAGTCAGTTCATCGAACGCTTATGAAGCGGCCGCGTTCTCCGCCGCGGGAGCCCCGTTCGTCAGTGTCACCATCACGTCGCCCGACGGCAGCGCGTGCAACAGGGCGCGCGGGATCCGGCAATCGAAGGTGACCCGATTGTCGGCGTATTCCTCCTGCACCACGTCGGCATGCTCCGCGAGAAACGCTCGCAACCGGCCGTTCCCGGCGCCCGTTTCAACCCGCGCCCGGACGTATCCGCCCGAGAGTCGCTCCGCCACGGCCTGCTCGAGACGATCGAGACCTTCACCTGTCGCAGCGCTGACGGTCACACAATTCTCGTTTGTGGCGCGCAGCACGTCGACGTACGAGCGATCCTTCACGGCGTCGATTTTGTTCAGCACCATGATCGGGTCGACGCTGTCGACGCCGATCTCTTTCAGGACGCTTTTCACGGTCTCAATCTGGTGCTGGGCGTCCGGATGGCTGGCGTCGACGACGTGCAGCAACAGGTCCGCGTGCCGGGCTTCTTCGAGCGTCGATTTGAATGAGGCCACCAGGTGGTGCGGCAGGTTCCGGATGAACCCGACCGTATCGCTCAGCAGCACGTCGCCCCAGTGGGGGATGGCCCACTTCCGTGTGCGCGTGTCGAGAGTGGCGAACAACTGGTCGGCCACATAGACGTTGGCGCCCGTGAGGGCCCGCATCAAGGTGCTCTTGCCGGCGTTGGTGTAGCCCACGACCGAAACCGTCATGTGTCCCCGCCGTCCGGCGACTTCGCGATGCCGCCGCTTTTCCACCGACTTGAGGCGGCGGGTCAGTTCGGCGATGCGTCGGTCGACCAGCCGACGGTCGGTTTCCAGCTGCTTCTCACCGGGGCCTCGCCCGCTGCCGATGCCCCCCTCGATTCGTTCCAGGTGCGTCCACATCCGTGTCAGCCGCGGCCGCATGTAGAGCAGTTGCGCGAGTTCGACCTGCAGTTTCGCTTCGTGAGAGCGGGCATGGGTGGCGAAGATGTCGAGAATCACCTCGCTGCGGTCGACCACCTGGGTGCCGGTCTCCTCTTCGAGACGCTTGCCCTGCGCCGGGCTCAGATAGTTGTCGAAGACAATCAGATCGGCGTCCTCCCGAGCGATCAGCAATTTCAGTTCATCGATCTTCCCTTTGCCGATGTAAGTCGCGGAATCGGGGGCCCGGCGGGACTGCGTCAGATCGCCCACGACGACCGCTCCTGCCGTCTTCACCAGCCCTCGCATCTCACTCAAGGCCTCATCGCGCGAAATGGCTTCGCGAGGATCGAGGACCGCGACAAGGACGGCTCGCTTTTCGTGAACCTTGAGTTCGTCTCGTTGTGGTTCGCCCAATGCTGTGTGTTCCCTCCGGCAGATCATGACGGCAACGTAGTTCGAGGTTCTATTCTATGCCCGGTCAACAGCCCCAGCAACGGGCGATTTGTCCCTTGCGGAAACGGGACACGAACCACGGAATCTGGTTACCATAAAATTGCGCAACCCAGGTCGTTCTTGCCCAACGACTTCCATTTTCTCCCTCAACCCCTCTCGTTTCGTGAGCGCCCACCCCCCGCCGGCCGACGACCTGACCGACGCCCTGAAGCAGGAAGGCCTGCGGCTTGGCTTCGATCTTGTGGGCGTGGCGCCGGCCGTTTCACCGGAGGGGTTTGCGCAACTCCAAGCCTGGCTCGAACGCGGCCTGGCCGGCGAAATGCAGTACCTGCCACGCCGCGAGGAAGCGTACCGGCATCCTGAGTCGGTCCTGTCAGGCGTGCGAAGCATCGTCATGGTCGCGCTCAACTACCGCACCGTTGAGCCGCCCGGGGAGGTCGCTCCGGGACAGGGGCGGGTTTCTCGCTACGCCTGGTCGGACTGCGACTATCACGACGTGCTCCGCTCGAAGCTGAAACACCTGGCCGCGTTCCTCCATCAACGCTCCCCCGATTCTCGCACGCGGGTCGCCGTCGACACGGCGCCTCTGCTGGAACGGGATTTCGCGCGGCTGGCCGGTCTCGGCTGGTTCGGTAAGAACACCATGCTCATCAACAAAAGGAAGGGGAGCTGGCTGTTTCTCGGCGGCCTGTTGACTGATCTGGAGTTGCGTCCGGATGAGCCACACGAAACAACCCATTGCGGCACCTGCACGCGCTGCCTGGAAGCCTGCCCGACCGACGCCTTCCCCGAGCCCTACGTTCTCGACGCGACAAGGTGCATTTCCTACCTGACGATCGAACTTCGCGATCGACCGGTCCCCGAAGCACACCGGCCGGGAATGGGAGACTGGCTGTTCGGCTGCGACATCTGTCAGGACGTCTGTCCCTGGAACCGGAAAGCGCCACAGAGCACGGCTGCAGAATTTCATCCAAGCCGCGAACTCGCCCCGGCCGACTGCGTCTCGCTGCTGAGCCTCAGCCAGGAGGAATTCGCCAGCCGTTTCGGTCAAACTCCGCTGTCCCGGCCCGGGCGTGAGGGAATCCTGCGGAATGCCTGTATCGTCCTGGGCAACACGGGGGATCAAACTGCGGTGACTGCATTGGAAGCCGCCTTGGACGATGAAAGCCCGCTCGTTCGCGAAGCGGCGTTTTGGGCCATCGAACGGCTTCGCCAACGCGACTCATCACGATTCCATGAAGAATCGGCCGGCGGGTCGTCACGAAACGAGAGCAGTCAGGAATGGGAAAGCACACCCGAAAGCGGCCGTTGAGGGATTGCGTTGCTGAACGCGTCCCGATCATTGATCTGGATTGTATTCGGTTTAATCAGGCAGAACGCGCCACGCTGCAGAGACTTGCCAACAGCGACAATGTCGCCGACAAGCGCCTCTGTGTCGACTACCTCTACTGTGGAACCGGCGTATCCGCCAATTTGCGATTCATGCTCGAACTGGCGGAGGTTCTTGTTGTGAATCGCAGCCCCAACGTCCGTTGGGGGACGCTCAACTGTATCTCATTCGGATTCGCGGAAACACATCCTCGTCGGCTCTGGCCGTTCATCGCCCGCTGGGGATGTCATCGCAGCCGGGACATTCGCGCTGCGGTCGCGTGCTGTATGCTCGAGGATGTCTTCAACGTCGACTTCGAGGAGACGTTCGAGCGCTCGAAAGCACTCGTCGAAGCGGGTAACATCCGGTTTCTGTTCACGCTTCGCACGTGCTGGCTGACCAACAAGCGCCACGAAGCGAAGATCCGACGCTACGTCGACCGACACCCGCGATCCCGTTGAGGCCCAACGCATGTCAAACATTGGAGTTGCAGTCAACGGCGCCGCCGGGCGGATGGGGCAGCGGATCGTGGCGCTGGTTCATGCGGACGAGGAACTCCGGTTGGCCGCGGCGCTCGAGTCGCCCGGGAGCCCGGCGATCGGGCGGGACGCCGGGGAACTGGCCGGCATCGGCGCGGTAGGCGTCCCCGTCGCCGCTGAGTTAGGCGATCGGGTCGACATCGTCATCGATTTTTCGACGCCCGACGGCCTTGTCCAGATCGCGCAGGTCTGCGGAGATCGGCAGATTCCTCTCGTCGCCGCGACGACGGGACTCACGGACGAGCAGCGGGAGGCGGTCCTCTCGGCGTCCCAGACCACGCCGATGATTCTCGCCCCGAACATGAGCCTGGCGGTCAACGTCGGTATGACGCTGGTCCGCGAAGCGGCCCGCGCGCTCAAGAATGTTCCCGGCGGCATCGACGTCGAGATCGTTGAGCGGCATCACCGCTACAAGGAGGACGCGCCGAGCGGCACGGCGCTGCGGTTCGGCGAAATTGTGGCCGAAGAGATGCAGCAGACCAAGCATCGCCACGGTCGAGAGGGTCAGGTCGGCCCGCGCCCCCGCAACGAAATCGGCTACCACGCCCTGCGCACAGGCGACAACGTGGGAGAACATTCCATCATTTTCGGCGCGCTGGGCGAGACGCTCGAAGTTTACGTCCGCGGCCACACCCGCGACAGCTACGCCCACGGGGCGCTGGCCGCGGCCAAATATCTCGTCACCAAACGCCCGGGGTTATACACGATGAATGACGTGCTGGGTCTGTAGCAGCCCGCCCATGCCAATCCGGCGAGCGGACTTGACGACGACATCACAACCGATCGACATCGAAGGGACAGCGCAATGCAGTTGACCGACATGAACTGGCCGCAGGTCGCGGCGCTCGACAAGAACACCCCCGTCCTGATTCCGGTCGCCGCCCTGGAGCAGCACGGCGGCCACATGCCGGTCTTTACCGACAGCATGCTGCTCGGCGAGGTGGTCCGCCGCGTGAGCGAAAAGCTGGATGAGAGGATTCTGTTCGCGCCGCTGATGTGGCTGGGCAACTCGGATCATCACATGGACTTTCCCGGAACGCTCTCCGCCCCTCCGCGCGTCTATCTCGATCTGCTGAACGGATTGGCCGAGAACTTCCTGTTCCACGGATTCAAGCGGATCGTCTTTCTCAATGGACACGGCGGCAATATCGTTCCCGGTCGACAGGCGACGTTCGAACTGCGGCAAAGGCATCGGGACCGGACCGACCTGCTGCTGCTGTTCGCCACCTACTGGGACTGCGGGCAGCGGCCGAATGAACTCCGCGACGACTTCTCTCAGCAGCAGATGGGCCACGCGGGCGAGTGGGAAACGTCCATGATCCTGAAGATCGCGCCGCACCTCGTCGGTGATCTTTCGAAGCTGCACACAGTGGACTTTGACTTCTCATTCTCGCCCGCGATTCGCGGCTGGACGACGAAGGACCGTTCCGAGACCGGCCACATCGGCTTTCCCCAACACGCCTCGGCCGAGAAGGGCGAACTGTTGTTTCAGACGTTTGCCGACGGGGTGGTGGACCTGATGACGCGGGTCGCCGACTGGGACGGACAGGGGTGGTCCGAATAGCGGCCCTCCGCGTTCGGTGCATTCCCTACGATGCGGACGTCCCGAACGCCCGTCGCGGCGCAATCGTCATAGCCGGTGCGACGACTCGGAAGAGCTGCGAATCGCCGGCGCGAATTGTGTCCGCTGGCCGACATTTGTGACCTACGTTATCGCTTGAGGCGAAGCGGGACGTTTCAGTCCGGCTGACATCGCCCTCGCGCATCTTCCAATCGGGTCGCATTCCGCGCCCTCCATCCACCTCGCGCGACCGTTGCTGCACAGGAGTCTGTCACCGTGCCTGCCGATCGACCGAAGCGGACCAAGACCTTCGTCAACGCCCGGATTCAGGGCCGCATTATCGCACGGATCGCCGGCTACTGGGCTCTGTACCACGTCGTGCTGTGGCACGGGCTGTTCATCTATCGTTATGCGCAGCACCGCGCCGACGTCGCCAATGGCGGTGCGACGATGCCGTTTCGCGATCTCTATCACCAGTTTACCGCCGACTACTCCCCGGTCATCTTCTGCGCCCTGTTGATTCTGCCGATCTTTATGATCGATTTCGTCCGCATGACGCACCGCATCGCGGGACCACTGGTCCGGTTTCGAAGCGTGCTCGCCGAACTGATGGACGGCAAACGGGTCAAGCGATTCGAACTCCGCAAGGGCGATCTGCTGACCGAATTTGAGGAAGACTTCAATCGGTTCCTCGGGTACTACAACGCGCGCCTCGACGGACTGGCGCCGGGCTGCCCGCACATGTCAGACGAGCAGGCGGACGTGGTCGAGTCGATCGTCGAACGCTCCGAGCAGGCGTCCGAAGACGACGTCCCGTTGAAAGAGCACGCCGCCGCTGCAGCGGACGCCTGAACCCCGCGCATCACGAACGCCGAAACTCTTACTCACTTTCTTTTCGCCGCGACCCGCAGGGGAGCGCTCGCTTTTTTCACACGCGAACATCGACCCACTTTCCCCGCGCAAAGCGCAGGAAGGCCAGCACGCCGCGGGCCAGCATGTCGATGCACATCGCGATCCAGGCGCCGTACAGCCCCCCCTCCAGCAGCACCCCGAACACGTACGCCCCCGGCACGCGGAGTCCGTATGTGCTGAAGAGCGTGATGAGCATCGGAGTTCGCGTGTCGCCCGCGCCCCGGAGGCCGCCCACGTAGACGATGCCCATGATGAGGGGTATCTGAAACAGCGCCGCCAGCCGGAACGGAGGAGCGCCGACCGCGACCACGTCGACGCTGTTGTGCATGGCTGCGTAGATGAGCCGGGCTCCGACGAAGAACAACACAGTCAACCCAACGCCCAGCAGGCCGCATTGGATCGCCGCCTCATGTCCCGCCCGGCGGGCGCGATGGACGTCGCCGGCCCCCAGCGACTGACCGATCATTGTCGCCGCCGCCGCGGCCCAGGCGACGGCCGGCAGGTAGGTGATCGCTTCGACGCGAATCCCCACGATGTGCGCCGCCATCGCCGTCTCGCCGAAGCTGCCGATGATCGTCAGAAACACAAAATGCCCGCTCCACATGATCGACCCGTCCAGCGCGGACGGACCGCCGATCCGCAGAATGCGGCGGGCCGACGCGCCCCGCACGCGCATTTCTCCGATCTGGAGTTGCAGTCCGGACTTCCCCCGCGCCAGCACGGCCGCCATCGCGAGTCCGCCCGTACTGCGGGCGATGATCGTGCCGGTGACAATGCCGTCGACGCCAAGCGGCGGGACCGGTCCCCATCCGTGAACGAGAATCGTTGAAGCGATCACGTTCAGCACGCTCACGGCGCCCAGAATCCACATCGGCGTCCGCATGTCGCCGCAGCCGCGCAGCGCCGCAGAGCCGACGAGACTGAGACTCGTCAACGCCAGCCCGATCGCATCCAGCCGGAGATAGCGGGTCGCAATCGCAACCGCCTCCGGGTCGCTCGCGACGGCCCGCGCCACATACGGCGCCAGCGGAAAGATGACGACCAGAAACCCGAGACCGGCGACCAGCGCGAGCGCGAACGAACGATTGAGAATCCGGTTCGCATCGTTGTCATCGCCCGCCCCCCGGGCCCGCGCCACGAGGGCCGTCGTCCCCGCCGCCACGAGCGAGAACAGCATCGTCGCCAGCCAACCGACGTAGGCCCCCACGCCCACGGCCACAGTCGCCGGTTCGCTCTGCTGGTTGCCCAGATGCCCCGCCAGCAACGTGTCGTACAGTCCCACACAAAAACTGAGAAACTGCTCCAACAGCACCGGCATCGCAAGGACGAACAACGTCCGCCGCAGGTTGCCGGTCAGTAGAGCCGGGCGCTGCACCGCGCGACCGGCCGTCGCCGGTTGCCCGGCAGGCCGCTCGTAGGAATCGGAAGGTGGCGAATCAGACAATGGGTCACCGGGCAGGCGGCTGAGGCGCGAAGAGGACGGACGAGTCGCGTCCGAACAGCGGGAATTCCACCGCATGCGCGGCGCAACAACACATGCGGGATCGAACCGGGCATCGTCGCGAGATCATGCATTGCGGACAAGCCTCATGGGCTGTGGTTCAGGGCGAGCGGTGATTTCACTCCGGAAGACATGTTCAGACGCCAGAACTTCGTTCTTCTACAACGCGACCGGGATCACACCGGCGATGGCGATGCGGCTGAGGGGGGTCGGCTCGCAGTATCTTTTCGCCATCAAGGACGCCGGCGGCGACTACTTCGACGGGTCGAAGACCTACAAAGTGACCCTGCCGAAGAACATCCCCGCCGCGGCTTTCTGGTCCCTGACCCTGTATGACAATCAGACTCGCTCGATGCTCAAGACGCCGCAGAAGTATCCCCGCGCCGGCAGCCAGGGCTATCCCTCCCCAGCAGCCGAGGAAGCCAACGACGGCTCGACGACCGTCTGGTTTTCACCCGAGCAGCCTGACGGTGTGTCGCGCGGAAACTGGATTCAGACCGACCCGGATAAGGGCTGGGTCGTCCTCCTTCGGCTCTACAGCCCGCTCGATGCATTCTTCGACAAGTCTTGGCGGCCGACCGAGATTGAACTGGTCGAATAGTTTCCGCTCGCGGGCGAAACAGAAAACGGGACGCCCGATTCGGTGGTCGGGCGTCCCGCGAACGTGGTGCTGTATGTCTGCGCTTAGAAGAAGCAGCGGCAGCAGCGGCAACAGCGGCAGCAGCGATGCCGTTCCGCCGCCTTCCGGGCGCGGTCGTTCGTGCGGAGCTTCTTCACTTCACGGACACTCTTCCTGGCTTGGGTCGCGACTTTCATGGGAAATTCCTCCGGTCATAGAAAGTGGTGTGTGGACTTATCCGACGGCTCGACCATCGAGCCGCCGGGTGATTCGTCCTGGTCAATCTCCACAGCGAGATCGCCGTCGTCTTGTTACCGGCAGATTTTGCAGGTTCCGTGCCGGAGTTCCGGTTATGACGGCAGCCGGCCGCAAGGTATTGCCACGAAAGATGATGTGCCAACTGAGTGGCCGCCCGCGGATCCGGAAGCAAGGAATCGCATCCGCAACAGCCGTCGTCAGGATGACGACGAATTCGAGCGCACGGACGGGGCTCGCCAGACCTCGGGCGGGACGCGAGAGCGCTTTGCAGAATTGTGCTTGTGCAGAGGGGGTGGTTGGCTGGAGTTCGTCATCTCCGGCGAAGTGGGGGGTCGAGAGCCGAGAGTCAAGGGATTCGAATCGTTGACGCGTCGCTGGTGAGGTCTCTGGACTCTTGACTCTCAGCCCTCGGCTCTTTTTCGGTGATGCATCCGCGAATCAAGAACGGACCGTTCCCAGGACCACAGACCGAACTGCAGAGCGCTCCAGCCAGGTTCAATTGCGATTCCGAACAGTCAGTTCCACGGAGAAACTCCCGTCATTGTTCGCCGGATCGCCGTTCTCCAGAATCGCCAGTTGCACCTCTCCGGCCGTTTCCGGATCGATCACGAGGTCGGCGCCTGCGGCGTAGACCTTCACCCCGATCTTGACGAGGAGGCAGCCGTTGGGGCCGCGCACTCCGGAGGATGATCGCAACTCTCCAGACTGGCCGTCCGCCGTCACATAGGGGTAGTCGTCAAGCCGGTGTTTCTGCAGCGTAATGCGGCCCTGGCATCGGACTTCAAGCGACTGTCCCGGCAGCAGGCGGACGCCGGCCGGCCGCCAGCCCGGATCGGTGGCATCGATTCGCACGCGCACCTGTCCATCGGCCGGCAAGGCGTCTGCCACCGGGTCCAACACGTAGTAACGATCTTCGATGAATGCGCCGCTGAGGCTCCATCGCGAGCGATACCTGCGTGCGGCCCCTTCAAACCCGACCAGCAGTTGCCGCCCCGACCACTCCAGGTCTTCCGCTCCTGCGGGGAGCGCCATGCGGACCACCGTCTTCTGCTCGTCGAGGACGTAACCCGGTACGGTCCCACCCGAGTGGAGTTCAACCGCAAGTGGCTGCTGCGTCAGCGGCGAATCGTAGACCGTCAATCGGCTGTCCGCAGGGCCGTACGACGTCGAAATCGCGATGAAATCCTCACGGAACGCGATGCCCTGCACCTGATCGGGAACGAACACAACCAATTCCGGACGCAACACGCTGCGCCCGCCAACCTCGTAAGTCGCCGTCGAATCGATCATCCCCGCTTCGTCAACGCGATACGCCGCAGCCCACGCTGCGCACCCGTTCTGCCGGTGGTGCGACGCCGTCCGATACCTGGAACCATGGGCAAACTCACCCACCCACAACAAATCTCCCTGGCTGCTGAGACAATCCGCTTCACTGTCCACAGCGAACGACATCTCCGACGACAGGACGCCGTCGATCGCCGCTTCGGCGGATGGAGACTTGAATCGATAGAGCCTGCCTTCTGAAGCCACCCACAGATATCCGCGACAGACTGCAATTCCGCCGACGTGACCCACGAGCGGAGAGCCGTTGACATGAAGCGGGAGGGAGCCGAGGTGCGTCCCGCTTTCGCCGTCAACGAGCACCAGAATCGATGCGCGTCGGCCGCGATCGTGATACAGCGAGAGCGCAACCGTCGATGAATCGGGCAGCCTCGCAATCCCCTGCGGCACGAAACCGGCCGGCAGTTCCGGGATGGGGTGCGCCTCCACGAGACATTCCGCAACGGCTCGATAGCGCTCCCGCAGCGACAACCTGTGACTCGGACTCTCCCCCCACACGCTGAGAGCGACAAGCAGAACGGCGGCGCAGAGGACGAGCCGGTTGACTGGCGTCGGAACTCTGAATCTCCCGGCGCGACCTCCGGCCGCAACCCCACAACGTAGCGCCCGCAGCCTTGCGTGCGTGCCGCTGATCGCAAAGGCCGCTGACGCACGCCGGCAGCATGCGCTACGGACAACCGCAACAATTTGCGCAGGAAGACGTGATTTCATACGTGAGTAGCACACCGTACCCTCGTGGCGTCGTCGTACGACACTGACGATACGCCGGGAGACTTCAGTGGGACAAGACCGGTTTCGCGATCGCAACAGCGGCCAACAGCGGCGACGACCTCTGGCGTACTCATGGCCGTGAAAACTCCGATTCCTGCTGTTGAGAACGCCGCGTGGAGCGCGTTGCATGCTCATGCAGGGGCTCTATAATCCCCTGCACAGCCACGATTTGACGCGATTTTTTCCAGCTGACGACTGCTGCAGACTGAAGGGAGCCGACCTTGAGTTGGGTGACCGCCGCCCTGCGATCCTCCGTGGGCAAGAAGTTCGTGATGGGGATCACCGGGCTCTTCCTGTGCGGTTTTCTGGTGATTCACCTCGCCGGGAACCTGCTGCTCTACATTGGTGACGGCACGGTCTATAACGAGTACGCCCACAAGCTGCATTCGAATCCCATCCTGCTCTTTGTGGCGGAAGTGATTCTCTTCGCGGGATTTCTGATCCACATCTATCTGGCGATCGTCACCAACCGGGAGAACCGGGCGGCCCGCGGCGTGCGCTACGCCGTGAAGAAGACCAAACGCGAAGACCGCACCGTCAACCTGTTCGGCTGGACGCCCGACACGACGATGTTCGCCAGCGGGGCCGTCATTCTCGGGTTCCTCGTGGTCCATCTGAGCGACTTCAAGTTCGGCGACATTGTGCATGGCGAACGGATCGCCGGCCTGGAACCGGCCGACAAGGCACGGATTCTGATGTCAGATGCGATCCGCGCGGGCATCTACCTCGTTGGCAGCATCTTCGTCGGCATCCACGTTTCTCACGGATTCTGGAGCGCGTTTCAGTCACTGGGGGTGAACCATCCCAAGTACAACGACTGGATTCGTAAAGTCGGGATTGCATTCGCGATCATCGTCGCGGTCGGATTCGGAAGCTTTTTCGTGTGGGGAATCAGCGGCGGAGAGGTGGACCCCGCTGTTGAGGAAGCCCCCGTCGGCTCGTCGTCCGTCCTGGAGACGGCACCGCCGCGTCCCGATCAATACACGCAGAAATAGCGTCGATCCTACTGCCCTCGTCAACTTGTTCCGGCCGCAGCGTCGCTGACGCAGCGCATGACCCGTGGGCCGCGATTCAAAAAAAGGCCATACGATTCCTCAACCGCGCCTCCCGCCGGTTCCTGCCATTGATTGATCGAATTCCATGAGCACCGCCGTTGAGACTCGCTTGAACTCACGCGTCCCCACCGGACCGCTGCCGGACCAGTGGACGAAGTGCAAGAACGAACTGAAGCTTGTTGCGCCCAACAACAAGCGGAAGTTCCACGTGATCGTCGTCGGCAGCGGTCTCGCCGGCGCCTCCGCGGCCGCCTCGCTGGGCGAACTGGGCTACAACGTCACCTGCGTCACAATTCACGACTCTCCCCGCCGCGCTCACAGCATTGCCGCTCAGGGGGGAATCAACGCCGCCAAGAATTACCAGAACGACGGCGACAGCACCTGGCGGCTGTTCGTCGATACGATCAAGGGCGGCGACTACCGGTCTCGCGAATCGAACGTCTATCGCCTCGCCGAAGTGAGCGGCAACATCATCGACCAGTGCGTGGCGCAAGGGGTTCCGTTCGCCCGCGAATACGGGGGCACGCTCGCGAATCGCACGTTCGGCGGCGCGCTTGTCTCGCGAACCTTTTACTGTCGCGGGCAGACCGGACAACAGCTTCTGCTCGGCGCATACAGCGCGCTCATGCGACAGGTGTCGGCGGGAAAGGTGAAGGTGCTGCCGCGGCGGGAGATGCTCGACCTCGTGGTCGTCGACGGTTGCGCCCGCGGCGTCGTCTGCCGCAATCTTGTCAATGGTCAAATGGAGACCTACGCCGGCCACGCCGTGCTGCTTTGCACCGGCGGCTACGGCAACGTGTTCTATCTGTCAACGAACGCCAAAGGCTGCAACGTGACCGCGGCTTGGCGGGCGCACAGACGGGGCGCCTACTTCGCCAACCCGTGTTATACGCAGATTCATCCCACCTGCATCCCGGTGCACGGCGACTACCAATCGAAGCTCACACTGATGAGCGAGAGCCTCCGCAACGACGGCCGCGTGTGGGTGCCGAAGGAAAAAGGGGACCAGCGAAAGCCGACCGACATCCCCGAAGAAGACCGGGACTACTATCTGGAGCGGCGCTACCCGACCTACGGGAACATGGTCCCGCGCGACGTCGCCAGCCGGGCTGCCAAGGAGCGGTGCGACGCCGGCTACGGAGTGGGCAGCACGAAGATGGCCGTCTACCTCGATTTTTCTCGCGCCATCGAAGAACAGGGCGAGGATGCGATTCGTCGCAAGTACGGCAACCTGTTCGACATGTATGAGAAGATCACCGACGACAACGGTTACAAAACGCCGATGATGATCTACCCCGCCGTCCACTACACGATGGGCGGCTTGTGGGTCGACTATCACCTCCAGAGCACGATTCCCGGCCTGTTCGTCCTCGGTGAGGCCAACTTCTCCGATCACGGAGCGAACCGCCTCGGCGCCAGCGCGCTGATGCAGGGTCTGGCGGACGGTTACTTCATCATCCCCTACACCGTGGGACATCACCTCGCTTCACAATCGCTCAAGCCGGTCACCGAAGCGCACCCCAAGTTCAAGGAGACGATGATCGACGCCCGCAGCCGCATCGAGAGCATCCTCGCCGTCTCCGGAACGCGGACCGTCACCGACCTGCACCGCGAACTGGGCAAGATCATGTGGAATCGCTGCGGCATGTCCCGCAACGCGGAAGGTCTGGAAGCGGCCCTCACCGAGATCAAGGAACTGCGGGAAGAATTCTGGCGGACGATCAACGTCCTCGGCTCCGGGGAGGCGTTCAACCAGAATCTGGAATACGCCGGACGGCTGGCAGACTTTCTCGAATTCGCCGAACTGATGGCGCGGGACGCGCTGGAGCGAAAGGAATCGGCCGGCGGGCATTTCCGGGAGGAGTACCAGACCGAAGAAGGCGAGGCCAAACGCGACGACGAGAACTTCTGTCACGTGGCCGCCTGGGAGTACCAGGGGGACGACTCCCCGCACACACTGCACAAGGAACACCTGGACTTCCAGAACGTGGAACTGACGACGCGGAGTTACAAATGAGCAAGTCGGCCGAATGCTGACCGGGCTGAGCAACTCGCTGGAACGCAACTCACGGTAATCGCTACCAACTATCAACGACCCACGACCCACTATGCCTGCACACAAGCAACTCAACTTGACGCTTCGCGTCTGGCGGCAACCGGATGCGGGGTCGCGGGGAGAATTCCGCGACTACAAGCTCTACAGCGTCTCTCCGGAGATGTCGTTTCTGGAGATGCTCGACGTGCTGAACGAGCAGTTGCTGGAGGAGGGAGAGGAGCCGGTCGCGTTTGACCACGACTGCCGTGAGGGGATTTGTGGCACGTGCGGGGTCGTCATCAACGGGCAGCCGCACGGACCGATGCAGGGCACGACGACCTGCCAGTTGCACATGCGCAACTTCGAAGACGGCGACCTGATCGTGATCGAACCCTGGCGAGCCAGCGCGTTTCCGGTCGTCCGCGATCTGGTTGTGAACCGCTCGGCGTTCGACCGCATTATTCAGGCGGGAGGCTACGTCTCCGTCCGCACCGGGCAGGCGCCGGACGGCAATGCGATTCTTGTTCCGAGTCCGGACCAGGCCGGAGCGATGGACGCGGCAGCCTGCATCGGCTGCGGGGCCTGCGTCGCCGCCTGCAAGAACGCTTCCGCCATGCTCTTCACGGCCGCCAAGGTCTCGCACCTGGCGCAACTGCCGCAGGGAGAACCGGAACGCAAACAGCGCGCCTTGCAGATGATCGCCACACACGACGAAGAAGGCTTCGGCGCGTGCACCAACACCTACGAATGCGAAGCCGCCTGTCCCGCCGAGATCTCGGTCAGCCACATCGCGCGGCTCAACCGCGAGTACAGCAAGGCGATGCTGACTGCCAGGCAGTAGTCTCAAACCGGCGAGCGGCGCGGCGTCAGCCCGCCGATGCGATCGCCTGGCGTCAATCGCTCGTCAAGCAAGCCGTCAAGCAAGCCGTCAAGCAAGCAATCGCGCCAACAACGGACGGAGCGGCCCCTCATGATCACGATTCGCCCCGTCCCGCGCGCCTTGGCGCCCGTAGACTCCGCCGCCGCCGAACGCATCAGCGCGCCCAATTACGACGAATTTCAAAGCGAGCGCGAAATCTGGGAACTCCTCCAGCGGCGCCCCCAGGCGGTGCTCCGCGTCACGATGGCGCACTGCCACACCGACCGTTTCGAGGACGTGCTGCCGGACGGGTCGGAGGCGGCGCTCGCGAAGGCCGCGGAGGAAATGGCCCGGTTTCGTGAATCGCGCGACACCCGGTCGGTGGAGGACATCCTCTGGGTCTATGAGATCGTTTCACCCCGCCGACCGGAGCTGCGGCAGATCGGATTGGGCGGCTACGCCCGGACTGCGGAGATTCGCACCGACGAAACGCCCGACGGAACGATCGTTCGCAATGAGGGCATCCGTCCCGACAAGGCCGAAGGCCGCGCGCGGCTGATTGCCGCCACCGACGCCTACATCGGCACCGTGAACTGCGCGGTCCGCGACCGTTCCGGCGAGATGACGCAAGCGCTCCAGGCGCACGCCGACGCCCGTTCCGCCGATTTCGAAACGCCCGATGAAGCGGGAAACAGGCACCGGGTCTGGTTGGTGCAGGATCCGGCAGACGTCGATCGTTTCGTGCAACTCCTTGCGAATGAGCCGGCCGCCTATGTGGCGGACGGCAACCACCGCAGCGCGGCCGCCGCAGCGCTGGGACGCGAGCATTTTCTGGCGGCGTTCTTTCCCACCGACCGGCTGCATCTGGAACCGTACAATCGATTGCTTCCCGGCTGCGGAGTGAGCGCTGAGGCAATGCTCGAGCGCGTGGCCGGGGCGTTCGATGTGACTTCCCTCGGAGACCTGCCGGGGTTCCGCCCCGAAGCAGTGCATGAGATCGGCTTGTATTGCAAGTCGGGCTGGTACCGGCTCGTTCCGAAGCCCGGTGCATTCGACGAGACCGACGCCGCCGCCTCGATCGACGCCGCCATCGTGCAGGAGCACATCCTGGACGGCGTCTTGGGGCTGACCGACGCCCGCGACAGCCGAATCAACTACGTCGGCGGCAACAAGGACGCCTCGTACCTCAAATCTCGCGTCGATTCGGGCGAATTCGCCTTTGCCCTGTCGCTGGCGCCGGTGACGATGGATCAGTTCATCGCCGTCTGTGAGCAGGGACGATTCATGCCGCCCAAATCGACCTGGTTCGATCCGAAGATCCGCAGCGGTCTGGTGAGCGCGCTGTTATGAACGCCGAAATACTCAATGCCCACCGGGACAAAGTTTGCCGGCTGCAACCGGCGGGAGTCACAGGAAAGGCGTCGACCGGAGCAACGCGATGAGCAATGCGACCCCCCCGTTGCCGATTGAAATCTCCTGCAGCGCCCTCAAGGCAAAGCTTGACGCGGGAGAAGAGTTTCTGCTGCTCGACTGCCGCGAGCCGGAAGAGTATGAAGCGGCGTCAATTCGCGGCGCGAAACTGCTCCCGATGGCCGAAACGCCCGAGCGGATCGGCGAACTCGAATCCCATCGGGGCGGATCGGTGGTCGTCCACTGCCACCACGGCGGACGCAGCTTACGGGTGGCGGCGTTCCTCCGCCAGCAGGGATTCGAGCAAGCCCAGAGTCTGGCAGGCGGGATCGATGAGTGGTCGCAAACGATCGACCCCGCCGTTCCCCGCTATTGAGCACCGCGCAGATCGCGGGCCGGGCCATCGCGAGTGACACGGCGCCGCGGCGCCGTTGCTGCTCATGTCGCCGGACCCATCGGATCCTTGCGTTCGGTAATCACCGGGCACTGAGGCGCCAGTTCTGCGTTCAGTGCGGTGTAGTCGCTCCATTCCTCGGGGAGATTGTCTTCGTGGAAAATTGCTTCCACGGGACATTCGGGCACGCAGGCTTCGCAATCGATGCACTCATCCGGATGGATATAGAGCATCGACTCGCCTTCGTAGAAGCATTCCACCGGGCAAACGACGACGCAGTCGGTGTACTTGCAGTTAAAGCAGGGTTCGGCAACGACGTGAGTCATGAGTCGTCCTTTCTCTCGACGCAGACGCTCCCTGGTGGGAGGTCAGTCTCAACTGGCAGGGTTCCCCGATGTCAGGCGGAGGAGTTCAATCAGGTTCGCGAAAAACGTCCGACCTTCAAAGACGGATGTTCAGTAGTTCAGACATCGACCGTTGTCGAATGTCCATCCAGACGGAAATGCGGGTGAAACTCCGGGGCCGAGCCTGTCTCGCACAGGGCGCTGCCCCCAGCTCTCCGAAATCCGCCCGATTCTCGGGCTGATCGAAGCCGCAGTTATCCTCTAACCGGCGGCGTACGAATCAGTTGCGTTGATGCAGCGCACGCGGATCGTAGTCCCGCCTTCTGGAGGTGTCAAGCAGCCGTTCGGCAGGCATAACTCGTTTCTCGGAAGTGGGTAGCAGCCGCCTGGGGAAGATCCGTATTGCCGTAAGACCGGTCGTCGCATAGATTAGTAGTGTCGAGACAGAAATCGGGCTTCAGTGGACGAAGGCCGACGAGGAACAGAGGGATCACCCTGTCGGGTCGACTTGAGCGAGATCCCGTGGCTCTGACTGAAATTGATCGCCGTCTGCTGAAGCAATGCCTCGCGCGGACTCCCGGCGCGTGGCAGGATCTGGTCGACCGTTTCCTCGGTCTGTTCGTGCATGTCATTCAGCACACCGCTCACGCCCGCAGCGTGCGGTTGTCGGCCGACGACATCGATGATCTCTGCTCCGAGATTTTCGTCACTCTGCTCAAGAACGACTTCGCCGTCCTCCGCAACTTCCGCGGACAGAGTTCTCTGGCAACCTACCTCACCGTGGTCGCCCGCAGGATCGTGGTGCACCAGTTGGTTCGACGGGCGCGCGAGGAAGCACTGGGCCACATCAGCGCCCATCAGGCCGCCGTCGACGCCGCGGGCCGCGAAACGCGGGAGCCGCAGCGCATCGAGGATGCGGAAGAAATCTCCCTGTTGATGAACCGCATTCCGCCGGCCGACGCCCAGATCGTCCGCATGTTCCATCTCGAGGGAAAGTCCTACCACGAGATCAGCGACAAACTCGGCATTCCCGAGAACACGGTCGGATCGACGCTCTCCCGCGCCCGCGAAAAACTTCGCGTGGTCCGCGTGCCGGACAACAAAGGCTGATCTCCGCTCAACGAGTCGGATCCGCCGCCGCTCGATCGACCCGCTTGCTTCGCTCGTTGGTGCGTTCGGCGCATCCCTGGAATGTCGCGTCCGACTGCAGTGCAGCGACTGCCTCCCGAAAGTCCTGCGGCCATGGCGCGCTCCATTCCACCCAGACGCCGGTGATCGGATGCGCTGCTGACAGGCGTTCCGCGTGCAGTGCGTGCCGGCGAATGGGCAAACCGGTTTCGATCGCCGCATCGTGTTCGCCCGCCGACTCGCCGGCGTCCTCATTCGCCATCCGCAGCGGTCTGATCCGTCCCCGGGCCAGGTAGAATTCATCCCCCACCAGCGGATGACCGATCTGCGCCAGATGAACGCGAATCTGGTGGTTCCTTCCCGTGGCCGGATACGCGCGGACGAGCGTGTGATCGGCAAACCGCTGCACCACCGCGTAACGCGTGAGCGCCGGCCGGGCGTCCAGCGCATCGGCGCGGGCCGACATCAAGACGTGGCGGCCCGTCCTCGCCCGTCCGATCGGCAGCCGGATCTCACCGCGATCCCTCTGCATTCGTCCCTCGACCAGCGCGACATACGACTTCAACACCCGCCCGTCCTCAAACGCCTCCGCCAGGCGACGATGAGAGAGGTGGTGCAGCACCGCCACCATCACGCCGGAGGTCTGCCGATCGAGCCGATGCACGAGTCCCGGCCGCAGCAGTCCCGGCAACGGCGACCTCTCATCAGCCCAGTGTTGAAGCCGGTTGATGAGCGTCTCGGTCTGGTGTTCGCCCGTCGGGTGGGCAATCACGCCGGCCGGCTTGTCGACGACGACGATCCACGGGTCGTTGTACAGGACGGGAATTCCGCGCGGACTCGCGCTCAGCAACTTGTCTGGCGGTTCGATCAATCGCACCGAGATCGTCTGCCCCTCGAACACCCGGTCGGTCTCTTGGGCCGGCGCCGAATTGATCGTGGCGCCCCCTCCCCGCACGATCCGCTGCATCCGCCACGACGTGTAATTCCGGAAGTGGCGAATCAAGAAGCTGTCGATCCGGATTCCGCTCAGTTCGCGCTCCACCGTCAACTCCGCGTGATACGGCAGAGGCGCGGTCGCCAACTGTAAATCGGAGGATGGCCGGATCATTCGTCTCGGGGCGGCCGCAACATCAGGCTTTCTGTCGCCTGTTCCGGTGACTTGCCGTCGAAGAGAACCTGGTGCACTTCCCAGGTGATCGGCATCTCGACGCCCCGCTGATCCGCCATGTTCTGCACCGACCGTGTCGTGTTCACCCCTTCCGCCACCGCGTCCATGCTCTCCCGGATGGTCGTCAGAGACTCACCCCCGCCGAGCCGTTCCCCCACCATCCGGTTACGGCCGTAAGGGCTGATGCAGGTGGTAATCAGGTCGCCGATTCCGGCCAGTCCCCAGAACGTCGCCGACTCGGCGCCGAGGCTCGTTCCGAACCGCGTCATCTCGACGATGCCGCGCGTCATCAGGGCGGACTTCGCGTTGTCGCCGTAATCCAGCCCGTCGCAGATGCCGGCCGCGATTGCAATGATGTTCTTCAAAGCGCCGGCCAGTTCGACGCCGATCAGATCGGGGTTGGTGTACACGCGAAAGCGATCGGTCGTGAACATCTCCTGCACGCGGCGGGCGAGGCCGATGTCTCCGCTGGCAGCCACCACGCTGGCCGGCAACCGGCGTCCGATCTCCTCGGCGTGGCTCGGTCCGCACAGCGCCACCACCGCCCGGCTGCCGAGCACTTCCTCGATGATCTGGCTCGGCCGCAGAAACGTCTCATTCTCGATTCCCTTCACAACGCTGATCACCGGCCGGTTCTGTTTGAGCGTGGGCGCGATGTTGGTCAGCGATTCACGCAGAAACTCGGTCGGAATCGCGACAACGAGCGTATCGGCCCCGTTCACCGCCTCCTCGATGTCCGCCGTCACGCGAATCTGCTCCGGCAGTTTGATTCCCGCCAGCAGCCGCCGGTTTTCGCGATGCGCGTCGATGTCGCGGGCGTAGTCCGGGTTTCGGGCCCAGATGGTGACCGATTGTCCGGGATGCTCCGCCAGCAGCACGGCGCAGGCCGTCGCCATGGCCCCGCTGCCCAGAATTGTCGTTGATTGAGGCATGATTGACCGATGAATTCGATAAACGGGTCAGCCGCCCGGCGCCGGGCGGCCTCGCGTCCGTTGATACAACGCGAAATCCTGAAGAATCTGCGTGGTTCAATCGCGCGGCGACGGAAGGCGAACCGCGAATCCCCGTCACGACCGGATAACCGGCACGTCCCCCCCACCGATCCCCCCACCGGTGAGCCGCAATGCCGCCTGCGATTTGCGAGGAGCCCGAACGCGACGTAGCGTTATTCGGGATCCCCACGTCTCAGGAGTAATCTAATGCAACTCACGACAGAGAAACAGACAGAGTTCGTCGATCGGCGGGCTCAGCAGGACGGCCCCCCCGGTGTCGAGCGGCGGCAGTTCTCCGATTCCCGGATTCACGAACGCCCCGAAGTCCGCGAACTCGCCGAAGCCGTCGACCAGTACAAGCTCCGCCACCGGCGTCGCTTTGTGACGTTCAGCGAGTTGTACGACGTGATGGTCGGTCTCGGCTACCACAAGTAGACGGCAGGCCCGCAGAGTGCGAGCTTGAAGATCGACCATCGGCTGCTACGTTGCACGCCGGCGCCGCGATGCGCGCGGCGCTGCGATGATTCACCGAAGCGGCCCATCTCATGCAACCTGTCAACCGGATTGCGCTCAAGGAGTGGGCGGCGGTCTGCGAGGCGCTCGCCCAGGGGCGACAGTCGATCCTGCTGCGCAAGGGCGGCCTCGAAGAAGGTTCCGCCGGATTCCAGCTCCAGCACGAAGAATTCTGGCTGTTTCCGACGCGCTTCCACCAGGACCCGGCTCAGTTGAAGCCGGACGCCGAACCGCTGCTTGCGGCCGCCACTGTCCCGCCCGACGGCATCGTCGCCCTCCGGCTGTATGCCGTCGCCGAAGACGTTCACCAGTTGACCGACCCGGGACAACTCGCGCAGCTTGAACCGCTGCACGTTCTCGCTCCGGAAACGGTCCGCGAGCGGTTCCACTATCGCGCCGACGGATTGAACGTGATCACCGTCCGCGTCTTCAAGCAGACCACGTCCTTCGAGATCAGCGAAGCCCCCCACTTCGCCGGCTGCAAAAGCTGGGTCGACTTGCGCAACAAGCTCCCGACAAGCGGCCTGCAGCCCGTCCTCTCCGACCCCGACTACGAAGTTCAATGCGACGCAATCCGCGCAGCACTTCAATAAGCAATCGCCCCGGCGAGCGGCGCGGCGTCAGCCCGCCGATGCTTTGAATCGATCGAAGACGTCCACCGTTCGCCCGCTTACTTCGCGACCCCCACCGAGCGCGTCTCCCGCATCACCACAACCCGCACCTCTCCCGGATAGGTCATGTTCTGCTCGATCGCCTGGGCGATATCGCGAGCCAGCTTCGCCGCCGCCCGATCATTGACGTCCTTCGGATCGACAATCACCCGAACTTCGCGTCCCGCCTGGACGGCGAACACCTGGTTCACTCCGGGGAACCCCAATGCGACCGCTTCCAGTTCCTCCAGACGCCGGACGTACTTCTCCAGCGTCTCGCGCCGCGCTCCGGACCGCGACGCCGAACAGGCGTCGGCGGCCGCCGTCAGCACGGTATAGATGTACTCGGGGCGAATGTCGTCGTGGTGGCCGGCCGCCGCATGGACCACTTCCGGCGGTTCGCCGTTCCGCTTAAGGATATCGGCGCCGATCGCGGGATGGCCTCCCTCCATCTCGTGGTCCGCCGCTTTGCCGATGTCGTGTAGAAAGCCGCACCGCCGGCCCAGCATCACGTCGAGCCCGAGTTGCTCGGCCATCATCCCGGTCAGAAACGCCACCTCGACGGAGTGCCGGAGCACATTCTGGCTGTAGCTGGTGCGGAAGTGCAGCCGCCCGGCGTAATAGAGAACCTTTTCCTTCAGCCCGCCGATTCCCACCTCGTCCGCCGCTTCGCGTCCGAGCATGAGGATGCGGTTGTCCATCTCCTTCTGCGTTTCGGCGACCACCTCCTCGATCCGCGATGGGTGAATCCGTCCGTCCTGGATCAGTTTCTGCAACGCGATCTTGGCGACTTCCCGGCGGACCGTATCGAACGCCGAGACCACGACGACGCCCGGCGTGTCGTCCACAATCACGTCGACGCCGGTCTCCTTTTCAAAGGCACGAATGTTGCGCCCTTCGCGACCGATGATGCGTCCTTTCATCTCGTCGCTCGGGATGTCGATTGTGGAGACGGTTGTTTCCGAGGTATGGGCCGAGGCGTACCGCTGCACGGCCATGCCGACGATCTCGCGCGCCAGTCGCTCGGAGTTTTGCTTGATCTCCTGTTCCTGCTTGAGAATCAAGCTCCCGGTCTCGTTCTTGAGTTGCTGTTCCAGTCGCTTCAGCAGCCTCTCCGTGGCGTCTTCTTTTGAAAGCCCGCTGATCTTGTAGAGTTCCTCCTGCTCTTCCCGCAGCAGGCGTTCGAGTTCCTCCTCGCGGGTTTCGACGGCGCGCGTCCGATCGGCCAATCGATTCTGAGTCGTTTCCAGCATTCGCTCCCGCTTCCGGAGGTTTTCCTGCTCCTCCGACAACTGGGCTTCGCGTTTCTCCAGGCCGCGTTCCTGATCCCGCACCGTTTCGCGTTGCGCGGCGATTTCCTCCTGGAATTCGTTTCGCTTCTGGAGGATCTCTTCCTTTACCTCCAATTCTCTGGTCTTCTTCAGGGCCTCTGCGTCGCGTTCTGCGTCGCGAATCAGTTCGTCGCGCGTGCGATATGCGCTTCCACGGCGCACGCGGTCCACAAAAAAGCCGATCACGACGCCCAGCACCAGACCGACGGCCCCGGCAATATACTCTGTCATGCGGATCGTCCCCCCCGAGCGGCGACCCTCGTCCTTGCCGGAGATCTGCAAGCGCCCGATTGCAGCGTCCCGTCTGCCCTGAGCAGTGCCCGGCCGACCTGACAAGCGGCACAGAAAACCGGTGCAAAGGAACGTTCGGTTCCTCCGCTTCGGTACGCCGCGATGGAAAGAACTCGTCTAGAGCAATCGCCAGAGTCGTCGCGGCGCAGGCCGCGCAGGCTGAGGCCCCGCAGTGGCGACCGACGTCGCCAGCGCAGACCCGACGGGCGCGCCCGTCAGTTCCGGATGAATCGCCGGCACGCCAACCGCTGCACACTGGGTGACGCGCGACGAAGACGGATGCATTGTCTCAACCAGCATTCCCAGGCAACGGCGTTGGACCGACCTCGTGCAGACGAGTGACGCCAGCCAAGACACCAATGCCAGGGAAGCTGCCAGCAGGACGTGCATCCAGGACCACCTTTCAGCCAGCCAACTCAAGCCCACGATCTGTGACTGCCGACACCCGACCCCATCGCAATCACGCCCCCGCGGCCGGGCCATACCGGTCACAACCCACGAACCGGCCAGGGAACAAGACGATCCACTGTGTCAGTGTGAAGGCAGGTCCTCTTGGAAGTGTTGCCGTCGATCTGATTCGCCCGAATCATTCGGGGATCGCGGCACGTTCCACGACAAGTCTGTCCACCAGGTCGTCAGACCCCGCCCCATTGTGGCAAGGACTTGGAACTCCTGATGTTAAGTCAACATGATCCCAGCCGCCGGATGCGACGACTGAAAACAACATCGTATCATGGACGACCGATCG
Organism: Planctomycetota bacterium; assembly: GCA_003388505.1. GTDB lineage: Bacteria > Planctomycetota > Planctomycetia > Planctomycetales > Planctomycetaceae > MB-PLM-1. The sequence continues at coordinate 150,436 of QQVO01000010.1, forward strand.
GTCAACCAACTCGAAAGCCAGCCAAGATGTGGATGGTCATTCGCCACGCAGAATGAGACAATTCATGGTCCAGTTTGCCGGAAGATCTGATGACGGAACGTTCTGGGCGTTCCTCTTCGAACGACGAGCGAGGTGGTGAACATGAACAGCCCAATGATCGACATCGGCCGGCTGAAACGGCGAACTTTCCTCGTCCGGTCGATGACCGGTTTCGGCTCCGCTGCGCTCGCTGCGATGATGGTGCGCGACGGGACGACGCACGGGGCAGAGACCGCGGAGAAATGGGCCGGTGCGATTCGCCCGCTGCACCATGCGCAGACAGTCAAGCGCGTCATCTGGCTCACGATGGCGGGTGGCCCGTCGCATCTGGAAACGTTCGACCACAAGCCGGAACTGGCTCGTCAGCACGGTCAGCCGATGCCGGAGAGTTTCACCCAGGGGCAACAGATCGCCCAGTTGCAGGGACAGAAGCTGGTCTGCTTCGGACCGCAACTCGGCTTCAGGAAGTTTGGTGAGAGCGGCACGGAAATCTGCGAACTCTTCGAGCAACTGGGGACGGTCGTCGATGAGATGTGCATCGTGCGCTCCATGACGAGCGACGCCATCAATCACGATCCCGCCCACATGTTCATGAACACCGGGTCGCAGATTGCCGGCCGCCCTTCAATGGGCTCGTGGGTCACCTACGGACTCGGCGCAGAGACTGAGGATCTTCCCTCATTCGTGGTGCTGACGTCCCTCGGCCAGGGAGGTCAAAACCAGCCGATCGCAGCGCGGCAGTGGGCCTCCGGCTTTCTGCCGAGTCGCTTCCAGGGCGTCCATCTGCGCGGAAAAGGGGATCCGGTGCTGTACCTCAGCAATCCGCCGGGCATCGACCGCGGCAGGCAGCAGGACGTTGTCGACGCGGTCAATTCGATCAACTCGCAATTCGATCAACTCGTCGACGATCCCGAAATCGCCACGCGAATCGCGCAATATGAAATGGCGTTTCTGATGCAGGCCAGCGTTCCCGAATTGATCGACACGTCGGGCGAACCGCAACATGTGTTCGATCTGTACGGATGCCAGCCCGGCGACGGTTCCTTCGCGTCGAATTGCCTGCTCGCCCGGAGATTGGCGGAGCGCGGCGTTCGATTCATCCAGCTCTATCACAAAGACTGGGACCACCACGGCGGAGTCAAGCAGGGGGTCGAACTCAAAGCGCAGGAGATCGACCGGGCGTGCGCCGGACTGATCAAGGATCTCAAGGCGCGAGACATGCTGAAGGACACGCTGATTGTCTGGGCGGGCGAGTTCGGGCGGACGCCGATGTCCCAGGGAGGCTCAGGCCGGGATCACCACAATAAAGGGTTCTCGATCTGGTTCGCGGGGGGCGGCGTCAAGGGCGGCATGAACTACGGCGCCACCGATGAACTCGGTTACGCGGCTGTCGAAAACGTCGTCACAGTGCATGACGTGCACGCGACAATGCTGCACCTGCTCGGGATCGACCACGCGCGGTTTGCCTACAGGTTCCAGGGACTCGACGCCCGTCTCTCAGGCGTCGAACCGTGCAACGTGCTGACTGACATCCTCGCGTAGCGTGCGCTTTACTTATTTTCTCCCATGGCTCACGCGAAGCCGCAGAGACGCCAAGTCCAGGTGTTCAAGTGGAGTGAGCGATGCTAAACAGCGCTTCGCAAGAACTCGTGCTTGAATACGAACTGACGTTCGCCGGCGACCAGGACGTCTGGATTCCTGCATCGGCGTTCGCCAGCCTTGCGGACCGTGAACGGCTCCGCACGTGGGCACTGGGTGTGGATGCGGCCTCAATGCATTGATGGCAAAGGGCTTACGGCGACATCTCGGCAAGAAAAAAGGTCCGCCGCGATATCGCGAACGGACCAATGCGTTGGCCAACACACACTCTTTTCGTGGAGTTACCGCAACATTGCCTGGAACATTCGTACGGGATATCAGATTTTTTGTGAAAATCAGGATTCTGACTGCGAGACACTCCTTGAATTTCTGGTGAATTCGGCCTATCAATGTGTTGGCCCGTGGTTTGCTTTTGAGACAAGCGTTGGCCCGCACTTGCTCGAGGCGGCTCACGGGCCGCTTTATGCGCGGTTTTGAGCGATTCCCGCCGGAATCGGTCAAAAAGGTGCGGCTTCCCCGGTCGCGCTGCATTCGCCGGGGGGGCTTTGCGATGCACCGGCCCTGGAAGGCCGGTGTACGGTTTGGAACGCCGATTTCGTCACTTGGCTTTGCGATAGAGGAATTCGCAGGCTTCCATTCGCGGCCCGCGTTCGTCGCACACGGCGAACTCGGTCGGCCCCCAGAGGGAGACGCCGGCGTGCTCCCCCGCCTTGTTCAGCAGATAGAACTTGAGCCCGAAGTTCGGCTTGCCGTCGTCTCCCAGTAGGTGCGGTTCGCGGGTGTGGGCCGCCACGCGGCGGAGCACTTCCATCCCCGCCTCGGAAGGGGACGCGCCTCCCCGCATCAGTTCCACCGCCGCGAACGAGCAGAGGTTCTGCAGGTTGGCCTCTCCCCTCCCCGTGCTCCCGCACGACCCGATCTCGTTGTCGACGTACAGGCCCGCACCAACAATCGGCGAGTCTCCCACCCGTCCCGGAATTTTGAACGCCAGTCCGCTGGTGGTCGTCGTGCACGAAATCTCCCCGGCAAAGTTCATGCAGGCGCAATGAATCGTCCCGGTCGGACGGTCGATCGCCTCACTTCGCTGATACCGCGCCGCGCTGCCGCCCGGTCCCTCGTCGTCAGAGAGTTTGAAGAACTCCCGCACAGCCGGATCGAGCTCTTCGATCGGCGGCGGCAGCCAGTCGTCGCGGGTTGAGTTGGTTTGCTTCCAGTAGAGCCAGATTTTGCGGGCCTTCTCCGTCAGCAGATCCTCGCTCGGGAACCCCTGCGCCCGGGCGAAAGCGCGGGCGCCTTCGCCGACCAGCAGGACGTGGTCCGTCTGTGCGAGTACCAGGTGCGCCAGTTTCGCCGCATGTCGCACGCCCTGCAGCGACGCCACGGCCCCCGCACGATGCGTCGGCCCGTGCATTACGGCCGCGTCGAGTTCCACGTCGCCGTTCTCATTCGGCAGCCCGCCGTACCCCACGGTGAGATCGTCGGGGTCGTCTTCCACCAGTGTCACACCGGCCACCGCGGCGTCGAGCGTATCGGCCCCGGCCTGCATCCTCTCGTACGCCTTCGCAACGGCCTTCAGGCCGTTCTTCGAAGCAATCGCCTTCATGGGAACTCTCTGTCTTGAATCGCACGACGAGCGCAACGCTTCTCGTGCCGGTAGAACGCGAAACGGCAGTCCCGCCGCGCAGGCGGCGCCTCCCTGTATGAATTCGCGACGAGTAACAATCGGCGGCGACATCGTCTGTTCCGAGTTGCCGAAGGATTCTGTTATGATCGTTTCCAGCGGGATCTTACACAAACAACCGCGTCGAGGGGCGTGATAATGTCCACGGCCGTGGAACTCTCTGTTGACGAACAAGTCGCACTGATCGGCCCGCGCGACGCCGGGATGCCGATGACGCTTGACGAGTTCGAGGAGGCCGAGTTCGAGGAAGGTTTCCGATACGAACTGATCCACGGAGTGCTCGTCGTGACGCCGCCGCCTCTGGAAGAAGAACGGGACGCCAACGAGGGACTCGGGCATTGGCTGCGCAACTATCAGGAAAGTCACCCTGAGCGCGAAGCCCTCAATCTCACTCTCCCCGAACACAATCTCCGCACAAGAACGCAAAACCGCCGCTGTGATCGGGCGATCTGGGCGGGCCTCGGCAGAATGCCGCAGACGCGTGGGCCCGTCCGCAAACGCGACATCCCCACGATCGTCGTCGAGTTTCCCTCATCGAGGCCTGCGGACCAGAGGCGTGACTACGAGGAGAAGCGAGTCGAATACCGGGATCTCGGCGTGCAGGAGTACTGGATCATCGACCGCTTCCGGCGCACGATGTCGGTCGATGCATGGCGCGGCCGGCGCTGGGTGCGAAGAACGATCACAGAGGGGGAGACCTATACAACGTCACTGCTGCCCGGATTCGTACTCGACGTCGCCCGGCTGTTCGCAATCTCCGACCGCTACCGGGACTGACAATCTTCCATAGAAATCGGTTGGCTCGCTGTTTGCTCGTGAATCGGGTCGGTGGAACGCAGGTCGCATCCGCGGGCTGACGCCGCGCGGCTCGCCGATACGGTTGGCAGCGAAGCACGTCATCGTGGGCCGATTTTGAAGCAGCGCAGGTCGCCTCGGCGGTCCTTGCAGTACAATCGCCCGTTCGCCAGCACAACGTGCGGCCAGGCTTCGGACGAGAAGCCGAGGCGGATGTGAGCCAGTTCGCGATACGCATTGGGCGAATCGGCCACCGTTTCGATCAGGTACAGATCACCGCGGTCTCCAAGGACGATCAGCTTGTCGTCCGACGTCACCATGCAGGAACCGGGAGTTCCCACCTTGGGGCCCATCCAGAGTTCTTCGCCGGTGGCGAAGTCGACGCAGTGAATCCCGCGCCAGGCCCAGTAGACATGACCATCATGAATCACCGGACTGCACACGCCCGACGGATTCTCCCGCTTCCAGACCTCCCGCAACCCGGTGCGCGAAACTTCCAGACAAACCATCGCCGCCTGGTTGTAGGACGTGGTGACGAGTATCCGATTCCCGGACACAGCCGGCGTCGGAATGTTGTTCGCAAAATCGGTCGTCCAGGGATAGTCGGCCAGCGTTTCGCCTTCGTGCCCGGCGTCGAGCCGAACGATGACCAGGTTCCGCATGGTGAGGAGGACGGCGCACGGAATGCCGTCGACATCCAGCGGCACGGGTCCGCCGGTATGCCCCGCTTCGTCGCGACAGTCCGACGTCCACAGTTCCTCGCCCGTCCGCTTGTTGAATCCCTTGACCGTCCCGGACTTCGTATCACCCGCTTCGACGACGATTGTCCCCTCATACACAAGCGGCGACGTCGTATATCCGTAATCCCGCCGGCTCGCGCCGCCCCTCTTGCCGCCGACGTCAGGTCGTTGGCCGACTCCGTACCGGTCGTACAGGTTGAGCGACCAGACCTCGGCTCCGTTTCGATTCGCGTCCCAGCAACGGAGATCGCCGTCGATGCCGAGCGTGTAGATCCATCCGGTCTCTTCGTCGTACTCCGGCGTCGACGAGACAGCCGAGTAGATCCCCTTATCGCCCGTGCTCTCGCGCGCGTATTGCGGCGCGGCATAGTCGGCGCGCCAGACCTCCTCACCGTCGCTCGCGTTCAGGCAGGACAGATGTTCCCGGCCGTCACGCCACCCCATCACAAAGACACGCTCGCCGACCACCAGCGGCGACGAGGCCCCCTCGCCGACGATCGCCTTCCAGTCCTCGGTCAACAGCCACTCGCTGCCGTTCCAGCCGGACGGCTCATCGACGACGTCGTTCCGATCGGCCCCGCGCCAGTGCGGCCAATCGGCTGCCGGTATTGCGAGAGAGAGAACGAGCACGGGAACAGCGATCCGTAGAAGCATTCTCAGTCTCCCGGAAACGAGATGAAGGATCGATCGGTTTCGGAGTATCGTTCAGGAAGGGGAAATCCCCTGGTCGCACAAGTGGCTTGCTGAGTTGCTACAGGATACGATGATGAGAAACGTGAGCCTCTCTCTCTCGTCGCCACCCGGCGACCCTTGGAGAATAGTGTGATGAATATCCTCGGACGGGTTAAAGGCGGAGTCATCGTCCTGGAGGGCGGACCGGTTCTTCCCGAGGGCTCGATCGTGACCGTTTCCTGTATTGACGATGTGCATTCACCGACCGCCGGCCGAAAACCGCGAGTCCAGTTGCCCCTTGTGCCGTCCACACGGCCCGGCTCGGTGATGCTGACGGCTGAACGGGTCGCAGAATTGCTGGACGAGACCAATGTTCCTGGCTGATGTCAACGTCTGGTTGGCGCTTGCGTTCGAATCCCATGTGCATCACCCGTCGGGCGCGGAACTGGTTTGACAGCGCGGCGGACGGCTCGTGCTTCTTCTGCCGATTAACGCAACAAGGCTTTCTGCGGTTGGCAACGAACCCGAAGGCGTTCGGCGATGAGGCTGTTCCGCTCAGAGACGCCTGGCGGCTCTACGATGCATTCGTAGGCGATCCGCGCGTGGCGTGCGCTGTTGAGCCTCCCAATCTCGAAGTGTTGTGGCGGGGCCACACCCAGCGCCGCTCGTTTTCGCCGAAGGTTTGGAACGACGCCTACCTGGCAGCCTTCGCTGAGGCGGCGTCGTTGGAAATCGTGACGTTCGACAGCGGGTTTACGCAGTACCAGAGTGCTCAGTGCACGATTCTCTCATAGACAGCGTCGACAGACACCGCAATTCAGGCACGCAAGCACTCACTCACTGTTCCGCCGCTTTCCGGGGGACTCCCGACAGACTATCTTGATGGAACCGCCAAACTTGCGGAAGTCTCGGCGTTCGATCCTGCTGCGGTTGGCAGCCCGCGATCGCCCGAGTCGCGGTGTTTCGCAGTAAGTGCCAGATTCGTTTCGTTCTATTTCCGTGCCCTCCGTGGTTCCCCATGTACCTCCGACTCGCCAAACGCGTCCTGCTGGAAACCGACAAACGGTTGCTGTGGAAGCTCGCCTGGAACATGGGCTTCAAGGGGGCGCGATCCGTCCAGAAGTTCAAACGGCGGCTCAAACAGGGGGAGGTCGTGCCGCCGTTTCTCTACATCTCGATCATCAACTCCTGCAACCTCCGCTGCCAGGGGTGCTGGGTCGACGTCGCCGCCAAGCAGCAGGTGATCGACGTCCCGGCCATGAACCGGCTCATCAGCGAGGCGAAGTCGTACGGGAACCGCTTCTTCGGGATCGTCGGCGGCGAACCATTCATGCATCCCAACCTGCTGGAGATCCTCCGGCAGCATCCCGACTGCTACTTCCAGGTCTTCACGAACGGGCATTTCATCACCGATGAGGTCGCCAAGGAGCTGCGCAGGCTGGGGAACGTCACGCCGCTGATCAGCATCGAGGGGACCGAGATCGTCAGCGACGAACGTCGCGGGCGTGCGGGCGTCTACTCGAAAAGCATGCAGGGCATCCACAACTGCCTCAATCACAAGGTCTTCACCGGCGTCTGCACCAGCGTCTGCAAGACGAACATCGACGACCTCGTGACCGAGAAATGGGTCGACCGGCTGATCGAGATGGGCGTCTTCTACACCTGGTTCCACGTCTACCGGCCGATGGGCCCCGACTCGTCGCCGGAACTCTGTCTCTCGCCGGAAGAGCAACTCCGCATCCGCAAGTTCGTCGTCGAGCAGCGGGCGGCCAAGCCGATCATCTTCATCGACGCCTACTACGACCACGCCGGCCAGGCGCTCTGTCCGGCGGCGACCGGGATCAGCCACCACATCAACCCGTGGGGGGGCATTGAGCCCTGTCCCATCGTGCAGTTCGTCAAGGACGACATCCACGACGAATCGAAGACCCTCTCGGAAAAATTCAACGCGCCGTACATGCAGGAATTCCGCGAACTGGCGGCCGAGACCACCCGGGGCTGCATTGTGCTGGAGCGGCCCGATCTGCTGAAGGAACTGGTCGAGAAGCACGCAGCCGACGACGGGACGGTTCGCAAGTCCGCATTGGCAGAACTCTCCGCGATGCAGGTGCGGCCTTCGCAGTACAGCCCGGAAACGGCCATCCCGGAGAAGAGCTGGGCCTACCGCTTCGCGAAGAAGCACTTCTTCAACGACTTCGGGGCCTATCGCGGCCGCGACCACTCCCGCGCTTCTGCGCCGTCCCTGATCGCCCGCGGCGAAGCCCCCACTCGCGACAGTGAGCCGGACGTGGTGGAACTGAACGTCTGACCGGCCGGTGAGCGGACTGTGAGCTGTTTGGGGATTAGTCCCGGTCGTAAAGGGTTGATCGCGTTTTTTCTGCGGGATCGAGGCAAGGCTGCAAGGCTTTGGAAATTTTCGCCCCCGGAAGGGCCGGGGGAGGCTGTTTTGGAAAGGGCGATCGGAGTGGTGTTCGCATGGACGAAGAGCCGTCATAAGTGAACGCGGAGTGGTTTCTCAGACTACCGGGGTGGGTTGCGCCGGGATGGGACCGGGGTGAGTTGGTGCATCGAGCGCGTCGGGTCCGTGGAGCGGACCGAGGTTGTTGTTGAACGAATGGTTCGCGGAGCGGACGCTACTTGCTGTCGTTGACAAGAGCACTGGCGGGACGCCAGTGGCACCCGGTGTCGTTGGCAAGAGCACTGGCGTCTCGCCAGTGCCGCCGTCGATTTCACCTTGCACGTCGAGCGGTTCGCGCCCCTTCCAGTCATCCAACAAAGAACCCCGGCCGCAGTCCGTGCATCTCGGGCAGATCGACATCGACATGCTGCCGGTCGGTTTCATACCAGCGGGCACTCGACCACTTCCAGAGAGACGCCCGTTCGACCAGCCGGCGGCGGACGGGGTTCATGTGAACGTAATCGATGGCCGACAGCGCCGTTCGTTCCTGCTGCAGGTTCCGATCGTATCCCGGTCCTTCCTGCCAGAAACGAAACACCGTCTTGCCCGGACGCTCGAGGATGGTCAGCTTCTCCAGCAGCCGGCTCCCACGCTGCACGAGAGTCTGTTTGACCCGAGCCGACACGGGACGCTTGACGGCGGCCAGGAACGTTCCGATGTCCGGCTCTTCGTCGAGCGGATCGACAATCAGATGTACGTGCTCCGGCATGAAGACGAACGCCACGAGCCGAAACCGTTGCTCCCGACACGAAGAGCCGATGCTGTCCGACAGGTAGCGACGCCAGGTGTCGTTGGTCAGGAGCGGCATCCGTTGATAGCACGAGAATGTCAATTCGTGCAGATCACCCGGCTCGTGATAGTGCTTCACCCGCTTCCGATGTTCCGGCATCGGTTCTTCGCTCGATGTGTGTTACGGCCAACCGACATAAGAATGTCAATTGGCCGGATTCACTGCAAGCTGCCGTTGAGAAAAGCACTGGCGGGACGCCAGTGGCACCCGGTGTCGTTGGCAGGAGCACTGGCGGGACGCCAGTGGCACCCGGTGGTCGATTCGGGATTGATGGTCCGGCATTGATCGTCCTAAAGCGGCGACGGGTCGCCGGACTCCAGGGAGACGCGCTGGACTCCGGGAAGACGGTGTGTGAAAAGGAACAGGCCGCGTCCGGGATGGTGGACGCGGCCTGTGGTTTGTGATGGTCTGGAGGTCGTCGGCAGTTACTCGACGTCGCCGATACCCGGCAGGTTAATGACCGGAATTCCAGTCTGGTATCCATTCAGGATGAACAGTCCTGCCTCATCAATATCGATGCCTGCGGCGTCGATGAAGATGTTCTCAGGCGGCGGCGGAGTGGTTCCGGGCACGACAACCTGGAAGTTGGTCTGGATGGCTCGTCCGGCTGCTTTCCAGACATCCCCGGTGGCCCAGGTGCCGCCGGTCGTGAGCGGCAGCAAGGTGTTTCCCTCGTTGAATGAAGTCGGGCCGCCCGCGCTGTCGCCGAAGAACAGGTTGAGGTGTGCGAGTGGGTCGAGTACCACAATATCGTCAGCCCCTTGGGCGTTGTTGTCCGAGATTGCCAAGGGCGGAGCGATCGTGTTCGAAATCGTCCCGGTCAGGAAGTCGAAGGCCCGATTTCCACCCATGTCGTTGTTGCGGACAGTGACACTCTGCCGCGTAGCGGCACCGACTTCCAGGACGACTCCGTTCTGGTTGCCGTAAATCGTGTTTCCGCCGAAGGCACCGACACCGAATCCAGGTTCGAGGCTGGGATCGCCAATGACGAGCGTAGTGTCGAAGTCGAGGGCATCCAGATCACCGAAGGGACGAAGCGTGCCGTTGTAGTCCGCTCTCGCGTTAAGGAACGGGCTATCCGTGCTGACCCAGTCACCGATGTTATCAGGTCCGATGAGGTCGAGATCTTGCGGAGTATTTGGAGGAAATGGAGCGCCGGCACCGTCGGCGGGCACGATGACCGTGCTTTCGTCGAAGTCTTCGGCGAGACTAAGCAAGCGAATGGCATCGCCGTCGGCTCCGACAAACGAGTTCTGGAAGAAGTATCCGGCGAATCCATCGTCGCGGACTTCGATGTCGGCTCCGTCGCCGCCGATTGTGCCTGATCCGGTACCGATCTGACTGTCGGCGACGAGCAGGTCGAGTGAGCCGCCCGTGCCATCGTCGTCGCGGTCATAGAAGACATTGATGGCGTCGCCGTCCTCGCCGATGTCGGTGATCGTTACGCCGGAACGAAGGTCGTCGCCGGCGACCAGGTCCATATCGAGTTCCCGATCGGCGCCCATGTCCTGTCCGATGTAGACCTCGGCGTCGTCGTTGCCGGTGTAGTCGATGGTGACGCCGGGGTCGGAGGGTGAGCCGACGCGGCGGGCGCCGTTGATGAGTGTGTTGGCGATGGAGACGTCGACGGGCGCGGCCCCGGAGAAGTTGAGGTCGACGGCGTCGATGGGGTTCTGGAAGATGGTGACGTCGGGGAACGTGTTCGCGGCGTTGCCGACGCGAATTTCGGTGAAGGCGGGAGTGAGGATCGTGTCGGTCGAGGCGTGATTGACCTCGATGCCGTCGAGGGTGTTGAAGCCAATGAAGCTGGCGTTGGGGGTGGCGTCGCTGACGATGTCGGCCAGCAGGCGGGTGGCGTCGTTGGCGTTGAAGGTGTAGCCGTTGCCGGTGTTGTTGGTGACGACGACGCTGTCGAAGACGGACGGGGCGAAGGGGGGCGCGCCCGGCGTGCTGGTGTCGCCGAAGAAGCTGAGGACGTTGGTGGTGACGCTGACGCCGTCGCCGCTGTTGCCGTCAATCAAGTCGTTGGTATGGGTGGTGAGGACGGTTGAGCTGCCGAAGAGGAGGTAGTTGACGCCGCCCAGACCGTTGCCGGAGTAGGAGCTGTCGTCGGACGTGACGATGACGTCGGGAATGGTGCCGACGCTGGCGCCTTCGGCGGCGACGAGGAGTCCGAAGCCGGCGTTGCCGTCGGCGAAGACGTCGTCGAGGTCGGCGAGGATGGATGCAGTGCCGGTGCGACGGAGAAAGACGCCGTTGCCTCCGTTGCCCGTGATGAATGTGGGATCGATGGTGAGATCGATGTCGGAGTCGTCTTCGGCGATGGCGGCGACGCCGTCGCCGGCATTGCCGTCGATGAAGCTGTCGGTGATGGTTGCAACGAGAGAGGCGTCGTCGGATGTGCGGAAGATGACGCCTTCGCCGTTGAGGTCGACATCGGGTCCGTCGAGAGTGTCGATAATGACGCTGTCGAAGATGTCGACGGTTCCGGTGGCGTCGTTGGCGAGTGTGACGGAGATGCCGGCGTCGGAGTTGGGGTCGACGAGGGCGTTGATGGTGGCGTCGATGGTTGCGGCGTCGAAGCCTTTGAGGTTGATGCCCTGCAGGTTGTTGTTGCTGGCGGAGGAGGGTCCGCTGGCGAGGGGATCGGCGGGGCTCGTGAAGCTGAAGGTGAGGTCGGCGGTGTCGAAGACTTCGCCCTGGACGCCGCGTCCGCCGTTCTCGTCGAACTGCGTGTTGCGGAACGCGACGTCGATGGTGGCGTCATCGAAGCCCTGCATGAAGAGTCCGTTGCGTCCGTTGGCGGTGACGCTGTTGCGGTCGCCGGCAACGCGGATGGTGGAGGTACCCGTGGCGCCGAAGAACATGCCGTCGGCGGCGAAGCCGGTGATGGTGTTGTCGGAGATGGTGGTTGACGCGTCGATGAAGGCGGCGTCGGAGGTGGTGATGGCGAGGCCGTGCTGGGGTCCGGTGGCGACCGGGCCGCCGACGATGAACTGGGAGGCGTCGGGGTTTCCGGAGACGGCCTGCATGGTGCCGGCGAAGACGTCGCCGGTGCTGAAGGCGATGGCCACGTTGGAGCCGATGAAGTTATTGCCTTCAAAGTTGCCCGCGCCCCCTTCGCCGCCGTCGCCGGCCGGCGCGGGTGCGAAGTCGGCGTCGAGCGACCAGAGCATGGTTTCGCCCGGATCGAAGTCGCCCCAGGCGACGCTCATGCTGGTCGACTCGTCCGGAATGATGGGCGGGATGAGCCCGGTGGTCAGGTTGGTTCCGGCGAGCGAGGTGAAGGCGCGCGAGTTGGAACCGGCGGTGTCGAAGTAGTCGGGGCCGATGTCGAGCGAGAGTCCGGTGATGCGGAAGTCGTCGCCGAAGGAGGTGTTGGTGAGGGTGTAGGGCGCGGGACTGGTGTTGAAGACGTTGTCTTCGATGGTGAAGACGGCGGACTGGGTGGGGAGGCGCTCGGAGGCGATGATGGTGTTGCGGAACATGTCGAGCGTGGCGAATGACGCGTCGGTCATGTCAATTTCGACGCCGAAGCCGAACACGCCGGTCATCTCGTTGTCGTTGATTTCGAGTGCGGCGGATGCGGTGTCGCTGAGGCTGATGGAGATGCCGTCCTTACCGCCTTTGCCGGTGATGATTTCGGTGACCTGGACTCCCCAGGTGTCGTCGCGGACGACGAGTTCCTGGAAGGTCCAGAAGCGGTTGTCGAATTCGGGATCGAGTTGCGTGGCGCTGTAGTCGCCCCAGCGGTTACGGCCTGTGCCAAACGTGACGTTGTAGTTGCCGAGTCCTTCGGCGAGGACGATGGGGTCGGCGAAGGTTGTGACTCCGGCGTCGGTGGAGGCGATGGCGGCCATGCTGGAGGGGAACTGTCCCGCCCCGGTGCCGGTGAATCCGACGACGACCTGTCCGGCGGAGTTGACGGCGACGGAGGCGTCGAGGAAGTCGAGGGCCGGGTCTTCAATCAGGCCGGTCTGGAGGAGCGTGTTGGTGGTGGGATCGATTTCATACCAGCGGACGGCTGAGTTGCCGCTGCTGCCGGCGACGGCGTGTACGGCCCAGAGGCTACCGTTCTTGACGACGACGTTGCTGTTGAAGCGGGGGCTGACGTTTTCGAGGTCGGGGCTGAAAGGCTGCGTACCGTCCGGAGCGGTGGCGAAGGCGGGGACGGTGATGGTGTCGGGCAGGGTGACGGAATTGCCTGCGCCGGCTCCGCCGACGACGTCGGCGCGGATGAGTTCGGTTCCCGGTCCGGCGTTGGAGAGGAGGTAGGCGTCGGTTCCGGCGAGGCTTTCAAAGTCGACGGCGGGCTGGATCGAGCTGCCGTAGCCGAGCGAGGAGGCGTTGAGGTTTTCAAACCGCTGGAGTCCCGCAATGGTGGGGACGGCGGCGAGGAGGTCGGCCTTGGGGATGGTGTAGATGGAGACGTCGAAGCCGGACGACGTGGGAGCGGAAAAGTTGTTGGTGGCGAGGTAGACGCCGTCGGCGTTGATGCCGAGTGTGTCGAAGTCGCCGAAGCGGACTCCGTCTTCGAGATCGGTGGCGAACTTGAAGCCGTTCCAGTCTCCGGTCGGGTCGCTGGTTTCGGAAACGGCGATGTAGATGCTGTTGGCGACGAAGCCCGGGATGCCGCCGTCGATGGCTGCGGCGAACCACCGTTCGGTGGTGGGATCGTAGATGATGCGGGGATCGAACGTACCGTCTCCGGCGGGGATCAACTGGGCTGCGACGTCGGTCCAGAATTCGTCGAGAGAAATGCGGCTGATGAGGGCGCCGGTGTCCTTGTCGTAGATGGCGAAGGCGCCGTTGAGCATTTCGACAATGTGGTCGTCTCCCACCGCTCCCATCGTGTCGGGAGGAATGAACCCGGACTCGTCGATGGTGGTGCCGAGGAAGTTGGTGCCGGTGATGAATTCGTCTTCCTGGAGGAGGAAGAATTCGTTGCGGTTGGTTTCGACGTCGGCGACGGCTGCGCCGCTGAGGTCGATGTCGATGGCCTGTTCGAGGGTGCCCTCGAAGTAGTTGTCGTTGACGGTGAGGAAGAGTGTGCCGGAGGACGCCCCGGTGTCGTCGTAGGTGAGGCGGAAGCCGTCGTCGCTGGTCATGCTGACGATGTTTTCGGAGAAGTTGCCGATCTGGGGAGTGGCGTCGGGGGTGTCCTCGACGTCGATTTCGACGCCGACGGTGGCGTTCATGATGGTGTTGCGGTTGATGTCGAAGTCGCGGACGCCGAAGTCGCCGGCGTCGAGGCCGTTGATGCCTCGGGCGGTGCCGCCGGCGTCGATGGAGAGTCCGGAGACGACGTTGCCGTCGGCGAGCGTGACGACGTCCATTCCGGGCGCGGCGGCGTTGGTGAGGTTGGGCGTGGGATAGGTCAGTTCGGGCAGCGGGACGGGACCGACCGTGGCTTCGGTGATGAAGTGGGGAACCCCCGTGCCGAGGAGTTGCTGGTAGTCAAGCAGAGTGATGGTTGTATCGAGTCCGGTGTCGGATCCGTCCATGTTGCCGCGGACAAGAATGACATCGATCTCGCCTCGCGTGGCCACCGGGAGGGCCATGTACTCGGCGAGCGAGGAGAGGGGTGAATCGACGAAGCCGGGAACGCCTGAGGCGCCAGGGACGGGAATCATCGGATTCGGATCGAGGTGAGCGAACGTGTAGGCCTCGCCGTCCCGAGGATTGATGGCGGTGCGGCGGGTGGTCTCCGACTGGATGTCGCGGAGGACGCGGTAGGTTCGCTTATCCGAGGCGGTGAGGTAGGAGCGAGGCGTGAGCCGGCGGAGGACGCGGGAGGGATTGGTGCCGGGGAGGGTGATTTCGAAGTTGACGGAGACGTTTTTGCCGAAGACGTCGTCGGTGGTGGCGAGACCGTTGACCCAGATGTCTTCGGTGACCTGGGCTTCGATGCGGCCGCTGACGCCGAGGGCCTTGTCGTCGACGCGGGTGTGCTTTGCGGAGACGAAGTAGGCTCCGACGCCGCCTTCAAAGCCGTAGCGGGCGAGGCCGGGAAGCGGGATGGCGAATTCGACTTCGGACTTGCTGTAGCCGAGTTCGATCATGGCGTCACGGCGGACGACGAGCTGGTCCTCGAAGAACTCTGAGGAGAAGACCTTGTTGAAGGTCTTGCCGGCGTTGCCGAGCGGCATGTTGACGCCGCCGCGGAGCGACCAGAAACGGCCGATGGTGGCGGCGTGAATACCGGCCTGGAAGTAGCTGCCCCGTCCGGCTTCGTCGATGTCGAGCCAGCCGGAGAGGGAGAAGACGCGGTCCATGCCGGGGACGTGGCGGCGGGCGGTGACGCCGAAGTTGAGGCCGCCTCGTCCGCTGTCGGAAACGAAAACGCGTGGATCGATGGCGAGGATGCTGTCTCCGCCGTCCATCGTGGTGATGGGGATGAAGGCTCCGGCGCTGGTGTAGCCGTCGTTCATGAGGCCCATGTAGTCGCCGTTGACGCGTCCGATGCGGTAGAGGACGTCCTCGACGGTGCTGGTGACTGCGTAGCCGACGGAGTCGTCCTGCGGGATGGTGACGGGGTCGACGCCGACGCCCGGAGGTGGCTGGAAGTCATCGAGCCAGACCGCTTCGTATGCGGCGTTGGAATCGGCGGGACGGACGGCATTGAGCGGATCGGGCTGGACCCGGGCGGTGCCGAATTCGTCGATTTCGATGGTTTGCGCTCCGGCAGTCGGCGCGACGAGCAATGTCGCGGCGATTGCGGCCAGCAGGTGTTTCCACAACCTTGTGGTGCTGGAGCGATTGAGGCAGCCCTGCCCGGACACGTTGGTCGCGGCGCCGGTGCGGTTGGGGCTCGAATTCCTGCGGAAGATTCTCATCATCGATTGCTCCAGCATCCTGCTGAACCTCAATGGAAACCGGGTGATCCGGCGTGACGTGGCCCTGAAGGGCGCGGGCAGTCGCCTGCCTTGTCATGACCGGACTCTGCACGCTGCGACGCACCGACAGCCGGTTCCGTGCGGAACGGTTGTAGGGAATGCGCCGATGGTGACAGTTGTTCTGGATTTTCGGCCTGTGACGGCGTTGGAGTTGAAGGAAATGGGAGTTACGGCAAGGTTTGACGGTTGTTCCTGATGCACCGGATGTGCGGGCTGACGGCGCTGGATGACGCAATGCGTTTCCAATCAATGAGTTGTGGAAATATCTGGTCGGAATTGCGGGGAATGCTGAATGGAGAACCGCCTTTTTTTGCAAACCTCCTGGTTACGCCAGAGTTCCATTGCTCCGCATCGCTGACCGGTGATCGAGTTTCTGCGGATTTTTCTGGAATAGGCTCAAGTGTGAGTGGATCGTTGAAGTAGCAGACCCTCCTGTGTTGGGGAGTCGACGCCCGGGCGGAGTGCCTTCGCCGGGCGAGATGGTCAAGAAGTTTGCAACTCGAGGAGCGAACAGATGAAGAAGCTGCTGTCCCTGCTGTGTGTCGCGTGTGTGGCTGGCGTGTTTGTCGGTTGTGCGGCGGAAGAGGATACCGTCACGGATCCTGCGACGCCCCCGGCCGTGACCGATCCGGCGACGGATCCCGCGACGATGGACGATCCTGCGATGGATCCGGCTGCCGATCCCGCTGCGGAAGATCCGGCGGCCGATCCGGCTGCTGAGGATCCGGCTGCTGAGGATCCGGCTGCCGATCCCGCTGCGGAAGACCCGGCTGCTGAAGATCCGGGCGAAGATGTGACCGAAGAGCCGGCCGCCGATCCCGCCGAAGAGACGACTGAAGAGTAGTTTTTCGGTCTGATCCGCGAGACGCGAGAAATGACAAACCCCCGCTCATCGGGAGCGGGGGTTTGTTAATGCGCGAGTGGGTGGCCGGTGGTTTATTCGTCCAGTCCGAGCAGGGTGGAGATTTTGGGCCAGACGGTGGTGCGAATTTCATCGAAGCGTTCGGCGTCTTCGACGGCGCGGGACTTGGTGAATTTGGCGGCTGCTTCCGCTTCCTGTGCGAGCAACTGGTAAATGGCGATCATGTCGTCGACGGCCGCTTCGTCGGAGGGGGAGAGTTCTCCCCGTTTGACCTGTTCGAGGTTCTTGATGAGGCTTTCGCTGACGGCGGAGACCTCACCGAGCAACTCGATGACCTGCTCGTCGGGGTACAGTTCTTTGCTCAATCCGTCGGCGAGAACGCCGATGTAGGCGTAGGTTGTGTAGACGTGGGCTCCGCCGAGGGCGCCGATGAGGTAGAGGCGGTCTCCATCGGGGTCGACCGGTGGGGGCTGGGGGACATCCGGGGAAGGGGGAGCGGCGTCGTCAGGAGAGGGGGGGGCGGAATCGTCGTTGAGTTCGACCTGGTCGCGTTTGACCCAGCCTTGCTTGCCGGAGGGGGATTTGACCCAGAGCCATTTGCCCTCGACATCTTCGACCTGGAGCACGTCGTCGGGCCCCACGGTCTCGATGACCTCGTCCTTGACCTTGAGGGCGACGTCATCCTTGGGCACGACCTCGTCGCCTTTTTCCTGGCCGAAGACCGGCTCGGACAACAACACGAGGCTGCAGAGTGCAACACTCACCAATCCACGCACCAGAATTCGCATGATGGGCTCCCGCAAGAGAAAGATCAGTGGTTTGAGGTAAATTGGGGGTCAGCCGATACTGAGCGGGCTGCGCGAGTCTGCTGCTCCGCTCCGACCCCGATGTGACGTACGGCGAACGCGAGGGTTAAGAATACCGTGTCGGTTCCGCGAACGCGAGTTGAGCGAAGGGTGTGTCGGGAAAGGGTCTGTATTTTTGAGGCGGCGCCGCAATGAGGGGGAGTGTTGCAACGTTTGTTTACCCGCATCTCGGGTCGTGGGAAAGGTTCATCCGAAGTCTCACGACTTCGGCTACACGACCGGGGCTTCCCTCGCTTCGCTCAGTCCAGCCCCGGCCACCCGGATAAGATGTGTGTCATGGACAGGGCTATGAGGGTGTTACGGGTTGGGGGGAGGGGCGGGGAGCGGTGGTTCCGCGGGAGCTTTCAAGCGGGGGCCGTTTTCGGCGTCGGGTTCGGGGAGCGTGGTGTCGGGGGTTGGGGGCGGGGGGACGAAGACGCCGTCGCCTGTTGCGTTTTCTTCCTCGGGGGCCGCGACGACTTCGGTGTCGGTCTGCATGAGAAATGCGGCGAGGTATTCCTTCATGCCGCCGAGTCGGGCGGCTGTTTCGAACACTTCGAGGGCGCGTTCGGCGTCGTCATCGATGTAGAGGATGACGCCGAGCAGAAAGAGGCGGTCTGGGTCGCGAATGTCGAGCTTGACCCAATCGAGCAGTCTCTGGGTGAATTGCGCCTTGGCGAGGAGGTTGTGCTCGCCGAGCAATGCACTCAACTGTTCGGGGTCGGCGGGCCAGTCGGGATCGAGTTGCAGGCCCAGTTTGAAGTTGCGGGCCGCTTCATCGAATTCTCCGCGTCCGGTTTCGGCAATTCCCAAGCGAAAGTAGGGGGCGGCGCGGTCGGGGGCGGTACCGACGGCGTCGCGGTAGCGACGAGCGGCGACGGTATACTGCAGGGCGGCGAGTTGCAGGTCGCCTTCGTGTTGCCGACGAATGCTTTTTCGTTTGGCTTCGTCACTGCTGGGGCGGAGGAATCGTTTGGGGAGTTCCTCGACGGGAAGCGTTTCGAGGGGGGCCTCCCAGGCTTCGCGGTCTTCCTGCAGCCACTCCTGCATCTGCTGTCGTCCGGGCAGCGCAGGCTGGAGCGGTTCGCGGAGATCGGAGAAGCCGGGGGGGGCGTCGATCGCCGGTCCGTAGACGCCGTATGCTCCGTAACCGTAGTAGGCGGGCGGAATATTGGGGGCGGAGTAATAGCCGAATCCGGAGGGGGTGATGAGGGGGTCGTAGCGGTAGCCGGCGCCCCACAGAAAGCCGCCTCCGTAGAATGCCGCGCCTCCGTAGCCTCCGTAGAAGTTGTTGTATCCGAATCGGCCGGAGCGATAGCGCGGGGAGTAATGGAGTCTGTTGAAGCCGTCCCAGCCCCAATTGGGATCGCGTCGAACTCCGCCTGAATGCCGACGACCGTGTCGATGATCGGCGTTGGCATCGAGCGGCGGCAGGAGGAACAGTGACAAGACTGCCAGCGTCAATGCTCGGTTCATCATCGTATTGCCTCCCCCAGTCGCGGAAATCGGGCAGTGCGGCGGCCATTTCGATTATCGAGGCTGTGTCACAGGGGGTCAAGAACTTTCGAGTTTGCCGGGAGAGGGGTGAACCGCTCCCCGTCGAACGGAGGCACACAGGTGGGAACGCATCGAGGGGGGCTGATTGACAGTGATTGGGCCGGGACTTATTGTGAGGGTTCACACCGGACGTGAGCACCACAACCGGCGATTTTCCGGCTCAGGACAGCCGGTCGATGACGCCGCTTATCCAGAAATCGAAGGTGAAACTCATGTTGCGTCACTCCGGGAAGGTGATCCTCAAGGTCTCGTGCGCTGCGGCGCTGATTCTGGGATCTTCTGCTGCGAGCGAGGCCTGCCTGTTTCCGTGCCTGTTTGGATGTTGGGGATCGCCGAACTACTACGGAGGGGGCTACTACGGCGGAGGCGGCTATTATGGAGCTCCGGTCTACTCTGCTCCGACTTATTCGCCCTCGCCGTGCGGTCCGGGGGGATGCGGTGCGTATTACGGTCCGGTGAGCGTTTCACCCTGCGGTTGTGCACCGTGTCAAGCGGGTTGCGCTCCGTGTGGAAGCGGCTGCGCGTCCGGGAATTGCGGCGTCAACTATGCTCCGGACGACGAGCCGATTCCTGATCCGGCTGCCGACGGCGATCCGAATCGGAGAACGTATGCCGACGAGCCGGAGACGACTGACGACATGCCGGACGACGATTTCGGCCCGACGCGGCGGGAAGCACCACCCCCGGCGGAACCTGGCGCCGACCCGTTCGAGCAACCGGTCTTGCCGCTGGAATCGGAGCCGGCGGACGATCCGGGGACGCCTGCCCCGCTCGACGAGTCGGAACTTGACGGGGGAATCACGCTGCGTGTGCAGCCGGTTCGTTCACGAGTCCTCGCGGAGGCCCGGTATCGGTTGCCGAAGGTGGCGCGTGTCCGGGGACACCGCAATCTGCCGGTCGACGGCGACAGTGAGACGGCGCGCATCGCCACGAAGTAGAATTCTGCTTTCGGATCAAACCCGCGAAGACTCGGCCGGCAGCGCTCGCCCGTTCCGGTACGGCCTTTGCGGGTTTGTTGTGCGCCGACAACGGGTCGGCGACGGGGCTTCAATCGAATGAACCAGGTGATGATTATGTCGATGGACGTCGTGCTGACCGTCTCGCTGCTCGGGCCCGACAAGCGGCGACGCAATCGCTTTGATGAAGCGATGATCGAGCGCGGGTGGTGGAAGCTGCCGGATGTTCCGGAGAGCTATCAGGTCGGATTTCGGGGCATGAGTGATGATCAGGAGATTGTTCATGAGTGTGAACAGGACGTTAAGGCGGCTGCACAGTTGACGGGGGTCACGCGTTTCCAGGCGACGTGTCTGATTTCGCCCGAACAGCCAGATGGTAGCGCACTCGAGAGCGACGAGGACGACGCGGGCAGCCGTCTTGATCTGGGAGAGTGGGGATGTTGAGGCTGCCCGTGGATCAGTGAAGTCAACGAGCGGAAGATCCGGGGGAGAATGGGCCGCGGATGTTTGCGGATGGGGCGGATTCTCGCTGGTGGACATCCTGGGACTGGTTGGGCGAAGCGCCCCTTTGCGGGTCGCGGCTAAACGGGAGGCACGGTCGATTCACCGTTTTCGATTGCGGCGGCTGCGGCGTTCCAGAGTGCTGCGGATTCCTGTTGCGGCCCGTCGCCGACTACCTGTTTCAAGCATTCGTCAATCGGCTTGCCGTACGCGATGGCCAATGCGGCTGCGATGACCACGGGCGAGCGGCTCATTCCTCCGCTGCAGGCGACCAGCAGCGGCACCTGGTGGGAGATCACGGTTGCTACGCAATCGATGACAGAGCGGAGGAGCCAGGGGGGATTTCCGTCGCCGTCCAGCAGGGGAAACCGGTAATAGACCAAGTCGCGCGAAAGGACGGCTGGCGGCTCGTCGGCCGCCAGATCGACGACCGCCCGGATTCCGTGGTCGTGGATTGACCTGAGGTTGCGGGCGTCGCCAGCGTTGCCGATCCAGAGCAGTTGGTCGATGATGACTCGCATGTTTCGACCTTTTGCGGGTTGCCTGCGAGGATCGACTTGCTTCATCGGACGCACGCGCGACTCGCGGAGCGAGTCGCCTACATTGGTTTGCGCTCCCGGATCCAGTCGGTGTGGAAGGTTTCGCCGCGGGGTTTGTCGATGCGTTCGTAGGTGTGGGCGCCGAAGTAGTCGCGTTGGGCCTGGAGGAGATTGGCGGGGAGGCGGGCCTGGCGGTAGCCGTCGTAGTAAGTGAGGGCCGCACTGAAGGCGGGGACGGGGAGGCCGAGTTCGATCGCCGTGGAGACGACGCGCCGCCAACTTGGCTGGGCCTTGTCGATGGCGGAGCGGAAGAAGTCGTCGAGGAGGAGGTTTTCGAGGTCGGGGTTGTTGTCGAAAGCGGCCTTGATGTCCTGCAGGAAGCGGCTGCGAATGATGCATCCGCCGCGCCACAGGAGGGCGATGCTGCCGTTGTCGAGTTTCCAGCCGAATTCCTCGGCGGCTGCGTCAAGCTGGACGAAACCTTGCGCGTAGCTGCAGAGCTTGGATGCGTAGAGCGCCTGCCGAACGTCTTCGATGAACTGTGCGCGGTCGCCGTTGAATCTGACTTCCGGCCCGGAGAGGAGTTCGGCGGCGCGGACGCGGGCGTCCTTTTGTGCGGAGAGGCAGCGGGCGTAGACCGCTTCGGTGATGAGAGTGGTCGGCACGCCGAGGTCAAGAGCGTGCTGGCTCATCCACTTTCCGGTCCCTTTCTGCTTGGCCGTATCGAGAATCGCGTCCACGAGGTCGCCGTCGCCGATCGAGTCCTTGACGGTGAAGATGTCGCGGGTGATTTCGATGAGATAGCTTTCGAGTTCGCCCTCGTTCCATTCCGCGAAAACCTCGTGCAAATCGGCGTTGGAGAGTCCGAGAGCCTGCCTGAGGATGAAGTAGGCCTCGCAGATCAACTGCATGTCGCCGTACTCGATGCCGTTGTGCACCATCTTGACGTAATGGCCCGCCCCGTCTTCGCCGACCCAGTCGCAGCAGGGGATGTCGTCGTTCGGGCCGACTTTGGCGGAGATTGACTGGAGGACGTCCTTGACGTGGGGCCAGGCCTCGTTGTGGCCGCCCGGCATGATGCTGGGCCCTTTGAGCGCGCCTTCCTCGCCGCCGGAGACGCCGGCGCCGATGAAGAGCAGGCCGGCGTCGCGGAGTTGTTTCGATCGGCGGTTGGTGTCGCGGAAGTCGGAGTTGCCGCCGTCGATGATGATGTCACCTTCGTCCAGCAGCGGGCGAAGCTGCTCGATGACGGCGTCGACGGGGCCGCCCGCCTTGACCATGAGCATGACGCGTCGAGGCCGGTCGAGAGCGGCGACGAGTTCTTCGAGCGAATGGCAGCCGTGGATGCGGTCCGCGGTTCCTTCGTGGACCTTGTCGGCCGGTTCGCCAGCGAGACCTCCGACGAAGTCGTCGGTGACGGTCGCAGTGCGATTGTAGACGGCCACGGAGAAGCCGTGGTTGGCCATGTTGAGCACGAGGTTCTGGCCCATGACGGCCAGTCCGATGAGTCCGATGTCGTGGGGCATGTGCAGGATCAACGTGAGAAAGTTGGGAGTGTGAACGGTTTTCTGAAACGAAACTTCGTGGTTCGTCAAACCTGAATTCACGGCGTGGACGAACTACTCGTTTCCCGCAGCCGTCTCTGCATCTAATCCGAGGTACTTGAGCGTATTTGGATACAACGCGTGCCAGACGTGGGCGAGATAGGTGTCGCGATCGTATTGGTGTGCGACGATAAAGACGCCCAAGTATTCGTTGTGGTCCCAGGGGTGGCCTTCGCGGCCGATGGCGAAGAGCAAGTCGCCCGCTTCGCAAGTGACGAAAATTTCCGTTTCCACCAGGTGGTCCGGCACGATCAATTGGACGATGCGGCCGCCGACCGTCACCTCAACTGAAGCCGCCGGACTCATGCCGAAGCACTCGTGCTTTTCGCGGAGAACATCGACCCAGAGTTTCTCAACGTCGTCAGGCAAGGCGGATTCCGGTTGTGGAAGGCCGCTGAAGATTCCGGCGGGGGTGATCGCGGACAGGCTCCGCGGCAGCGGCAGTGCCTCGTCTCCACGAAAGTATTCTCGCGGTTCGTCGCCGGGCCGGTGGATCGTCACCTGCTGCGAATAGAACTCCAGTTCCCAGACCTGCAAGACGCCGACGGCATGACAGGCTCTTACCTTGTCGGAAGTTTCGCCAATCGTCTCACCGGGACGCGGGATCAACACGACCAACGCAGGCAATTCACTGCCAGCTTGTACCACCGCAATCTCGACCGGGAACAAGTCTTGCGGCTCATGGCGGACCTGGAAATCTGTTCGCAACTCCGGTCCGCCGTCCTGCTTCAACAGATCGAGCAACCGCTCGACAGCCGCCCGTCTCTGTCGGTCCGGTCGACGCCGGGGTCTGGTGAAGACGCGGCCCGCGATGAGGGAACACACCCGGCCAGGCTTCTCTGGCAGGGATAGGAACTCGGTGATCGTCATGCGGCATCTTCCCCAGCACTTCCGGATTCAGCTATGAGCATAAGCGAGTTCGACTGATGCGCAAAGCGGGAGAAAGCCAAGATGTCGCCGGGAATTGCGGATTGTGTCGCAGCATGCGATCACGCGGGGGTCGCGACTCACTCCGCACTCACGTCGTAGGCCGTGAGGCGGTTTTGATCGCGGATGTAGAAGCGGCCGTTGGCGACGGCGGGGTGCGCCCAGGAGGGGCGTCCGGTGGAGGGGATTTCGAAGCGGCCTTTCTCGACATACTCTTCGGGATTGGCCTCGACGAGGGCGACCTGATTGCGTTCCCCGAGGCAGTAGAGGTGACCGTCGGCGTAGACGAGCGAGCCTTTGCCGGCCGCTCGGTCCTGCCAGGCGATTTCGCCGGTCTCGAAGTGCATGCAGATCAACGTATTGCTGCCGGTGCCGTATACATAGTCGCCGACTTTCACCATTCCTCCATGATGGTTCTGCAAGGCTTTTTCGAAGTAGAGTTCCCGGGCCTGCTGCTCGGTCGCTGTTCCGCTGACTTTCACCAATCCGCCACCGGTGCCGTAAGCGCTGGCGGAGAGGATGTAGTCGCCGTCAATCACGGGTGTGGAGCAGTTGGCGGTGCCGTTGGCCGAGCCGGAATAACTCCAGAGTGCGCGCCCGTCTTCCAGGGAGACGCCGAAGACGCTCTCGCGGGCGAACTGAATGACCTGGCGTTCGCCGGCGACGTAGGCGGAGATGGGCGATGAGTAATGCGCGGCCTGGTTGAGTTCGGTGGTCCGCCAAGCGACCTCTCCGGTCGGTTTGTCGAGGGCGGCGAGCGTGCCATTGTTTCCGCCCGGCGTGACAATCAGGTAGTTGTCGATCACCAACGGTGACTCGGAATACCCCCATCCGGGCCGTCCGCCGCCGAGGTCGGACGCGAGATTGACGTGCCAGACGGTTTCGCCGGAGTCGGCCTTGAGGCAGGTGACGTCGCCGTTGCCGCCTTCGGTGTAGACGAATTCGCCGTCGATGGCGGGCGTTCCGCGGGGGCCGTCTCCCTGTCCGTTGCGGTATCCGCCGAAGATGCGGGTCAGGTCGTCCCGGGTGAGGACGCCGTCTCGGTTGGGGAAGTCCCGCTGCAGATAGGCAGTGAGTTCTTTTAAAGTCAGTTCTCCGTCGCGGCCGGGCTTCTGGTTGGTGAAGAAGTCGGTCAGTTCTTGCTCGGTGAGTTCGCCATCGCCGCGGCGCTCGCCTTGCGCCCGCTGGTCGATGCGGTTGAAGTCAGCTTCGACGAGGGTGCGGCGGCATTCTTCGCGCGTGATGCGGCCGTTTCCATCGGCATCGAGTTGCATGGCGACGGCTGTGCGGTCGGCGGCGAGTCGTTGGACGTCGGCGTCCGGGTCGGGTTGATCGGCGCGTTCGAAGAACTCGCGGGCGACGGAGGGAGGGACTTCTGGGAAGGAGAGTTGCTGATTGCCGTCGTCGTCGAGTGCGCTGAAGAGAATGTCGGCGCGCCGGCGGGCGGTCTGTTCGGCATCGTCGCCGGATTCCGATTCATTGGAGAGGTGGCGTCCCAGTTCGAGCGACTCGATCGGGTCGATCAGGCCGTCGGCGTTCTGGTCGTAGCGGGCGAACTGCTGATCGATGTTTTCCGCCAGCGCGTCTCTGACAGGTTCCGGCTGCACGGCCCAGAGCAGCGATCCATCTTCTTCGTTGAAGCAGATGATGTGCTCGACGCCGTCGAGGTCGCCCTGCGTGATGACGCGACCGTCCTTGACGACGACCGACGAATAGCCGACGCCGGCGTTTTCGACATGCCAGGCGATGGACGGCCCGCCTGCGGGCCATTCGGACAGGAGTCCGGTTTCGGTGGAGCGTGCGTCGCGGTTGGGGCCGCGCCACTGGGGCCAGTCATCGGCAGAGGCGGAACTCGCGACGAACAGGACGGTGAGTCCATAGAGACAGGCGAATCGGGACACGGGGAGGCTCCTCGGTGGGAGGGATTGGGGCGGGGACTCCTGGAGGCATGCAGGCCGTTTCCGACCTGTGTGGCTGAAGGAGCATCTTAGCAGCCGGCCCTGAGGATCGCGACAACTTGGGCAGCGCAGACATCGGGACTTGGAGCGACGGATTCCGTTGTCGTGGACAGGGCACTGTCACGCGGGACAGGTTTTCAGCGCTGTCGTGCATGCTCAACCTGTAGTCAGACGGTCTCCGATCAACTCATTGGTTGAGAGAATCGAATGGGACGCGGATGGGCACTGATGAAACGGATTCGCACTGATTGCCTTCTTGCGTGGTCGTGTCGCTCACTTGTGGATCGATGCGGTCTCTGCGCTTCCGCCTCTTGCCCTGACAGGCTGTGCCGACGAGTTGGCTGGACAGCAAATCCACACGAAGCCCTGCGGGATTCACACTTTCGTGAGAACCGCTCACCCTGAAAACTCTGTGTTGACGAACGATGCACTGTTAAAGTCGCGCCGATCCGCCCAATCCGGGTCACTCACGGTAAGAATCTTCGCGTGGTGCGCAAGTTTCGCGTGCAGCATACTCCACGTCGTGGACATCCGACTCGGCGGAGCGAGTCGGCTACATTGGTTGCGGCCGGAGGCCGCGCTGGGGAAATCCGTGTTCTCTTCGAGTTTTCCGTCGGCCCAGTTCTTCGGGGTCGGCCCCCGACGAATTGTGTGTCATGGGCAGGGTTTCACCGTGACTCCGCGACGAGGGTCGAGTTGACGAAGTCTTCGTTAAGGGTGACGCCGAGGCCGGGGCCGTCGGGGGGGGAGATCCAGCCGTCTGTGGCCTGGACTTTTTCGACGGTCAGTTCATGGCGGAGGGGGGAGTCTTCGACGCAGTCTTCGAAGAGGAATGCGTCGCGGCAGGTGCTGAGCCAGTGGATGCTGGCAGCCACCGTGAGGGGGCTGGTGTAGCAGTGGTTGCAGAGCCTCGCGCCGATTTCTTCGACGCGGGAGCGGATGTAGGCGGCGTCGGTGAATCCGCAACGGGAGAGATCGACCTGGTAGATGTCGAGAGCGTGCCGGTCGATGAAAGGTCGGAATGACTCTCGGCCGCATTCTCCTTCACCGGCGGCGATCGGCACGGGCGAGCGGTCGCGGAGCCAGGAGTAGCCGTCGACGTCGTCTTCGCGGAGCGGTTCCTCCAGCCAGCCGATGCCAAAGTCGGCGAAGGAGTTGGCGCGGCGGAGCGCGGTCCTGGCATCCCAGACGCAGCCGGCGTCGATGAGGAGGTCGGCGTCACCGCCCAGTCCCTCGCGGGCGCCGCGAACGAGATCGAGATCGACTGCTTCACTTTCGCCCATCGGCTCCCAGCCGAATTTGACGGCGCGGTAGCCGGCATCGATCCACCGTCGGCCGATCTCGCTTGTTTCGCTTCCGTCGCGACCGAAGAGGATCGATGCGTAGGCTTTGATCTTTTTGTGCCGGCTGCCGCCGAGCAGGCGGTGGATCGGCTCGCCAAAGTGCTTGCCCTTGAGGTCCCAGAGAGCCATGTCGATGGCTGACATCGCCGTGATGGTGACGCTCGTGCGGCCGAAATACATGGTGCGGCGGAGCATCTTCTGCCAGAGACGCTCGTGTTCGAGCGGGTTCTCTCCGACGAGGATCTCTCGCAGGCCGCAGGCGATGTTATGGCTGAAGGGGGCGTCGATGATCGCCTTGACGACCTCGGGGGAGGAGTCGGCTTCGCCGATCCCTTCGAGGCCGGTGTCGGTGCGAATGCGGACGAGGACGGAGTCCTGGCTGCTGGCTGTTTTGGCTTCGATGCTCTCGATGCGGAGGATCTGGCAGATGACTTCGGTGATTTTCATGGGCGGTTGTTGGGCGGTGAGATGGCGTGGACGGGGGACCCGCCGGTCGCAGCCGGCGGGCGTTGGGCGTTGGGCGTTCGGGGTTATGACCAGACGAAGATTTCGTCGCGGTCGGTCGAGTATCCAACGAAGGTTGCGAGGACGATGCGGGGGTCGTCGCCGTCGACGCCGGGGACTTCGTGGATGCAGCGGGTGTTGAAGAAGTACATGTCGCCCGGCTCGAGGCAGACTTCGACGCTGTCGATGTGGTGTTCTTCGGCGTAGTCGTAAAAAGTACCGGCTTTGAGGTGTGGATCGACCTCTTCGTTCCAGAGGCAATGATGGAGTCGGCACTGGGCCGTCCGCGATCCCTGGCGGGAGTTCTGGAGGACGAGGACGCCGGCGAACTGATGTTCGAAGTCGTGGACGGCGTAGTTGTCCCGCTTTTCTCGGAGGCGGACGGAGTCGAAGTGCGGTTTGTAGGTGTAGCCGCCGTAATGGGCGCGGATGATGGCCGAGCCGTAGAGTCGTCCGTCCGGCTCGCGGGCGGTGACGACCTGTTTGTTGACTGAGAGGCGCTGCAGAGCGTCGTACATGAGTTTGATCGGGTCGTCGCCACCGGCGAAGAGTTCGCTGAACAGCCGGTTTGACTCGGCGCTGTGCGTCAGGAAATCCTCCTTGTCGGACCCTCGATATCCGAGGCTGGTACCGATGTCGATGCGTGTGCGACCGGTGGCCGTCTTGGCCTGCCAGGCGTAGATGGGTTCCGATTTGCTGCCTTCGCGGTAGTAGCCTTCGGGAATCGCTGCCTGCTGGAACTTTTCGGGGACGGGTTGGTGGGGATCGTAGAGGTGTTCCTCTCGAACCAGTTTCTCGACCAGAGCGCGGCACTTGTCCTCCGGCCAGGCTTGACGCAGGACGATCGCCGGAACGGATGCGGCTGCGAGTTCTTCCAGCGGGTACTTGAAACGATCGAGTGCCGCATTGATGTCCGGTTCAACGAGAGTCCAATCGGTCACTTCGGGCACGGGGCATCACTCCAGGTTCACAGTCTCGTAGTTCGCATTGCGACGCGTCAGTATACTCGACACCGTCGCCACGGCGCTGTGACGGCAGTTTGGTCGGTCGAGTTGCAACTTGGCAAGGAGCCGCGACCGCCAGGGAGAGTGTTTCGCACGCTGGCAGCGTGCTCTACGGGGACGAGTGACTTGATGCGGTTGGGAATCTACGGTGGAACGTTCGATCCGGTGCACTACGGGCATCTAATCCTGGCCGAGCAATGCCGGGAACAGTGTGCACTGGACGAAGTGTGGTTCATCCCGGCGGCGGTCCCTCCCCACAAGATCGGCGACCAGATCTCATCGGGAGAGACTCGATGCGAGATGCTCGAACTGGCGATCGCGGGGTATCCCGAGTTCCAGGTGAGCCGGATGGAACTTGAGCGCGACGGGCCGAGTTACACGGTCGATACGCTCTCGGCGTTGCAGAGCGAGGATCCGACGCGCGAGTTGTTTCTGCTGATCGGGGCCGATTCGGTGGCTGACTTTCCGACGTGGCGGGAGCCGTCGCGGATCGCGGATTTGGCGCGGCTGGTCGTCGTCAATCGCGGCGATGATGCGCCTGATTTGTCAGCGGTCGAGTCGGCGTTGGGAGCGGATGTCGTCGAGCGAATCGACGAGGTGGTCATGCCGGGGGTTGATCTCTCGGCGACGGACCTTCGGGGCCGCGTTGCCGAAGGCAGGTCGATCCGATACATGACGCCCCGGGCGGTTGAGGTGTATGTCGCGGAGCACGGGCTCTACGCGGCGGTGGCCGGGGAATCATGAGCGTCCCGCCGGTTGCGACCGGCGGGCATTGAGGGCTGTGATTCGCGTATTCATTTTCTCGTTGATGGCGCGATTGCTCTCGTGGGTGTTGGGCAGTTGCGCGGCGCGTTTAGCGACCGACTCGCGGAGCGAGTCGGCTACATTGGGCGGAAGGAGTGCGAAACGCGAGCGCGCTCAGTCCATCCAGACGCGGTGCCATTCGGGAAAGATGCAGTCGAGGAGGTCGCGACCGGAAGGGGTTGCGACGAAGCAGACTTTCTCCTCATCGCGTTCGTATTCGTCAGCGA
Source organism: Planctomycetota bacterium (assembly GCA_003388505.1). Taxonomy (GTDB): domain Bacteria; phylum Planctomycetota; class Planctomycetia; order Planctomycetales; family Planctomycetaceae; genus MB-PLM-1. The sequence continues at coordinate 179,737 of QQVO01000010.1, forward strand.
TGGCGACCGTGTCGCCATCCTCGGTGAAGAGCCAGTGCGGCTTGACGAACCAGGCCAGGATTTCGAGCAGGTCGTCTCGACCGGAAGGCAGAATGACCTGGCCGTCGACGAAGAGCTGGTAGCCGTATTCTTCGAGTTTCGGCCAAGGCAGATCGGTTTCCTCACCCTGCCAGTACGGCTCGAGGATCGACTCGTCATCCGGTTTGACGTTCGGATTGTGGAGCATGTCGATCGCGTTCCAGGGACAGATCGTGAGCTGGTAGTGCTCAGTGCTGTCGTTGGGCGATCGGTAGCACATCTGGCAGCCGATGCAGCGGGAGGTGTCGATCTGGTGGTAGCTCTGGCCGGGAATGGGGCTCGGCACTTCGTAGATGCAGTCGACCGGGCAGACGGTGGCGCACGACTGGCAGCTCGTGCAGGAGTCCTTGTTGATGACGTTGAGATACCGGGTCTCTTTTTTCCGGTCGTCCTTACGTGTGCGGAAGTATTCGGTTGCAGAGATCGTCATTTGAAGAATCGTGGGCGAAGGGAATCACCGGCGGAGCTGCGATCTGGACGCAACTCTGGTTCTCGAAAAGGTTAGCGTCGCCAGCGGCGTTCGCCTACCCGGGGCAGATTGAAAACGGGGTTTTCCCAAAGATGGGAGCCTTACGATCGGGCGGCAGCCGGTTGGATGTCGCACTTCCGACTGACGGCGTGCGATTCTTCGCGGTAGACTGCTTTAAGGAACTTTTTCACGGCTGCGGAGATGTTTGATGATCGCGAAGATTCGGGAGTCTGTGGGTCTGGCGCTGAAATGGTTGACGCACGTGATCCGTGAGCCGCGGGATGAACTTGACCGCTGGCAGCGCGCGGCGCGGTTTACGTACGACCTGGGCCGGTACGGGGCGCGGCAGTTGCGGGAAGACCGGGCGGCTCAGATGGCGGGGGCGCTCGCCTTTCAGATGATCTTCGCGATGGTGCCGATTCTTGTCGTCGCGACAATTCTGGTGCGGGCGGTTGCGGGGAGCGACCAGTTTCTGGGCATTGTCAACAATATGCTCGATTCGGCCGGTCTGGCCGAAGTTCCACTCCCCGACGTCGGGGCGGACGCGGTTGAGCCGCAGACAGTCACGCTGCGGGAGTGGCTGGCCGATCTGATCGGACAAGCGACGGAAGTGAACGTCACGGCGGCCGGATGGATCGGATCTCTGATGATCGTCTTTGCGGCGATCAATCTGCTGGTGACGATTGAGAACAGCTTCAACACGGTGTATCGCGCGCCGGAGGGGCGGTCGTGGACGCGGCGGATTCCTCTGTACTGGTTCCTGCTGACTTTGAGTCCGTGCGCCGTTTTTCTTGCTTCGTACGTCGACCAACATGTCGAAGAGTGGGCGGTGTCGTTCGACTGGGGGAACTGGTTCTCCCATACGGTGACGGTGGTGTGGAGCGTCGCCGTGGGGTGGTTGTTCTGGTTTGCGGTCTACTCGCTGGTTCCGAATACGGACGTTGACGCCCGGACGGCGGCGATCGGCGCATTCGTGTGTGTGATCCTGCTGGAACTCGGCAAGCAGTCGCTGGGGGCGTATCTGTCGAACGCTCCCTCGTTGAATCGTCTTTACGGGTCGCTGGGATCGATCCCGGTCTTCATGCTGTGGGTGTACTTCATGTGGCTGGCGGTGCTGTTCGGCCTGCAGGTCAGCGCGGCGCTGCAGTTTCTGGGAAACCGCGCGCTCGAAGAGATGGAGACCCGGCGGATGATGTCGGGTCTGATCGAGCCGGCGACCGTGGTGACGGTGTTGCAGGTCGTTGCAGAGGATTTTCGAGAGGGGAAGGGGACGCAACTGAGACGGATTGCGGAGCGGACGGGGGTGCCGGAGCGGACGGCTGCAACGGTGGTGCAGGAACTGTGCAGTGCGGGACTGCTGCACAGGATCGATCGGGATCAGAACACGGTGTGTCTCTCGCAACCGCCGGAGTTGATTACGGCGGACCGGGCAATGGACGTCGGTTTTCGGTTGGCAGACGCGGAAGGGACGCGCTGGGTTTCGGACTTCGCGCAGCGATTGCGTGACGAGCAGCGCGCGCTGGCGGGAAAGGTGACGCTGGCTTCGCTGGTGGGGTCGACGCCGTGAGGGGTGCGAATTGATACGTGGGAGATTCGGAGATTCAGCGGCGCGGGGCGAATGTGTACACTGAGTCGTGGCGCGCTCCCCTGCGGGTCGCGGCTAAACGAATTGGGGTCGGGCGATCTATTCACCACGAAAGGGCGTTGTGACGGATGAGATTCGGCAGAGAATCGCGACCGACTCCTTACAACAACCCGCGGGATCGCCGCAGGATGCTGATCCTGGTGGTGCTGCTGGGGGTGGTGTGGTTCGCTTATCGCGAGGCGCAGGATCCGAGGAACTGGGAGTTGTTCTTGCGGCTGAGCGGCGTTGAGCCGGCGGAGGAAGTGGTTCCGCGTCTGGAGGAACTCGATTTTCGTGTGCGGCCGGAGCCGAATGATTCGCTCGCTCCGGGTGAGTTCCGTGTGGAGCTGGCCGCGGCGGAGGAGTCGGAGATCGTCGCCGAAAGCAACACGGGAACGGATTTGCCGGAAGGACTGTTGGAGGGGATGCAGGACAATCGTGTAGGGTCGTTGCGGCGGGAACAGCCAGCGATCAATCATATTGTCGAGAAGGTTCGCAATTTGTCCCTGGCGGAACTCGAACAGGCGTCTGAGCCGGATGTGGCGTTTACGGTGTTGATGGTGCAGACCGACGAGCACCGCGGGCGGCTGATCACGTTGCGAGGGACGTTGTGGAAGCTGCAGGTGCTCGCAGCGGGAGAAACCGAGGGAACCGAAGGCGATCTGTATGAAGCGTGGATGTTCACACCGGACTCCGGGAACAACCCGGTGCGGTTGCTGCTGACGGAGATTCCTGCAGAACTCCAGCCGGGGGATCGCATCGACAAGGAGGTGCTGTTCACAGGTTACTTTGTGAAGCGTTATGGCTACGTGTCCCAAGGGGGGCAGCATGTGGCGCCGATGCTGATCGGGAAAACGCTGCGCGTGATCCAGCCGGCGGCCGCGCCGCCACCGGGCCGGATTGGAGGGGAACTGGGTCGTTACGCGGTGGGGTTCTTTCTGGTGATGGCGTGCATCTTCGGCTTGATTATCTGGCGGTTCACAGCGAGCGACCGGGAGTTCGCGAGCGGTCGCCTGCGGGAGATCGCGGACTCACGGCTCGACGCGCGATCTGAGGATCTGGCGGCTCTGAGCGAACTGGAGACGGTCGATCCGGACCGGGTGTTCGAGCGTCCGGGTGAGGAGTGAGCGGGGGGACGTGGGAATCGCGAGGGGCGAGTCAAGACGGGGTCGTAACGCTTCGCACCGCATGGCGCGAGCGGCAGTGAGTCTTCAGTCGCCGTCTTCGCTGGGGAATCGATCCGTTTCCGGTGGTTCCACGTCCGGAACGGCGGAGAGGAAATGATCAAAGTCCTCACGCCGGCCTGAAGCCGCCTCTTCTCGGAGGCGATCGAGCGACGTCCATACCGCGAGTTTCTCGCCAGTTGCGCTGGCGATGAACTGCTCCACAGTAATCCCTTCGCGCTCGGCCAACGCTTCCACCCGACGGCGAATCGGCTCCGGGAGATGCACGGTGACGGGATTGGGCGCAACGTCGCTCATGACTTGATGATAAGCCGCAGGAAATCCCCCGGCAATACGGCTTCGACGCCGAACTGGGGCGATCCTTGGAAATCGTCTGGATTGTGAGTCACGACATAGATGCATCCGGCAGCGACTGCCAATTCCAGGACCATGTCGTCGTCGGGATCGCACAGAAAGGGACGCCAGAGGTAGTAGACCTCCTGAAGGTGAGCCTCAGCGGCCAGGAATCGGAGGAACGCCAGCGCCTCGTCGGGCGAGCGGCCCGGCGGCAGATGCTGCGGTCGTGTGAGCACGTCCTGCCACTCCACATAGAGCGGGACCGACAGGCAGATCTGAAAAGCGGACGAAGGAATCAAACTGAGCAGAGCGAAGCTGGCCCCGCGCCGAGAGCGCGCCGCCGCGACCAACACGGATGTATCCAGCACGATTCGCATCAATGCTCCAGGCCTCGGGCCGACGGGCCGGTGTCTGCTGAGCGCCAGGCATGCCGGCACCGCGTTCGCGGAGCGCCTCTCTGGGTTCGAATGAACTCCACGAACTCGCGCGGCGCAGCTTCGAAGCTCCGTAACATACTACTCACCGCTGCCCGGTCACTCAGCGGCTGCGTCGATTCGTTCCTGGAGCGTGGCGGTGGTCTCGTTGAAGACGTACTCCAGGTAATCGTCCTGCTCGTAGATGAGCGATTCGACGGCGATGGCGAGGGCTTCTTCGCTGTCGAAGAAGCTCAGGGCGCGGACCGCTTCGAGACGGACTCGCGGGTCTTCGTCGTTGACCCGTTTCTGGAGCAAGGCGAGAGGATCGTCAACTTCGTCGCGCCAGTAGCAGAGGACGCGGACGGCGGCGGCGCGGGCATTGCGGTCGGGTGAATTCAATACGGCCTCGAGCAGAGACGGATCGACCGCCCCGTGGTGCTGTTTGACCCAGAGCGCCTCGAGGCGGTGGTGCTCGTAGTTCGGTTCGCCCTCTCTGAGTCCGGCGACCCAGTTGTCGACGGCGGTGACCACGTCGTCGGTGTTTCGGTCGCGCAGCTCGCGGCGGACACGGTAGCGGGTGCGGTATTCGTAGGTCTTAAGTTGGTCGAGGAGGTGCTCGATCGATTCGCCGGCGATGGCGGGAGGATCGACGAGCGGTTTTTTGGTGTAGCTGATTCTCCAGATGCGGCCGTGGTGCTGGTCCCGCTTGGGATCGCGGATGTTGTGCTGCATGTGGCCGATGAGCGGATTGAACCAGTCGAGGACGTAGAGAGCCCCGTCGGGTCCGAACTGCAGATCGACCGGGCGGAAATTCGGATCGGACGAGCGGAGGAGCGGTTCCACGGGATCGGCGGCGAAGCCGGAACCATCCTCCTTGAACCGATACTGCAAGACGCCCTGGAAGCCGATGCAATTGTTGAGGAGGTAGTCGCCCTGCATCACTTCCGGGAAGTTGCGGCTGCTGACGATTTCGCAGCCGCAGGTGGGCCGCCACTGTTTGACCAGAAACTGCTTGAGGCCGGGGTGCTTGCGGGGATAGTCGACTTCGCCGGAGAAGGCGGCGGCGAAGTAGTTGGCGCCGCCGGAGGCGTCGGCCACGAAGGTCTGTCCCCAGTCGTCCCAGCAGATGCCCCACGGGTTGGCGAACTCGTAGGAGACGAACACGCCGAACTTCTCGCTGCGCGGTTCGTAGCGGAAGACGGCGGCGTTCTTGACGCGGGTCAGTCCGTAGGGGGTTTCCACCTGGGTGTGATGGAACGTTCCTTCGGCGAAGTAGAGATCGCCGCCCGGACCCCATTCGAACGCGCCCAGTGCATGATGCGAATCGGCCGAGTCGAAGCCATGCAGGCGATACTCGAACGCATCGGCCTGGTCGTCACCGTCGGAGTCCTGCAGGAAGACGAGGTTGGGCTGCTGGGCGACGTACGCGCCGCCGTCGCCGAGTTCGATGCCGCCGGGAAGGTGCAGTCCGTCGGCGAAGACCGTCTGCTTATCGGCGCGTCCGTCGTGGTCGGTGTCTTCGAGGATGAGGATCTTGTCGTCGACGGGCGTGCCGGGCAGATACATGGGATAGGACGGCATCGTCGTGACGTAGAGGCGGCCTTTGGCGTCGAAGGCGAACTGGACGGGATTCTCGAGGTCGGGGAATTCGACTTCGGAGGCGAACAGTTCGACCTGAAATCCCTCGGGCGACGTGAACTGCTGCTGTGCCTCCTCGGGCGGCGTGATGTAAACCTCGTTCTGAAAGTTGGTTTCGATTCTGGTGAACTCTCCGGTGTCGCCGTCATCGATTGCTTCGGGCAGATCCTCACCGCGGGCGGCGGCCCAGACGCGGTTGTCGCGGACCTTGATCATTTCGCGGAGCTTGGCGAATTCGGCCGGGAAGTTGACGACTCCGAAGGGTTCCTTGCGGTCGCCGTAGATGTAGTAGCCGTTGACGGCGCGGTAGTCGTAGAAGAACTGCAGGTTCTTCTCGTTGACTTCGCGGTGAATTGGCGCGAGGAACTGCTCATCGTAGAAACGATCGGGTTGCGGGCCGAAGAGAAGTTCGTCGAGCAGGGCGCCGATTCGCGCTTCTCCCTCTCTGCTGATGTGCACGCCGTTTGTGGTGTAAGGCCGGGCGTCTGCGGGCGCTTCGAGCGTGGGGGTGTAGAGATTGACGAAGCCGACGAGGGCGTCTTCGGCCACTTCCTGCATGGCCTCGGTGTAGAGAGCGAGGTTCTCGTTGTTCCAGGTTGCGGCGAGGATGCCCCGCTCGGGCAGGTCTTCGTTGGCGATGGGGGAGACGAGAACGATTTTCGGCTGCTCGACGTTCTCGGCGGACTTGTCCTGGGAAACCGGATCGCTCGATCCACGGGCGAAGGTGGTCGACGGATAGTGGAGTTGCTTGAGTTCCGTGAGGAAAGTCGCGAGATCGGTCTTAAACCGTTCGAGGCCTTCCGGCCCGGCGAAGGATTCGTTGAAGCCGAAGAAGGCCAGGATGACATCGGGTTCGTGGTCGACGAGCGTGTGACCGTGGTCCTGGAAGTTGAGTGAGCGGAGCCTGACGTTGATCGTGTCGCCGGAAAAGCCGAGGTTGCGAACGACCAGATTATGCTCAGGAAATCTCGCGTGCAGGAGGGTTTCCCATCCGCCGAAATACTGCATCCGCTCGGCGTGAGTGTTGCCGATGAGCACGATTTTCGAATCGGGTTCGAGATCGAGGGCGAGAGATTGAGCGGCGACGGGCGAGGTCAGGAATCCCCAGCAGAGGGCCGCGCACAGAGCGAATCTCAAGAACATCAGCTTTCCGTTCCCCGTTGAGTGTTGAGTGGACTGTGACGGCCGCGCGGTGGGTGGACAGCGCGGTTTGTGGTTTTATCTGCCGGCGAAAGAGGGATATTCTGGCAGGGGGCGGAACGAATGTAAAACGACCGTCGGCTCCTGTCGTCCTGGCCGTCTTTCGATGCCTCGGGTGACTGGTGGGGGCGGGGTGGTAGTGAATTTGTCTCACCCTCACCCCAACCCCTCTTCTGCGCGTTCACACGAATCGACCCGCCGCGACCTCTCGCGGCGGAGAGGGGCTTGACCGCGACCGGCATCGATCCGATCCACCCCCCCGCTTTTTTGGGGCAGTGGAATTGGCACCGGGGGCGCGTTAGAGTGTCGGCCCCGCCGGGATGGAGTCGATCCATCGCAGCGAATTGAGGAAGAGAAAGGCGAATCCGCGATGCCAGATCAGCGTGAGACGGAAGACCAATTGCTGCAACGGGCGCGCGAGGCGCTCAGTCAATGCAACTGGGAAATCGGAGAATGCGCCGCGCAGTGGACCGAGCGGTACGCGCGCGGGCGAACCGACGCGGACTTCGGCGGCCTGATCGGCTTGAGCGGCGATCAGGTGTATCAGCGGCGGCGGGTGTGGGAGACGTTCAGTGACGTGCATGAGAACTACAGCCGGCTGAAGTGGTCGCATTTCTATGCGGCGCTGAACTGGGACGACGCGGCAGATTGCCTGCAGTGGGCAGAAGACATGCACGCGACCGTGGCCGAGATGAAGGCGTGGCGGCGGGCGCAACATGGAGAGGATCTGACGACGCCGGCCGGAGACGAGAACGCGGCGCTGGCGGCGGTCGAACTGCTGCCGATGGAAACCGGCGTCGTGCGGGACGTTGAATCGACATCTTCCACGCAGGACAACCCGCGACGGCGGAGCGAAAGCAGCAGTGCCGAGTCGGCTACGGTCTCGGGCGCGGCACGAGAATCGGGAGCGGGGGACGACTATGCACCGTTCGGGAACCGGGCGCGAGGCGACGCGGAAACGAGCACGGCGGTCGCTGAGCGACCACAGCCGTCTGCAGAGGCCGTCCTCAAGCGGGTGGCGGCGGCTCTCGAAAAGTGCGACGCTGCACTGACTCCCGAGGTTCTGGAAGGGTTCGCCGATGCGCCGGTGAAACTTCGCAAGCGGTTGAAGCTGGCAATGCAGAATCTGTCCTCAAAGACGGCGGGGCTGAAGGTTTAAAGCAAATCGCTCTACCGTGTGACCGCGCCGAGCGGTTTTCGCACTGTTCAGCCGGAGATTCCGCGAGACAGATCGCCAACACTGTTTCGCAAAGCGGTATGGTGAAGGACGAGGCGACTCATCGTGTCCGACGAACGACCCGAAAGCGAGAGCCGATCCGGCGAGCCGCAGCGCAGGACTTCGGGGTTCGGCGGGTGGACAGTGCTGGCCGTGCTGATCATTCTGGCGGCGGTTCTCTTCCGGTACTACGGGCCGATCACGAACGACCTGTTCCAATCGGATGCGGAGCTGCGGACCATCGCACCGCGGGGGGAACTGGCGCCGGCGGAACAGACCCAGATTGAACTGTTTCGCAGCGCGTCGCCATCGGTGGTGCACATTGAGACGGCGGTTGCGGTTCAGCAGGGATTGAATCTGTTCGAGATGCCGCGTGGGATCGGGGCGGGGTTTGTGTGGAGCAAGGAGGGGTATATCGTCACAAATTCGCACGTGCTGAACGGCGCGGGGACGGCCAAGGTGATTCTGTCCGACGGGACGTCTTATCCGGCGGCGGCGGTGGGCGTTGACCCGTCGAACGATCTGGCCGTTTTGAAGATTGCGGCCGAGCACGGGGTGTTGCAGCCGATGCCGGTGGGTAGTTCGCATGACCTGGAGATCGGCCAGAACGTTTATGCGATCGGCAGTCCGTTCGGGCTGGAACAATCGTTTACGGTTGGCGTGATCAGCGGGTTGAGGCGACAGTTTCCGGCTGCGGATGGACGGGGGCTGGTGGTCGACGCCATCCAGACCGACGCGGCGATCAATCCGGGGAATTCGGGTGGGCCACTGCTGGACAGCGGCGGACGGCTGATCGGTGTGAATACGGCAATCTATAATCCGACGAACACGCCGGCGAATGTGGGAATCGGATTTGCGATTCCGGTCGACACGGTCAATCGGGTTGTGACGGAGTTGATCCGCGACGGCGCGAATGAACAGGCTGCGATGGGCGTGTACGTTTACACCGACGAGGAACTGGATCAATTGCGGTTGAGGGGATTGTTTGACGGGACGGAGGAGGGGGTATTGCTGCGGACGGTCTCTCCGGAGAGCGCGGCGCAGAAGGCGGGGCTGCGCGGAAGCTACCTGGACGCTGAAACGGGCGAGTTCATTGCGGGAGATTTGATCGTCAGCCTGGGCGGACACAAAGTGGGCGGATGGGAGGATCTGATCGGCGGGCTCTCCCGGTATGCGGTGGGAGAGACGGTCGTGGTGGAATACCTGCGGGAGGGAGAGAGGCATGAAGCGTCGTTGACATTGCAGGCGCGGCCTTCGCTGGTGCCGCGGTAGTGCGGTGCGCGGGCTTGGTTGATGGATCGGACGGACTTCAAGCCCGCAATGAATCCTCCGGGATTCGTGCTTTCTCGGCGGGTCTCCAACCTGGAACGCATCGATTCGGTGGCACGGCATTGTCGGCCTGACGTCTCTGGCATTTCGCACTGGCGGAACGCCAGTGGCACCCTATTTTGGGACGCAGCCCGTGGGCTTTGTGATTGGGAGCGGGGTTTGTGGAGTGTTGCGGGATGGCGCTCAGTGCTGAGGAACGCCGGTTGCAGGAGCATCTGCTGGAGTTCTTGACCCCGGCGCGGCGGGATCGGCTGCGAGAGGTGCTGGCGATGCGGACGCGGCGTCTCGCGGTTGTGCTGGAAGACGTACACAGCTCGCACAATTCCGCGGCGGTGATCCGCAGTTGCGATGCGTTCGGGGTGCAGGACGTGCACGTGATCGAGACGTTCAACGAGTACGAAACCCGCGCATCGGTGGCGCTTGGATCGGAACAGTGGGTTACGATTCATCGCTATCTGGATTCCGACGACCCGCGTCGCGTCTGCCTGACGCGGCTGCGAGACTGCGGGTTTCGCATCGTGGCAGCGACGCCACATGCGGGGAGCCGGACGCCGCAATCGCTTGATCTTTCTCAGCCTTGCGCGGTGGTCTTCGGGGCGGAGAAGGAGGGCGTCTCGGAAGTGATTTTGGCTGAGGCGGATGAGTTGCTGACGATCCCGATGCACGGGTTCGTTGAGAGCTTGAACATTTCCGTGGCTGCGGCGATCTGTCTGCAGGAATTGTCCCGGCGGGTCCGTACGGAGTGCAACGGATGGGGACTCTCCGACGAGGAAAAGGAGGAGCTATTTCTTGAATGGACGCGGCGAAGCGTTCCGAACGTGGAGGCGATCGCGCAGAGGTTTCGTATGGGCGGCGGTTGATCTTGGCGGCGTTGTTGCGTTCGATTACGGGCCGATTTCGGTGTTGGAACAGGCGTCGGCAGTGCGAAACCCGAATTTTCCGGCGACGGCAAAGCGTGAGCGAATTCCTGAGAACAATGGTCGAAGAGTTTTGTTCCGCAGATCTGCCCGTAGTAGAATATGGAAGTGCTGTGCTCGGTGGCGGCTGTTGCCAGCTTTCGACGATATACCCCTTGGTGTCGCGATGAACCGATTGGCCGAAGAACTCAACCAGAAACTACAGTTGCTCGATCCGGTGCGCGCGGAGCGTTTGGAGATGTGGGTCCGGGAGGCGATTGACCGCGTTGACCAAGATGATCACGCCCATTGGCCGGACGGGTATTTCGATGCGACCGCCGGGGCACTTGCCGGTGAGAGACTGGAACGCGCCCCTCAGGGTGAGTTGCCGCAGCGGACTGATTGGTAATGCGGTATTTGCTGGATACCAATGTCTGGATTCACTATTTGAGGCATCCTGGGAGTCCCGTTCATTCCAGGCTGGCGGTACTTACGCCGCGTGATGTCGTCACGTGTTCGATTGTCCGATCCGAGTTGCTCCACGGAGCTGAGAGATACGGGAATCGCCGCCGGCGCATTGGACTTGTGAATCAAACGCTGGCGCCGTTTCAGTCATTGCCTTTCGCGGATGCGGATGCTGGGGAATACGCAAGCATCCGGCACGAACTTGAAACCGCTGGTCGTGTGATCGGTCCTTATGATCTTCAGATTGCCGCTATTTGTGTCCGACATAATCTGACATTGGTGACCAGCAACATCAGGGAGTTCTCGCGCGTACCCGGTTTGACGGTGGAAGACTGGCTGGTTCCTTGAGGCAGAGACTCAAGCCGCGGTCGGCGCACAAAGAAGCGATTCTCATTGAGTCGCGGTTAAACGGGGTCTGTCGCTGTTGGTGCGGATGCTCTGCGGAGGCGGTCGTTGATGGCGCGGCCGAGTCCTTTTTCCGGGACGCGCTCGGCGATGATCAGGTCGAGACCGGCTGCATCGAGCCGCCTTAATGCTGCGAAGAGGTTGAACGCCGCCTCCTTAAGATCGCCGGCGGGCGAGAGGATTTCGACTTGTGCGAATCGAGGCCGCTGCGGAACGACACGGAAGGCAAGCAGGCCGGCCGACTCTGGGACGGTGCACTGCCCGGGATCATCGGTGAGCAGGACCTTTGCCTGCGGTGCGTAGTGCTGGGTCAGTTGTCCGGGAGCGACCTGGGGGCCCTCTTGAAATGCATGCGACCGTGTCGTGACGGGGCCAATCGCCGATTCGAGATCTTCCAGCGCGACGCCTCCGGGGCGTAGTAGGAGGGGCGGGTCTTCGGTCATGAGCACGACGGTGGATTCGACGCCGACGCGGCACGGTCCGCCGTCGAGGATCAAATCGATCCGGTCGCCGAGTTGCTCCCGCACGTGTTCTGCGTTTGTGGGACTGACGCAACCGAAGCGGTTCGCGCTCGGGGCGGCAATCGGGACGGCTGCTGCTCGCAGAATTTCGAGGGCGAGGGGATGGTCCGGGATGCGGGCACCGACGGACTGGAGTCCGGCCGTGACCAGATCCGGAACGATCGGCTGCTTGGGGAGGACCAAGGTCAGCGGTCCGGGCCAGAACCTGTCGGCCAGGATCTTCGCGTTATGCGGGAAATCGGTGACGAGTTGATCGAGAGATTCGCGGTCGGCGACATGGACGATGAGTGGATCGAACTTCGGCCGCTGCTTGGCCTCGAAGATTCGGGCGACGGCATCAGGATTGAGGGCGTTGGCGCCCAAGCCGTAGACCGTTTCGGTCGGAAACGCGACGAGTCCGCCGTTGCGGATGACTTCCGCCGCCTGGTGCACGTCGCGCGTTCGCTGAGCCGTCATAGCGGCACATTGTATCGCCGGTCGACGCGGGTTGAAGGCTGCCTCTCGGCTGCGTCAGCAATGAGAGAGAACGGGCCTGCGCCTGGTCGCGGTGCTCTTTCCCGAGTTCCGAAGTTAACCGCGGGCTGACGCCAAGCGGCTCGCCTTGGTGCGGATCTTTACCACAAGGGGGGACGCTGGTTGCGCTTCTGTTCCCATTGCGGGCGGGACATTTCGTCCGGGGACCATTGCGAGGCCGGGTTGGCGGTGGAGTGGCTGCCGCCGGATTGAGGGGCCGCGTTGGAGTGGGATGAGAGCGGGCGACTTCCCTGCAACGCTCCCTGGTGCGAGACGGGAGTGACGGGGAGTCCCGGCTGGGGCGTCGCATCGGCGACGGCGGCCGTCTCGTACTCCGAACGGATCTCGTCGAGCCAGTACTGGGCCTGGTGCAGTTCGGGATTCTTGGTGACGGCGAGAAGCATCTGCTCCTGGGCGTCGCGCAAGCGACCTGTTTCGCGGAGAATCAGACCGACATTGTAGTGCGCCTCCGCATCGCCGACGGTGCGAACGAAATGTGTGACCGCGCCGTTGACGTCGCCGGTGTGAACCAGCGCGACGGCGAGATCATGCCGGTAGGTTTTTTCGGTCGGGGCGGCAAGCATCGCCTTGTTGAGGGTTTCAACCGCTTCGGGCCATCGATCCTGCGCTGCATAGAACTGGCCGAGCGCGTGCAGGGCCTGCGGCGAGCTGGGGTCGATGCGGAGAGCGGAGCGGAACCCCTGTTCGGCCTCGTGCGTGCGGCCCGACATCATGTCGATTCGGGCGAGTCCGAGGATCGCTTCGATGTTCTCAGGTCGTTCGCCTGCGACGCGGGCATAATGTTCGCGGGCCTTGGTGAGATTTCCGTCGGCCTCCATCCACTGGGCATAGGCCAGATCGACGGTCGACATGTCGTCGGGATCGCCGGCGTCTTCTTCGTCCGTGCTGTAGGGATTCTCGGTACCGCGGCCGAACATTCTGGCAAAGTAGGAGCGCGTCGACTCGGCGGCTGTGTGGACCCGTCCGCGTGGCGACTGACAGCCGACGGTGAGAACGAGTGCCAACAGGCACACGGACCTTATCCAGGCATTCGTGCTGACGCACATGTTCCGGCACTCCTTGCCGTGTTGCATTGGGGACGCGTAAATGCCCGCAGTTCTGGCCCGTCGTTGCTCGTGAAAGGGCGAGGTTCTAACGACGCAGTGCCTCAGACCATCCGAGCTATCCGGTGGGAGAACGAATCGGCGGGCTTACGCCCTGCCGCTCGCCGGGTCGCTGAAACTTGACTCAACTGCAACAACTTCCGGGGAAAAGGAACCTAGACTTCGCAGAACAGTCTCCGCGCAGCCTCAGCCAGCACCGGCTCACTGAGGCTGACCGTCTGCCCTCTGAATCGACAGATGGAGGCTGCAATCTCCAGTAAATCTCGCGGGTCGCTGGCTCTGGGCAATCTTTGACAGTTGTAGTGCTGGGAAAACAGGTAGTCGACGGCGTCCGAGGTGAATTCCGCGCCGCCGGCGCGGCAGCATCCCTCGAGAATTCGCGAGAAGACTTCGCGCGAGGGGGCGTCGACGGAGATTTTGTGACGAATCCTGCGGAGAAACGCGTCATCGACGAGGGTTCGCGGTTCGAGATTCGTTGAGAAGACGATGAGTTGCTCAAACGGGACGGCGATTTTTTTGCCGGTCGTCAATGTGAGATAGTCGATCCGTTCTTCGAGCGGCAGGATCCACCGGTTCAACAATTCTTCCGGCCGGACGAGTTGCCGGCCGAAATCGTCAATCAGGAAGACTCCGCCATTGGCCTTGATGTGGAGCGGTGCGGAGTAGTAACCGCTTGCCGCATGAAACCGCAGGTCGAGCATTTCGAGCGTGAGTTCTCCGGCTGTGACGATGACCGGTCGACGAATGCGTCGCCACCGGCGGTCCGCTTCGGGCTCTGCGCTGTTCGGGTCGGCGTCGGCATCGCCGGGTCGGTGCAGCGAGGGATCGAACAGCGTGATGATCGACTCATCGGCGCAGACGGCGTAAGGGACATAGATTTCGCCGCCGTGGGTGGTCAGATAGTCTGCCAACCGCTTGGCGATGATCGTTTTCCCGTTTCCGGGAGGACCGTGGAGAAAGATTGAACGCCCACTGCAGACGGCTGGGCCGAGTTCCTCCAGCAGTCCGTCGCGCAGAACGAGGCCTTCAAAGGAGCGGCGGAGCGTGGTCAACGAGCAGTCCACGCCGATGACGGTCTGCAGACGGCATTGCTCAATGTAAGCTGAAAGCGGCACCGGTGCGGGGCCGACGTAGCGGCATTGCTCAAAGACATCCCGTGCCCGAACACGCCCGAGTTCGGTGAGCAGGAAACGTTGGGAAATCGGTCCCACGACAGCTCCCGAGACGACCTCGACGCAACGCTGTTCCTTCAGAAAGCGCAGGGCTTCTCCCGCGAGGCTGAAGGGCAGCTTTAACTCGGCGGCAACATCGTGTCCGCACAGCCCGCCATTCAGGTAAAGCAGTTTGATGCAGAGGTCGGCGACCTGTGCGACAGTGAGGCCGCTTTCGGCGAGCGACTCGGGACGGCGCGGCGCCGGCAGCGACGATTGTGCTGCACCGAATTCGGTTTCCTCCGAATGCTCAGGGGGCGCTGCGCCTGTGGTTCGTTCACCGGCGAACGAGGCCGCTGCCGAGCGCGGGGAATCAAGTTGAGAGTTGATCGTCACGGTTACAGGTCAACCAGAGCCCGATGCGTTGGAAACTCCCGGGAAATCCGGATCAGAACTGGACCCGTGTGGTGCGAATCTCCGGGATGGCGCAAGCAGTCCGCCGGAGAGTTCGCTCTCCGGCGGACGATTTTCAAACAGTTTCGAACATCGCCTGCGACGCCGATTGTTTCAGTTCGATCCTCCGCCACCGCTGGAGATGACGCTGGTGAACGGAATGACGGGCGAATCCATGTTTTGCAGCCTCTGCTCGAAGATGGAGTCGACCTCGTCGGCGGGCCGTCCGACCGGTTGTGCGACACGCAGGACGACCGGCAGAGAATCAGCGTTGCCGACGTAACCCGCGACCGTTTCCTGGAAGTTTGCGAGCCGAAGATCGTTGACGGCTGAGTCTCCGGTGGTGGCGAGGTAAGCCTGGCGGAACTGACCGGGGACGTTGGCCATCATCCACTGCAGATGGGCCCGTCCGGCGCTGTTGAGTTCGTGCGTGACGGCGTCAAAGTGGTAGTGGTGGAAAGTGCATGCCGACTGCCATCCGTTGCCGATCTGCGTATGGCTGACGGCGAGGACGCTCATGCGGTCGTAATGGTTGTACGGATAGGGCCAGTAGTGGGAGGCGTGAAAACGATGCATGCAGGGGGCGGGTTCACCCATCGGCCGCGGGTAGGGAGGCCAGAGCTTGCCGTGTTTGCACTTCTGCCGGGCGCTGATCGGGTCGCAGGCGTGCATCTGGTAGTACTCTTCGCTGCCCTTCCGAGGGCCGTCGGCTGAGAACGGCCAGCCCGCCTCGGTGCGGGTGGACGCGGCGATGATGAGACAGCTTGCGGCGAAAAAGAGATGGCGACAGTTCACGACTCGCCCCTTCCGTGTGGTATTGGCTAATGCATTCCGCCGCGCACACCATGCGCGCCTGCGGCAGTGCCCTCATGGCGGGCCGGCTTGCTCTTTCGATGCAGCCCTCGAGAAGCCGATGTCCCCTGACCCCCATGACGGAATTTACGACTGCCTCTTCAGGCCCTGAGACAGTCCACCCGCTCTCCTGTTTATCGGCCGGCGACCTTGCCGGTCATGACGCGGATTCCGGTTGCGACGAAGATTCACGCGCTCTCGTGGAGCCCCCGGGTTGCAGCCCGTGGGCTTCGTTCAGTCTTCGAGGGTGACGTAGACGTCGTCGCCGCGCACTTCGAGGGGAATTGTGGGCTGGGTGATGCGGGGGGCGAGGCAGTGCACACCGGTCGTGACGTCGAACTGCCAGCCGTGCCAGGGACAGGTGACGACGCAGCCGCGGAGCGGACCGTTTGCGAGCGGACCGCCGGAGTGGGGGCAAATGCCGTCGAGCGCGTGGAATTCGCCGTCGACGTTAAAGAGCGCGATGACTCGGTCTCCGACGGTAAATTCGCGGCCTTCGCCGACAGGCACGTCGCTCGTGCCGGCAATGCGGACAGGTTCGGGCATTGTGTTCTCTGCGGTCGAGTCGGCGCGGGGGACGGGGGGCGCGGCTCCTCAGAGATAGCGAATGCCGGCCGTCGTTTCCATTGCGCGCGGTGTTCTTGCTTGAGATGCGGCGGCGTTGCGGATGTCAGTCGTCGACGTCCAGTGCATTGCGGTCGGCAAGTTGAATTCGCGAGCGGCCGACAACTTCGTCCCAGCGATCGCTCCAGCCTCGATAGTGGACGTGGACGGCGCCGGTGGGTTCGAGCCGCTTGACCTTGGCCGGATACCAAGCGCCATTCCAATTGACCTGCACGATCTGATCGAGCAGCAGCGGCGTTTCCGCCGTCACGGTTCGTTCGGTCGACGGAACGGGATGAGGTCCATGGTAGCTGGGAGGTGACTTTTCGCCAGAGGCAGCGGTTTCCGGGATTTGGTCGGGCATGCGTTCGGCGGTCAGGGAGATCGGCCAGGTGATCGCGCTGTTCTCTTCCCGGACAATCAGGCGGACGTCGGACTCAATCAGGACCGGGGGCGCATCTGGCTCATCGAACGTCCACCGGGATTGTCCTGCGAGTTCGATTCGTGGTTCGCCGGCAACGGCTGTGATCGTGGCAGTGCTCAGACTACCGAAAAGAACGACTTCGTCGGCGTTGTACGAACTGCGTTCAAATTCGCGCGTTGACTCCGCGCGGAGCGTCTCGGGTCCGGATGTGCTGAAGGGGTTTCGGAAGCGGCCGTCATACGGCGACTTCTCTCGGGTGATTTGAACAGTCGTCGTCTCCGATTCACGCCATGTGGACTCGTCGGACCCGGTCAAAGCGGGGAAGACGATCTCGCAGACCGTGCCAAGCAGGTAAGGCAGCGATTCGAGTTCTCCGGACGATGAGATGATGTTTCCGGTCTCGTCGATCCGGACGGTCAGCTCGCCGAAGTAACGGGGCGGCGGGAAATCGACCGGCGGGGCGCCGGCGGCTGGAGCAAGGTCGAATCTCGGGAGCCGCCCGGGTTTGGGATGGCGGACGGATTGCAGGCGGTGGCCGGTGACGATGAGTTCGGCGGTTGTTCCGTGGACGCTGCTGACTGAGAAGGTGGGACTGCCGGAGAATGTTTCGAGTTCGTCGCCGTGGTCGACTTCGATTTTCATGCGGTAGGCGTACTGCGATCCGGACGTCCATTGATAGTTGCTGGCGGGGGTTCGCGGGACGGCTGGCGGTGCGTCTTGTGTATGCTCTCTTTCCGGAACCGGTGCGGTTGCTTTCTCCTCCAAAGGAAATTCTGAAGCCGTATCTGCGATTTGAACGCGTAAGGTGTCTGTCGGATCGGAAAGGGATGCACCGGGAAGAATGATGGACCCGAGGCCGAGCAGCACGAGCCAGCACCAGGCCGGCGTTTGTCTGCGAAACCAGCCGCCGGTGCGCATGATGTTACGCATCCGCTGGGACGTCACCTCAAAGGGACTCATCCCGGCGAGGCCGAGCAGGGGCGAACAGCGTTCGTTGAGTTCGAGCACGCTGAGGAGGCACTGGGCGTACTGTCTCGGCGGACAGTCGACATGCGCCAAGACTTCTTCGTCGCAGCAATGCTCGCGATAGCGGCGGATCTCACGATTGAGCCACCAGACGCAGGGGTGAAACCACCAGAGCACCTGTGTGAGAATTTGCAACAAGCCGGTCCAGCGGTCTCCGCGACGGACGTGATTGAATTCGTGGGTGAGGATCAGGTCCAGTTCGTCCGGCTGCGTGGAGCGGACGATGTGCCGGGGCAGAAGGACGGCCGGGCGAATGAGACCGAATGCGAGGGGCATTGTGGTTTCGTCGGTCACCAGAACGTCGGGCAAGCGAACCAAGCCGATGCGCCTGGCGACCCGCTGGGCAGCGGTTGTCAGGTCGGCGGAGCCGGTCATCGCCTTGGCGCGGAGCCGTCGCAGTCTGACGAGACAGACGGCGAGCCAGACGAGCATGGCCGCGCAACCGGTGATCCAGATTCCCGTGAGGAGGCGGGGCCAGTTTGCACCGGTGGTTTTCAGTGCGGGCGCCGATTTGATTTCCGGTATTACAGAAGGCGCTGGTACGGGCTCCTCTTTGATCTCAACATCCGATGAGTCGTGGGAGCGATTCTGTGACCTCTCGGGCGGGCCGACCTGTTCGGTTCGCTGCGCCAGCGGACGCATGCGAGGCGAGTCGTCTTTCCGCCGGTCGTCTTTGACGCCTTCTGGTTCCACCGCGAACACGGATTGCGGGGCGTCGTTTGCGGAGACGGAGAGGCTCTCGCTTGTCACCCAGCCGTTCAGACGTCCGAGTACTCCAAGCCGGCTTTCCCAGACGGGGGGCAGGAGGCATTTGAGGAGCACGAGGAGCAGGACGGCGTATGCGAGGTGTGAGGAGCGGCGGAAGAGGAGCCGCACGAGAAAGATCGCGACCGGGATGATCAGGGTGATCTGCCAGGTCTGGAGGAGGGCGAGACGGAATCCGTCATCGAGGAGGTGCATTGTTGCTTGCCTCCAGTTCGTCGAGCAGTTCGCGCAGTTTTCTGATTTCCTCGCCGGTCAGGCCGTCTTCGCGAATGAGGTGTTCGACGAGCGGCAGCGACTCTCCTCCGAAGAGGCGTCCGACGAAGTCGCTGACTGTCTCGCGAATGACCTGCCGCGGACGAACACTGGCCGAGTAGACGAGGCTGCGTCCGTCGCGTTTCGATGTGAGGTAGCCCTTTGACTCGAGGCGGCGGAGGTAGGTCTGGACGGTCTTGTAGTCGATCTTGCGTCGCGTCGGGAGGGCTTCGAGCACTTGCCGGACTGTGGCGTCGCCTCGCTCCCACACGATGTGGGCGACCTCCATCTCAGCCTTGGAGAGGGCCGCGCGTTTGGGCATCCGGGGTGCTCCGGGAATCGGCGTGGGGCGGCGGAAGCCGTGGTTGATGTCGGACAAGTGTAAGTGATGGTAAGTCGCGGCGGAACTGCGGTCAACCTTCGCGAATACCGGTGGTAGCAGTATCCCGGTTGACAGTCTGCGTGCGCGCAAAGAAGGACCGCCGCGAAGAACCCGCATCTCGCGGCGGTCCGGAACCCTGAGACGAATTCAGGGGTTGCTGCCACCAGGGGGGAGCGGCGGCAGCATTTCGGGGGAGAGTTTGTTGTCTCCGGATCGCGTGTGGCCCGCACGCGATCCGGGCGGTGGATTGACTACTCCGACGGAATGCCGAGGAGTTCTTCCTCTTCTTCCTGAATGATGATGCGGGGGGTGACCATCAACAGGAGGCTGTCGGTTTCGCGGCCGACGCCGGTGTTCTTGAACAGGCGGCTGACGTAGGGCAGCTTGTTCAGGATGGGCACACCGGCCATGTTGCGGCCTTCGCGAAGTTGCTTGACCCCGCCGAGCAGCACGGTGCCGCCGTCGGGCACGCTGACGACTGTGGTGACGGAGATGACGTCGACGACGGGTTGCTGGACGGTGATGTTACCGACCGCGGCTGCCTGCTGCTGACCAGCTCCCTGGCCGCCGCCGATGCCACCGCCGAAGCCTCCGATGCCGCCGCCCTGTCCGCCGCCGATGCCTCCGCCGAAGCCGCCGAGGCCGGCGAAGTTACCGCCGAAGCCGCCGCCCTGACCGCCGAAGCCGCCCTGGCCGCCGAATCCGCCCTGGCCGCCGAACCCACCGCCGCCGAATCCGCCGCCGAGGCCAGCCCCGGAGGCGAAGGAGAACTGGACGACGTCGGTGACGTTGGTGAACAGCGGGAAGACGGAAAGTCGGACATAGCGACGATCGGCCGAGATGACCGCTTGCACCGTCATCTGCACACCGTCCGGAATCACTGTGATGATCGGCTGGAAGCCGACGGAGAAGGCACTCACCACCGGAATCACGCTGATGACGAACGGCTGCTGCGTCTGGGCGACGACCGTTCCCGTGAGACCGTTGAAGAGAGTGATTTTCGGAGCGAACATGATGTTCGACCGTGTATCTCCCTGGGCGGCCTGCACGAAGAGGAAGGCTTCCAGGTCGCTGAGGATCGCCGTTCCGAACTGGATACCGGCGGTCGGATCGAATGCACCGAACTGCGGCACACCGATGTCGAACGAACCCTGCCGGAACGGAATGTCGAGGTCCGGGCTGAACTGACCGGGCTGGACGAGGCCGACTACGGTGTGGCCCGGCCAGTCGTCGCGGGCCACGGTGTTGATGTTCGGGTGGGTGTCGAACGGAGCGTTTCCAGGCGCGTCGTCGTCGTCATCGTCGTCATCGTCGGCGCTGCCGTCGACCCGGCCGAACGGAGCGAGCGGGTTGAGTTCGTCGTCGAATGCCGGGCCGCCGATGGTGTCGTTGACGTTAAAGTCGAAGTCGATGCCGATTCGTTCGAAGAAGCGGTCACTCACACTGATGAACCGCACTTCGATCGTCACCTGCAGGTCCTGCAGTCGCCGCAACTGCTCCAACAGATCGGCGATCTCCTGGTGCACGCGTTGCGTCTGGCGAATCACGAGGCTCAGGGTGCCTTCGTGGTTGTCGACATAGCCCAGACCGCCGACTTCCACCCAGCCATCGGGATCGATGGTCGTTGTGATCAGGTCGGTGAGGGCGTCAAATTCGTAGTCGCTGGCGGCGGGGCCGCTGTTCATGTCGGGGGAGTTGCCGGTGACGGCGGACCAGTCCGGGGCGCCCTGCGGTCCGAATTGGGCAAGTCCTCCGCCGGGCTGAAGTCCGCCGGTCGGGCCGAAGCTGGCCTGACCGCCGCCGCTGGGAACACTCTGGTTGAAGGGGCCGACGCCGCTTCCGAATCCGGTTCCGGGCTGGAACCGGGTCTGGGGATGACGCACCTGCAGCGGTGTCACCAGGTCGGGCACGGAGTAAACCCGCGTGACAAAGTCGCCCTGCTGACGCGACTTGCTGGTCACCTTGAGGACTTCGTCTTCGATGGTGTAGTCGAGTTCGAGCGGCTTGAGGATCAGGTTGAGAGCACTCTTGAGTTGAATGCCGTCGACGTTGATCGTAACGGGCGTGTAGGGGGTGACGCCCTCTTCCTGCAGGCCGACTTCGTCGACCACCACGTTGATTCCGTGGTCGCTCGCCATGTGGCGCATCACCTGGTCCAGCGGGGCTTCCTCGAAGTGGAGAGAAACCGGCTGGCTCAGGCTGCGGTGGATCCGCTGCTCTTCTTCGGTTCGGGGAGCGGCGTCGGCGTGGTCGTACCTGCCCCGCCGCCGCAAAGTGATGTCTTCCCAGTCCGGGCTGAAGACCATGGGATGCGCGTCACTGATCGGGCTGATGGCCGACTGCTCCACGTCGTCGAGTTGCGTCCAGAAGGATTCTTCCTTGTTGTCGCGAAGGCGGCGGTTGCTGTCTTCGCGGTAGGCGAACTTGCTTTGCAGCACCATGCTGATGACGGCCGGATTTTCGGGGTCGAGTTCCTCGGCCATCTGAGCGACCTTGCGGGCCTCGGCGAAGCGACGCTGCTCCATCAGTTCGTTGTAGTTGTCGACCAGTTCGGCGAGTTCCTGTTCCACGCGGGCGCGGGTCTGGATTTCCCGCTCGATCGAACTGCGGACTTCGGCGTTCCTCCGCTCCATTTCGAGGAGGGGGGCCCGCTGAGACATGTAGGCTTCGATGGAGGTTCTGGTGCTCTGCACGGTCGCCGTCAAGGCGGAGGTTTCCTGTTCGGTCAGGCCGGACTGTTGAATGTCGGCCAGCGTCTGGTCGAGCACTTCCAGCGCCTGCTCCGGATTGCTGTCCCGCAGGCGATCGGCCCGGAAGACGTTGTGGAGCACATCGGTCCGCAGGCGGTCGAAGCGAATCGACTGCTGCTGTGCCGCCGCATCGAGCGGACTTTGCCTGCCGCCGTCGAACGGACCGGCGAGCTGCTCATTGCCGGCCTGCTGAATGTCGCTGCGGCGTGGCGAAAGGGCCCGCAGCTTGTCCTGCAACTGCTGCTGACGATAGGCGTCGAGCGTCTCTCCCGACTGGTAGGCCGCCAGGAACGACTGATAGGCGCCCTGACGGTCTCCGGCGCGGAGGTAGTCGACTCCCTGGTCGTACAACTGGCGGGCGGAGAGCCCGTCGGTCTGGACGACCATGTTGTCGCGCGGGGACGCGAACGGATTCGCTCCCGGTCCGCCTGTCTGCGGGTTCGCGCTGCCCGTGAGGTCGAGCGGGCGACCGGCGAAGGGATCGGCTTTGGGAGCATTGGCGTACATGCGACGCTCGCCGCTGATGGCTCCCGCTTCGGCGCGATCAATCGCGGCGATGAGTTCCTGCGGCTCACGCTCGAACAACTCGTAGCTCACGTCGAGTTGCTCGGCCTGAGCGGCGCGCTGCCGGGCGAGATCGTAGTTGCCCGCCCGGAATGCGGCGTCGGCCTCAGCCAGGAGTGCGTCGGCCTGAGCGCGCTGCGATTCCATCGCGGGCTGCGGCGCCGTGGGTGAGGTCGGCGGAGTCTGACCGGCCCGCGCGGCGATGCGGCGGATGTCCTGCCGGAGAATCTGCGGTGTGTCTTCGTGGACGTCGTAGGCGACGTCGAATTGCGCGGCCTCGACCGCTTTCTCTTCTGCGGTTTGGTAGTCGCCGCGAACGAGCGCGTCACGGCCTTCCGTGAGGAGCGCCTGGGCCTGCCGCTTGGCGGGGCTGGGCGTTCCCGGCTCCGTGGCGAAGGGGCTCTGCGCGATCTGCGGAGCGCCCTGGGCGGTCCGGATTTCCTGCATCACGAGTTCGGGCCGGTCTTCCTCGAAGAGTTCGTAAGCGACATCGAGTTCGCGGGCCTGCTGGGCGAGCCGTTCGGCGTCTCCATACCGCCCCTCATCGTAGGCAGCGCGTGATTGTGCAATCAGATCCTCCGCAACCTGACGAGTGGCGTCGGATTCGGGAGACGCCGCCGGCGCTTCCCTGGTTCCGGCCGCGATCATCGTGGTGCCGGCCTGGCGGTCGATCTGGGCCAGCAGTTGCCGGGGGTTGGCTTCAAACAGTTCATAGGGGACACCCAATTGATCGGCCTGCATCGCGAACCGGCGGGCCTCGGCATAACGGCCCTGGGCCAGCGCGCCGCGAGAGAGTTCCATCAGGTGATCGGCCCGTTGCCGCTCGGGAGACACTGTCGCCGATGCATTCGAGGCCGTTTGGGCTTCGAAGGAGGTCTGTGTGACTCGCGAGAGAATTTCTTCCGGACGACGATCGAACGGCGCGTACTTGACGTCGATGTGCTGGACGGCCTGCGCCTTGCGTTTCGCCTGAGCCACGAGTCCGCGTTGCAGATCCTGCTCGGCCGACTGGAGCATTGCCTGGACATAGTCGTGGTCGTTTTCGAATTGGTCGCGGGAGATCGGCGTGAAATCGGCGGGGCGCGAATCCGCCGCTACGACGTTCTGACCGCGACCCTGCAACTGTGCGATGACCTGCTCGGGCGTTTTCTCGCCGGGAGCAAACACCACACCGGTCTCGTTGGCCATCTGCCGGGCCAACTGAGCCCAGAGCTGCGCCTGCTGGAGATCGCCCTGCTGCTGCGCCTGCTCGGCGGACTTGAGGTATTCCGCGACCCGCAGGCGGGCGGCCCGCTGAGTCGCCGAATCCTGCTCTCCGCTCGCGGCAGGCTGATCCGCGAAGGGATTCGGCGCGCGATCACGGTTTGAGGAGGAATCGTCAAACGGCGAACCGGGAGGCGTCGCGAAGGGCGACTCCTGCGCGTCGGTCCGGTTGACCATCCAGATCGTGGCGGCGAGGAGGCCGCTGCAACTGAGTAGTCCGAAAATCCTGAACAATTTTGCTCCCTCCTTCAGCCTGTGGCCGGGGGCCTTGAGGTGGAATCGATTTCGCGCCATGGTTTTAAGCACCGCTCGGGGGTTCTCGGAAACAGGCCCGGAGCGACAGGCGGCGCGCCGCAACCGACCGCATGCCGCCTGTGGCGACGCTGCGCTTGAGTTGCTGCATCGATCCGCTGTCCCGGACGACTTCCTTGTCGGATGGGATGGAACGATCTGTCAGTCTGGCTCTCGCCGGCGCGTGCGTGACGCAACCGGCGGCGGCAATTCGATTGGCTGGTTGTGGTGGGGCGTCCGGCCCCGATCAGGCTCCGCCG
The DNA here is from genome assembly GCA_003388505.1 of Planctomycetota bacterium. Lineage (GTDB taxonomy): Bacteria > Planctomycetota > Planctomycetia > Planctomycetales > Planctomycetaceae > MB-PLM-1. The sequence continues at coordinate 204,187 of QQVO01000010.1, forward strand.
CACCGGAGGGTTGGCGGGAGTGTTGATTCTGAGAGGGAAGGGTCCGTCGCCGATCGGCAACGGGAGTGGTTCCTCGGTGGATTTTCCAGAGGGGGACGTGAAATATCCGAAGCGGAGAATCGGGTCAACGGCTTCTCGCCGGATTTCAACGGATTCCTTCTCTTGTGCCTGTTTTTCCGGTGAAAACCGGCGTTTTCTGCCGCTGGAGGGCGAGTGAATTGCTGAAACCCTGCGCCGTGCAGAACGACGCGCTACTCATCGCGGGACTCCGATTCGTGCTTGTCGAACATCGTTTCGATGACGGCATTCTCCATGATCTCTTTGAGCACCGATGCGAGTTGCTCATTCTGTTTGGTTTGCATGATCGACTCACGAAGCTCGTTCTGAACCTCTTCGAACGGGGCCGTCTGCTCAGCGCGGCGGCCGGTGAGCCTGGCGATGATGAAGGCCCTTTCGCCTTCGATCGGACCGGTGACCTCGCCGATCGCCATGCGGCCGAGCGCGTCGCGGAGTGCGTGTTCGGAGATGCTTTCGGGCTGTGTCCAGTCCCACTGGCCTCCGCGTGAGGCGAGCGGGCCGTCCGAGTAGCGGCTCGCGACGTCTTCAAAGGGTGTCGCGGCTTCCAACTCGGCCAACGCCTTTTCCGCAATGCTCTGCGCTTTGTCTCGTCCGCCGTGCGCTGTGTAGGCGATCCAGATCTGTTGCCATTGCAGGCGGGCCGGCTGGGTGTACTCTTCGATTCGCTCGCGGTAGGCCGCCAGCAGTTCTGCCCGGGTGACTTGCGGCACCGAGCCGACCGACTCGCGGAGGTATTGGGTCGCCAGAGCCCTTCTGCCGAACGTGTGCCGCAACTCCTCCAGGGTGCTGCCTGACGCCTGCATTTCGGACTCCAGAGAGGCGCCGGCCGCCAGCAACGCGGCGTCGAGTTCGTCCAGCGTGGTGGCGTTGTGCTTTTCCATCAGGGCGTTGAGCTGTTCGTGGAACAGCTTATCGATCTGGGCATCAATCGAATCGATCTGGTCCTGCTCGAGCGTTGCGGTGACGGAATCAACGAGCAGCGTCGTCTCGATATGCTGTGGAAGATCCCGCGCCACAAGCTGCAGCCGCAACCTGGCAAAGTCCTCTTCACTGATCTGCCCCTGGGACTGAATCTGCTCGAGTTGAGGCCGGTAGGGGCCCAACACGTCGGAAACGAGAATCGGCGTCCCGTTGACGCGGGCCGCGACAGCCCCCGGAGGACCGGTCAATGGGATTGGTTCCGACCCGTTTTCGGGCAAGATCGCGAACTTCGCCGGGGCGGACGCTTCTTCCGTGCCGCTCGCCACGATGACTTCGGTTGCTTCATCGGATTCGGGCGAGGCAGTCTGTTCACTCTGCGCACGTTGAATCCTCGGCGGCGGGGGACCGACCACCGGGTTGGCGATATTCTTGCTCGATCCCTGGCAGCCGGAAATCAGCGCCAGTGTGATCAGGAAACAGCAGAATCGCTTCACGGATGAGTCAATTGATGGCAGACAGATGAGGGTGAATTGCTCGCTACGCTCGCACGAATGCCGCGAAATGAGCGTTTGCGAAGTGCGCAGTCGTCGATGGGAGAGTGTCTCGCCGCTGGCAGAGCCGGGGCGCACGGTTGCCACCGAACGGAGGCGTGTCGAAATCGAAAGGACGTCACAGGGCGCAGCGCACCGGGAGGCGCATTCCGCCTGCGAAAGGGGGCGGCCTTATAGGCCAATTTCGGTCGCTACCGCAACACGGATTCGATATGCGCGGCCAGTTCCGGGCCCGGAATCGGCCGATTCGGCAGGACGAGATAGGCACTCTTCGAATCCGCGACCCGGAGCGATCCTGACAGCCGGTTCGCCAGCTCGCGAATTCGCGCGGGATCGCGGTAATCGAAGAGGGCGTAACCCTCTTCCATACGGATGTGCCGGATTTTCCAGCCATGGGCGGCCAATTGCAGCCTGCGAATTGCAATCAGGTTCTCAGCCGGTTCCGGGAGCGGGCCGAAGCGGTCTCGCAATTCTTCTTCCAGTTCGGCCAGTGCGTCGAAGTCCGCTGTTGCAGAGACTTTGCGGTAAACATCGATCTTCTGGCGTCCCGGCGGCACATAGTCGTTTGGAAAATAGGCCTCGATTGGCAGGTCGACGTGCACCTGTGGCGTTTCACGGGGGGCTTCCCCTTTGAGTTGCAGGACGGCGTTTTCGAGGAGCTGGCAATACAGTTCGTACCCCACTGCGGCGATATGACCACTCTGCTCCGTCCCGAGAATATTCCCCGCGCCCCGGATTTCCAGATCTCGCATGGCGATGCGGAATCCGCCGCCCAATTCGCTGAACTCCTCGATCGCCTTCAGCCGCTTGGCCGCGACGCTGGTGAGAATGCGGCCTTCCTCGACGATGAGATAGCAGTAGGCCCGGTGCTTGTAGCGTCCGACGCGGCCCCGCAACTGGTGGAGGTCGGCCAGGCCGTATTTGTCGGCCTGATGGATGAACATGGTGTTGGCGTTCGGGATGTCGAGACCGCTTTCGATGATCGTGGTCGCGACGAGGATGTCGGTCCGCCCGCGAACGAAATCCAACATGTTGGTTTCGAGTTCGTGTTCGGGCATCTGGCCGTGCACAATACCGATCCGGGCTTCGGGGATGATCTTCTGCAGCCGATCGGCGATTGATCGGATGTTGTAAACCCGGTTGTGGACAAAGTAGACCTGTCCCCCGCGGTTGAGTTCGCGCACGACGGCGTGGCGGATCTGATTGGCGTCCCAGCGACCGACGCGGGTTTCGATCGCCATACGGTCCTGCGGCGCGGTGGTCAGGTTGGAGATATCCCGGATGCCGAGCAGAGACATGTGCAGCGTTCTGGGGATGGGTGTGGCGGTCATCGTGAGCACGTCGACCGAGAGTCTCAGCCGCTTGAGCATCTCCTTGGCGGCGACTCCGAAGCGTTGCTCCTCGTCGACGATCAGCAAACCCAGGTCGCGAAAGTAGACGTCGGGCTGAATGAGCCGATGCGTCCCGATGACGATGTCGACCCGTCCGGCTTCCATTCGTTCCAGGATTTTGCGCTGTTCACCCTTGCTCCGGAATCGCGAGAGGACTTCGACGGTGATCGGATACTCGGCGAGCCGATCGCAGAACGTGCGGTAATGCTGTTCTGCGAGGACTGTCGTCGGGACGAGGACCGCGACCTGCCGGCCGGAATCGACCACTTTGAACGCGGCTCGCAATGCGACTTCGGTCTTGCCGAAGCCGACATCGCCGCAGATCAGGCGGTCCATGGGCCGCGTCTCTTCGAGGTCGCGTTTGGCGTCCTCAATGGCGTGTAACTGATCGTCGGTTTCGACGTAGGGGAACGACGCTTCGAATTCCTGCTGCAGGTGCGTGTCGGCGGGGCAGGCGATCCCCGGCCGCGACTGGCGCTCCGCCTGAATCTGCAGCATGTCGGACGCCATGTCGGAGACGGCGGCGGCGACGCGCTGTTTCTGTCGGTTCCATTGGACGCCGCCCAGTTTTGAGAGTGTGGTGGCCCCTTTGGCGGCGCCGACGTACTTCTGGACGAGGTGAATCAGCGAGACCGGCACGTAGACCTTGACGCCGTCCCGAAACTCAATGACGAGATGCTCTTCCCGCCGACCTTCTTTCTCCTGAAACTGCATGCCGCGGAACCGGCCGATTCCGTGCGCGAGGTGTACGACCAGATCGCCCGGGGAGAGTTCCAGGAAGCTGTCGATCGCCCGGCCTTCCATCCGCCGGCGTCGACGGGGCAACCGCCGGATGTCGACCCGTCCGAACAGTTCGTGGTCGCTGACGACGACGAGTTGTTCGGCGACCAGCCGGAAACCGCTTGTTACGGTTCCAATGCAGAGCGCGACCCTCTGCTGCAGGTTTTCCGGTTCGTTCGCCAGCAGTTCGGAGAGGCGCTCCTGTTCTCCTTCGTTGTGGCAGGCGATCAGCACGCGTTCGAGGGGGGAAAGAATTCCCGCCAGTTCCTCAAAGACTTCGCTCCTGGGGCCGGCGAAGCGCTCGATCGACTCGACCTGGAGATGGCAGGTCGTTTCAACGCTTGCGCCGCTGAGCGCTGCGACAGTGACGGAAGGGAACTCGGTGAGTCGAGAAAGAACCTCCGGAACCTGGAACAGACCGCGCGGTTCGTCGAGACGTTCCAGGTAGTGACGCCCTTCAGAAACCAGTTCTTCCGGCTCGACCAACGCGATGCGCGCGTTCGGGGGAAGATTGCCGGTGAAATACTCGCTGGGCGAATCGTCGCCGTCTTCATCGCTCTTGGCGGGGGCGATTGCCGTGATCCGGACGCGATCGAGATCTGAGACCTTCCGCTGCGTCTCGACGTCAAAACTTCGCAGCGAGTCGACCTCATCGCCGAACAGTTCAATCCGCAGGGGATCTTCGGCGGCGGGGGCGAAGATGTCGATGATCCCCCCGTGAACGCTGAATTGTCCGGGCTCTTCGATCGCCGAGGTTCGTTCGAAACCGCGTTCGACAAGCCATCGCAATAACTCGTCGACGTCGATTTCATCGCCGGTCGCGATGCGGCGGACTCCGGCCTCCCGTTCGCTCCTGGGCGGAACGGGCTGCAGCAGGGCTGGCATGCTCGTGACGATCACCTTGGGGGGCGGCGGTGCATCGAGCGCTTCCAGCACCCGGAGACGCGCTCCGAAAACGGCATCGGACAGGGAACGCTCTGCGGGGAGACCCTCCCAGGCGGAAAAGACGACCGGCGGTTCGTCGACGTACCAGGCGAGATCGGCCGCAAAATCGTCGACGTCCTGCACGCGGGGCAGCACAATCAGCAGCGTTGTCGGGGTGTATTTCGCAAGCGCTCCGGCGGCAAGCGCGCACGACGATCCCCAGGCCCCGTCAATCGTCCCGCTTTCGCCGCGGGCCAGGGCCGCCATGACCTCGGCCATCGCGGGTTGTTGGACGATTCGGGCCGTCAGGTCGGCCAGCGACTGAACCTCAACCGTATCCAACTGTGGCATCGAAGGAGGCAGCATACTGTCCGCTTCGATTCCCGTCCAATTCCCGCCCCCGCGCGTCCCGATCTAGCTCCGCCGGACTCCGACCGGGCGTGCGGCGAGTTGGACGGCGGGTTGTGGGGGCGTATGATAGCTTGGACAGGCTGTCCCCCGTTGGTTCGCCCCCATTGACGAGCCGGCATGATCGCTTCGGCACGATGCTCGTGGAGACGCGATTGTGTGTGATTTGACGTCGGAGAAGCACCGGAGATGTCCCAGCAGTGGTACTACCGATTCCTGGACCAGGACATCGGCCCGGTCGCTTTCGAGACGCTGCGCGGCTTGGCGGCAGGCGGGTCGCTCGACGCGAACGATCTGGTCCGGAAGGACACGGATAACGAATGGCGGACTGTCGAGTCGGTCGGCGGAATCCTTCCGGATGACGCCGACGCGGACGACCTCGAGCAGATGCTGTCTGACGCTCCCGGTGAGGCCGATCTCGACGCGATGATGCCGGACGTCCCGGATCTTGACTCCATGCTGGCGCCATCCGCGCCGTCGACGGAATCGAATTCGCGTTCGGCTTCGCGAGGCGATTGTTACTGTCGGCTGCTCGGCCAGGAACTGGGGCCGATGCCGCTCGAAGAGTTGATCCACCTCGCTGAAGACGGAGAACTCTCGGCGACGGACGAGGTGAAGATCGGTGGAGAGTCTGAGTGGGTTCCGGCCGAGTCGGTGGTCGGGCTGATTCCGAAAGCGAAACCGAAACGCAAGAAGAGCAGCAAAAAGAATCGAAGACGGGTTTCAGAAGCCGAGATTGACGCGATTTTACAGAATCAGGAGTACGAAGCGGGCGGTACTTCCAACGCCGCGCCTGCGTACGTCGCGCACCAACGGCTGGCGAAGCTGCCGCCGAGGTCGGCCGCTGAAGGCAAGAGGTCTGCCGGACCCTCTTCGACTGTTGAGCCGGACTCGAAGGAGATCATCCCGGCTCAAGAGTCTGAGAAACAAGCGCCGGATGCAGAGGCTCCCGCACTCGAAGGGCGCGACGAACCTGCGCCGCCTGCTCCGAAACGTCGGGAGCCGGTCGCGGCATCGGCCGCACGTTCGTTGGCAGCGAGTCCGCCGCCGAGGCCTGCGGCTCCCGCTCCCCGTCCGAAGAAGCCGCGGAGCAATCCGTTCGCGGGACTCGGTTCCGGTGCGAGTTCGCTTCTGGGTGGACTGCGGGGAAAAGGCAAACCGATCGCCCTCGCTGTCGGGCTGGTTGCGGTTCTCGGACTTGTCGTATTCGGCGGCTCGTTTCTCGGCGCCGGGCGCGGTTCCGACGTCTACGCCGAAACCCTCGCGATCTGGGAAGAGGCCGGCCGTCTGCGTTCTTCCGGTGCTGGGCCGGATCAATGGAAGGCGTTTGCCGAGCGCGTCGGTCCGCGCGTCGATCAACTTGCGGACGAACTGGAGCAGGAGGCGTCCGCGAAGAAGCGGTTGCTGCAACTGATGCTGTATTGTCATCGTGATTGTTTGCCCAAGATTCTCGATCATGGAGGCGATTCTGCGGATGCGGCCTGGGAAGAGATGGAGGGGTACATGTCTGAGGCTGCGGGGATCGTGTCGAAGTAGAGCTTCGAACCTTCGCACGAAAGAGTTGGTGAATCTGAGTCGTGACGGTGGAGTGGCCAAGGCTGGAACCAAGTTCGATCGCCGAAAAACTGCAGTTTGTCGAAGCTGGGACGTCGGTGATTCCCTCGCAACGCTCGATTCATTCAAAACCCGACTTGCGAGAATCACCTGCCTGCCGTTGGTCCTCGCACTTGCGGCCCACCAGCGATAGGCGGAAACTTCCTACAGCCAAACCGGCGACGAACAAGACGGTGCATCGGAGCGGATGGTCCGGCCGTTGTCGAATGGTCAGGGCGCTCGCGCCCGCCCGCTGACCCCGGCCGGTCGTCGCGATAGGATTCGGCGATGGACTCTGTCTATCTCGAAACAACTGTGATCGGAAATATTGCAGGACGGTTGCATCCCGACCCGAAGATTGCAGCGCGGCAACAAGTTACGCGGGAGTGGTGGATAACGGCACGAGCTCGCTACGATCTTTATGTTTCAGAAATCACACTCGAAGAGTGTGGGGACGGTGATCCAGACGCCGCACAGGAACGCCTTGATCTCGTGAGGGATATCGACCTGGTTGAGACGTCACCGGAAGCTGAGGAATTGGCCGAATTGTTGGTCAGCCGGTTGGCGGTTCCCGCATCCCAGCCGCGCGACGCCTTACATATCGCCATCGCCACGGTGAATGCGCTACAATTTCTCGTGACCTGGAACTTCAAGCACATCCTGAACCCGCACCTCCAGACGAAGATCGTCAACACGTGTCGGGAGGGTGGTTATGATCTGCCGGTTATTTGCACGCCTCAACAGTTCTTGGAGACTGAGAATGATTCCTCCTGATCCAACCGATGAGATCCGGGCGATCAAAGGCAAACTCGCCGCCGAATGCGACTACGACATTCATCGCATCGCCGAACAAGCGCGACGCCACCAGCGTGAGTCGGGGCGCAAGAGCGTAACTCTCCCGCCGCGTCCAGTCCAAGCCGGAAACACGACGAACCAGTCGACGCGACCAAGCGAAACAGGCGATCGTGACTCAGCGTGAAAGCGACGTCACTCGCGCCCATTCCGGTGTTCGATCTGAAGCGGTCGCTCTTTTCGGTGTTCTGACGCTGACTTGAAGGTTTACCCGGGTGCTCTTCCGGTCAAAGTCGCCTAGACTGATCCGCTCACGCCGATTCACCGGGTCTCACGGCGCTTTGCTCGCTCCGGCCCCGGCCAACCGACGGAATTCTCGTCTGCCAATGTGGGAGTTGATTCTCGGTGCGGCGGAAGTCAAGCTGCTGTTTCTGCCGTCCCAACACGCGGCAAGTCTGTCCTGCACCTCGCCTCTCTGAGCACAACGATGTTGAAAACCGCACTGTTCACTGTCGGATTCTTTCACGGACTCTCGCTTGTCGCTGCCGGGGGAGAAATCTCGTTTACGCGGGTGCAGCTCGATCCCCGGTTCCGGTCGGAAGGGGTTGCGGTCGCTGATTTCAATAATGACGGGGAGAACGACGTCGTGGCGGGCGACTACTGGTACGAAGCGCCCGGCTGGACGCGGCATGAGATTCGTCCTCCGGGAGACTTCTGGGCGGGGGAGGGGTACAGCCAGTCGTTCTGCAACTGGGCGTTCGACATCAATGAGGATGGCTACAGCGACGTGATTATCGTCGGGTTCCCCGGCGAGCCGTTTCACTGGTACGAGAACCCAAAGGGGGAAGAGGGCCATTGGAAAGAGCACGTGATCTGGCACAGCATCTGCAACGAGACGCCGCTGTTTACCGACGTGACCGGCGACGATCGGCCGGACATCGTGTTCGGATCACAGCCGGAAGCGCAGATGGGGTATATGGAGATTCCGACCGGTGAGGCCATCTACAACAAATGGGAGTTCATCCCTGTCAGCGAGCCGGGCGACCCGGGGCAGAACGGGACGTTCCGGTACTACCATGGGCTCGGCGCGGGCGACATGAACGGCGACATGCGGACCGATATTGTGATTCCCCACGGCTGGTGGGAAGCTCCCGAGACGCTCGGCGAGTCGCTGTGGACGTTTCATCCGCATCGGCTGGCGCCGGCGCCCGACGCGAATCCCCTGACGGCGGCCGATATCTACACGGAAGACCTCGACCTCGACGGCGACCGGGACGTGATGATGAGCTGCGCGCACGCTCACGGCGTGTGGTGGTTTGAAAACGTGTCCAGCGGCGATGAGGGTGAGTTCGCGTATCACGTGATCGACGAGAGCCATTCCCAGACTCACGCGCTGCACTACGCAGACCTCAATGGCGACGGCACGCGTGAATTGATTACGGGGAAACGCTACTTCGCGCACAACGGGAACGATCCGGGGGGGCTCGATCCGGTCCGGATGTACTACTACGAAGTGAAGCCGTCGCAGGATGGACCGGAGTTCGTCCGCCACGAAATCGTGGCAGGCCGGGACACCGGGATCGGCACTCAGTTCAGCGTGACCGACATCAACGGCGACGGGCTGCTCGACATCGCCCTCTCCAACAAGAAGGGAGTGAACCTGCTGATTCAGGATGCGCCGTAGCAAATCGCGACCGCGAAGAAGCAGACATCCGTTTTCGTCGTCCCCGACGAGGAGACGATGTCGGTTGTCGCGTCAGCTGGCGACGGTATCAGTTCTCGCCTCAGCCAGCGATGGTATCAGTTCTCGCCTCAGCCGGCGATGGTGGCGGGGACTGGTGCAGCTTCGCGGAAGGTGAGTCGGCTGTGTTCGGGGGCGAGGCCATGTTGAATCGCCAACTGGTGGAACAGCCTCAACCCGCTTCGTTCGGCGGAGGAGAGGTGGAAGTGCAGGTTCTGCGTGAGGTATTTCTCCGCGGTGTCCCGGCTGATTCCCAGCGAATCTGATTCCCGCCGGGCGATGTCGACGACTCGTTCCAAGCCGACGTCCCTGGCTTCCCGCAGGGCGTCTTCGATTCCGTCGAGCGGGACGCCCTTGCGAGTGACCCACATTGCAAATACGAACGGCAGACCGGTCCAGTTGGACCAGACTTCACCGAGATCCCAGACTTCAGCGAAATCCTCGTCGAGGGGATGCATGGCGCGGTCGCCGATGACCAGTACGGCGTCGGCTTCGCTGTCGCTGACGGAGCTTCCCATCGGCAGCGGTCGCAGGGTGGGCCGGACGGCGTAGCGTTCTTCGAGAATGATCCGCACGAGAGCCGCGCTGGTGCGGGAGCCTTCATCGAGGGCCAGCGAGCGTATCGCCCCCGGATCGACGCGGCTGTAGAGTTTGACGCTGAGGACGGGCCCCCGCGCCGCGACGCAGGCGTCGGAGACCACCTCGTAATCCGGGTCGGCGAATGCCTCGATCGACGGGATCAGCGCCACGTCGAGTCGGCCGGCCGCCAGTTCATCCGCGAGGCGGCTGGGGTAGTCCAACAGGAGCGACGCCTCGGGAGCGGTCTCGGCGAGGCCTTCAATCAAAGGCTTCGAGTTGAGGTAACTCACCGCGCCGATGCGAACCGGCGGTCTGGTTGAGGCTGGTCGATGATGTCGTCTGCGGTCGATCATTCGCACTTGCCTTCCCTTTCGACGAACCGGGATTATAGAGACGCGGGAAGACGGTTCCAACGCCCGGTCTGTCCAGTTCGTCAATCAGCGGCTACCATCCGCCGGTTCTGCAACCGCAATTGATCGCGACGATTAACGAGTCGCTACCGGTCGCGGCGAGCTTTGCATCGCGATCCTGCCGAAACATTCAGACGGAAACGCCTGAATCGCCGAAGGGTGCAGCGGCGCAACCTCCTCACAGGATTAATCGCAACTGCGAGGTTCCGACGGACAGGTAATTCTGGAAAACTCTGACGGCATGCAACCATTGCGAATCGGCATGATCGGCCTAGGCACCGTCGGGAGCGGCGCGGCCCGCCTCATCCAACATGAGGCGGAACGGATGCAGCGCCGGGCCGGGCGGCCGATCGAGTTGCGGGCGGTTGCCGTCCGCGATCCGGCGAAACCGCGCCCGATCGAGATCCCCGCGGAGCGGTTGACGACCGATCCGATGAGCGTCGTCAACTGCGACGACATCGATCTGGTGGTCGAACTGATCGGCGGCATCGAACCGGCCCGGACGATCGTGCTGGCGGCGCTTGAGGCCGGCAAGGATGTTGTCACCGCGAACAAGGCCCTGCTGTGTGAACATGGACCGGAACTGTTCCGCCGGGCTCGAGATCGGGGACGGTGCATCGCGTTCGAAGCGGCGGTGGCGGGGGGAGTTCCGATTATCGCAGCGCTCGGCCAGTCGATGGCGGGCAACCAGACGACCTGTCTGGAAGCGATCATCAACGGAACCAGCAACTTCATCCTCACGGAGATGTTCCACAAGGACCAACCCTATGCGGCCGCCGTCGCGCAGGCTCAAGCGCTCGGTTACGCGGAGGCCGATCCCGCCATGGACGTCGACGGGACGGACGCCGCGCAGAAACTGACGCTGCTGACGCAACTTGCTTTCGGCACGCGGGTATCGCTGGAGAGCTTTCCGATTCAGGGCATCGACACAATTGAACTGGCCGACCTCAAGTACGCCGACGAACTGGGATACGCCGTCAAACTCCTGGCGACCGCGAAGCTGACTGACGGTGAGTTGGAAATGCACGTGCAACCGACTTTGATCCGGCGTCATCGGCCGCTGGCGGAAGTCGACGGGGCGTACAACATGATCGCCCTGAGGGGAGACGCGGTCGGTCCCACCTGGTATTCCGGGCAGGGCGCGGGTCAGATGCCGACGGCGTCGTCGGTCGTGGCCGACATCATCGACGTCGCGATCGGCCGCGCCCAATTGACGTTTCCCCGCCTCGATCTGTTTGAAGAGCACACGCCGATTCCCGTGCAACCGGCGGAGAAGATGTACCGTCGTTACTATCTGCGATTCAACGTGGACGACCGGCCGCACGTAATGGCCGACATCACCGACATCCTGGGGCGCAACGGCATCAGCCTGGCGTCGGTCATTCAGCACGAAGCGCCGGAGCTTGATGAAGCGGCCGGAGACGAACCGGCTCCCGTGCCCCTGGTGATCATGACTCACCGCGCGACTGAGGGCAATGTGCGCCAGGCCCGCCGGGAACTGGAAGAACTCGGCAGTCTGCGTTCGGCGCTGGTGTGCATGCCGGTCAGCGATTGAGTCCATCGCGGAGCGAATCCCGAAAAGCGATCCGGCATGAGACCACCGCTGCTGCTGACGCTGATCGCCGTCGCTTCGGGATTGAGCGCGGCCCTCTTGTGGGGAACGGAGATTCCGCTCGGCGTCGCCGGGGAGTGGACGTGGCCGCGGATACCGTTTTCTGCCGAGACGCTGGCAGGACTGTTGATGCTGATTCCGGCGGCTGTGGTGTACGTCGGGTGGGTCGCGTGGGCGTCTCAGTGGCTCAGCCGAGAACCAGGGCGACGCGCGTTCCTCCCGCTTGCCGGTTTGTTCATCGCCGGGTTTCTCTGGCTGACGGCCGTGCAGACCGCCGTGCCGGGCGTCGCGGGGCTCTCGAAAGCGCCTTTCGTACTGTACTATCCGCGCTCCTCGGGTTACTTCTGGCAGGCCCGGTACGAAGTCGCGACGACGGCTGACTTTCTCGCCGGCTATGAGGAACTCATGGCCGAGCGGGACTATTTGCACATCGGCACGCATCCTCCCGGACTGACGCTGATGTTTCGAGGACTTCTCCAGATGCTGGAAGGGAGTCCCGCTTTGCAGGAGGCGGTGCTGGCCACTCAGCCTGCTGCGGTTGAAGCAGCGGTCGAGACGATCCGGCAGAATTCGCAATCGACTTCCCATGTCTTTAACGAAACGGATGCCGCCTGCCTGTGGCTCTGGACTCTCCTTGTGCAGTTGTCAGCCGCCGCGGTCGTCGTCCCGTTGTTTCTGCTTCTTGCGGAGCGAGTCGACCGTGCGGCAGCGTACTATGCGGTCGCCCTCTGGCCGCTTGTACCGGCCGTCGCCGTGTTTCTGCCCAAGTCAGACGTGCTGTTTCCGTTTCTTTCGTTACTCGCCGCGTGGCTGTGGTTCCGGGGCTGGCGCCGGCGAACGGTCGCGGCCTGCGCAGCGGCAGGGTTCGTGTTATCGTGGGGGATGATGTGCAGTCTGGCCTTCCTGCCAACTGCCGCGATCATCACTCTCTGGACTCTGCTCGACGCCTATCCCGGCTGGCACGAAGACGCGGGCCGTCTGCGAGTGCGGGAGAGCGTGCGTTGTCTCGTCGGTGGCGCTTGCGGGTTTTTCGGGCCGTTGCTGATCCTGTGGGCGTTCTGCGATCTGAATCTGTTCGCAGTCTGGCGGTGGAACTTGGAGAATCACGCCCTGTTCTACGATCACAATGTGCGCACCGCCTGGAAGTGGCTGCTCATCAATCCGCTCGAACTTACGTTCGCTGCGGGAGCGCCGCTGGCGATGCTTGCAATCGCGGGGGTGATTCAATCTCTGCGAGGCCGGCGTCACCTGCCGCTCGTCGTCGCGATGTTGACGATCTGGGGGCTGTTGTGGCTTTCCGGGAAGAACATGGGGGAAGCGGCGCGGCTCTGGATCATCCTGATGCCGTGGCTCGTGGTCGCAGCCGGGCTGCTGGAGGAAAGCGGCGGTTTGTCCCAAGAGCGACCGCGACCCTCGCGACGACTCTGGCTGACCGTCGTCGCCGCTCAGATGCTGGTCTCCGCACTCACGGTCACGCGGATCGACGGGTTCCACTTCGATCAGCTTGAAGAATCGGCGGCCGCGGCCGATCAAACAGCTTTGAGGGGGATACTGACCGGCTCCGTTTCAGGTTCTTCGAAATCTTCGGCGACTTCGCAGCGGTCGCGGCCGAGATTCTTGGCGAGGTAGAGCGCCGCGTCGGCTGAGGCAATGAGTTGCGCCGCCGTCACACCGTGCTGAGGCGAGGTGGCCACGCCGGCGCTGATCGTCGGCGTGATCGTCACGCCCTGATACAACACGTCGCTCTGGCGGACGGTTTCGACGATTTCGTTCGCGATCCGCTTTCCGCCTTCCGGTCCCACGCCGGGCAGGAGCACGGCCATTTCTTCTCCGCCGTAGCGGGCCGCCAGCGGACGATCGGTCGAGCGCGTGCGGGCGGCGCACTGTTGGATGATCCGCGCGATGTTGCGCAACACTTCATCGCCGGCCTGGTGGCCGTAGCGGTCATTGAGTTGTTTGAACCGATCGATGTCGAGCATGATCAGCGAGCAGACCGAACCTTCGCGGGGGCGTTCCGTCACGTGGCGGTTGATTTCACGGTCGAACGTTCCGCGATTGGCGAGCTGGGTGAGCGCGTCCCGCCGCGCCTGTTGCTCGATGATGGCCCGATCGACCGACCGCAGAATCGTCTCCTTGAGATAGTCGACCGACCAGGTGAGGAGTTCGCGGTCGCTGCCGGAGATGACGCCGTCTCCGGAGCGCGTGAGGCAGATGACGCCGATGTGCGAGTCGTCGTGAACGAGCGGGGCGACGAAGGCGGAGGTCATGTTGGAGCGCGCCCTGAGCGACCGCAAGTCTCCGGTTCCGAGACAGAATCGATCCGTCGTGCGGAGACCTTTGCGTGCGAGGGACGCCTCGTCTTTCTTCCAAAGGTCGATGATCGAGCGCGGCAGACGGCTGCCGACGCAAACCAGCGGTCTGGAGTCCAGTTCCGTTCCATTGCACAGGTACAGTGCGGCCCGATCGAATTCGACCGTCTGAACGACTCGCCCCAGAAACTCGTCCAGCAATTCGAGCGGCGTGCCGATGTGGGTGTCGACCAGGCGGCGAAGCTCCAGGATCTCGCGGGTCAGCCGTAGTTCATTCTGCTGCTGTTGGAGCGCTTTCGTGCGGTGCAGCACGTTGGTCATGGTATCGAGGAGGCGGACCATGAGTTCGATGCGCGCCTCCAGAGCGGCCCCCTCCGGTTTGAGGGCCGACGCGATCAGCATTCCGGACGGATGCGAGGCCGATCCCACACGGAATACGAACAGATTGCTCACCACCTCTTTTTCATCCGGCGAGAGCCGTTTGAAGACGCTCGACCTTCTGGTTTCGCGATTCGTGAGGCGCAACAAGCGTTGGTGCGACAGGCGGTCGATCCAGTCGGCGTCGACCACCAGACGGCGGCGCGTCTCGGGCGAAAGCCCACGGGCCACACGGATACAGGGCGACTCTCCCGGGGCCAGTTCGACGAACATTCCGAAACCTGTCTCGGCATCCGGAATGCAATGGTCCAGCAGCGTCTCCGCCGCCTCTTCGACGGTCGCCGCATCGGTCAGTTCATGCAAGACCCGGCTTTCGAGTTCCGCCAGCAGCCGATCCGACTCCATGCACGAGAGACGGTCGACGACCAGTTCCAGTTCCCACTTGATCAGCCTGTTCTGCCTGCGACTGCGGCGCCCGTGGCAGACATGCAGCACGTACTGAATCAGGCAGATCAACCCGAGCGCGGCGGCGCCAGCGCCGCCGCCGCCGACCGCTCCCAAGCGTTCCAGGATTGGTGTGATCTCGCCCATTCCGTATCGAAAATTGGTCGGCCGCGGAGAAGACCAGCGCGGGTTCGGCTGTGGCAGGCGTCATCGCCGCCGGGATTGTGGCGGAGTCGCGTTGTGCGATCGCCCTCCGGCGAGCACACTGTCTCCGCTCCCGAAACGGCGCGCACCGGGCAGGAAAGCCTAGCTCACGTTCCGCCTCGAGGGTGTGCGGGTTGGGGTTTCTCCGGGTCGAATCGTCCGTCGCACAATCCCTTCGCAGCGCAGATTCGTTACAATGCATTCCGCCAGGAAGCTTCCCGGATCGTCCTGTCTCGCCCGTACCCTGACAGGGCTGAGTTTACGAGTTGGCTGGAGCGCGAATTCCCACGCAACCCTGCGGGCTTCGTGCTTCCGTAAACACCGCCCCACCTGCGAACTTGTAATCGACGGACCACTCGTCCAGTGCGACCGATCGGATGTCGACTCAACCCTCTGCAGCCGGTTCTTCCGTTCCGCGAATCGTGGGAACGCTGCTGCTGGTGGCCTTCATCTTTGCAATCGATCTGTTGATCTCGCAGGGGACGGCGGTCGGCGTTCTGTACGTCGCCGTGTTGCTGCTGACCGTCTCACTGGGAAGTCTGCGGCTGACGGGTTCGCTGGCTGTGGTCACATCGCTGCTTGTCGTGATTGATTTTGTCGTCTCGCGAACCATGGCGGGCGTCTCCGGCCCGCCGGATTCCGAGGCGTGGATCAACATCGGACTATCGCTGTTTGCGATCGGCACGACGACGGCGCTGTGCGTGAAGCGCATCGCGGACGATCAGAGAATTCAAGTCACGCAGCAGTCGCTTGAAGCGCGGGTCGGCGAGCGGACGGCGGAGCTGGAGCAGGCGGTCGAAAAGCTCGAGCACGAGGCCAGACGCCGGGAGCGGACGCAAGCCGATCTCGAATCGGAAAAGATGCTGATGGACGGCCTGATGGACGCGATTCCGGACAATATCTACTTCAAGGACGCGGAAGGACGCTTTCTGAGGATCAATCGCGCCAAGGCGGCGCGATCTGGTCTCAACGACCCCGATGAGGCCGTCGGGCTTTCGGACGCCGACTTTTTCGGGGACGAGCATGCGCAAAAAGCTGCGGCCGACGAGCAGCGCGTGATGCGGACGGGCGAGCCGATGGTCGACGAAGAAGAACGGTTGACCTGGCCTGACGGGACGGTGACCTGGGTGTCGGCGACGAAGGTTCCTCTGCGCTCCGCTGACGGACGCATCATCGGCACGCTGGGGGTCTCCCGCGACGTCACGGCTCACCACAAAGTGGAAGAGGCTCTGCAGGGTGAACGGGACCGCCTGCGGACGCTGATCGACGCCCTGCCGGACATTGTCTTCATCAAGGACGCCGAGTTCCGGCTGGTGACGGCGAACGAGGCCTATTTGAAGCAGTTCGGACTGGATTCGGAGCAGGACGTTCGGGGCAAAACCGATTTCGATCTTTGTCCGCCGGAGCTTGCCGAGCAGTACCGGGCCGACGACGACGCCGTCCTCGCCAGGGGCAAGGTTGTCCTGAACCGGGAAGAGGAGATCGTCTCGGCCGCCGGCAAGCGAATGACGATTCTGACGACGAAGGTTCCACTCCGCAATTCTCGGGGCGAGATCATCGGGCTGGTGGGCATCTGCCGCGACATCTCTCTCCGCAAGCGGACCGACGACGCACTCAAGCACTCCGAGCAGCTATACCACTCGCTCGTCGACAACTTGCCGATCTACCTCGTCCGCAAGGATCTCGACGGACGCGTGACGTTCGCCAACGACAATCTCTGCCGACTGCTCGAACGGCCGCGCGACGAGGTCATCGGCCGCACCGACTACGACTTTTTTCCTCCGGATCTTGCGGAGAAATACCGCACGGACGACCGGCGTGTGATCGAAACGGGGCAGGTCTTCTCGGATATCGAGGAGAACCGCAGCGGCGATCGGGCGTCGTTTTTTGAAGTCCGCAAGACGCCGATCCGGGACTCTTCGGACCGCATCATCGGGACGCAGGCGATTTTCTGGGACGTCACCGACCGGCAGCAGGCGCTGCGGGATCTGGCCGCCGCGAAGGAGGCGGCCGAATCGGCCAACCGGGCCAAGAGCGAATTCCTGGCCAACATGAGCCACGAGATTCGCACTCCGATGAACGCCGTGATCGGAATGACCGAACTCGTGCTCGAGACCGATCTCGATGCCCAGCAGCGCGACTACCTTGACACCGTCCGCGAGTCGGCCGAGTCGTTGATGGACCTCATCAATGATCTGCTCGACTTTTCGAAGATCGAAGCGGGGAAGCTGGAACTGGAATCTGCGCCGTTCGAACTCCGCGAAATGCTGGGCGACACCATGAAGGCGCTGGGAGTGCGCGCTTACGGAAAGGGGATCGAACTTCTCTATCACGTCGATCCCCAAATCCCGCAATTCATCGTCGGAGACGGCCTCCGTTTGCGGCAGGTCATCGTCAACCTGGTGGGCAACGCCGTCAAGTTCACGGAGGAAGGCGAGGTGGTGCTGCGGGTCCACCTCGTTGATCGCAGCGACCCGACGCTCAAACTCCGGTTTGAAGTCAGCGATACGGGGATCGGCATTCATGACGATCAGCGGGAGAGGATCTTCCGAGTCTTCGAACAGGCGGACATGTCCACCACGCGTCGCTTCGGCGGCACGGGACTGGGTCTTGCGATCTGTTCCCGGCTTGCGGGACTGATGGGGGGGGACATCGATGTGGAGAGCCGGCCCGGAGAGGGCAGCACGTTCACGTTCACCGCTGATTTCGGCGAACCGGAGGGTGAGGCGGCGCGGGTCGCGCCGCCCGATGTCAGCAATCTGCTCGGATTGCGCGTGCTGATCGTCGACGACAATGAGACGAACCGCACGATTCTGGAAGAGATGTGCCGGAACTGGAAAATGCATCCGACCTCCGCCGCAAACGCCGCGGAGGCGCTGGCCTGTTTGCGAGAATCTTCGCGCACCGGCGAATCGTTTCAGCTTGTTCTGACCGACGCGAGCATGCCTGAAGTCGACGGGTTCCGGCTCAGCGAGCAGATCGCGGACGACCCCGCGCTGGGCAGTACAGTCGTGATGATGCTGACTTCGCTCGATCGGCAGGGAGACGCCCGGCGCTGTGAGCAGCTCGGAGTCTCCGCCTATCTGCTGAAACCGGTGAAACAATCGGAACTGCTCGACGCCATCGCACTCGCGATGGGCACGCACCCGATGGTTGCGTCGGCCGAGAGCGACGACGCGCTCGAATCCGCCGCGGACGCGCCACCGCTCAACCTGCTGCTGGCAGAGGACAGCCTGGCCAACCAGAAGCTGGCGGTCGGCCTGCTCTCTCGTTGGGGCCACCAACTGACCGTCGTGAACAATGGACGCGAAGCGGTTGAAGCGGTGAAACGCGACTCCGGCTTCGACGCCGTCCTGATGGACGTCCAGATGCCCGAACTCGACGGCCTCAACGCGACGCGCGAGATCCGCATCTGGGAGAAGTCGACCGGTGGTCACATTCCGATCATCGCCATGACGGCGCACGCCATGAAGGGCGATCGCGAAAAGTGCCTCGAAGCGGGCATGGACGGATACGTCGCGAAACCGATCCGCCCTCGTGAGTTGCAGACGGCGCTCGCGGAGTTTTTCGATTCGAGTGAAGGGGACGCTCCGCCTCAGGCGACGCCGGAAGAGAGCGCAGTCGACGAGAACGGTCCCATCAACTGGCCTGCGGCGATGGCGGCGGCGCAGGGAGACCGGGACTTGCTCGCCGTCGTCGTCGACGCCTGTCTCACCGAACTGCCGGAACTGCGGGAGAAACTGGCTCAAGCGCTCGAGGACGGCAACGCCGCCGAGGCGGCGCGTCTGGCCCATACGATCAAGGGGAACCTGCGGACCTTCAAGGGGGCGGGGTCTGCGGAGGCGCAGCGCATCGAAGATGCGGCGAAGGCGGAACATCTGGAACAGGCGGCGCAACTGTTCGACTCGATTCAGCCTGATCTCCAGAGCGTGGTGCGTGAACTGGAACGGTTTCGGGCCGCTCCCGAGTCGGTTTGCCCTTCGTGAAACGTCAGCAATTTCTGTTCTCCCTCTTCCCGCCGGCGCAGCGCCGATTTGCGGGGTAGACTCTGATACCGGCCGCTCTCTCCGGGCCGAAACGGTCGACACCTCAAAGATCGCTGAGCGCGGACTGCCTGGGTCGACGCCGTAGCCAGCGACCGCCTGCCTCCGAGTCCCATTGCCGGACGCCATGCCATGTACTTCCTCGCCGTCAACTTCTCGGAACGCTTCCACTACTACATGCGTTTTTATCAGCGGTATGCCTCAGACACCTGGGAGAATCTGACTCCGATGCAGTATGGATCGCTGCTGATCGGCATCGGTGTATTCGGGTACTTGTTGATGAAGACCTCGCTCACGAAGTCGTGATTCGCAGTCGCTCTCGGATTCGCATCTGTGAAAGCAGCCGACGACGGGCAGAGTCAACTCTCGGTGTGATTCATACAGTCGCGACCGGATCCGGCTGGGGGATCTGTCCGTCGACTGACGCCCGTGCCAGGGTTTGCAGCACGGCCTGGAATGTGAGTTGAATGTCGATCGTCGTCACCATGCCAATCGCCCGGTCATCCTGGACAACGGCGACACAAGACACGCCTTCGTTGAGCATGTGCGTCACCGTCGGGCTCAGCATCGCCTCGGAACTCACGAAGAACGGCTTCGCGAGCATTGCATCTGAGACTCGCCGGGCGCTCGTTTCTTGCAGGTAATGGTGACTGACGAGCCCCAACAGCTTTTCATCGGCGTCGGTCACCAGCAGATAGTCGACGCGGTGTTGCTCCATCATGTCGAGCGCCCGTCGCACTGTGTCATTGGGCCGCAGCGTCGCGGAGCAGGTCATCATCACGTGCCGTACGCTGAGATCGCCTTGAAAAAGACTTTCCGGGTGGTTGGCGAGCCACCGAAGAATCTGCTGGCGCCGCCCGCTACCGCTGAGGCTTGACCGCGTCTCGACGTGGGTTGCCAGCGGACGGGGAGCGGCAATCTTCCTGACGTACTTCTTTCTGAGAACCAACCCTGAGACAGCGATCGCCGCAATCGCCGCGCTGCCGATTCCTATCCACCGTGCCTGTCTAAACCACTCGCCCCTCCCGAGCGTCGCAGAAGCAGCGCTCGGCGGCGGGGGGGGAGCCCGCTGCTGCGATAAGACTTGTTCCGTTGAGCGGCCGTCTTACCTCGCTGAACACGTGCGCCCCAAGATCGCCCAGCAGCACCACAGCGGGGATGACGATTGCCAAAACAGCGAGCATCAGGACCGAGTATTCCGTCGTGGTTGCACCGCGGCGACTACGAGAGGGATTCTCAGCGAATCGTAAGGACGGTCGAAGCGACACGGTGTGTACCCCAAGGGTCTCAACCTAACCCGGATTATTCGTAGCGCACGCTGCCAGCGTGCGTCACCGTTGACTTGGCGTCGGCGTGTAATGCGTTCGAAGAGCGCGGCGCTTTGGGCAACTTCTCGATAACCTGCTGTTTGGCAAACGCTTATAGTGAACCGGGCCCTCGTCATGAATAATCCGGGCTAAATGCCTGCGATTCCATGCGCTTCCGCCGGCAAGCGGATTGGGGGATCTGCATTGCCGAACAATCGGCACTCCGCGGCCTCCTCTCAAACTCGTCTCGCAAAGCGCGATGCCGGTGGAAAAGATTTCCTTGCAAGGCGGTGTATGTGAAAGCTTTGCGGACAACTCCCTAACTGTAGCTCGTACAGTCGTGAGGCGACGCGAAACGGGAGTCGTCGAATAGATTCAAGAGTCCCAATGGAGAACCCAGGCCGAATTCTTCGATTATGCAAGCATTCCGCAGATCGTTGTAATCGGTACGATTGGATCCCGCGCGTTTTCGACTCTCATGACGACTCCGAATGAATGGCGGAAGCTGATATCATTTCGCTTTATGGTCTGTGAGCAGGTTTCAGAGAGTCTGCCGTGATGCAGCGTTTTCGCCGTGCACGAGGGATCGTCCGTTCGTTCGCTCTCGTCTGCTTCGTCCCGGGCGGTCTGTGCGATCTGGTCGCGACGTCCGCTCGCGGAGAGGCAGGGGACGATCCGGAGACTTTGTACTTTCGGGAGCAGGTGGAGCCGATTCTGCGCGAGCGGTGCTACGGCTGCCACTCGCATACGTCTGGCGAGATGGAAGGGGGGCTGACGCTGGACTGGCGGAGCGGTTGGAAAGAAGGCGGCGGACGCGGACCGGCGATTGTGCCCGGGAAGCCGGACGAGAGCCTGCTGATTCGCGCGATCAGCCACAGCGACCCGGACCTGCAGATGCCGGATGACAAACTTCCGGCCGACGAGATTTCGGTGTTGACGGAATGGGTCCGCCGCGGCGCGGCGGACCCGCGAACGGTCAGACCGGAAGGCGTGAGCGCCGAGGAGGCAACGGACTGGTGGTCGCTGAGACCGCTCGTCAGGCCGCCCGTGCCGAATCGCGGCGGGATGAACCCGATCGATGCGTTCGTTCTGGACCGGCTGGTGTCGGAAGGGCTCACTCCGGCTGAGGAGGCGGATCGGCGGACGCTGATTCGACGGGTGACATTCGATCTGCACGGCCTGCCACCGACGATTGATGAGACGGAGGCGTTCGCAGCGGATCAGCGCGATGATGCGTATGACCGGCTGGTGGATCGGTTGCTGGGTTCTCCCCGGTACGGCGAGCGCTGGGCGCGGCACTGGTTCGACACGATTCACTTCGCCGATTCGCATGGGTTCGAGCATGACGTGTTCCGCCCGAACGCCTGGCGTTATCGGGATTACGTCATCGCAAGCTTCAACCGGGATACGGCGTGGGACAGGTTCATTCGCGAGCAACTGGCGGCCGATGTCTTCTTTCCGGAGCAGCCGGGACTCACCGCCGCACTGGGATATCTGGGGGCCGGCCCGTACGACCACAGTGCGGCCACGACGGCGCCGATGTCGTTTGAGTACCTCGACCGCGACGACCTGGTGACGCAGACGATGGGGGCGTTTGTCAGCACGACGGCCAATTGCGCCCGCTGCCATGCGCACAAGTTCGATCCGATTACACAGGAAGACTACTACGCGCTGCAGGCGGTCTTCGCGGGGATCGGGAAGGGAAATGTGTCGTTTGACCGCGATGCGTCGATCGCGGCAGAGCGTCGTCGATGGACGGACCTGCTGGCAGCCGCGGAACAGAGCCAGTCAGAGGTGCTGCTGCAACCGGGCAATCTGGCAATGGTTGCGGAGTGGGAGGCGGCGCGGGGGGAGGCCGCGGTGTGGCGACCGCTGGCTTTGGAGCCTGACTCCCTCGTCTCTTCGGACGGTGCGACGCTGCAGCGACTCGAAGATGGATCCGTGCTGTCGACCGGGGCACGGCCTGAGAAAGACGTTGTGACCGTCCGGGGGACAACCGAATTGTCGCAGATCACGGCCGTCCGCCTGGAGGTGCTGACCGATGAGTCTCTCCCGCACAAGGGACCGGGGCGACAGGACAACGGGAATCTCCATCTCACGGAGTTCCGGATCGAAGTTGTTCCGCCGGGAACAACGGAGGGGGGAGTACTGGCGATCGGTGAGGCGAACGCGGACTTTGATCAGGAGGGATGGACGATCCAGCACGCGATCGACGGGAACGAATCGACGGCGTGGGGAATTCACCCGCAGGTCGGCGCGCCGCATCACGCAGTGTTCGTCCTGAATTCTCCCGCAGAGATTGAGCCGGGGGCCGCCCTCAGGGTGGCGCTGGAGCAACTGCACGGCAGAGGCCACCTGATCGGGCGATTCCGGCTGTCGGTGACTGACGGTCCGCCCGAGAATGTGATTGCTCTTCCAGCAGACGCTCTCGCCGCGCTGGACACTCCCGCGGGAGAGCGCACGATTGAGCAGCGGACGACCCTTGCGG
>QQVO01000076.1 GCA_003388505.1 Planctomycetota bacterium
GGGGGACACAGAAGGGAACGAAGGTCGCGAAGTGGTTTGATTCTGGGGGGTGTCTCGCGGAGGCGCAGAGCCGCAGAGTTGAATCCCGTTGCCGGAGTGGCGGGAATCGGGCAGAATTGGATGCTGACGTCGCGCCCACTAACACTGGGGAAGTCCACTGCGATGGGTCGATCTTCCACCGGCGCGGAGATTCACCCGCTTATCACGAATGGGTCGAGCGTTATTCACAAGGCATTGGTGAACCCTTTCCACCGGGAATGCGGGCACAGATGCGCGAAGGGCACATGAGCAGCGCCGATTGAATCGCGCTCGGACATTCGCATCAAGTGGCGGCGCTCACGGTTTGCACTCTCGGTCTCCCGGATCGAGTCCCAACGTTCCCAGCCCGTCCGCCCCCTCCCCTCCGCGACTCCGCGAGCAACCCACGTAAGTCCACGCATCCCATTGAACCGCGACCCGCAGCGGAGCGCTGTCCCTTCCTTTGTGCCCATCGTGCCTTCGTGGTCCACAACAACGTCTCATCCGTCTCCGCGCGGGGTCGCTGGTGGTCGGCTGCAAGCGCAACCGCGCACTCACGTCCCAACCGCGTCACCGCTCTCCCGCCGTCTCTTTCCGCGACACCTCCAGTTCCCCGTCCGCATTCCGACCAACCACCAGCCGCTCGCCCCCTTCCACGCTGAAGGTCCCCACCTCCCGGCTCTCGTCGCTCTCTTCCGTTTGTGCAGGTCCCGCGTTCTCCAACAGCGTGAACTCGCCCGGTTTGCAGCGGCGATGCGTCCGTGAAAACCGGGGCGGCAGTTCAAACTCACGGTCACCCACGCGGTAACGGATCGCTTCCTCCGCCTCGTTGCGAATCGAAAATTCGATCGCCGCCGATCGCGGTCGGCCGAACATCTGCACCGCGTAGTACACGCCCGTTTTCTCACTCTGGGCGATCGCGACGCCGGTCTCCGTCACGGCTGGATTCAGCATGTTCTCGCGATGTCCGGACGAGTTCTTCCAGCCGGTCACAAACCCCTCGACGAGTTCCTCGGTCGTGAAGCCAAGCGTCTGAAACTGATACGCGATGTTCTCGGCCACAATGCAGAATTCATAACCGGCGTCCGCCGCTCGCCCGCTGGGGCGGTTGCCGTCGGCCGTGTGGCCGAAGCGATCGGTGCGGGCCATGTACTCGGCGAACTCCTGCGCCGCCGTCTGCAACGTCTCGTCCGGCTCCACCGCACTGCGGTCGTGTTCTTGCCGAAACTCGTTGGTGCGTTCGACGATCGACCGCTCAACCTCCGCCGCGTCCGGCGTCTGCTCAGGCCGATACTCGCCGACCTCCGCCGCCTCCAATGTTTCAACGTCGTGCTCCTCCACGCTCTGAGCGCGGGCAGAAACAGGAATCAGGAACACCCCCAAGAGAAGCAGCACCCGGCTGACACATGTGGCAAAAGTTTTTGCAATCTGCATGAAGACCTCTCCAGCGAATCAATCGTTCGCCCGCGTTCAGGGCAACCTGGGTGTATAAACTGGACACGCCTCGGTAGGGCACGCGTCGCGAGGGCACGCCTCGGGAGGGCGTCCCTCTGAGCCGCGCAGTAAGTTCAACACTGTGCTCCCCAGCGTGAAATAGCCGATCACCCTGGGGACGCATTATGCACTCCCGCGCAAGTGCAAGTTCATCGGGAATATTCGCCACGCCGCCTGGGTGCCTTCCCCATGCCTCACGCTCTTCAGCAGTCGACGCAAGACTCTCGCAAGCCGGCGGCGCAACCGGCGCGTCAATCCGGAGGCTCATTGCGTCGGTCGAATTTGCTTCAGAGCCTGTCGTTTACACACATCTCTCGATCCCCGTTCGAGTGACTCTCTAGGAAATTCGAATGGAACGCAGATAACCCCAGCGCGGGCGTCGCCCGCAACCCCACCACGGAGCGCACGCAGCCTTGCGTGCGTCCCGCTGATCACAGAGGCGGTTGACGCACGCTGGCAGCGTGCGCTACGGACGAACGCGACAATTTGTGCAGGACGACAAACTTTCGCTGGTGAGTAGCACGGATGGGACCGATTTTCACTGTTTGCTTTCTGGCGTATCGACGCCATTCGCGCCTGAATCGATGCGGCCTCGGTGCTGCCGCCGTTTGAGGAACGCCATGCGAACCGCGCTGCAAGCGATGAACACAATCCACAGGTCCGCCGTCCAGGACTGTCAGAATTCGAGCCCCGGATTTCGCAGGTCGCACCGACTGCCGCCAATGCCACAGATTCCGCTTCACCATTTTTCGGTTTACAATGATGGTCGCCGCCGCTGTAAGCGAGAGCCGCGGTCGCAATTCGCTGACGCCAGCAGGAACAGAGCGATGAACGCAATGCATCCCACCCGACGCCGCTTTCTCCAGACCTCGTTGTCCGCCGCCGGTGCGAGCGTTGCCGCTGTTGCCTGGGCCGGCGAGCCGCCGCAGGTGACCAGGCCGCGGGCCACCGACGGCGACGAACGGTACGAACCCGACTGGGACAAGCGGCTCACCCTGACGATCGGCCACGAAAAAGGAGACCTCAACGGCAAGGACGACAAGGTGATCCAGGCGGGCGTCGACTACGTTGCCCGGCTCGGCGGCGGGACGGTCAAGATTCTGCCCGGCGAATACAGGCTGCGGAATTCGATCTACCTGCCGTCCGGCATCCGCGTCGTCGGCAGCGGGCCCGAGTCGGTCATCACCAAAATCGCGTCCGAACCGCTGCCTATCTCGGGGGACTCCGACTGGTACGACCAGGAGATCACGGTCAAAGACCCGGCCGGTCTGCAGGTCGGCGACGGGATCGTCATCATCACCAAGAGCCCGAGTAGCGGTGCGCGACAGGTCATCAAGCGCACGCTCGTCGCCCGGTCCGGCAACCGTTTCAAGCTCAGCGACGGCCTCCGGGAGAACGTCTGGCTCTCGGCCGAACCGATCTGTGCGCCGCAGTTCCCGCTCTTCACCAGCGAGTATACCAGCGACGTCACGATCGAGAACATCGCTCTCGACGGCAACCGCGAGAACAACATGCACCTCGACGGCAACTACGCCGGCTGCATCTTCATTCAGGACTGCAATCGCTACACGTTCCGGGGCGTCGAAGCCCGCAATTACAACGGCGACGGCATTTCCTTCCAGATCTGCCACGACGTCCGGGTCGAGAATTGCCACTCGCACGACAACGCCGATCTGGGCGTACATCCCGGCTCCGGATCACAGCGGCCCGTCATCCGCGGCTGCACACTGGAGCGGAACACGATCGGCCTCTTCTGGTGCTGGGGCGTGAAATACGGCCTCGCCGAGGAGAACCGCATCGCCGAAAACGGCAACTACGGCGTCTCGATCGGCCACAACGACACCGACAACGTGATGCGGCACAACGAGATCACCGGCAGCGGCAAGGTGGGCATCCTGTTCCGCGACGACGCCCGCGGCGAAGACTTCTGGGCCAACCGCAACGTCGTGGAGCACAACCGCATTCTTGACAGCGGGGACGAGGAGGGCATTGCGATCGACGTTCAGGGCCAGACCAAAGACGTCACCCTGGCCCACAACGAGATCCGCGAAACCCGCATGCCGGCTCACCGAACCGGAATCCGCATCGGCCCCGAAGCCGCCCGGATTGAACTCATGGAGAATACGATCGAAGGGTTCGCGCAGAGCGTTGTGGATGAGCGCAGCGCGTGAGGGTGTTTCACGCGAGTAGGCTGGAACAAGGAGCGCGGCGACGCCGCTCCGGCACGGGGGATGTTGCCGTGGGTGGGTGAAACTGAATCCTGCCGGAACTGCGCTGCGCTTGGTCCGTTGTACTCGTTTGCGCTCAATCGCGGTCACTGTTCAGGTGACCGATACGCTGCCGTTGGCGTAGTCCACGACTAATCTCCGGCTTGCCAGAAGCTCAGTCCCCAGCAGTGGCAACTTGCCTTCGTTCGCGATGACTTGCGCCGCGACTACCTCACCAAACCAATCGACGTAGCAAACGTGCGACTCCAAAGTGACACGACTCCCATCGGCCAAGACTGCTTCCGCGGCCGCTTCTTGATCCAACTCAAGACTCTCGATCAAAGACTTTGAAAAAACGAGGAAGCCGTCGAATGCCGTATCGATCCAAGCCGTAACGGGGGTGGATTGTTCTGATGGCGTGCTTCCGACTCGGAACTCCAACAATGCTCGACGTGAGTCGTCAACGTGCCCGTTCATTTCGCGGCGCCCCCGATGTGAAGTGCTGCTTCGTGCCCGATTCGAATCACAAACGAGATGCGTTCGGGATGTGCCATGCGGGCCGCCGCGACGGCCTTGCTGAACGATTCGGCGAGGAAATACTCTTCCGATTCCGGTTCGATCGCGACAAACTGATTCAGAAACTCACGTTCCAATTGTGACTGCAACTTCTCGGCGTAGATCGCCTTTGCTCGCCTCGCAACGCTCTGAGTATGTTCAGAAATCATCGTCGTATCTCATATCGTGGTTCGCACCTGCCTGGGTGGAATGTACGCAACAACCACCTGCCACGGCTACGTGAAACCCCGATCCGTCGACGAACAAATCGCTGAACGCGAGCGGGCAGGTTTCCAACTTCTCAGCGCCGATTTCTTCGGTTACAGGGGATGATTGTTTCGGGGCGTGTCCTGCGGCCCGCCGCGAAACCGTGGTTATTACCGCCCGACTGTTCTGCCTTCGCTTCCACGCGAAGAGAATCCGTTCCAGACGGCTACCCATCCTGTCCGCGTGTCAGGCGTTGAAAGCGCGCCCGCAGGTCTTGCGTCACCGGTCCCGGTTTGCCGTCGCCGATCTGGCGGCCGTCGAGCTTGACGACGGGGATCACTTCGGCGGCCGTGCCGGTGAGGAAGCATTCATCGGCGGCGTAGATGTCGTGGCGGAGCAGGGGGACTTCCCGGACGGTCAGTTCGGCGTCTCGGGCGAGACCGATCACGGCGTTGCGGGTGATGCCTTCGAGAATGCCGGCTTCGGTGGGGGGCGTCTTGAGGACGCCGCGGCGGACAATGAAGATGTTGTCGCCCGTGCATTCGGCCACTTCGCCCTTGTGGTTGAGCATCAACGCTTCCTGGCAGCCGGCGTCGGTGGCCTCGATCTTCGCGAGGATGTTGTTGAGGTAGTTGAGCGACTTGATCCGCGGACTGAGAGCGCCGGGATGGTTCCGAATCGTGCTGGCGGTGATGATCGACAGACCGTCCCGGTAGTGCTCTTCGGGGTAGAGCGTGATCGTGTCGGCGATGATGACGATCTGCGGGTCGCTGGTCTTGCGAATGTCGAGCCCCAGGTAACCGGCGCCCCGCGTCACGACGAGACGCACATAGCCGTCCTCAAGCTTGTTCGCCGCGACGGTGCTTTCGACCGCCTCGGTCAGGTCCGGCTTCGCCATCGGGATTTCGAGGCGGATCGCCCGCGCACATTCGTAAAGGCGGTCGATGTGTTCGTCCAGGAGAAACACGCGTCCCCCGTAAACGCGAATCCCCTCAAAGACTCCGTCGCCGTAGAGCAGGCCGTGGTCATAGACGCTGAGTTTCGCGTCCTGTTTGTCGATCAGTTCGCCGTTGACGAAGACCTGGGGTGGCATGGCGGGCGGATCTTGACTGGGTGGTCGGTGCAGGGCATTCGGCTTCCCGACAGGACGCGGGCCGAAACCGAAAGGTTCACAAAAACGCCCGGCTTGAGCCGGGCGCTGAGGTCAATCGAAAGTCAGTGTTCCACTGAATTCAGGCCGCGTCTTCGAGGCGCTGGATCCGGCCTTCGGAGAGGCGGACAATCCGCGACGCTTCGTGGGCGAGGCGGTCATCGTGTGTGACCATGATAATAGTGAGCCCCTCATCGGCGTTCAACCGGGCCAGAACGTCCATGATCTCGCCGCCGGTGGACGCATCGAGGTTTCCGGTCGGTTCGTCCGCGAGGAGGATCTGCGGCTTCCCAACGAGCGATCGGGCGATGGCGGCCCGCTGCATCTCGCCGCCCGAAAGTTCCGACGGCTTGTGCCTGCGACGGTGTTCCAGACCGACTTTGCGAACGATCTCCTCGGCCTGTTCCTTGAACTCCGTCCGCCGCTTCCAGAACTCCCAGGCGGAGTGCCGGATCATCATCGGCGTCATGACGTTTTCCAGCAGCGTGAGTTCGGGCAGCAGGTGATAGAACTGAAAGACGAACCCGAACACGCGGTTCCGCAACTCGTCGCGGGTCGACGTCGGCAGGTCGTCGATGCGTTTGCCTTTCAGCCGGACTTCGCCGACGTCGGGGCCGTCCAGCAGGCCCAGCAGATGGAGCAACGTGCTCTTGCCGCAACCTGACTGGCCCACGATCGCCAGGAATTCACCGTGGCTGACGCACAGGTCGACTCCCCGCAGGACGGGGACCTTCATGTCGCCCTTGCGATAGGCCTTGTCGATCGCCACGGCGGCCACGTGGGTGGGCGCCGGCTGTTTGGCAATCGGTACGGTTCTTGAAGTGACTTGTGAGTCGTCGGCCGTCATGGTCGCCGCTGCCATCTGCGAGTCCTTTCGCATTGGACGTCAGTATCTTGCCGCTGTCCCAGTAACCCGTAGCCGGGATCACTGAGCCCGGTGTTCAATAGTAGTTCATCAATTCAAATTGTTCGGATCGAGCGGTTCGTTCGGAAGC
Organism: Planctomycetota bacterium; assembly: GCA_003388505.1. Classification (GTDB taxonomy): domain Bacteria; phylum Planctomycetota; class Planctomycetia; order Planctomycetales; family Planctomycetaceae; genus MB-PLM-1. The sequence continues at coordinate 6,627 of QQVO01000076.1, forward strand.
ACGAATCCCGCACGGTTTCGTGCGGATTTGCGGTTCAGCCAACCTGATTACAAAGTCCTGACAGGGCACTGGCGGGACGCCAGTGGCACCCCTTGCTTCACGTACCGCTTATTCCGCTCTACTCATACCTCAACGCCTGCACCGGATCGAGTTGCGAAGCGCGTCGCGCCGGCAGCACACTGGCGAGCACGGCGATCGCCATCGCACCGATCGCGACCCAGACGACCATCGCCGGATGGACCGACGTGGGGATTTCGTGGAAGTAGTAGATCGTCTCGTCAAAGACTTTGCGCCCGGTCAACCAGGAGACGCCGTCTTCGATCTCGTTGATGTACTTGACGAAGAGCAGTCCCAGCCCCACGCCGACCCCGCTGCCGACGACGCCCAGGCCGAGTCCGTACGCCAGGAAGATCGACATCACGCCGCCGGAACTGGCGCCCAGCGCCTTGAGGATGCCGATGTCCCGCGTTTTCTCGACCACGATCATGTAGAAGATCGCCAGGATGCCGAACCCGGCGACGGCGATGATGAGAAACAGCAAGACGTTGAGAATCGCGGCTTCGACTTCAACCGCCTGCAACAGCGGTCCCTGCTTCTGCTCCCAGGTCCGCACCTGGAATTCTCCGGCCGGCAGGCTGGCGAGCAGCTTCTGCGCGACGATTCCCGCGTCGTCGTAGTCCTTCAGTTTGATCTGCAGCGAGGTGACCGAACCGTTCCGCCAGTCCTTCTCGTCGAGCGGCGAGAGCATCTTGCGGGCGAGTTGCAACTCTTCGAGATTGCAGAACACGAGCGTCGAGTCGTACTCGCTCATGCCGCTCTTGAAGACGTCGGCGACGGTCGCCGCAAAACGGGCGGCGTCGGGAGTTCCGGTGGTGACCGTCGTAAACCGCACGTCTTCGCCCGGTTCGAGCATCATCATCGTGCGCGTCTTGCCGGTCTCGGATTCGACGTACGGATAGCTGATCAGTCCCACGCCGATGAAGACGCGGGCCGACAAGGGGGCGTCGGGATCTCTCGTGTCCGCGATCTGCTCATCGGGCTGCTCGTCGTCGACAGCGAGGGGGTCGTCGTCGAACGGGTTCGTGGCATTGGCGAACGGATCACCACCGCCGAGCGACTCGCCCTCGACAGACGGTTCCGGATACATCACGGCTCCCTGATGCTGCTCCGCCCGGGCGCGGATTCGCTCCCATTGCAGCCATTCCCGGCGATGCTGCATCGCCTCGTCGGTCAGTTCCCAATCGAAGGGGGCGTCCAACTGCCGCAGCGGCGCGCGGACCAGCCGGCCGTCTTCCCGAATCTCCTGACGAGACATCATGTACTGGCGGATGGCGCTAACCATGTCTTTGCCCTGGGGGTCGATTCCAACCAGCGTCACCGGTTGGGTGATCGTTCCGCCGGGCCAGTCGAAGCTCATCATGCCGTAGACTTCGATGACCGGAGTGATCGCCTCGATGTGATCCCCGGCCACCTGGTTGATCGCCTGGATGACCGACTCGGAGTCGTCGAATCCGTCACTGCTGACCGACTCGACCATCATGTCGGCCAGAATGCCGTGCAGCCGGACCTTCATCTCGCCGCTGAAGCCCGCCATCACGCTGTTGACGACGATCATCGTGGCGACCCCCAACATCACGCTGACGATGCTGGCCAGGGCGATGAAACGGGTCCGCAGGTAGCGTCCCGAGAGAAGGAGCTTGTACATCGACGGCTTCCGTGCTCGATGATGCGATGAGATGGACGTGCCGGCCGATCGAACAGGAGGACCGCCGGCCGGGGGACATGGGGCGGCGGAGTCTAGGGAAGCGTGTGGCTTGAGTCGAGACGAATGTCGGGTGTCAGCTCACCTTTGAAAATCGCCGTGGGACCGGTCAGAATGCCGAGTTGTCACGAATTTCGGCGAGTTGCAAATCAGGGTTGACCGGACAGCGGGCCCCACCGGCTTCGCCAGTGGCGCACTCTGTTCGCCACCGAGCGCCGACAAAGCCAGTGATACCCGATTGCGGGCGATTTCCCCCGACGCGGCACAGCCCGAATTTCGGCGCAGACTCCCTTCAAATAAGCGCTTAGAACGAATCGACACAACACATGCCAGACGTTGCCAAACTTGCTGCTGATGCTCTTTCCGCCGCTGATGGGATCCTGCGGCTGGCCCCCACCTGGGTGCCGCGCTCCTTCCTGCAGCCCGGGAGGCGGCTGAAACTGCACCCGGCCGATTATTACGCCCTCGGCATGGACCGGGGCGGAATCGATGAACGTTGGTTCGGTTCAACGACCGAAGCCGCCAACGAGAATCGCAACGAAGACGAAGGGCTTTCGTACTGCGTCCACAACGGCGAGCGGTTCCTACTGCGGGATGCCGTCGCGGAACTGAAGGGTCAGATCATCGGCGAGGCGATCTGGGACAAGTACGGCAAGTGGCCGGTTTACTCCAAGTTCTTCGACAACATGGGGCCGATTCCGCATCACATGCATCAGAACGCCGAACAGGCTGCCAAAGTAGGGCAGGAAGGCAAGCCGGAGAGTTATTACTTCCCGCCGCAGATGAATCAGATCGGCAACAATTTTCCGTACACGTTCATGGGGCTGGAGCCGGGAACGACCAAGCAGGACGTGGTCGATTGTCTCGATCGCTGGAACGAGGGTGACAACGGCATCCTGGATCTTTCGAAGGCGTACCGCCTCAAGCCGGGGACCGGCTGGCTCATCCCGCCCTGTGTGCTTCACGCGCCCGGTTCGCTGGTGACCTACGAGCCGCAGTGGGGCAGCGACGTCTTCGGGATGTACCAGAGCCTGGTCGAAGGCCGCATGGTCCCAAGGTCGCTGCTGACGAAGGACTTTCCCGAAGACAAACACAACGACAACGCCTACATGGTCGACGCGCTCGACTGGGAGAAGAACGTCGATCCCAACTTCAAGGATTCCAATTACCTGGAGCCGATCGTCAGCGAAGAGGGGGACGGCTGGGCCGACAAGTGGGTCGTCTACGGCAAGGTCGACGGCCAGCAACTCTTTACCGCCAAGGAATTGACGCTCCAGCCCGGCGCGAAGTGCACGATCAAGGACGGCGGCGCCTACGGCTGGATCACGGTGCAGGGGAGCGGAAAGATCGAGTCGATGACGCTCCAGTCCCCCGTCATGATCCGCTTTGGCGAGATGACCGAAGACGAGGTTTTCGTCTCCTGCAGTAAAGCGAACTCCGGCGTGACGTTTGAGAACACCGGTACCGAACCGCTGGTCGGCCTGCGCTACTTTGGACCCGATGCGCAGCCGGACGCTCCCGACAACGGGGCGTGGAAGAACTGAAGCAGGCGATCACCTGACGAGTTCAGACTGAGGATTACATCTATTGCCTTTTTGATGAAATCGTATCAGGAGAATGAACGATGACATCAGTCGGTGGTGGACATATCGAATTGGACGAGCGAGGCGTCGCACGCGTTGCAGGGACGCGTCATAAGGTGAAGATGATCGTCCTCGATCAGCTTGCGCACGGCTGGAGTCCGGAGGAGATCCACTTTCAGTATCCTCAACTCTCGCTCGCTCAGATTCACGCGGCCCTGGCATACTACTACGACCACAAGGCAGAGATCGACTCGCAGATGGCCCAAGACCACGAGGAGTTTCGCCAATTGTGGGAGCAGGACCAGGATTCGGCCATTCGCCGCCGGCTTAGTGAAATGGGCCTCACGCGACGGAATCGCTCTTTCTGACTAATTGGCTGCGCCAGCGGATTGTTTAATGTCACCCATCACCGCCACCAGACGAATCAACGCGCCGGTTGACATCGTGTTCCACACGGTGGCCGATATCAGCCGGTTCTCTGAGGCGGTTCCGCACATCGTGAATGTGGAATTCCTCACCGAGCAGCAGTCTGGTGTTGGAACCCGGTTTCGCGAGACGCGGGTGATGCACGGCAAGGAGATCGCCACTGAACTCGAAGTGACTGAGTACGTGGAGAACGACCGCGTGCGGATCGTGGCCGACAGTCACGGGACGGTGTGGGATACAGTGTTCTCGGTGAGCGAGGAAGGCGCAGCGACCGTGCTGGCCATGACGATGACGGCCAACGCCCGGACTCTTGCAGCAAAGCTGACGACCCGCATGATCAGCGGCATGGTCGCGAAAGCAGTCGAAGCCGACATGGACTTCGTGAAGGAATATTGCGAGAACCGCCAGACGTAGTGTGATGAGAATGGACCGCGGATTTCGCGGATCAGGCGGGTTGCTGCGGATGGCTTGAGTGAGAGCGGCTGAGTCGCGAAGTAGCGAACAATTGGAACGATCGCTTGTCGTTCCACCGCGAGCGCCGGCCGATCATGGTATTCTCATTTTCGACCGAGGCCTCCTCACCTCTTGTCGTATCCGCGAAAATCCGCCGCATCCGCGAAATCCGCGGTCCATTCGAACCGTCCCCGATATCAATGCCGAAACCCCCGCCGCCGGTCGATCTCAAGCCGTACTTTCTGACGCTCGAAGACGTCGATCGCGAGTACGGCGGCGCTCTCCGGTGGCGGGAGTTCTTCGGGAACGATAATCGGGTCGAGATCGACGTCGGGTCCGGACGCGGCCTGTTCCTGGTGACGGCGGGCCTGGCGCATCCCGAGACGAATTATCTCGGCATTGAACTCGACTACCGGGAAGGCCGCCGGGCGGCGCGACGGCTTCAGAAACGCGAGATGGCCAACGTCCGCGTGCTCGGCGCGAACGTCCACGAAGTCTTTGAGAATTACATTCAGCCGCACTCGGTCGACGCGATTCACGTCTACTTTCCCGATCCGTGGTGGAAGCGGAAGCACCGCCGGCGCCGCGTCTTTACGGATCACTTTGCCGATCTCTGCGCAACGCTGCTCAAACCCGCTGCCCTCTTACATTCGTGGACCGACGTCGAAGAATACTTTGGTGTGATTTCTTCCTTGATGGATCATCACCGGGATTTCGAGAAACAGCCGAAGCCGAAAGAGAGACCGGCTGAGCACGATCTGGATTACCGCACGAGTTTCGAACGAAAGAAGCGCCAGGCCGGGTTCCCCATCTACCGCGGCTGCTGGCAAAGAAAGTGACCGCCTACAGACGGTGAACAGGAAGCATCCGTATTGCTCAGGCAGTTGTTCCCGTCATCCGCCGCATCGCTTCCAGGCCGCGTCGCGCCACTTCAGCCGGGTTCTGCTCCCAGTAACTGCGGTTGAAGAGTTCCAGCGAGAGCGCGCCGCGAAACCCGGCGGTATTGAGCGCCTGCATGACTGCGCCGAGCGGCGCATCGCCGTCGCCCGGGTAGACGCGATCCGCGTCTGTCGCCTCCTCCCGCGGCTTGCTCGTGGGATAGTCGTTCACGTGAAACACATGCACGGCGGCGGGCGAAAGCAGCTTGAGGCCATCGAAGTCGGAACCGCCCCGATAGATGTGATACACGTCCGGCAGGATACAGGCGTCCGGATGTCCGCTTTCGACGGCTGCGAAGACCGCTTCGCCCAGACGGGAGAGGTTCCGGGAGGGCCCCCAGATTTCGATCTGCGGCGTGACGCCGATCTCCCGACCGATCTCAAGAATGGTCCGGTACCGCTCCGCCACGACGAACAGGTCAATCTTCCCGGCATCGGCGGCATTCGCGCCCGCCGGCGGGGCCGCGATCCGATTTCCGCCGATCTGCCGCACCAGATCCATGTCCCGTTTCAACTTCTCCAGCGCCGCCGCGCGCTGTTCGTCGTCGTCAACAATCCAGTTGGCGAACCCGATCGCGCTCTCGACGGCAAGCCCGGCGTCGGCGATCCGCTTTCGAAGGTCCGGCAGCGACCCACCCTCCTGCACGAATCGTTCGATCTCGTCGATCCAGGGCTCGAGTCCGTCGTAACCCGCTGCAGCGATGAGATCGACTTCTTCCGCCAGCGGCCGCCGCTGTCCCCGGATGCAACTGGTGTTGAAGCAATACCGGAACGGTCTGGATTCCGCGGCCCGATCGGAATCAGCCGCGACCGGCATGTGGGAGAGCGACGCCCCGGCCGCCGATATGCTCGCCGCAGTCAACCACCGCCGACGCGAAATGAATTGGCTCTTGCTGTCACCTGATGACGTCATGGCTGTTTCCAAAGCTTGAGAGAACTTCGCATTACCCACAATTTCAGATCAGTGAACAACCACGGAATGCACGGAAGCCACGGAAAATGGCCACGAAAAACACAAAGAGACACGAAAAAGAGACGATCTCGCGGCTTTACTTTTTGTGGCTTTTTGTGTTTCTCGTGGCAATCCTGTCGCATGGTTCCAAGACCACGGGTGACACGTTCACTTCATTGCGGCGATAAGCCGCCGCGATTTCCGAATGATCCGGTGGTTCGCTGCTCTCAAGTGCCAGGCAAATTGCGGGTCACGACAAGGCTTGAGAGACCGGGCCACGCAGCGATCGCTGGATCGCATTGCATCCTGCCCGGTGATTGCGGTCCCATTCGGCCGTTCACGAGTCAGCTTGAGCGGCCTGGAGTTTCTCCAACCCGGCTCCCGTCGGCACGTTCACAAACAGCACGCCCAGCAGGTCGTCGCCGGTGTTTCTGACCTCATGCTCCACTCCCGGAGGGATGTAGAGCACGTCCTCCGTCTGCACGTCCCGCCGTTCGTCGCCGATCAACGCGGTCCCACGGCCGCGGGTGATGACGACGATTTCCTCCGCATCCGGATGGATGTGGAGTTCGTTGACGTGTCGTCCCCCGGGAGGGATCAACGCGTGGTGGACGAACTGAATCGTCTGCAGGCAGGTCCGCTCTTCAGGGGCGTCCTGTTCGTACAGTCGCACCACCGGAGCCGGTTCGTCGCCTCGATTCCGCCACTCCCCGTCCGCTCCGCGAACGCTGTACTCGATCACGCGGTGGGGGTTGTTGTAGAGCAGGCTGACGATGTTATTGAACGACTGCTGTTTCCAATTGGTGACGGGCATGACGGTCTCGAAGGTCAGAAGTTCCGCGCGATAACGCGCCGATCATCCAGACCTCATTCCGCGAAATCAAGCTCTCGACGCCCGTTGCGCGACACACTTTCGAGCGGCAGCTCGCATCGTTCGAGGCGCTGCCTCGTTCGGTTGCTTTCTTCGCGAAAGTCGCTGCACTTGAGTCAGGCTCCAGCGACCAACGGGAGCGGGTTCTCGCTTTCGAGCGGTAGCTCGCACGGTTCGAGGCGCTGCCTCGCTAGAACGATTCGGCGGATGCCGGAACAACCTCGCCGCGCGGCGCTTCGATGGCGCCTCCCGCGTGCGTGTTTCTCGCCGCCAACACGTCGCGCATGGTCTTGAGCAATTGCGCCTGGTCCTGCGGGCCGTCGCCGTAGACGAACGACACGTCCTGGACCACGTAATGCGGCCCTTCCCGCATCAATGTCACTCGCGTGACCCTTCGCCCATCGCTCAATTCGACGACCGACTGATCGCCGAGGGTGCGGATCGTGCGCAGGGGCATCGTCAGGTGTTCGACCAGCGGGAAACCGATGTCGGGCACGCTGTCGGTGTGAGCCCAGACGATGCGATCGAGTCCGGTTCCCGAGTTCTTCCGCAGCAATTCCATGTCGTGGCTGTGGGCGCCCAGCGCGAAACTGTACAGCGGGAGCATCACTTCAAGATTCGATTTCAACGAGTTCGATCGATCCGCCACAGGCAACAAGACGTCGTCGACAAGCATGCGACCGCCCGACGAGCGAAGGATGTAGGTCAGGGCCCGCGTGCCCTGCGTCACGGTGATCTCGGCCACCGGTCCCTGAAAGACGCTGGCAACGACCCGCGGGGCGACCGGTTCCATCTCCTGGATGGGAACGGTGCTCAAGACCACGTCATTGACGCGCGACCAGGCGCGCTGGTTGAGATCGGACGTCGACAACGCCGTGAGCATTCCACGATCGCGCTCCGAGACCGCCTGAGCGAAGAGTTCCACCACGGCATGCGCCGTGAACAGCGATGAGACGCGCTTCGCCTGACCCGTCTCGCTTTCGTAAAGAGTCACTTCGTCGACGAGGTAGTCACCCGTCGAGGCGTCCAGTCCTGTGGTTTGCCCGCGCACCAGGCTGACCATGTACGACAGGTTGCCCTGCGGGATGACGACGTCGGCCCGGTCGGTCTTCTGGTCGGTCGTGTCTCGGTGGTAGAGCAGTTCGTATCGGGACGCGAGGAGGCCGATGGACGGGATGGGAACCGTCGACAGATCGGCGGAAGCCAGCGAGTTTTTGAAGAACCGCTCCGAACAGAGACGGGCGAGTTGGTCCCGGTCGACGGCGGCGTAGGAGTTGAGAAAACCGGCGGTCGCCTGCAGCGCCAGGGCCGACTCCCGGGCGGAGGGAAGTGCTTCGCCTTCTGCCGATTCCATGGCGACGTCGCTCACGCGCCATCGTTCGTCTTCAAAGTCCATCTGCAGGATGACTTTGCCGCGGCCGCGCGAGAGCATGACGAGGGCGTGCTCGTCGGTGATTCGCGCTTCCGGTCGCGTCGATCGTCCGCGGGCGTCTTTGACGATGCGGGACGTCAGTTGCTGGAGATAGGCGGGCGGAAGTTCCTCGAGGATCTCCCGGAACTCGCCGGTCGCTGCCTGCAGGACGTCTTCGCGCTGGCCTTCACCCCAGGCAGCGACGAATTCTCGAACACTCAGCAGCAGGTTCATCTGCTCGGTGACGGACTTGGTGACCGGTCCGTTGCGTCCCCGCCCCTCCTGCGTGATGAAAACGTCGTCGACCACCCAGTCGCCCGAGTCGGTTCGTTTGAGGTGGTACTCCAGCGTCTCGACCGTTTTTTCATTGTCACCGACTTCGACGGTCGCATGTTTCGTGTCCTCCGAGACGTCGTCGATCCGCACGATCTTCACCGGTCCATCCGGCAGGTTCAGAACGCGAAGATCATCCTGCGCCTCGGGCAGTCGCAGCACCTGATGCCGAAACCGCTCTGTGGAGCGTTCCTTCAGGCCTTCCGTATCCGCTTCGGCCAGACTTTGCGCAAAGTCGTCGATCGCTCGCGAGGTCTCGAAGTTGGCACAGCCGGCCGTCGCGAGAATCAGGGCGATCAGCGTGAGTGGACTTGTCCTGAGAGCGGACATCATGCCGTTTCCTGAAAACCTGCACCCCGCGCCACCGCATCGTCGATCGCTGCCTGCAAGCGGCCGGAATTGCCGGTCGCCGCGCAAACAGGTTCGACCTGGAATCGACGGAAGGCGCGCGCCGGCGACCGAACGATGCATCACACCGCTGCGGTCGCAGGCCGGTGACGCCGAAAAACGCCGAAACGGCCGCGAAGTTGTGGAGTTGAAGGGGAACGTGTGAGATGAGGGGCGGGCGTTGTTGCAGATCGCCAGTCGGTGCGTCAAGACAGATTCCCGAAGCGCGATGCGGCGGACGTCCATCGCAGGCTGGCACGCCAGAAAGACAATTCACTCTTTATCCGCCCCGGCCCCTCTGCTATCTTCCCCCTTTCCAACACCCACGCGCTGCATCGAAGACGGATGCAATGTCTGCGTGTGTTTGACAATTCCGAGGGACCGGAAACCACGACAATCCACAGGCACGGAGGCCGCCGTGAGAATCAAAGAACGGGAATCACAACAACTCGACGTTCAGATCCGCTGGTTGATTCGGCGAGATATGCCGGATGTCCTCAAGATCGAACGCGAGAGCTTCGACGTCCCCTGGACCGACGAAGACTTCCTTTGCTGCCTGCGGCAACGCAACTGCATCGGCATGGTGGCCGAATACGATCATCAGATCGTCGGCTTCATGGTCTACGAGCTGCACAAGTCGCGACTGCACATTCTGAACTTCGCCGTCGCCTCGGAATACCGGCGGATGGCCGTCGGAACCCAGATGGTGCTCCGCCTCGTCGACAAACTGTCGCAGCAGCGGCGGACTGAAATCCTGCTGGAGGTGCGCGAGCGAAATCTGGACGCCCAGTTGTTCTTCAAATCACAGGATTTCCGGGCCGTCAGCGTGTTGCGCAGCCACTACGACGACACGGACGAAGACGCCTACATCATGCGTTATCGAGTCGACGCGACTCACGACGTGATGTCGCCCTACTCGCCGCGGAACCGGATTTCCGAATACGACGCCGCGTGAGTCATCGAAGATCAAATCGAACAGCCCACGGACTGCAATCCGTGGGCTTTTTTTACGCCGACTCGGCTGTGCGCTCGACGGAAACAATCTCATCGAGATCGATCGGCGAAGCGTCACCGTGCAGAACGAGTCGCCCCTGCCGGCTCTCCCGCGCGTCGGGATAGCCCGCCAGCGAACCGCCCCCCTGCCTGGCAACGACGACCTGGTGCGTTTCGTCGATTCCGTGCAGACCGTCGGCCACGAGCGCCGGAAACCGGCCCCAGGCCCAAAGCCAGAGCGTCCGCTCCGGATCGACCCGGCCGGCGAGGTTGGGCCACTCCTGCTCCGCCTTGAGCAGTTCCTTTCGCGGCGCGATCCGACACCACGGTTTCAGAACGGTCTCGATCCATTCGCGGCGCGAGCCGACCAGTTCGTCAAACGTCGTCATCGATTGAAACCGTTGGATAATCACGATTCGTGCGAGCAAACGAAGAGGGCTCTTCATTGCCGGCACAAGATTCTCAAAGTCTCACAAGCCGCGTTCCCCGCCCACGCATACGATAAGGGTGAAAGAATTCCCGTCAACAAGCTCTCCCCGACTCGCTCCTCTGCGCATGCGAATTGCTCTACCATGAGTCTGCGTTGAGCGGCTTTCAAGCTGCCGGGGTGGAGATCCCGCGAGACAGATCGGCTGCACTGATTCGCGATGCGTATCAAGTCGCGGCGAGGTTACGATACACCCTGAACGTCCCATTCCCGCCTCAGCCGTCAGGCGCGTCGCATGAGCGAAACTTCAGCTTCATCCAATGATCCGATCTGGCAAGGCATCCGTGAGGAGGTCCAGGCGGAAATCAGTCGCGAACCGATCCTGGCCAGCTTTCTGCACGCCACGATCCTCAATCATCAGAGATTGGAAGACGCGCTGAGCTTCATTCTCGCCGGCAAACTCCAGACCCTCAGCCTGCCCGACATGCTGGTCCGCGAACTGATCGACCGGGCCTTTGCCGCCAGCCCGCAGATCGGGGCGTCGATTCGACAGGATCTGGAGGCAGTCCGCCAGCGCGACCCCGCCTCGCACGGGTACTCGGAGCCGTTTCTGTACTTCAAGGGCTTTCACGCCTTGCAGTCGTATCGCATCGGCCATTGGCTGTGGCAGCAGTCGCGGCGGTCGCTCGCCGTGCATCTGCAAAGCCGCATCTCGGAGGTGTTCAACGTTGACATCCACCCGGCCGCCCGGATCGGATGCGGCATCATGATCGATCACGGCACCAGCGTGGTCATCGGCGAGACGGCCGTCGTCGAGGACAATGTCTCGATGTTGCACGAGGTCACCCTGGGAGGAACGGGCAAGGAACTCGGGCAGCGTCACCCGAAAGTCCGCCACGGTGTGTTGATCGGCGCCGGTGCGAAAGTGCTGGGCAACATTGAAATCGGGGCTGGCGCCAAGATCGGCGCCGGCAGCGTCGTGCTGGATGACGTCCCGCCCCACTTCACCGTCGCCGGGGTTCCAGCCGAAGTGGTCGGCCGCTCCAACGTCGGCGAACCGGCCCTGGAGATGGATCAGTCGTTCCCCCATCACCACGGGGAAGGGAGCGGGATTTGAGCCGCACACGGTTCAAGCTCTGTCAGTGACACACGACTCGGCTGGGGCCGGCGCCGAGAAACCGGGCCCAGGGGATTTTCGAATCGGACACAGATTTCCGCGGATTTGGCGGGTCAGCACGGATTTCGCGGGGAACCTCCCGAAGAGTGGCAGCGCCGAAGCCGCATCGATTCAGGCGCGCAGCGCGTCGACACGCAAGAAGGCAATCAGTGAACATCGGTCCAATCCGTGGTCATCCGCGTTCCATTCGAATCTCTCGGACAGTCACTCGACGGGGATTGAGAGACGTGTGTCACTGACAGGGTTCAAGCTTCACCTCTACCTTCGTGCCTTCGTGGTGCATTCTCTCCGGCTGGAAGCGAGACCATGCCGACCTGTGTTTCAGCCGGGCGTCTGACCGCTGTGTCCGATGCAACCGTTGCAACCGGGACTCTTTCAGCAGCTTTTCCGGGTTGGCCGGCCCCCGTATTTTGCCTTGACGGGAAATTCGCAGCATAGTTAGGGCGATGGAGTGCCAGGTGGGCGAACCCCGCAGCGGACCCTGGATTCTGTTTCCGCAGCGGGTGGACTATTGCCCTGTCAGGGCTCGTTTGGGGGGTTGGCTGGACCGCAGATTCGCAGGAAACCCTGCGGGACTCGCGCTCCCGTGAGAACCCCTCAACCCCAGGAATCTGAATCGACGGACCGCTATTCCCTCAACTCTCTCCCCGAAAGGCAGTTGCGCATGGCTGAGAAATCCGCCGTCGCCGAACTGAAGGCCGACCGTCGATCCCGCGATCGCAGGATTCGCGTCGAACGCCGTCAGAAGAGCGACGAGGCTTACACTGGTGACGAACGCCGTCAATCGGACCGACGCAAAGTCGAGCGACGCCGGCAAATTGATCCGACGACCTGCGAACGGGACTACCAGCCCGAAGAAGTCGAATTCATGCGGGCGATGGACGACTACAAGCGTCGCAGCGGACGGCAATTCCCGACCTGGAGCGAAGTGCTGGAGGTGATTCGCGACCTCGGTTACCGCAAGGTGGCCGAGCCGACTTGTACTTACGAGTGACGACCGAAGGACGGCGCCGCACGGCGCCGTCCTTCCTCCTCGTGCGGACGCCTGCCGATTTCCGGCGGGCGTCCGCCTTGTTTTTTGGTGGAAGCGTTCCACGGTCTGTCGCACGGAAAACGGTTGTTGAGTCGCTCATCTCTACGCCGACTCTCTGTTGTGCGGCAATGCCGCTACAGGTGCACCGGGATCCAGCGCTGTGACTCCCCCCGCTCCGGCTTCGCCGGTGACTCGTTCCAGGGAATCGGCTCACCGGCTTCGCGGTAGCGGATGAGCGCCGCTTTGAAGTCCTCGACGATCTTTCGCAGCACGTCCCGCTCCGAGCGCCCGCTGGCCGTAATCTCCGGCAGCGTCGAGACACGCGCAGTGATCGTTCCCTCACCGTTCGGCGCGGACAGAATGACATGACAGTCATACACCGGCACCGGCATCCCGCCGTCACCGGCGACGGGCAGGTTGCCATCGGCTTGGAATGAGCCTGTCATGTTGCGTCGTCTTCACTTTTTCGGGCGAAGTTCATCCGGCTCTGCGAAAATCCGGTACTTGCGTTCTGCTGTGAAAATCAACCGTCCGGATCATCGACGAGTTGCCGCAGGCGTTCGGCGAGTTCCACCGGAAGCCTATCACACCAATTTGCGTCGATGAGGCCGACATCCAGCAGATCTCGTAAGTGAGTCCTTTCGCGATCGCGAAAGGACGTGAGCTTCATTCGCACCAGCGCATCAAGCGATAGAATGCGGAACCCTCCTGATGCCTCCGCATCGTCGACATCCGGCGCTACTGTGAGATCGTCGTTCCGCACGCGCTCGCCGGCAAAGACGATATGGACCGCGTCGCGAGCGCCGGCGTCAGGGCCGTCGAGGAACATGGTGACGCCGGCTGCGTGGCGCGGGACGAAACCGGATTGAGCCAACGCAGCGGTGGCCCGGTCCAGGTCGGCGCGGCGGAGAAGCAGATCGACGTTGCGGGTGTTTCTGACGGCGGCTTCGTCGATTCGCGAAACCCATGCGGCGACCGCGTTGCCGCCGGCTACGGCATAGGGAACACCGGCTGACTCCAGTGCGCCCGTGGCGCGCAGCAGTCTCTCGCGGACTTTCTCCACGGCGCGAATCATCCTTTCCCAGGAAACGGGACCGTAGGCAGTTGTTGACGGCATCCGGATATTCTCGCGCCGTTGGCGTCGGACGACAAGCCGATTACAGCGCGCAATCGTGAGCGGTCCGCTGGACAGGTTGGAAACCTGTCCCCACTTGGTTCTCACACGTCGCACAACGCGACGGCCTCCTGCAGGCCGGCGAGTGCGTCGCGGGTGGGGATGAACTCCTGGCCGACGTAGCCTTCGTAGCCGACGTCGAGCAGGGCCTGCATCACGGCTGGATAGTTGATTTCCTGGGACTGGTCGAGTTCGCCGCGGCCGGGATTCCCGGCGGTATGGATGTGGCCGAGGTAGTCCTTGTGCTGGTGAATGCGGCGGATGACGTCGCCGTTCATGATCTGGACGTGGTAGATGTCGAAGAGCAGTTTGAGACGGGGCGAACCGACCCGCTCGATGATGTCGATGCAGTATTCGGTGTCGTCCCCCTGATAGCCGGGATGGCCCTTCATGGGATGCGTGTCGTCACGGGTGTTCAGCATTTCCAGGCAGATCGTGACGTTTTTCTCTTCCGCGTATTCGACAATCGACTTCAGTCCTTTGACGCAATTGTCGGCGCCCTCCTGCTTGGGAACGCCGTTGGCCATACCGGTGAAGGTGATGACGCTCTTGACGCCGAATTCGGCGCACTGGTCGATGCGTTCGGTGAGCTTCTCGGTGCAGGCGTCCCATTCATCGGGGTTGTTGAACCCGGTGGGAAACCCGTGGCTGCCCGCGATGGCGCAGGTCAGGCCGTGTTTCTTGAGCGTCGGCCAGTGTTCGGGATCGATCAGTTCAATGCTTTCGCAGCCAAGGTCTTTGGCAACACGGCAGAAGTCATCCACATCCTCCCAGAACGGCTTGTAGCACCAGTTGACCAGCGATTGATGAATACGGCCTTTGCGTTCCTTCGGTTCATCGGCGGAGCCGGAACTCGCGGCGAGCGACGCGGCTCCCAGCGCGGCGGTAGACTGCAGCCAGCGGCGGCGGGTGAGTTCGTTGGTCGGACGCTGTTTGGAGGATTGCATGAGACGAACTCCGGAAGTGCGGGTGGATGCGGTGGTCTCGATTCCGTGATTGGAACAAATGTCGTGGTGTAGCGACTACAATAGGTGACCTTGGTGTGTGGGACAAATCATGCCGTGAGTGCTGTTCCGCGCCGAGTCACTGCTGGGCAAGCCAGCAGTGGCACCCTGTGTTCGGATAGCGAGTGTGTCAAAGGGGAAAGGTGAGGATTCTGGATGGCAGATTCTGCTGAGCCGGTCGCGTACCTGGTGTTTGACGTCGAAGCCATTGCCGACGGCGACCTGATTTCGCGGGTCAGATATCCCAACGATTCGCTCGACGCCGCCGAGGCGATCTCGCGCTACCGGGCCGAACTGATCGAAGCCACAGGACGCGACGTCGTTCCACCGACGTTCATGCTTCCGATTTCCGTCGCCGTTGCGAAGGTCGACAGCCGCTATCGTCTGATCGATCTCTCCGTGCTGGACGACGGCGAATTCCGCCCGCCTGTCATCGCCCGGGGTTTCTGGCAGGGCTGGCGACACTACGGCCGCCCGACGTTGGTGACCTACAACGGGCGCGGCTACGACCTGCCCGTGCTGGAACTCGCCGCGTACCGGTACGGCTATGCGCTGCCCGAATGGTTCAACGTCGATGCCCGCAGCTTCGAGCAGGCCCGCAACCGGTACAACACCGGGGCGCATCTCGATCTGATGGACCTGTTCTCGAACTTCGGCGCCACGCGGTCAACCGGCGGCCTCAATCTGCTGGCGAATCTCATCGGCAAGCCGGGCAAAACCCAGGTCGACGGGTCGCAGGTGCAGGACATGTACGACGCCGGACGAGTCGCAGAGATCAACGACTACTGCCGCTGCGACGTTCTCGACACGTACTTCGTCTTTCTGAGAAGCCGCGTGCTGCTCGGCCGCGTCTCGCTCGACGAAGAACATACGATCGTCACTGAGACAAAAGCCTGGCTGGAGGAGCGAGCCGAGACCTGCGCCGCCTACGCGCACTATCTCTCGCACTGGGGAGACTGGCGCCCGCCCACCGTTTAGAGCAAATTGCTCTACCATGTGTCCGCGTCGAGCGGTGTTTGGACTGTCGAAGACGAGGATCCGCGAGACAGATCGCCAACACTGATTCGCAAAGCGCTATCCCGGATTATTCATGACGAGGGCCCGGTTCACTATAAGCGTTTGCCAAACAGCAGGTTATCGAGAAGTTGCCCAAAGCGCCGCGCTTTTCGAACGCATTACACGCCGACGCCAAGTCAACGGTGACGCACGCTGGCAGCGTGCGCTACGAATAATCCGGGCTATAGCCGCGACCCAAAGGGGAGCGCGCCGCTTACAGATCACGGGCAATGGCCCGGCGACGGCGTCGTCGGCGAAGTTGATGGGCCCAGCCGTCGTGACGTTCCGACTCAACGAAGAACGATCCCGAAAGCAGCCGGTAGAAGAACAGCAACACGAACGCTCCGGCCGTTCCGGCCAGGAACCCGGGAATGCTGATCGGCGTGACCTGGGCCCCCTCGATGAAAAACATGATCACGCCGCACCCGATGATGCAGCCCGCGATCCCCATCATCAGGGTCGCGACCGCCCCGCCGGGGTCGCGTCCGGGCATGATGGCTTTCGCCGCCAGTCCCACCAGCGTGCCGAATCCGACCCACAGCAGGATCTCGTGGGCGCTCTGTTCGAGAATCTGCATGAATTCGGGGCTGACCATCCGTGGTTCCTCGAAAGTCGCTGTGCGGACTGGACGAATTAACAGCGGACCGTCGCCGCCAAGGGGGATCACGGCAAGGCGCGCACAAGCGCCCACTCACCCCACCCGTCATCGGCCGGCAACCTGGGTTTCTGAGGAAAAGCTGTTGCAGCCGGCAGCGTCGACCTACATTGCCCGGTTTGACGCCTTACGCGATCCGGCCGTCAGAAGTTGAGCGCCCGTCCGTACATCAACTCATCGCGATTCCCGCAAATCATAAACCAGCAGCAGTTCCTGATCTCGCAGAAAGAGCTTGCCGTCGGCGACGACCGGATGCGCCCATGCAGGAAGGTCCGACCGATCGGGCTGGTCGAACCGTCCTTTCTCGACGTATCCATCCGGCGTGGCTTCGAACAAGGCCAGCGGGCCCCCTTCGCTTCGCAGAATGATATGACCGTCTGCGAACACAACCGATCCTTTGCCGACCGAGCGGTCCTGCCACGCGACCTCGCCCGACATTACCTCGAGACACTTCAGCGGTCCGCTGTCGGTCCCGTACAGATGGTCGCCGACGATCACCATTCCGCCGTGGTGATTCTTCATCTCACGCGTGTGGTAGATCTGTTTCGCGCCGTTCCGACCGCGCTCGCCTGTGACGAGGACCAAAGAGCCGCCGGTGCCATACCCCGAAGCGGAGAAAATATAGTCGCCGTACTGCAGAGGCGTCGAACAGTTCGCCGTGCCGTTGGCGGAACTGTCATTGGACCACAGGAACTGACCGTTGTCCGCCCGCACGCCGATCACCGCGGAATGGGTGAAATTGACATACTGCCGGACGCCGCCGATGTCGACGGCAATGGGTGACGCATAAGCGGCCGGCGGATTACCGGGTGCTTTGGCCCGCCAGATGACGTCTCCGGTTTCCTTGTCGAGCGCGGCCATCGTCGCCTGTTTTCCGCCCGGCGTGCAGATCACCTTGTTGCCGTCGATCAGGACCGATTCGCTGATGCCCCAGGGAATGTTGTTGCCGTCGAAGTGCTGCAGGATATTCCCGCCCCAGACGGGACTGCCGCTGCCGAGTTCGAGGCAGGCCAGATCACCGTTCGCCCCCAGCGCGTAAACGCGATCCCCGTCGATCGTGGGAGTGCCGCGCGGACCCGCGCCGCGGCCGTCCGGGCGGGTGGCCCCGATCCGCGTCGCCCACACTTCGCTGCCGTCGGCAGCATCAACCGCGATGACGAACTCGTCCTCCCCTCGGCTGCCCATCGTCAGGATTTTGCCGTCGGCCAGCGAGACACTGGAATACCCGACTCCGAGTCCTTCCGTCCGCCAGGCAAGGGGAGGGCCTCCCTGCGGCCATTCCGTAAGCAGGCCGGTGCTGGAGGAACGATTGGCTCGGTCCGGACCGCGAAACTGCGTCCAGCCGGCGTCGGTCGCGGCTGGTCCGGCGTCCACGCGGCCGCGACCCGCGACTTCTTCGCCGTCGTCCGACGACGCGGCGGGTTCGTCTTCGGACGGCTCCGAACGCGGCTTGGAAGCATCAGCCGGCGCCGTGCGGATTCGGAGTCGCGAGACGCCTCCGGTGTTCGTCGAGAACACCGACACCCGGTGTCCCTCTTTGATGTCGTCGAATGAACCACGTTCGCCGTCGACCTCGATCCGGGTCGACTTCGGGATTCTGAAAGTCTGCGTTTTGCCGCCGCTGGTTTCGACGACAATCCGCTTGCCGGCCGAATCGACGGAACTGACCGTTCCGCTCACCAGCCCGGCGACGGCCGCGGTTGCGAAAATCAGGACCGCGAATCCCGTAAGCCCTGCCATCCATCGACGCTGCATCAGTTCTCTCCTCGTGGTCCGTCCATGACGAGCCTTCAGGTTGGGCGGTGACTGCTCAACATCCAGCCGAAGCCCTGAGCCTTCGGACATGGCACTCGTCGGGAAAGGGGGTGATTGCAGCAGCAACTATCCCAGTTCGCAGGCGAGGCGACAAGGGTGTTCGGTCGCAGCCCCGCGTTGACAATTGGCCGATGTGACTCGCTTTTTGCGGGCGTACCCTACACTGTCGAACGAACAACATCTCGTTCCTTCACCCGGACACGCGCAATCTCGCTATGAAAATGTTGAAAGTCAAACGCCACGCATTGGCCACGCAGTCTTGCTTGCTCCTGCTCACCCTGGGGTTCTTTCCCGCGCCGCTTGCGGGAGAGACGGTCTATCGCGCCCAGGGTGAGATGACCGGCGAGGTGACGTCGACGTCGGCGATTGTTCAGACGCGGTTGACGTCTGTGGAAGAGAACGTTGACGGCGACGTTCCGGGGGCGGAGGGTGTGGCGCGTTTTGAGTACGCGATTGATAAGGACTTCACCGAATCGCGTCTGACGGAATGGCAGTCCGCAAATGCAGAAGATGATTTCATTGTCAAGGCCGTGCTGACCGACCTGCAGCCGGGCACGCGTTACTTCTATCGTGTGCATTACGGGCCGACTGAGGACGAAGCGACGACCGGGCCGGCATGCAGTTTCCGTACGCTGCAGGGAGCGGGCGGCGACGAGCCCGTGAGCTTCGTCGTCGTGACCGGGATGAATTACGGCTCCTTCCACGGCATCGACCGGGGATTCAAAGGGCCGCGTCCCGATCGGGCGGACGGTTACCCGGCGCTCAAGACGATGCTCGACATGGAACTCGACTTCTTTGTGGGAACGGGGGACAACGTCTACTACGACACGCGGCCGAAGGACACGTTTGCGAAAACGCTCCCGGAGTTGCGGCAGAAGTGGCATGAGCAGTTCGTGCAGTCGCGCTATGTGGAACTGTTTCGCAATGTGCCGACCTACTGGGAGAAGGACGACCACGATCACCGCTACAACGACTGCGACTGCAGCGGCGACCGGGCGCCGTCCAGTGATCTCGGGATCGCGACGTTTCGCGAGCAGGTGCCGGTGGTCGATCCATCTGATCCGGAAGCGAAAACCTATCGCACGCACCGCGTGAATCGCGATCTGCAGATCTGGCTGGTGGAAGGGCGCGACTACCGCAGCCCGAACCGCATGCCCGACGGTCCGGAGAAGACGCTGTGGGGGGCTGAACAACTTGCCTGGCTGAAGCGAACGCTGCTCGAGAGCGACGCGACGTTCAAGCTGCTGATTTCTCCGACGCCGCTGGTTGGTCCCGACGATGCGTACAAGATCGACAACCACACCAACCACAAGGGCTTCCGCCACGAAGGGCGGGAGTTCTTCCGATGGATCGTCGAGCATGATCTCCACCGGCAGGGGTTCTACACCGTCTGCGGCGACCGTCACTGGCAGTACCACTCTCGGGATCCGCTGGGGATCGAGGAGTTCTCGTGCGGGGCGCTGGTCGACGAGAACTCGCGCCTCGGGCGGCTGCCCGGCGATCCCAAGTCGACCGACCCGGACGCCGAAGTGCATCAGTTCTACACACAGTCCGAACCCTCGGGCGGCTTCCTCCGCATCACGGTCGGCCCCGGGACCGAACCGGAGACGGGCCGTGCGTGGTTCGTGTTTTTTGATGATCTCGGCGAAGTGCTGTATGAGACGGAGAAGGTGCGGCCCGTCCTCGAAAAACGGTGACACGGAAAGTCGATGCAACCCGCCGCGGCGTCGGCGAAGAGAACATTGATTGGCGCAAGAGAAGGCTCATGCCGGCGAGTGATGCGCGGGCGGCCGGCAACTGGGCCGATTGACGTTGGGCCCGAAAGGTCAGATCATGAATCTCAATCAGGTCACGTTGCCGGCGGTCGACATTGAAGTCTCGGCGGCGTTCTACCGGGAACTGGGCTTGTTGCAGATCGTCCGTGCACCGCACTATGCACGATTCGAATGTCCGGAGGGAGACGCCACGTTCTCCATTCACAAGGTGGATCATGTTCCTGCGGGTGCGCAGGCTGTTGTTTATTTCGAGTGCGCGGATCTCGATGCACACGTTGCGGTGCTTCAGGAGAAAGGGGTGGAGTTTTCTCAGATGCCAACTGATCAGAGCTGGCTCTGGCGTGAAGCGCGCCTGTCGGATCCATCTGGAAACGCGATATGCCTCTACCGTGCCGGAGAGAACCGCAAGCATCCTCCCTGGCGGATCAACGTCCCCTAGGCTGCGACAGGCGACCCGCGCAACTCGCTTGCGGGAGCAGCGACGTTTGCGACCTTCAAGCACGCAGGCGAGGCAGCGCCACCTGTGACTGACCGTTTGACGGACCTTGGACTCATTCATCACGACGACTAACCGACAGAGGAACCTCGCGTGCTCAGCAACCTGCATCTGTTTCATGTCGCCTGGACCACCGCGCTTGTCTTCGCCGCTTTGCTCGTGCGGCCGGGATCGAGTGTTCAGGCTGAGGATTCCGGCGCTGCGCGGCCCAACATCGTCTTCATCATGGCCGACGACCTCGGGCACGGAGCGCTCGGGTGTTACGGGCAGGGAAAGATTGCCACGCCGCATATCGACCGCATCGCGGCTGAGGGAATGCTCTTCACTCAGGCCTACGCTGGTTCGCACGTCTGCCAGCCGTCGCGCAGCGTGCTGATGACCGGCCTGCACACCGGTCATACGCCCGTCCGGGCCAACGACACGCAGCAGTTTCTCCTCGACGAAGACGTGACGATCTCCGAACTGCTGAAGTCGGCCGGTTACGCCACCGGAGGATTCGGCAAGTGGGGACTCGGCTATGAGGGGACGAGCGGCCACCCGAACCGGCAGGGGTTCGACGAGTTCTACGGACAGTATCTGCAGGTGCACGCGCATTTTTATTACCCGTTCTGGGTCTGGCATAACGAGGAAAAGGTGATGCTCCCCGAGAATGAGGGACGCAAACAGGCCCGCTACATCGCCGATGAAACGCACGAGCACGCAATCGACTTCATCCGCCGAAATCACGACACGCCGTTCTTCGCCTATTTGCCGTACATCATTCCGCACGTTGAACTCGTTGTTCCCGAAGAATCTGAAGAGCCGTATCGGGGCGAGTTTCCGAAAGTCCGCATCGACGATCCCCGCGAAGGCTACCTCGGCTCGGAAGACGGGCTGACGACGTTCGCGGGGATGGTCTCCCGCCTCGATGATCAGGTCGGCGAAGTGCTCGACCTGCTGGAGGAACTGGGTGTGGCCGACAATACGGTCGTGATTTTCACGTCCGACAACGGTGCGCAGGGGGGCGCCTGGCAGGAGATGAACGCCTATTTCGACTCGACCGGTGGGCTTCGGGGCAACAAGGGATCATTTTATGAAGGAGGCCTGCGCGTTCCCTTCCTCGTCCGCTGGCCGGGCCGGGTTGAGGCGGGTTCTACCAGCGACCACGTCTGCTGCTTTCAGGACATGCTTCCCACCTGCTGCGAGATCGCCGGCATCGAGTCGCCGGCCGAGACCGACGGCATCTCAATCGTGCCGACCCTCACCGGCGAGGGTTCTCAGACAGCGCACCTGGCGCTCTACTGGGAATATCCCCGCGGCGAGACGATCGGCCGCGCAGCGCGCATGGGGAAGTGGAAAGCGGTGCAGGTGCGCACCGACCAGCCTGCCGAACTGTATGACCTCATGACCGATCCCGCCGAGTCAACCAACGTTGCCGCCGAGCACCCGGCGATCCTGCGTGAAGTCGTCTCCTACATGGACGGGGCCCACGTGGCCCCGCGCGAACCCGCCGGGCCGGTGATCCGGACGGGTGTGAGTGATTACGTGCGGTGAATGAGCTTGCCGGTTCGCAGCAGCAAAGTCCGCTTCGTGGTCCGTACCGGCAACGATCGGTACAATACGCGCTCACGAAACGCGCTCACGAAACGCGCTCACGAAAAACTGGCAGGTAGGCCGGATCAAGGAGCGCAGCGACGCCGCTCCGGCAAGGGAATGGATTCTGAAACCGATCTGCCGGAACTGCGCTGCGCTTGGTCCGGCCTACACAACTGGCACCGCCGGCGCGACCGGCTCGACGCGGTCTGGGGTGTCGACTGAACAGGAGAGGAGTCGACCAACGTCCGCAAGATGGCGAATGCCGTGGCGCCTGCAGGTTATCTTCGCGAACCTTCCGTACCGCTCTTGCGTCTGGTGTTGCAGAACCTGAGCGAATTCGTCAGGAATCGTCCGTATGGCCTCAGACGAACTGCCGTTCTCCTTGGAAACCGACCTCGAACGGCGGATCGCCGCCGACCCGGACTGGCGCACGGGCGCAGACTGGGGACGACCGCGTTCCGGTCATCCGGAAGGAGCGGTGAAAGCGCATATCGCAGACGTCCTGCGGAACATCGACGCATTCTTCAGCGAGAGTGCCAACCGGGAGCGGCTGCGACTGATTGCGCTCATTCACGACACATTCAAATTCCAGGTCGATCCCGCCCGGCCCCGCAGCGGAGAAAACCATCATGCCATGAAGGCACGGCGATTTGCCGAGCGATACATCACCGATGCAGACGTGCTCGACGTGATCGAACTGCACGACGAAGCCTACAATGCCTGGCAAAAGGGAGCCCGCGACGGAAAGTGGGAGAAAGCCGAGCAACGGACCGAGTCTTTGCTCGCGGGGCTGGGCGATCGACTCGGCCTCTACCTCGCGTTCTATCGCTGCGACAACATGACGGGCGACAAACAGCAGGATTGTTTCGACTGGTTCCTCAGCCTTTGCGAACAATTGAAGAGTCGAATATCGCCGCCGGCTTCGGAGAAACAGACACTCCAGGAGTAGTTGGACTCGTCATTGCGTTTGGGGTTGCCCGCGCGCGGGGAATGGATAGACTTCAGCACTGCACTGCGGGCTTGTGCGGAACGGAGGGGCGCTTTCTGAAGGCGCCGCCGTCTCGCAGGCCGTGGTCGATTACCCGGTAGTGTAACGGTAGCACAACAGGTTTTGGTCCTGTTAGTCGAGGTTCAAATCCTCGCCGGGTAACTGAATGGATTGATTGCTGTGACGCGGCTTGCGTCAACCTGGTGGTCGCGGCAGTGCGGCACACGTCTCGTGCTCCCGTGAGAGTCCCTCCACCCCAGGAATCTGAATGGACGAGGCGGTCGGTTGTTCAAGAGGGGAGTTACGGCCATGTCACATTCACGGCGCGAGTTTCTGGGGGCGGGGGCCTTGGGACTGATCGGCGCAACGGCCGTCGGGCAGGACGCGCAGGATCGAATCGATTGCCTCGATTACGGCCGGTCGTTCATCTGCGGAACGGCGCGGTTTAACGCCGTGCGGTTCTGGGTCGAGAGCCGGACGACCCTCTTCGACGACGCGAATAGCACGTCGACGGTGTATTACCAGTGCGCCTCGTGCAAGAGCGAGAACACGTTCGCCGAGGAGAATCTGTTCGCCGAAGACAATTACGACTTTCTGCCGATTCTCGGAGACGGCGAATGGCTGATTTTCCGGCGTCCGGCGACGATCAGCGAAAGCTACCGCAGCGTCCGGAAGGTGGAGGACGTCTGGGGGCCGCCCGATTTGAAACTGCATCCGGCCCAGTCGCCCGTTGTTCTGGAGACTTTTGAAGAAATCCGCGACGCCACCGCCTCGGCTGTGCCGCTCGTCACGCAAACCGAGATCGCCAACGAGGAAACCGGGCTGCGGGCCGTCATCGAATGTCCGACCAAGACGATGAACATCGGGCTCGACATCAACAAGTACCAGGTCGACACCGGCCCGGTGGCGTACCCCGATCTGTCCAGGATCTACGAGCAGCCGATCGATTGCCTCTCACTGGCGTTTGTCGCGTTCAACGCCCCCCATTTCGCAGATTTCGTGGTGGAACAACCGACCGCCGTGATGGAGGACGGGCAGGAGAAGTATCAGTTGTACCATTACTCGTCCCCCTTCAGCCTGCCGGCGAAGAACAAGGTTCTGGCATTGATGTAACTTCTTGTGCGGTCGTTCATTGTGCTGGAGCCGATGCCCACTCGACGCGACTCCGGCGGCCGGCAACCCGGTCTCGCCCTGCCGTGCTCTGATGTGTAGCATTGGGCGTCCCGTAAACAAATCGAGAGTTTCCCATGCGTCACGTTTCGGCTGCTTTCCTGACTGCGCTGTTGCTCCTGCTCGCCAATCGACTGGCGCTCTCGGAAGAGGCCTCCCGCGGGCATCCGGGGGCGGGACGGACCGTCAGTCACGAGTTGGTGCACGCCGATCGCGAACGGGATTACCTGCTGCATCTTCCGGAAAAAATGGAGGCCGGCCGCCCCGTCCCGCTGGTGATTGCGCTGCACGGCCTGAGCATGAGCGGCAAGAGCATGGAATGGCTGACCGGCTTCAGCAAGGTCTCCGACCGTCACGGCTTCGCAGTCGCGTACCCCAACGGGCTGAACCGTATGTGGCGGTTCTGGGAACGTCATGAACTCGGCGAACGAGTCCTCAACGAACCGGGTTTCGTCGACGACGTCGGTTTCCTGGAAGCGATGATTGACGAACTGATTGCGGACGGTCTGGTCGACGGCGATCGCGTGTACGTCACCGGTCATTCCAACGGGGCGTACATGTCGAATCGGGTCGCCTGTTCTTTGTCCGATCGAATCGCCGCGATTGCCCCGGTCGCGGGGACGATGGTCCCTGCACTCTCGGGCGCCACCCCGCCCCGCGCGATGCCGGTGCTGTACATTCACGGAACGAACGACCACATCGTCGGCTTCGACGGCATTGACGGGTTCACGAAGAAGAAATCGTCCCTCACAGCGGAAGAACTCGTCGATTGGTGGGCCGAGCACAACGACTGCCTTGCCGCCCGTGACCCCGAACCGCTTGAAGACAAGGCGGACGACCAGACCCGCGTCATCCGGTGTCTGCATCCTGCCTGTGAGGACGGCGCCCCGGTCGTCTTCTACAGGATTGAGGGCGCGGGCCACACCTGGCCCGGCGGGGCGTTGCAACCGCAGCGGCTCCTCGGCCGCACCTGCGACGATATCAACGCCTCCGAAGTGATCTGGGAGTTCTTTTCCCAGCACAGATTGCCCGAGTCGGCCGTGGTGGCACAAGAGCCGAATGACGACCGGGCCGGCGAAGCCGCCGGCCAGTGAGCGGGTTTGAGGGTTTCGACGGGGAGCGTTCCTCCTGGCTTATCCAAGCTGAATTAACGGGTGCCATTGGTTCCGCCAGTGCGAACCGGAAAGCACGTCTACTGCGCAATGCACTGGCAAAGCCAGTGGCACCCTACGCCGTTAATTCAAGATTGAACAACCAGTCTGCAAGTCGCGGCGAAACGGGACGTTGCGAACCGGCTACTGCCCCAGGAGACGCTGCAGCAGTCCTTCGGCGGTGCCTGTGGCGATCCGGTGGTTCAGTTCGGTCAGCGGCTTCAGGTCAACCCGCGGCTGTTGGAACGTGCCATGGACCGGCAGGCGCAGCACTTCGCCCTTCAGCGACGCCAGCGGACCGTTTCGTCCCAGCCATTTTTCCTGCAGCGGAATCTCCAGAATCAGGTCGAGCGATTCATCGAATCCGACCGATCCTGAGGTGGCGACGACGGTCTGACCGGAGCGGTATTCGATGCGGTCGTGATGGACGCGGCCATCGACGACGTGGACCTGCACGTCCTGCCGGTCGAGCAGCAACCATTGACGATTCTCTTTTCGTCGGCCACCGGGCAGGGGCAGGCGGCCTTTCAGCAGGTTTTCGACCTGCTCAATGACGCCGATCGTCTGTTTCGCCAACGGGCCGGGACCGACCTGCGCCGTATTGACCGACAGGACGCCCTGAAAACGGCCGTTTGGCATGTCGGCCAGCGGGAAACTCGCGCCCTGCGAGGCCAGCGAGAATTGGCCGGAAACGGAGGAGGCGTCGGCCATCAGGGGCGAGACGTATTTCATCCAGCCGCGGCAGATTTCCGGATTGAATTGTACGTTCTCCGCCAGCGGTCCCGGATCGAGGACCAGGGTCCGCGGATCGGCGTTCAGGTCGATGCGCGGGAGCGCCCGCACCGAGCCGCCGTTGAGCGGAACGGACATCGGCACGAAAACGATCTCCCCGTTGTGCCAATGCGCGGTGAGGTAGCCCTGCGGAGACTGCATGCCGGCGACGTTGATCAGACTCCATCCAATGTCGGCGTGCACGTGCAGCGATTCCGCAGTCGCGTCGCGCTTCGCGGAGCGCGAAGCAAGACTGAGCGGACCCTGCATGCGGAGGGAGCGTGCCGAGAGTCCGTCGATCGCGACATAACGTTGCGCCGGCTCGCCGAGAAACTCCAGCAGCAGGTCCGGATCGGAGGCGAGTTCCCCCTGCAGATCAACACTGAGGGCGCCATCGGCGCGGGAGATCGTTCCCACGACGTCCGCCTGCAATGGCTGGGAATCGAGAGTGAGTTCTTTGACCCGAATGTCGCCATCCGGGTGCAGCGCGACTCTGGTGGAGGCGGACGAGTCGGTCAGCGACCAGTGTGACGCGCCCTCATCTCCTTCCTCCGGGATGATGTGCAGTTCGATCAGCGCCGCCTCGAGGTCGAGATTCCCGAGCACCCGGCTTTCTTCTCCCGGCGCCCAGTCGAGATCGAGATTGCAGGTCAAGTCGCCGCTCAACCGCCGTCCGGGAAGCTGCTTCCGGAGTCGCGGGTTCAGCGCGTCGACCGGAACCCGCACAAGTTCGGCATGCACTTCCCCTTTGCGATCGGCCGCGTTCTTGCCTGACCATTCGGCTTCGATCTTGAGGGTTCCGTTCGTTTCCGGTCGGCGTACGCGTCCCGTCAATTCGAGCGTTCCGACGCCGCCGTCCGCCGGAGGTCGCTGGAAGGAGACCGTCACATCGGTGATTTCGGTGAGCAGTTCTCCCGCCTCATTCACCAGAGCCACTTCACCATTGGAAAGATCCAGGGAGAATCCCGAACCTTTCCGGCCTGCCGAGCCGGCGGGATGGTTCTTGAGGGCCTTCAAGACCGCCGGATCGATCGCCTTGCTTCGCTCGCGGATTGTGAGCGTGAGTCGCGGGCGGAGGACGTGAAACAGTCCGCGGCTGAGACGCTCCGTCGCGAGTTGCCACAGCGTCTCTTCGGATTCGATGCGATCGACGTGCAGCACCTCCCGGCCGGTGGAGTCTTCCACGCTGACATCGTTGAACTGCACCGGTTCCGTCCAGGAAAGCCGGGCGGAGCCGACGGAAACACCCTTTGGCAGTTCCGGCGCGGCCACATCGATCAAGAAGTTTCTGAGTGGTGTCGTCGAAAGGAGCGCCGGCAGCAGCCACAGGCCGACCGAGAGCAACCCCAGCAGCAAGGGGACTCTGCGGAACCAGCGGCCGATAAATGACTTGCGCCGGGCGTGCGGGCGCTCCGTGTCATTCGGGGCATGCTCGTGGGACATTATGGCGGTCCTTCGCGAAGCGGCTGCGCGTCCGCCCGCATGGCGGCGCGCACGCGTCAATTCTAGGTCCGGACCACGATGCGTGCCAAGACGTTTACGGAACTGGGACTGGCGATCCCTCTAGGCACGGTTGAGCCGATCGGCGTATCATCCCCGTGCAGCGAAACTTCGGTCGTTCCGGCAGGGATGCATGACGACGCCTTCTCCCTACGATGATCCCGTCCCCCGCGGGTGGAAACTGGTGCAGGGGACGCTCCGCGTGACCGTGGCGCTCCAGTGCGCGGGGATGGCGGCCGCTCATTTGCACGGGCAGGTCGATTCACCGGTTTTCGATCTGCTCCAGACGTACTACGAGATTCCCGAGTCGGCGTTGCCGCAGGCGCAGGACATCGCCGCCTATGCGTTTGCCGCCGCTGCTGTTCTGACGCTGCTGCGGCCCTGCTGGGCGGTGCTGTTGCCGGTGATCCTCTGGATCGCGGCCTCGGCGGCCGCGCTCGCGGTGGACGAAGACAATGTGATCGCTGCGATCGAGCACACCGTGCGAGTCGCAGCTCCGGTGGTGCTGCTGCTGGTCGATTTCTGGCCGCCGAGACTCGATTTCTCGATCGGTCGCGCCAAGATCGCGATGGGACTGTTGCAGATTGCGATTATTGTGTCGCTGGGCGCTCACTCGCTGATGCTGCTTAGGGAATGCGGGAGCCTGGGCGAATACGCATCAGCAATCGAACGGGCCTCGTCCGTCCTGCCGGGCGGACCGGCCACAAGCGCGCAATTGGCGCAGGGGCTCGCCGTCGCGTTTGCGATGGACGTCCTGCTGGCAGCCGGACTGTTGCTTTCCCGGTCGCGGCCGATCCTGTTGATCGCCGTCTGCTGGGGAGTCGTGCTGGCGGCCCTCCCGCTCGCCGCCTCCGGACCGGCCGTCTATTACGAGAGCCTGATACGCGCCGCGGGCACCGGCGCGCCGCTGGCCCTGCTGTGTTACTGGCTGTTCGCCGTCAAGGACCAGCCGTCGATCATCGTGCCCGGTCGTTCGTAACAGATTCTCACTCCGGCCGGGTCCATCCCGCGTCTCCGATCAGCGGCACGAACCGGCAACCGCCGGCCTCCTCGATGACCGGGCCCTGCGGTTCCCTGGTGACGGTTTTCAGAATCTGCAGCCCCTGGTCGCCGACTGGAATGACAAGCCGTCCTCCTTCTCTCAACTGACGGTAGAGCGGCGCCGGCACGTCGGGCGCGCCGGCCGTCACGATGATCCCGTCGAACGGCGCGGCCTCTGCGCAGCCGAGTGTTCCGTCGCCGATCCGGAATTCGATATTCTTGTAACCGAGTTCGCGCAGCGTCTTCTCGGCACGCTCCGCGAGACCGGGCAGGCGTTCGATGGTGACGACCTGCGCTGCGAGTTCCGCGAGAATCGCCGCCTGATATCCGCTGCCTGTTCCGACTTCCAGGACGGTTTCGGCGCCGGTCAGTTTCAGTTGCTGGGTCATCAGGGCGACCATCAGCGGCTGGCTGATCGTCTGGTCTTCGCCGATGGCCAGCGCGTTGTTGTCGTACGCCGCCGGTTGCAGTTCGGGCGGGAGAAAACGCTCGCGCGGGACACTGCGGATGGCGGCGAGCACGCGGCGGTCTGAAACTCCGCGGGCCGCCAGCAATTCGCAGAGTTCTTCGCGTTCGCGTCGTCGGTCAGCGTTCGACATATTCATTGCGCCTCTGCGGTGTCCGGATTGGCCCTGTGTATTCCGGAATCGGCCGTCTCCGGCGGTACTCGATCGTGCCGGCGTCTGGTCGTGTTCGTGCCGTTGTTCGCAATCTTTGACGGCGCCAGAGTCACTCCAGAAATTTGAAATCTGCATGCGCATTGTAGCAACGGCGCGCCGTCACAAGCGCTCGCAGATCAGTCTGAGGAGACGTCTGCTTGTGGGCGGCGTCAGCGAGAGGATGCGGGCTGCTCCGCCGGTGACCAGGCGTGGAGACGCAGTTCCACCGAAGCGTACCCATTGAAGTGATTGAGGCCCGGCGAAAAGCAGATCGACAGTCCGTCGCCAGCCCGATCGAGTTCTTCCGCCCAGTCGCCTTTTCCGAAGGCGACGCACCGCAGCACCTTGTCGCCTTGCCTCACGCGGATCGAGAGGTGCCGATCGCCGCCACCCATCCGGCGGGCCGGTTCGGCCAGTTGCACGCCGCTAGTGACAAACGTCGGCCGTTCGTGCTCACATCCAAACGGCCCCAACTGTTCAAGTTCCTTCACGGCCCGATGTGTGAGGTCGGCAAGCTGGACCTCTGCATCGACGTGCAGGCTCGGCTCGTGGCTGGGCCCGCATTCCGGTTCGCCCGCGACCTCCGCGAGCGACCGGCGGAAGGCCTCCACCGCCTCGGAGCGAATCCTCAGTCCCACGGCGGCCTGGTGTCCACCGAAGCCCTCCAAGTGTTCTTGACATGCGGAAACGGCCCGATGCAGGTCAAAGCCGTTGTAGCTTCGCCCCGATCCCTGACCGATCTCCTGCTGCTTGTTGAAGGCGATCATCACCGCCGGGCGCCCGAAGTGTTCGGCGATGCGCCCGGCCACGATCCCGATTACGCCGGGATGCCATTCGTCGTGGGCGAGAACCAGCGCGGCGTCTTCCCCCCACGATTCGTGTTCCTCGACCAGATCTTTCGCCTGGCGAAAGATTTTTCGTTCAACCGTCTGGCGGTTCTTGTTGAGTTGGTCGACATAGTCTGCCAGTTGGGAGGCGCGCTCGCGGTTGTCCGTGGTGAGCAATTCCACCGCCAGCCGTGCCTGCCCCAAACGGCCGGCGGCGTTGATCCGGGGGGCGAGCCCGAAGCCGATGTCCTCGGCCGTCAGTTCCGGTTTTTCGCGAAGTCCGGCTGCGTCCAAGAGCATCGGCATCCCGGCGATCGGCATTTCGCGGAGCGCCCCGAGCCCGTAGCGCACGATGATGCGATTCTCGCCTTTGAGCGGCACGACATCGGCGACGGTTCCCAGCGCCGCCAGCCCGACGGCCGATTTCAGGAACTCCCGCATCGCGGGCGACGCGCGCTCGCCGTCCCCCAGTCGCTGGCACACCGCCCACGCCAGCTTGAATGCGACTCCCGCCCCACACAGATCCCCGAAGGGATATCTGCTTTCCGGCAGCCGGGGATGGACCAGGCACGCCGCTTCGGGCAACGACTCGGCGAACGTGTGGTGGTCGGTCACGATCATTTCCAGGCCGAGTTGCGCGGCGAGTCGCGCCTCTTCCAGGCTGGCGACTCCGCAATCGACCGTGATCAGCAACCGGTCTGGATCTTCTGCATGCAATTGCCGCACCGCGTCGGCATTCAGCCCGTATCCCTCTTCCATGCGGCACGGGATGTAGTAATCGACGCGTCCGCCGCTCAGTTTCAGACAATGCCACAGAATGCTGGTGGCGGTGACGCCGTCGACGTCGTAGTCCCCATAGATTGTGATCCTCCGCTTCGCTTTGATTGCGGCGGCGATGCGATCGGCGGCGTCGCCTGCGCCCGGCAGGAGGTTCGGGTCGACCAGGTCATTGATGTCGACCGAGAGAAACCGCCGGGCGTCTTCGCCCGACGTGCAGCCGCGGGCGGCAAGAACCTGGGCCAGCAAGGGAGAACACCGCATCTCCCGGGTGATTCGAGCGACGATGCTGCGGTCGTGTGGCGCAATGCTCCAGCGCATTGACATGGGTGTTCGACTCCGTTCTATCGCGTCGAGCCGGGCTCGCGCGTTGAATCTGAAAACGGCCGACTCCGCCGGCCTGCGACGATCGGGTGTACGCAATTCCCAGCCCGGCATGCCGCGGACGTGGGGCGTTGATTGGCGCGCGTGATTACAGCAAACTGACGCGGCAGGGTCAAAGCCGTCGCTTGGAAGCGGCGTGTTGAGGGGCGACCTGGCGGGCCGCTTGCCGCGCGACGCCCCGTCTCCGTAGCATGCAGAGCAACAGACCTGCCGTTCGTTGTATCGAGAGACCGACACTCATGCCGACTTTTCTCCGCGTTTCCTGCTTGCTTACGTCGATGATTCTCTGCTCTGCGGGCTTTGGCGCTGACGAGCCTGTGAAGCGAGAAATCCCTCAAAGTCCTGTCCCTGCCGAAGAAACGCTGGAACTTTTCGAACTTCACCCCGATTGCCGTATTGAACTCGTCGCGGCGGAGCCGGACGTGATCGACCCGGTGCACATCGCCTTCGACGTGCGCGGGCGAATGTGGGTTGTCGAGTACACCGACTATCCCAACGGCCCGGCCGAGGGCGAGCCGGGGCTTTCACGGATTCGGGTGTTGACCGATGACGATGGCGACGGCCGCTTTGAGAATGCGCAAATCTTCGCTGACAAGCTGCTCTTCGCCAACGGGCTGATGCTCTTCCGCGATGGAGTGATCGTGACCACCGACGGCTCGGTCGTCTTTATGCGCGACGCAGACGGAGACGGTCGCGTCGACGAGAAGCTGTTGCTCTTTACCGGCTTCAAGAAAGAGAACCCTCAGCTTCGGGCGAATCATCCGACGTTTGCACTCGACAACCACATCTACGTCGCGAACGGTCTGCGGGGCGGTGAAGTGATTGCCGGCGACGGCTGGGCTGAGTTCTTTGACCAGCCCGCCGAGACGAAACACGAACCGGTCTCGCTCAGCGGGCGGGACTTCCGTTTCGATCCGCGCAGCGGGGAATACGAGGCGATTTCGGGCGTGGGGCAGTTCGGGGTGACATTCGATGACTGGGGCAATCGCTTCGTGTGCAGCAACCGCAACCCGTGCGATCACGTTGTGCTCGAGGAGCGGTATCTGCGGCGGAATCCTGATGTTGCAGTGTCACGGGTGGTGGAAGTCGTCTCTCCCGCGGGAGTCGACTCGGCGATCTTTCCGATCAGCCGGTTCTGGACGACATCGAACCTGCACGCCGGCCAGTTTACGGCGGCCTGCGGCGTCTGCATTAATCGCGGGACCGCCTTGCCTCCGGCGATGCACGGCAACAGCTTCACCTGCGACCCGACCGGGAACCTGGTGCACCGGGACGTCCTCAAACCGCACGGCGCGACCTTCTCGGCGGAGTACGGTCGCGAGGGAATCGAATTTCTGGCGACAACCGACGAGTGGTGCCGGCCTGTCAATCTCACGATCGGTCCCGACGGCGCACTCTATGTGGTCGACATGCACCGGGCCGTCATCGAGCATCCGCAGTTTATGCCCGAAGAGTTGAAGAACCGCCCTGACCTGACCTTCGGTACCGACCGGGGACGGATCTACCGCATCGTGGCGAAGGACCACGAATCGAATTTCACGGCGACTGCGCCGGCCGATGCCGAACCGCCGGACCTGTTCGCAATGCTCGACCATGAGAACTCGTGGCAGCGGGACGCGGCGCACCGGTTGCTGTTTGAGCGCGGCGACAGTTCGGACGAGACGAAACAACAGCTGAACGCAGTATTCGTGACCGGTTCGCCGCACGGCAGGTTGCACGCCCTGTGGCTGCTGGATGGCCTCGGGATTCTCGACCGCGACGTCGTCGTGAAGGCGCTGGACGATCCTCACCCGCGCGTTGTCGAGAACGCCGTGCGTCTGGCCGAACTGAGCTTTCCGGAAGACGCGGAATTCGGTGAGCGAGTGCTGGCGGTGGCCGAGTCGACCGACGACTTACGACTGAAGTTTCAGTGCATTCTGAGCCTGACGGGGTTCTTTCCGTCGTCCGACTCCTACGACATGCTCGCGCAGGCCACACTCAATCCGGAGTCCGGGTTCTGGATGCGGACCGCTGTTGCGCTGGCGACGGACAGTCCGGGCGACGTGCTCACACGGATTCTCCGGGAGGTGCCCCTGCATCCCGCGACCGTCGAAACTCGGGTCTCCGACATCGTGCGCGAGTTTGCAGTGCTTGCGGGCGTACAAAGTGATGAAGCAGTCGAAGCTGTCCTCGTGGCCCGATCTCATCTTCCGGCATCGGTCCAGGTCGCCTGTCTCACGGGACTCGGGCAAGGTATGCGGCGGCGCGGTCAACAGTTGTCCGATCTCGCGGCCCCCGCGCTCTTCGATCTTCCGGCTGTTCAATTGCGGCATCATCACAGGTACAAGGACCCGGCGGACCGCATTCTGGCGGCGCGGGCGCTCGAATTCGCTCCGGCGAGGTTTGCTGCCTCGTTGTATGAGGCCGGCCTCGACGACCCGGATCAATCGGTGCAAATTGCGGTGATCGACGTTCTCTCGCGCAGGGGGGATGAAGCGATCGGTCCCGTTCTCGTCGAACGCCTCGGCACGGCGACTCCCACAATCCGCCAGGCGATGATTTCGGCCATGCTCGCCAATTCGAGCCGCACCCGCCTGCTGTTGAACGAGATCGAAGCGGGCAACATCTCGCCGCGCGAGATCGATCCACCGCAGGCCAATCGCTTGCGTAATCACGGCGACGAAGAGATTCGCGGCCTGGCGCAGAAGCTGCTCGTTGTGCAGACCGCCGCCGACCGGGAAGAGGTGATCGCCAGATATCGCGACGCGCTGACGATCGAATCCGATCCGAATCGCGGTCGGACCGTCTTCATCAAGAACTGTCAGCAGTGCCACAAGGTCGGCGACGTGGGCGTTGACGTCGCCCCGGACATTTCCGACTCGCGAACCAAGACGGCCGAGCAGCTTCTGGTTTCGATTCTCGACCCCAACCGCGCCATCGACAATAACTATTTCAGCTTCAGCATCGTCGACCTTGACGGCGTTGTCCATACAGGCGTGATTTCCGCAGAGACGGCGACCACGGTGACGCTTAAGCAGCCCGAGGGCAAGCAGGTCACGATCCTCCGCAGCGACATCGACGAACTGAAGTCCAACGGCGTTTCCCTGATGCCGGTCGGCCTCGAACAGAAACTGACCGTTGAAGAGATGGCCGACCTGATTTCATTCATCAAGAACTGGCGCTACCTCGACGGCGTCGTCCCGAAGGAAGTCATTCGTTGAAGGAGAGATCGCGATGCCGGAGCAGATCAAGGTCGGCATCCTGACACACGCCGGGGGAGCGCATGTCGAGGCGTATCTGCAGGCGCTGGCCGAAACGGAGGCGTGTTCCTCCGTTGCTCTCTGCGATCCTGACGGCCGATGGGATGAAGACGCCGCCGCAGCGCTGGGCGAAAAGCTGACGGCGACCTACGACGCGCCCGAAGAACTCCTGGATCGGGAACGGCCCGGCATGGCGCTCGTGACAATGGAGGCGGCGCTCGCCCCGCCCGTGATAGACGCCGCCCTGGAGGCGGGCTGCCACGTCTTTGCAGAGAAGCCGGCCTGCACGCGCGTGGAGGACTTTGAGCCGCTTGTTCGGAAGGCCGACAGCAAGCACCGGCACCTGATGCTGGCTCTGGCGAACCGGACGAATCCGGAGATTGTCGAAGCCGGGCGACTGATCCGTGCCGGAGCGATCGGACGGATGTTCGGGGTCGAAATCCATCTCATCGCCGATCAGACGCGGCTGACCCGGGAGGCCTATCATCAGCAATGGTTTGCGAGTAAAGAGCGCGCGGGCGGCGGACACCTCATCTGGCTGGGGATCCACTGGCTCGATCTGGCGATGCAGTTGACCGGATCGGACGTCTCGCAGGCAGCCGGTTTTGTCAGCAACGTCGGTGGCCAGCCGATCAATGTTGAAGACTCGGCTGTCGCGGCGCTTCAGTTTGAGGCGGGGTTTCTCGGCACAGTCACCTCGGGGTACTACCTGGATCGCGGCTACCACTCGCACATCAAGCTGTGGGGATCGGCCGGCTGGATGCACATCGACTCCATGGACGAGGAGCCGCTGCAGTGGTATTCCACCCAAGGCGATCACGCAGGGGAGGTCCAGAGCTGGTCAGGTTCGAAGGAGCCACGCGGCTACACACCGTTCGTGCGAGCCGCTGTCAAAGCGTGCGCCGAGATGTCGGACCCGCCGATCAGCACGGCCCACAGCCTGCGGGCGCTCCGCACTGTGTTCGCGATCTACGATGCCGCGCACAGCGGACGGACCGCAAACGTGACGTCAACCGAAACGATCGCCCAGTGAGCGGAATCCTTGTTCTCTGATCAAGTCGGCGCCCAGTCTGCGCTGGGCAAAGCTGGTGACGGCTCTTCCTGCCGGTCCTGCTCGTACGTTTCCTCGGAGGCCCGGCCGTTGCCGCCGGGAGAGCCGGGCGAACCGGTCTCGTCCGTGAACACGACCGGTTGCCCCAGGATGACGCGGCCGTAGAGGGAGTACATCACGGGCACGAGAATCAATACCAGCGCCGTGGAAAGCAACAGCCCGAAGCAGATGCTGTTGGCCATCGGAATCAGAATCTGGGCCTGAAACGATCGTTCCGTGAGGATCGGCAAGAGCCCCGCGATCGTGGTCATCGACGTCAACAGCACCGGACGGAAACGGCGACGGCCCGCCTCCAGAATCGCCGTCCCGAGTGGAACGCCGCCCCGGACGCGCGAGTTGATAAAGTCGACCAGCACAATCGAATCGTTGACGACGACCCCGGTCAGCGCCACCAGACCGAGCAGACTGAAAATCGTCAGCGTCAACCCCATCGCGGCGTGTCCCCACAAGGCGCCGATCACGCCGAACGGAATCACGGCCATGATAATCAACGGCTGCATGTACGACCGGAATTCAAGAGTGAGGAGGACGAACGTCGCGAGCAGCGCCACTCCGAGACCGACCATCAGGCTCCGGACCGACTCCTGGGATTGCTCCTGCTGCCCCTCCCACCGGACGCTCACCGCCGGATACTCCTCGAGCAATTCCGGCATGAAATCGGCCTGCATCGCACCCACAACATCGCTGGCCACCGCGACGCTGTCGTCCACGTCCGCAGAGATGGTGATCGAGCGCTTCTGCTCGATGCGATTGATTTCCGAATACCCTCGCTCCAGCTTGACCTCGGCCAACTCCGTCACGGGGCGCTTCACTCCGTCCCCCGTATCGACTCGCAGTTCGGAAAAGTTCGCCAACTGCCGGCGCTCTTCCTCAGGGTAACGCACCATCAGTTTCACTTCGTGACGCCCACGTTGCAGACGCATTACCTCCTCGCCGTAGTAGGCGGCGCGAACCGCGCCGGCCACGTCCTGCAGCGGGACGCCCATCGCCCGGGCGCTGTCCCGAACCTGGATCTGCATCTCCCATTTACCGGGACGTGAGTCGTCCGAGATGTCGTTGACTCCCGCGAACGACGCCAGCTTCGCCTTGCAGGCCTCGACGGCGGATTCCAGTTCGTCCATGTGCTCGGCATTTGCCAGCAGCTTGAATTCGATCGATTTCCCGCCCGGTCCCATGGCGACCGCGCTGAAGGACAGGTCTTCCACGCCGGCGACCTGGCCGACCGCCGACCGCCAGTCGTCGATCACCTGTTGGCTGGTCATCGTCCGCGCTTCGCTCGGCAGGAGTTCTGCCACGATCGACCCGACGTGCCCTCCGGACGTGAGGTCCTCGTTGCCGCCGGGCGACCCCCCGGTGACCTGACCGACTTGCCGGTAGGTCAATTCCACCGGGCGAATCCCGTCCGATTCCTGGTAGCGGTCGTTGAGGGACTGGAGCGCCTGCTCAATCCGACGAGTCGCTTTGTCGGTGATGTGTGCCGGCGTGCCGTCCGGAAACACAATCTGCGCCTGGATCAGGCGCGAATCGAGCTTGGGGAAAAAGTCCCAGGGCGTCGTGCCGTTGGTGACCAGGCTTGCGGACGCGACGAGCAGCGCCACGCCGCCGCTCATCGTGATGCCCGGCCAACGGAGGCAAAGCCGCAGCGCCGGCTGGTACGTGTGTTCGATGAGCCATTCCAACAGTTTTCCGAAGCCGTCGCTGACCCAGTGAAAGACAGTCCCCGCACGGCGAAACGGATAGAAGAGGTGATCCGCGAGAAACGCACACAAGACGAATGGCGGCGCAACGATCCACCGCAACAGCGGCGAGCGGAGTCCTCTCCGCCAATGCCGGGCGCGCTGCGTCAGAGTGCGTGACTTCTCTCCCGCCCGGCCGTGCGCCAGGTGACACGGAAGCACGAGCGAACTCTCCAGCAGCGAGATCACCAGCATGGCGATCATCGCGATCGGCAGGACTGCGAAGAACTTCCCCATCACCCCCGTGACGAAGAACATCGGCATGAAGGCGAACACCGTCGACGTGATCGACGTGACGACCGACGGCAACACTTCCACCGTGCCGTCGACCGCGGCCTGCAGATACTTCTTGCCCTGCTCGCGATGGGCGTAGATGTTCTCGCCGATCACGATGGCGTCATCGACCACGATGCCGAGCGCGATCAGGAACGAGAACATCGACAGCATGTTGAGCGTCTGGTCGAGTTGCCACAGCACCGCGCAGGCTCCGAGCACGGAAATCGGAATGCCCAGCGCCACCCAGAAGGCGAGTCGGATCTCCAGAAACAGCGCAAGTACGAGGAACACCAGGAGCAATCCCTGCAAGCCGTTCTTGATCAGCAGTTGCAGGCGGTCGTTGACGTTGATCGAACTGTCG
Source organism: Planctomycetota bacterium (assembly GCA_003388505.1). Lineage (GTDB taxonomy): Bacteria > Planctomycetota > Planctomycetia > Planctomycetales > Planctomycetaceae > MB-PLM-1. The sequence goes on from QQVO01000076.1 coordinate 44,914, forward strand.
CCCCAGAGTTGGAACGAATAGCCCGCCGGCAGAGATTTCGCGTCCACGTACTCGCGGACCGCCTCTGTCATGGCGAGCAGGTCCTCTCGATCGGCGGCTTTGATGGCGATCGCCAGACCCGGCCGGCCGTTAATCCGGCTGATCGACGTCGTGTCGATGAATTCGTCGCGGACCGTCCCCAGGTCGCCGACTGTCAGAACGACTCCCTCGGGCGTCGTGATCAGAGGAATCTCGGCGATTTCTTCACCGCGGACTCTCTTGTTCTTGCCGCGCAACAGGAATTCCTGTGATTCTGCGCGGATGTTCCCGCCGGGAAGTTCAAGATTCTGCCAGCGGATCCTGCGGGCCACGTCTTGCAGCGTCAGGCCGTACTCTCGCAGGGTCGATTCGGAAATCTCGACGTCGATTTGAAACTCCCGCGCCCCCTGGATATCTGCCACCGAGATCTGCGGGATAATCAGCAATTCGTCACGGACCGTTTCCGTCACGTTTCTAAGCCGGAGTTCCCCTTCCCGTGACGTGTCTTCCGGCCCGACGATGCCCACGAAGATGGCGGAATTCCGCATTGTGACCTGGCGGATTTCCGGCTCCTCGGCCAGCTCCGGCAGACTGGGAATGCGGTCGATCTCGGACTCGACCTCTGCGAGCACCTTCTGCACGCTTGGGGCCTCGGTCTTCACTTCGATGACGATGCTCGCCAGGCCTTCTCTGGCGACGGACGTGACCTTCTTGATGCCGTCGATCGAGCGGACCGCCTCCTCCATTTTGAGGCAGATGCCGTTCTCGACCTCTTCGGGACTCGCTCCCGGGTAGGGAACGTTGACCAGAATCAGTTCAAGTTCGAAGCGCGGGAACTCCTCGCGCCGCAATTGAGTCAGGCTCAGCGCACCAACCAGCAGCGCGCTGACCATCAGCGTATTCATCGCGGGTGTGTTCGAGATCGCCCAGCGAATGGCGGCCTTCATTCCGCGGCCTCCACTTCAACCGGCATGCCGTCCACCGGGGCCGCCAGCGGAGAGACGACCACTTGATCGCCGCTCTGCGGGGCGTCCGGAGACTTGCGGATCAAGGCCGCATCTCCCGTCAACCAGGCGACGTCGATCGGCAGGACTTTCAGCGCTCCGTCCCGCACTACCCAGACGGTGTTCTGCGGCTGCACCGCCGCATGCGGGATCTGCAGCAGGTCGAATGGAGGCGTGATGGGAATCCGGACCGTCACGTACATGCCGGAGAACAGGGTCGGCGGCTGCACGCCGACGCGGCCCGCCTCGTCACCCTCCACGCGCACCTGGGTCGGCTCCTCCACGAGAACGCGGCAGGGGACGGTCCGCGTCTGCGGGTCCAGTCCCGTGCCGTCGTAGCGTGAGAGCGTCCCCTGCCAGACGAACCTGGCCCCGCTGAATTCGTACACGATCTCGACGGGCGCGGGAGGGATCTCGAACAGAGCGTCCTGGGGAACCTCTTCCGGGTCGCCGAATCCACCCGATTGCAACCAGATCCAATACAACTCCTCGACCCGCAGGTTGCAGCGCACTTCCATCCGCGTCGTGTCGTTAATCCGCACCAGCGGATCACCGACGCGCACGAAGTCGTCCTGCTCAACATGGTCCTCGACGATCGTTCCAGAGACCGGGGCCGTAACGCGGGCGCGCTTCAGATCGAGTTGCGCCTGCCGGAGTTGCACGCGGGCCAGGTCGCGGGCCGCCTCCAGGCCGCCCCGCTGTTTCTCGAGGGACCGCTCCTGATTCTGCAGCGTCACGAGCGCGTTGCGGGATGCGAGTTCCTGACGTTGTGCAGAGATCAACTGAGTTTCGGTTGTCGCACCTCGGTCGATCAGCTCTTCGAATCGAGCCAGATCCTTTTGCTGCAACGCCAGGTCTTCCTGCCCCAGTTCGACAAGCTCCGCGGTGTTTTGAAGGTCCACCGCGAGCTCTTCCAATCGGTTCTCTGCTTCACGCACCTGCGCTTCCAGACGCTCCACCTCCAGTTGATAATCCTCCTCGTCAATCAGCATCAGGAAATCGCCTTGGGAGACGTAATGCCCGGCGTCGGCGTCGGGCGACTTCTCGACAATGCGTCCTTCGACCTGTGCTGAGTACGTGATCTGCCGGAACGGGACCGCGCCTCCCTCGACCGTGATGTTGAACGATCCGTCAAATCCAGAGACTTCCTCCACCTTCACCAGTGGCGCCGTCTGTGCGTCGTCCCCGCGCGACGCCGCTTCCGGCTTTCTGCCAAAGACGAAGAACACGCCGACACCCGCACCGATGATCACGATCGGAGCGATCACCCGCAGAGATTCAACAAAGATCCGGGGCATCGACATCATGCCAGTTCCTTTTCAACTGCTTGCTCGGTGCGACTCATCGTGGCGATCGCGGCCGTGGAGAATTCGGTGATATGGTCCGCGATCTGGTCGATCCGGAATTCCGCGTCGCGCCGTTCCTGCGGGATCAGGATGCCCACAAACTCGCGGGCCACGCGGTACAGCATGCACTGCCCGATGATGCTCAGAGCGATTTTTTCCAGGCGATGCGCGGGAGTCTCCGGCGGCACAAGATCGGTCAGAATCGAGAGCAGCATCTCATGGTTGGGACGAATAAACTCCTCGACGACGGTGCGACATGCATTCGTCGGTTCCAGCATCTCCCTTAACAGCAGGCCGGTCTGCCAGTCGTGCTCCGGGGTCGTCAGCATGCGGCGGAGCGACATCCGGATGAACGACGCGAGTCGTTCTTCTGCCGTCGCGGCTGCAATCAGCGACTCGGGGGGAGCGTGTCGGGTCCGCGAGCGGTGCGCCAGCCGGACAGCCTCAAGGTAGAGACTCTCCTTGTCTCCAAAGTGATAGTTCACGGCGGCCACGTTGACAGCGGCCGCGTGACAGATTTCACGAATCGTCGCCCCCTCGATCCCCTTTCTGGCGAAGATCGGCCCCGCCGCTTCGAGAATTCGCGTTCTGGTATCGTCCGACATTCCGGCACCTTCAAAACAACTGTATGAAACAGTTGTTTGAATGCAAGTTCAGGATTCGCAGTTGACTGACGTTCTTGTCGCAAGTCAATTCAATGACAAGAGTTGTGGATTTACGTTCTCTTAGAACGCCGATCCCGGAATTGATGGGCCAAGTGCGCCGCGGCGACCGCTCAGATGTTGCGGTCGGCATTCCCTGGGTTTGATGATCCGAACGTCTCGTGGTCCGTCGAAACGTCCGATGCGATTGGCGGTCATGTGGGGCCGATCGCATCGCGGCCATGTTTATCGCGCTTTGCAAATCAGTGTTGGCGATCTGTCTCGCGGATTCTCGTCCACGACAGTCCAAACACCGCTCGACGCGGACAGATGGTAGAGCAATTTGCTCTATTCGCCGGTGCTTCAAGACGAAGAACGGCGAGCGGCGCGCCTGCCGGGCGCTAGTCGGATCGTGTCGCACTGAAGCGGGTCCGCGACGATGAGACGTCGCCTGGACCGCGCTCTCGACCAGTTGGCGCCGCAGAGGGCTGAACTCGGGATGCAACTGAAGGACCGGCTGGGCTACAGATGCGCACGCGACCCCGCAAGATTCGTGCTCCCGTGGGAACACCTCAACCCCAAGGATCTGAATTGACGGACCACGAGACTCACCGCACCACATCCGATGCGGGAGAATTGCCGTAAGCCGTTGCTGTGAATGATGCCCAAGAGAGGACTCGAACCTCCACGGGGTATTAACCCCACTAGGCCCTCAACCTAGCGCGTCTGCCAATTCCGCCACTTGGGCTGCGGATGCTCCGGATCGACAGTCAATCCGTTGCGGACTGTAACACGTGAGCGATGATTTTCAAGCAGCCCGAACCGCCGCGTCACGTCGTGATCGCCGGCCGAAACTGCGATTTCACAGCGCTCAAACAGGAGCACGGCCTATTCTGTGATGATCGAAAAGGACGTCGAGCATCGATCGCGAACCACTGGCAGAAGCGGCATCAACCCGCCACAATCGACATCTCCGCATTTCCTCATCCGGCCGGACCATGTCTGTCAAAGTCAGGCGTTCAGAATCACACCAGTGGAGGCCCCAGCCGGAAGCGGCCGCGATCATCGATGCTCTCGCGGCTGAGTTCCGGGATGCGCTTCCGTGGCTGGACCGCCTCGGCGAACGAATGCGATCCGAAACCGGGACGCGGCTCGTTGACTGGATCGATTCGATCAGACTGCGGGACGATCGTTCGCTCGCGCGCCGCCTCGCAGACGCAGGATTCACATCGCTCGACGTCATCGGCGGGAGCATCTGGCGTCACCCCGGCGGGGATTTCCCGCGCATCGAGTTGAAGTCGGACGGCCGTCGCGCAGTGTTCCTGCAAGTGGAATCGGTCGCTGATTTTCTCCTGATCCATGGCTTGGCCGGCGATGTTCCGGTGAGCGGAGACCCCCTGGCCGATGTCAGGCTGGCGCGGACGGCCGTCAGCGAAACGTCCGAATGCTGGATCGTTGAACGACACGGATCACGCTCGCCGGCGCCGGAAGACGTCACGCCGCAGCAGGCTCAGGCAGTTCTCTATCACGGGGAAGCGTTTCTTCTTCGCAAACGGCATTTCCCCGATATTGCCTCCGGATTCGACCATGCGAGCAATCTCATTGCGGCGGCCGGCGCCGAATTGGGCGTGTCCCGCGCGTGCGATCTGTTCTTCGCTGCAGAGCGGGCTTATTGGGAGTCCCGAAACAGGGCGGCGCGAGTGCAGAGATCCCGACAGGACTTCCTCGGGCTCGGCTGGGCCAATCATGACCATCACACTTATCGTTCAAGCCGCGCGCACTTTCGGCGGTTGATCCAGGTTCTCGAACAAATGGGCTTCGAGTGCCGCGAGCGGTTCTATGCGGGCGACACGGCCGGATGGGGCGCTCAGATCCTGGAACAGTCCGACTGCGGGATCATCGTGTTTGCGGACGTCGACCTTTCTCCCGAAGAAGTCTCCGGGGATTTTGCGCATCTCCCGTTGCCTTCCCGCGACACACTTGGAACAGTCGGACTGTGGTGTCGTCTGCACGGCGAGGCTTTCCTCGAAGCCGGGATGCATCATCTGGAGTGCCGGTTCGATTTCAATGCAGCGCGCGACCAGTTGGAAGCCGCCGGCGTCTCCTCAATGCCGCCGTTTACCGACCTGCCGTACCTCCGGCAGGCATTCACGCACGGAGAGATCTGGCCGGTGGCCGGCTGGCGGATCGAGTTGCTCGTACGTGGCGGGCTCATCACAGAGGAAGACGCCGACCGCTTCCGGGAGGAAGGCGCCATCGGTTCGCACCTGGAGATCCTGCAGCGCGATCAAGGATACAAAGGATTCAATCAGTCCGGGATCGACGAGATCATCCGAGGCACCGATCCGAGAACAGCCGGGACGTAACCGGGAATGCTTTTCTGCGGGAAACGGCGGTCTCAGTGAGCTTGGTGCTCAGTGAGCTTGGTTGGGCCCAGCCGCACCCGATTCTTGAATCTCCTGACGGTGATCGAGTGCGGTTGGTTGCACGTTGTTTTCGACCTGGCAGTGGTCTTGCAGTGTTCGTAACATGCCGTTACTGAATAGCTTGCAAGAATCGTTGACAACTCTGGAGGAAAGCAAATCAGGGACGTCCATTGACACTGCCTGAGGGCGATAATACGTTGTTGGAACATTGTGGCAACTCAGGTGCGACATGATAAAGACGTTGACGAAGCACGGCAACAGCCTTGCGTTGGTGATTGAGAAACCGATTCTGGAACTCTTGGGCATCGACGCCGATACGCCGCTGGAAGTTACTACAGACGGCACAAACCTCAAGGTGTCACCGGTGACCGATGTGAATCGACGCGAGAAGTTCCAGGCAGCCTTGGCCAAGACCAATCGGAAGTATGGCAAGGTGCTGAAGAAACTCGCGGAATGACGGAATGAGCGATGGGCCGGTCAATCCAATATTCCTCACGATGGAGGAGGTTCTGGAGATCCACCAGGATCAGATCACGCGATATGGTGGAAGCGACGGAATTCTGAATCGAGGATCGCTGGAATCCGCGCTCGCTCAGCCCCAGGCAACCGACGGCAGTCAATTCCTGCACGGCGACGTGTACGAAATGGCCGCCGTATATCTTCATCATCTCGCTCGGAACCACGCATTCGCCGACGGGAACAAGCGCGTCGCGACCGTGTCCGCGATTGTGTTCCTCGCACTCAACGGCTACGACCTTGAAGCCGACGACGACGAGCTTGAACAGATAGTGCTCTCCGTCGCGCGCGGCGAATCGGACCGAGCGGCCGTTGCCGAATTCTTTCGAAGGAACTGCGTGGCGAGCACAGATCAATAGATCTCGCTCACCGTCGCCAAACGGCGCGTCTCACAACCGGTTTTGAATTCCCATCTCTCCGGCGATACGATCGCCGTCAACTTCGACTCTGGTTCGCCGGCGCGAAGCAGGCCTTTCCGTTTGTCACCTCCTGTTCCGGCAAGAAAAAACAACCAATGCCGAAAAATATGATTGTCGCCCAGTCGGGCGGTCCCTCTCCTGTCATCAACAACACGCTGCGCGGGATCGTCGAGACCGCGCGGGAGATGGACGAAATTGGCACGGTCTACGGCGGCTGGCACGGGATCGAGGGGGTGTTGAAGGAGGAACTTCTCAACCTCTCCGAGCAATGTCCCGACGAAATCTCCCTGCTCCGCACCACTCCGGCCGCGGGATCGATCGGAACCTGCCGCTACAAACTCAAGGACGGCCAGACGGAAGACTTCGACCGCGTGCTGGACGTGTTCCGTGCTCATGATGTGGGCTATTTCATCTACATCGGCGGCAACGACTCCATGGACACCGCCAACAAAGTCGCCAACCTGGCCCGGGAGCGCGGCCTCGACGTCGTCGGCATCGGTGGTCCAAAGACGATCGACAACGACGTCGGCGACTCGGAGTACAAGCTGATCGATCACACGCCCGGTTACGGTTCCACCGCCCGCTACTGGAGCAACTACGTCCAGATGGCGAACGAGGAGAACGCCGGGTCATCACCGGCCGATCCGGTGCTGGTGTTGCAGGCGATGGGCCGCAAGATCGGCTACATCCCCGCCGCCGCCCGGCTCGCCGACCCGAACCGCGAGATGCCGCTGCAGATCTATCTGGCGGAAAGGCCGGTCAACATCGAGCAGATCCGGGAGAACGTCAACGCGATGCTCAAGGAGCGTGGGCGGTGCATCGTGGTTGTCAGCGAGGGGCTGCAGATTGAAGGACTGGAGATCCCCGAGGAGTTCATCGTCCGCGACTCGTTCGGCCACGCGATGCTCTCATCGAGCAAGATCACTGTCGGCCAGATGCTGACGAATGCGCTCAACGACGGGAAACTGGCCGTCAAAGGAGCAACTCGCTGTAACGTGCCGGGAACCGACCAGCGGAACAACATCATTCATGCATCCAACGTCGATCTCAGCGAAGCGTATTACGTCGGTCAGAAAGCCGCGCTGCTGGCGGCCGCCGGCGAGCACGGCTACATGGCCAGCATTCTTCGCACGGATCGTGACAACTACACCGTCGAGTACGGCAAAGCACCCTTGTCCGAAGTCGCCAACAGCGAACGGCATTTCCCGGCGGACTGGATCACAGAGGACGGCATGGACGTCACCGATGAGTTCGTCAAGTACGCCCGCCCCCTCATCGGCGACAACTGGGTCAGCGTTCCGATCATCAACGGCCGCCTGCGCATGGCCCGGATGAAGCCGATCTTTGCGGACCAGAAACTCACCAAGTACGTGCCGCAGGCGGATCGGGAGTAACAGAGTCCCTTGTACCGGGTTCGCCGTACTCACGACTCAGCACCGCGTACTCCGTACTCAGTACGGGGTACTCTGTACTCAGTACCGGGTGCAGAGTCCGCCCGCTCACTCCGACTTTTTCCGATACAACTCCGGCCTCTCCTGGCCGGTGATACGCTCGTACATCTCCCAGACTTCATCGCTCCAGTTTCTCGCCTTGCGCAGATGTTTCACCCCCGACCCCGGTTTCACCATCGACGTGATCAACGCCACAATCTGCTTGCGAATCTCCGTCCCCTCCTGAAACAGCCTGCCGTAGTCTTCTTGCGTGAGATACTCCCGATCATACGCGGCCACCAGGTGCGACTGCGTTTCGTTCAGACTGCCGATCGAGTAACCCAGAAATGTGATGAACTCACCCTGCGTCCCTCGGCCGAATCCCTCTGCAATGTTGGCCATCACCGATTCCGAAGAGTCATTGATCTGCACCACGAGCCGGCGGTCGGAATTGAACGGGGCATCCCGCGTGAACCGAAAGATCGCCTTCGACCACTCGCGCGCCCGCTGCCAGCAACGCAGATCGGTAAACACGCGCACGCCCGCCATGATGCACCTCTTGTGGTTGGATGGGATTTGAAAACGACGCGAGTTCGTGCGTCGCATTTCGAGAGTCGTACAGTACCGAGCACACTGTACCGGGTACTTGGTACTTAATCGGTTCAGCAACAGAAGAAATCCTCCCTCCTGAGATCATTCAATGAGGTTCGACGGATGACGCAATGCTATGATCACCTGACAGGAAGTTCATGCGAAGCCATCGCTTCGCAAGCCCGGTGAAACCTGAGAGTTGACCATGACGCACGCCATCGAACGACCGGCGGCCGAATCGCAGCCGCGTAAGGAAGACTTTTGCGGCGTCCCCCCTCTGCGCAACGGCGACCGCCTTTCCCGTGAGGAGTTCTACCGCCGCTGGGACGCGATGCCGGAGTTGGTGAACGCGGAGCGAATTGAGGGGATCGTCTCGATGTCGGCATCGGTCAGAAGAAAAGCGCATGGTCGACCGCATTCCCACATGATTGGCTGGCTGGTCGGTTATGAATCCGAGACGCCGGGCGTCGAAGCGGGCGACAACAGTACGCTGCAGGTCGGACCTGACAGTGACCCCCAACCGGACGCGTATCTCCTGATACTCCCCGAACACGGAGGTCAGTGCCGCTTCACCGAAGACGACTACATCGAAGGGGGCCCGGAGTTCATCGCGGAGGTCTCCTCCAGCAGCATTTCACGGGATTTGAACAAGAAGCTGCCGCTGTATCGCGACAACGGTGTGCAGGAGTATGTTGTCTGGAAGACGGAAGAGCGCGAGATGCTGTGGTTCCGACTGGAAGAGGGGGACTACGTGCGGGCGTCTCCGGACGATGACGGAATCTTTCGCAGCAGCGTGTTCCCCGGCCTCTGGTTGGATGCAACGGCAATGCTCGACGGCAACCTCAAGCAAGTGTTGTCGGTGCTGCGGCAGGGGCTGGGATCGGCGGAGCACCGGGCGTTTGTACAGCAGTTGGCGGCACGCCGGTCGGGCGGTGCGTGATGGTGGGCCGTGATCCCGGCAGCAGACTGCCACGCTGGCTGAACGACACAACGGTCCATCTCAGAGTCCGCGCATGGACAACGCTCGCGGCCCTCGACAATGACTTGAAGTTGAGCGCTCCCCTGCGGGTCGCAGCTAGACTGAACACTGAACACCGATAACCGACAACTGAGCACCAACGCCATGTCCCAACTCGGCCTCGACTCGTTCAAGAAACAGCACGACTTTCTGATCGGCATTGATTCGGACGGATGCGCGTTCGACTCGATGGAGATCAAGCACAAGGAGTGCTTCATTCCGAATTTCATCAAGCACCTGCAGCTGCAGCCGATTTCGAAGTATGCGCGGGAGGCTTGCGAGTTCACGAATCTCTATTCTAAATCGCGCGGGGCGAACCGGTTCCACGCCTATCTCGGCGCGCTTGACCTGCTGGAGCAGCGAGCAGAAGTAAAGGCGAGAGACTTCACTGTGCCGCGCTGGCAGGGCGTGCGCGACTGGGTGGACCGCGAAACCAAACTCGGGACGAAGACGATCGGTCCGGAGGCGGAGAAGACTGGTGATCCCGATCTGAAGCTGGGATTCGCCTGGTCGAGCGCCGTCGATGATGCGATCGCCGAGATGGTCCAGGGCGTGCCGCCCTTTCCCGGCGTCCGGGAGAGCCTGGAAAAAATGCAGGGGCGGGCCGACATGATCGTCTGCTCGGCGACGCCGAACCGGGCCCTGCAGCAGGAGTGGGAAGAGCATAAAATCGATCGTTACGTGCAGTGCATCTGCGGTCAGGAGGCGGGCAGCAAACAGCAGTCGCTCGGGTCCGCGAAGGAGCAAGGCTATTCGGAAGACAGGGTGCTGATGATCGGCGACGCGCCGGGCGACATGAAAGCCGCGAAGGCGGTTGGCGCGCTGTTCTTCCCGATCAACCCGGGCCACGAAGAAGCGAGCTGGGAAAGTTTCCTGGGCGAGGCGATGGAGCGATTCTTCGAGGGGCGCTACGCCGGAGAGTACGAGGCGGCGCTGATCGCCGAGTTCGACGGCTATCTGCCGGAGCAGCCTCCGTGGAAAAGGTGACTGACGTTTCAATCCGGCTGCGGATCGTTGTTCTCCGGCCGGCCTTCGATATAGAACCAGTTGTGAATCGGTGCGAGAATCTCGCGGACTTCGCGGAGCAGTTGTTCGTCAATCGGCTCCTTGATCCACTCGGCCCATTGCCGGACGCGACCGGCGTTGGCGCTGCCGGCGACGCAGGTTGTCATGTCGGGATTGGCAATCGAGAACTGCAGCGCGAGCTTGGCGATGTCGCTGCCGTTCTTCGTGCAGTGTTCCGACGCGCGGCGGCAGACTTCGCGGACTTCGGGCGTCGCTTTGTGCCAGGACGGCAGCGGAGAATTGCTGAGCAGACGCGCTGAGAAGGGAGCGGCATTGATGATGCCGACGTCTTTCGATTTCAGGTACGGCACGAGGTCGGCAAACATAGTGTTCTGCAGCGTGTAGTGGTTGTAGGAGAGCACGACGTCGAGGTCGGTCTGATCCAGGATGAACCTGAAGATGTTCATCGGATAGCCGCTGATCCCGACGAAGCGCACCTTGCCCTGCTCCTGCTGCCTGCGGAGTGCGGGGAGGGTTTCATCGACGATCTGCTGCATGTCGACGAACTCGATGTCGTGGCAGAAGAGAATGTCGATGTGGTCAGTGTGCAACCGTTCGAGGCTGACGTCGACGCTTTCTTCGACGCGTTTAGCGGAGAAGTCGAAGTGCCGGGCGGCGTACCGGCCGAGTTTTGTACTGAGGAGGTACGAGTCGCGTGGAACGTCCTGCAGCGCGATGCCGAGCAACACTTCCGACATGCCGCGACCGTAGTACGGCGAGGTGTCGATGTAATTGAGCCCGCAATCCAGCGCCGCGTGTACGGCCTCGAGCGCCTCGGGCAGTTCCACATGCCGAAACTCACGCCCGAGAGACGACGCCCCGTAGGAGAGAATCGGAAGTTCGAGTCCGGTTGAGCCGAGAGGACGTGTTTGCATGGTCAGTCCAGGTCGAATTCCATGACGGTTACTCACCAGGATTTCGCACGCCTATGGTAAGCAGAAGGTTGGCCCACAGGGCGCCTTCGGCGGTCTGGATCGTCAGCACGTGGTCGCGCGAGGCGACGGCGTCGTAGAAGTCCCACTTCTGAATCGGCTCGAGTTCGACATCGAGTCCGGCATCCTTGAGGATGCTGCGGTACTCCGTCCAGATCGGAGGATCACCCCCGAGCGCATGGGGATCGTCCTCGGGGATCCCCATCGTGTTTGCGGCTTCGATCGGGATCGCTGTCACCAGAGCCCTCAGTACGTCGGTGCACGAGACGACGCAGGGAGACAGGTTCAAACAGACAAGGTCGGCATTCGGTCCCAGCGTGTTGTAAGCGGGGTAGTTGCCGTCGGCGATGAGGACTTTCGAATGGTGTCCGGCGCGGCCGAGCACCTCGTTGATCTGGGGATGGATGAGGGTGTGTTTGAGCATGGCGGTTGTTTCGGTGCTGAAGTCTTACATTCCCTCGCGGAGCGCCTCGAGATGGCGGGCGAAGTGGTCCTCCAGGACTTCTGCATAGGTCGCCGGATGCGTTTCCAGCACGCCGCGGACGGCCGGCCCGAGATCAGGATCGGTGAGGACGCTGCCGAAAGTGCAGTGCAGGATTTGACGTCCGGGTGCGGTGAAGCCGCGTCCGGCGGGGACTTCGTCCCACAGTTCGAGGTAGTGTCGTTCGAGTTCGCGGACGTCGCCAACATCAGCCTGCGGCGGCGCGGAATCGAGCGTCGCGGAGACGTGATAAGTGGCCTTGTCGGTGTCGTACCGGTCGCGTGCGAAATCGATGATTCGGCGGAAGAGCGGTTCCTCATGCCGGGCGACGACTCGCAGCGCCTCCAGATAGCTCGTGCCGGCGGTCTTGACGTGAAAGCGGCCGCCGGTCGCTCGCGCGAAGGCGGGGTACATGGAGAGCTTGTCGGAGCCGGAGTGCAGACTGAGCTTGTAGGGGCCGAGCAGTTCTGCGATGGCCGCGTGGTCTGCGAGCGACTTCTCCAGCGCCGGGATGTCGCCTTTGTAATCGACTCCCTTCTCGAACTCGCCGATGTATCGAGGGGCCAGACTGATCAGTTCCACTCCGGCTTCGCGTATTTCGCGGGCAACGATGTAATGTTCGGCCAGGGTTGTCGGCTGTTCGGTCTCGTCGACGGAGAGTTCAATTTCGAACGGCCGGCCGGCCGCCCGGCAGGTCCGCCCGATGTGCCGACCGAGTTCAATCGCCGCTTCGATCGCACGACCGTACTTGACGGCCGCACGCAGGCACGCGAGTTCATCGAACTCGATGACGGTTCCCGTGGAGAGCGTGATCGACTCGCCGCGGTACTGATCGATCCATTCGGCGGGATGATTATCGAATTCTTGGCGTACGGCCGGTTCGTCGTAGTCGTCGGCCTGCTGATCGACATGATCTGACGGATCAATCGTGAAGAAGGTGAAACCAGCCGCGACGGTCGCTTCGACGTCAGCGGGGGTCTTCAGATGGTCGGCGTCCGCACCGGTGCCCGAGGTCCAGTCGGCCGCCTGCATGGCGGAGAGTGCATCCTCCATCACCTGTTGCGGCGATCTGTTCGTGCGGCGCATCTCGCGAATCGACTGCTGGGGAAAGATCGGGCGGATCTCGCCTCCGGCACGGCGCATGGCGGCAATGTGGCCGGGCGTGGCGAGACCGATCCGGTCGCCGAAGCCAAAAGAAGGAGATAATCCGAGCGTCACAGCCGGCATCGCAGTCTCTCAGAGTACGTTGAAATTCGCTTCGAGTCCCTAAGACTTCAATTGCCGAAATGCATTGATCGTCTGCTTCGCGGCGGCGTCCGAATCGGGCCAGGGGAGCGCTTCGGCCGAGAGATAGCCGTCGTAACGGATCTCGTGCAGGGCCGCCATCACCGGTTCGAAGTCGAGGTGACCGCATCCGGCCGGTCGGCGGTTCGAGTCGACGAAGTGTACGTGGCCGATGTGGTCCCCGGCGGCGAGGATTGCGGCGGCGAGGTCGATTTCTTCGATCTGCATGTGGAACAGGTCGGCGAGGATCCGCACGTTCTGAATCCCGCGCGATTCGATCAACGCCGCCCCGTCGCCCAGCGTACAGCAGAGGTCGGTTTCGTACCGGTTCAGCGGTTCGTAGATCAAGGGCACGTCGTACTGGTCGGCGTGTTCGGCCAGGTCGATCAGCGCACTGCCGAGAAACCCGATCGCGGTCGGTTTGTCGATCTCGCTCCCCGACCGGCCCTGCATCGAGCCGATGATGGCCGGCGCTCCGAGCGGTCCGCCGAAGTCGATCATCCACCGGATGAAATCTTTCGCCCTTTCGCGGATGCTGGTGTGCGGGTCGGTGAGGTTGAGCTTGTGAATCACCCAGCCGGCCCCGGTCCCGACCGCGGCGAGAGACAGGCCGGCGTCGTCCAGGCGGGTCTTCAGTTCCTCCGCATCGACGGCCTCCGGCCCCGGCGCAAAAAGCTCTACGGCGTCAAAACCGAGTTCACGAGCTTGCTCGATCGATCCGGGGAGGTCGTCCCAGTAGACGAACGGCCCGCCGCGGGCCTCCTCAACAAGAGAGATCGTAACCGCCGATTTCATGGATCGAAGTGCCGCCATGAGGAAAAGAGAAACCGCTCGGAGCGCGTCGATGTCGCCTCCGATCCGGCAGAGAATAGCAGAATCGGGCCCGGTTGCGACGGTCGGTGACTGCTGCGGCCGCCGGGCCGTGCGAGCCGGAGGGAGTTCTCGACTCCCGCAATCAGGTCAATTCGACGACGGCTTTGATCACGCCTGTTTCCGGGCGGGTGTAGGCCTCGAAGTTGTCGATCAAGTCTGCAAACGGCGTCCGGTGTGTGATCCATGGCCCGGTGTCGATCGTGCCGTCCTCGATGAGTCCGATGATCCGCCGGAAATCGTCGGGGTGCGCATTGCGGCTGCCCTTGATCGTCATCTCCGGTTTGTGCAGCAGAGGATGCGGAAATGAAACCTCCTCGGTTGTAATGCCGACATAGACAAGCGTGCCGGTGTGAGCGACGAAATGGAGAGCGCCGGACATCGATCGGTGGCTGCCGGTTGCGTCGGTCACAAGCGCGTAGCGGTCCCCGGAGGTGATTTCCCGCATCTGTTCGACCTCAGACCCGTCGCCGCGAAATTCGATCGTGTGGGGAACGCCATAGACGTCCCGGCAGAACTCAAGTCGCGAGGGGACCATGTCCATTACGGTGATCGTTGCGCCGGTCAGCCGCGTGAATTCCAGCGTTGCCAGACCGATCGGCCCGGCGCCGATGATCAGGACATGCTCTCCTTTCTGCGGGTTGCCTCGGTCGGTGGCGTGGCATCCGATGCCGAGTGTCTCCACCAGTGCAAGTTGCTCGAACGTGAGGCTCGTGGAGGCGTGCAGCTTGTCGGCGCGAATAACGAACCGCTCCCGCAGGCCGCCGTCGACCATCACGCCGATGACGTTGAGACTCTCGCAGCAGTTTCCGAATCCGCGGCGGCAGGCGTAGCATTCTCCGCAGTTCATGTACGGTTCGACGCTGCAGCGATCGCCTGCGGTGACATGTGTCACCCCCTCGCCTGTTTCCAGAACTTCGACACCCAGTTCGTGTCCGGGAATCCGCGGATAGCGGAAGAACGGCATTTTCCCCAGATAGCCGCTCACGTCGGTGCCGCAGATCCCCATTCGATGGGTGCGGACCAAAGCCTCCCCGGGACCGGGCGCTTCCGGCTCATCGAGTGCAATCCGCTGGAACCGCTTCGGCTGGACGAGTTGAATGGCGTTCATCGGTCGCAGAAATACACGGGGGAGATTCGCGGAGCCGGATATCCGATGCGGCAGGACCGAGTCCAAGCGCTGCGATCCCCTTCGCGTCGCTCCAGGCCGGCTTCAGTCGAGTTCGCCCAGAAGCTGTTCCGCCTCGGCCGCTGCCTCCGACTCGGGCGCGGCGTCGATCGCCCGCTGGAGATACTTTCTTGCCTTGTCTGCATCCCGCTCAAGGTACACTTTCGCAAACTTGAGGTAGCTGGCCGCCTTCTGCGGATCCCCCTCGGATGCCTGCGAGGCGGGCTTCCTGTCGCCATCCGGGGACTCCGCGGTTTCCATTCTTTTCTCGACCTCCGCCAGATCGGCTTGGGCGCGAGTCGCAGTTTCTGAGTCAGGCGCGTCATCGATCAATTCTCGATAGATCGCGGCGGCCGCTTCCCACTCCCGGCTCTCGACGTGCAGAGCCGCCTGATCAAGTCGTTCCGCGTGCCCCAGCAATGCCGAGTAATCGTCGTCCGCCGCCAGTCTGCTCCAGACCGTGTCAATCGCGTCGGCCGCCTCCTGGAGGTTGCTGTAGGTCCTCTTCAACTCGGCCAGGGAGCGCGCCGCTTCAAGTTGTTTGTCTCTCCGGCTGATCAACTCCTCGGCGTCAGCCGCTTGCGTAGCAGCGGTCTCGACCAGCTCTGTCTGCAGCGCCTGCAAAGCCAACGCGGCTTCGGCATAGCTGCCTTCAACCTGGTGCTCCTTCACCAACTTGATCGCGTCTTCAATGTCGCCGCGCTTGAGTGCGCGCTGAGCGTTTCGGGCCGACCGTTGGATCTGTTGCAACTGTTCGGATTCGAGAATCGTTCCGGCCTCTTTGAGCTGGTTCTCCAGAAACGCTCCCACATCGTTCGGTTTTCCCGAGTTCGAATAGAGCAGTTCGCCGTCTGCACGAATCACAAAGACGGCGGGGATGCCGCTCCCGTCGAACTGCAGCGCGTTACGCACGGCAGGCCAGTCCGCCGTATCGGTGTCGACCTTGAGAACCAGAAATTGACGGACAAGCGGCTGGATTTCCTTGACGGTCGCCAATTCCTGAGCCATGACCCGGCAATAGACGCAGCTTTCATTGCCGGCAATGATCAGAGCCGGCTTACCGGTGCGTTTCATTTCACGGATGAGTTCAGCACCGCGTCCCGCCGCGACACAGCATTGGGCGTCGATCGACACGAGCATGATGCTCAGCAGAAACGAGTTCAACAACCGCATGGCGTCCTCCCCTCGAAGCGCGTAATCCACTATCTTCCAGCGCTTCGTCAATGCTGCGCTGAACCTGTCGAATCAGAATTGAAAAGCCACCAATCTCGATCGCTCAGTCGAGGATATCCCCCGCCCGACCAGACCGCAACGTCGAACCTGGAGACCGCGTCACGGCGTGGTTGGCGGCCGTAGCGACAGCGAAGTTGGCACTTGGCCGAAGCGGGTACGGCCGGTCGGTCTGCAGGGTCCGTTGATCTCAACTGGTCGGTCTTTACGGATGGCCTTACACTCCGGCTTCGCTTGGGATACTTCGGGTGTGCCTGTGGGTGAACTCCGTGCCGGAAGCTGATGAACCACTGTCCGCCGATGTCCGGGGCGAAGTGTGCCTCGGGATCGATCCCGGTCTGAACCGCACTGGATATGCGATCCTCAGCCGGTTCGGGGGGAGTGTCTCGCTCACCGAAGGGGGAGTCGTCAGTTCCACGTCGTCGCGTTCGCTGGCCGAGCGTGTGCACGAAATCGGAACCGGATTGCGCGAGGTGCTCGAAGAGTTCCAGCCGCGGTGTGTGGCGATCGAACAGGTCTTTTCCCTCGGCAAGAACCCCAAGACCGCGCTGCTGATGGCGCACGCCAGGGGCGCAATACTGTACGCCGTCGCGGACCACGGAATCGATCTGAAGCATTACACGCCGCGGCAGATCAAGAAGTTGCTGACCGGAAGCGGCACCGCCTCCAAAGAGCAGGTGCAACGCGCCGTCACACGGGAATTGGCGCTGGACGCCGTCCCGGAACCGAACGACGTGGCCGACGCCTGCGCGGTCGCGCTGTGCCACCTGCACAGCAGTCGGGTAATTACGGCGACGGAATGAGTCTGTTCGGCGTCCGTCTCTGCATGCCGCTGTTCCGCAGCGGGTCTGTTGCTTAAACTCCAGCAGCAGTTTCAGACGGCTTGCGCATCGTGATCGACCTCGAGCCGTAGCCCCTCCCACCGACTCCATCCGCCGCGCAACCTTTGATTACCAAAGTCACCGGGAAACTTGTTTCGCTTCGCGAGAACGACGCCGCCGTTGAGATCGGCGCCTTCGAGTATCAGATATCCGTCCCCGATTTTGTGCGTCGGCAATTGCAGTCGCGGGTCGGGGAGACAGTGAGCCTGCGGACGATCGAGTATCTTGAAGGGAATCCTCAGAAGGGGGGCCGCATGATCCCCCGCATGGTTGGTTTTCTCCACGATGCCGAGCGGGACTTCTTCGACATGATCTGTCAGGTCGACGGAGTGGGCGTCCGCAAGGCGTTGCAGGCGATGGTGCGGCCGGTCCGCGACGTGGCCGTCGCGATCGAGGAGCAGGATGTCAAACTGCTGGCGACGTTGCCGGGGATCGGACCGGCGGTCGCCGAGCGGATTGTGGCCAAACTCCGCCGGAAGATGGCAAAGTTCGCACTGATGATCGAAGAGGAGCGACCCGAGGCCGATTCGACACGGCGCGACGTCATCAACGAATCGTATGAGGCGCTGATGGCCCTGGGACATACCGAACGCGACGCGCGGGCGAAGATTGAGCTTGCAGTAGAGTCCAAAGGAAAGTTCAAATCGGTGGAAGATCTGTTGCAGGTGATTTACCGGCAGGACCGCGAGTCCGGTTGAACTCCTGCCGGAGCCGGTGGATGATCGACGCAGAGGTCGAATTAAGTTGTCGCCGGCCTGCATGCCCGGGAGCTTTGATGTCAGTTATCCGCCCCATCGCGTCATTACTGTTTGTTGCCGTTCTCGTGGGGTTGCGCGCCGGGGACGCAGCGGATTCCCGGCCGAACGTGCTGTTTCTGTTCACCGACGATCAGCGGGCCGACACCATCGCAGCGCTCGGCAACAAACACATCAAGACGCCACATCTGGATCGACTGACAAATGAAGGGTTCGCCTTCCGAAATGCCTACTGCATGGGCAGCACCCGGGGAGCGGTCTGTCTTCCGAGCCGCACGATGCTGCACAGCGGGCGCTCATTGTTCCGGCTGGACGACGTTGAAGAGCGGCCCCATCTGGGGCAAACGATGCGAGCGGCCGGGTATGAAACGTGGCATCTGAGCAAACGCGGCAACACGCCGCACGCCCTGCATGCGGCGTTTGAGCATTCCGGCTACCTGAATGATCGGGAGGAGCGGGAGGGAGGCTACGCAGGCCGGACTGGAGCCGGTCAGGCGATTGAGTTCCTGCGGTCCCGCGATGCATCCCGGCCGTTCTTCATGTTTCTCGGCTTCGCCGGCCCGCATGATCCGCGGGGGACGAATGCGGAGTTCCGCGGCCTGTACGACGTTGACAAGATCCCGCTGCCGGTCAACTACCGGCCGTATCACCCGTTCGACAACGGGGAGATGCTCATCCGCGACGAGCAACTCGAAGCGTGGCCTCGCACGGAAGAGGCGGTTCGGCGTCATCTGTTCGACTATTACGCCATGATCAGCCACATGGACGCACAGATCGGGCGGATCTTCGAGGAACTGGATCGGAGCGGACTGTGGGACGACACGCTGATCGTGTTTTCTTCCGATCACGGACTGGCGATTGGCAGCCACGGCCTGTTCGGCAAGCAGAACCTCTATGAAGACGGGATGAAATCGCCGCTGGTCTTCTTGGGCCCGGGGATTCCTCACGGAAAATCTGAGGCGCTCGCCTATCTGTTCGACATCTATCCCACGATCTGTGATTTGACGGGGACCGAGATTCCCGACGGTCTCGACGGCCGCAGTCTCGCGCCCGTAATCCATGGTGAGCGCGAATCGGTGCGGGAGACGGTCTTTCTCGCCTACAAGAACGTGCAGCGGGCCGTTCGTCGCGGGGACTGGAAGTTGATCCGCTATCCGCTGGTCGACGTCACTCAGTTGTTCGACCTGAGTGCCGATCCTCACGAACTGAACAATCTGGCCGACGGCCCAGCGCAAGCCGCGACGGTCAGCGAACTGATGTCACTGCTGGAGCGCGAACAGGACCGCTGGTCCGATCCCGACCCCTTGCATGTGGACGACCCACTCCCGGCGGAGGTGGACGTCGAGAGTTTTTTTGATGGAGACGACAACTCCAAAAACTGACCAATGCTCATCACACCAAGTCGGCAGGGGCAGTCAACGTCTCGATTTGCGAGTCGAGCCACGTGACCGAGAGAACACGCGATTCAGGTCACTCACGGAGCTTGAAAATGCTTCACATTCCCCGGTTGCTTTCACTGTAGAGGCCTGTCTCACGACCTGGTACTGCGGCATGAAGCCGTTTTTTGGGAGACCCATTGATGCGAAATCCGGTCCACACTCTCCGCCATTTGACGGTTGCTGTCGGCGTTTTCTGCATGCTCGTCTGTACCGGGGCCGGCGAAGATACAGAACCGCTACAGCCGTATCGCGTTATCTTTAACTGCGACGGGCACGCGGTGGCGAAAGATGCGGACGGTGACCTTGATCAGTGGATCAAAAACCTGTTCGATCCTCTGGAAGAGAGCCACGTGGATGCACTCTTCTGGTGCGACGGTGCGGGCGGCAACACGGCGAATTACGACAGCCAGGTACTTGAACGAACCGGCGCGCGTTCGGGGCAGCCCCGAACCTACATCGACGACTGGATTGCCGAAGGCAATGATCCTCCGCGGATCGTGGTCCGCGAGGCGCGAAAGAGAAACCTGGACGTTTTCTATTCACTTCGTTTGAACGACATTCACGATTCGTTCATCCCGGATGAGATGCCCACCTTCAAGGCTGAGCATCCGGACTGGATGCTGGGCGAGCAACAGTATGGAGAGGTGACGAGTTTCAAAACGGCCCTGAACTTCGCGGTGCCGGAGGTGCGCGATTTGAAGTTTCGCGTGATCGAAGAGTTGTTTGAGAAGTATGAGTTCGACGGGCTCGAGATCGACTTCCTGCGGAGTTCACCCTACTTCCTGCCCGGAACCGAAGCGGAAAACGCCCATTTACTGACGGAACTGTTACAGCGCACCCGGGACTACCTCGATCGGCGCAGTCGAGAACAGGGTCGGCCGATTTGGCTGGCGGTCCGAGTGAATGAGAGCCGGGAAGCTTGCGCGCTGGACGGATTCGATGTGCAAGCCTGGATTGAAAATGATCTCGTCGACATCGTCACGCTGGGCAGTGGTGTGATGGACATCGAAGTCGACGAGTTTCGCGAACTGGCTGAAGGATCCGGCGTGCTCGTTTATCCCTGCCTGTACGGCTGGCCGAGCGGTTACAACCCGATCCCGGAGGAACTTGCCGCGGGCCTGGCTCTGAACTATCACGCGCAGGGGGCTGACGGAATCTACCTGTTCAACTGGTTCCCGCACACGACGAACAACAGCGAAAGCACCGGTGCGTGGATGGCGTCGATGTTGAACCAACTCGGCGATCCAGATCGCCTGTTGCATCGCCAGGGGAAACTGATGTTCGCCGCTGATCGCGGCAGGCCGCAGCGGTCCTACCAATATAACTGGCTGAACTGTGTGCTTCCGGAGGAATTGCCGACGCGCGATTCGCTGGCCGTCAGCATGCGAGTCTTCGTCGAACTGCCCCCCGAGATGGAATTGACGCTGAGGCTCGTCGTTGACAATCTGCAGGCGAACGATGAGGTGGCGGTGGTTCTGAACGGCACGCCGATACAAGGCTGGCGACGCGCGGAGGAGAATGTGCTGGAAGCGGAGGTTACGACTGACGAGTTGCGCGTCGGTGAGAATCGGTTCGAATTGCGGCTCGCTGATCGAGCGGAAACTTCCAATGAGCCCCGCACAGCGACGGCCCTCGAGCTGCATGCATCGTCGCCATAGCCATCGCGGCATCACCGGGACGCCCGACGACGCTTCTCGTTGCCCGGGTGTGACAACAAGTTTGCGGCGCGCGGCCTCGTGCCAAATCTGTTTACGTCGACAGGCAAGAAACAAACATGCAATGCATTCTCGTCACCGGCGGTTGCGGCTTTATCGGGTCGAATTTCGTTCGCCACATGCTGGGGACTGACTCTGGGATCAGCATCGTTAACGTCGACGCGCTGACCTACGCAGGGAACCCGGAGAACCTGGCCGACGTCGCCGACGATTCGCGGTACCAGTTCCACCGGGGGGACATCATCGATCGGGACTTCATCGCGGAAACAATCGGTGCGTGCAAACCTGATGCGGTTGTGAACTTCGCGGCGGAATCTCATGTGGACCGCAGCATCCACGATTCGGGGCCGTTCGTGCAGACGAACATCGTGGGCACGCAGGTGCTGCTCGATGTCTGTCGCGAACGCGATGTGCCGCGCTATCTGCAAGTCTCGACCGACGAAGTGTACGGGTCGCTGGGTGAAGACGGGTACTTCACCGAAGAGACTCCGCTGGCGCCCAACAGTCCGTATGCCGCGTCAAAAGCCTCGGCCGATCTGCTGGTGCGGTCCTACTGCGAGACGCACCGCTTTCCGGCGGTCGTGACGCGTTGTTCGAACAATTACGGGCCGTACCAGTTCCCGGAGAAGCTGATCCCGCTGTTCATTTCAAACGCGCGGTCCGACAAGCCGCTGCCGGTCTACGGGGACGGAACGAACGTGCGGGACTGGATTCACGTGCTCGACCACTGCCGGGGGATCGAAGCCGCCCTGCGGAATGGCCAGGCCGGCGAGGTGTACAACTTCGGCGGTCGGTGTGAGGTGACGAATATCGACCTGACGCGCAAACTGCTCAACCTGCTCGACAAGCCGGAATCACTGATCAAGTTCGTCAAAGATCGTCCGGGACACGACTTCCGCTACGCGATCGACTGCAGCAAGGCGGAACGGGAACTGAACTGGACGCCGCAGGTCGACTTTGAAACCGGCCTGAAAGAGACAATCGACTGGTATCTGTCACACGAGGAGTGGGCGCAGAGGATCCAGTCGGGCGAATACCGCCAATGGTACGAACGCCAGTACGGCGAGCGGATTGAGACGTCGTGACAAGATCACTTACGGCGGGCTTTCTTTCCGCCGGTGTTGCGGGTCTTCATCAGACTGCGCAGTCGGCGGAGGTTCACAGCGTCCATCTCTTCGCCGTCGCGCTGCTCCTTCTTCGTCTCGAGATACATCGGAAGCGCGGCGAAACGCGCGTCATTGAGCACGTGCCGGAATGGCTCGGAGCCCAGGAAGCCCTCTCCGATGTGCTCGTGACGGTCAACCCGGCTGCCGAATTCCTTCTTGCTGTCGTTGAGATGAAAGGCCCGCACGCGGTCGAGACCGACGGTGTCGTCCAATTGCTCGATCGTCGACTCGTATTCAGCTCTTGCCTTGAACGGGTAACCGGCTGCGAAGGCGTGGCAGGTGTCGATGCAGACACCGAGCCGGCTGCTGTCGGCGACGTTCTTGATGATTGTTCCGAGGTGTTCGAACCGGTAGCCGAGGTTGCTGCCCTGACCGGCCGTGATTTCCAGCCAGATTTCGACCTGGAACCCGCTTGTGACGCGGATCGCCTCGTCGAGGGCCGTGACGATCCGCGCGAGTCCCTCCTCTTCGGTGCTCTCCATCCGCGCGCCGGGATGCATCACGACGCCGACCAGCCCGAGTGCCTCAGCGCGCTGGAGTTCGATGATGAACGCGTCGAGCGATTTCCGCCACAGATCGTCGTTGGGACTGGCAAGGTTGATCAGATAGCTGTCGTGGGCGCACGGCGAGCGAAGCCCCCCGCGCTCGATGGCGTCCTTGAACAGCCGGACGTCCTCATCAGTGAGCGGCTTGGCCCGCCACTGGTTGTTGTTTTTCGTGAAGAGCTGGACAGTCTCCATGCCGAATTCAGACGCGGCGTCGGCGGCCTTGTAGTAACCGCCGGCGATCGACATGTGTGCGCCCAACAATGGCATGAATTCGGCTTCGTTGTCTCGTAACCAGCAGTGAGGCCGCCACGGGAGGCGGAGCGTGGGCGCACGATAGGCGGCCCTCGATCCGCCGGTCAAGCGGTGCGTCGCATCAACGACCATTCTGCCGTAAGATGAGAGAGTGGGGCGATGAGTCGCATGGCTCGTTGTCGGTCCCTCATCGTCGGCCGTGAGCCGGTTCGGCGCAGAACGAGGGCGGGCGAATTCGAGGCGGGAACAGCGGTCTCGATGAAGGCGAGTGCCTGGGCAAATTGACGAGAAAGGACCATGACATACGAAGAGATTTTCGAGTATGTGGATGCCGAACCGTTTCGACCGTTTCGCATCCAGATGGTGAGCGGGCGGACCTTTGACATTCGCCATCCCGAGAACATCCGCGTCGGCGAGCACGCCGTCGTTGTTTTCGAATACCAATCGGACAACGATCGCGTCTTTGAGAGATTCAAGATGCTCGGCCTCTCCTTGATCGAGACCATTGAACACATCGACAGCCCGATGGCACAGAATTGAACCTCCCGGGCGGCTCGCTTGCTGCGACCCGACAAGGTCAGAGACCATCAATGAGCTACGAAGAGATCTTCGAGTACGTCGACGCCGAACCGTTTCGCCCCTTCCAGATTCGAATGGCGAGCGGCCGGACGTTTGACGTCCGCCATCCGGAGAACATCCGGGTGGGTCCGAATGCCGTTTACGTCTTTCTGCATTCGCAACAGGATGAACGACTCGTTGAGAAGGTCGTGATGCTTGGGCTTTCTCTCCTGGAATCCATTGAACATCTCGACAAGCCGATCGCGCAGAATTGAGCGCAGCCAGGAATGAACAAGCGAATCTTGAACCAGCGCTGGGAATCGGTGACGGACGAGATGGCCGAGGTCCTGCGGAACAAGACAGGGGTCGAACGACTCGCCATCGCCGATAGTATGTGGCGTTCGGTTCGCAGAATGCTCCTCCGGAGATTGAGGCGGGAATATCCTGCCTGGTCTGAAGAGCAGTGTTCTCGCGAGACAGCCCGGCGGATGTCTCATGGGGCCGTCTGAACTACTTGCTCGACTCGCGCTCGAATTCGATCGAATGGGGATCGACTATTTTGTGACCGGTTCGATGGCGACGACTGTATTCGGAGAACCGCGTTTGACGAATGGCGTCGACGTCGTTGTCAGACTCACATTGGACGATGTTGAGGGATTCTCGCGCTCATTTCCGGACGATGAGTACTTCTGTCCCCCACAGATGATCGAATCCGCAATTCGCTCCCGCAAGCAATTCGACATCATTCATCCTGCTTCCGGCCTGAAGGCGGATGTGATCGTTTCCGACGGATCAGAGTTCGATCGATCGCGGTTCTTGCGAAGGACGTCATTCGAGATCGAAGATGGAAGGCCGGTGTGGCTCGCAACACCGGAGGACGTCATCCTCAAGAAACTGGTCTACTACCGGGAAGGAGGGTCCGAGAAACACATCCGCGACATACTGGGCGTTCTGAAGATTCAGGGAAACTCGATCGACTTCAACTACTTGTCTGACTGGGCTGCTCAACTCGGTTTGCTCGACCTGTGGCAGGATGTGCTTGCTCAAGCAATGCCCGAGAACACTGACAATGAACACGTGAGTTAAGAACATGGAATCCTTACCGGTGATTGATCTTCCGCTGGAACCCTCCGTCTCCGAATCAGAGGAACCGGCGTTGTCGAAGGGCCGCTACTGCTTTGTGTCGCTGGGCTGCCCCAAGAATCTCGTCGACAGCGAGCGGATGCTGGGGACCTTGGCTCTCGACGGTTACACGCTCGTCTCCGACCCGGACGGAGCGGACTTTGTCATCGTCAACACCTGCGGGTTCATCGAGGAGTCGCGGGCCGAGTCGAAGTCGGTGATCCGCGAGATGCTTGCGCTCAAGGAGCAGGGGCGGACGCGGGGCGTGATCGTCGCCGGTTGCCTGCCGGAGCGGGTTGGAGGCAGCCTCCGGGATGAACTGCCGGGGATCGACCATATCGTCGGCGTGTGGGGGCGGGATGAGATCAACCGCGTGGCCGACCGCCTGATCGGCGATGCAGAAGAACAGCGGGAACTGTTCCGTCCCGCCCCAATCCGCGCGCTCGACGATCGGGCGCGGCTGCGCATCACGCCGCAGCATTTCGCGTATCTCAAGATTTCCGAGGGATGCGACCGCACCTGCACGTTCTGCGCGATCCCCAAAATGCGCGGCAAGCATGTCACCAAGCCGATCGAGCAGGTGGTCGACGAAGCGCGGGAACTCGTCGCCGATGGTGTGCGAGAATTAATCCTCGTCGCCCAGGACACCACTTATTACGGAATGGACCTGTACGGAGAGGTTCGACTGGCGGACCTGCTCGACGAGTTGGAACAGGTCGAAGGGATCGACTGGCTGCGGCTGATGTACCTGTACCCGGTGAACTTCACCGACCGTCTGATCGAAACCATCGCGTCATCGGAACGGATCGTTCCCTATCTCGACATGCCGCTGCAGCATATCAACAGCCGGGTGCTGAAGCGGATGCAACGCCGCGTCAATCGGGACAAGACGGTCGAACTGGTGGACCGGTTGCGGTCCCGCATTCCGAATCTGGTGCTCAGGACGACGTTCATCACCGGGTTTCCCGGAGAGTCCGAGGCCGAGTTCGAGGAACTCCGGGAGTTCGCGGGCGAGACGCGGTTTGAACGGATGGGCGTGTTCACCTACTCACCCGAACCCGGGACCCCCGCGATGAAACTCGACGGGCATCTCCCGGACGACGTCAAACAAGTCCGCCGCGACGTATTGATGGCCGACCAGCAGGCAGCGGCGTTCGAGTTCTCCGACTCGCTGGTCGGGTACGAACTCGACTGCCTGATCGACGACCAGATCGATGAGACGACCTGGTCCGGTCGCATCTATGCCGACGCCCCGGAGATCGACGCAACGGTCTACGTCCAGGGGAACGGCGTCACCGTCGGCGACCTGACGCCCGTAGAGATCGTCGGTCGCCGGGACTATGATCTCGTTGCTGGGGTTTCCACTTGATGATGCGACCGGAGTCGCCGACTTCGTGGCGTTTGCGGCGGTCCGATCTGATTGCGTTTCTGTTATGACTGGTTCGTCAACATCACAAAAAGGCGCTCTTGAAGCGGGCACGGTTGCGAATCCGCTCGACCGCCGGTCGCTCAACGCTCCGAACCTGATTACGCTCAGCCGGCTGCTGCTGGCGATCGTGCTGTTCGTGATGATCGACGTCAACGGCTGGTGGAGAGCGGCGACCGTGTTGTTCCTGGTTGCCGCGTCGACCGACTTTCTCGACGGTTATCTGGCGCGGAAGTACGGCCAGGTGACCGTGCTCGGTCGGATCCTCGATCCCTTTGTGGACAAAATCATCATTTGCGGCTCCTTCATCTTCTTGCAGAAGTGGCCGGACAGCGGAGTCACGGCGTGGATGACGTTCGTCATCATCGGCCGGGAGATGTTCATCACGAGTCTCCGCGGATTCCTCGAACAGCAGGGAAAAGACTTCTCCGCCAAATGGAGCGGCAAGATCAAGATGGTCGTGCAGTGCACGGCCGTGCCCTGCTGTTTGCTCTCGATGAGTCCGGCGTTCTCCGCCTGGCTTGACGGCTGGTGGGATGCGGGCGTTTTCCTGTCGCTCCGTGACTGTGTGCTGTGGCTCACCGTCGCCATCACGGTGTACAGCGGAATCGAATACGTCTGGAGGGCGGTCCGAATGTTGGGCGGCGATGAAGCTTCCGGGCCGGCCGTCGGCGACGAATAACCGGAAAATCCGGTGGGAAGCACTGCGAATCTTCCTGATCCTGCAAGGAAATCCGCGCCGCATTGGCCCGCAGCGACGCACGGGATAGAGATGAGGGCCCCAATTTCTCGCTGACGTGCCGGAGCGCCTGACGTGTCGGACTCTTCTCCACTGGTCGACCTCGACGACATTCTGATCGAGGAACCGGATAGCCTCGACGAACAGGGCGTCGACCCGGAGCGGCTCGCGGCCCGTCCTCCCGGCCCGGGACTGCCGGAGTCGATCGGCTGGCTCGTGCTGGTCTTTCTGGCCCAGTTAGGCGCGGGGCTGGTCGTGATGGCGGCCTACACGGTCTTCCTGGCGGTTTCCGGCGTGCCGTTGCGGGCGTTTGAGGCGGAGATCGAGTCGCTCAATCCCACCGTTACGCTCTGGTTGTTCGGCGGGCCGAACCTGTTTGCGTTTCTCTTCATCATTGGCGTCGGCTTGATTCGCCTGCGGCCGTCCCCGGTCCGGCAGCTCAACCTCTCCTCGCCGTCCGTCACGCAGTTCCTGATTTTCTCAACGGCCGTCCTGCCGCTCGGCCTGATTGCCGATGCGCTGTGGCAGCCTGGCGTGGACCTGTGGGAACAGATCGTGGAGAAGTTCCCCCTGCTCCAGTTGCTGGACCAATCGAACGTCATTGAGTTCATGGAAACGATTCACGGCGCGAATCTGCCGTCGTTGTTGCTGCTCGTGGCAGTTGTTCCCGCGATCGGGGAAGAGTTCGTCTTTCGGGGACTGATCGGGCGCGGGCTTGTCGCGCGGTGGGGAGTCTTCGCGGGAGTGGCCTTCACGTCCGTCATGTTCGCCGCGATGCACATGTACCCGCCGCACGTGTGGGCGATCCTCCCCGTGGGGATCATGATGCACATCGTCTACCTCTCAACGCGCAGCTTCTGGGCGCCGGTGGTCTTCCACTTCATAAACAACAGCCTGGCCTCGATCTACACGGCGTACGGCCTGACCGAGTCGGATGTCGTTGACCAGCCCGCCGCCTGGCTGTTGATCGCAGCCCCGATCTATGTGATCGTCTGCTGTGCCCTGCTCTGGCGATACCGGACGCGTTACGTCGATGAAGAAGGGCAGGAGGTTTCGCCCGGTTATTACACCGCGGCCCCGCCGGATACAATGGGCCCGACCAGGCGGCAAACAGTCCGTTCAATCCCGGTCATCATTGTGATGGGGTTGATACTGGCCGCGGAAATTGGAACGGTGGTGCACGATCTGATCTCGGCATCGGCGCCCGTTGTCGATGAGATCGAGGACGCCTCCGGCGGTCAATGAGCATGAACAAATCATCGAACGCGGTCTGCTGCGAAGCGTCGCCGGCCGGTTGCTGTTCTTCTTCCCGATTTCGCGGCACTCGTTTCGGTCGCTGATTCATGTCGCACGTGCCCTGACAGGGCTTTATTCTGGGATTGGCTGAACCGCGAATCCGCACGGAGCCCCCCGGGATTCGTGCTCTCGTACGAACCGCTCGACTCACAAATCCTTGATCGCCAAACCACTCGTCCTTTTCGTACTCGCCTGCATCGTCCCGTCGCTGGTCATCTCGTGCGTTGCGACGGCCCTCATGCGGCGCTGGGCCCCCCGCTGGGGACTGATTGATCAGCCGGCCGCACGCAAGGTGCACTCCACGCCGACTCCCCTGGGCGGCGGCGTCGGCATCTACTGCGGCTTCGTGATTCCGATCGTAGCGGCCTACTCCGCGATCCTGCTGCTGCCGCGCGATACTCTGACGTCCGCACTCCCCCTCGGATGGGAAGAGCACGTTGCCGGCGCTCTCTCGCGCGGTCCCCAGCTTGCGGCCATCCTTGGGGCGGGAACATTGCTGGCCGTGATGGGATTGATCGACGACGTCAAAGGGCTCCCCTGGCAGCCGAGGCTCGCGGTGCAACTGGGGATCGCGATCGCCCTGGCGCTGGCCGGCGTGCGGGCGACGGTGTTCGTCGAGGCGGAGTGGGTCGGCATGCTCGCTACGGTGATCTGGATCGTGGTCCTCGTGAACGCCTTCAATTTCCTGGACAACATGGACGGACTGTCCGCCGGAATCGGTTTGATCGCGGCCGTCGTCTTCGCATCGATCATGCTCAGTTTCAGCGGATCACCGCGGTGGCTGGTGGGCGGCAGCCTGCTTGTGCTCGCCGGGTCGCTGGCCGGATTTCTGGTCCATAATCGCCCCCCCGCAAAGATCTTCATGGGGGACGCCGGCAGCACGTTTCTCGGCCTGACGCTGGCCTGTTTGACGCTGGTCGGCACGTTCTACGATCCGCAGCAGGCGGGCCGGCACGTGATGCTGGCGCCGATCTGTGTCCTCGCCGTGCCGCTGTTCGACCTGACGACCGTTGTGTTCATACGCCTCAAGGAAGGACGCAGCCCGTTTCATCCGGACAAGAACCATTTCTCGCATCGGCTGGTGGAACTCGGTCTCAGCCGCTATCACGCCGTGCTGACGGTGCACCTCGTGACGCTGACCACCGGCCTGGCGGCGCTGCTGATCTACGAAATGTCGAGTCTCTCCCGAACAGCGCTCGTGGCAGCGCTGGTCCTCTGCGTATTGACGGTCATCACGGTGCTCGAGACGGTCGGTCGGCGGCGGAACGGAGACGCTTGATCCCTGCAGAAACGGCCGGCCGGGAAGGACCATCAGGCAGATCCCCATCCACGAGTCGAATCCAGCGCAGTTGTTGGCCGCGTGACAGTCAAACGCAAACAGCCGAATCGAGTCGCCGCGCCGGTCAACCATCCGGCCGCCGCCAAACCGTATCCGTCCGGACTGTTCGCAACGTTGGGACTCGCCCTGTTCGCCGTGCGGTTCTTCGTCCCCGCCGAATCGGCGGCGCTCGGAGACACGCTGTGGATTGTCGTCTTGTGGCTGCTGGCGGGCTGCTTCTGGAGTCTCCTCGCATATCGAAATGGAGAACGTCCGCTGCGATTGGACCGCTATGATGCGGCCGTCTGGCTGCTCGTCGCGGGGCACGTGATTTCCGCCGGCGTCGTTGTTGCAACGGCCGGACAGCAGCGCGCCGCGCTCAACATGCTGTGGGAGTGGATCGGCGTCGGGCTCGCCGTCAGTCTGTTGAGGCGCTGGCTCCCCGCAGTCGCGCTGCGGCGACAGGTCTCCGGCGTGGTGTGCGTCTCCTGTATCCTGCTCGCCGGTCTGGGAGTCTGGCAGTTCATCGTCTGGATGCCGGCCAACCGGGCGCTGGTCGAAGAGTTTCAGGAACTCACGGCGGCGGACTCTCTGACCCGCGTGGAAGCGGATCGGTTGTCGGAACTCCAGCGCGATCTGGGCGCGGCCGGTAACGATCGGGCAGCGCAGCAGGCGTACTTGGAGCGGTTACTGGCCAGCGAACCGATCGGACGATTCGCACTGGCGAACACCCTCGCCGGTCTGCTTGCCGTCGGTCTGTTGTTCCTCGGCAGCGCGACGGCGGATTGTGTCGTGAATCGCGGAAGCCGCGGGCGGCTTGTCGCGCTCGCTGCCTGTCTGCTGCTGGTCGCTTACTGTCTGATTCTGACCAAGAGCCGCACCGCCTGGCTGGCTGCGCTGTGTGGCCTGCCGGCGTGGGCGTATTTCGCACAGGGACGGCGGTTGCTCTCCCGGCGATTCGTCGGCGGAGGTCTGGCCGCTGCGATACTCGTCATCGCATTGGCGATCGTCGGCGTATTGACCGGCGGACTGGATCGCTTCGTTCTGTCGGAAGCCCCCAAATCGATGCGCTACCGGCTGGAATACTGGCGAGGAACCTGGGGCGTCATCACCGAGCATCCTGTCCTCGGGGTCGGCCCGGGGAACTTCCGCCAGCACTACCTCAAGCACAAGTTGCCGGAATCGAGCGAAGAAATCCTCGATCCGCACAATCTGTTGCTGGACGCCTGGGCGAACGGCGGCCTGATCGCGCTGGCCGGGCTGGTGGCAGTCGTCGCGCTGTTCATCATCGGCGCCCGGAGATCGGTCGCTGCCTCTCCTGCCGCAGCGACCGCCGAAAGACGCGATCGTCACGGAGATGCCAGCGACCCCGGCGGGAGATGGATGCTGCTGCGCGTCGGCGTCTGTGGACTCGGCCTGACCTGCCTCTATCTGTGGGGGATGACGGCGGGCTCGATCGAGCAACTGGTTTACCTCCTTCTCGCATGGGTCTTGCTCGCCTGCCTGTTGCCGAGATTCGGTGTCAGTCAGGCGGGCTGGCAAGCGGGAGGCGTCGCTCTGCTCGTGCATCTGCTGGCCGCAGGCGGACTGGGAATGCCGGCTGTTTGCGTTTTGTTGCTCCTGTTGTTGACTGCAGAACCGCGACCGGCGCCAGCCGGGCGTCCTCATCCGATTGGTGCTGACGACAGCCAGCCAAACGAGAGAGCGACCCGCAGCTTCGCCCTCTCCTTCTGCGCCGTCACCGGTGCGGCGGCCGCGGCCTGCGTGTGGACGGCCTACATGCCAGTGCTGATGTCCCGCACGTTTGTGGCGGCAGCAGAACACGCGATGAGCGCGCGTCCCAATCCGGAACTCGCCCGGCGCGACTTGCAGCACGCCACCGAAAGCGACCCTCTCGACCCCACGCCGTGGATGCTGCTGGCGCAGCTCGATCACCAGGCGTCCCTGCTTTCGCAACGGAACACCGACCGCGAATTCGAGAACGCAGTCGCTTCGATGGCCGAGTCGATCAACCGCGATCCGATCAGTCCCAAGCGATACTGGATCCTCGGACAGTGGCAGTTGAAACGGGCTCTGCGCACAGACAACGAGCGATTGCTCAAGGACGCCATCCGCAGCCTGCAGACCGCGGCGAACGGGTACCCGAACCATTCG
Source organism: Planctomycetota bacterium (assembly GCA_003388505.1). Lineage (GTDB taxonomy): Bacteria > Planctomycetota > Planctomycetia > Planctomycetales > Planctomycetaceae > MB-PLM-1. The sequence goes on from QQVO01000076.1 coordinate 76,722, forward strand.
GGGATCCAGGCGTCGCTGGCAGAGTCGCTGGCCGCCGCGGGTGAGACCGAAGAGGCGCGCCTGCATGCATCCCGGGCGCTCGAACTGAACGATCTCAATCACAGCCTCGGTCACTACGACCGTCTCCTGGACGATGACACACGGCAGCGACTGGAGGCACTCTGATCGCATGCACGGCCCACCCCCAAACTCCGCAGCACACAACCCATCCCGGCAGTCAATCGCCGGCCGCTGGGTGATCCCCGTCGAAGGATCGCCGATTGAGCACGGCATCATAGAGATCGAGAACGGCCGAATTGTCGCTTTGCATCAGAATCCCGCCGAGGATGCGGTCTCTTTCGGCGACGCTGTCATCGTTCCGGGGCTGATCAACGCCCACACCCATCTCGAATTCAGCAGCCTGGAGCAACCGCTTGCGGCGGACTCGTTCGCCGCGTGGATTCGCGCGGTCGTTGCCCATCGCAGGACGCGGTCGATCAGCAACGCAGCCGCAGCAAAGATCGGACTGCACGAATCCGCCGCCTCCGGCACGGTGACCGTCGGCGAGATTGCGACAAAAGGCTGGTCCGGGGAACTCTTCGCAGACACCGATCTGCGAGCCGTCATCTTTCGGGAACTGCTCGCACTGCATCCCGACCGCATCCCCGGGCAACTTTCAATCGCATCAGAGCACCTTGAGCCGGCGCAGGAGTCCGGCGAAAGCGGACCTGTCTTCGGGCTCAGCCCGCATGCCCCGTATAGCGTTCATCCGGAATTGTTTCGCGAAGTCTGCGGTCTCGCCGCCGCGCGATCGGCGCCGATCGCGTTTCATCTTGCGGAGACGCGTGAGGAACTCCAACTTCTCGACTCATCGACCGGACCGCTCGTCGATCTGTTCCGGGAGATGGGGTTCTGGATCGACGGTCAGATTGAGGCTGGAACCCGACCTCTCGACTATCTGCAAGAGATGGCCCGCGCGCCGCAGGGAATCGTGATCCACGGCAACTACCTGAGTGACAGCGAGATCGAATTCCTCGCCGAACATTCAAACCTGACGGTCGTTTACTGCCCCCGAACGCACCATTTCTTCCGGCATGCGCCGCATCCGTGGCTCAAGCTGCACGAACGCGGCGTGCGCGTGGCGCTCGGTACAGACAGCCGGGCCTCCAATCCGGACCTCAGCCTGTGGAACGAAATCGTATTCCTTCACGAGCGATTTCCCGATGTCGCTCCCGCACTGTTGCTGCAGATGGCGACACGAAACGGCGCTGGCGGCTTGGGAATCGCAGAGGAGACCGGTTCGATCGTCCCCGGCAAAGCAGCCGACCTGACGGTCATCCAACCGGCACACCGGGACGACCGCGATGCATTCGCCGGGCTGTTGTCTTCCGGCAGCCGCGTCGTTGCCGCGATGCGGGGCGGGAAATGGATTCAGTCCGCGCGCCTCAGACGATGACGGGCCGCGCCGTAATGTCGATCCACGTTTCGTACGTCTCACCCGGTTCGAGCACGTGCCAGCCCGCATCGACGCCCCGCTGCTCAAGATTGATTGCGTCCGTCACACAGGTGTATGGCTCCATGCAGACCGCGTCCCGGTCCGCGGGCGTGTAAACGACGATCTCGCGGAAACGCGGGTCGCACGCCTGGATCACTTCCAGCCCGGACTGCTCGTCCATGATGACGCAGGCAATGTGGTCCCCCTGGGCAGTGACGCCGGTCAGCACGTCGTCAAAGTTGGCCGAACGGACATACGCGCCCCGGCTGACGTCCTTCTCAGCCGGAATGGGAACGATGTTGCCAGTCGGAAGGCAATCCTCGAGTTCCCACTGCTTGCCGACCGGCGCTTCGATCAGACATCGCTCCACGCTCCCTTCTTCTCCCAGCGGCAGGCGGAAGTAGGCGTGCGTTCCGAATCCCCACGGCATCGGTCGCGTGTCGGGATTGATGATGCGGATTTTTGAACGCAGCGTGGCCCCCGAAAGCTCATACGCGACCTGAATCAGGCAGTCGGTCGGCCAGGCGGCGGCCCGGTCGGGATCGTCGCGGCTCAGTTGCCACTCGCCGACCACGCGGTTCGCCCCGCGTTCGATCACCCGCCAGGGGGTGTCGAGCGCGAACCCGTGAATCGCGTTCGGCCGGTCCGGTGAAAGCGGAATCTGGTAATCCTGCCCGTCCCACGAAAAGCGGCCGTCTCGAATGCGGTTGGGAAAGGGAAACAGAATCGGAATTCCGTTCCCGCTCGCTCGCTGTCGCGTTTCGGCGAAGTCGGGGCTGGAGTCGATGACGTCGATGGAACGGTCGCCCACCTGCGCCCGGAATTCGAAGCAGTTGAAACCGTAATCAGGCAGGATCGACGCGGTGGAACCGGCGTCGCTCAGCACGATCGGGGACTCGAAATCGGACATGGCGGTATTCTCCGGTGCGGTTCGCCCGCAGCGTCGCATGATCGGGCGAACGACGCAAGCACGCCAAGCCGCGAGTCACGCCGCTCCGCGAGTGCGGATTTCCCCGTTGTCGCTCACGTCGTCGAATCGCACCGCCATCCGTTTGGAGATACCCGCCTGCTCCATCGTAACGCCGTAAATCGCGTTCGCGACCGTCATTGTCCGCTTCCGGTGCGTAATCACGACGAACTGCGTCATCTCGGTGAAGTCGCGGAGGATGCCGGCGTAGCGGTCAACGTTCGCTTCGTCGAGCGCTGCGTCGACTTCATCCAGAATGCAGTACGGGCTGGGCTTGCTCTTGAACATCGCAAACAATAGCGCGATGGCCGTCAGCGTCTTCTCGCCGCCGCTCAAGAGAGAGATGCTGCGGAGTTCCTTGCCCGGCGGGCGGGCGACGATGTCGATTCCGCACTCCAGGACGTCGCTGGGGTCTTCGAGAACGATGTCCGCTTCGCCGCCGCCGAACAGCCGGCGAAACAACTCGCGGAAATGTTCGCGGATCGAGTCGAACGTCTCGGTGAACATTCGGCGACTCTCCGCATTGATCCGGCGAATGATCTCCTCGAGAGCCATCTTCGCTTCGGACAGGTCGGCGAGTTGGCTGCTCAGCCGCGTGTACCGCGTTTCCAGATCGTCCAGGCTCTCCAGCGCCTCGGTGTTCACGTGGCCCATCGACTTGATCTTGCGGCGCAGCTTCTGAACGTGCTCTTCCATCTCCGCACGAACCGCTGCATAGTCGTCCTCCGGGCGAGTCGTGTCTTCCACGGCTTCGGGCGTCTCCTCGTCGGTCCCGTCCGCCTCGTCAACAACATTGTGAGACTGCGAATCCAGCCAATCCTGATACGCAGAGCATCCCTGTTCGACCAGTTCCCGCAGATCGACCTGGAACTCCTCTTCGATCCGCTCCTGCAGCAGCGACAACTGGTGCTCGGCTTCGCGAATCTTCAGTTCGGCGGCGTGTTCCGCGTCGCTCAACTGCCGACGCTGGCGATGAATCTCGTCCTCCTCCCGGGTCTGGGCGGCGCGTTTCGCCACCAGGTCTTGGCGCACGGCGACCACCTCGTCGATGGCGTCGCACAGCAGTTCGATCGCTCCAAAGTGAGCCGCGATCTCGGATTCCGCCTGAAGGATCTGCCGCTCGATTGATCTCCGCGATGCGAGGTTTCCGCGCAACCGTTCGTCCGCCTGCTGAAACTGTCTTCGCCGGCGGCGTTGGTCCTCTTCGAGACGGCCCTGCACGTCCCGGAGGCTGCTGACCCGTTCTTCGTGCTTGGCCAGTTCCAGTTGCGCCCGCTTGGATTCGTCGCGCACTTCGTTGAGCGCCGCTTCGATCTCTTCGATTTCTGCCGATGCGCTCCGGATCTTCTGTTCCGATTCGTCAATCTGCTCTCGCCGTTCAGTCGATTCCTGCTCCAGCCGCGACTGTTCGCGGTGCAGTTCGTCCTGCCGCGCCTCGATTTTCGCCAGGTTGGCACGCGCAGACTCCATTTCGGCCAGCAGTCGGTCAAGTTCCTGCTCCTGGGCGGACAGCTTCAGTTTCTCTTCGGTCAACCGGTCCGAAGACTGCTGCCGTCGCACCCGAGCTCGGGCCAGTTCGTCGTCCACGCCGGTCAGGTTCTGCCCCAGTTGCGTCATTTCCCGAAACTGCTCGGCGATTTCATCATCGAGCGTTCGCAGATCCAGACGCAACTGTCGCAATTCGCTCTTGCGAGAAACGACCGACGTCTCGGTCGGCACGCTGCCGGCATAGAGCGATCCGTCCGAATCGATCAATTCTCCCTGCATCGTCACCAGACGGACATTCCCGGCACAGCGGTCGGCAAGGTTCCGGGCGACGTCAAGGGTTTCAACGATCCACGTCCGGGAGAGCAGGTGCTCGGCGACTCCGGAGATCTCGGCAGCCTCCGCGACGACCTGATCCGCCCGCGCGACGACTCCCGGCTCGCCGGAGAGATCGAGAGGCGATGCGCGCTCGCCTTCGATCGCCGGCGCACCGCTGCGCGGAGGATACGGAAGAAAGCCGACGCGGCCCTGCAACAGGCCGTCCGCCGAGTTGAGGTACTCGCTCAGCGACTCAACATCCCGCGTGATGACGAGTTGGGCCGCCGGGCCGAGCGCGACTTCCAGCAAGGCGGCGAATTCCAGCGGGACGTCGATGAGGTCTCCCACGCAGCCCTGGATGCCGTTCCACGGCGGTTCATCGAGTTGCGCGGCGCGATCGAGGATTTCCCGCACGCCGATCCCCAGTCCTTCGCGCCGCCGCTCCAGACTCTCCAGCACGTGAATTCGAGCGTCCCAGGCGATCCGCTGCTCCCGCATCGCCGCCAGTGACTTTTCGCTGTGACCCTGCTCGTCGAGCAGACGCAGCCGTTCTGTTTCGAGCCGCTCGACGTCGGCCCCCACGGCGTTGTGCTCCTGCTGCGCCGCATGCACCGCTTCGCGAAGCTGATCGCGATCACCGGCCGCTGCGCCCGAGAGTTCTTCCATCCGTTCGAGCCGCGCTCGGGCGGCGTCAAGCGCCGATTCGGCGTCCGACAACTGCGACTGGATCAACAACACCCGCGCGGATTGATCCGACCGCGCCTGGTGCAACTGCTCCAACTCACGTTGCGACGCCGTCAGACGCGCCCGGGCCGCTGCGGCGTGTTCGGAAAGTTGCTCGACCATTTCATCGCGGGCGGCGAGCGATTGCTCCTGTTCCGCCAGCGCGGCTTCGAAACGCGCCAGCCGCTCGCGCGTGTCTTCGATTTCCCCTTCGATCGCCCGCACGTGAAGATTCAGTTCGTGGCGTTCGCTGCGGAGAGCGTCCACTTCCTGGCCCAGTTCCCGGCTGCGGCCGGTCTGGTGCCGGATTGTGGATTCACAGGCGGCGATGATTTCCCGCTTTTCAGCCGCCTGCTGCTGCTGTCGCTGAAGCCGGCTGTCGACCTCGGCAAGTTCCGCCTCGTTGGCCGATTTGACCGCCTCCAGCTCGGCAAGCTGTTCCGTCAGTGCGGCCTGCTTGTTGGACCGATCAGTCGCTTGCGACTGTTCCTGGGTGAGCGTGTCGGAATGGCGGCGGTAGTCGTCGGCCGCCAGCCCGAACCAGACGTCGCGCAATTCCTGCGTCAGTTCACGGTAGCGGGTCGCCCTGGAGGCCTGTGAGCGGGTGGCGTTCAGTTGCGTCTCGACTTCGTCGACGATGTCCGTCAGACGGGTGAGATTCTGCGAGACGCGTTCGAGCTTCCGCTCAGCGTCGGCCCGCCGGTTCTTGAAGCGGCTGATGCCTGCCGCCTCCTCAAAAACCACCCGCCGGGTGGTCGGGTTCGCCTGCAGAATCTGGTCGACGCGGCCCTGCTCGATGATGCTGTAGGCGCTCGTGCCCGCACCGGTGCCCATCAGGCAGTCTTTGATGTCCTTCAGCCTGACGACGGCGCCGTTCAGCAGATATTCCGACTCCCCGCTGCGATAGAGACGGCGGCCGATCTGCACCTCGGTGGCGTCGATGCGGAGCAGGCCCGATGTGTTGTCGAACGTCAGCGTCGCTTCGGCGAATCCGCTCGGCTTCCGCCCGACCGAACCGTTGAAGATGACGTCCGCCATCTCCTTGCCGCGCAGGCTCTTCGGACTCTGATCGCCGAGAATCCATTTGATGCCGTCGACGACGTTGCTCTTCCCGCTGCCGTTGGGGCCCACGACGCACGTGATGCCCGGCGCAAAATCGAACGCCGTTCGATCCGCGAAGCTCTTGAATCCGAAGAGTTCCAATCGGGTCAGCATTCACACCAATCCATCAATGGCCGTATCGTCGCTGCGCTCTGGGAAGCAGAAACAGGCTGTCGTCGCGTTTGTCGCTCGTTCATCAGGTGGCTGGCGCCATCCATGCTCCCGCAGCGGAATTCGGCGGGCCTACTCAACGAGCAGGCCGACCTCTCCCAGCGATCCGCTTTCCGCGGTCTCGGTCGCTGTTTCAAATTCTTCTTCAGGCTCGATGGTGTCGGAACCGTCCAGTTCGCCCGCCTGAAACAGGTTCGGTGTCGTGCCTTCGGAACCTACCGTTGTCGACTTCGGCTCTTCCGCCGAGGCGAGCGACTCGACCGGTCGCTGATAGGTCCGCCCGGCCCGCGGCAGGGCGTCGACTCCGATCACGCCGACGAGGTTCCGTTGATTCTCTGCCTCCAGCAGCATCTGAACGACTTCGGGATAGGTCGCATCCATCTCCATCAGCGTGCGGATGACCTCCGCGACTTCGCGGGAGCATTTCTGCTGCACCACCGGGCGGCCGGTCGTGAAGCGACTGATGGAAACGACCGGTTTTGCGGGGTCCGCCTTGACGAGGAATCGCTTCCCGGCGGAGACCACCATCGGCGACAGGAACTGCTGCTCCTCTCCGAAGACGACGACCTCAGCCTTCTTTCGTCGCGTGACGTGCACCATCGGTTCGCCCGAACTGCGAACCACGCGCAGTGTGTAGCCTTGTTCCGATTTCTCGCCCGCAATCATCGCATCTCGGTCGTCGATCTCCGATAGAGCCCGCACCGCGCCGTAGCGGGTCTCGATGCTGTCGTGATCGAGCAACTTGTGCAGTTCAATCGACGCAGCCGGATCCTCAATGGCGGTCATGGCGGCCAGTCCGTAAATGCGGAACGCCGGTTCCTGTGCGATCGCTTCCCGCAACACCGGCGCCGCTTCCGACCGGTTGAGGTAAGCCAGCGCCTGCGCCGAGTGGAACCGAACTTCGAGCGATTCCGACTTCAGACCCTGCAAGAGGACCGGGACGGCGTCCGGCCCGATCGCTTCCAGCTCCAGGGCCGCCTGTTCCGCAGTCGGACCCTTCATCAATTCCGCCTGCAACCGCTGCAACCGCAGATGGCCCTCCAGCTTCTGGTCCCGCAACGTAATGTGCCGAATGCACTGCAGATAACGGGGATAGTTGTCCCGGTAACGACTGTGGACGATCAGTTCGATTTTCGAGTTCGTCAGCGCTTCGGCCAGCGGCTGCTTGATGCCCGAGCGATCGTAATCGTGGAACCGCTGCCCGATCCGCTTCGCGATGGTATGCGCCATGCGAATGCTCTTGTAATCCGGCCTCACGTAGATCGAGAGATTCCGATCGTCGCCGCGATACACGGCCCCGCCCGGAATCACTCCCTGCCGGACCGAGCCGCTCGTTCCTGAGTCGCCCGCGCCGCCGGTCAAGACCGGTCCGCCCGCGATGGCCAGCCAGTCGTTTTTCAGCACGCCCTGGCCGGGAACCATCATCTGTTCGCTGAGGTCGCAGTTCATCAGCATGCCCCCTTCGAGGCTGGTGGCCTCGCTCCCGTCCGGGAGACGCACCTCGACGTCGAAGCGTTCGCCCTTGCGGATCAGGGGTGGGAGATAAGCCCGCACCATCACCAGCGTCGTGTCGGGACGCCCCAGAAGCTGGTTCGGATCCTCGACCTTTCGCTTCCGCATGTCGTCCAGCAGCATGGCCGCGTAACCCGACGGCGGCGGCGAATCGCCCGTCCCGTCCAGGCCGACCACCAGTCCCACGCCGTGCAGGACGACCGTATTCAGTCCGGCGACATTGACGTAATCGCCGATCAGATTGGAGTGCCCTTCCTCACCGCGAAGAGCGGCGCGACTGTTGTCCTCCTGCTTTTCTTCAGCGGTCTGGACCTGCGGGAGCTTCAAGTCAAGCTGCTGGCATCCAACGAGCAGAATGATGCTCGCCAGGCAGGCGAGAAGACAACGGATCATGGCGCACGTCCCTGTGCGGCGATCGGCCGCATGGCCGGAATCTTCCCGGCGCTCACGGCGAGTCGCGACGTTCTGGTGGAATCTGGGGGAGATAACGGGGTCCTGTCAGGGCTTTGTTTGTGGGCAGACCGAGGGGCGAATCCGCACTCAACCCTGCGGGATTCGTGCTCCGATGGGGAGCGGCGACCACAATTTCAAAACTGACGGACCTTGAGAGAGGGGCCGGGACGATAGCGCACCCGATCGCGGAGCGTCAACCCCGGGGCACTGACGGCAGCACCGGACCCCCTCCGCCGAACTCCGGAGCGGCAGGATTGGCCGCAGCAGCAGGTCCGAGACCTCCGGGATTTTTCCGCAGCCGCCCAGTCTCCTCACTCGCCCCGACTTCCCATTGACCTGACGAGGCCATTCCACGAACCTTCCCGCCCTCCGTCACACCCGCGGCCCGGCCCGCGATCGTCCTCGTGGCAGGAGAGGCGCTTCTCGATGAACCATCGCGATTCAGGCGGCGCATTGATTCCGCAGGGTTTGGTGCGGATTCGCGGTTCAGCCAACTCGGCAACAAAGCCCTGACTCGGCACTCAAGGATGGACATATGCACCAGGACGGCCGACACGCCTCACGCTTCGGGCGAGAATCTCGAATTCGACCGGCACTGGCCGGTGCGAGCCTGACAGCGGCGTTCTGCCTGATGCCGGCGTCGCTCGGAGCGGTTGCGGAGGAGAACGCTCCCTATCCGGTCCAGAACGGCGCGGCCACCGAAAACGGCGAAACGCGCTATCTCGTGCTCTTCGACGGACGCGTCATGCAGGGCCGCATCACCGAACGACCGGGCGGATACATGCTCGACTCCCAGCGCGGGAGGATGGTCATCCCACACGATTTCATCCGGCTCACAGCCGTCTCGCTGGAAGAGGCGTACCAGAAACAACGCGACAACATGACCAAGCCGGGCGCAGGCGACCACATCGCACTCGCCCGCTGGTGCAATGCAAATCGACTCTATATCGAGGCCGAAGAACAGCTCACGGCCGCCCTGAAACTCGAACCCCAGCGCAGCGAAGCACGGCAACTCCTCAAGCGAGTGGTGCAGGCAGCCGCCGAAGCGGAGGAACGCTCGTGGAAGAACTCCGGTTTCGACACCATCGAAGCCAGACCGGGACGCTCCGCGCCCGGTATCTCGAACGAAGCGACCGAGGAGTTCGCACGGCGCGTGCAACCCCTGCTGGTGAACAAATGCGGCAACGCGACCTGTCACGGCCGCGCGTCGAGCAACACATTCCGGCTCGAAAACGTCAAGGCCGGATCCCGGCATCAAAGGCTGGAGAGTGACCGAAATCTCAGGAACATCCTGGCGCAACTGAATCTCGATTCGCCGTACAGCAGCCCGCTCTTGCGAAAACCACAGGACAACGAGAGCCTGGTCCACAGAGGCATCTTTTTCGGCCCCCGCGGCGAAGACCAGCGCAAGATCCTCAACGACTGGGTCGAACTGGTCGCATCACAACAGTCGGAGTCGCCGGTTGCGCCGCAAACGCCATCTCAGCCGACTCCCGAACCGTCCTCTTCAGAGGTCGAAGACGGGCAGGTCATTCAGGTTGGAGCGACACAACCGCAAGCACGCAAAGCTTCGCCTTTGACGATCGAAATCCCCAGAACGCCCCAACGACGGGAAACCGTTTCCTCCAGTAACCCGATACCCGCACCCAAGGACGACGCACTGATCCAGCGCGTGCTCGATGAAGACCGGCCCGACGCGTTCGATCCGGACGTCTTCAATCGTAAGGTTCACGGCAACCGCAACGAGGACCGCCGGTAATGCTGCATCAAAGTTGGATTGACGGGTGCCACTGGCTCCGCCAGTGCGAACCAGAATGGACGTCGACTCCGCGATGCACTGGCAAAGCCAGTGGCACCCAACCCGTCAACTCAGGATTAAACGCCCACTGGGGGTTCGTCATTCAGTTTCTTGGCGTTGAGCGGTTCTCACTTGAGCACGAATCCCGCAGGGTTTCGTGCGAATCTGCAGTCCAGCCAACCTGATATATGTAGCCCCGACAGGACACCAGGTTTCCCTGCCTCAGCCGCCCGCGGCCAGCCTTCATTTTCCGTCCAACAGGTGAGAACTCGCCGGCATGTCAGTCTCCCAGTCCAACCGCGTCCATGTTCCGATCATTCTGATCCTGCTGGCGTCCGGCACGCCGGTCTCTGCACAGGGCGACTCCGAGGATCGCATCGGGCTTCCTCGCGACCCTCAGACGCCCGTGATTGAACTGTTCACCTCCTCCGGGAGAGCGGATTCCCGGCGTCCCGATCGAATGCTCGTCGTCACAGCGGATGGGACGGTCGCCGTCGCGGCCGGAAACGGCGTCGCACGGCAGTCCAGCGCCCGGCTGTCACGCGACGAACTGCTCGATCTCCTCTCAGACCTGATCTCGACCCACAGAATCCTCCAATGCCGCAGCGATCAACTCCTACAGGAAGCGGAGCGCGCCGGACGTGCGGCCGGGTTGGATTGGAAGTTTCCCAAGGCGACGACAACAATCATCCGCATCCGGCTGAGCGGCGGTGTGCATGAAGTCCGCTGCACCGCCGCAGAGTTGCTCGCGGAACGGTTTCCCGACGCCGAGAGCGTCCAAAACTTCAACGGCGCCCTGTTGCGACTCCAGAATCTCATCGCGGTGACACAGATCGGCGGCGCGGCCGAGGCGCAGCGCCTCTGCGACATCGCCAACTCCGAACTGCGGGTCACGGGCGACCGCCGAAACGGCGTGACGGCCCGCGACATTCAATCGGTCCGGGAAAACCGCCAGGGCTTGCGACTCGTTCAGTTTCACTTGTCTCAGGACGACAACGGCGATTCACCGAACGCGTTGATTTCCGTCGTCGAATCGCAGGACAGCCCCGCTCAGGTGACAATTACCCCCCTGCCCCGGCGAGAACGATGAGCGCCTCCGGTTCCGCGGACCTCCAGGCCGACGCGCACCACCCGAACTGGGTCTGGCGCGGCTACCGCGCCTTCCTGAGAACCGTCTTCGTCTTCTGGATGGACTATCGCGCTCGTGGGACGGACAGGCTGCCTGAATCCGGAGCCCTGTTGATCTCGAACCACCAGAGCTATCTCGATCCGCTGCTGATCGGCGTCCCACTCAAACGGCCGGTCAGCTATCTGGCGAGACACAATCTGTTTCGCGTCCCGTTCATCGGCTGGACCCTGCGCAACACCTACGTCATGCCGATTCGCCGCGAAGGCGGGGGCACGGAAAGCATCCGCGAGTCGGTCCGCCGCATGAAACAGGGGTTTCTCGTGGGGATTTTTCCCGAAGGAACCCGCACTGCGAGCGGCGAACTCAACGACTTCAAACCGGGCTTCATCGCGCTCGCCCGCAACGCAAAACTCCCCATCGTGCCGATCGGAATCGCCGGAGCGCATCGCGTCATGCCCCGCGGGACCGTCTTCCCCCGCCGCGGCCGCGTCCGCGTCGTCTTCGGCGAACCATTGCCGCCGGAAGAAATCGCCGAGTTAGGCCAGCGCGGGCGGGAGACGGAATTCGTCGACGCCGTCCGCCGCCGGGTCCAGAGTTGCTGCGACGAGGCCAGCGCCTGGCGCGAACAGGCTTGATCCGCCCCGATTCAGGAACTCCGCGCCGCTTCTCCGTCGCTCTGCCCGGACCGTCCAATCAGGATCACGGTCAATGACTTCGCGCCGTGAGCGCCGATCACCAGGGATTGCTCAATATCGGCCGTTTTGGACGGCCCCGCGATGAACGCGGCAAAGCGAGTCGCCGCCGGATCGATCTGCGCGTAGGCCTCGTGCATGTTGTGTACAATTCGATCCGCCGGAACGACGAGGGCCAGATGTTGTGGGAGAAAGTACAGCACGCGGTGCCGGATGCGATCGTCCGTCACCCAGATCGCCGCGTTCTCCGCAACCGCCAGCCGCCCGGGGAGAATCGCAAAATCGACGTCCTCCAAATCATGCGGATCATCGACCGCTTCCACGTCAAACGTGCTGCGTCCCACCCCCGGAACCAGCGAAACGATCTTCGATGCGGAGCTGTACGCCTCAACGCTTTCGAGGCGCCGAGACACGTCGTCCGCATTCTCCGCCTCGCAGCACTGTCCGCCGATCGATTCGAGCACTTCGCGAAACTGTTGCAGCCGATCGTCATAGACGACGCCCTGTGTGAATTCGCCCGGCAGCTCGGTCTCCGGGCGACCGTGTTGTCGAATCCGTTCCAGAATCTCTTCGCGAGCGGACATCGCTGTTCAACGAATCTTGAAAGCACAAGCGGCCGGGGAACGGAACAAGTTCACCCGCCGATGGAGTACATCGCCCGTTCCGGCTGAACAAAATCCGGGGCGTTGATGTGGTGTCCCGCCCATTTGCCCGCAATCGACGCGCGGACCGCCTCGAGAATTTCCTCGTCGGAGGCTTCCCCCCGCATCAATTCCCGCACGTCGGTCTCTTCCAGGCTGAACAGGCAGTTCCTGATCTTGCCGTCGGCCGTGATGCGGAACCGGTTGCAGTTCGAGCAGAACGGCTCGCTCACCGACGGAATGACGCCGATGCGGCCCACTCCGTCCGCGAACACGAAGTCGGTCGCCGGAGCATGCGCCGGCTGATCGCTCGCGGAGACCAGCGGCATGATTTCCCGCGACAACGTCTCCACGATCTCCCGCGCAAACAGCACTTTCTCCCGCTCCCAGGCGTTATCGGCGTCCAGCGGCATGTACTCGATAAAGCGGACCTCGATTCCCGTCTCCCGGGCGAATCGGCCGAACGGGACGATCTCCTGTTCCGTCACGCCGCGGATCGACACCGCGTTGACCTTGATCGGATCGAAGCCGACTTCCTGCGCCTTGCGAATCCCGGCGATCACCCGGTCGTAACCGCTGCGGCGCGTCACCTGCTCGAACTTCTCGGCGCTCAGGGCGTCGAGGCTGATGTTGATCCGCCGCAGGCCGGCGTCATACAGCAGTTGCGCCTGCTCTTCGAGCAGCAGCCCGTTCGTCGTCAGCCCGATGTCGTCGATCCCCTCGATTGCCGCAAGCCGCTCGATCAGCAGATGCAGGTCTCTGCGAACCAGCGGTTCGCCTCCCGTCAGCCGCAACTTGTTCACGCCGCAGCGAGCCACAACGCGCACAAAGCGTTCGACCTCCTCAAAGGTGAGAAGTTTCTCCCGCTTCATAAAGACGACGTTGTCAGCCGGCATGCAGTAAAAACAGCGGATGTTGCAGCGATCGGTCACGCTGATCCGCAGATTGTTATGCACCCGGCCGAAGCCGTCGATCAGTGGAGATATCATGACAGCTCCGTGGTGAACTCACTCCCGGGATGAACCCATTCGGTCGATCCGTCAGCCCAGTTTTCCTTTTTCCAGATCGGGACGATTTCCTTCAAGCGGTCGATGAGAAACCGGCCGGCCTCAAAAGCATCTTTGCGGTGCGGGCAACTGACGGCAACAGCAACGCTCACATCGCCCAGTTCCAGATGCCCCAGACGATGCACGACCCGCGCCCCCACCACGGGCCACTTCTCCGCCGCGCCCCGGCACAATTCAAGCATCTTCGCCTTTGCCATCTCCGGATAGCCTTCGTAGTCGAGCGCAACCGTTCGCCGGCCGTTCGTCAGTTCCCGAACTGTCCCCAGAAACAGCACGACCGCCCCGGCCGCAGGGGATCGCACCTCTTCGGTCAACGCGGCGAAGTCGATCGGTCCATCGGTCAACTCAACGTGGAGCCGCGCCTGGTTGGTCTCGCTCATGGATGGAACTCGCGGGCGAATATCGATTGGAGTCGCGTCTGTCGAGTCGCTGATTTCCCCCGTCACCCTCCGCTGACCGGAGGAAAACAGGCCACTTCGGCCCCTTCGCGGACCGGCGCGTCGTTCGCCGCGTACTCTCCGTCGACGGCGACCAGGAGCGTTCGGGCGATCGGAGTCAGCCGCGGCTCCTGGGAGATGAGAACCTCGCGGAGTTCCCCCACGGTGGCGGCCTCGGACAGGTCCAATTCCAGCGATGAGGTTCCGGCCAGATCCCTCGCTCGCGCGAACAACTGCACCGTAACCGTCATGTGACCACCAGACGTTTGCCGCTTGGACTCAGCCTCTCCCGAAGTTGCGGCATCAACCCGTAGGCCAGGGCCAGCAATTTGATCGGGTGAATTGTGGGCGTCGTCGTTCCCTGCTCCATCTGCAGCTTGCAACTGCTGCAGTCGGTGGCCCCTACGGTCACGTCGCTCCGCTGCATGCGGTGGATCAAACCGGCCCCGATCTCGAGAGACGTCTCAAAATTGTCGCGAGTCAGCCCGAACGCGCCGGCCATTCCCGAACACCCTTCCTGAATTCTATTCACGGTCAAACCCGGAATCAAATTCAGCAATTCGACATACGGCGCGCCGCGCGACAGCGCCTTCACGTGACACGGCAGATGATACCCCACCGTGAGGTCGAGAGGCTGGAAATCGGTCTTCAACCGGCCTTCCGCATGCAGCTTCCCGAGAAATCCTCCGGCGTCGGTCACCTGCCGCGCCACCACGTCCACATCCGGGTGGTCGAGCAGCATCGGATACTCCTCGCGCAGGCAGAGGGCCGACGTCGGTTCCGTGCAGACGATCGGGTGGCCGTCCCGCGCCAGTTCAGAAAGCACTCGCACATTGAGTTGCGCTGTCTTCCGCGCGACCGCCAGATCCCCCGCCGAGATCAGCGCCATTCCCGAGCCGGTCTGCTCCAGCGGCACGTGGACCGGAATCTCGTGATGATCGAGGATCGCCAGAAACGCCTCTCCCAGTTCCGGATCGTGATGATTCACGTAACCGTCAACGAAGTACACGATCGACTGCGGAACCCGCGTGAGCTTTGCGGGATCGGTCCGATTCGAATCGAGCCTCTTCAGAAACGGGCGCCGCGCGAACGTCGGCAGTTTTCGCCGCCGCGCAATGCCGATCAACCGTTCCATCAACCAGCGCGCCAGCGAGTTGTTCACCGCTCGATTCGTGAGCGGCGCGAGGGCGCAGCCGATGCGGCCGTACGAGTGCGCTCTCGCCAGAAACCAGTCCGCCCGCCGCAAACCGTTCGCCGCGACGTAACCGGCTTTGGCCTCCAGCACGAGGTGCGGAATGTCGACTCCCGAGGGGCATTCGTCCCGGCACTGCTTGCAGTTGAAGCACAGACTCGCCAGACGCTGCATGCTCTCAGACGTCATGTCCGACGCGTCGAGCGCCGCCGTTGCGAATCCCCGCATCACGTTGGCCTTCGCGCGGGGACTCGCCTCTTCGACCGGATCGATCCGAAAGAAGGGGCACATCCGCACCAGCGGTTCCTGCGTCCGGCAGGTTCCGCAACCGTTGCAGAGGGCGGCCGTTTCGAGCATCGACTCGCTCCTCCAGTTCAACTGCAGCGGAATAACCGGCGGGTCCGCTTGCTCAGTCGGCCGGAAATGGCGAATCGTGGCGTGCTGATCGTTGCTGATGATCTTGCCGGGATTGAGCAGATTGTGCGGGTCGAAGATCTCCTTGACCTGTTGAAACACCCGGTACAAAGGTCCGTACTGCGAGCGAATGAAGGCCGTGCGCGACAGGCCGTCCCCCTTCTCCCCGCTCATGCTGCCGCCCACCGAAAACACAACCTCGTACACGTCCCGCGCCAGCGCTTCGATGCGGCCGGCGTCGCTTTCGTCCGGCAGCGGAAGAAACGGCCGCAAGTGGACCTGGCCCGACGCCGCATGGGCATAGAGTGAGGCGGTCAACTGGTGACGTTGCAGGACTTTCTGCGCCTTGACGAGAAACTCGTTGAGCGCCTCCGGAGGAACGGCGATGTCCTCCACCAACGGGACCGGTCTCGCTCCTTTCCTCAGCCGCGCCAGCAGCGGCACAACCCGTTTCGGCAGCGTCCACAGGAATTCCACGTCATCGAACTCGTACGCTTGAGCCCCGACGACGACGCGCGAATCGCGATGGCGCGCCGCGTCGATGATCATCCGCAGTCGATCCTTCGTTTGTCGCTCGTTGAAACCGGTCTGCTCCACAATGAGCCCCGCTTCCGCAGCCGGCGGGATCATCGCGGCGAACCGCGGATCAGAGTCCCGCGCGATCGAGAGAATCCGCCGGTCGAGCAGATCGCAGGCGCTCGGCTGCTGCTGGATGACGTCTTGAACCGTCCGAATGGCCGATTCATTTTGAGCAAACAGGAGCAGCACCACGCCGCGTTGCGCCGGCAGAGGAGCGGTGTTGAGCGTTGCAGCCGTGAACAACGCAAGTGTCCCCTCGGATCCGACCAGCAGTCGCGGAAAACTGACTGCGTCGTGCACCAGCGCTGACCGCAGGTGATATCCGCTGCAGTTCCGCATCAGCGGAGGTTGTCGCGCGTGAATCAGTTCCGCGTTCTCGCGAAGCAGGTGGCCCAGCCGACTTGTGGCCGTCCGCCGGACCGCCTGCATGCGAGACGCCTCGTCTCCCTGACCGGCGTCACGAAGACGGGCTCCGTTTCCTCCGGCGTCAGCGAGGCCTGGGGAAACGGCCTCCAGGCCCGCCTCGAAGCAGTCGCCCCCAGCCAGGACAAGTTCGATGCTCTCCACATGGTCGCGCGTCGATCCAACCCTGACGGCATGCGAGCCTGCCGCATCGACGCCCAGCATGCCCCCCACCGTCGTGACCGCCGAGTTCGACGGATCGGGGGGAAAATACCGCCCGTATTCCCGCAGCCGCTGGTTGAGGCGATCGAGGACGACGCCCGCTTGCACCCGGACTGTGCTCTCGTCAACGCGTTCGATCTCCGTCATGTGCCGCGAGAAGTCGATCACAAGCCCACGGCCCACGGCGCCGCCCGCGACGCCGCTGCCGGCCCCACGGGGCACCAGGGGCAGATCCTGCTCGCCGGCGTAACGGGCCAGCGCGACCACATCCGCGCGATGCCTGGGATACGCGACGCCGAGCGGCCGCAACTGATACAGGCTGGCGTCCGTCGCGTACATGTTCAGCGTGAGGGGGTCGAAGCGCAACTCCCCCGCAAAGGAACCGGCCAGATCTTCAGAGATACGTTGCTGCTGTTCGTCCACAGTCGACGGGCGCCTGTTTCACACGGGGTTTGCCCGGTCCGCCTCCGCCAGGCGGAGCCGTTCCTGCCGATAACGTTCCGCCGTCTCATGGTCGAACGCCGGATGCTCGACGTCGGGGTTCGTCCCGCCGTGACGCGCGCGACAACGGTAGCACACAAGCACATCGGACATGACAAAGAACAGCACCATGTCCGCCAGTGCAAACGCCATCAGGACTCCGAGCGCCAGAATCGGACGGTGAAAATACCATGCCACGCTGCTCAACGCGGCGCCGGCCGCCACAACCGCCAGCCCCAGTCCCGGCGGGAAATTCTTCTGCCGCCAGAGGTCGTGATTGCCGCACGCCAGGCATCGCACCGGATGCCCGTTCTCGAGGTCGTGCGATTTCACTTCGTTCGCCCAGCCGCACTCGCTGCACTCGAACTGTGCAACCGGGGACGGTGCGGATTCGGCCGCAAACGCTCCCGACGGATCATCGGCCACGTCAAACCGGCCGCGCCGGCCGCAGCCGGGACATGCAAAGGAAACCTGGATGGACATTTCTGTGAGGAACTCGCTAAAGCAGACCGAAAGTGATGCGTGATTCTCAAACCATTGAGTGTATCACAGTGGCCAGCCCAATTCGCGGGACAGCAACGCAGCGGCGGTTTCCCCGATGAATGCCAGGATGACGCCTGCAAACAGAACTCCGGTTGCCGATTGCGTATTTCGGTAGCGCAGAATCCGGACGACCAGCAGGCTCATCAGCAAGGGGCCGGCGATTCCGGCGGACCACCGCAGAATCAGCCAGATCAACTGCGTCCGGTCGGCGGGAAGGGCGGGAATCATCAGCAGCGACAGCCCCGCGAGGCAGCCGCGAACCACCGCGGCGGCGCCCAGATACAGATTCAGGCGCAGCAGCGGAGTCAGTGACATCTGCGTCGCCGTCAGGTGCCAGTGCCCCAGCAGCATCGCGCAGGTCGCCCCTCCGATCAGCCAGGCGGCACTGAGTTCACTCAGGACCGTCAGCCAGCCGGGTGCGCGGGCGATCTCCGACGTGTTCCATGGCAACAACCCGATCAACGCGATCGCCGTCAGCAACGCGACAATCGCTCCCAGCACTGTTCCCGCGCCTCGTCGCGCCAGCATCCAGAAGACCGATCCGGCATAGGCGCAGGCCGCCGCCGTCCCGCAGAGCCATCGCAGGTGAGTCGTTCCCAGGACGGCGGCATCCTGCGAGCCTTCGACATCCGCAGGAACCGTCAGCGCCGCCAGCACGCACAGGCCGAGAACCAGCAGCATCTGGATGCGAAAGAACCCCGCCGTCACCTCCGACCGCGGCATGATGCACCACGTGAGGCCCAACCCGGTCGCGAGACGCAGCACAAACTGAGCGATCATGACGAGCGATTGATCAGCGACATCACCTCGGAGCGGCTCGACTGGTTGCTCTTGAACAGTCCGCGGACGGCGCTCGTGACCGTCAAGCTGCCCGGTTTACAGATGCCCCGGATCGTCATGCAGGTGTGCGTCGCCTCCAGGACGACCACGACCCCCTTGGCGTCGAGCGTCTCGCTGATCAGATCCGCGATGACGTGCGTCATCCGTTCCTGAACCTGCGGCCGCTTCGCCACTTCCTCGACGACCCGGGCCAGCTTGCTCAGCCCCACCACCTTGCCGCGGGGCAGGTAACCGACGTGCGCCACCCCCATAAAAGGCAACAGGTGATGCTCGCACATGCTATTGAAGCTGATGTCGCGCACTAGCACGAGTTCGTCGTAACGCTCTTCGAACACCCGTTCGAGGTGCCGCGCGGGATCCGCGTTCATTCCACTGAAGAGTTCAGCGTACATCCGCGCCACCCGCGCCGGGGTCTCCCGCAGGCTGTCGCGCTCCGGATTTTCCCCGATGGCGGACAGGATCTCCCGAACCGCGCTCTCGATTCGCGGAAGATCCACCCTCGTCGTCGGTTGGCCGTCGACGACGCGCTCCCGGAGTTCCGGAGACTGGACCGATTCATTCATCGCTGTTTCTGCCGCTGTTCTCTCAGTGCTTTGCTTCCCCAGACGCTCCCCGAGCAACGCAAAGACGCCGGTTTCGATGATACGGGCTTCTCCCCCCGTGAGAAAGGATCGCACCGCGCGATTCCCGAATCTGGCCGCAACCGACCATGCCGACCCGTTCGCACAAAAAAGCACCGGCCGCCAGGCAGGCGGCCGGTGCGAGATGACTGTTTGTGTGATTGCAGGTAACCGTTCCTTCCGTGCCCTACTCGATCGTCGGTCCCGCACAGCGGATCAGATGGTCGTGGTCGATGTAGACGACCTCTTGCCGGTCTTCTTCGTGAGTGAACGGCACCGGCCAGTAGGACCGCTTGGTTTCCTTGAAGAACACCGTGCACTTGTAGTGGCAGTGATGCAACCGGGCCGGCCCGACCAGAGGATAGAACCGGCATTCGTCGAGCCGGTCCACCATCAGATCGACTGTCATCCGCACGTTGTTGCGGCTGGTTTCTGCAAGAAACTCGACCCCGCCGGACGTCTGGTTCGGAAGGGCACGCACGACTTCGTCCGGAGACGGAGCGTCCAGACAGAAGATCGGGGCGTTCTCGCCTTCCACCGGATCGAGCACCGGGATGCCGTCGTACCGCTCCTCTTCCCAGTAGGTCGACTCGACCTGTTCGCTGAAGTACGGCGTCACCGGAATCAGCGGCGTCGTGCCCCAGAAGTTGGACCAGATGAAGGCGTCCTTCGCGGCCCAGTAGAACATCTTCGTGCCCATGCCGAAGGGCGGGACCAGCATCTGGCATCCGCTGGTCAGCGAACTGCCGACCGCGATGGTCGTAACCAAGATCAGTCTCGTGAGGAGCTTGCTCATCCCGGGCGACTCCAGTTGCACGAATGCGTGCCAGACAGTGATTAGGGGCGGAAAAGGCTTCGGTCCGACGCCGCGCGATTCGTCTGCGCCGGCGGACAAGGTGTTTATCGAACCGATCCACAACGCAACTTGTGAAAATATTTCGATTTTGACGACGTTCTCGGTCACTCCGGTCAAATCGATGATGCCGATTCTGCGGCAGCCCCCCATTCCACGACATCGCTCTTGGCCGAGAATGACCGGCCGAACCCGGCGGACCGACCAACGGTCACCGACCGAAAAAGATTCCACCCGTCTCTGGCGGCCTCCGCCCGCCCAGCAATGCAAACACGCCCCCGGAAAGGAACTCCTTTCCGGGGGCGCGGCAGACGTTTCGTCGATCGAAGCGAGCCTGGAGGTCGACGGGACGCCGTTCAAGCGACGCCCGCCGGCAGGCTGCCACTCAGTTCCAGTTGCTGGGATTCAGGAACCACCACCACTTGTCGGTGCGGCTGTGGAACTGCAACTCCCACTGACCGTCGTTCCACTCCAACTCCGCCGCACGCCATTCCAGCGGAACCTGAGGATACGGATAGAACGGTCCGATGTACGGCCAGGCACTGGCGTCGTACGCGGAAGGATACGAGACTGCCGCGTAGTTGTCATACTGGGCGTAGGTCGGCCAGGCGTGTTCCGGCATGTTCGGCGCGTTGTAGGTCCGATGGCCGGACAACTGAGCCGGAACTCCCGGACCCGGTTGCGGCGGACGCATCTGCGGGGCGCCCTGCTGCGGATAGGCGGCCGGTTGCGCCGGAACGCCGGGACGCTGCTGGTACTGCGGCGGGTACTGCGGCGGAGCCGGCGTCGCCGGGCGAGCCTGACGCGCCGGAATCGGTTCCCCGTTCACGGTCAGGCGGTTAATCACCTGGTTGACGCCACTCACGCCGCGGGCGGCCTGCTCGGCGATCATCGCTTCCTGCGGGCTTCCCACGTCCCCCAACAGGGCCGCGACACCCGACTTGTAACGGATCTCGATGTCGTATCCCTGCAGTCCGGCGCTGCCGACCGCACCGGCCACCTCACGGGCGACCGCTTCGTTCGACGCTCCCGACTCAACTTCGTTGCTCACCTGGCGGACAGGCTGCCGGGGAGCGCCCTCGAAGCCGGCCTGCTGGATCGGGGACTGCTGAGGCAAATGCTGCGGCGTTCCCGCAGCCTGCATCAGAGTCAATTGATTCTGAACGTTTTCAACGCCGGACACAGAGCGGGCGATGCGGTCGGCAACGGCTCGCTGTTGCGAATCGCCGACTTCACCGGTCAGCGTGCAGACGCCGTTCTCGACTTCAATTGAAAGGTTCTTGTGATTCAGGTTGGCCTTCCCGAGCGCGGTCGCAACCGCGTTGGCAACAGCCTGGTTGGACGTCGGAGCGGCGGCGGCACTGGATTCCGCGCCCCCCCCGGGCTTGAAGAAATCAAGCGGTCCAGCCAGCGTGACACCGGGAGCGGCCGCCAGCAGCCCGAGGCTCAGGACCCATTTACGTGGCAGTCGCATGAAACTCACTCCTTTAAGTTTCAGTAGTCACCAGGTCCGGTCCCTTCCGGGTGGACCCGCGCCGGGATAACCGGCGAGGACTCGTTCGATGGACGATACGTTGTTCACTGTATCGGCCGCATTCGACCGGTTAGATAAACTATTCGGGTTTTTTCGATGGAAACGATCATCCCGCCGACTCAGTGGAGAACAGCGTAAGTTGTTGCTATCCTTCCGGTTCATTCGATCTGCGAGCATCCTCCCGGATCTCGGAGATCCTCCCGAAGAGGAGACGGCGCAACAGGTTAGGCCCGATTCCAAACGGAATCTCCCAGTTGACACCGCGCTGCGGGCTTTCCTGCACGGCGCATCGATGCCGTGCCGGTGAGCCCGCCCTCTTCAGCAATATTTCGGCGGGCGAATTGGCTGGCGAGTACAGGCGGCAGACCGGAACCCGCCCGATCGGCCAGGTTTCATCGACGTTGTCACACTTGAGGCGAGTGAACATGGGAAAGCGGACCGCCAGCAGAATCCAGAAACGGCGCGAAAGCGAAGCAGCCGCCTCGCGAGGCAGCAAAGCGGGAACAAAGAAGAAGAAGAAAGCCGCGAAGCGAAAACGCGCAACAACCCGCCGCAAGGCGAAAGCGGTCGAGCGCAAGCAGTTGATCTGGGGAGTCTTCAGCGGAAGTCTCAAGGAAGAAGCGCGGTTTCCCTATGACCAGCGCGAGGAGGCCGAGCAGAAGCTCGAACAACTCCGGGCCAAGGGAAAGAAAAGCTACTTCATTCAGCCGATCAAGGAAGTCATCACGACGCCGCTGCCGTCCAGTGACGACGAAGAAGAAGACTCGTAACGCGAGTCCCTGTCGACGAACGGCGTTGACCGCCTCCGGCGACGTCGATGGCTGACGCGGCGATCAAACCGATCGCTTCAAGTCGAGTCGCCTTCCGTAATCCAAGACGCGCGGGCGGAGTTTTCGGCGATTGGTCGCTCCCGATTCCGCGACGGGAACTCGGGACGCCGCCCTTCGCCCGTCCCATCGGAGTCCAGTGCGACGGGGCGGTCGCCAGTCGGCGCGCGACCGATTCCCATCGTGGTCCGTCAATCTTGAGTGGACAGGTTGAGCGGTTCTCACGGGAGCACGAATCCCACAGCGCGGGCGTCGCCCGCAACCCAACAACGTAGCGCACGCAGCCTTGCGTGCGTCCCGCTGATTGCGGAGGCCGCTGACGCACGCTGGCAGCGTGCGCTACGGACAAACGCCACAATTTGCGCAGGACGACAAACTCTCGCCAGTGAGTAGCACAGGGTTTCGTGCGGATCGGCGGTCCAGCCAACTCGTCAACTCAGCCCTGCCAGGGCCCTCGCCACGGGAGGTTTTTGAATGGCTCAATATTCTCCCTATACCTCTCTGCTGAAGCCGGACCTGCAGCAGATGTTGCAGGAAGGAGACTCCGCCGGACTGTCCGAATTCTGCAACGCGCTCTACGCCGGCGTCGTCGCGGAAGTGCTCGAGGAACTTGACGCCGAATCGGCGTGGCGCGTCCTTTCCGAGTGCAGCCCGCAGCGTCAGGCCGAGATTCTGCCGTTCTTCTCCCTCCCCTATCAGATTCAACTCGTCGATCATGTCGATCGTAAAGCGCTCTCGCGGATCATCGAGGAGATGTCGCCCGACGATCGCGTCGACCTGCTGGAAAGGCTCGACCCCGATCACGTGGAGTCACTGCTGCCGCTGATCGCCCAGGCGGAGCGAAGCGATATCCGCAAGCTGCTGTCCTACCCGGACGACAGCGCCGGCGCGATCATGACGACGGAATATGCATCCCTGCCGGTGAACATTACAGCGGAGGAAGCGCTTCGCCGGCTCCGTATTCAGGCGCCCAGCCGGGAAACGATCTACTACATCTACATCACCGACGAGGGCCGTCACCTCATCGGGTTTCTCTCGCTGCGGAAACTGATTCAGGCGAGCCCTCGCACCGAGTTGTCGGACCTCGTCGAGCGGGACGTGATCAGCGTGCGGGTCGACGACGATCAGGAGTTTGTCGCCAACGAAATTGCCCGTTTCGACTTCATCGCCATCCCGGTCGTTGACAATCAGAACCGTCTCGTCGGAATCGTCACGCACGACGACGCCGCCGACGTCCTGCTGGAAGAAGCCGCCGAAGACGCGCAACTTGCCGCCGCCGTCGCCCCCCTGGAAGACGCCTACCTCGAGACCTCGCTCTTCACGCTGACCTGGAAGCGGGGCGTGTGGCTCGTCATTCTGCTCGCGGCGGCGTCTCTCACCGCTTTCGTGCTGAGCATCTTCGAAGATCAGGAAGCCGGCAACTGGATGGTTCTCTTCATTCCGCTCGTCCTCGCCAGCGGAGGAAACGCCGGATCACAATCCGCCACGCTCGTCATTCGGGCCCTGGCCCTGAACGAGACCGAGGGGAAAGTCGGTTTGATCGCTCGACGCGACTTCCAGGTCGGCATGATCCTCGGCAGCGTCTTGGGGGCGATTTCGCTGGCGGTCGCCCTGTGGCTGGTGGAACCGCAACAGGCGGCGGTCGTGGCGTCCACGGTGTTTCTCGTGGTGACCATGGGAACCGTCAGTGGCGCCCTGCTGCCGATCGGACTGGCGAAACTCGGGATGGACCCGGCTCTCATGTCCGGCCCCTTGATCGCCGCGCTCAGCGACGTCGTGGGGGTCGTCATCTACTACAACATCGCCCGGCTGGCGCTCACCTGATTTCCGCCGGCACGCTCTCCAGCGACCTGTTCCCAATCACGACCGCAGTGTGAGTTCCGATCGCTTGACGATGGTGCGCCGGACTCCTAGACTGCACATCGGGAAATCAAATCCAATCTTGGATTCGTTATCAACTTTCGCGATGCGAGCGCTCGATGCATCTGCGCAACGTCGAAATCTTCTGCGACACCGTTTCGCACCGTAGCTTCTCAAAGGCTGCGGAGCAGCGGGGCATTTCGCAGCCAACCGTCAGCCAGGCAATCCACCAGCTCGAGGAGCAACTGGGGGTGGCCCTGTTCGACCGGTCGCAGCGACCGCTGGAACTCACGCAGGCAGGACACGTCTTCCATGATGGATGCCGCAAACTGCTGGAGGGATACCGGGAACTCGCGGATCGATTACAGCACCTCAGCGGAGTCGTCGCCGGACGCGTGCGGGTCGCATCCATCTACTCGGTCGGACTGCTGCAGATGGCCGTCTACACCCAGGAGTTTGAACGGCGGTACCCCGACGTCGATCTCCGGTTGAATTACCTGCATCCGGACGAAGTCTATTCCCAGATCCGGCGGGACGAAGCCGACCTCGGCATTGTTTCGTTTCCGCGAGACGGGGGGGACATCGGCTGCATTCCCTGGATCGCGCAGGAAATGGCCGTGATTGTCGCTGCCGATCATCCCCTGGCCGACTGCGAGTCGGTTGCGCTCGACAGCCTGAACGGCACTGATTTCGTGAGCTTCACGACCGATCTCACGATTCGCCGCGAGACCGATCGATTGCTGAAGTCACACCGCGTGACAGTGCATCACGTCCATGAATTCGATAACGTTGAGACCATCAAGCGGGCCGTTGAGATCGGGGCGGGCGTCGCAATTCTGCCGTTGCCCACCGTGCGTCGGGAGATCGAGCAGGGTCTCCTCAAATCGGTTCCCTTCGCAGATGTGCAATTCGAGCGCCCCCTGGGCGTGATTCATAAACGTCATAAACATCTGTCGGCCGCCGCCGAACGATTCGTCAAGCTGCTCCACGAGGAGCTGCCCGACCCTTCGGAGTCTGCGAAACCGGCGTTGACTGTCTGACCGGGAGTCAGCGGGCTTCTCGGATCGAAGCGTCCGGGGCGTACCGCGTGCGCGCTCGACCCGAGTTCCACCGCCACCCGTTCATCGAACATCGAGATTCCGTTATGGCCACCGCAACACTCATGACCGCCGACCAATACGCCCGGATGGAAGACCGAGGCGTGCCGACGGAACTGGTGCGTGGTGACGTACTCGAACTGAGTTGGACGACTCCGAGACACGGACAGATTTGCGGCAATGCTAGCCGAGCAATTGTCACGTTCGCGGAGCAGCACGAACTCGGCCATACCGTGATTGACGCCGGCATCCTCACCGAGCGGGATCCCGATACCGTCCGCGGCGGGGACGTCTGGTTCATCAGCTATTCGAACGTTCCGAATGGGCCGCTTCCACAAAAGTATCTCGACGTTCCGCCGGACATCGTGATCGAGGTCCGCTCGGATCACGACGGCTGGGCCAAGGTCATCGAGAAGGTGGCGGAGTACCTGAACGCCGGCGTGCCGGTGGACGTCGTCCTCGACCCGGAGACCGAAACGGCCCGCGTCCACTACGCCGACGCACCGGAAGTCATCCTCAACGCGGACGACGAACTGACGTTCCCGGATCAACTGCCGGGGTTCAGCATCCGCGTCGGACGGCTGTTTGAATGAAGGAGATTGGTCATGCAGATCGAAATCAACGGCGAAGCGGAGCGGATGGTTCAACAGGTGATGGACAGCGGTCGTTTCGATTCGCCGGGAGAGGTTGTGGAGGCTGCGATGACGGCGCTACCCGACTTTAACCTCCCGGGTCGCCCGCTGGCTCGAGCACGATTGGAAGCGATGATTCGCCTGCAAGGCGTCAAACCGCTGAAAGATGGCACGGAGCTGCACGCCGACTTCTGGCCCGAAGATGAAACTGCGGACGACATCAACGCATTCGTTCGTGAACTGCGCTGTGCGGCGCGGGGTTGATTGGATTGAGGAGCAAGTCATGCAGATTGAAGTTCACGGCGAAACGGAGCAGATGATCCAGCAGCAGATTGACAGCGGTCGGTTTGACTCACCGGAAGCCGTTGTCGAAGCGGCGATGGAGTTCTGGTCGTCGAGCGGAACGAACATCTCCATGTTGTCGAAGCGGATCGACGTTGAGGCGTTCCTTGAACAGCAGGGAGTACAGCCCGTGCGGAGCGACGAAGATTTGCTCGGCCCCGGCGGTCCGCCGGATGAAACTGCGGACGAGATGATCGAGGGGATTCGTTCATTGCGCAAGTCTTCGCCCGTGGAGCCGCGCCTGTGAGTCTCGTCGTCGTGGATACGGACATTGTTTCCTACGGATTCAAAGGGGACACGCGATTTCTCGACTTTCGTCAGCACTTGGATGGGGGAGATGTTTCGCCGGCCGTCTCATTCATGACGATCGCCGAACTCTCGCACTGGGCGCTGTCGCGCAACTGGGGGGGCGCGCCGCAGACGGGAGCTTTGGAACTACCTCAAACTCTATACCCCGCTCAATGTTGATGAGGACATGTGCCATCTTTGGGCCGGCATTGTCCATCGCTGTTTCCGAAGGGGAAAGACAATCGATCATGGAGATGCCTGGATCGCCGCAACCGCGCTACGAGTCGGAGCCCCATTGATTACCAACAACGCCGCCGATTTTCAGCACATCGACGGACTGAACATCCTGACGTCGGAAGCGAACGAGTAATTGGATCGAGGGAATATGAAAAACTTTTTCCGCATATCAGCCGACAGGCGATTCCCCCTTGAACGAACCGGCCTCTACGACCCAGCCTACGAGCACGACTCGTGCGGCGTGGGGTTCGTGGCCCACATCAAGGGCGTGACCTCAAGGCAGATCGTCGACGACGCCGACCGCATCCTGCGGCATATGACGCACCGCGGCGCGTGCGGCTGCGAGGAGAACACCGGCGACGGCGCCGGCATGCTCACTGCTTTGCCGCACAAGTTCCTCCGCAAGGCGGCGGCGAACGACCTGGGAATCGAATTGCCGGCCGAAGGCCGATTCGGAGCGGGACTCGTCTTTCTGCCGCAGGACGAAGCGGCTCGAAGCGAATTCAAGCAGACCGTCGGCCGGCTCATCGACACGCAGGGGCAGAGACTCCTCGGCTGGCGCAAGGTGCCGCAATGTCCGGATCAAGCCGACATCGGACCGTCCGCCCGCGCCGCCGAACCCTGGATCGAAATGCTGTTCGTCGGGGGAGCGGAGGGGATCGATCAGGAAGCGCTCGAACGCCAACTGTTCGTCGTCCGGAAGCTGGCGAGCCATCAGATTCGGGGGGGCGATCATCCGCACGCCCTCGAGTTCTATTCCTGCTCCCTCTCCACGAAGGTCATCGTCTACAAGGGGATGCTGACCCCCGCGCAGATGCTTCCCTACTACCCGGACCTCGCGGACGCCGACTACGAGTCGCACCTCGCCATGGTGCACAGCCGGTTCTCAACCAACACGTTCCCCTCCTGGGACCGCGCCCAACCCAACCGCTTCATGGCCCACAACGGCGAGATCAACACGCTCAAGGGCAACAAGAACTGGATGTTCGCCCGCCAGGGGGTGATGCGCAGCGAACTGTTCGCAGGCGACTTGAAGAAACTGTTCCCCATCGTCGAAGCGCACTGCAGCGACTCCGGCACGTTCGACAACGCCATGGAGTTCCTCTACCACGGCGGCCGCACGCTGCAGGAGGTCGCCATGCTGATGATCCCCGAAGCGTGGCAGAACCACCACAACATGCCCGAGGAAAAGCGGGCGTTCTACGAATACTACTCCGCCCTTCAGGAACCCTGGGACGGGCCTGCCAGCATCTCGTTCACTGACGGCAAATACATCGGCGCCTGCCTCGATCGCAACGGGCTCAGGCCCAGCCGCTATTACGTCACCCACGACGACAAGGTCGTCATGGCCAGCGAAGTCGGCGTCCTCGACGTCGACCCGGCCAACGTCAAAAGCAAAGGCCGCCTCCAGCCCGGCAAAATGTTCCTCGTCGACTTTGAACAGGGACGGTTGATTCCGGACGAAGAACTCAAGCAGGACGTCTCCACCCGCCGCCCCTACGTCGACTGGCTCAAGCAGCAGCGCGTCACGCTGGGCGAACTGCCCGATCAGCAAGTCCCTGCCCGGTTCGACGATCAGGCGCTTCTCGAGCAGATGCAGGCCTTCGGCTACACCACCGAAACGCTGCAGTTCATGCTGATCCCCCTCATCAAGGCCCGCAAGGATCCGATCAACTCGATGGGGGAAGACGCCGCCCTGGCCTGCATGTCCGACAAGCCGCGGATGCTCTACGACTACTTCAAACAACTCTTCGCGCAGGTGACCAACCCCGCCATCGACTCGATCCGCGAAGAGATCGTGATGAGCCTGGAGTGTTTCATCGGCCCCGAGGGCAACCTGCTCGAGACGACCGAGCAGCAGTGCCATCGGCTGGTCGTGCCCCATCCCATCCTGACCGACGAGGAACTCGCCGCAATCCGGCACGTCGATTACCGGGGCTGGCGGACGAAGACCATCGACATCACCTGGCCGAAGTCGGAGGGCGTCGCCGGACTGTTGCCCGCCATCGACCGCATCTGCGCCGAAGCCGAACAGGCGATCGCCGATGGATTCAGCCTCATCGTCCTCAGCGATCGGGCCTGCAGCGCTGAGCGCGTTCCCGTGAGCGCGCTGCTCGCATCCGGAGCGGTCCACCATCATCTCGTGGGACGAGAACTTCGCACACGGATCGGCATCGTGCTCGAGACGGGCGAAGCGCGGGAGGTGCATCACTTCTGCCTGCTCACCGGCTATGGGGCCGACGCCGTCAATCCCTATCTCGCCTTCGAGGCCATTCGGGACGCCCGCAAGCACGGCGAACTCAAAGACACCTACACCGAAGAGAAAATCGTCGCCACCTATCGCAAGGGCGTCTTCAAGGGCATGCTCAAGGTGATGGGCAAAATGGGCATCTCCACGCTGCAAAGCTACAAGGGGGCCCAGATCTTCGAAGCGCTCGGCCTGGCCGAGGAAGTCGTCGAGAAGTGCTTCCGCGGGACCGCCAGCCGGATCAAGGGCATCGGATTCGATTGCCTGGCCGAGGAACTCATCCGTCGCCACGAACAGGGATTCCCGTCGCGGCGCGAATCGCGGCAACTGCCCGTGTTGCCCAATCACGGCCAGGTCCACTGGCGGGCCGACGGCGAAAGGCACGTCTGGAATCCGTTCACCATCGCCGAATTGCAGCAGGCCGCGCGCGGAAACGACCGCGCCGCCTTCGATCGATTCACCACGCTCATCAATGAGCAGATCACGCGGCAGGGCGCGCTGCGCGGTCTGCTGCGATTCCGAACCGGAACTCCCGTCCCGATCGATGAGGTCGAACCCGCCTCCGCCATCGTCAAGCGGTTCTGCACCGGCGCAATGAGTTACGGCTCGATTTCCGCAGAAGCCCACGAGTCGCTCGCTCTCGCCATGAACGAAATGCACGGCAAGAGCAACACCGGGGAAGGAGGAGAAGACTACGAGCGGTTCAAACCGCTCCCCGACGGCCGCAGCAAGCGCTCTGCCATCAAGCAGGTCGCCAGCGGCCGCTTCGGCGTCACAAGCTGGTATCTCACCAACGCCGATGAACTGCAGATCAAGATCGCCCAGGGCGCAAAACCCGGCGAGGGGGGCGAACTGCCCGGACACAAGGTCGACAAGATCATCGCCGCCACAAGGCATTCCACGCCCGGCGTCGGCCTCATCAGCCCGCCGCCGCATCACGATATCTACTCGATCGAAGATCTGGCCCAACTCATCTTCGACCTCAAGAACTCCAATCCTTCAGCGAAGATCAGCGTCAAGCTGGTTTCCGAAGTCGGCGTCGGCACGATCGCCTCCGGAGTGGCCAAGGGACACGCCGACAAAATCCTGATTTCCGGCGACGGCGGCGGAACCGGAGCCTCCCCGCTGACCAGCATCAAGCACGCGGGACTCCCCTGGGAACTCGGCCTGGCCGAAACCCACCAGACGCTCGTGATGAACGACCTCCGCAGCCGCGTCCGCCTCGAGACCGACGGACAACTCAAGACCGGCCGCGACGTCGTCATCGCCTGTCTGCTCGGAGCGGAAGAGTTCGGGTTCTCGACCGCGCCGCTCATCACGCTCGGCTGCATCATGATGCGCAAATGCCATCTCAACACCTGTCCGGTGGGAGTCGCGACGCAAGATCCGGAACTGCGGGCCAAGTTCGCCGGCCAGCCGGAGCACGTCATCAATTACCTGTTCATGGTTGCCGAAGACGCCCGCCGGATCATGGCCGAACTCGGCTTCCACACCATCAACGAGATGGTCGGCCGCGCCGACATGCTCGACTGGGACGATACGATCGACCACTGGAAGGCCAGGCATCTCGACCTGTCGCCGATTCTCACTGTGGCCGCCAAACCCCGTGAGAACACCGGAACATACTGCCAGATCGAGCAGCGGCACGGACTCGAGGACACGCTCGACCAGAAGGAACTGATCCCGCTCTGCCGCGAAGCGATCGAAAAAGCGAAGCGGACGATGCTCGATATCAACATCCAGAACATCGACCGCGCCTTCGCCACCACTCTCAGCCACGAAGTCTCGAAAAAGTGGGGGCCGCAAGGCCTGCCGGAAGACACAATCCGCCTGCGTTGCCGCGGATCGGCCGGACAGTCGGTCGCCGCGTGGGCGACCAGCGGCGTCACCGTCGAAGTCATCGGCGACGCCAACGACTACGCCGGAAAAGGACTCTGCGGCGGCAAGCTGATCGTCCATCCTCCGGAAGAATCAACCTTCGTTCCCGAGGAGAACATCATCATCGGCAACGTCGCACTCTACGGCGCCACGGACGGCGAGGCCTACTTCCGCGGCCGCGCCGCCGAACGCTTCTGTGTCCGCAACTCAGGCGCAAAGGCCGTCATCGAGGGCGTGGGAGATCACGCCTGCGAGTACATGACCGGCGGCCGCGCGGTCATCCTCGGACCGACCGGACGGAACTTCGCGGCCGGCATGTCGGGCGGCGTCGCCTACGTCTATTGCGAAGACCGCGATCAGTTCCGGGTCAACTGCAATCTCGAACTGGTCGATCTCGAAGCGGTCGAAGACCCCGACGACGTCGCCGAACTCAAGGAATTGATCGAAAAACACCAGACCTATACAGCGTCTTCCGTGGCTCAGAACATCCTCGACAACTGGGACCAGTGCCTGCCGAAATTCGTCCAGGTCATGCCGACAGACTACAAGCGGGCGCTCGACGAACTCAAAGCCGCCGCCGCCGCCGAAGCCGCCGGCGAGTCCGTCATCATCCGCGCCCCGACAACAGCGCCCGGTTAGGAACCACGGAAGGCACGGAAATCACGGAACGGGTCCATTGAGAGCCGCACCGAGACTGTTGCGAAGATTCCGGTTCGCGCATTGAGATCGAGTCACTTGCAGTATCTAAGCGACCTGGGGCTCATCGAAGACGGAACGGAGGCTACTGTGTTGAGGAGGATACTTCTGAGCCCACTGAATTTGATCCCAGATTAGAGCGAATTGGTCTCCCATGTGTGCACGTCGAGTGGTGTTTGGACTGTCGAGGACGAGAATCCGCGAGACAGATCACCAATACTGATTTGCAAAGTGCTATAGCACCGACGACGCGACTGAACGCTTCCGTGAATTCCGTGCCTTCCGTGGTTCCACTTCTGCGAGAATCGTGATGGTCCTGATCTATGAGAAAGAAAGCTACGAAATTCTCGGTGCCTGCTTCGAAGTCTACAAACAAATGGGACCCGGTTTCCTCGAAGCGGTGTATCAGGAGTCACTGGAGATTGAGTTCCGACTACGAAACATTCCTTTCCTCGCGCAGTAGCCGTTGAAGCTGAAGTACAAGGATCATGTGCTCAAGCAGATCTATCAGCCCGATTTCGTCTGCTACGACAGAATCATTGTGGAAATTAAAGCGACAAGCGACTTGAGTGACATCTTCAGGGCGCAGGTGCTGAACTACTTGCGTTCTACCGGACTGAGGCTCGGGTTGCTCATCAACTTCACCAGCCACCCAAAACTCCAACACGAACGAATTGTGCTCTGACACGATTCCACTCACCCTTTCCGTGAATTCCGTGTCTTCCGTGGTCAAAAATCGTCATGGGTAAACCGACAGGCTTCAAAGAGTACCGCCGCAAAACCGCCCGCGAGCGCGATCCCGTGGAGAGGCTGCGCGACTGGAACGAGTTCGCCGAACCGATGCCGGTCGTCCAACTGCGGCACCAGGGCGCGCGCTGCATGGATTGCGGCATTCCCTTCTGTCACACCGGCGATCTGCTCGCCGGCATGGCGGCCGGGTGCCCGATCCACAACCTCATCCCCGAGTGGAACGACCTCGTCTACCACGACCACTGGCGGGAAGCCCTCGACCGGCTGCACAAGACGAACAACTTCCCCGAGTTCACCGGCCGCGTCTGCCCCGCCCCCTGCGAAGGCTCCTGCACGCTCGGAATCAACGAACCCGCCGTCGCCATCAAGACCATCGAGCGCGCCATCGTCGATCGTGGGTTCCAGGAAGGCTGGATCGTCCCCAATCCGCCCCTCGAGCGGACCGGAAAAAAGGTCGCCGTCGTCGGTTCCGGACCGGCCGGACTCTCCGCCGCCGCGCAGCTCAACAGCGCCGGCCATCTGGTCACCGTCTATGAGCGCGCCGACCGCATCGGCGGCCTGCTCATGTACGGCATCCCCAACATGAAGCTCGAAAAATGGATGGTCGAGCGCCGCGTCAAACTGCTGGAGGAAGAAGGCGTCACGTTCGTCGCCGGATGTGAAATCGGTCGCGACCTCGACGCATCGCAGCTTAGAGACGACTTCGATGCCGTCATCCTCTGCACCGGCGCAACGCGTCCCCGCGATCTTCCGATCCCCGGACGCGAACTCTCGGGGATCCACTTCGCAATGGAGTTCCTCACCGCTAACACAAAGACGCTGCTCGACACACTCGGCGACGGACCCTTCGAGACCAACGGGAAGCTCCCTCGCTTCCCCACCGGCAGGGAAGCGGGCGATTTCATCTCCGCCGCCGACAGGCACGTCATCGTCATCGGCGGCGGCGACACCGGCACCGATTGCCTCGGCACCAGCATGCGGCACGGCTGCCGGACCCTCGTCAATTTCGAGATCGTCCCCCAGCCGCCCGCCGAACGGGCCGCCAATAACCCCTGGCCGCAATGGCCCCGCATCTTCCGCGTCGACTACGGCCATGCCGAACGCAAAGCAGTCTTCGGCGAAGACCCGCGCCAGTTCGCCATCGAAACCATCGAATTCATCGGCGACCAAAACGGCAACGTCAAAGCCCTCAAAACCATCGACGTCGACTGGTCCAAACCGGTCGAAAACGGCCCCCCCTTCTCCCGCGTCGAAGGCTCCGAACGCGAATGGGAGGTCGACCTGGTGCTCCTCGCCATGGGCTTCCTCGGGCCGGAGTCTCCCGCAGCCCGGCAACTCGGAGTCGACGTCCGTGAAGGCCGGGGCGGCATGAGTTGGTACACCGGCGAGTACGGCAAGTACACCACCAACGTCGAGAACGTCTTCACCGCCGGCGACTGCCGCCGGGGCCAGAGCCTGGTCGTCTGGGCCATCAACGAAGGCCGCGAAGCCGCCCGGGAATGCGATCGCTACCTCATGGGCTCCACGCAGTTGCCGTAGACTTCATAGATTCTTTCTGGCGTATCACGAAGTCTCTGTTTCCGGCTGTTTCGCGTATTGTCACGGGTTACAATTCAACTGTTCGGGAGAAATGACAGATGAACCCGCGAATCATTGACGCAATCTACGACGACGGCGTCTTGAAGCCCGTTGGCGGCGGGGACTTGCCGTTGCAACCGGGACAAAAAGTGCGCATCGTCATTGACGCTCCGGTCGAAGCGACCTTGCCGCAAACGCTGCAACTCGCTGGAGAGGTTTACGACGGGCTAAGCCAGGATGAAATCGACGAAGTCGAGGCCATTGCCTTCGATCGCACACGGTTTTTCGCGGGCCGGGCCACACCGTGAGTGATCCATATTCGGTGATCGACACGGATATTCTCTCGGCGCTCATGCGTCGGGATGCACGAGCGCTTGCGCGAGCATCGCACTATCTGAGCGACCATCCACGTTTGACGTTCTCGATCATCACACGCTACGAAATCCTGCGCGGACTCAGGGCGAGCGGTGCCTCCGGAAAGCTGAGAACGTTCGAGCAATTCTGTTCGACCTGTGAAGTGCTCCCGCTGACGGACGAAGTCGTCGTCTGTGCCTCCGGCATTTACGCCGACCTGCATCAGAAAGGACAATTGATCGGTGACGCGGATATCCTCATTGCGGCGACGGCCGTCCAAGCCCGGGGGACAATGGTTACGAACAACCACACCCATTTCGGACGCATCGGGGGATTGACTCTCGACAATTGGCTCGTGTGAAAGAGCGGCCGGAGCAACAGGGGAGCGCTCCGTTTCAACTCACAACCAATGCCAATAGCAACCCGTGCGTCAGCACCGTGCACGGATGACTGGAGCAGTTCTGGCGGCAAGGCAGGTCGCAGTCTTTCGAGAATACCCGTCCATTCGCCGCCACACTGAAGTGTCCCCAGTGCTATTGCTGGAACGGACATCGTCAAAGAGGACATCGCGAACAGGAAACAATCAGATGTTCGGTTGGTTTCGTCCTCGGCCTCCCCTGGAGACCTTCGAGCAAGCCTGGGTCGAACGGCATATGCGCTGGCTCGCGGGTCAGTTCACCGTCGACCGCATCCGCCGGGCCGACATCCTCCTGCCCACCGATGAGTCCCTCCCGCCCGGTCCGCCGGAAAATCACGACGAAGTCCGCAAGTGGCTGAACCTCATCGCCGCGCGACTCGACCTCGACGCATCATCGATCAAACTTGAAGTCGTCGACGAGGCCGCGATGCCCGGCGCATCCGGTCAGTACGTCCAAAACGAGCGGCTCATCCGCATCAACGAGACCGTCCTCGCCGAACCCCCGCAACTCATCGCCGTCCTCGCCCACGAACTCGCCCACGAACTGCTGCTCGGGCAGGGACGATTGGAGAACTCTGATCCGGACCACGAGTGGATCACCGACCTGCTCCCCGTCTGCTTCGGCCTCGGCATCTTCTCCGCCAATTGCACAATCGTCGACCGCACGCACCGGTTCGGAACCTCCGAAACCTGGAGCATTGAGCGCAGCGGCTACCTCCCCTCCCGAATGTTCGGTTACGCCCTCGCCCTCTTCGCCCACCTCCGGGGCGAACACCAACCCCCCTGGATGGACCTCCTCCGCCCGGACGCCCGCGAACCGCTCCGCGAAGGGCTCAAGTATCTTGCCAAAGAACCCGACTCGGAATTGATCATCACCCGTGACTGGAGTTCCCTCAGCGATGCCGAACTGCTCGACATGTTGCATTCCGCACCGCCGTCCCGACAGTTGGACGCCGTCTGGGAACTCGAAGCACGCGGCGTTCACTCCCCGGAAGTCCTCACGGCCTTGAGGCGGCTGTTCGATGCCGACGACGACGCCGTTGCCGAGCAGGCGGTCCACGTCCTCAGCGACTGGCCAGAATTCCCCGAGGCCGCGCGACAGGATATCGCCCTCCTCACCGAGCACCGCGACACCCGCCGCCGAATCGCCGCCCTGCGCGCAGCCGCACGCCATCGCTTCCCGGCCGACCCCATCGTCTCCAACCTGCAGGACCTCTTCCTGGGCGAACTCAGCCGCCGGGAATTGCTCTCCGCCCTGCACTGTCTCCTCGACCTGGGTCGGTCCGCCGAACCGCTGCTGCCGTATGTCGTCAAAGTCTGGAAAACCTCACTGGTCCGCATGGACGACGACGAACTCGGCGAAGCCGCCGCCACCGTCTTCGCCGCGTGCACAACCAACCCCGAGCAGCAGGCCGAATCCTTCCTCCCCGACCCCGAACTCTCCACCCGAGCCATCGAAATGCTCCGGCGACTGAAGAACGCCCCGAATATAGCGCTTTGTAAATCAGTGTTGGCGATCTGTCTCGCGGATTGTCGTCCTCGACAGTCCAAATGCCGCTCGACGCGGACACATGGTAGAGCAATTTGCTCTAGCCCGGTGCAGGCCTCACTCACGACCCAACCGCAGGCGAATCAGAGTTGAGCAGCGAAGCCGAGCGAGCAAAGGGCTGCGGGCGTCAGTCCGCAGAATACTCATGGTGCCTTGTCAATTGAGAATCTTCGGGTTGAGCGGTTCGCTCGGAAGCTCGAATCCCGCAGGGTTTCGTGCGGTTTTACGGTTCAGCCAACCCGAAAATAAGGCCCTGACAGCGCACTATGAGGATTCCGCGAGCGGATGGCGGCGTTCCGCCAACGGAATTCCGAGTCGAACGCCGCCGCTTAGATGTGACGCGTACACCCCCTGCACCATCTCCGTAATCCACACTCCGTGCGTGATCGGCGAGAGCGGGTCGCGGTCTTCTTCGATCGCCGTAATGAGGTCGTTCGCAAGCACTCCGTTGCCCAGCCGCAGCCACTCCTTGCGCAGCGGCCGGGCGTTGCCGTCGGCGTCAAAATGCCAGTCAGGAATGACCTGTTTGTCCCATGCCAGGTCTTCGATGTCCGGCAGGACGCGCGGGGCGGGATAGACGAACACGTCACCCGGTTGTCGCAGCATGAGGGACGCCTGTTCGCACTCCAGAGACAGCCCGTACAGTTCGGAGAACCTCCGCTCGGGTCCGGGTGAGAGGCCGGCCGTGGAGTCGAAGAATCCCCGCACGCCGTCGCCGAATCCGAACATGGCCGAAATTGAGTCCCCCAGGATGGGGCCGACCGGTTCGGTGGCCTGCGTTGCATCCTCCGCGCGTGCGTCGCGGCCGTCGACGGAGACATGGGCGCTGACCCACTGCGGAGGGCCAGCGAAGGCAATCATCATGTCGAACAGGTGTGTGCCGTGCACCAGCAGTTCCTCGCCTCCGCCACGGCGGTCGTCCTTCGGGCGGGCCCGCATCCGGAGCAGTCGCCCGTACTTGCCGTCGCGGACATCCTGAATCGCCTGCTGCACGGGCCGCATGGCGCGCCATTGATGAGCCATCTGCAGACGAACGCCCTGCATTTCAACGGCGTCCCGAATGGCGTCCGCCGTTTCCAGGTCACCGGTCAGCGGCTTTTCGCAGTAGATGTGTGCGCCGTGTCCTGCGACCGCCTCCACCATGTCTTGCCGGTCGGTGGTCCATCTCGGCCCGATGCAGACGATGTCCGGATGCACCCGGTCCAGCATCTCGCGATAGTCGGCGAATCCCTCCATGGCGCCGGTGCGTTCCATCGCGGCCCGTCGTCCGGCCTCGTCCGCATCAGCGACAGCCACAACCCCTGCGTTCGCAACGTCTGTGAACGCGGTATCGATGGCGTGGCCAAAGTCTCCCCGCCCTGTGGCTCCGATCACCCCCACCCGGTATCGCTTCGCCATCGGCTGTTCCTTTCGCGGCTTCTCGGCAGTTGCGTTCTGTGAGTGTCTGCCGTGGGAGGGAATTGTCAATCGGTCGGGGTGGAACCGTCGCCACGGTGAGGAAACGACATAACCGACTCTGCGACAGGCAGTTGGGTGCAATTCGGGGTCGAATTCCGGTCGGGAAGAGACCTTTGGAGAATTCGCGAAGCGTGGTATGGTTCCGCCCCATTTCCCGCGGATTTACAGCTACGGTAGGTCATGCAACGCGTCTCTGTTCCATTTCCTGAAGCGCCTGCGCGTCGCGTGGTGATCTCCGGCCTGGGCGTCACCAGTCCGATCGGTTGCACCATTGCAGACTTTCAGACGTCGCTCCTGGAGGGACGCAGCGGGATCGGGGAACTGCCAGGCGCCGGAGATGCCGGACCGCGTTTCGGCGGCCGCATCGGCGACTTCACCGGACACATCAACGACTTCGGAGAATTGCCCGCCAGGCTGCGCAAACAGTTGCGGAAGTCGCTGAAAGTGATGAACCGGGAGACGCAACTCGCCGTGGCCGCCACGCAGAGCGCGATTCGCGATTGCGGTCTGGATGAGTCGGCGATCGATCCGGAACGGACCGGCGTGTCATTCGGCGCGGGGTATGTTGCGATTCAACCGGAGGATTTCCTGCACGGCGTCGAGAAATGCCGCACCGACGAGGGAACCGCCGATCTGGATCGTTGGGGCGAGGACGGTCTCGGCGAAGTCCAGCCGCTCTGGCTGCTCACCTGCCTGCCCAACATGCCGGGTTGTTACATCGCGATGTACAACGACCTGCAGGGCCCGAACAATACGATTACGCTCGGCGACGGCGGCGCGACGCTCGCGCTCGCCGAGGCGGCCCATATGATCCGCGATGATCTGGCGGACCTGATGATCGTCGGCGGATGCGGCAACAACCTCGATTCATGCAGCCTGATGCACGTGCTGCTCGATGAAGACCTTGCGGAAGGCGCGACGGAACCTCACCGGATCCTGCGTCCTTTCGACCGGGACCGGACCGGCGGATTGCCCGCCGAAGGCGCGGCAGCTTTCGTGCTGGAGAGTTACGAATCTGCGATTCGGCGCGGCGCCACCATTTACGGGGAATTCCTCGGCGCCGGTTCCTCCGCGGTCATGGAAGGACGCACACCGCTGCGAGCGGCCGCTATGACGAACGCAGCCCGGGCCGCACTGCGATCCGCCGGCTGCGCACCGGAAAACATCGGACACATTCAGGCGCACGGCCTCAGTTCCAGGCGGGTCGACGCCGACGAGGCGGCAGCCATCCGCACGATCTTCGGTGAGGCGGCCGATCACGTGCCCGTCACGTCGGCCAAGAGTTACTTCGGAAACGCGTCCGCCGGTTCCGACGCGATGGAACTGGCCGCGGGGTTGCTCGCACTCCGCAACCGCAAACTGTTTCCAGTTCTGAATTGCAACCACGTCGATGCGGACTGTCCAATCAATCCGGTTCGTGACAATGATGCGGACGCCGGGGCGTCGTTTCTGAAACTGAGCGTGACGCCGCAGGGCCAGGCGGCGGCGATTGTGATTCGTGAGGCGGCGTGAGCCAAGACCCGTTCGAAAGGGTTCAGAACCTGTCGATTACACAAAATTCGTCTGGTGCCCGGCCCCGAGGCGCCAGGCCCAAGGGATTCTCGAAGAGAACACGGATTTCCGCGGATTTGGCGGATCGGCGCCGATCGGTCAACCTGTTCTTCCAAAGGCGGAAGCGCAGAATCCGCATCGATCCGGGCGTGAACGGCCTGAACTCCCCGGCGCGGCCTCCGGCCGCAACCAATGTAGCCGACTCGCTCCGCCGACTTGGATGTCCACGACGTGGAGTGTGTTGCACACGAAATTGGCGCGCGGCGCGAAACTTTTCATCCTGAGTAACACAGAAAGCGATCAGCGAGATTCCGTCTCATCCGTGCTCATCCGCGTTCCATTCGAGTCTCTCAAGCGTCGGGGTGGCCGGGGCTGGACCGAGCGAAGCGAAGGAAGCCCCGGACATGTAGCCGAAGTCGTGAGACTTCGGACGAACAGGAGAAACAACCCACGGAAGTCTCACGACTTCCGCTACGTCGCTTCCTGAGACGTGCTCCGGTACCCGTCGCTCCATTGGAGTTGATTTCAGCCGAGTTGTGTGTAACTGACAGGTTGGAAACCTGTCCTACGTGACCGTTTTCGCGATCATTGGATCTTTCAGAGCCTGCAGGGAAGCAGCAGTATGCGGCGACGAGTTGTCATCACTGGTCTGGGTTGTGTGACTCCGATCGGATCCACCATCGACTCATTCTGGGACTCGCTCACCGCGGGACGCTCCGGGGCCGGTCCGCTCACCGTGTTTGATGCGTCCCGCTACCCGGTCCGTATTGCGGCCGAGGTCAAGAACTGGACGCTGGCCGACCTTGGTGTCGATCCCACGCCGTGGACGAACGCCCCGAGGCAGACCCGTTTCGCGCTCGGCTCGGCGCTCTCGGCGACAGCAGCCGCCGGTCTGCCCAGCAGCAGGATCGATCCGGTCCGGTTCGGAGTCTATCTGGGATGTGGGGAAGCATTCGCCGATTTTCCCAGTTTCATGCAGTCGCTCGCAGAGGCTTCTTCCGAAGGCCAGGCCGAAGCCTCCCGGTTTCTGCAGTCGGCGCTGCGGGTGTTCGATCCGCAGGCAGAGCCCGAGTACGAGCCAAACAGCCCGGCCGGGCATCTGGCCGCCCTGCTGGGGGCGCACGGCCCCAACATCAACTGCATTGCGGCATGCGTCTCGAGCGCCCAGGCGGTCGGGCAGGCGGCGCGGATGATTCGCAGAGGTGAAGTCGACCTGATGCTGGCCGGCGGCGCGCACAGCACGATCCATCCCTTCGGCCTGACCGGGTTCCACCGGCTGTCGACGCTCAGCACGCGCAACGACGCACCGCAGCAGGCCAATCGCCCCTTCGACCGCGACCGCGACGGGTTCGTCATCGGCGAAGGGGGCGCGGCGTTTGTTCTGGAAGAACTCGATCACGCGCGCAGCCGGGGAGCGGAGATCTGGGCCGAAGTGACGGGATACGGTTCCGCACAGGACGCCTACCGCATCACCGACACGCATCCGGAAGGGCGGGGCACGGTCGCCGCCATCCAACGCGCGCTCAACGACGCCCAATTGAACGCCGAATCGATCGACTACATCAACGCCCACGGAACCGGCACCGAACTCAACGACCGCATCGAAACGATCGCCTTCAAGAAGGCGCTCGGCGACCACGCCTGGCGTGTCCCGATTTCAAGCACCAAGAGCATGCTCGGTCACGCGACCACCGCCTGCGCGGCGATCGAACTGGCCGTCTGCGTACTGGCGATCCGCCACGGGGCCATCCCCCCCACGATCAATCTCGACAACCCCGATCCCGACTGCGATCTCGATTACGTGCCGCATACCGCGCGGGAACGCAACTGCCGCCACATCCTCAGCGACAGCGTCGGATTCGGCGGGCAGAACGCGGCGCTGGTTGTCTCGCGATTCGACGAGTCCTCCCCTTCCACGGTTGGAACGACCCGCGCCGCTTAGGTTACTTTGTTCCCAGAAGTCGTTGCAGTTGAGTCAAGTTTCAGCGACCAACGGGAGCGGTTCAGGCGAGCGGCGCGGCGTCATCCCGCCGATGCGTCCAAGAACCGGCAGCTCGCATAGTCCGAGGCACTGCCTCGTTAGCTCGGCTTGTTTGCAACGCGATAATTCCGGTTCCTTCAGAAAGCCGGGGTTCTGAACTGCGATGTCGCACGACGCCCCGGACAAATCGTCTCCCGCCGCAACCGTGCAGAGCGTAGGTGTTGTCGGCGCGGGAGTCATGGGCCGCAGTATCGCTCTGTTGAACCTGCAAGCCGGCGTCGACGTCGTCCTGACGGACTCCAAGCCGGAGACACTAGAGACCGCAGCGGACTGGATCGAGAGCCAACGAGACGCGTCGGCAGCACCCGGCGAGTTGAGACTTACGGACGACTTACACGGGCTTGCCGCAGTCGACCTGGTCGCCGAGGCGGTGGTTGAAAATCGGTCAGTCAAACGGCGGGTGTTCAGGAAACTCGGCGAACAGTTGCCGCCCGAGACGATTCTGGCGTCGAACACGTCATCACTGTTGATCTCGGAACTGGCGGCCGTCGCGAACGAACCGGGCCGCGTTTGCGGGATTCATTTCTGCCACCCGGTCGCCGAGCGGCCGCTGATTGAAATCATTCGGTCCGAGCAGACGACCGACGATTGCATCGATCGTGCCGCGGCCTATGTCTCGCAACTCGGCAAGGAGTGGCTGATCGCTCAGGACGTCCCTGGTTTCGCCGTCAATCGGCTGCTGTTTCCTTACCTGGATGCGGCTGTCGATCTGGTCCGCGCGGGCGTGGATTGGGAGCGGATCGAAACCTGTGCGCGAAGTTTCGGGATGCCGCTCGGTCCGCTGGCGCAACTGGATGAGATTGGCATCGACGTCGCCCTGCGCGTGGCGGCCGCCATCCATCGCGGCACCGTCGCCGTGCCTCCGAAATCGGAGACGCTGCTTGCGCTGTACCAGACCGGCCGATTGGGACGCAAAACCGGGGCGGGATTCTTCCGTTATGCCGGCGACGACCCGCAGCCCCAGGTCGATCCGGAGGCAATCTCACTCGTCGCCGCTCCACAGATCGAGACGCGGCGGTGCGACGACGACGAAATCACACGACGGCTGTTCGCTCCGATGCTGAATGCCGCGGTGGAGCTGCTGCAACGCGGGATCGTCGCGTCCGAAGCAGATGTCCATCGAGCGTACCGGGACGGCCTCGGCCTCAATCCTCCCGGCGGCGATCTCTTCGAATGGGGAAGGTCAGTTCCGAATTGACTGTGCGGCGCGACATCGACGTAATCAGAATTCACCGATCGTCTCATCACCGTTGCGCGTGGCAAGCGCCTGGTACGTGTCGAAGTCGATGTTTTCGCTGATGAACTGCACGTGGCCGTCGCCGAAGACGAATTGCGCGCCCCCTTCGTGCCAACTGCTGTAGTCGTCGAGATGCGGGACCGTGGTGTTGATGCTGTTCGGGGCGTGATCGGTCACGCCGAGAATGCGGGCAAAGTGGTCGACGCCGTGCGGGATTGATCCCGACCAGGTGGAATAGAGCGTTTCCCCTCCCGGGATGGTGATCGTACCCCGCTCGCCGACGAACAGGGTGGTGGTGGTTCCGTCGTCGATGTCGCGCATCGCCACCCGGCTGTTGTGGTAGAAGATCCCGTTGGACGTACACGGCCCGACGAGTCCCTCGCAACTGTCGAGATCTCGCCCCAGCAGCGGGCCGGGACCGCTCCCGAAGTTGCCGACGTAATTGGAGATGGCCAATTCGGCCAGAATCACGCCCGGGTTGTCGTGGTCCTCGATCCCCCACGT
This sequence comes from Planctomycetota bacterium, assembly GCA_003388505.1. GTDB lineage: Bacteria > Planctomycetota > Planctomycetia > Planctomycetales > Planctomycetaceae > MB-PLM-1. The sequence continues at coordinate 119,914 of QQVO01000076.1, forward strand.
CCCTTCGCCCACGTCGGACGGGCAGCGATTGTAGGGGAGATTCTTCTTGATCAGGTCGGCGTGCAGCGGATCGACGATCGACCGATTGAAATCGAACTGGTTGTAGAGCGGACCCGCGTCCATGTAGGGGAGGATCATCGTTCCCCAGCCGAACCCGTTCATCCCTTCCACGTCGTGCCCACCCTGCGGAGCGCCCGGCGTCGCGCCGATCCAACCGGAGGGGAACATGCGGTGCGCGTCGTGGTAATTGTGCAGCGCAATGCCGATCTGTTTGAGGTTGTTCTTGCATTCGGTGCGCCGGGCCGCTTCCCGCGCCTGTTGCACAGCCGGGAGCAGCATCGCCACCAGGATGCCGATGATCGCAATCACGACCAGGAGTTCGATCAGCGTAAATCCACGCCGACGAGAAACCGCCATGGCAGAGATTCCTTTCACAGGGGATGACAAGACTCGACGAAGACGCGTGTCTGCCTGTCAGTGAACAATATAGCAGATGTCCGGTGATCCCGGCTCTTGCGGCGAATTCATCCGACGCGGTTCTCAGTGATTGAGCCTGACAGTAGAATACGTACGACCTGTCAACGACTGCTGTTGGGCCGATTCACCCTGCGTACAGCAGGCGGACCGCTTTGAACCAATCGCCGATCAGGAATATTAGCATGTCCACCAGGAATCGCCGTTTCGTTCGATACGTGGTCGTGCTGCTGCTGGCGGGATTCGTCTCAGCTTCGGCCGCTCCGGAGACTGCGTTCGGCCAGCGCCGCCGCCGGTCCCGGCAGGCAGGCGAGGACGCGACTCCCGGCCCGAACGTGTACAAGTCGCGCAATTTCCACGTGATGACCGACCTGTCCAGGGAGGACTCCGAGGAACTTCTCGAGCGGTTGGAGACGATGCTCACGCTGGTCTCCGCCTACTGGGGACGCCGCAATACGCGGCCGATCGAGATGTATGTGATTGACGATTTCGAGAACTGGCCGGAGAGCCAACTGGCCCAGATGGACTCAGACGGCGTTGCCATGGTGCGCGGCGGAGGCGGGTTGACGATCACCCAGGTGATCAGCAGCGGCAACAAGTTCGTCAGCAAGGCCGTCGTCTACGCCGGTTCCGATCACGGCACGCCGCAACACGAGGCGGTGCATGCCTATTGCGGGCACGCTTTCGGAACGACGGGCCCTGTCTGGTACTCCGAGGGGATGGCCGAGGTCGGCCAGTACTGGAAAAAGAACGACAAGAGCGTGAACGCTCCCCAGCCGGTCATTGACTACCTGCAGTCGGGCGAGCTGAAGGAACTCGACGCCATCGTCAACAATCCGCTGGAGACGACCGGCGACTCCTGGCAGAACTACGCCTGGCGGTGGGCGCTGTGCCATCTGCTCGGATTCAACGAGAATTACACGAAGCGCTTCAAGCCACTGGGACTGGCGCTGCTCGCCAAACAGGACGTCGATTTCTGGCAGGTTTACGGATCGCAGGCCCAGGAGATTTCTTTCGAGTACGCGCTGTTTCTGCAGGACATGGCGCCCGGCTACCGCTGCGACCTGTGCAGTTGGGACTGGAAGACCCGCTTCAAGGGATTGCAGGGGAGCGCGCTGGTCCAGGCGAGTATCCGGGCCGATCGCGGCTGGCAGGCCTCCCGGCTCAAGGTCTTTGAAGGGACGGCCTACAGTGTCGAAGCGTCGGGAAACTGGACGATTACCGAAGAGGGCGACGATGTGTCCCCCGAGGGAACCGAGTCCGGTGAAGGCCGGCTTGTCGGCGTGATCTTCCATGACTACACCCTGAGCGAACCGTTCGATCTCCCCGCCGACGGGACATGGACCGCGCCTGCTGACGGCGACCTGTTTCTCCGCTGCCACGACGACTGGGGATCGATCGCCGATAACAGCGGCGCCGTGCGGGTCAAGCTCAAGCTCGCCGATGAGAGCGCTGCTGCGAGCGAGTGAACACGGAGGCGCGCGCAGTGCTGACTGAGGACGCAACGGCGCGCTAACGCCGACCGCTCACCGCCCCTTCCCTCGACCCTTGTCCCTGGACCCTCGTCCTTTCTCGCTTGTCCCCCCCTGTGGTTGCGAACGAAGTCCGCATCGGGGCACAATGCACGCTCGATTTTCGATTCCATCTCACGCCTCTCGAGAAACAGTGCATTGAACGTGCCTCCCAGCGACTCGCCCGAGCAGCCCCTCGCATCGGCCGACCCGACCGTTCACTCCGAACCTGAGAGTACCGGCGGCGAAGCCCCGCATCCCGGCAGCCGGGAAATGCCGCGGTGGGACATGGGAACACTTGCCGAGCCGCCGAAATTCGGCCTGAAACAGCTCCCGTTGCTGCTCGGCCCGGGTCTCGTGATGGGCGCGGCTGCGATCGGCGGGGGAGAATGGCTCACCGGGCCGATCAACACCGCTCGTTACGGCGGCGCGGTCCTCTGGCTGGCCACCCTCAGCATCCTCGGGCAGACCCTCTACAACATCGAAATCAGCCGCTACACGCTCTACACCGGCGAGCCGATCTTCACCGGCAAGTTCCGCACACTCCCCGGCCCGCGATTCTGGCTGCCTATTTATCTGATGCTGGATATCGGAGTGTTTTTTCCTTACCTCGCGGCGGCCGCCGCCGTGCCGCTGTTCACCGTGATCTACGGCCAACTCCCCGACGAGGCGAATCCGCAGCACAATTTTCTCCTCAATGTTTTCGCAGTGTCGATCTTTCTGGGAGCGCTCGTGCCGCTGCTGTTCGGCGGCAAAGTGTACAACTCGCTCAAGGTGGTGATGAGCTTCAAGCTGATCACCGTGCTGGGATTCCTGGTCTTTCTGGCGATCTTCTATTCCAACGCAGAAACGTGGGCTGAGATCATCAGCGGTTTCTTCAAGTTCGGCACCGTTCCGGTGGTCGACGCAAGCAATCCCGCCGCGCTCGACAACATCTTCGTCAGTCTCTTCTCAGGCAACGGCTTCCCGAATATCGACATGACGGCCGTGGGAATCCTCGCCGCGATGGCCGCCATCGCCGGCAACGGCGGACTCACCAATACGCCGATCAGCAACTACACCCGCGATCAGGGGTGGGGAATGGGGAGCGAAGTCGGCGCGATTCCCAGCATCATCGGCGGGCAGACGATCCACCTCTCTCACGTCGGCAAGGTGTTCCAGATTACGAAGGACTCGCTTCGCCGCTGGAAAGGCTGGGTGCGGCACATCTCGCGCGACCAGCTCGTCGTCTGGATGCCGGCCTGTTTCATCGGGCTCGCGCTGCCGAGCATGCTGTCCGTCCAGTTCCTCGAACGCGGCCTCGTGCTGGAGAACAAGGATCAGGCGGCGGTGATGACGGCGGGCGGCGTTCAGGACGCAGTCGGCGGATCGCTCGGGAACTTCTGCTTCTACATGACGATCTTCTGCGGATTTCTCGTTCTCGGGACGAGCGTCATTGCCACAGCGGACGGCGTGCTTCGCCGATGGGTCGATGTCTTCTGGACGGCCAGCCGCAGGTTGCGGCAAGTCGATCCTCAACACATTTCAAAAGTCTACTTCGGCGTCCTTTGTGTGTACGCGGCAGCGGGCATCGTTCTGCTGCTCTCGGCGCGGCCGACGACGCTGCTCGTGATTTCGACCAACATCTACAACTACGCCCTCGGCATCAGTTGCTGGCACACGATTGCGGTCAACTCCGTGTTGCTCCCGGGTGAACTGAAACCGAGCATCGGTCGACGCGTGCTGCTAGGCGCCGCCGGAACATTCTTTCTGATGATCGCCGTCCTCTCGACGATCGCATTCTTTCAACAGAACTGAATGACCTCAGTTGCCATGGCGGAGATGTTGAGACCGCAAGTCGACTATTCGCTCTGCGCATAGCGAGCAACCACCGTACTCCCCGCCTTGACCGTCTGACCGTTCTTCACGCACACATCCAGTCCCGGTTCGCGCGGCATAAACAGTTCCGTCCGGGAGCCGAGCTTGATCATCCCGAACTGCTCGCCCACGGCCAGTTCATCCCCCGGCTTGAGCCAGCAGACGATCCGCCGGGCGATCGCTCCCGTGATCTGACTCACGATCAGCTTTCGCGCGCGCGGGCCGGTCTCCTGCAGCTTGACGATCATCCGTTCATTCTCGCGGGCCGACTCGGGACGCAGCGCGTTGAGGAATTTTCCCGGCTCATAGGAGAGCGATTCCACCCGGCAGGCCATCGGCACCCGGTTGATGTGCACGTTGAAGATCGACAGGAAGATCCCCACTTTCAGCGCCGGGCCTCCGATGGACTCATCGTGCTCCAATTCCTCGATCTCGACAATCTTTCCATCGGCCGGAGAAACGACCACGCCCTCTCCCGTGGGAATCCGCCGCGGCGGATCGCGAAAGAACCACACGATCAGGCCGCCGATCACCAGCAGCACGACGGCGTCGATCCCGAAGAACCAGCCCCACGCTCCCCGCGCGCCGAGTCCGAACAGCGCCCACAGGCAGAACGCGGCCGGGACGAACGTCAGCAGGGAGAACACGAGCAACTCGGCAAGTCCCACTCGGGCGAACGGCAGCCGGTCGCGCCAGGCGAACGGGTCGTCTTTGGTCTCCCAGTGGTAGCCGCCCAGATTGCGGAAAAACTTGACGTCCCTGGGATCGAACACCGGATGCGGGCAGACGTTCTCACTCCCCTTGCGCGTCCGTTCCATCCGCTGGATGTAACCCCGTCGGAAGACCCACAGATACCACCGCCGCACGCAGCCCCACGCGAGTTCGAGCCGCATCACGATTCCACCGCCCGGCTGGATTGACGTGATGCGCGGGTCTGTCTGCGGGCTGGCCATGGTGCTGGAATCGGGGTCCGGTAGGAGTCGATGGATGGATGTTGTTCGCAACGCGATTGTAGCCAGGTCAGTTCCACACAACTCGGCCGGGACCCGGCGTCGAGGAAACGGGCCCAGGGGATTCTCGAACAGAACACGGATTTTCGCGGATTCTCGTCCTAGACAGCCCAAACACCGCTCGACGCGGACACATGGTAAAGCAATTTGCACTAACCATCACGTTGAATCATGTCGTGCGGTCTCTCGGCGGTTGAACTGTCGATCACCCGGCCGCTCCGGATCTGAATCGTCCCGCGCACCCAGCGGCTGAACAGCCGCCGATAGCCGCGGCGGCTTGCCGGAATGAGGAAGCTGAAACCAAGGGCGTCTGTCAGCAGTCCCGGTGTCAGCAAGAGGACGGCGCCCGTCAGAATCAGGACTCCGTCCAGCAACTCCTGGCCCGGAAACTTTCCCTGATTCATTCGCATCCGCAGTTCGTTCAGAACATTCAGCCCCTGCCTGCGGGCAAGCGCTGCTCCGAGGATTCCCGTACAAGCGATCGTGCCGACAGTCAGCAGAAGCCCGGTCCCGCCCCCCCATTGCGAAGCAATTGCATGATGGAACTGAAGCAGGATGACCAGTTCCAGCACCGGCACGAGAGTCAGCAGGGCAATCAGAATCAGCAAAGTGCGCATCAGATTAACTGGTTGCCTGCCAGGCGAGTGTCGCGTCGGAAAGGCTGGTTTGGGCCGCAATCGGCCGGAATGCTTTCGCGGAAACCGGCAGCCGCTCTCGCGCGACCGACACACAGGTGAACGGTCGCACTGAGCGAGAGCCTACAGCAGTGTACGCGACTCGCCCCGGCAGGTCACACCCCTTGACGCGGCGTCGGCTTGCAGGAGCAGCGCAGTTCCCGCGACTCCTCTCCATCGCCCGCGATGCGCAGAGTCGTGTCGGTGGGGGCTTCAATCCGCATCCAGACGTGCTGAGGATCGATCGTCCTCACGGAGAGGGCGATCGGCCCCTGACACTGCGGGACTTCCAACCGCGCAGGCTTCCGGCCGACACGGCAGACGTGGCCGATCACCGACCGGGTCTTGTTTCCCAGCGTCGCGATCAACAGTCCGACCACAACAATGGCTGCCGAGGCAATCAACAGCGGAGCGTACGGCATCATGTCGGTGAGTAAGTTCTGCATGATTCTCTCACTGTGGGTGTGTTGGCGCACGGCGTCGATGTTGCAAGCAGCGTGCCGCATTCTTGCCGGTTGCGTATCATCAGACGTCACAACCAGTTCCGCTGAAAGAGGCCGAAATCGGCCGGGCCGGCCGCATCGTCCCCGGTTCCTCGCAGATCGCCCTGAGCGATCATCGAGCACGCCGTCGCCGGAAGCTCAGCACCGGTAAATGCCGCGAACGCAGGGGCGGCCCCGGTGGCGGCTGAGAACAATCACCGCCTCTCGCCTCAGTTCTTCCCGTCTTCTGGCGCCGCAGTTTCCCCAGTGGGTTGCCGCTCCATGCCGACGCGGATGTACTGCGGACGCACTTCGACAACCGTCAATCCCTCGGGCAATCCATCGAGGTCCTCCGGATCGACGAAGACGTACTTCCTGCCCCCGGGCGGTGGAAGCTGAACCGACTGGCGGATTTTCTCCGGGTTGAGGAGGCTGAACGCGTTCGGAGAGCCGGACAACGTCACTTCAACCGTTTGGGAACTCGGCCGGCTCACCATCCATCCTTCCGGAGCGCCGGCGAAAGCCAGGGGAATGTCGAGGGTTTGCTGGACGACTTCGACGCTGCGCGTTGCGAACGGCATCCAGAGGATGACCGAGACGATGACGGCCACCCCCGCCGTTGCCCATTCTTTCACGGAGACGACTTTCGACCACGATCTTCGCTCAGCGAGATCGCGGTCGTCGACGAATTGCGCATACAGCGTGCGACATTCCGTCGCAGACGACAGTTCCCGCAATCGACCGTGCTCGGCGACGGCGATCGTGCCCCGCTCCTCGGAAACAGCGAAGACGAGTGCGTCGCAGCGTTCGCTGAGCCCCAGCGCCGCCGCGTGCCGGGTGCCCCGTTCGCCGAGTTCATCGAGATCGCCGGTCAGCGGCAGATGGGCGGCGAACCGTTCGATCTTGTCTCCAAGAATAATGACGGCGCCATCGTGCGCGGGAGACTTCCGGTTGAAGAGGCTCAGGAGCAGGGGGACGCTCACCCGGCCTCTCAGCAACACGCCCCCATTGACGTGCCGGCCGATTGGCTCCCGGCCCTGGAGCACGATCAGTGCTCCAGTCTTCGCTTGCGCCATCTTGGCGAGCGCTTCAATCAAGCTTCCAATCAGCGATTCCTCGCGTTCTCCGCCGACTGCCTTCCAGCTTCGCCGGGACATCAGGCGTTCGATGCCGGCCCGCACGTCCTCCTGGTAGACGATCAGGAATCCCAGCAGCAGCGCCGTCATTCCCACCTGAAACAGAGCCAGCGTGAGGTAAAGATTGAGCCACTGGGACGCCTGATAGATAATCAGGACCGCCGCCACCAGGGCCACGGCGCTGTACGTTCCGCGTCGCCGCAGCCACGCCAGGGCGACGTAGAGCAGGCAGGCCACCAGCGCGATATCCAACAGATCCGCCGGACGCATCGCGCGGGAGATCTCTGCCCACATCAATGAAAGCGATTCACGCACGCGTCATCCGCCATGCACTGCTTCGGCTTGATCCGACCCGGGTTCTCTTGCAAACACCGTCTGCCGCTGCCGACCGAATGCATGATAGCTTCTCGAAGACGGCGAGGAACGCTCGATTCACGCGGCGGTGATTCATCGATTCCAACCGCCGCGTACGTCGACACCGCGGAGAACATCGCCGTCGTCAACGGCGCATCGCGCGATTCCGAACCGCCCCTACCGCCCGTCATGCGAAAACGTTCGGCTTTTCGCATTGCACGAGAGTTGATAGCATGCCGTTGAGCGGTGAGAGATCGGTCCGAATCGCGATTGAGTCCGACCAACAACTCACAACTGCCCGGTGGTGTAACGGTAGCACGAATGACTCTGGATCATTTAGTCTAGGTTCAAATCCTAGCCGGGCAATTTTACAAGTGCTTTCGGGAAAAAGGGTTATGGCTTCCGGCGGAGATCGGCCGGCCGGCCCGAGACGCTCGTGCTGCGGACTTGCTCCGCGTGGCGGAACGGGAGAAACGCGGGGGCAATCTCCTGGAGGGATCGCCTGAGTGGTCCGTCGATCCATGATTCTGGAGTTCGGCGCATCGTCTTCCAGCGCGTCGACCTTCCGAACACCTCCGCCGACCGACCGGGACTCCAACTCTTGAAGACTTTGCTTGTCACCGGCAGCAGCGGCCTCGTCGGATCGGAGGCAGTCGAGTACTTCGACCGCTTGGGATGGCGCGTGCACGGCGTTGACAACAATCTGCGGAGGGAGTTTTTCGGCCCGGACGGAGACACGAACTGGAATCTGGCGCGGCTGCGCGAGGCAACAACGCAGTTCCAGCATCACGACCTGGACATCCGCGACCGTGCAGCCGTATCCCGCATTTTCCGGGAGATCGAGTTCGACTTCGTGATCCACGCGGCGGCTCAGCCGTCTCACGATCTGGCGGCTCGCCGTCCCTTTGACGATTTCGACGTGAACGCCGTGGGCACGATGAATCTGCTGGAAGCCACACGGTCCCACCGGCCGGAAGCGGTGTTCTGCTTCTTAAGCACAAACAAGGTCTACGGCGACTCCCCCAACGAGTTGCCGCTGGTGGAACTGGAGACTCGCTGGGATTACGCGAATCCCGAACACCGGGACGGGATCGATGAGACGTGCCGGATCGACCGCACTCTGCACAGCCTGTTCGGAGCGAGCAAGGTCGCGGCCGACATTATGGTCCAGGAGTATGGACGATACTTCGGAATGAAGACGGCCTGCTTCCGGGGAGGCTGTCTGACCGGATCGCAGCACAGTGCCGTTGAATTGCACGGGTTTCTCGCTTACGTGATGCGGGCGACGGCGGAGGGGCGAACCTACCGGGTGTACGGCTACCAGGGAAAACAGGTCCGCGACAACATTCACGCCTTCGACGTTTGCCGTGCGCTGCACGCCTTTTACGAGAATCCGCGTCCCGGAGAGGTCTACAACATCGGCGGCGGGCGGGCGAACAGCGTGTCGGTACTGGAGGCGATCGACCGGGCGGAACAGGCGCTCGGCAGGCGGCTGAAGCGAACCTACGAGCCGCAGAACCGTGTGGGCGATCACATCTGCTATATCAGCAATCTGGGCAAACTGCAGTCGCACTTTCCCGGCTGGTCGATCACGCGATCTCTCGACGACATTTACAACGAAATGGCGGAAGCCTTGCAGGCCGGGAAGAGGCCGAGCGCGGGGGCGGGTGAATGACGACGAGCGCCGAGGCTACTGCTCCCACGATCTTGATCACGGGCGGCGCCGGGTTCGTCGGGGCGAGCTTCGCCATCGCGTTTCGCGAGCGGGATCCGCGGCAGCGAGTGATTGCCTTTGATAATCTGCGGCGTCGAGGAAGTGAACTCGCGCTGCCGCGGTTGCGACGGCACGGGGTCGAATTCGTCCATGGCGACGTGCGAAATCCCGAAGATCTCGCCGGAATCGGGAACTTCGATTTGCTCATCGACTGTTCGGCGGAGCCGTCGGCTCTGGCGGGCGCGACCGGATCGCCGTTGCCGGTTCTCAATATCAACCTGCTCGGCACGCTGAACTGCGCGGAGGCCGCGCGGGCCTGCGGGGCGCGTGTGCTGTTCCTTTCGACCAGCCGGGTCTACCCGATTGCGCGGCTGAACGGCGTGCCCTTTGTCGAAGAAGAGACCCGGTTTTGCTGGACGCCGGAGGAAGAATTTCCCGGAGTCACGCAGGCCGGCATCTCCGAAGAATGTCCGCTCGATGGGCCGCGGTCATTCTACGGGACCAGCAAGCTGGCAAGCGAAATGATCTTGCAGGAGTACGGCCATGCCTATGGTCTGCCGGTCCTGATTAATCGTTGCGGCGTCCTGGCCGGGCCCGGGCAACTGGGCCGCGTCGATCAGGGCGTGGTCACGCTCTGGGTCGCTCATCACTATTTCGAGCGTCCGCTGCGTTACATCGGCTTTGGCGGCGGTGGAAAACAGGTCCGCGACGTGCTTCACGTCCAGGATCTGTTTGACCTGGTCGTCGAGCAGTTGGACCGCGACGACATCTGGGACGGACGGGTCTACAACATCGGCGGAGGAGTGGAACAATCCGTGTCGCTCCTGGAACTCACACAACTCTGCCGGCAGGCGACCGGGAAGCAGGTTCCGATCGGAGCAGTTCCCGAGACGCATCCGTTTGACGTGCGGATTTACACGTCCGATCTGACGAAAGTCTCTCGCGATCTTGAGTGGCGTCCACAGCAATCGCCCGAGACGATCGTTACAGAAATCCACGAGTGGATTGCGGCGGATGAGGCGACGCTGGAACCGATTCTGATTCCAGACGCATGACCAGACCCGATCAGAACAACGTCGCGGAATTGCAACCGGGCAACGAACAGGCCGGTGTGTTTCTCTCGGTGGTGATCCCCGCCCACAACGAGGAGGGATGCGTTCGCGAGACCGTCGAATCGATCCTCGCGGCGTTTGCAGAACGGAACATCGCGGATTGCGAGATCCTTGTCATCAATGACAACAGCACCGATGGAACAGAGAAAGTCCTCCAGTCCCTCGCAAACAGCCACCCTCAAGTGCGGTACATCAATAACGACCCGCCGCACGGCTTCGGTTTCGCGGTCCGTCGCGGACTCAATGAATTTCGCGGCGAGTGCGTCTGCATCATGATGGCGGACCTTTCGGACTCCCCGGAAGATCTCCTCCGCTATTACGACGCTCTCAAGAACGGCGCCGAGTGCGTCTTCGGATCGCGTTTCATCAAAGGCGCCAGGGTGATCGACTATCCGAAACTGAAGCTCTACGTCAACCGGCTGGCGAACTGGTTCATCAAAGTCCTGTTCGGACTGCGCCACAACGACATTACCAACGCCTTCAAGGCGTATCGCAGGGACGTGATCGACGGCCTCCGTCCAATCGTCTCCCATCACTTCAACCTCACGGTCGAACTGCCGCTCAAGGCGATCATTCGCGGCTACCAATACGAGACGATTCCGATCTCATGGCGCAATCGGCGCGTCGGTTCCTCCAAGCTCCAGATGAGAGAGATGGGCAGCCGCTACCTGTTTATCGTCTTGTACGCCCTCCTCGAAAAGCTGCTCGCCAAGGGCGACTACTATCGCCGGTAGCTGACTCGGCGGGGGAAGTTCCGAGAATCGGCGTCTTCCAACTGTTCGAGACCGGTTCGAGCGTCCTCATCAGTCGCAACCGCAGCTTCAGGGATCCCCGTCCGAGTTGTCATCCGAGTTGGCCTCGGAAACCTCTTCGAGAGAAGGCTCGTAAACCTCCGCGTAGCAGGCAAACAGGTCGTCTTTCGCCCCGAAACGCGAGACAAGCGTTGTGCCGAGTCGGTCAGGCAGATCGTTGTCGAAACCGTATCGGGCCACTATCAATTTGTCGAAATCGAACTGACCGACTTCGAAATACCGCTCCGCCTCCACGCCCAGAATCACGTTGCGATGCAACAGCCACGCATCGAACACATAGGCGGGATCGACGGCCAGGCGTTCCTCCTGCGGGAACCGTTCCATCAGCAGGCGCGTGAACCGCCGGCTGTCATAGTTCGGGTCGTTCCAATGCCGAACATGGGCGACCCAGGTGCGCAGTCCGAGCCCGGGAAGCATCACCAGAACGGCCGCCGACCAGACGACTGCCCGATATCGCAGCCGCCGAAATAACAGTTCGGAGAGACGGGAGAGCGTCCCGGCGACGCAAATCATCACCAGTGCGCCCGGGTAGCACCAATATCCCTTCGAGGCATGCAGCCCGAGGCAGGCGACCATGAGGTAAAGCGAGGAGAACGTGAGCCACGCCAGCAGAACGGTTCCCGGCGACCGGCGTCGCACGGCGTCCCACGCAATGAACACCAGACCCGCCAGCATGAGCAGACCCTGCCACGTTCCGGTGCGCTCCCCCACGAGCTCAACCTGGTGCGGCAGGTAAGGCCACGGCCAGAGAATCCGCCACAGCGTCCCGGGCTCCGGCCGGTCGAACACGTTGTCGATGAACTGGTGCCGAAAGGCGTCTGTGTCCATCAGGATCAGCGGCAGCCAGGCCGAGAGGACGATGAGTGCAGCGGCTGTGAGAAGGGCCCCATGCAGCAGCGATCGCCTCCAGTCCGGGCTGCGCCACATCACCCACACGCCGATCTGGAGGCAAAACACAATCGCGAACGGATGCGTGAGCAATCCCAGGCCGCACAGGACTCCCGACGAGACCAGCCGCAGAAGCGTTGGCCGGCGCGACCAGTTCAAGGTCGCGCAGAGCGCTGCGAGGCCGAACATGCCGCACAACATGTCCGGACGAGCCATTGTCGCCGGGAAGTAGAAGACCCGCGAAAGCGAATACAGCGCGGCCGCAGCCACGGCCGTCGTTTCGTCGCCAACCAGCATTAGCGCCAGTCGGTAGACGAGCCAGATTGCCACGAGACCCGCGATCGCTGACGGCAGGCGAGCCGTTCCGAATCCCGGCGGCAGCACATGAAAACACGGCGCCTGAGCATAGAAAAACGCGGGGGGCAAGGCCGTCAAAACCTGATCCGCTTTGTAGAAGACGCTCTCCCGGCGGCGCTCCGGAGCATACGGGACGCGCGGCACGCCTTCCGTCGCGATGGTGAAACCCGGAACCGAAAACCAGTCCTCATCCTGCCCCCCGGACTGGCGATACATCAGCGGGACGCGCAGCACAAGAAAGCAACTCGCGACGACAAACAGCGAACACAACGCGGCGCGTTTCGATTTCAATCGAGCACTCTCAACCGGATGCAAAAACTTCTCCCTCTTCAGATCCGCGAGTCGCTATGGCGGTGCGTGAGCGTAGCACGATGTTTCGCAGCCTGCATCCGTCGCTCTCGCACCGGCCTGACGGGTTCGATCACCCCGACGCAGGACCCACAAAGTTGGGGCACACGGTGCATCCCAGCGCGGCCTCCGGCCGCAAACAATGTAGCCGACTCGCTCCGCCGAGTCGGCTGTCCAGAACGTGGAACTTGCTGCACGCGAAATTCGCGCGCCACGCGAAGATTCTCACCGTGAGTTGTACAGAGTTGCTACGATGAGCTTGATCAGTGCCTTGCGCGGAACTGCTCCAAGATGCACCGAGTGGATGCAACCGAGTGGTTCGCCGATTCAGATGTTTGGGATTGAGTGACTCTCCGAGTGATTCGAATGGAAGGCGGATGACCACGGATCGGGCCGATTTTCGCTGATGGCTTTCTATGGGGTGCAGAGTATTCACGCATGGGTCGATGCGATCTCGTCGCTGCCGCGTCTGGAAGGAATTCCCCACAGAATCCGTACTGATCCGCCAAGTCCGCGAAAATCTGTGTCCTGTTCGAGAATCCCCGGGGCCCGGTTTATCGGGGCCGGGTCCCAGCCGACTTGTGTGTAACTGACAGCCCTGACAGGGCACGAGGCTCCTATGCGAATCTTTTTCCTGGTGGTTCTTGCGGCTTTGTCGTCGTTCCCGTTCGACTCCGTCACGGCCGACGACCACTCGCTCCACATCGCGAGTTTTCAGATCGATGCAACGCCCCCGCTGGGGTCGCCGTTGTGCAACGGCAACGTGACTCCTGCTCAGGAGATCGTGACACCGCTGACAGCCCGTGGCGTTGTCTTGGTCGGCGCCGGCGATCCCATTGTGCTGTGCGCCTTCGACTGGGTGGGAATCGGCAACGAGAGTTACGACTCCTTCCGCGCAGCGATTGCTCATTCCGTCGGCACGACGCCGGAACGCGTCGCGCTGCACGTACTTCATCAGCATGATGCGCCGGGGAGCGACTTCGCGACCGAACGGCTGCTCGCCGAACAGGGGCTTGCTCGGGAGTTCTCCAATCCGGATTTCGACGCCGACGTGATGGATCGTCTCGGCGAGGCTGCGAAAGAATCGCTTGAGCATCTGGAGCCGGTCACACACGTCGGGTTCGGTGCGGGAACGGTCGAGAAGGTCGCCTCGAATCGACGCATTCTTGGCCCGGACGGTCGCGTTGTGATTCAACGACAGAGTTCCGGCGGAAGAAACCCCGCAGCCCGTGACGCTCCCGAGGGTGTGATCGACCCCCTCGTACGACTCATCGCGTTCTGGAACGACGATCAGCCGCTGGTCGTCATGACCTACTACGCCACTCATCCGCAGAGCTATTACGGAAAAGGAAGCGTCAACTGGGACTTCGTCGGGATCGCGCGTGACATTCGTGAACAGGCGATTCCGGGCGTCCGGCACGTCCATTTCAATGGAGCGGCAGGCAATGTCGCAGCCGGGAAATACAACGACGGCTCTCCGGAAAACCGGCCGAAACTCGCGGAGCGACTTGCGGACGGCATGCAGCGCGCCTGGGAGTCGCAGGAAAAATCGCTCATCACCGCAAGCGACGTCGACTGGGCCGTGCGGCCCGTCTCACTGCCGACCCGTGATGTGTTGCAGGAATCCGAACTCGTCGCAAAGCTCGAGGATGCGTCGCAATCCCGCAAGACCCGCCTTCGCGCTGCGCGCGATCTTGTGTTTGTCCGCCGCATGCGAAACGCGCATCGCATTCCGCTCTCCTGCCTCACGCTCGGCACCGCCCGGGTGCTTCACATGCCGGGAGAACTGTTCGTCGAATATCAACTCGCCGCGCAGCAGATGCGTCCGGAGAGTTTCATCGCCATGGCGGCCTACGGGGACTACGGGCCCGGCTATATCGGGACCGAGATCGCCTACAGCCAGGGCGGGTACGAAACCGGTATCGTCTCGCGCGTCGCCCCGCAGGTCGAGGCAGTCTTGATGGACGCCATCCGCGAACTGCTCGCCGCCGACTCCGCCGAAACATCGCTTCAGCGAGACGCTGCGGCCCCCGGCAGCGATCGGCCTCCCAACATCCTGCTCATCACGTGCGACAACCTGGGCTACGGCGACCTTGCCACGTTCAATCCGGACTCGCAGATCGTTTCACCCAACTTGGATCGACTCGCCGCCGAGGGCGCACGGCTCACCAGCTTCTACACCGCATCGCCCACCTGTACGGTCTCACGCGCGTGCCTGCTCACGGGACGCATCGCCCAGCGGCACGGGCTGCTCGACCAGCTTCCCGGCGTCGAAGGCAACTACGGCGTGGGTCTCGATCACAGCGAACGCTTGATCCCGCAGTATCTCGGAAACGCGCCGACGCCCTACGACACAGGGTGCTTCGGCAAATGGAACATCGGTTTCGCACCCGGGTCGCGGCCGACCGAACGGGGCTTCGACGAGTTTATCGGCCACGCCTCGGGAAACATGGACTACTACCAGCACAACTACCGGGAACAGCACGATCTCTACGAAGGTGTCGAGCCGCTGCATCGCGAAGGCGACTATGCCAGCGACATTTTCGCGGAGGCGGCCATCGACTTCATCCAGCGGCACAGCCGGGATAATGACCCGTGGTTCTGCTACCTGCCATTCAATGCCCCGCACTTTCCGACTGCCGGCAACAAACGGCCCGGAGAACCCAACATCTGGCAAGCGCCCGACTCGGCGTTCGACGCGATCGGCCTCTCGCCGGAGGAATCCACCCCCCGGAAACGGTACGAGGCGGTCGTCTATGCGCTCGACGCCGCGATCGGCCGCGTGCTCGACGCCCTCGCTGCGGCCGGGCAGCGCGAGAACACGTTTGTCTTCTTCATGTCCGACAATGGCGCCTTCCGCCTCGATCGCGAGGGGCTCGATGTCGGCGTCAATGATCCGCTCAGAAGCGGAGGCGTGACCTGCTGGGAGGGCGGCCTGCGCGTTCCCGCCATCGCACGCTGGCCCGGAAAAATCGAAGCAGGAACGGTCATCGACGAGCCGTTCTGGTCGCCGGACCTCCTGATCGCATGTGCGCGACTGTCGGGAGCGGCCCTCCCCGACGATGTTGTCTTCGACGGCAAAGACCCGCTCCCCCTGCTGACCGAAGGTGCGCCGTCGCCGCACAAGTCACTCTACTTCTCCTATCGCAATCACTCGGCACTCCGTATGGGCGACTGGAAGATCGTCCGCGAACGACCCGACCAGCCGTGGCAGCTCTACAATCTGGAATACGATCTATCCGAGTCCCATAACCTGGCGGACGCTCACCCGGAGACCCTCGCCAAACTGATCGCCGAGTTCGAGGCGTGGGAAGACTCGTTTGACTGAGAGAACGATTTCGGTTTCCGCATCGGGCCGGCGGATGGAGCCATCGTGATTGATCTGTCGCGGACCTGTGAAGCCAGTCCACTTCTCCACGCCGCACCTGGCGCACCGGAAGGAATCTGGTCGAGTGAGGGCGTCGCCATCGACGCGCCACCGGACAACGACATCGCTCCTGAACCGGACGCCGTGTGGCGTCCCGAAGCGGTGCGATCCGGGCTGTGTGGAGCGGTGGCCCCGAGGGTTGTGGCGCTGCCGGACGGCGGGTATCGCCTCTACTACACCCAGTTGCTGCCACGCACCGGATTTCCGGACGGAGCGAACGACTACGACAATTCGACCGCCCGGATTCTCAGCGCATTCTCATCAGATGGGGCGGCCTGGACTCCCGAACCGGGTGTCCGGCTGACTCCGCAGCAGGGAGGCGCGGGTGAATTCCGTGTTGTCTCGGGAGACGTCGTGCCGTGCCTCGAAAGCGGCGGCCGACTGCGGATGTACTACGAATGCTGCGACGGACCGCAATCCAGGCAGAACTCAATTCGCAGTGCGGTTTCCGCCGACGGTCTGCAGTGGACCGTCGAACCAGGCACGAGGTTCGCGTTGAGCAATCGCAACCTCTCGTCGCCTCGCATCGCGTTCCTTGACGACGGACGATGCCGGCTGTACTGCGGCGTCCACGGAGCGGGGATCATCAGCGCGGTCTCCAGCGATGGGCAGAGGTTTCAGCAGGAGCCTGGCTGGCGGATCACGGCGGACAACCGGTATGACCATTGCGCGGCGTTTGCTCCCGAGATCATGCGGCCCGCCGGCGGGAAGTATCTCATGTACTACGCCGGCTACGGCACGCCGCAACGAGCCGACATTCTCTCGGCCGACTCCGCCGACGGCCTGTCATGGACCAGATCGCCGCAACCGGTGCTGTCTCCCTCGAATGAATGGGATGCCGCAAAGTGCTCGGAGATGTGCGTCATCTGGAACCCGGCGGCGCAGCACGGAGAACCGTTCCGCATGCTCTACGAAGCCTGCGACGGATCAACGCCCGCCCGCCGAGGCGTGTGGCGGATCATCAGCGCCGTCTGTTCACGCAATAACTGACGACAAACCGGTTGAACTCAGCGCCGTCTCGTCACCGGGTAAAGGACGGCGTTCATGGCTCCAGATCGATGTCGATGACGACCGGCTCGGCGCTCTGCGGAACTTCAAACGAGAGGTCGGTCTGCTCCGGATCCTGATACTTCTGATTGTACTCGGGAACCTCCACCACTTCGTCGGATCCCGGAGGCGCCGAAGGCGGCATGACGACGACTTTGTACCATCCAGGAGGCGCGCCCTTCGCGCCGGCGGTCGCCATCAGTTCGTACTTGCCGCTGGCGTCCGTCGCGCCGCCCGGCATGAATCCGCTTTCGTTGCCCTTGTCTGTGTCGGGACGAAACGACACGCCGGCGCCTGCGAACGGTTCACCATTGATGGTGACTGTTCCGGTCACCGGCACCACGTCGGGCGCCCCCTCCAGGTCGGGCCCGCATCCGACGGACATGAGCGCGACGACACAAAGCGGAACGAGCCGTGCTTGGCTCAGGGAAAAAGGCGGTCTCTTCATTGCACTCTTCGATTTCGATGAACACTTCGGTTTCGGTTCCCCCGTAGGGACGAATCACCACGGCCTCGAAAGACTCTATGCCGAGGGCTCCTCAGCCCCGAAACGGATCAGGCCTCTCGCTTACGAGCGGCAACTCGCATGGTCCAAAGTCCTGCCTCGTTAGGTTACTTTCTTCCTTCCTGGAAGTTGCTGCACTTGAGTCAAGTTTCAGCGACCAACGGGAGCGGGTTCCCGATTTCGAGCGGCAGCTCGCATGGTCCGAGGCCCTGCCTCGTTAGAAGAGTTGGACGATCTCCCCTCCATCGTATGTCGACAGGGCCCGGTAGAGTTGCAGATCAATATTCTCTGACAAGAAGTGCACCGAACCGTCCGCCAGCACGAACTGGGCGCCGCCTTCGTGATTGCTGCTGAAGCTCCAGCGCACGTCCCAAGGGAGGCTGGTGGGGGATTTGGCGCCATACGTGTTGATCGGAACAGCGGATGTGGCCGTATTCTCTGCCGCGTTCATCCAGCTCCAGCCGGGGCCCCCGCCGCCATTGGCATACACCTCGTTCGTGACCGATTCTCCGACGATTGTGGTATTGCTCGTGCCGTCGATCACGTCATCGATGTTGGTATACCGCCGATAGTTCAGCGTATACAGCAGTCCGTTGTTGCGAACAAAGGCGTCCTCTTGAATCGTCACGACGTTGTTGACGTACGCGCCCCAGTTCCAATCGCTGCCCATCATACCCTTGTAATTCGTACGGGCGGCAGCCACACCGCCTGTCGTGTAGGACGTATTCTCAGTAATCACCGCAGGGGCGGAATCAGTCGGACAGAGGAACGTGTCCACCACCGTATTCAACTGCCCGCTGGCCGCCATCGTGTTGTTGCCCGGATCACAGAGATTCCAAAGCGCCGTCTCGTCAATGTACGGTAAGAGCCGTACGGGCCAACCCCACGACTTCGATGTCTGCGTCCAGCCCAGAATGTCGGGTGGAATCGTCCCGTATCCGCCATAGATGTTGATTGGCCACGAGTGGAAGACGTCATGATAGTTGTGCAGCGCCAGCCCGATCTGCTTGAGGTTGTTCTTGCACTGCGTGCGGCGCGCCGCCTCGCGCGCCTGTTGGACCGCTGGGAGCAGCAGCGCGATCAGAATTGCGATGATTGCAATCACAACCAGCAGTTCGATGAGCGTGAAACCGCGACGTCGCTGAGTAGCGCGCATGGCAGACCTCCTCGCAGAATGAGATGTGAGATGAGAAGAGCGACAGCAGATGATAACGCGCTCTTCACCGAAAATGCAAGCACATCACGGAGGCGCAGCGTCATCGCTTCGTTGCCGACCGATGCAGCATCGTCGTTGCCGGTGCATTGAACTGAGCCGGGACGACAATGGTCGTCGCCTGCCTAACTCCACAACGCAGTCAGCGGTTCGCCGCCGTGCACGATGGGCGTGGGGCGGGCCTGGGCGTCTCGCACGCGCAGCTCATGGCTGATGCCGAGCGCGTGGTAGATCGTTGCCGCGAGATCCTCAGGCGAAACGGGATCGTCAAGTGCGTATGCGGCGTCGGCGTCGGACTCGCCGTAAGTTCGGCCGCCCGTCACGCCCGCGCCGGCCAGGACGGCGGGAAAGAGCGTGCTCCAGTGGCCCCGGCCCCATTGCGCGTTCGCCTTGGGAGTGCGTCCCATTTCGCCGGTCGCCACGACGAGCGTTTCCTCAAGCAGACCGCGCTGTTCGAGATCTTCCAGCAGAGCCGAATAGGCCTGGTCGAACGTCGGCAGCAGATGCTTTTTCACGTCGTCGCTGTTGCGGTGGGAATCCCAACTGTAGCCGTCAACGCAATCGTAATGCACCGTTACAAATCGCACGTCCGCCTCGATCAGCCGGCGGGCCATTAGGCAGGATTGCCCAAAAAGATGACGACCGTAACGGTCCCGCGATGCGTCCGGCGCGCGGCGGATGTCGAGCGCTTCCCGCGCGCGTTCCGAAGTCACAAGGGCGAAAGCCCGCTCCTGAAAGGCGTCGTACCCGGCGGCAGGCGCCCCCTCCACCGACACTTGTCGTCGTTCGAGGTCGAACTGCTCCAGCAACGACCGGCGCGTCTGAAGGCGATCGAGCGTCATGCCTTCGCCGGAGGCCAGTCCGGCGAGCTGAAACGTCAGTTCTTCGTCGGTGCAGTCGCGCCAGTAGGGGTTGTCGGTCAGCGACTGCTTGTCGACCTGCGTTGTCGCAGGATTGTAGCGCTGGCCGAGCCAGCCGGCATACTCGCCGGGACGCGGGTACTGGCCCGCCTCCTGCAAGCGTCCCAATGAATTGGGCACAACCATGTACGAAGGCATCGGACGGCTCAAGCCGTACGACTGCTGGTCGACGTACTCGACGATCGATCCCATCGAGGGCCAGTCCTGGGGCGTGGGCGTAAACCCGCCTCCGATGGGGATATGCCAACGGCGGCCGGTCTGCAGGTAGTGGCCTCCTCCACTGTGATCGTTGAACGTGTGGGACATCGTCCGCACCACGCAGAACTTGTCCGAGACGCTTGCCGTCTTTGGAAGATGTTCGCCGATCAACAAGCCGGGAGTCCGCGACGCGATCGGCTCAAACGGACCGCGAATGTTGTCCGGCGCTTCCGGCTTGAGGTCAAAAGTCTCCAACTGGCTCGGTCCACCGAAGAGCATCAGAAAGATGACCGACTTCGCCTTGGGAACCGCGTCGGCAGCGACCGCCTCGGCGGCAAGCACTTTCGGCAGCGACAAGCCAAGAAGCCCGGCCCCGCCGGCCTGGAGAATCTCACGCCGCGTCCGGCCGTCACACGTCTGTCGACGGTCGCCATAAATCGAGAGCATCGGCCTGTCCTCGTTTCAAAGCTGAACCACGGCGAACACGACTGCCCTTCAAACGAATGAGCGCCAGCCGTGCACAGCAAGACGCGTCCACCCGATCACCTCTCTGTGAGTGTACCATCTTGGGCCGCGCACGTCCGCCGCAACCGCACAGAGGCGGTTGCGTTGTACAAAATTGCACAGACCGCCGGGATGACCTCGACTTGGATCAGTTGCTCACTCACGCTTCCCCAGCCGCGTACTTCTCCACCAGGTGCATGTCCACCTCAACGCCCAGGCCCGGGCCTTGCGGGACGGCCATTCGGCCGTTTTCGATCCGGAGAGGCGCCTTCAGAATGTCGCTTTCCAACCCGAAGTAGGTGCAGTCATTCGCGAGCGGCATGTTGGGGGAGGAGGCCGCAACGTGGAGCATGACGGCGGTCTTCAAGCCGAAGTCGTGCGCGCAGTGAAAAACGCACGGCACACCGGCCGAGGCGGCCACGTCAACGATCCGCTTGACCGCCCACAGGCCGCCGCATTGGTAGGTGTCGGGCAGCAGGTAGTCGGCCGCCTCCAGCGCCAAGATCTCCCGCACATGCGCCAGCGTCGTTACCGATTCGTTGAGTGCCAGCGGCGTGGTCGTCAGCTTGCGGATGCGGGCCGAGTCGGCAATGTTTTCGTCCGGCATCGGCTGCTCGAGGTACTCCAGGTTGTACGGTTCGAGATCCTTCGCCAGTTGTTCACACACTTCAGGCGAGTAGCCGGTGTTCGGGTCGATGCGCAGCTTCAACTGGTCCCCGACCGCGTCGCGGATGCCGCGGACCATCTCCAGGTCCTCTTCGGGAGAACGGCCGGCTTTGGTCTTGAGCGTGGTGAAGCCGTCTTCAACAAATCCGCGGGCGATCTCGCCGGCCCGCTCGCGAGGTTGGATTCCCATACAGCAGGCGAGTTCGATCCGGTCCCGGTACGGTCCGCCCAGCAACCGGTACAACGGCAGTCCGGCCGCCTTCCCGAGGATGTCCCACATCGCCATCTCGACGGCGCTCTGGATGCGGACTCCCCCCAGATCCCAGTCGGCATAGAGCGCTTCGATCGCACCGGCGTCTTTCCCGAGCAACTTGGGGCGCAGCGAGTTCGCGATGTCGGCCGTCAGCGGCGGTTGCCCGTAAAAAGAGAGAATCTGCGGCGTCTCGCCCCAGCCGACAACCCCGCCGTCCGTCTCCAGTCGCACCAGCATTGCCCCGGTCGAAGAGGTGGCTATGTACCGTGACTGATACGGAAAGATCGCATGCTTCTGCGGAACATCGATCAGGTAGGTGTCAACGCGGGTGATTTTCATGTGCGAGATCGATCGCAAGTGTGGAGTCGGATGGTACGGATGGTCGACTGATTCGAAGAGACGAAAGCGAGCAGGTTCGCTCGATGCGCGGCTTGATCCGGCGCACATCTACGCCCACAGTTCGAACAGCGGGCTTCCGTGGGAGAGGCGCACTGGTTGGCCCTCTTGGGTGCGAAGGGTGGTGTCGGTGTCGATCCCCAGCAGATGATAAATCGTTGCGGAGAGGTCTTCCGGGGAGACCGGCCGTTCGACCGGATAGGCCGCCTGGGCGTCGGAGGCGCCGTAGACCTGTCCCCCCGTGATGCCCGCGCCGGCGAGAACAACGGTGTTGCAGGGGGCCCAATGGTCGCGTCCCGCGTTGCCGTTGATCTTTGGCGTGCGCCCGAATTCCGAGAGGCAGACAACGAGCGTTTCGTCGAGCAGGCCGCGCTCTTCGAGATCGAGCAACAACGCTGAGAAGCTGTGGTCCAGGCTGGGCAGCAGCGAGTTGCGGTGCTTGTTAAAATTGTCCGAGTGCGTGTCCCAATAGGCGTCGTCCCGTTCCCAGTTGACCGTTACCAGCGGAACGCCGGCTTGAATCAACCTTCGCCCCAGGAGGCAACCCTGCCCGAAGGGAGTTATGCCGAATCGGTCCCGGACCGAGTCCGATTCGCTCGAGACATCAAAAGCCCGCAGTGCCGCCGGTGACGTCAGCAAGTCGAGGGCTTGTGACTGATAAGCTGAGAAGTCGTTGACGTTCGAGACCGTGCGGAACCGAGATGCGTCGCGTTCAAATTCCTCCAGCAGTCGTCCACGATCCACCAGCCGCTGACGGGAACCGGTCGACTCAAAGGGATGAAAGTCCTCCTCATCTGCATGCTGCGATATGAAGAGGGGATCGTGCTCCTTACCGAGGAAGCCTGCGAAAAAGCCGGGGAAGATGTGGTTGTTGGCGGAGACCTGATTGGCCGGCGCGTTGAGGCTCACAGCAGGCGGCAGACCACCCGGCGCGCGGGCCGCGCCGCGGAGATGGTGATTCATCACGCTGCCGAAGCAGGGAAAGTCGTCTGCTGCGTTCTGCGGATTGGTCTTCGGCCTCCGATGCCGCACGCCGGTCAGCATGTAGTGCATGGCGACCGTGTGCGTGTTGTCGGGATGCGTGACAGAGCGCAGCAGCGCATACCGATCGGCGATCGACGCCAGCCTGGGGATGTGCTCTCCGACGTGAGTGCCGGGGACGCTGGTTGCAATCGGCTGGAATTCGCCGCGGACTTCGCGGGGCGCTTCCGGTTTGAGATCCCACGTATCCTGATGGGCCGGTGCTCCAAAGAGGAACAGAATGATGCACGACTTCGCCCGCCCGAAGGCATCCAGCCGGGGGGAGTCGGCCTGTTCCGATTCACGCGCCGCAAGCAGACCGGGCAGGCTGACGCCCATGCCGCCAACCGCGGTCAGCCCTCCCGCATGAAGCCACTGGCGGCGGGAGGAGCCGTTGATGACTCGTCGGATGTGTTTGTCGCTGTGTGGCACGGTCAATGAAGCAATCTTCGGGCGATGGAACTGCGGCACTCCGTCGCGCGGTTATGCTATCTGATTGAGCACTCGCTGTTGAAGCGTCATTCGCTCGCACTCAGTGGGCATTGTGGTTTGCTTGTCTTGCATCCTGCTTGCGCAACCTGCAGGATTGTCACCGGACGAATGGAGAAACGACAATGAAACGCACACTGCTGGCTGTCATGCTGGTCGCATGGCCGGGCTTCTCGACTGCTGAGGACGTCATCGAAATCGGCTCGCGCCGCGAACTGTTCGTCGACGAAGCGCTCGTCGATCGTCTTGCGGGTAATGCAACACTGCGGCTGCACCATCCGACACCGCAAGAGGTCGTGCTCGTTCACGACGAGCCATGGGAAGGCAGCGCGTCAGCATATCACAGTGTCTTTCGAGACGGCGATCGCTACCGGATGTATTACCGCGCCTGGCGGCTGACGATCGAATCGGGCCAGCTACGCACAAACGCGAACAGTCTCTGCTACGCGGAGAGTCCCGACGGCCTCCACTGGGAAAAACCGCAACTGGGACTGCACGACTACGAGGGCAGCACCGCGAACAACATCGTGATCTCCAGCGCAGCGGCCGCCGAGCAACAGGCGAGAATCGGCGGCCCCGCCGTGTTTCGCGACGACAGTCCGCATGCGCCGCCCGAAGCGCGGTACAAGGCGTTCCTCATTTCCCGCAGCCCGCTCGGCATGTGGCCCTACCAGTCGGCCGACGGCATTCATTTCTCCCCCATGACCGACGGTCCGACGATCACCAATGGCGCATTCGATTCCCAGAACCTGGCGTTCTGGGATTCGGTCCGCGGCGAATACCGGGCCTACTGGCGGTACTTTACGGAGGGCGTCACCAATAGTGAGACCTGGGCCCCCCAAGGCATTCGCGCCATTCGCACCGCCACGTCCCCGGATCTTGTGACATGGGAGAACGAAGCCGACCTCGCTTACGTCGACTCTCCTCCCGAACAGTTGTACGAGAACGGGGTCGCGCCCTATCACCGGGCGCCGCACCTGTTGATCGGCTTCCCGGTGCGATATATCGATCGATCCAACACACCGTCGTCGACCGAGAGCAAGGGGCGGGACACCGACGAGTCCGATCAGGCCCTGGACTGGCCCGCGTCCCTCCGCGCGCTGCCTGATTTCGAGAAGCGAAAGGCCCGCGCGGCATCCAGCGAACGCTACGGCACGGCGATCACCGAAGGCCTGTTCATGGCCAGCCGCGACGGCGTGACGTTCAAACGCTGGAATGAGGCCTTTCTGAGGCCGGGCATCGAACGCCCCGGAACCTGGAACTACGGGCAGCAGTTCGTCGCCTGGCATCCGGTCGAAACGCCCTCCCAACTTCCGGACGCGCCCAACGAACTCTCGTTTTACGCCACCGAAGACTACTGGACCGGCGAAGGCGGCACCTCCCTGCGGCGCTACTCACTTCGCTTGGACGGGTTCGTTTCAGCGAACGCCCCGATGAACGGCGGTGAACTGGTGACGAAGCCCTTCACATTCGCGGGACAGTCTCTCTCGCTCAACTTCGCAACCTCGGCGGCCGGGAGCCTGCGCGTCGAACTGCAGGATGCCGACGGAACCCCGCTGCCCGAGTTCACGCTCGACGACTGCGACGAACTCTTCGGCGACACACTCGATCGGACCGTCACCTGGCAGGATCGCCGGGACGTGTCGTCTCTCGCCGGCACGCCCGTGCGTCTGCGTTTCGTCCTGCAAGACGCCGATCTGTTTTCGTTCCAGTTCCAGGAATAGCAGAGTGCGGCATCTCACAATTGGGCCGTTTAGCCGCGACCCACAGGGGAGCGCTCGCTCGAAGTAAGGCCACACAACATGCCTGCACAGCAAACATCCACACGGCGAACGTTTCTCCAGACGTCCCTTGTCCACAGCGTCTCCACCGTCGCCCTGCCCGCGGTTTTCAGCCGGTTCGCAGCAGCAGACGATCCGAAAACCGTTGCGACCCCTGAGTATCGGCTGTCGCGCGACGTGCCGACCCGGATGTACGACGGCCAGCGGTGCTGGTGTCATCCGCGGGCCGGCATTGTTCCCGCCGCCGGCGATGCCGGCGCACCGCGCGTCGTGATGACGATGAACACGCTCGACGTCTCGGGCAGCGACGTCTTTAAGAGCATGTACGATCTCCATACGAACGATCTGGGACAGACCTGGACGGAACCACGCGAAGCGCCCGGACTGGCGCTGCGATACGAAACGATCGACGACGAGCGGCGTCCCGTAGCGGCCAGCGACTTCTGGCCCGGTTGGCATCAGCAGTCGAAAACTCTGCTGGGCATCGGACACACCGTCGTCTACACGCCGGACTGGCGCGTCGCGCACCCCCGGCCGCGCCACACCGCGTATGCGACGTACGATGCCGGAGAGGACCGCTGGTCAACCTGGCGAAAGCTGGAAATGCCGGCCGGAGAGAAATTCCACAACTCCGGCGCCGGTTGCGTGCAGCGATACGACCTCCAGGACGGAACGATCCTGCTGCCCCTTTACTTCAAGCCGCCCGATTCCAGTTCCCGCGTGACGGTGGCTCGATGCACATTCGACGGCGAGACGCTCCATTTTGAAGAGCAAGGCAACGAACATGCGGTCGACGACGAAACCCGCGGGCTCCACGAACCGTCGCTCACGCGATTCGGAGACCAGTTCTTCCTGACGATTCGCAACGACGAGCAGGGCTATGTCACCCGCAGCAAGGACGGCCTCAATTACGAACCGATTCAGCCGTGGCGGTTCGACGACGGCAAGGAACTCGGCAACTACAACACACAGCAGCATTGGGTCACGCACAGCGACGGCCTGTTCCTCGTCTACACGCGGCGAGGCGCCGACAACGATCACGTGTTCCGGCACCGCGCCCCTCTGTTCATGGCCCAGGTCGATCCGGACAAGTTGCGCGTCATCCGCCAGACGGAACAGATCCTCGTTCCCGAACGCGGCGCCCGCCTGGGCAACTTCGGCGTGACCCAGGTCAACGAGAACGAGACCTGGGTCACCGTGGCGGAATGGATGCAGACCTGGGGACCGAATTACATCCTCCCGGTCGATAACGAATACGGAAGCGACGGAAGCGTCTACGTCGCCCGGATTCACTGGTCCCGGCCGAACCGAAACATGTAACCTCGCCAGCGGCGACTTCGCACATTGAGATCATCATTATGCATCAACATACGACAATTGCCGTCTGCCTGTTCTGGTGCGGAGTCACCCTCACGGCGGCGGCGGCCGAAGTCACGGAAATCGACCTCGCTGTTGCCGACGCGGCCGCGAGTTGGAAGTTCACCGAACCGACCGGAACGCTGCAAGACGGGGAGCTGGTCTTCGACGGCCGCAAGGAGATGTCGCGCGGCTTCTACCTTCCCCTGGAATGGCAGAACGCGGCGCTCGAAGCCGATTTTCTCGTCGAGCCGGCGGCAGACGGCGTCCTGGCCTGTGGTTTCGTCGTCCGCGTTCAGGATTCCGCCACGTACTACTACGTGCACTTCGACCGGACGCAGGCGATCCTCGTGAAGTCGAGCGTCGACAGTTCGTGGACGGAGATCAAACGGGTCAGCGGGCTCGACAAGCCGGCCGGCGAGTGGCATCGCGGCCGGATCGAATGCGAAGGGGACACCCTCAAGGTCTCGCTTAACGGCAAGCTGCTCTACGAAGCAACCGACGCCGGCATCTCGGAGGCGGGACGAATCGGGTTCTACGCGAATCAGGGCATTGCGCATGTGAAGAACATCCGCATCGAGGGAGACGCGTCGCCTGCGGAGGATGAGTTTCGCATTCCTCAAAAGCCCTACCTCATCGTCTGCGCCGACGCCGGCGCTGGAGCCTACGAAGCGTTTCCCGACGTCTGCCGGCTCAAGGACGGACGGTTGATGGCGGTCTTCTACGCCGGTTACGGACACGTCTCATTGCCCAACGACCAGTTGCCCAGCGGCGGCCGCATCAGTTATTGCACGTCGGACGACGAGGGCCTCACCTGGTCCGAAGCGGAAACTCTGTACGACGGTCCCGACGACGACCGCGATCCGTCGATCGTCCAACTCGAAAACGGCCGCTTGATCTGCAACTACTTCTCCCTCCGCAAGACGAACGAACAGGGTAAACCGTGGATCGGCCTCGGGACATGGGAGGTCCATTCGAACGATCTGGGCCGGACCTGGAGCGAGCCCCGGCAGATTGCAGACGACTATTACTGCAGTTCGCCGATCCGCCAACTGTCCGACGGACGTCTGATCCTCGGCCTCTACGCCGAAGGGGACGGCACCGCCTTCGGGGCCGTCGCCTACAGCGACGACGGCGGCGAGACGTGGAGCAAACCGGTCGACATCGACAACGGCGGCACGCGGCTTGACGCGGAAACCGACGTCATTGAGTTGAAAGACGGCACGCTCTACGCCGCTCAAAGGCCGCAAATGGCCTACTCAGTCTCCAAAGACCGTGGAGAGACCTGGAGCGTTTCCAGGCCGATCGGCTTCCCCGGCCACTGCCCCTATTTCCATCGCACCACCGACGACATCATTCTCCTGGCTCACCGCGTCCCCTCCACCAGCCTGCACTACAGCACCGATGAATGCGAGACCTGGAGCGAGAACGTCCTGGTCGACACCGTCGGCGGGGCGTATCCGTCCATGGTCAATCTCGAGGACGGCAGCGTGCTGATCGTCTACTACGAGGAAGGGGGAGGCTCCAGCATCCGCGCAAGACGCCTGCGAGCGACGAGGGACGGAATCGAATGGCTTTCGCCGGATGGTACGCCCCTGGATTGACCGTGCGCCATCGCTCCGCAGCAATCTAATCGGACTCCGGTGAATACCCCGCGTCGGCGTATTTGTCCAGGAACGCAAGGAAACGCTCGGTGGCCGGGTCGTCCGGTTTGCCGAGGTCGTTGTTCAGCCGGCTGTGGTTGCTGTCCCCCTTGCCGTACGTCGTCACCGGAATGCCCGCTTCCGCGAGCACCTCTTCCAGGCGCCCGGCCTGCGCCCTCGTGTCGGCGTTTCCCGGAAAATAGAGAATCAGGAACGGCGGAATGCCTTTGTCTTCCGCCACGTGGGTGACGGCCGAAAAATCAACGTGCTTCTCCGGGTCGTTCCCGAACTTCTGCCGGTGCCCGAAGGTGAACATCTTCCCCCCGTAGAGCATCTGGCGAAGTTCGGCCGTCATGATGATCTTGGGGATGTCGTACGTGTCGCCGTCGACCGGAATGCAGCCCCGCAGCACCTCGAACGAAACGCCGACTTCCTTCAGATAGCGGTCGTCGATGCAGATCAACGCCGCGAGTTGAGCGCCCGCAGAGTGCCCGCCGACGAAGATGCGGTTCGGATCGCCGCCGTATTCAGAGATGTTGTCGTGCACCCAGCCGAACGCCTTGGCGACGTCGCGGATCAGCGCATCCATTTCCACGTCCGGCAGCAAACGGTAGTTGGTTGAGACAAACACAAATCCCCTCTCCGTCAGGATCTTGGGCTTCAGCGCCACGTCGCTCTTGTCGCCGACCTGCCATCCCCCGCCGTGGATCCAGAACATCACCGGCAGCGGCTCGTCCGCCGGTTCGTCCGGCGTGTAGACGTCGAGCACCTGCCGTTCGTGCCCGTTCTCGACGTACGGGATGTCGGCCGTCAGTTTCTCTGCCGCAGCGGGCGCGGACAGTGCGAGCAACAGAATGCAAAACGCAATGGCAGTTCGAACGGACATCGTGCGGCCTCTTGGCTGGAAATTCGTCATGTGACGGTTCGCTACGATCGATTCAGATCGCATAACCGGCATTCTGACCGGCTCAAAGCAGAAAGGGAATCACGCCGCCCCCCCGCATGCATCGATTGATGAACAACGTCGCATCATCGATCAGGTCGCAAACACTGGGAGAACAGACCGCCGGACGGCCAAACGAGACACGCAACATCGTTTCCGTTGGACCAGGCCCGGACGCGGGTGTAATGTGGACCGTGCAGCGGATTCCATTCGACGTCCGGAGCGTTGATTCCTGTCCGCTGCACGATCAAGAAAACTTCACTCCGCCCCACAACGGACAGAGCGTGCCGGGCGTCCTCGCAAACGAAACCAGAGTCAAGGTGAAGTGCCGCGGCTATGAAAACAGTGCTCCAATGCGCCTTGCTTGTTTTTTGCGTGCTCCTCGGGAACCTGCTGGTGGAACCCTGGGGTTGGAGCGTGTGGGAAATGATCTCTCCCGCGCCCGACGACGCCCCGCCCCCGCCGGCCGAACCCGACGAGCGCAGCCGTGAGCTGCGCGTGCTGGGCCGCCTGACTCCCACCCACGGGATCATCAACCTCAGTGCAACGCCCGGCGACCGGCTCAAGTCGCTGAACGTCAGTGAAGGCGACCAGGTACAAGCCGGGACGCAACTCGCGACGCTCGAAAGCGAGACGCTGCGACAGCTCGAGGTCGAGGCGGCCGAAGAACAGTTGGCGCAGGCGACCGCTCTCAGAGACGCAGAAATCAAGGCCGCCGAAGCGCGTCTCCGCGCGTCGGAAAAAGCCCTCGAGCAGGCCCAGGCGAAGAACCCGCAACTCGAACAGCAGAAAAGGCAGGTTGAACTCGCCGCGCTCAACCTGGCCCAGGCCGAAGCGGATCTCAAACGCGTGCAGGAACTTCGCGCGGACCTGGTCGCCGTGCAGGAACAGGAACAACTCGAACTGCTCGTCGAGAAGGCCCGCATCGAGAAGACCGCCGCTGAGACCGCGCTGGACCAGTTGCAGCAGGCAGACGAATTTCAGTTGCAGACGGCCCGGTCGGAATACGAGGTGGCGTTGGCCGGGCTCGATCAGGTGAAGACTCTCCGTCGGATTGAGCCCTACGAGGCGAAACTCAAGCTGGCGCAATACCAGCATGACCAGACGATCCTCACAGCCCCCAGCGACGGAACGATCCTCGCCATCCCGACCAGGCCGGGCGAGTCCGTCACACCCGAGCCGATCCTGCAGATGGCCGACACGAGCGAGATGAGTTGCATCGCGGAAGTCCACAAATCCGCCGTCGATTCCCTGTCGGTGGGACAACGCGTCCGCATCGAAAGCGACGCCTTCGAGGGCAGGCAGGTCGCCGGGGAGATTGTCCGCATCGGCAACCAGGTCGATCCGCCGCAGTTGCGGAATCTCGACCCACTGGCGCCGCAGAACCGCCATGTCGTTGAAGTCCTTATCAACATCGATGAAGGCGTCGCGAACGTTTCGAACCTGATCGATCTCCAGGTCGACGTCGTCATTCTGCCCAGGGAATCGCACGACGGCGAAACCGGAGACGATGCGCAGTAGTCGCTCGTCAGTTGCAGATTTTCGGCTGGAGCGGTTCGTGCGGGTTCGCGGTGCAGCCAACCCGAAAAAAAGCCCTCACAGGGCACGAGAAAGAATCAGCCAATGCCGGCGCCGCTCGGCCTGAAGAATCTGATGCACAACGGCCGCCGCACCCTCGTGGCGACCGCCGGCGTGACGTTTGCCGTCGCTCTGATGTTCCTGCAGTTGGGGTTTCTGCAGACGGCCGAAACCACCGCGACCACCGTCTACAAGCCGTTGAAATTCGATGTCTGCCTGATCTCGAAAGACTATCACTTCGCGGCGGATGCCCGCAGCGTGCCGAGGTTTCGCCTCTACGAGGCCGCCTCGGTTCCCGGCGTACAGGAAGCGCAGCCCCTCAACGTCGGAATCAATCAATGGCGAAACCCCCATAATGGAGAAGCCAGCCCGGTGATGGTGCTCGGCGTCGATCCGACATCCGAGATCTTCGCCAGCCTGGCGTCTGCCGAGGAGTTCGCGCTGTTGACCGCTCCGCATTACATCCTGATCGACAGTCAGACCAGACCGGAATTGGGCCCGGCCGCGGGCGACCGCTTCGGGCCGGCTGACGCCGGCCGCGAAATCGAACTCGGAATCCGCACCGTTCGCATCCGCGGAACATTCGTCCTGGGCGCCGGTTTCGCCGCAGCCGGCGCCGTGCTCACCTCGGATTCCGGCTTCGGCTACCTCTTTCCGGGACATTCGGACGACTCCATGAGTGTCGGACTGTTGCGCCTCGAACCGGACGCCGACGCCCCGCGGGTGGCGCGTCAGATCAACGCCCTGCTCGATGACGAAGACGTTCTCGTCCTGACGAAGGAGCAGATCCTGGAGCGGGAAAGCGACCGCTGGGTCGAACAGACGTCCTACGGAATCATCTTCCGGTTGGGGTGTTTCATCGCGTTTCTCGTCGGGACCGGAATCGTCTACCAGATCCTCTCCAGCGACGTCGCGAACCATCGGGCCGAATACGCAACCCTCCGCGCGATCGGATACCGGAATTCCTATATCAACCTCGTCGTCTTGCAGCAGGCGATCGCCCTGGCCGTGCTGGGAACCATCCCCGGCATCGGCGTCGCGTTCCTGCTGTATACCCTCACGGCGCGTCAGGCGCGGATTCCAATCTCGCTCACGACGACGAACGTCCTCGTCGTGGTCGGCCTGACGCTCGCCATGTGTCTCGTTTCCGGCCTGATCGCCTTGCGAAAAGTCCGGCAGGCCGACCCGGCCGATCTGTTCTAACCCCTCAAAACCGCCCGCCGGGTGAGCATCAACCGTCAATGTCGCACTCAAGACCCGACAACTGACGTGCGGTAAGTCGCGGATCGCCCCTCTTGTCAAGATCGAATGCAACCATTGAGACAGCCTCAATGACTGGTCGAAGAATCTCTCTCGCCCGGCAGAATCTCTCGCACGAAAAGACCCGCACACTGATTGCGAGTCTCGGGATCGGCTTTGCCGTCGTGCTGCTGTTCATCGAGATCGGATTCTACAACGCCTCGCTCGACAGCCCGACCGCGCTGATCCGAATTCTGAACGGCGAACTCATCCTCGCCAGCAAAGGCAAGTACTCGCTCGTTGCAGAAGTCGGATTCCCGCGCGAACGGCTGATGCAAGCCCGGAACTGTGACCACGTCGAGTCCGCAGCGCCGCTCTATCTCCGTCAGATGGGCTGCATTCTGCGAGTGACCGGCAGCCGCGGGTTTCCGATTCGCGTCTTTGCCACCGACCTGAACAACCCGGCCTTGGACCTGACGGAACTCACCACCTATTTCGACGAACTCTCCCGTCCGCAGACCGCGCTCGTCGACGCAGCCACGCGGGACTTCTACGGAGTTCCAAAAAACGAGGCGGCGCTCAAGCAGCTCCGTTTTGAACTCAACCGGCAGGACTTGAACCTCGTCGGTCACTTTCGGCTCAATACGGATCTGGTCAACGACGGCAATCTCCTGATGAGCGACCGGAATTATGCCCACTACCTGGCCGGGCTGTCGCGAGGAGACCCGCTGTCGACCGTCGAACTGGGAGTCATCCGGCTGACCGATCCGAGCACCGCGCCGGCAGTCAAGGCCCAACTCGAAACCCTCCTCCCGGATGACGTCGCCGTCTATACGATCGACGAATTCGACCGGATGGAGCAGAAGTTCTGGAAGACGCGCGTGCCCGTCGGGGGCATCTTCTTTGTCGGCGCCGCCGTCGGCTTTCTCGTCGGCGTCGTCATCTGCTACCAGATCATCTATTCCGACGCAGCCGGCCAGCTTCCCGAATTCGCAACGCTCAAGGCGATCGGTTATCGCCCCCGCTACTTCTACCGCGTCATGATCGAGCAGGCGCTCTACCTCGCGGTCTTTGGGTTCGTTCCCGGCGTGCTGGCGAGCGTCGTCGCCTACGCCTGGCTTTCCGCCAGCACCGGGCTCGTCCTCCAGTTGACGCCCGCGCGCGTGCTCCTGGTGTTCGCGTTCACCGTCGCTATGTGCCTCATCTCCGGGGTGCTCGCCATCCGCAAGGTCGTCAGCGTCGATCCGGCCGAACTGTTCTGAAACACAACTATGAACACTCAAACGATCGTTCCCGAGAACACAGACCGGGCGACTTTCGGCACCCGCCACTGGAGCCGGGAGGGGGAAGGGCCCGTCATTCGGATCTCGGATCTGAACCACTGGTACGGCGAGGCGGGCTTCCGCCGCCAGGTCCTCTTCGGCTGCAATCTGCAGGTTTACCCCGGCGAGATCGTCATCATGACCGGGCCGTCCGGTTCCGGCAAAACCACATTGCTCACCCTGATCGGCGCCCTCCGCACCGTGCAGGACGGATCGGTGTCGGTCGCCGGTCATGAGTTGCTCTCAGCCTCGGCGGACGATCTGGTCCGTGTCCGGAGAAAACTCGGGTTCATTTTTCAGCATCACAACCTGTTCCGCTCCCTCACCGCGCTGCAGAACGTGCGCCTCGGCATGGACCTCTTCAAAGGCTCACCACGCGAACGCAACGAGCGCTCCCGGCACATGCTCGTCAGCGTCGGCCTGAAGGACCACGTGCACAAGAAACCGGGGAAACTCTCCGGGGGGCAGAAACAGCGCGTTGCAATCGCTCGCGGCCTGGTCCATCAGCCGAAAGTCGTCCTCGCCGATGAACCGACCGCCGCCCTGGACGAGGCCTCCGGCCGGCAGGTGGTCACCCTCTTCAAGTCCATCGCGGAAACGCAGCGCTGCGCCGTGCTGCTGGTCACCCACGACAATCGCATACTCGACATCGCCGACCGCATCGTGAACATGGTCGACGGACGCGTGAAGTCCGACGTCCTCGTCCGCGAGTCGATGCTCATCTGCGAGTTCCTGCAGCAGATTCCGGCCTTCAGGGAAATGCCCGCCTCCGATCTGAGCAGCGTCGCCGACGCCCTCGTCGTGGAAAAGTTCCCGGCCGGCGATGTCGTCGTCCGCCAGAACGAGCCCGGCGAGAAGTTCTACCTCATCCGGCAGGGACGCGTTCAGGTCAGCGTCGAGAAGGACGGCGCGCAGCGAAACGTCGCGGAACTCGGCGAGGGCGACTTCTTCGGCGAAGCCGCGCTGATGACCGGCAATCCCAGAAACGCAACGGTCACCGCAACCCAGCCCTCGGTCCTCTATTCACTCGCCAAACCCGAATTCGACCGCGTCCTGGCCGGCAGCGAGTCATTTGAGGAAGCACTTCGCCATGCCCTGTTTGATCGTCAGTGAGGTTCCCGCAGGCTGCTCATAGGAGGCGGGCATCAACGGAATCGGCTCCTGCAGTTCCGCCGCCCCGCGTCGCGTGATCGGGGCGCACTGCTCGATCCAGCCGCATTCCACCGCAAGGGCGCCTTCCGCCTGACGAAGTTTCGCAAACGCGGTTTCCGCAGCGAATCTGTGACGGACGACTTCGCTTTCGCTCTCAATCCGCTGCAACTCCACGCGAACGACGTCGAAGTACGTGGAGCGTCCGCTTGCGCGGAGATCCTGAAGGTCCGCAATCTTCTGATCGGTGCGAGACACGTCCCGCTCCGCGAGCGCCATCTCCTCCAGGTGATTCGACGCCTCGCGACCGTAGCGGACGACTTCATCGACCGCAGATCGTTTCATTGCATTCAACAAGCGGTCCGCTTGCCGCCGGCGCACCGAGAGAACCTGGTCGCCGTCGTGAATGGCCAGCAGGGAAGACAGAGCACACCCACCGCCGGGGACCGGAATCGTCGATCCCGGATAGGTCTGCTGCAGCATCCCCACGACCGTTGTGGAGGAATTCCGACTCATGCTGCTCAGGACGAGCCGGGCTGCGTTCAGATCAGGCCGCTGCGAGATGGCGGTCCCGGCGGATTGAGCACGATCAAAGGCTGGAAAAGCCGGCGGCTCGACCTGCGGATCATACTCCGCGTCGGATGCCGGCCACTCACCCAGCAATAGCTTGAGCGTGCTGTTCGCGCTCACAATCGCCGTTTCCACCTCGGTCCGCCGCCGCTGCAACTGACTTCTCTGCAGCGCCAACTGATGCTGATCGACCTCGGCGGCAATCCCCCGATCGCGGATCGACTCGAGGTCTGCCAATGCCTCATCGAGCCTGGCGAGCGAAGCGTCCACAAGTTCCCGCTGACGCCGGGCCTCCGCCAGCCCATAGAACGCCTGCAACGCCCGCCCGGCGGCCAGATTCGCCGCCTCCGCGGCGCGAAGCTGCAGCAATCGATACCGCAGAACCTCGTCCGGCGTCGGTTGTTTCTTGCAGTTGGGAGTCGACGGCAACTGCAGTTCGAGCAGAACGATGGCCACCTCGGGCGAAGAGTTCGCCGCGCGGCACATGCAGTCGTATTCAGTCACCGGGATGCCGGCATCGCTGCGACGATTGTTATTCTCATTGCTTGGCGCGGGCGGCGCCGCAGGAGGAGCGCCGTCCTCCACGTCGACGAACAGCGCGGCTCGTTGAAGCTCTCGCCGCTCATCCGCAGACTGCCGGCCGGCAACCGGCGCGACCGCCTGCGGAGCGTTGAAGGCGATCTCGGGAATGCGGTGTTCTTCCGGAGCGGCGACGGGAGCACGGCTCACGCGCGCCCGCTGCGAGCTGCAGCCCGTGCAGAACGCCAGCGCGCCGACAAGTACAAGCTGTCGCCATCCCCGCGAGTACACGCGCAACCTCCTTGACGCTATAGCGCTTTGCGAAACAGTGTTGGCGATCTGTCTCGCGGAATCTCCGCCTGAACAGTCCGAAAACCGCTCGACGCGGACACACGGTAGAGCAATTTACTCTAAACATTCCTTCCTTCATGGGTTCGGCGTTCGGCGCTGCGATGCGATTCCAATTCTCCCGATCAGACAGTCCGGCAAGCTGCACAAACTTTGCCGGTCGCCGAAACGGCGTCAACTGCCCTCGCCCCGATAACCCAGCCCGGATGATTCGTAGCGCTTTGTTCCCGGAAGCTGTTGCACCTGAGTCAAGTCTCAGCGACCCGGCGAGCGGCAGGGCGTAAGCCCGCCGATTCGTTCTCCCACCGGATACCTCGCATGGTCCGAGACACTGCCTCGTTGGAATCTCTCGGAGAATAACTCAATCGGGGGTCGAGAAATGTGTATGACTGACAGGCTTCAAACGCTGTCCTTGTTGCCATGCAGGCAGACGGAATCGGCGCCGTCCCCTGGCAGTCCGGTGCAGTGAATCGACTACCGCCATGATGCTACGGAATGCGACGAAGGCGGCCGGTCGCTATAGTCTCGTTTTTCCGCAAACACGAAGACCCGAACTCCTGATCCCGGAGCGGCCCATGTTTCGCCTCGCCAACCGCATTCTCCTCGCCCTCACCATCATCGCCGTACTCACGGCGCCCCCGGAACCGGCCGATGCCGACGAACTCCTCCTGTTCATCTCCGCGTTCGCACCGGGGGAAGAGGGAGCGATCCACGCCTTCACTCTGAACGAAGACTCCGGACGGCTGAAGCAAATCCACCGCACCACCGACGTGGAGCATCCGTTCTTTCTCGCCGCCTCTCCAAACGGCGAGTTTCTCTATTCGATCCACGCTCCCGGCCAGTTCGGCGGCGATGAAGACGAGCAAGTCGCGGCATTCGAAATCATCGGCCGGACCGGTGAACTGAAACTCCTCAATCGCCAGTCCTCCCGCGGAACCGCCGCGTGCTACCTGGATGTCGACGCGACGGGAAAAGCGGTCGTCCTCGCCAACTATTCGACCGGAAGCGTGGCATCGTTCCCGGTGAAAGACGATGGCTCGCTCGGCGAAGCGGCGTCATTCGTGCAGCACGCAGGGGCGAGCGTCGACCCCGACAGGCAAACCGCGCCGCACGCGCACTGCTTCGTGATCAGTCCCGACAACCGGTTCGCGTTCGCCGCCGATCTGGGTCTGGACCAGATTCTCGGCTACCGGCTGGACGCGGCCACCGCCGAACTCACTTCCGCCCGGCAACCGTTCGTCCGCACACCGCCCGCCGCAGGCCCCCGGCACTTGACGTTCCATCCCGACGGCGGGCATCTCTACGTCATCAACGAACTCCACAATTCGGTGACGATGTTCGACTACGAGACGGACTCCGGAATCCTCATTGAGCTGCAGACAATCTCGACGCTCCCCGACGACTTCGACGGCGCCAGCTACTGCGCGGACCTCAAGATCACCCCCGACGGCAAGCGCCTCTACGGAACCAACCGCGGTCACGACAGCATCGCGGCGTACGAAATCGACGAAGACGGTCGCCTGACGCTGATCGCGATCGAACCCAGCCTCGGAGCCGGCCCGCAGAACCTGGCCATCACCCCCGGCGGCGAACTCCTGCTCTGCGCCAACATGCCCGGCAACAACGTCGTGGTCTTCAATATCGACGCCGAAACCGGCCGCATCGAACCCACCGGCGACCCCGTCCCGATGCCCAGCCCCTCCTGCATCATTTTGCCATAGAGTTCTGAGTCGTTTGTCGGACGTGAGATTACTCGCCCGCCGTCGAGTTCGGCAGCGACTGAATGAACTCCCAGATCGCCTCGAACTGCGCCGACGCGTCGCCCCCCAGGATCGACTGCACACGGGTCGTGCCGTCTTCGGCGGCGAGGCGGGGCATGCGGATGTTGATGTCGTACTTCGGCGGATCGAGCACGAACCGCCGATAGAAGTCGTGCCGCATCCGGTCCTGGATGTGCATGAAGTTGATGCCGAGAGCGATGCGGGTCTTCTCGTCCCCGCGCGGCTGGTCGCTGCCGACCCCGTGACACTGCCGGCAATCAAGATGCGCCGGCATCGTCAACTCGCGGCCGAGATCGACAAGCGCATCGTTGGCGACCTCCGGCCCTGACGGCTCGTCCGTTTTGCCGAGCAATCCATGTTGAGCCGCCAGCCCTTCCGCAAGGATGTCCGCATAGGCGGGAAACGCCGGCATCCGCGCCGGCAGCCAGGGCCGCATCGGCTCGTCG
The DNA here is from genome assembly GCA_003388505.1 of Planctomycetota bacterium. Taxonomy (GTDB): domain Bacteria; phylum Planctomycetota; class Planctomycetia; order Planctomycetales; family Planctomycetaceae; genus MB-PLM-1. The sequence continues at coordinate 157,956 of QQVO01000076.1, forward strand.
ATTTCGCCCTTCAGCAACCGGGCGATCCAGCCGGTCCTCAGCTTCTCCCCGGTCCAGGTGAGATTGGGGATGTGCTCAGGAACCAGCCCACGCCGTCCTTCTTCCACCACAATCAACCGCCGGGAACTCTGCTCGCCATCCCGGTTGTGACACGAAGTGCAACGGAGCTGGCGGATGAGGCGCTCCGAAGACTGAACAATCGAGCTGCGCAGGAGCGTGTATCGTCCGTACATGACGAATTTCGCGAGCTCGGCTCGTTCCTCATCTGAGAAGCCATAGTCAGGAACGAGTGGGGGCTTCTCCCCTTCCTTCAGGCAACCGCTCGAACGAGGGTCGGTGCCCAAGAATGGGACAGTTTTGGGGAAGATTCTCACTTTTGGCCGTATCAATTCGGGCGGCTGATTACGGCCGTCGGTATGGCAATTCGCACAGCCGATAGAGACGAAAAGGTCGCGCCCTTTGGGAGAGTCGCCTTGAGGCAGCGGAGTTTCATTGTTCAATTCACCGTCGGCCGCCTTGTGCAGGTACGTCGCCAGTGCCGCAGCCTGTTCTGCGGTCAGCCGGAAGTCGGGCATCCGCGAGTAGCGGTAGTGGGCGTGCGGAGCCGTAAGGAATCCTCTCAGCCCATCGTTGGTAAACTTCTCGGTCACAAAGTCGAGCGACAGGCGATCGTAGTCGTCAGCGAGTTCTGGCTTCCCAAAGTGATGGCACGTGATGCAGCCGAGGTCTTCGAAGAGCTGCTGACCGACATCGGCGTCAGCGCTCTCGTCGGGAGCAACCACAACGCTCTCGTTCTCAACTCCGTCGTTTTCGGCAGAAAACAGCCACGCCGTCAGATCGGCTGCGTGTTGCCTGCTAGTCGACTCGTCGAATCCTTCGAGCATCGCCGGCATGCGATGGTGATCGCGGACACTTTCCGGATCAATCAGCCAGGTCGAAACCCATTCGGGAGTCAGTCTCCCTCGCAGTCCGGACAAACGAGGCGCATCGGCCAATAGTTCGGGCATGACGTCGGCCGTCTCATCAGCATCGACGAACGGCCCGTGGCAACGGGCGCAGCGCGAGACCGCGAAGAGTTCGCGAGCAGTGAGGAACTCCGTATGCGCTCGCTGTTCATCCGTCGTTTGACCCCAGTACCTGTCTCCATTCCAGTACAGAGACTCCGGCGGGAGCGTGTCCATCGGTGTCGTTCCGAATTGAGGCCGGAGTGCAGACCGTGATGCCGCCTCATACGGGCCCCAGAGGATCCGCAGACGAGACGCGCCGTCCGGCGGGCTCTCGTATTCGATCTCGATACGGTTGTAGCCTTTGTGCAGCGCGGCTATCTGAGCTTCGGCACTTCGCAGATCGGCTCCCTCTGCACTGAAGACGGTTTGCTCGTTAATGGATAACCGCACGCGACCGTTGCCTTCCGCCGAAAAGCGGTAGTCGTTGCTCAGATCAATCCGCAAATATCCGTCGGCAATGGCGAGAAATGGGCCTGGCTGTAGTCCTAGACTGAGTCGCTCATCTCCGGCGACTGCCAGCGCTGCAACGCGGGACGTCAAGAAACTCACGTGCTGGACTCGGACTTCGTCGACTGTTTGTCGGAAATACCACCGCAACCCAGGTGCAAGCGCTGCTTCGACCTCCTCCGGCAACGCCCCTGCCGGTTCCCGCCGCACGAGCCGCGTCGGGTCCATCATCTCCTCCGGCACGGCATGTAGCGTATGCGTGTACGTCTGCCGAATGCGCTCGCCGCTGGCGGCAGAGATGCGGTAGGTGACGGCGAACTGGTTGACGGGCACGAGCGGGGGCGTCTCAATAAAGACCGTCCGGCCTTCGTCCATCAGCGTGGCGGAGAGGACGTCGACCGGGTCGCGGCCTTCCTGATTCGGGTTGGCGACGCTCCAATCGGGCGAGCCGTAGGATTCGGAGTAGCGGTAATTCCACTGCTCGATGGCGTAGTTGCCTGGGTCCTGGGCGGTGTCCGGATCGAGCGGTTCGGAGAAGGTGAGAGAAAGGCCGTTCTGCATCGTCCGCACGGCGGTCGGCAGCGCGGTCCTCTTGCCGGTGTAACGCAGCCGCTGCAGGCAGCCGTCGGTGACGGCCCGCGTGGTCCAGCCCCGGAGGCCGCTCAGGTAGAGCTGTCCATCGTGCGGACTGACGCGGCCTCGCATGATTCCCGAATCGAAGTCGGCCGGGATCGTCAGCACACCGGCCTGCTTGACGCCGTTGACAACTTCCTTGAGAACCAGCAGCGGTCGGCATTGACCGTAAGAGAGGTGCAGCATCTTGCCGGCGAGCGGACCCCAGTCGGGATTGGTGGCCCACACCTGTCCGCCGCTGGAGTTGTCCTCCCGGCGGGGGATCCAGGCAATCGGCCTGTCATAACCGAGCGGACGATTATCGGTCACCTGCGGTCCGCGAAACCCGAAGTGGGCGCCGGGCTGTACGACGAAAATGCCCGAGGCGGGCGTCCACTCGCCCTCCTGCGGCGCCACCGTCACGACGTCCCCGGGGCCGAGCCCCATGCCATTGGGATTCCGCAGGCCGGTCGCCACCGTCTCCAATGACTGACCGTCGGCAGCGACCTTCACGACGCCCTGCGTGGCGTGCACGAACCAGAAGTTGCCCTCGGAGTCGGTCTCGAGACAGGCGACGTAGTCGTGCCCGCCGGCCGACGTGAAGTGCAGGTTGCTGAAGCACTCGTAGTGATCGGCCTCGCCGTCGGCGTTGCGGTCGTACAGCCGGGTGATCTGGTCGCGACCGAGCACATGGACCACATCGTCAATGATCTTGAGGCCGAGCGGTTGGAACAGACCGGTGGCGTACCTTCGCCACGTGAGGTCTTCGAGGTTTTCGTCGACGCCGCTCACGGTCCAGACGTCGCCATGCGCTGTGCAGAGCGCAACCCGTCCGTCGGAGAAGAAGTCGTGACCACCGACGAAGAACAGGGCGTGATACGGGTTGTCAAACGGAATCGTGATCGTGTCGACGACGTAGGCGGCGTCGGCGTCCGAGCGCAACCCTTGCGTCGTGATGTCCTCGGTCCAGCGGGCGTCAGCCGGTTGCATCCAACTCTCATCGAACGGCGTCTGCTCAATCGAACCGAGAATCTCTTCAGCCGCCTGCTCGCTCGCGTTCGGTGCGGAAAAATACACAATATGCAGCGAGATGGTCTCCCCGTGCGGTTGAATCTCGAATGCTCCTGTCGGCTCATCGGATTCAGTAAGCTTCGCAACTCCTTCGTCAGCCACCGCGACGGCGAACCAGTTGGTATCGTCCCGTTTCACGTGCAACGCAGGGCGCCCCGCGACTGTGATTGCAGTGACCTCTCCCTCAGCGCCGGAGAGCGTGTTGAGGACCATCGATCGATCCGCCGGCGCAACCTGAAGCGTGCGCACAACGAATGGCCCCGTCCCGGTTTCGCCCGCCCACGGCGACTCGCGGACCAGCACGGCATCGACTTCGTACTCAAGGACAACGCGGTCTTCGCCGGGATACATGCCGCGATACTGGACGATTGCGTCGTCACCCCAACCCGGTCCTTCCGGGAGGAAGAACAGCGGGTCGCCGTCCGGCAGCGGGGTGCCGATGAGGCCGTAGCGGGCCGGATTGAACTTCAGAAAGCCACCGGTCCACGCCCCGCGCAACCTGCAGAACTCGGTATCGTAACAGACGGCTGCGTCGCGATCGTCGCTGACGCGGATCGTCAGTCCTTTCCGGACTGTTCCGCCGGGAAGTCCGACCAGGCACGCCAGCCAGTCGCCGACGTCGGTCTCCTGCCAGCGGCCGTCGACCGAATCGCTCTCGAACCAGTCGAACCCGACGACCTCGCGGCCCCAGTGGTTTGGTTCTCCCGCAGCGGCGTTCTCTTCACGGAGAGCGGCGGCCCCGCGTTTCTTCTTCTCCGGCGGATCGTCGGCCTGAGTCTGAGCGCCCTCTTGTGGTTGCTCGGCAGGCGCAGTCGCCGGGTCGAATTCCACGACTCGTCGTTTCGCGCACCAGGCGACCGCCCGGCGAAGCATTTCGCACGCTTCGAAGGCTTCGTACGTTCGCTCACTGTGGCCGAGCAACGTCTGAAAGACGCGTCCTTTGCCGTAGGTATAGGTCCAGGCCAGCGGCTCATCGCGACCGGTGTCTTTGGATCGCGCCGCAATCAGCGGTTCGATCGGCGCGGTTCCGTCCTGCCGGTAGTACAGTTCGTCGACGACGTCGAAGTCGCTCAGCCCGCGAATCACCGGATGATCGACGTCGAGCACTTCTACGGTGTACGGGCCGAACGCATCGTGGCCGCTCTTCGCGTCCCCTTCGCCGTCGTGGTTCCAGACGCGGCGGACGATGTTGCGGTATTCCGGCCAGTCGGACTCGCCCGCCATCGGCAGAGAGTAATGCCAAGCGCCGTTGGCAAAGTGAATCAGGATCAGACCGCCGCCTCGTTGCATGAAATTGACGAACGATTTCCGCGCCTCCACGCTCAAGGGCGTCGGATCCTGCCAGTTGGCGTAACTGTTCTGCACGATGACGTCGTAATCCTCCAGCGGCCTGCGCGCGAGGTCTTCGATGTCGTTCGAGACATCGACCCGAACGCGCGGGTCGAGTTCCAGTTGCGCCCGGATGGCGGGCGTGGTCTGCTCCCAGTTGTGCCATTTGTGGGCCTCGTTGCCGGCGAAGATCAGAACGCGGATCGGTTCCTCTTCGACAACCGCCCGCTCTGTTCCGGTTCGCCCGGCAAGCGCGGCTGTGATCTCCCGATGTGTGTAATACCGGGCCTCGACCCCTGATGCGGGAGGTTCCAGCCCGGCGGTCCAGACGAGGGCGTTGAGAATCAGCTTGCGGAATTCGGCGTGTCGCCAGTTGTCGTAGAAGTGGCCGCAGGTCGTGGCGAAGCCTCGCCCCCCATCGGGTCGCTCCCTGGCCCAGGCCACGACGTTCCCGTCGGGTTCCCGTCCCGGCAGGACCGGAACCGACAGGATCGGAACAACCTTTCCGGCCGCGTCTGACTCCGGGAAGCGGATGTTGAAATAGAATTCTTCCTTCATCGAAAAGGGCGCCACGCCGCGAAGCAACGGATGCTCCGGCGTCGCAGGCTCGATTTCGGTTTCGTGGACCTCGATGGCGGAATACCACCGGCCATTTTCGTCCCAGTCGAAATAGCCGCCTGTCCAATCGAAGGACTGCTGCGCGAAATTGTCCGGAGCGAACGTCGAGAAGTGGAATGTGACGAAGCCGCAGCCGCGGTCGATCTGCCGCTGAACAAGGGCCGCTCGCTGTTCGCTCGCGAAGTGGGGCGCTTCCTCGTACTTGTCTCCGTCGCGGCCGTCGGAGACGACCATGATCGTATCGGCGTCGCCCAAGGTCGTTTCATCTTCCGGCCAGCCGCCGATGTGATACTCGACCACGACGTGCTCGCTGACGTTCGAGTTGTCGAGCATCACTTTGAGCAGTTTCACGGACCACGGGTAGTCATGGATTCCGTTGCCGACGGGGCCGTGGCTCTTGGGACCGGCGATGAGGACGACTTTGCGCGGCGCGGAGTCAGCCGCGCGGGACCGGCTGCAGAGGTGCAAGGCCGCGAGAAGAATCAGTCCGGTCGCAAACAGAGAACGAGCGATCACCCAGGCGCGCATGCGGCTGTTCCTCGAAAGTGCAACGGGAAGTGAGACTCTGCCAGTAGGCCGGACCAAGCGCAGCGCAGTTCCGGCAGGAACAGCAGAGATTGGTCTCATCACCAGGTTCCCAGCATTGCCGGAGCGGCGTCGCTGCGCTCCTTGATCCGGCCTACTCGCTCAACGAGAGTCTAGTTGCCATCGCAGCGAGCCACCATCGAGTGACAACCGCACGGCGCGTCGTGCGGACGTCTTGAGAGTTGAGTTCGCAGCGCGTACGATGCTCGTGATGGCGACGAGCGGTGGGTCAGCCGCGCCGTCACGGAATTCAACCTGCCGCCGCTTGCTCATCACGCCCTGAGGCTGGGAAATCTGTCATGGCCGATGAAAAGTACATACTCCTGATCGAGGACGATCGCGAGACGTCGTCGACTCTCAGCGGCGTGCTGCAGGGGAAGGGCTACAACGTGACAACCGCGCCCAATGGCGTGGAAGGCCAGAAACTGCTCAAGGCGGCCCGTCCGGATCTGGTCATTACCGACATGATGATGCCCCAGATGGGCGGCTTCCCGATTCTGGAATTCATCAACTCGATGGACGATCCGCCGAAGGTCATCATGATTACGGCCAACGAAGGCGGGCGGCACAAGGCGTACGCCGAGATGCTGGGCGTGATCAACTACCTGCGGAAGCCGTTCGCCATGGAGGCCATGCTGGAGGCCGTGCGGAGCGCGTTTGAAGAGTCGGACGACGACGAAAAGAAGTCGGCCAAGTCGGGTCCGCTCAAGAGATCGAAGGCGACCCGCAAGAAATCGGCCAAGTAGAGCAAATTCAGTTCTCGTCGATGCCGAGGTTCCGCTCGATCGAACGGGCTCGGTCGGACATGATCAGCCCGCGGAACCAGGCCGGCTCTGTGGCGGTTTCTCTGGGGTGGCTTTCTCGCGCCTGATCTCCGGCCTGCTGCACCCAGAGTTCGTCCGGCCCTTCGGTCGAATCCGCGTAATTGCCGTCCGTCCTCAATGCGCGCCACATCGAACGCGAGTTTTGGGTGATCGCGGCGCAGCCCGAGTGGGCCATGATGAGAGCGGCGATCAACAGCAGGGCGAAACGATGGTCTGACATGGAACGGGCGACCGGGAAGACGAGCGGTTGTTCAGTCCTGAATCGACGGGTTGGGCGCCACTGGCTTTGCCAGTGCATCGCGGAGTAGACGTCTTTTCTGGTTCGCACGGGCGGAGCCAATGGCACCCGTTAATTCAGCCTGGATGAGCCGTTCGTGGTCCGTCAATTCAGAATTTTCGGGGTTGAGCGGTTCTCACGGGAGCACGAAGCCCGCAGGGTTCCGTGCGGTGTCCCGCATCTTGAGCGTCCCTCAAAACAGCCCTGAGAGGGTGCAAGAACCCGGGCAAGCGCAATGTAGACTTGTGGGGAGCAGGCCGCAGGTTCAGAATCGAGGTTGAGCGGGCTTGTCGCAGAAGGGCGGCAGGGTGTCCAGATCGAACGCAGAGTGGGAGCAGCGGACCTGCCGATGCTGCCGGTCGGGCGGCGTCCGGCTGTCGCCACGATCCGGGAGTTGTCCCCGAGTCGTTGAAATTGGCTGTGATCGCAGGCGGCCGCGTATCTCGAATTTCTTGAGCAGAGTCCACAACCTGTGACGCCTCCCGATCAATCGCTCGATCTGCTCGTGATCGCTACGCACCCCGACGACGCGGAACTCAGTGTCGGAGGTACGATCGTCAAATCGGTCCGTGAGGGCTTGAAGGTGGGGGTGCTGGACTTGACCGACGGCGAGCCGACTCCTCACGGATCACCGGAAATTCGCGCCCGGGAGACTGCCGCAGCCACCGCGGCTCTCGGAATCGGCTGGCGCGGCAACCTGGGACTGCCCAACCGAAGAGTGATCGACGATCTGGAGGCGCGGCGTTCTCTGGCCGGAGCGATCCGATTGATCCGTCCGCAGATCATTCTGGCCCCCTACTGGGACGATGCGCATCCCGATCACGTGGCCGCCAGCCGGTTGGCGGACGCCGCCCGCTTCTGGGCCAAGTTGTCCCGAACCGATCTTCCGGGAGAGCCGTTCCACCCGCCGAGGATCGACTACTACTGGAGCATCCATTTACGGATCCACCCGAAGCCGAGTTACGTCGTCGACATCAGCGACGCCATCGAGCAGAAGTTGGACGCCGTGCGGTGCTACGAGAGCCAGGTCGTCACTGGACGATCGCAGGACTTCCCGACGCTGATCGACGACGTTCGGGACCGGGCGCGCTACTGGGGCTGGACGATTCACCGTGCTTATGGAGAACCGTTTGCCTGCCGTGAGGAGGTCGGCGTCGAGAGCGTGCGTTCGATTCTGTAGAGCGCCTTGCAGAACTGTGTTTGTGCTGAGGGGGGCAGGTTGGCTGGAGTTCGTCATCTCCGGCGAAGTGGCGGGTCGAGAGCCGAGAGTCAAGGGTCAAGGGACACAAATCGTTGACGCGTCGTTGGTCAGGTCTCTGGACTCTCAGCCCTCAGCTCATTTGCCGTGATGCATCCGGGAATCAAGAACGGCTCGTTCCCGGGACCACAGACCGAACTGCAGAGCGCTGTAGCGGTGTTACTCTATCGGGGGCGCGTGCAGCGCGAAGTGCCGGCGCCTATTCGACGGGTGTGGCTCCGCCCTGATAGTTTTCAAGCTGGCGGGTCACGGCCTCCGGCGTCGGCCCGAGCGATCCAATGACCGACGCGAGGGCTGTCTTGAGCGCCGGCTCGGTGGCGGACTCCCAGGCGTCCTGGACGGCGGCGAGGTTGCCGTTCCGCAGCAACGCGCCGAACTGCTGAATGTGGAAGGCGAGTTGCAGCGCCGCGGTTTCGCGGATTTCGAGCGGGTAGCCCGGGGCGAGCGCCGCATCGGCCAGCCGTTGCTGTGCCGACGGCGTTCCGATGGCGCCGAGCGCGATGAGCGCATCGCGAGCAACGCGCTCCTCATCAACGGCCGCTGCCAACGCATCCTCAGCCGGACTCAAATCAAAGACGTTCGTTCGCCTGCCCTGTGCGATATGCCGCAGCCAATACGCGGCGGCTGCAATCCGATCGGCCCGCTGTTGATCGGTCAAGGCCGGCGGACTGACCTGGGCCAGGAACGGTCTGAGCGTGCGGGCGATGTCGGAGGACTGGTCGGCCTCGGGCAGGTAAACGGCGGGCTGGTAGTCGCGCAGCAGATGCTGCACGCGCCCTTGAAGTCCCTGCGGTCCGTAAATGGCGATGGGAACGCCGGCGGTCCGGGCATCGGCGCGGAGGTTCGTGATTGTCTGCGAGAGTTCCCAGCGGATCGTGTTCAGGTGCAGCACGGCCAGTTCGGTATCGCCATGGGCGGCGATCTGGCGGAAGCCGTCGATGCCGGTCGTCGCGATCTCGGACTGGTAGCCGAGATTGCCGATCAGCGCCGCGACGTGATTCGCACGGCCGACATTGGGATCGATGACCACCGTTCTCGATTCGGGGTTCCCGTTAAGCGTGCGGGCGAAGATGTCGACCACACGATTCGCACCGCGAATCGGCTGTTGCGGATCGAGTTGCATCACGGCGCTCGCCGCGGCAAACCGGACGCGCTCGTGCGGGGAATCGAGCGATTCGAGCAGCACCGATCCCTCGCCGTCCGTACTCGAAAGCAGGTGTCTCGTGCCGATCTTTCCGAGCACGTTGAGAGCGGATTCGGCAGCCGCGACGCTGTTTTCTTCGAGAGCCCGCCGGAGCGCGCGTTCCACCGCGGCTTCGCCGGCCACCAGCGCCAGGTCGTGGGCCGATCCGGGACCGGAACCGATCGGTTGATCCCAACCCGCGGCGTACCGTTCCCCGGCGAGAACGATTGCCAGAAAGAGAGCCTGGGCCTGCTCATCTCCGGGGGCGAGTTGCATGAGATCGCGAGCCAACTGTTGCGCCGTAAACAGTGACGCCGACGGGGGCGACACTCTGTGCTCGCGCACCGTGCCGGCGGCGGAGTCCCAGGTCCAGACGCCGACTTTGTCATCCTCACCGGTTTCCCAGGCGACCTCGCCCCGGAAGTACTCCAGAGCGGCCCGTTCCACTCGGGCGGGAATGCCGAACGAGGGAATTCTCGTGACCATTTCCACATCGCCATACATGATTCTGGCGATCGCCCTGCGTGCTGCGACGTGAATCGCGGGCGGCTCCCCGTCGGAGAATGCGGGGCGCCACAAATGCGGCAAGACGGTTTCCTTGCGGCCGACGAATCCCAGGATTTCCAAGACGTGTCCGCGGAGGCGATCGTCGCCGCCGCGCAGGGCCCCCAGCAGCGGTGGGACGGCCGGCTCGCCAAGTTCAATCAACGTGTAGATGAGGAGATCCCGATCGATCGATGAATCGTCGGAATTCAGTTGCCGCAGCAGCGGGATACAGGCGTGCGGGCCGAGTTGTTTGAGTTCGTTGACGGCTTCGGATTTTTCCCGCGCCGAGCCGCCGAGTTTCGCCATCAGGTCGTCGACGTAGGCCGGGTCGTTAATCACGGCCAGAGACGCCGCCGTCAATCGGTCGACCAGTTCCCCGGCCTGCGGCTGAAGCTCGTCGAAACGAGTCAATTGCAGGAAGGTTCCTGTGCCGTGCTCCTCACGGAGCGCGAGCAGGTCTTCGTCTGACGGTTCGAGTTGCATCAGCCCGTTGAGGTAACGCGCGGCCAGCTCGGGACGCGAGAGGCGCAACATCAGGAGCACGGCGTCAAAGTACTCCCCCACCGTCTCCGGCTCTTCGGCGAGCGGCGTTTCGAATTCCTGGTCGGCGGTCTCAGTCTCATCCTGAGCGAAACACCGTCCACCGCTTCCCGGCGCCGAAAAGACGACGAGGCTCGCGAGTACAATGACAAGCAGATTCCGGCGGACCATCTTCACTACCCCGAGATTCTCCGTTGCGACCGGACCCAGCGTAGCTGGTTCGCCACAACTAAACAGAATTCGACAGACTGTCCCCAGTTTCACCCCCGATCGGAGCGATGGCAACCGGTATTCTGTCCGATCGAACACAGTCAGACGCGATCACCCAGTCTGTGTTTCCTCTTTGCCGACCGTTGTCTCCGGTGGGCCGGGTGGTCGAGGCGTCCCCCCGCACGACGAAACATCGGCGGACTGGAGCGCATCGCCCCCACCGGACAGCGGTCCGTAACGGTAGTATCGATTGTCCTGCAAGAATCACTTGAGCGGGCGGCAGCCGGAATGGACAATCTGCGGACTTTTCAGAAGTTTCGACCCGCAGGGTTTAACAGGGAATTCGGGCTGATGCGGACGGGAGCGAGTCCACAGGCGCCCTCCGTGCCGTAACTCGTTGCAAATAAACTGATTGGGAGAATTGGCGACAATCGGGTGAATTGGATGTCTCAGGAACTGCTCCGGGTTTGCCGCATCCTCGTTTTCGGACAGGAAATCCTCTGGTACAATGCATAAGGCGGCGTCAATGCGTTCGGCCAATTCGCGATCAGACGCGGCCGGCTGGCCGTCAGTTCCACACAACTCGGCTGAGTCCCGGCCCCGAAAAACCGGGCCCAAGGGATTCTCGAACAGGACACAGATTTTCGCGGATTCGGCGGATCAGCACGGATTCTTGGGGTGTTCCTCAAGAGGCGGCAGCGCCGAGACCGTATCGATTCAGGAGCGTATGGCGTCGACACGCAAGAAAACAACAAGAAAGCAATCAGCGAAAATCGGTCCAATCCGTGGTCATCCGCGTTCCATTCGAATCTCCCGGAGAGTCCCTCGAACGGGGATCGAGAGATGTGTGTAAACGACGCGAACGGCCGGCCAAAAGCGACCGACAAGAGTAGCAAGGCGTCGCCAACCGCAGCTTACATCACCACAATGGAAGAAGGTATGCCAGGTCGATATTGCCAATCCGTTCCGCACTCCGAGCATGCGTTTGCCGGTCTCAATGCGTTGGTTCCGGAGGGAGTGACCGTTCGCAGTCGGCGAAACATGTTGAAGGCGAGTCTGGCCGGGATGGCCGGCCTGTCTCTGCCGCGATTGCTTCAGGCGCGAACTGAGGGAGTCTCCGGCCAGCCGAAGCCGGGGGGACATCGCAGCGTGATTCTGCTGTGGATGACGGGAGGGCCTTCGCACATCGACACCTGGGATCCCAAGCCGACCCGTCCCTACAACAACCGCGGTCCCTTCGCACCGATCCAGACCGCCCTCCCGGACGTCTTGATCTGCGAGCATCTGCCGAAGCAGGCCGCGATGCTCGATCGGTTCACGATTATCCGCTCGGTCGATGCGACCAAGAGCAACCACGAACCCAACATGGTGTTTCAGACGGGCCACCTCGGTGCAAGCCCGCGCGTGGACCCGGTGAAAGGGGCGAAGTGGCCGGCGATTGGCTCGGTTGTCGCCAAGCACCACGGCGCAAACCAGGAGGGGATTCCTCCGTACATCGCGTTCAACAAGAGCCGGTCCCATCTGGCGTCTGCCGGATACCTGGGCAAGCAATACGAACCGTTCATTGGCAACCAGGCGGCCGTTCTGCCCGAATACGACCTGGTGGGCAATGACCTGGGTCGCAAGATCGGCGGGCAGATGTTTCAGGTCGCCGGCGGCTTGTCGCATGAGCGATTGCTGAATCGCAAGACGTTGCTCGACGACTTCGACCGCATGCGTCGCGATCTCGACCAGGGCGGTTCCCTGGCGGCGATGGATACGTTTACTCAGCAGGCCGTGGATCTGGTGATGGGCCGCCGGGCGCAGGAAGCGTTCGATATCTCACGAGAACCGGAGGAAACGCGGGCCCGCTACGGCGATCACCTGTGGTGCCAGCAGGCGCTGCTCGCGCGGCGGCTCGTGGAAGCCGGGGCGGCGTTCGTGACGCTCGATCTCTCCTATCACACCGCGTCGGGCACATGGGACACGCATGGCGATAACATCCCCCCGTACGGCGGGATCAAGAACGGACTTGGTCCGCTGCTGCCGCTGTTCGATCACTTGCTGACGACGCTGGTCGGCGATTTGGAAGACCGCGGGTTGCTGGACGAAGTGCTGGTGATCGCGATGGGTGAGTTCGGCCGCACGCCGAACATGGGAACGCAGGACAGCATCGACGGACGGAACCACTGGCCCGTCGTGATGTCGATGTCCCTGGCCGGAGGCGGACTGCGACACGGACAGGTGATCGGGGCGACGGAGTTCGACGGCGGGCACATCGCGCAGCGACCGGTGAGGCCGGGTGATCTGGCGGCGACGATCTACCGGCACATGGGCGTGCCGCTCGACACGCACTATGATGACGACCGCGGACGTCCCCATCCCGCTGTGCAGGAGAACGGGAAGCCGCTGGCGGAACTCTTCTAACGAGGCAGGGCCTCGGACCATGGGAGCTACCGCTCGAAAGCGGGAACCCGCTCCCGTTGGTCGCTGAAACTTGACTCAAGTGCAACAACTTCCAGGAAGGAAGTAACTTGACGAGGCAGGGCCTCGGACCGTGTGAGCTATCCGGTGGGAGAACGAATCGGCGGGCTCACGCCCTGCCGCTCGCCGGTTCCGCCCCAGCTTGCGGCTTCGCACACCGGTCGATTCTGCCGCATCCCATCTGAGAATCGCGAATCCGGCTTGTCCGACCCACCCCCTTGCGCTTAAAGACCGCCAAATTGTAGGCGGCCTCACTGAGGCCGTCCGATCGCGGGAAGACCGGGCTCATTGAGCGCGGCTACAGAGATCGGGAATCCCGTTGATGAACCGCGCGGTGTTGGCTGCGATCATTCTCAGCAGCGCCGGTTGCCGGACGCTGGCGCCGGTTTCGCCGCTGGCGCGCCTTGAGCGGCGGATGGTCTTTCACCCGGTGAAATACCCCGAGGGCGACTGGGCGCCGGTCGGACTCGGCCAGGAAGACGCGTGGTTCACCGCCGAAGACGGGACGCGCCTGCATGGATGGTTCCTCGAACACAAGAATCCGCGCGCCGTGGTCCTGTTTGCCCACGGCAACGCCGGGCATCTGGCGCATCGCGCGGAATCGTTGAGGATCTTGCGGGATCGTCACGGTTTGTCGGCGATGTGCTTCGACTATCGCGGATACGGCCGCAGCGACGGCAAACCTTCGGAAAATGGTCTCTTGATGGATGCGCGGGCCGCACGCAAGTGGCTGGCCGAGCGAACCGGCGTTGCTGAGACTGACATCGTCCTCATGGGGCGATCGCTGGGCGGGGGCGTTGTCACGGAGCTTGCCGCGGAAGACGGAGCACGCGGGCTGGTGCTCGCCAGCACGTTCACTTCGCTGCCGGACGTCGGCGCGGAGCACGTCCCCTGGCTGTCGCCGCGGGTGGTCATGGTCAACCGGTTCAATTCGGTTGAGGCGATTGAGCGTTACAACGGGCCGGTTCTGATCAGCCACGGCGACGCGGATGAGTTGATTCCATTCGAGCAGGGCGAGCGGCTCTTCGCCGCCGCTCCCGGTCCGAAGGAATTCGTGCGCATCCCCGGCGGAGGTCACAACGACCCGCAGTCGGAGGAATACCGGGAAGCGCTTGATCGATTCATCGACGCGCTGCCGCCCCCGTAGGGCCGGCTGTGCCGGCCGCGAGGCTGGAGCGACCAACGGGAACGAAGCCCCGGTCGCGGGAAGCGTTCGTCCGAAGTCTCACGACTTCGGCTACACGACCGGGGCTTCCCTCGCTTCGCTCAGTCCAGCCCCGGCCACCCACATGGGATGTGTGTCGTGGACAGCTCAGTCGGGCCGGATGTGCCGGCCGCGAACAGCGGTCCCGAACTCGTTCCCACAGCGACTCTCTTCGGCCGGCACAGCCGGCCCTACGTTACAGACACATCCGGTCTCGAAATCGCAGGCCCTGCCGTTTACAATCCATCGGTGGAATCTGATGTGATTTGAATGGCACGAGGTATCCAATGCTACATCGTCGCGATGCGCTGTTGCGGTTGGGACAGGCGGCTGTTGGGGGAATGACGCTGCCGGGGCTGCTCCGTGCGAATGAGCCAACGATCGGAAACGGCTCGGCCAAGTCCTGCATCCTGATCTACCTCTGGGGCGGTCCGCCGCAGATGGACATGTGGGACCCGAAGCCGAACGCCCCCGACGGCGTGCGGAGCCATTTCAGCCCGATCTCCACGTCTGTCCCCGGGATCCACTTCACCGACCAGTTGCCATTGATGGCGCAGCACGCCGACAAGATGGCGGTGATCCGGTCGTACACGCATCCCAGCAATACGCACGAAGTGGGCGTGTATCACACGCTGACCGGGAAGGTGGACAATACGCTGGCGGTGCCGCGAAACCGCCGCAACCGCCGCGACTTTCCGAATATGGGCTCGGTGGTGGCCCGCTTTTCTCCGCCGAGCGTGATGCCGGCCAGCGTCACCGTGCCGCGGCCCATCGGGCACGACGGCGTGGTCTATACCGGCACCTACGCCGGTTTTCTGGGGCCGCGTTACGATCCGCTCGAATTGCAGGCGCCCGGCGAGGTGGACGGACCGCCGCCGCATTCCATGGAACTGCCGCCGAGCCTCGATACCGGGCGGTTGCAGGCGCGGCGGGGTTTGCTGACAGCGCTGGATGAAGAGCAACGGGTTACCGAGGAGGTCAGCCAATTCGACCGGGCGGCCCGCCGCTCGGGGTTGGAACGGTTTCGCGAACAGGCGTTTGCGCTGCTGACGTCGCCGGACGCCAAGGCGGCGTTCGACATCGAACAGGAACCGGACGCGATGCGCGACGCCTACGGTCGGAACGAATACGGCGAAGCGATCCTGACGGCCCGCCGCCTGATCGAGGCCGGCACGCGGCTGGTGACGATGGTCTGGTATTACGTCTGCCCGGACGGCAACGTCGCCAACGTGTGGGACAATCACGGCGGCACGGGGTCGCTCGGTTCGCTCACCGGATATGAAATGCTGAAGGAGGATTACTGCCTGCCGTCGCTTGACCGGGCCTATTCCGCTCTGATGGAAGACCTCTCGCAGCGCGGGATGCTGGATGACACGCTGGTCGCCATGCTGGGCGAGTTTGGCCGCACGCCGAAAATCAACGGCAACCAGGGCCGCGACCACTGGGGTGCCTGCCAGTCGGTTGTGCTGGCGGGCGGCGGCATCCGGGGCGGTCAGGTGTACGGAGCGAGCGACGAGATCGCCGCGTATCCCACCGAGAAACCGGTCTCGCCGGAAGATTTCGTGGCGACGGTCTACCAGGCGATGGGGCTTGAGTCGACAACACACATCTACGACGCGTCAGGCCGCCCGCATCATCTGAGCAGCGGCGAGGCGGTGAGGGAGTTGTTTGCGTAGGGGACGGACTTTACGCCAGGCTCAAAGAGCCGCGACCGCCAGGGAGCGGGTTACGGGTGACCGGACTTAAAGAGCCCGGCTACAGAGCGGCCTCATTTCTGATTAGCTCGATCACGGAATCGGCAACCAATCGATAGCTGTCCCGCGTGTAGCCCCCGCTCAAGAGCATGATGGTTGGAATTCCGCGTTTCCTCAGTTCGTCCACAACGAACAGGTCGCGTTTGAGAATCGCTTCAGCCGAAATACTCAAACCGCCGACTGGATCGCCTGTGAATATGTCCGTTCCTGCGTTGTAAACGGCGAGTCCCACCGGGGTCCTGGCAGCCGTATCGAGGAATCCCGGCAGCCGGTCGTGGAGTTCTTGCAGGTATACCGAGTCAGTGCAGGATCGTGTGATCTCAATGGCGCAGTCGATCCGCTTCCGTGCTTCGACGTCATAGTTGGGATAGATGCGGCTGTTGTAGACGTCGAAAATGAACACGCGGTTGTCGTTCATGAAGGTGTGGCAGACTCCATTGCCCTGATGCGCGTCCGTATCAACGAAGACGATTCGATCGGAGTCGCCGATTAACTGGTCCCTCCGGAGCGATGCTACCGCGATGCCAGCGTCTGCGTAGATGGAGAACCCCTCTCCGCGGTCCGGCTTCGCATGGTGGTAGTCTCCGCTGAGATTCACGGCGAATCCGTGGGTCAAGGCCTCTCTCGCAGCGAGGATTGTTCCGTACGTCGCCCAGCGCATTGGGCGGAGCACGTGCCAGTCGACCGCCCACCCGGGAAGAAAACGAACCGCCGGCACCTCAAGTGCCTTGGCGATGTATCGGGCGTCGCGAAGCTTGGCGAGATAGTCAGTGGTGTGGACGAGCAGCAGTTCGTCGCGATTTGCGGACCGCGCGGGACGGACATGAATCTGCCGCAACGATGACCCGAAGCATTTTCGCAATTGTCTCCAGGCCCGTCCGTACTTCTGCGAGTCAAAGGGGTGGAGTCGTTCAATACCGTAGAATCTGATGTTGTAACGACGGGAATAGACGACGCGAGACATGGAGAGTCAGTTTGCAGAGCGCCCGCGAGTCCTGGAGCGACGGCAACGGACGTCTCAATTATGACACCCGCAACTCCCGCAGCCGCCGCCGGCAGATTCGATCGGTTTGAGGCCGTCGAGGGAGACCGGTTGGACTTCGATGACGCCGAACCCGGCGGCGGCGGCCTGGAGGGCGAGTTTGGTGCACTCGGGGCCGCGCTCGTTGAGGACGTAGAGAATCAGTTTCGCCTCGTCGAGCGTCCATTCGAGGTCGATCAGTTGCAGGTCGAGGTTCCATTCGCGGATGCGCTGTTCCCAACCGGCGAACTCTTGCTCGGCCCGGCTGCGGAGCAGCGCGGCTTTGGATTGATCGGCCTTGAGAGCAATCCGTCGCACCTGGCCGGTGGCTGGAGGGGATTCGTCGCTGCCGTTGATCGGTGCGGCCGGTTTGACGAAGTCGAGCAAGCGGCCGAGTTCAAGACCGCGGGGCGTCTCGACGACGATCGATTCATCGCGCTGCAGCGGTCCGACGTCGCCGGTCTCGAAGCGGGCGACTTCCGGCACACAGCCATAGCGGACGAGGGCGAGCGATGCGGGCGTCATTCGGTGACCGATGAATGGTGGAAGTAGATTGGGTGCCACTGGCTTTGCCAGTGCATCCCAAGATTGACGTTGACTGTACTTCGCACTGGCAAAGCCAGTGGCACCCGTCAGTTCAGCGTAAACGAAGCGCCAGGATCGTATTGTCGATGAAGGGGACCGGGGAGTGCAAGTGGGAGCGAGCGTCATCGAGAAGCGCTCTCCTGCGGGTCGCGGCTGAACGGTGTCAGAAGAACGTCGCCAACTGGGATGGCTCATCGACGACCGTTTCAGCGCCGGCGTCGATCAACTCCTGCCGGTCGCGGAATCCCCAGGAGACGCCGATCGGGCGCATGCCCGCGCGATTCGCCGTCTCCATGTCAATCGATGTATCGCCCACATACAGCCAGTCTGCCGGTGGGATCGAGAGCTGGTTCGCGATCTCGAGGGCCGAAGTCGGATCCGGCTTCACCGGGACGCCCGTGCGTTGACCGGCGACGAAGGCGAAGGGACCGATGCCGGACGTTTCCGATCCGGAGTGCTCTGTCGTCGCGCCGCCGAAGAACTCCTCGATGCACAAGCGCGTGAACTCGTGCGGCTTGTTGGAGAGGACGGCTTGCGTCACGCCGCGTGCGGCCAGTTCGGCGACCAGTTCCGGGATGCCGGGATAAGGCCGCGTGTGCACGTTCCATGCGGCCCGGTAGGCGTCATCGAACACGCGCACGCAGTGATCCACGGTCTCCTCCGTGCTCTCCTCCGGTGGGAGTGCAGCGCGAAACAGATTGCGGAGGCCGCCGCCGAGGAGAAACCGATACTCTTTCAATGCGTGAGGCGCGAAGTTGCACTCACTGAGCGTCTGATTCGCGGCCTCGGCCACGTCGCGCAGCGTGTCGAGCAGCGTTCCATCGAGGTCGAAGAGGACGGCGGCAGCGGGCATCACAGGGCCGCCGCGATCAGGTTGGAGAGACGCGTGAGATGCGAACTCCCAAGCGCGCCCATCGACGGAAGAGGCTGCGTCGAGAGCAGGACGGCGGCGGCGTCTCGGGCGGGGTCGATCCAGAAGAGGGTTCCGGTTGCCCCCCAGTGGCCGTAAGCAGTCGGACTGAGCAGATCGCTGAAGCTCGAGACGTGAGAAGTCCAGTTGAGCCGCCAGCCGAATCCCCAACCGCGGGTGCGCCGGTCCGCCTCCGGCAGGTCTTTCTGGCAGTCGAGCTGATTCGATGTCGCTGCGGAAACGGTCGCCTGCGAAAAGAGTCGCTCGTTTCCGTACACGCCGCCGCTGAGCATCATGCGGCAGAAAACGAGCAGGTCGTGAGCGGTGGAGAGCATTCCGCCCCAGGGCGCGCCGAGCGATCGCCAGTAGCGGCTGTTCCAGTTCCAGTCGTCGCCGTCCTGCTGTTCGGGCGGCACGCGGATTTCGGCGATGCGGGAGACCTTGGGCGGATCATCGCCGTCCGGCTCCCACCAGTCAGGGGGAGTCCCGAGCGCGGTGTCTTTCATGCCGAGCGGATTGAACAGTTCGCGCTGCACAAATTCGGAACAGGAGACGCCGGACACCTGCTTGATGATTTCGCTCAGCAAGGCGAAGCCCATGCTCTGATACTGCACGCCGCGCCCGGGGGGGAAGTCGAGCGAGACGCCGCAGGTTCCGGAGACGAACGATTCAAGCGGAGAACATGACGACCGTAGCGCCCGGTTGTTCGGCAGCATGTCGGGCAGGCCGGAGGTGTGCGTGAGCAGATGCCGAATTGTGATGGGTCGCTTTTCGGCAGCGCCAAACTCGGGGACGAAATCGACGGCGCGATCGGCCAGTGCAAGCTGTCCCCGCTCGATGAGCAGCAGCGTCGCCATGGCGACGACCGGCTTGGTCAGCGACGCGATGAGAAAAATCGTCTCTTCGTTCACGGGAGGTGCGGCCGCATCGAGTCCGGTCTGCCCCCGGCAGACCGTTCCGGTCGTGCGGCCGCCGTGGACCAGTCCGAACGCCAGGCCGGGAATTTCGCCGGACTCGCCGAGACTGTCGGCGTAGCGGATGACGCGCTGCCAGCGGTGCCGGTCGACGATCGGGCGGGGTTTGGTGTGAGGCATGAGTGCGGGAGGAAGGGGCGTCAGTCGGCTGACGGTTCGTCGTCGTCGGTGGTGGAGAAATTGACCGGGATATTGTGGATCGGCATGAGACGGTCGAGGTTGGTGACCGACAGCACTTCGCGGACGTCGGGCGAGGGGTTGTAGAGGTGCACGTCGACGCCGCGTCGGCGAATCGACGCAAGCAGACCGAGCAATCCGCTGGGGACAAGTTTCACTCCCGTCAAGTCGACGCCGAACGTCTCGCACTTGTGCAGTTCGATGAGGGCCACCATCTCGTCGCGGTAGACGGCGACATTGACGTCGTCCAGGACATCCTCCCCGCGGAATCCAATCACGGTCGTCGGGCCTGTCTGGTAGACGTGCAGCACAGGGTCGTCTCTGGACATCGGAACTCCTTCCCGGCGGCTCGAATGGTTTTCTCCCTGCGGGAGCGAGCCGACGATTGCTGACACGCGACGCGCTCTTGGACTATAACGCCGGTGCCGGCGACGGGAAAGCTGCATCGAGCGAGGAGATGGGATTCGTGAGTGACCCTCAGCAGACGGCCGACTCTTCATCATGTTCCGCTGCGTTTCCTCCGTACCGGTACACATCCGATCGGGAGCGCAGGCCGCTGGCGGACGATCCGGAAGGGATCAAAGCGATGGAAGAGTATGTTCCCGAGCCGCTTGATCCGGTCCACTGGCGGCGGTGCGGCGTGTATCTGTTCGCGATCGAACTGTTCAATACCGGCCGGTACTGGGAGGCGCACGAGGAGTGGGAGGCGCTGTGGGTGCTGGCCGGGCGGCAGGGCGTGTTGGCGGACTTTCTGAAAGGTCTGATCAAGCTGGCCGCAGCCGGAGTCAAGTGCCGCGAGAAACGGATCAACGGCGTCGCGCGGCATGCGGCGCGGGGGGTGGAGTTGTTCGGTTCTGTGCGCGCTGCGACCGGCGGCGATCGGTTGGCAGGTCTTTCACTGGCGGACTTAATTCGGGAAGCAAAGCAGATTCAGTCCGATGCGGAAGAGGGGAAGTACCCGGGAGATCCGACCGCCGAGGTCATCTATTCATTCGGGCTGCGGCCGGAATAGAAGCGTCCCCCTGCGGGACGCGGCTGGAGCCCTGTCGGCGCCTGTCGTTTCCAGACATCTCTCGATCCCCGTTCGAGTGACTCTCCGAGAGAGTCGAATGGAACGCGGATGACCCCAGCGCGGGCCTTGCCCGCAACCCAATCACGTAGCGCACGCAGCCTTGCGTGCGTCCCGCTGATCGCAGAGGCCGCTGACGCACGCTGGCCGCGTGCGCTACGGACAAACGCGACAATTTGCGGAGGACGACAAACTCTCAACAGTGAGTACCACGGATGGGACCGATTCTCAATGATTGCTCTCTGTGGAGTGCAGCCTATTCACGCCTGGATCGGTGCGGCAGGCCGAATGTTGCTCGTGGTCCGCAGAGCGGACCTTGCTTCTGGGTTTCCCTCTGGGGAACCGGCCTGCGACGTGGACGATCCTGCGGCGTCCAGGAACAGTGCATCAACGAGCATCCGCCCAGTCTTTATTGAGCAATCGTTGTTCGATGCGGTAGGCGTGATACAGGTCGTGGAGGGCGATGTGGCGGAACATGATGAAGACCGAGTAGTGTGAATACTCGCCATGCTCCGCGGTGATGCTCCATTCTTCGGGCGTCAACTTACGGAGGTGGTCCAGCATCGCGCGTCGCTCGCGCGAGAACCGCTCCATGGCCTCGTCGAGGTCGACCTTGAGCAGTGCATCATCGGGATCGTCGTTTGCCGGCTCGTAGGGCTCGATGACAGGAGCCGGGTCGGACAGGATGTATTCCAGCCGGGTCATCATCAGCGGCTGCACGGCGGGCAGGTGGCAGGCATGCTCGTGAGCCGACCAGACGCCCGGTGCGGGTCGCCGCTTGAGGATCGCGGCTGGGACTTCTCTGACCAGCGGGACGACCAACTTCGGACCGAAATCGAGTTGCTGCAGGATGTTGTCAATGTGACCGGGATCGGGCTGTTTCATGGGATCTCGTTAATGCGGACTTCAGAGACGGTTTTACGATTTTACGATGGCAGATGGTCGGTTCGCTCCTGGCGATTTGCCGCGGTTTGACTTGAGCGCTCCCCTCCGGATCGCGGCTATACAGAAACTGTCAGTCGCGGTCGGCATTTGTGCAATGCAGCACGACGCATTGCCGAACCTCGCACAGACCTCCGTGTCTCCTGCATTGACACAGTCAGAGCGCGAACAGTTCTGTTCCATTGCGGGCGGATCGCAAAAACCAAGTGTCCACGGACATGATGAGGATGCATCCGGATCGTTGAAAGGGGGGCGGTTCGAGCCGTCGGGTTCACCACTTCGTATGATGGTCTGGAGCGGCGGCGTCAATCGAAACAGGAGTCGAACATGAGCATCTCAATTCTCGAGCGGGAAACGATCGCCAACCTGGAGGTGGACAACGACCTCTTCCCGGGTGAACTCCCCGGCCAGGCCCAGGCGACGCTTGGCTACGGCCGGCTGCTGGCGGAACAGGCAGCGACGCGGCGGCGGAACGCGCTGTGGCGGACGCTGGCGGAACTCGACGTGCTGCCGTTCACCGGCAGCAGCGTCGAAGCCTACAAGCAGGCTTGCGCCCGGCGGGCAAACCGGCGGATTGCCGAAGCGGCGCTGGCAACGGTCGGCCTGAGCGCACTGGTCGCGCTCGTCGCACTGCCGCTGCTTTTGTTTACGGCGCTCTTCGGTTTCGCGAACGCCGCGTTCTATTCCGCATTGGCGTTTTCGGCGGGCACGGTGATTGCCGTGGCAGCCGGTGTGGTCGAATCGCGGTACTCCGTCGAGCGGGAGTGGACGATGCGCGAGCTGTCGGACTACGCCGAGCCGGTCCCGGAGTTCGTGCTGCAGACGGCCGTGGAGGTCAAGCAGGCGCACCCGGACGCGGAGTTCCACGTCTGCACGCTGGAGGAGAATCGGGTCGTCGTCGATCCGTTCCTGGTGCTTCGCATCCAGGAAGGGGGCGCGGAGCGCGACTACTACCTCGAGGTGTGGAACGAATCGCGCTTCGACGGCCGGCGCGAAGCGTAACCTGCAGAGGACGGCCCCGGTTCTGCGGAAACCGGGGCCGTTTCGTGCGCAACGGGCTCTGGCGGATCGTGCCCCGATGCCGATTCGAGACGGCACTGGCGGAACGCCAGTGGCACCCTGCGCCGAACGCCAATGGCAATTCTTGAAGAGAGCAGAGAATGCGGGGCGTCAGTGGGCGCAACACTGCAAGGGAGGGCGGCTGTGCCATTCGTGATCGATCCCTTGCATGAACAGGGCGTGATCGAATCGTGCGGCGTCCGGCGAGAGCTTAGCGGTTCGCCGCGGCGAGAACTCATTTTGCGTCGCGCGACATGACGATCTGGCTGTCACGGGATCCCAACACGAGATTGTCGGCAGTCACAGAGATTATCTGCCATTTGAGGTGTGGACTTCGTCGCAGTCGCAGGCACATCAGCGCATTCACCGGGTAGAAAAGCGGAGTTTCCCTGAGGACGGGCGGCGGCAGCCCGCAGTAGCGTGCATAGTCGTGTCGCAGAAGCGCTCGCGGCGAATCACACCGGGGAAGCCGATGTGCTATCTCAGGAAGCCGGCGCTTCTCGCGTGTGCCGTTGTGATCGATCTCTACTGCCACAACGACGAATGACTTCGCAGCGCCCCTCCCCCCACGGGGCGAACCTACGGTTCCAACTCGGCTTGAAAGGCGAGACCCGTGACACTGTTCATCATTTTCGGCATCGACAGCAAGACGAAGGCGAAGCCGGTGGGCCACCATCACTGTCCGGCCTGCCAGGCGGAGCGGACGTTCACGGAACTCCGCCGGTCGCGATGGTTCTCGCTCTTCTTCATTCCGATCATCCCGCTCGGCAGCAGCAGCCTCGGCCGCGTGCAGTGCACGACTTGCGGCAGTGAGTACAACGAGGAAGCGGTGACCTGAAGCGCCGTACGCCCCGCCGTCCTAGCCCGAATTATTGTTCACCACTGAGGCACGAAGGAGTTTGGGCGGGCGTCCGACACCACCGGTGCCGCAGGATGCGCAAGTGTCCCGCGATGATGAATGGGTCGTGTCGATTCGTCACGCGGCAACCGTGTTGGAATTGCGTCAGGAATCACGCCAGGCGGCCCACAGATTTCCTCGATGGCAGCACACCATGCAAACATACTGCGAGCGGGATTTCGCCTTTGTTCCTTTTCTCCGTGTGCTCTGTGCCTCTGTGGTGCAACTCTCGATGAACTATCCGGGACACTATAACGGCGTCGTTGACCGTCGTGGTCGGCTCCGTAGTCGTTCCATCAAGTGCGGGGCACGATGATCCTCCGATACCGGCAGAGGATAAGTCCGGAAAACAGCCCGTAAGCAATCAATCCGATTGCCACCAGCCCCAGCAGCCAGGGACCGAAGGACTGATTCGAGAGTCGGCTCAGTGCCTGTCCGATCCCAATCGCTTCACTCGGATCCGTCGTGACGGCAGCGAACATCAATCCGCCGCCGATCAGGAAATACACCACGCCGCGAGCCGCGAAGCCGGCCCGTCCGGTCCGCTCCGACCAGGTCACTTCCGTGGCGCTCATTTCGTGCGACTTCAACATCTTCTGAAAATCGGCGGTTGCCGCACGGTAGCATTGATAAGCCCCGGTCCCAATGATGGCGAGGCCGACGAGCCCGACAAGCACCTGGCCGAACGGCTGTTGCATCAGCCACGCCGTCCAGTGTTCGGCGGATTGACCGCCTCCCCCGCTTGAACCGGCGGAACTGACCACCAGGCGGATCGCCTCCACGCCCAGCAACGTGTACACAACGCCACTGCAGACATATCCCGCCCGCACGGCGATTCCTTTGGCGTCCGCCCTCTTGTGCTCGGGATCGAAACCTGCCTGGACGAAACGCCAGGCTGCGTAACCGAATAATCCAATACCGACGATCACCAGCAGAAACTGGCCCAGCGGCTGGCTGCCGATCTCGCTCAATGCACCGCGCGGGCCGGTGGTTTCGCCGCCGGAACCGAATGCGATCTGAATGGCCAAGCCGCCGATGACGGCGTAGACCAGCCCTTTCGCCGCGTATCCGCAACGGGCCAGCAATTCGATCCATCGCTCCTTATCGTGGGGGGCCGAATTTCGAATCGTTTCTGCTGTTGATTGGGCCACGTTGCACCACCTTTCGGTTTTTTGTGTGTTCGGCCGGCTCCTCGGCCGAGAAGCGACCGACTCGGCTGGAGCGAACCATCCGTTTCCACCGACGGTAACCGGCGTGGTTGGCGACTCCCACGGGAGAATCACTGATCCGGCTATGGGATTTCCCCAGGTCGGCTCAGGCGGGGGAGGACTGCTGCTTCTCCCGCTTCCGCACGATGATCCGGGCGACGTACCAGACACAGAGAAACACGAAGACTCCCACGCCGATCCATTTGACGACGGTGGCAATCGCCTCGTGCTGGCCTTGCAGCCAGTAGCCCGCTACGGCCAGCAACGCGGTCCAGGCGGCCGTGCCGATCGTCGTGTAGACGAGATATTGTGCCAGCGGCATCTCGGCGAAACCGGCCGGAACGCCGATCAGCGTGCGAATTCCGGGCACCAACCGGCCGATCAGAATGGCCCACCGGCCGTAGTGATCGAACCAATCATCGGCCCGTTCGATTTCCTTGCGATTCGTTCCCAACCAGTGGCCGTGCCGATCGGCCCAGTCGGCGAACCGCTCCGTCCCCACATACCGGGCGATGCCATACCACGGAAGGCTGCCGAGCACCGCGCCGATCGTGCCGGCGACGATCATCCCGATCAGCGAGTGATCGCCCCTGCTGGCCGACGCGCCGGCCGCCGGCATCACGATCTCGGAGGGAATCGGCGGAAGGATGTTCTCAGCGAGCATCAACAGCGCCACGCCCACATAACCCACCGACTTCACGGTCTCCAGAATAAAATCTTCCATCGCGGGACCACCGCTCTAACGAGGCAGGGCCTCGAATCATGCGAGCTGCCGCTCGAAAGCGGGAACCCGCTCCCGTTGGTCGCTGAAACTTGACCCAAGTGCCACGAGTTCCGAAAACAAAGTAACCTAACAGGGCAGGGCCTCGAATCATGCGAGCTGCCGCTCGAAAGTGGGAACCCGCTCCCGTCGGTCGCTGAAACTTGACCCAAGTGCAACAACTGCTGGGAAGAAAGCACCCTACGGGGCTGCCGACCGGCGCTGAAGCCGTTCTTTCATCAGCCGCATGTTCTTCTTGTTCGCCTTGAACGTTGCATCGAACAGGTCGCCGATGAGCGGCACCGATCCGAGCAAAGTGTCCAGGCCGACGTTCCCGGCCATTCTCATCAGGGTCCGTTTCGGCAAACCGAGCCGCCGCGCCTCGAAAATAATGTAGGCCGACAAGAGAGCCGTCGTGAGGTCTCCCACGCCTGGCACGAGACCGATGATGCTGTCCCATCCGACGCGGAATTTCGTGCCGGGAATCTGAAACGCCTCATCCAGGAGTGAGGCGAACCGCTCAAGTCGTTCCACGCGGCGCTGATGCTCCGGTGCGACACGGGAACTTGACCGACGCTCCTGACCCCGCTCGACCATGCGGTGCCCTCGGCTTGATGAACGGGAGGCAACAGATTGTTTCGGCATCCCACTGAATCCTGACGGTTCAATTCTATTCATGGCGATCATCTGGTCACTCCATGGCAGTTATCGACGACGACTCGTGGAGTCGAATCACAGTGGGGGGATCGTATCGCTTCCGGGGCGCGAGCGGCTTCAGTCAAAGCACGGAACTTGCTCTGGAAAAGCTGCGAAAGGCGCATCCGGAATCCACCGACCACTTGCCGAATCGTAGGGGAATTCCCTGAGGTCAAACCGCGGAGTGTCATTGACGCGGCAATTCGCCGCGAGGCTTAAACTTGGATCGAACAAGCACTCGATTGGACAGTCAGGAAGCGAGAGCCATGAGCAAGCCCCATATCCCCGCAGCGGATCGCGACCTTGCCAACGAGGATCCGCATGTGCCGCCCGCGTCGCGGCAAACGAGCACGTTCACGAACAATCTGTTCGGATCGCTCGTCATCGGGTTCGGCATAGCCGTCATCGTCATGGCGATCGTCGCAGCGATCTTCAACGTCTCACCGTTGCCTCGCGACCTGTACCGCGCGGACGAAGTGATGGCGGCTGTCTGGGCGATGCTCGCCGGCCTGTGCCTGGTCGGCTGCGGAGTCACGATTATGCGGCGTGGGACCGTGTGGCCTCTCGTCATGCTGGTCGCCGCGATTATCTGCGGATTTCTCTCGTCTGCTTTCGCCTGATCAGGAAATCGCGCGGCTTTGATCCGAGATCCGTCGACGATCTGCAACACACGTTATCCACCGGCCCGGAGATCCTGGAATGGCTGCCACCACCGATGAACTGACTTACCAGTGCCCTCACTGCAAATCGAATGTTCGTGTGGCGAGCGCCATGATGGGCGAACTCGTTGATTGCCCCGAATGCAATCGTCAGTTTCAGGCCGAGGCGCCCATCGCCCGGCCCAGTTCGGATGAGTTCGGGCGCGGCTCTTCAGCCCGGAAGACCGTTGAGCAGCACGCCGACGACGAGCGCGTTCTGCGCGAAGTGCATCCCGCCGTGTTCCGAAGCCACATTCTTCTCACGCTGTTGATGATCCTTGCCGGTGTCGCCGGCATCGCGGCCATCCTGATGCAGCTTGCCGGAGCGGCGCTGTTCGGTCTGGAGGGCGTGACGTTGTTGATCCTCGGCAGCGTGCTGCTCGCCGCGGGGCTGGTTTACTTCCTGTTCCGCTGGGTGCAGGCGATGTCGACGACCTTGCGGGTCACGACGGAGCGGACGATCGCCATCCGGGGCTTGATTTCCAAATCGACCAACGAGGTGCAACACGACGACGTTCGCAACATCAAGTCGGAACGCAACCTCTGGGAGCGGATGTTCAACTACGGCGACATCGCACTCTCCAGTTCCGGTCAGGACGACATGGAAATCATGGTCTACGACATCCCCGATCCCGAGGGAATCATCAAGATCATCCGGACCCACCAGTAAGGCGGGCAGCAGCGCGCGGGGCGTGTCGCCAACTGCATCGCACACAGTGTCAGCGCGGTCTTTCGCCGGCCGGGAGTCGCTGCTGTCAACGATCTCGCGAACAGCGGAATTCGATGAGCCGCCCGCTTACGCCTCGGAGGCCCGTTCCACGAAGCCGCGAAACGAAGCGTCGTCGACTTCGACGCCCAGTTCCCGCGCCCGCTGGACCGCCTCGTCCGCCGTCCAGTTTTCGGAAACCGCCCTGTCCAGAATGCCCAGAGCGGCGGCGCTTGAGGAATTGTCCCCGTGCATGAAGACCGGTTTGGGGAGAAGCTTGAGCTTCGAGTGCAGGCTTCGCACGTGGAAATCATCCACCTCACCCTCGGCGACCGGAAAACAGAGGTATGTCAGCCCTGCTTCGGCCGCGGCCAGGCCCTCGTCGCGGGAGGAAAACTGAGCCGGCGCGTCGGTCGGGCGAAGGTTCAGGATCGCCTTGAAACCGCTCTTCGCCAGGTTCCGGACCGATTCCTCATCCTCCGGAGAGGCCCCCGCCACGACTTCTTCGCTGATCGTGTATTCCGACATCATGTCCCCGCTGCAAAGGTGTTCAAACTCGGCCCGAGCGATCCTTGTTCGCATAAGACGCGCAAGCAGTCAACCCGACGTCGGTCGGACGGGGCCGGCGACGGTCCGTCGTGAGTGCAAGTTTCGCCGGCGACTCCGACGCCGACCAGGTTCGTATTACCGGCCGGCAGAGAGTTCCTCCGGCACGGGCAGCTTGTTCTCCTTGTAGAACGCGCGCGGATCACTCTTCAGGAATTCAATCATCGCCGGGAGCGTGTCCCGCAGGCGGTGCTGCGGCTCCCAACCCAGCCGCACGCAGGCGTGAGAGACGTCCGCTTCATAATGATCGTCGGCGAGGTCGATCATCCACGGCTTGATGAACGGCTGCTCATCGTCGCCGGAGAATTTGCCTTCGACGTACGCTCCCGCTTTCGCTACGACTTTGGGAATACGAATCGTGGGCCACTCTCGTCCATGAATCAGCTCGCCGATTTCCTCCTGCAGATCGCGATAGCTCATGACGTCCGGCTCTGCGATCAGGAACAGATCCTGCCCGCCCAGTTCCCGCCGGCGTTCCACAACCTTCCGGAAGCAAACGGCCAGGTCGTCCAGATGCACCAGCGCCTGGCCGTGCGTGGTGTTGCCGGGAAATACGAAGCTTTCCATCTGTTTCTCGTAAATCCGCGCGATCTGCTGTGAGACGGGAAGCGAGTGGCACTGCTCGTCGTAGACCCCCGCGATCCGCAGGATCACGTATGGAATATCTCCGTGCTCCTTCCGGATCACTTCTTCCGCTTCGAGCTTCGATTGTGGGTAGGCCCACTCGGCGCGTGTCGCCGACAGTTCGGAGATCTCCCGGCCTGCGGCATCCGGCCGCATCACGAGCAGGCTGCTCGAAAAGACGAATTGCTCCACCTGAAAGTTTTTCTGCTGCAACCCCTGCAGCAGCCGGCGGGTTCCCTGCACGGTCAGTTCATCGTAGAGCGGGCTCGGTTCGCCCGAGAAATCATAGTAGGCTGCCAGATGGATCACGCTGGCGAGCCGCGACCCGTGCTTCGCTTGCACCGCGTCGAGCGCCGCGTTCACACTGTCGTCATCGGTCAGGTCCGCATCGACATGGTCGAGCGGCAGGCTCGAATCGCCGGGCGGCTCCACGTCGAGTCCGACCAGCGAGTAGTCGTTCTGGAGTTCCCGGGCCACCCGCGCGCCGATCAACCCGCTCGCGCCGGTAATCAGAATCGTTTCCCTGGTTTGCGGTCCGTTGGCCATCGCATCCTTTCCTTGAGGTCACTACTGGTTGTTCAATCCTGGATTGACGGGTTGGGCGCCGATTCAGCTTTGACGAAGCCTACGCCCATACGTTGATTATTGACGCACCTATTGTCGCGTCATAATTGCCGCTCACCCTCAGTAGTCTTCTCCGATCAGGTTGGGGGATTTCCCGACGCCGGCGTCGGGTCTGATCCGATGCGCGGCGCGTTCGCCCGCTGGTATGAAGTTGCCACCATGGCACATGATCCGAACCAGCCCCGGACTGCGGACGCCGGCCCGCTCGACGTCGCTCCCCGTCCGTGGGACTACAATCCGTCGTCCTGGCCCCAGAGGATTCCGATCTGCATCCTGGCGATGATTGCCTTCTTCATCGCCGCGTACATGGGTCTGTACCAGTGGCGGCTCGTTTCCACCGCCTGGGATCCGATTTTCGGAAAACAGACCGAAGCGGTGCTGGATTCCGGCGTCTCTGAGCGGATGCGGCATTGGTTTCTCGTCCCTGACGCAATCTTCGGCGCCGTCGCCTATCTGGGCGACGCGATCTTCGGGCTCGCCGGCTCCACGCGGCGCTGGCAATACCGTCCCTGGCTGGTGCTCATCTTTGGAATCGACGTCATCCCGCTGGGGATCGTGAGCGCGGTGCTGGTGGTGCTGCAGGGGGCGGTCGTCGGATCGTGGTGCTTTCTCTGCCTCGTGACCGCGGTGATCTCGCTGATCCTGGTCTACATGGCGTTCGATGAAGTCTGGTCCTGCCTGCTTTATCTGAAACAGGTCTGGCAGGAAACCCGTGACAAGAAGCTGCTGTGGAAAGCGTTCTGCGGGCTGCGCACGCCCGAGGCGGATCGCATCGCCGATTCGTTCATCAAGCCGCCGGCCGAATAAGGAGTTCAGCGTGTGGAGTCGCGTCGTGGAAATCATGCTGGGCTGCTGGCTGCTGATCAGCCCGTTCATCTTCCAGCACGAATCGGGCCAGGTCGCTCTCTGGGCGAATGACCTCGGCTGTGGAACGGCCGTTATTCTGTTCGCGCTCTTCTCGTACTGGCATCCGACGCGACACGCGCATGTCGCCACGATGGCCGTCGCGGTGTGGCTGATCGGATTCGCGTACTGGCACGGCTTCGGGTCGGCCCCGCCCGCCTCTCAGAACCACGTGATCCTGGGGATGCTGCTGGGGATGTTCGCCGTCATTCCCAATGAAGCGACCCGCCCCGCACCGGCGGCATGGGAGGAAAGCATCTCCGAAGATTCGAACGCGAGGCAGGCCTGAGCCGGCGGCCCGT
This sequence comes from Planctomycetota bacterium, assembly GCA_003388505.1. GTDB lineage: Bacteria > Planctomycetota > Planctomycetia > Planctomycetales > Planctomycetaceae > MB-PLM-1. The sequence continues at coordinate 188,646 of QQVO01000076.1, forward strand.
GCTGCCGCGACCGCACCGTCAGGAGTTCTCAAGCACCCACTGCACGGCCCGCTGCGTCAACTCCGTCGCGTTCGAGAGATTCAGCTTGTGCTTGATATTCTCGCGGTAGGTCTCGACCGTTTTGGGACTCAGGTGCAGTTTCTCCGCAATCTGCCGCGTCGTCACTCCGTGCCCGATCTGCTCGAAGACCTCCAGTTCCCGATCGGAGAGCGTTTCAATTTCCGACTTCGGCGGCTCCTTGCCGACGCCGACCTGGCGGCAGAGCATGTGGTCGGTCATTTCGCGGCTGAGGTAAACGCGGCCTTTCGACACGGCGCGGATCGCTTCGATCAATTGCTCCGTCGCCTGTTCCTTGTTGATGTAACCCTTCGCGCCGGCGCGGAGCGCCCGCTCGGCGAACAGCGACTCCTCGTGCATCGAGCAGACGAGGACTTTCAGATCCTTGTCTTGCGCGATCAGTTCCTTGACCAGTTCGATTCCGCTGCCGTTCTCCAGAGAGATGTCGGCAATGACGACGTCCGGCTCGGTGGCGAAGTATTCCTGCATCGCCTGCGAGAGCCCGCTGGCCTCGCCGCACACCGTCAGGTCGGGCTCGCCCTCGATCATCATCTTCAGCCCCTTGCGGACGACGGGATGATCGTCAATGACCAGGATTCGGGTCGCATTCTTCTTGGAGTCTACCGACGGACGGCTCGTCATTATGGAAACCACTGATTGTTCCTTGTGGGTCAAAGAGAGGCGACTGGTTGCAGCGAGGCTGCAACGGCGTTTCGTGACTATACCGACGCACAACCGCGTTGACATCGGGGAATTCCCTAGCGCGGAGGATTCTTCGACTCTTGCCAGTTCGACTCTTACAAGACTGAAGCGCAGCAACAGCAGGAGTCGGGTCCGAGGCTGTCGTTTACACACAACTCGATCGCCTATTGGCGGCGTCAATGCGGTCCACGCGGGTGCGGTTCGTACGCTGAAGGCGTACGACAATCAGAGCCCAGGGTCAGCGGCGGAGCCGCGCCACCCTGGGTTGACGTGGACGACGTTGCCGCATGAACTCTGAAGGAGTTCCACAGCCGCCTGTCGAACGCCTTCAACGTTCCTGCATGCGCGCAAACCGCAGACCGGGGGTGCGCTCCTGACGTCGCGACCCCCGGCTTTGCTGTGCGACGCTTGCAGCGTCGTCCCCAGTGCGCTGCCGCCGCTTGAGGAATACCCCCAAAATCCGTGCTCATCCGTCGAATCCGTGGAAATCCGTGTCCCATTCGAGAATCCCTTCGGCTTGCTTCCTCGGGTCCAGCCCAGCCGAGTTGTGTGTAATGGACAGGGGTCCGAAGCCCTGCCTCGTTACAATTCCTTGTCGACGAAGATCACATGCCGGAAGTACACCTGATCTTCGAACGCCGCCCCCAGCGCGCCGATCGAAACGCCCAGCGCGGAGACGACCCCGCTCGTCAGCAGGTAGGCGGACGTTTGCACGGCGCCGGCCTCCGCCGCCGACCAGTCGTGGACGAGTTGCCGGGAGAACAGCAGCAGCGCCAAGGCCAGGCATGTCGCATAGAGACAGCAGAGCGTGCAGATCAGCCCGCACAGGACGGTGACGACCGACGTGATATTGCTGACGGCGATCTGCTCACTCAACAACCGGTCCTGGCGCCGCACCAGGAGCTTCTGCCGGGAGACGACGTAGGTCGTCGTCACAGTCAGGACGACGAGCGCCAGCACGCCCACCGACAGCGCCGACTGGTCCAGGGACATGTCCCACACTTCGGCCGTGATCAACAGCACCAGCGCGGCCGAAACGGCGGCGGTCGTCAAGCGGCTCAGCCGGATCGGGAATTCCCACGGCGCGGCTTGCAGAACTCCCGCGACGATCTCCGATCGCTGGCACCAGGCCGCCTTCAACAGGAACGCAACGGAATTCCGCCGCCCCGGATCGTCCTGCTCTTCCAGGCGCAGATCGGCGATCTCCAGCAGATTGCCGCGCATCTCGGAAATCTGATCGTCAGTCAGCGATGATGCCTCGTCGAGTTCCTCCGGATCGCCCGCCTCCCACATCAGGTTGGACGTCTCGTCGACCTCCTCCAGCCCGTTCAGATGCGCCAGGCAGCGGAGAATCAGCACGCCCAGCCGATGCGAAACGACCTCCACCCGCGCCTCCGCCTCGACCCCCGCGTCCACAGCCCGCGGGTCGACGCGCGCCGTCGAGAGCACTGCCAGATCGAGTGTGCGGGACACGGCCGCCCACGTGAAAGGCTTGTCGTAACCGATGAGATCCGCACTCGTCACGACGAGCACGAAATCCCAGTTTTGAAAGTCCCGCTCCCATTGGCCCTGCTGAAACAACGCAGCCGGTTGCTCGCGGCGGCCGACGACCGTTTCGTAGCGTTCGACGACCGTGATTCGCCATTCGAATTCGGGAAACCACCTCCGCAGATCGTCCTTCACCCGCTGACGCGCGTTCTCCACCGCTCGCGTGTCGACCGGGTCAAGCCGGCCGACCACCACGAGGCCGATCTCGATCAGAGGCTGGGTGTCCATGGGCGGTTGTCTGGAGAAGAAACCCGGTTTTCAGAACGACTCGCCGGCTTCGCGACGCCGGATCGGGACAGCCGCTCGCCGTTTCGGAAGGGCCGCCGCTAAAGGGCAAGCGAGATGACAAGAAACCCGCACAAGTAGATCACGATCATCAGCACACTTTCAAACCCGATGTTGCCCGGCCCCTTCTTCTGGCGAAAGATCAGTCCCGCCAGCAGAATCACGTTCAGCAGGATTGTCAAACTGGTCAGGAACACCTCACTCTGGCCGACCGCCTCGGCGTGATAAATCGAACCCTGCAGATAGAACAGGTCCGCGCCTGCGACGAACAGCACGTCGAAGAAGTTGCCCCCCACGACGTCGCTGACCGCGAGCGTCAGCGCGCCCCGGCGAACGGCCGCCACGCTTGTCACGAGTTCCGGCAGCGACGTCGCCAGCGCCATGAACAGCCCGCCCACAACCGCTTCCGGGATGCCGGTCTGCTCCACGAGGTTTTCGGACGACTCCGCCACCAGCGCGCCGCTCACCCCGGTGAGGCCCGCCGAGATGACCAGCCCGACCACCATCTTCCGCAGGCTCCCTTTCCGATACGCTTCGTTCGGCTCATCTTCGACCGTTTCGTCGGTCTGCGTCGGCTTCCACATCGGCTGGTCCCGCGTACCGAGCACCAGCCAGAACGCGCTGCCGGCCGCGAGAATCAACAAGAGCGTCGCCGGGTGCACGTGGGCGACGGCGACGTTCGGCCCGCTCAACCCGCACAGCACGAGCACCATCAATGCGATCAGCATCGTGGCCTGCATCATGTTCGGGACCGACGCCGCAGCGTGCTCCAGATTGGCGCGGCTGTGCGCGATGTCGGCCACCGCCAGCGCCGTCGTTTGCACCGCAATGCCCCCCAGGGCGTTGCTGATCGCGAGCGCAGCGTGCCCCTTGGACGCCGCAACGACCGACGCCAACAGCCCCGGCAGCGCAGTCAGGAAACCAAGAAAGACCGTTCCCGTGACCGCCTCCCCCATCCCGGTGCGATCGGCGAGGCGGTCGGCCAGCCCGGCCGCCTTCACCCCGGCGACGCCGATCACCCCCGCCGATCCGAAGAACAGCGCCAGGTTTCCCCACAAGGGAATCTCAAAGTCCAACATGTCGCGAGGCCACCGGAGGGAAAAGAAGAACCGCAGACCGCATGCCGCTGCGTGGCATCAGAATCCACGAAGACCGCGCCGCGCGACCCGGTGGAATCCCTGAATTGCGGGTAGGTGATTGACGAAATGGGGGATTCCCCCAGTGCAGCAAGAGCATCTGACCCCCATAGCCCGGTCCGCCCGGTCCTGAAGACGGAAGCGAGCACAACGCTTACCCTGCAACCATCACTCAGGGCGACCACGATCCGGGGAAGGAGAACGGAATGCCTGCCACCATCAATCACAACCCGCAGGAAAAGTTTCTGGAACTGCGGCTCACGGGCAAGCTCACCGAACAGGATTACAACCAGTTCGGGCCGCAGATTGAAAGTCTGATTCGAGAGCACGGCAAATTGCGAATCCTGTGCGAAATGCACGACTTTCACGGCTGGACGTTCGGCGGATTGTGGGCGGATGTCAAGTTCGACGTCAAGCACTTCAACGACGTCGAACGGCTGGCTCTCGTCGGCGAGAAGAGATGGCAGGAAGCGATGGCCGCATTCTGTAAGCCGTTTACATCAGCCAAAATCAGGTACTTCGAGCGATTTGAAATCGACGACGCCCGCCAGTGGCTCACCAAGGAGTCTCCCGAGACGGTCCAGGCGGGACAGTCGTTTCCCACTCCGACAACGAACGGCTGACACGATTGGTGGATCGACGGCAATCGGTGATGCAACCGGCGGCTGTCGTCCAAGACAGGAACTTACATAACGGACTCATGGACACGAAGAAACAAACGCATTCATCCCTCCGACCCGCTCTTGATCCCGAGCGCTTCTCGGACTGGCTTTCCAACGTATTGGCCCCCTCGTGGCGGCCTGCGCAATCACGACGAGCCGGACTTCACGCGCGAAGCCGCGCCGCAGCAACCGGCGGGGGTTCCTTGCTCAGTTCATCGCTGCGGAAGAACTGACGAGTTCGCGCCGTCAACCGGCGGAGCGCACCTGCGGAATCAGTCCTCCGGCCAGCAACATCTCGACCTGTCTGGGCGACAGGTTGTGCCGCACGCTGAATTCGCCTCCCTCATCCCCGAGGACGTGCACGTGCAGTTCGCGTTGTTCGCCGAGCTTTCGCAGAGACTTCAGTTGAAGCCGCGCATCATCCGCCACGCGGTCATAGTCGTCCGGCTCGACGAAGGTCAGCGGCAAGACGCCGAAGTTCACCAGATTCTGCCAGTGGATGCGCGCAAAGCTCCTGGCGATGACGACCCGTAAACCGAGATACCGGGGAGCGAGCGCCGCATGTTCCCGGCTGGAGCCTTGGCCGTAGTTGTCCCCCGCGACGATGCCATGCCCGCCGTCGTCCTTCGATTCCCGCGCCCGGCGGGAATACGTCTCGTCAACGGCCTCGAAGGCGAACTCCGCGATCTTCGGGATGTTGCTGCGATACGGCAGCACGCGGGTTCCGGCCGGCAGAATCTCGTCCGTGGAAACATCGTCGCCGACTTTCAACAACACCGGCAGAGCAAGTTCGTCCGGCAGTTCCTCGAACTCCGGCAGAGACACAATATTCGGCCCCTTGACCAGTTCCACCGACCGCCTTTCGTCTTCAGGCGGAGGGGGACTCAGCAGGTCGGTTTGAATGACCGGATTCTCCGGTTCCTCGATCCGCGGACACGGCCGGTCAAGTTTGCGCGGATCGGAAACGCGCCCCGTTAAGGCAGACGCCGCCGCCGTCTCGGGACTGACCAGGCAGACCTGGTCGTCAGGCGTGCCGGACCGCCCGGGGAAATTGCGGGGCACAGTCCGCAGACTCAGTTTGCCGCTGGCCGGCGCCTGGCCCATGCCGATGCATCCATTGCAGCCGGCCTGATGCAGTCTTGCTCCCGATTCGATCAGCTTTGCCAGCCGTCCGTCGCGAATCAGGTTCAGCAGCAGTTGCCGGGACGTCGGATTCACGTCGAACGAAACGCCGGAATGGACTTGCCGTCCCGCGACGATCTCCGCCGCGACCGCGAAGTCCCGGTATCCCGGATTCGCGGACGAGCCGAGATACGCCTGGTAGATCTCCTCCCCTTCCACGTCGCGCACCGGCCGGACGTTGCCGGGACTGGAAGGCATCGCAATCAGCGGCTCCAGTTCCGAGAGGTCGATCGTCTCTTCCCGGTCGTACTCCGCCCCTCGATCGGCCGTCAGTTCCGTCCAGTCCTCTTCCCGTTGTTGCGACGCCAGGTAACGGCGGACTTCCTCGTCCGAGGGAAACACGCTGGAGGTCGCCCCGAGTTCGGTCCCCATGTTGGCGATCACATGCCTGTCCATCGCCGACAGACCGCTCAATCCGGGGCCGAAGTATTCGAGCACGCATCCGACGGCGCCGTCCACGTCGTGGCGGCGCAGCAGTTCCAGAATGACGTCCTTCGCGCTGACCCAGTCGGGGAGGTCGCCGACCAGTTCCACCCCCCACACTTCGGGCATCTGGATGTGGAGGGGACGGCCCGCCATCGCCAGCGCGACCTCCAGGCCGCCCGCACCAATCGCCAGCATCCCGATCGCCCCCGCCGCGGGAGTGTGACTGTCCGACCCGACCAGCGTCTTTCCGGGCTTGCCGAAGCGCTCCTGGTGGACCGGGTGGCTCACGCCGTTGCCCGGCCGGCTGTACCAGACGCCGAACCGCCGGCAGGCGCTCTCCAGAAACAGGTGATCGTCAGGATTCTTGAAGTCCTCCTGGATCAGGTTGTGATCGACGTACTGCGCGGAAAGCTCCGTCTGCACGCGATCAACGCCCATCGCTTCGAGTTCCAGCATCACCAGCGTGCCGGTCGCATCCTGGGTCAGCGTCTGGTCGATGCGCAGCGCGATTTCGCTGCCGGGCGAGGTCTCACCGTCCAGCAGATGAGATTCAATCAGTTTTCGGGTGAGATTCTGAGACATCCGCGGAGCGCAAGTCCAATCCGACAAGCCGATCGGCCAGCCGGCGCAATTCGTTCGACCACACCGTGACGGACAAAACCAGTCCGATGGCGGCCACGCTCATTGCCGCCGGCGTCGGGTCGCCGATGGAAAACACGCTCACCTCCATCAACACGCCGCAAGTGCTCGCCAGAAATCGCAGCATGCCATACTCCTTCAAGGCCCGTCGTTCATGGGAAGCTGACGAGGGTGCAGCGCATCACTCGTCAATCCGGAAACCGATTTTCACCGTGGCCTGCCAGTGGGCGACCTGACCGTCGTTCACTTCGCCCCGCAGATCCGTCACCTCGAACCAGCGCAGTTTTCGCACCGACTCGCTCGCCTTACTGATAGCGTTCCGCACGGCGTCGTCGCTGGACGACGCCGAAGTGCCCGTGACTTCGATGTGCTTGTAGACGTGTTCCGACATCAAACTGCCTTCCCGTGCAGGTGATTCTTCCGGGGCCACTGCCTCAAATGAAGGTTACGGGCCCCCGTTTCGAACCGCTTCAGGAATGATCTCCCGGACCGCCTGGGCGAATCCCCCATGCCGCCGCCGTGTCGCTCATACCAAGTCAATGGGCCGGCTCAGGCGGGTCTTCGTCCCCCTGAAATTCACGCAGTTTCCACGAAGCCTGGCCGATCCGCGTCTCAATTTCCTCCAGCAGGCTGCCGAAGAATTCCTCCACGCTCGGCGTGGCGGTCGCTTCCTTCAGTTGCCGCAACAAGGCGGTCAAGTCCTCGTCGAATTTCTGCTTGCACGCCACGACCTCTTCCGCCGACATCTCGGGGCGGAAGTCGATCTGCTCCAGCGTTTCGAACAGCTCCGCATCCGGCGTGTATTGCAGCCACGTGTCCAGCACCTTTTGAGAGTCGCCGTTCTTCAGTTGCTTCGCCAGCGAACTCTGCAGTTCCTGTTCTTCCTGGCGGAGAGACTCGAGCATGTGACGCGACCGTGAATCCGACGCCCGCGACCGCGATTCCTCCAACGCATCGCGCAGCCGCTGATGCGCGTCGCGGATCCGAACGACGACGTCCCGCACCTGCTTGTAGGTTTGCTGTTCCGACATTTCCGTGTCCCATTCCTTTTCAATTCGGAAACGGCATTCTATCCCACATCGCGCCGGAATCGACCCTGGGACTTTTCCCCACACCGCGTTCGGGGTTTCTCCCGCAAGCGGGCGGCATGAACACCGTATCAACACCTCGCTGAAACGGGCCTATCCTCACATTAGAGCGGTTTGCGAATCACTGTTGGCGATCTGTCTCGCGGATTTCCGCCCCTGCAGCCTCAAAAACCGTTCGACGCGGACACAAGGTAGAGCAATTTGCTCTAACCGGAACTTCAAATCAGTAAACCTGCGCGCCGGGCCGCAATGCACATAGCCAATGGAAAAGGAAACGTGATGCAGACAATTCGCGAATTCATGACCGAAGACATCTGGACCATTCAATCCACAGCGACAGTCCGGGAAGCGGCGCAACTCATGGCGGAGAAGGACGTCGGCTTCCTGCCCGTCACGCACGAAGAGGTGTCGGCCGGAGTCATCACCGACCGGGACATCGTCGTCCGCGCGATTGCCCGCAACCTCGACCCCGATGAAACCACGGTCGGGGCGATTCTCTCTGCCGGGACGCCTGCCGAAGGCGTCACGACCGGCATCGCCACCCTGCCGGAGAGCACCACGATCGACGAGGCGGTGCGGCAGATGGATGAGAAACAGATTCGCCGCGCAGCCGTCATCGATGCTGACTACCGCATGATCGGCGTGGTCTCCCGCGCCGACCTGCCCCAGTCCTGCGTTGCCGCACACGAGTAATGCCCTGTCAGGGCTTTGTCTTCGGGTTGCTCGGACTGCGACTCCGCACGAAACCCTGCGGGATTCGTGCTCCCGAGCGGACCGCTCAACCCGAAAATTTGCGATTGACGGAACACGAGACGAAGCCGGTACCTGCCACGCCCTGTTCCATGTCCACCAGAAGAGGTGAACCTATCATGCAAGCCATCAGCCGCGCCGAGGCCCGAGACCTGATTCAGAATGAAGAGGATCTGACGGTCGTCGAAACCCTCGACGAAGAATACTTCAACAAGTTCCATCTCCCGGGCGCCCGCAACGTCCCGTTGAACGATTCCTTCGACGAGAACATTCAAGAGGTCGCCCCGGACAGGGATGCGCCCGTCCTCGTCTACTGCATGAACACCGACTGCGAAGCGTCCGCCAAGGCGGCCCGCCGGATGGAGGAACTGGGATACACAACCGTGTACGATTACGAGGCCGGAAAGGTCGACTGGAAGGAAGCCGGCTTTCCGATCGAAGAACCGTCCGAGGCGTCAGCGTGACTCATGGACACGTCCCTTGATCTCGATTCGTTTGGGCTCGTCTGCCTGGCGGGAGTTCTCGGCGGCGCCATCGGCCTGGAACGGGAGATCGCCGACAAGCCGGCCGGATTGCGGACCCACATCTTTGTCGCCAGCGGCGCTGCACTGCTGGTTCTGCTGGCCGAGGGAGCCATGGACTTTTTCCAGCAGCAGAACGCCGACCGTCAGATCGCAGCCGATCCGATTCGCGTCATCCAGGCCATCGTCGTCGGCATCAGCTTCCTGGGCGCCGGCACGATCGTCCACCATCGCGGAAATCAGGTGGAAGGGCTCACGACGGCCGCTTCCATCTTTCTGACGGCCGGCATTGGGATCGCCGTCGCCTTCGACCGCATCTGGCTCGCCGTCGAAGTCACCGGCTTTGCGTTGGTCGTGCTGGTCGTTGTGAGTTTCGTGCAGCACCGCCTCTTGGGCAAGAATCCCGACGCCGCTTCAGTCGCCGGCGCGGAAGGCGACTCGGAATAAGCGCTGTTCGCAGCGGCAATTTGTGGCCGCTCCTCCCGAAAAACCTCCGCGAATCCCGTGGAACAATCATGCACCCGGTCGCTGCGCGCCATAAAATTGGGGCACAGGATCTCACCGTCGACCCGAATTCTGCACCTTTTCGATCAGTGTCACCTCACGCTCAGGCGGCGTACGGGAAATGAATCAGAAATCGCCGTCCCCCTCCGATTCCCGGCAGAATGCCCCGCGCAAGGCGGCCGGCCGCGAAGAGACCGGAGATTCCACCCCCCCGCCCGGCAGTGAAAGCCTCGAGTTTCTGGAAATCCTCTACGAGCAGTACCAGCGGAATCCCTCGCTCGTTCCCCAACAGTGGAGAGACTGGTTCAATCACGCTCCCTCCGGCGACTCGCAGGAGTCCTTCCGCCGTTCCCCGTCCTTCAAACGGCGCAGTGCGTTCAATCCTCCCCCAAGCGGACGGCAAACCGAAGACAGCCGCGCCGTCGTTCTCCAGGAGCGGGTCGACCAACTCATCCGCAACTACCGCGTGCGGGGACACATCATCGCCCGCGTCGATCCCCTCGAACACCAACGGATCGAACCGGCCGAGTTGAAGCCGGAGTTCTACGGCTTCAGCGACGAAGACCTCGATCGCACGTTCTCGACAAGCTGGGTCGGCGGCCCGCGGTCGCGGACGCTCCGCGAGATTCTGCAGTGGCTCCGCAACACCTACTGCCGGTCGATCGGCGTTCAGTTCATGCACATCGACAGCCTGCAGGTGCGGCAGTGGCTGCAGGACCGCATGGAGTCGACCGAAAACCGCCTCACCCTCCCCCGCGAAACGCAATTGCGGATCCTGCGGCGCTTGATCGACGCCGTCGTCTTCGAGGAATTCCTGCAGAAGAAATACACCGGCGCCAAGAGCTTCTCGCTCGAAGGCGCCGAAAGCCTCATCCCGCTCCTCGACCTCGCCTTCGAGACCGCCGGGGACCACGGCGTCAAAGAGATCGTGCTCGCCATGGCGCACCGCGGGCGGCTCAACGTACTCGCCAACATCGTCGGCAAGCATCCCCGGCAGATCTTCCGCGAGTTTGAAGACGTCGACCCCGAACTCCACATCGGACGCGGCGACGTCAAGTACCACATGGGTTACAGCAACGACTGGACGACCGGAAGCGGTCACAACATCCACGTTTCCCTCTGCTTTAACCCCAGCCATCTCGAATTCGTCAATCCCGTCGCCCTGGGACGGATGCGGGCCAAGCAGGACCGCTTCGGCGATATCGAGCGGAAGCGCGGCATGGTGCTGCTGATCCACGGCGACGCCTCCTTCGCCGGAGAGGGCATTGTCCAGGAGACCCTCAACCTCAGCGGACTCACCGGATACTCCGTCGGAGGGACCGTCCACGTCGTCGTCAACAACCAGCTTGGCTTCACCACGCCCCCCTCCCAGGGCCGGTCCACAACCTACGCCACCGCCGTGGCGCGGATGCTGCAGATCCCCATCTTCCACGTCAACGGCGAAGAACCCGAGGCCGTCGCCCAGGCCGTCCATCTCGCGATGGAATTCCGCCGACGGTTTCAGCGCGACGTCGTGATCGACATGTACTGCTATCGCTTGCGCGGTCACAACGAGGGCGACGAGCCGGAGTTTACGCAGCCGCAGATGTACCGCGCGATCAAGCAGCGCGAATCAGTCGGGGAAAGCTACGAACGGCACCTGGTCGATCTCGGGCAAGTCAGCGAATCGGAAGTGGAAGAGATCGCCGCCGAACGCCGCGCGCATCTCGAAGCGGAACTGAAGACCGCCCGCCGCGAAGACTACATCCCGCAGCCCGAAATGCTCGCCGGGGTCTGGGAGGGATATCAGGGCGGTCCCGTCACCGAAGTCGCGGACGTCGACACCGGCGTCGATCCCGAACGACTCAAGGCCCTGCTCGAAAAACAGACGCAGCTCCCCGAAGACTTCCACCCGCACCGCAAGATCAAACGCGGCATGCAGCGACGCCTCGAAATGGCACGTGGAGAAAAACCGCTCGACTGGTCCGCCGCCGAGTCGCTCGCCTTCGCCTCCCTGGCGACCGAGGGAATCTGCATCCGCATGTCGGGACAAGACTCGCAGCGCGGCACGTTCAGCCAAAGGCACGCCGTCCTGCACGACGTCGAGGACGGGCGCACCTTCACCCCCTTACAGCATCTCGCCGACAACCAGGCCCCGGTCGAAATCTATAATAGCCCCCTTTCAGAAGCCGGAGTGCTCGGCTTCGAATACGGATACAGCCTCGACCGTCCCGACAGCCTCGTGATCTGGGAGGCGCAGTTCGGGGACTTCGCCAACGCCGCTCAGGTCATCATCGACCAGTTCATCGCCAGCGCCGAAGACAAATGGCGGCGGCTCAGCGGACTCGTCCTGCTCCTGCCGCACGGATTCGAAGGCCAGGGCCCCGAGCACTCCAGTGCGCGGCTGGAACGGTTCCTGATGCTCGCCGCAGAAGACAACATGCAGATCGTCTACCCCACGACTCCCGCCCAGTACTTCCACTGTCTGCGGCGTCAAGCGCTCCGCCGCTGGCGCAAGCCGTTGGTCGTTATGACCCCCAAGAGCCTGTTGCGGCATCCCAAGTCGGTCTCAAATCTCGAGGATTGCGCCGGCGAACGCTTTCAGAACGTCATCCCCGAGACGTCCGAGGAACTCCACCGCGTCAGCCGCGTTTTGCTTTGCAGTGGAAAAGTCTATTTCGACCTTATCGAAGAGCGCGACGCCTCGCAGCGGGACGACGTCGCCGTCGTGCGAATCGAGCAACTTTATCCCTTTCCCGAGGATGAACTCCGTTCCGCACTGGAACGATATCACGACGACGTTTCGGTCTTCTGGGTGCAGGAAGAACCGGCCAATATGGGAGCGATGCGCTACCTCCAGCACCGTTGGGGCAACCGCGTGTGCGGCCGCCTGCCGCTCTCCTACATCTCCCGCCGCGAATCGTGCAGCCCGGCCACCGGCTCAAAAACGGCGCACGAAATCGAACAGAAAAAGCTCATGCAGCGCGCCTTCGGCGGATCGTGACGAACGGCAGAAACAACAACGTTCCCGCTCCCGGTTCAGCTCCTGTGAAAAACGAAGGCGATCGAGAGAGACTCACCCATGCCTGTCGAACTGAAAATTCCCTCCGTCGGCGAGTCGGTCACCGAAGTCTACATCGGTGAGTGGCGCAAATCGTCGGGTGACCGCGTCGAGAAGGACGAAGAGGTCGTCGAGATCGAAAGCGAAAAGGCGACGTTCGACATCCCCGCCCCGGCCGAAGGCGTCCTTTCCAAAATCATCAAGCAGAGCGGCGAAACCGCCCAGGTCGGCGAAGTCATCGCCGTGATCGAAGACGAACAGACCGCCGAAGAATCCTCGAAGAAATCCGGCAAGAAGCAGCAGGCGAAAGCCGACGCAGACCAGGACCGGCAGAAACCAGCCGAGTCAGAGAAGTCGCAAGCGAAAGACGACGCGGACGAACAACAGCAAGCAGCTCCCACTGACGAAGACGATGCGGACGAACAACAGCACGCAGCGACCGCTGACGACGACGAAGACGAGAAAGACGCGGACGTCGAAGTGCAACCGCGCATCATGCCCGCCGCCAGACGCGCCCTCCAGAAACACGGGCTCCGCAGCGAAGACGTTGAAGCCACCGGACCCGGAGGCCGCCTCCTCAAGGAAGACGTCCTCCGCCGCGCCGCCGAACAGGACGGAGAACAGCCGGAATCGCAAGCCGGACCGGCCCCCCGCGGATCAGCAGACCGCCGGGAAGAAGCGGTCCCGATGAGCCCCATCCGGCGGCGCATCGCCCAGCGGCTGGTCGATGCCCAGAAGTCCGCCGCGCTGCTGACCACCTTCAACGAAGTCGACCTCTCCGCCGTCAAGGCGCTGCGGAAGCGGCATCAGGACGAGTTCGTCAAGACGTACGACGTCAAACTCGGCTTCATGTCGTTCTTCGTCAAAGCCGCCGTCGACGCCCTCCGGCAGACCCCCAAACTCAATGCGGAAATCCGCGAAGACCACATCGTCTACAAGAACTACTTCGATATCGGCGTCGCCGTCAGCACCGACAAGGGCCTCATGGTGCCGGTCATCCGAAACGCCGAGCGGCTCAGCTTTGCCGAGATCGAACGGGCCATCGATGACTTCGCCCGCCGCGCCCGCGACGGAAAACTCAACATCGACGAACTGTCCGGCGGCACCTTCACGATCACCAACGGCGGCATCTTCGGTTCGCTGCTCTCCACGCCGATCGTCAATCCGCCGCAGAGCGGAGTCCTCGGCATGCACGCCATCCAGGACCGTCCCGTCGTGCGCGACGGTGAAATCGTCGTCCGCCCCATGATGTACCTCGCCCTCACCTACGATCACCGCGTCGTCGACGGTCGCGAAGCGGTCACGTTTCTCAAACGAATCGCCGAAGCGATCGAAGACCCGGCGCGAATGCTGATCGAAGTCTGATCAGCGCCGGCCGCGCTTCCCGCTGCAACAATTCTCCGGCTTATGAGCAAACAGCACAAGTTCGATCTCGTCGTCATCGGCGCCGGTCCGGGCGGTTACGTCGCCGCAATCCGCGCCGCGCAGCTCGGCATGCAGGTCGCCTGTGTCGACGAGAATGACCAACTCGGCGGAACCTGCCTCCGCGTCGGCTGCATTCCCAGCAAGGCGCTGCTCGAATCCAGCGAACTCTATGCCGAGGCGAACCACGCATTCAGCGACCACGGCATCAAGACCAAGGCCGAACTCGACCTGTCCGCAATGCTGCACCGCAAGGACCGCGTCGTCACAACGCTCACCAAGGGAGTCGCGTCGCTGCTCAAAAAGAACAGCATCCAACACGTCCAGGGGCGCGGCCGCCTCAACGGCTCCGGGCGGGTCGCCGTCAAAGGCGAGGAGAGCGAGACCGAGCTCGAAGCCGAGTCGATCCTCATCGCCACCGGCAGCAAGCCGGCCCAGCTCGCCGGCGTGGAACTTGATGGCGACTGGATCGGGACGAGCACTGAGGCGCTCGCCTATGAGTCCGTCCCCGAACACCTCGTCGTCATCGGGGCAGGCTACATCGGCCTGGAAATGGGAACGGTCTGGCGCAGGCTCGGCGCCAAAGTCACAGTGCTGGAGTATCTCGACCGCATCCTGCCCGGAACCGATTCCGAAGTTGCAGCCGCCGCGCAGAAGATCTTTGAAAAGCAGGGCCTGGAATTTCACCTGGGCAGCCGCGTCACCGCAGCGCAGGCGTCGAAGAAGGGCAAATGCCGCGTCGAATGCGAAAACGCCGATCCCATCAAGTGTGATCGCGTGCTGATCGCCGCCGGCCGCGTCCCCCAAACGGAAGGCCTCGAACTCGAAACGGCCGGAGTCGAAACCGACGAGAAAGGCTTCATCGTCGTGGACGACGACTACCGCACCACAACAGACGGCGTGTACGCGATCGGCGACGTCATCGGCGGACCGCTGCTCGCCCACAAGGCGGAAGAGGAAGGAATCGCCTGCGTCGAGAAGATCGCCACCGGGTACGGCGAGGTCAACTACCAGGCCATCCCCAGCGTCGTCTATACGCACCCCGAGATTGCAGCCGTCGGTTCGACCGAGGACGAGTTACAGGACTCGGGACGCGAATACCGCAAAGGCGTGTTTCCCTTCCTCGCCAACGGCAGGGCCCGCGCTCTCGGACAGACGGACGGCTTTGTGAAAATGCTCGCCGACGCGGAGACCGACCGCATCCTGGGAGTTCACATCCTCGGCCCCCGTGCCGGAGACCTCATCGCCGAAGCCGTCACCGCCGTCGAATTCGGCGCCAGCAGCGAAGACCTCGCACTCACCAGCCACGCCCACCCCACGCTCGCGGAAGTGATGAAAGAAGCCGCCCTCGCCGTCCACAACCGCGCCCTGCACAATTGAGAACAGGCCGTGAGACCAACGCGCCCGGTTCGAGCGCAACCGATCCGTACCCGAGAGCAGTCCGCAACCGGCGTTTGACCGGGCCGCCAGTGATCTCTAAAACGGGAGCGACAATCGGTCGTTTGGAACCGCCGCTTGATTGACGACTCCAGATCAACGCTCGCTCACAGAGAGACCTGTCATGCTGACGACCCGGACAATGATCGCCGCTTTCATCGCCGTGCTGTTGACGTCGATCGCAGCCCTCGCGCAGGAGACCGAAGTCATCGACATCGGCTCCCGCAGGGAACTGTTCGTCGACGACGCGTTGCTGGAACAGATCGGCGGCGGGGCCCAACTTCGCCTGCATGCACCGACCAGGCGCGAAATCGCCATCAAGTACGATCAACCCTGGGAAGGCAATGCCAGCGGTTATGCGACCGTCTTTCAGGACGGCGATGTCTTCCGCATGTACTACCGCGGACACCGGTATCTCGTCAAAGAAGACTCGTTCGGTCAGGCGCAGTCGGAAGTCGTCTGCTACGCCGAGAGCGAAGACGGCATCCACTGGGTGAAACCGGAGTTGGGCCTCTTTGAATGGGACGGTTCCAGGGACAACAACATCATCTGGCGCGGCGGACCAGAGACTCACAACTTCGCCCCCTTCAAGGACACGAATCCCGATTGCCCGGAAGACGAAAAGTACAAGGCGATCGGCGGCACCGTGACCAGCAACGGGCTGCTCACCTTCAAATCGGCCGACGGCATTCACTGGTCGGAACTGAGCGAAGAGCCGGTCGTCACCAGGGGCGCGTTCGACTCGCACAACACCTGCTTCTGGGATCCCGCGCAGGATCGCTACGTGATGTACATGCGGTACTTCAGTGAAGGCCAGTTCAAAGGGCTGCGCTCCATCGGCGTTTCCTATTCGAACGACTTCGCCGACTGGACCGAACCGGTCGGTCTGGACTACCCCGGTTCCCCGCCCCAGCAGATGTACACCAACCAGATCGCACCGTACGCCCGCGCGCCGCACATTCTGATGGGATTCCCCACCCGCTACGTCGCCCGCGACCTCAACGAGCACGGCAAGACGATCGACCCCGTCCCGCTGCGGGACCTGCTCACAAAATCACATCGCCGCATCGGCACCGACCTCACCGACGGCGTCTTCATGACCAGCCGCGACGGACAGTCGTTCCATCGCTGGGACGAAGCGTTCCTCCGTCCCGGACCGCAGGAAGAAGGCCACTGGATCTACGGCGACAACTACCAGTCGTATGGATTGTGGGAGACGGCAGCCGAGCACCCTTTAGCGCCCCCCGAACTCTCCATGCACTTCACCGAATACGCCTGGCTTGACGACGACCACCAGGCCCGCCGCTACACCATCCGCCTCGATGGGTTCGTCTCACTCAACGCCCCCTACTCCGGAGGCGAAGTCACCACCCGGCCGATCAAGTTCTCCGGCGACCGGTTGTCAATCAATTACTCCACATCCGCAGCCGGCCACGTCTTCCTCGAGATCCAGGACGCAAGCGGCGAACCGATCGCAGGCTACGCCCTCACAGACTGCCTCGAACACTATGGCGACAGCGTCGACCAGACCATCGCCTGGAAATCGGGTGCAGACGTCTCCTCCCTCGCCGGCCAACCCGTCCGCCTCCGCTTCGTCCTCAAGGACGCCGACCTCTACTCATTCCACTTCGTCGAAGATGACCGCAACGGAGACGAATAACACGTCATCGGGTGGCCGGGGCTGGACTGAGCGAAGCGAAGGAAGCCCCGGTCGTGTAGCCGAAGTCGTGAGACTTCGGCCGCGAACACGAGTAACACCCCTCTGAAGCAAAGCCCAGGGTCAGCGGCGCAGCCGCGTCACCCTGGGTTGTCGTGGGCAAGGATCGAGCGTGAACTCTGAAAGAGTTCCACAGTGACGCGCCGCAGCCTGTCGAACGCCTTCAGCGTTCTTGCACGCGCGCAACCCACAAATTGGGGGTGCGCTGCTCACGTCGCGAGCCCCGGCTCTGTTGTGCGACGCCTTCAGCGTCGCTCGCAGGCAATGTCGGTTGAACCGCGATCGGCCTCAAACGACGTCAATGTCGTTCGTCACCGTCCAGCCCACGAGTTCACCCAGGACCGCATGCGTCGCGCCCTGCTTGGCGTAATACGTCTCGGCGACCCCGCTCAGGATGACGTCGTCCTCGCGAATCTCGATGTGGAGATCGCGGATCCGCCCCCCCGTGCGACCGCGGACCGCACGTTCCGCCCGAGCCTGCATTTCGTTCAGCGACAGTTCCGGAGCGGCGGCCGAAAGAGTTCCCGGATTCATCATCACCCTCCTTGAGCGACCAGCGGCCGTCTCCGGGGAGCGCCCGGGCGATCGCAAGTGCGTTTCACTCCGTTGATCGGGTACGCCAACCGGCGTCGGCGCTTCACCCGTTTGTCCTGAGAACGTCCGGCCGGCGGCAATCCGGCGAGAACAGAGGCCGATGAATCACGGCACGTCATCCGGGACTGCCCGGCAGGTCGTTCCCTCGATCACCCGTACAATAACCGTGCCCGACCGCATCGTCAATTCCCGCCCCATGCCCTCATACGTTCCTGGTAGTTTGTCAGACGACAACACTTTGTGTCCTTTTTTGATCGACCAGCCCGGCGGCAGGCAGGCTTTCATTACGCAGCCAAATGAATGTCCTCCGTGTTTCTGTGACTCCGTGAGAACTTCCACGGCCCGATCCCCTTCGTTCCCTGCTGTGCCTGCCGCACGCCACCCCCCTATGAAGACCCGATCACGGCCGTCGCCTCCGTCTCCAGCAAGAGGCCCGGCAAGCCAAGTGCGACCACCTGCACGCCGGTCGCCGCCGGATACCGCCCGTCCGGGAAGACCTCCTTGCGGACCTTGTGAAAGGCGGGCATATGCGCGAAGTCGAGCACGAACAGCGTGATTCGCACCACGTCGGTCACTTTTCCACCGGCCGCCTCGACCACTGCCGTGATATTTCGCCAGATCTGCCGCGCCTGCGCCTCCGCGTCATTCTCGCCGACCAGTTCAAGGTCCTGATCCAACGCCACCTGGCCGGCAATGAACAGCAGGTTCCCCGCTTTCACGCCGTGTGAGTACGGCCATCTGTCAAGCGAATGCAGTTCGTCCGGCATAATGATCTCTTTTTTGTCCGCCATCGTACTCTCTCCTCACTGAAGCATGGGACGGCGACGCGGGCATCCCCCCGTTCGCGTAAACACAGTCGAATTGTGGACCGATTGCTGACATACTGCACGCATTCGAGGCTTCATGCCATTCCGCCGCCTGCCTCCTCCAACACCTCGGGAGCATACGCATGTTTTTCGATCGATTGGCCAACGGTTGGGAACTGGCGAAGGAGAGCTGGCATGTGCTCAAACTCGACAAGGAACTGCTCGTATTCCCCCTCATCAGCGGCATCGCCTGCCTGATCGTTCTGGCCAGCTTTGCCTTCCCGCTCTGGAGCACCGGTTACGCCGACGTCATCTTCGACGATGGCGAAATCCCCAACGACCCGGTCGCCTACGCCGTCCTCTTCGCCTTCTACACGGTCAACTACTTCGTCATCGTCTTCTTCAACTCGGCGCTCGTCGCCTGCGCCATCATCCGCTTCCGCGGCGGCGATCCCACGCTCGCCGACGGCTTCCGGGCTTCGTTCAGCCGCCTGCCGCAGATTCTCATGTGGGCCCTCGTCAGCGCAACCGTCGGCGTCATCCTCAGAGTGATCGAGTCGCGGGCCGAAAAGGCGGGGCAACTCATTGCCGGGCTGCTCGGGGCCGGCTGGTCGATCGCCACCTTCTTCGTCGTACCGGTCCTCGTCATTGAAAAAGTCGGACCGATCGACGCCGTCAAGCGCTCCTTCTCCGTCCTGCGGAAGACCTGGGGGGAGGCGCTCGGCGCCAACTTCGGCATCGGCTTCATCGTCTTCCTGGCCAGCCTCGTCGGCATCATCCCGCTGGTGCTGGGAGGCTATCTGCTGGCCTCCGGGCAGCCCGTTCCGGGCGGTGCCCTCATCGCGGTCGGAGTCCTCGCCCTGATTGTCGTCTCCCTCATCTCCAGCGCGCTGAACTCCATCATGCTCGCAGCCCTCTACCTCTACGCCGCCGACGGACAAATCCCGACCCACTTCGACAATTCCCTCCTTCGCAACGCCTTCAGCCCACGGTGACAAAGAGCCCGCGCCG
Organism: Planctomycetota bacterium; assembly: GCA_003388505.1. Classification (GTDB taxonomy): domain Bacteria; phylum Planctomycetota; class Planctomycetia; order Planctomycetales; family Planctomycetaceae; genus MB-PLM-1. The sequence continues at coordinate 208,173 of QQVO01000076.1, forward strand.
ATCACATTCCCAGCGCCGTTCGGGCCGCAAGACGCACGCGGTCGTCACTGTCTTGCAGCGCATCGCGCAACGCAGCCTCGGCCGCTTCGGAATCGGGAGCAATCTCTCCCAGCCCGACAGCCGCAAGCCGCCGAAGTCCGGGGCGTGGGTCTTCCCTCAGAATGTCGATCAGCGTCGGGGTCGCCCAGATCGGCGGGGGACGACTCTTCGTCAGCCGGTCGATAATCCCGCCGTCCCCGCGCCGCATCGCATCCTGCAGGTTCCCCTGCGCCGCCGTGTGCGACGGATCGATGGCGAGCAGGCCGAACGCCGCCGTGTTGCGAACCGACTGTTCCTCGTCGCCCAGCCGATTCGCCAGGGCGTCGACAATCTCGGCGCGCTCGGGAGCGAATTCATCAATCGGAAGCGCCCCCGCGATCTCGGCCAGCGCGAGACTGCTCAGACGGCGGGCCTCCGGACCCGCGTTCACGCTCAGCGCAATGAGGTCGGGAATCGCCGGAGCGGCGTCCGCGCCCATCTCGCCGATGGCCTGCAGCGCCCGCCGTTGTTCATCGGCCTCCGTGGACCGGGCAGCCGCCAGTAATTCCTCAAGTCGCGCATCTCCCCCACCACAGGCCGCGAGCGAAAGCAACGCGAGCAGGCAGACCGCCGGTCGAAGACTCGAGCGCATTTCATTCAACCGGATCGGTTCTCGCGGCGTAAGTGGCCGCAATCGAAGACAAACACAGTCCAGAAAGCGCTCTAAAACGCATCTTCATCAATCTCATGGCTCGCCCGTGTCGCAGCGGCGACGTACACGTCGGCGGAGATGTGATCGGACAGGAAGTGCACACTGCCGTCGCCGTACAGATGAAACGCGCCCCCTTCGTGCTGGCTCGACGGCCCCCATTCCGAATACGGGTCCGAGTAGTCGAAGTAGGGCGAGTAGTTCAACGAAATCTCCGGGCCGGCGTAGGTCGGCGAATTCGCGCCGTCGTAGCGCCGGGCGACCACCGCCGCCGTGCCGCCGTCAATCCACACCATCATCCGCTCCTCGCGCGTCTCCGCCACCAGGATCGTGTTCGACAACCCGTCGGTGACGTCCGCGGCGTCGTGGCTGGAAAGCGGGTAAATCGTCCCGTCGGGGTCGAACAGCCCGGTGTTCTGGCCGTAGATGTGCCCCACGTCCGATCCCCCCATCGCCACGTAATTCTGGATCGCGTACCGGTCGCCGAAACGCGTGTAATTCGGGTCGTCGCTGAAATCCGCTCCCACATAACTCGGACACCGATACGTGGAAACAATATGCGACGCCGCGTCCCGGTTGTTGGGATGCAGTGACGAGACGTTGTAATCGATCGAACGATACAGATTGCCGTCGTCGAGATGCGGCAGCAGCAGGCTGGACCAACTGTGCAGGTGCCGGCTCAGCGGATCGCCGATCCAACCCCCCTGCTCGACGTCATTCGTGCTGCTGGGCGGAAACACGCCGAACTGGTCGTGATAGTTGTGCAGCGCCAGACCGATCTGCTTGAGATGGTTGCGGCATTGTGTTCGACGCGCCGCCTCGCGAGCCTGCTGCACAGCCGGCAGCAACAACGCAACCAGGAGGCCGATGAGCGCAATGACAACCAGCAACTCAATGAGTGTGAAAGCCGACCGGCGCTGCATGGCGAAGGGGTCCGGGCCCGATTGTTGAGGGGGAGAAACGGCCCGACATGTCGTGACACGGTCATTCTACCCTCACAAAATCACGCCGGATACCCCCTCTGGTACGTACAGCGCACCATTCACCTACGACAAAACACCGGAAAGCCTCGATCGCACTCGAAGCTCTCCGGTTCAGTCTCACGCATCAACTCGGCAACCGAAGGTTTACTCCGAGTCCGGCCGGCGACGCGAACGGTCACCCTCGTCGTCGCTGTCCTCGTTGTTGTCGTTGTTCCGGCCGCGGCGGAACCGCTGGGCCCGCGCCTCATACATTGCCTTCAGCTCGTCCTGGCTCAACAGGCCGTCCTCGTCGGCGTCGAACGCCATGGCTCGCTCAACCAGCGACTCCACTGTCGGAGGAGTAAACGCCGGTCGATCGGCGTTTCGCCGCGGCCGGTTCCCTTCGTTTTCGCCGTCGTTCGCCTGATCGCGGTCACGGCGGCGATTGCGGCCGAAGTCCGGCTGCATCTCCTCGGCCGAAAGCGTGCCGTCTTCATCCTTATCCAGCGTCTTCAGGGCCTTCGTCGCGTCGGCGATTTCCTCAGCCGAGAGCACACCGTCTTCGTCGGTGTCCAGAGCGGCGATCACCGGGATCAAACGCAGGAAGTTCCCGCGCCGCGGCCGGCCTTCCTGTTCGTCATCCTGCGCGCCGGCGGTCCCGACCATCAAACCACCGATAACGGCCGCACAACCGAGCTTGAGCACAGACGTCTTCATTCTTCGACTCCGATCAAAAAAGCATTCCAGATCTGGGGAAGGTTCCCCGTTCGTCGTGAGCGGGTTGACCACACGCCGGTGTGCCGACCGAGTCTCCGCGAAATAAGGGAGACGTCGAACTCAGCCTGCGGGGCAACTCCGGATGCACTGTCACTACGGACGGCAGCCGCGAACCACTGGGAAATGAAACCCGGCAGCGCTGCGATCGGGCCGCGAAAATCTGAAAAAAACGAACGCTGTCGAGAAAGCCGCTCGCTCGTTCCGCCGCCGCCCGGAAATCATTGCCCGCTGAACTGTTACGGACCCTCGTTCCGCCACCAGCGAAGTTCCTGGGCGCCCACCACCCGCGAGGAGCCGCTGTCGGCCGTGCCGGCCAGATCGGGCCGGCCGTCCCCATTGAGGTCAGCCACAATGACCTGGTTCGACGCCTTGAAGTCCGCAGTCACCGTATGCTCCCTCCATTCGCCGCGCGAGTCGCCCGGATTCTCGAACCAGACCACGCGGTCTCCCTTCGCCCACGCCGACGCCACCACGTCAATGTCGCCGTCACCGTCCATGTCGGCTCCGACCGCCTCGAATGCGTACTGCAGGTCGCCGATCCGGCGCCGCTCCCACTGCAGGCCGTCCCCTGGTTCGCCGATGTTCTCATACCAGGCGACATGATGCCGGTCGCCGGGCAACAACCGCTCCCGCATCCCGTGCGCGAACACAACGTCCGGATCGCCGTCTCCATCGATGTCGGCCGGGTGCCCGTGGATCGCCGCCCGCGCGCCGTCTTCAATCACGTGCCGCGTCCAAAGCCCGTCCTGCGGCCGGCCGGAATTCTCGTACCACACAATTCGCGAGCCGTGCTGTTCCACGTCGGTGACCTCGGGGTCCACATTCTCGACGCCGACCGCGGCAGCCAGCAGGTCGACTTTTCCATCGCCGTTGAAATCCCCCACGTCGATCGTCCGCGTCTCCGGCATCTTCTCACCGACGACCCGCCGCACCCACTCCTCGTCCCATCCCTCGGGGCCCGGGTTCTCGTACCAGCAGTTCTGATTGTTCGCATAACCCGCATCCGCCGCGTCGAGATCCCCGTCGCCGTCCAGATCGGCCAGCACCACGTCGTACACGCGCGGACTCTTCGTCGTGATGACGTACCGCCGCCACGGCCCCTCCGCGGGACTCTCGGTATTCGCAAACCACACCAGCCGCCCGAACTTGTTGTCCACCGTGACGATGTCAAGCCGCCCGTCCCCGTCCACGTCCCCCACCGTATGCCGCTCGAACCACCCGATGTCTTCCTCATCCTGATGAACCAGATGCCGCTCGAATGACCCGCTCCCGTCGTTCTCGAACCACCACATCGACGAGAGATTGATCTCCCCGCCGACCACGTTCTGACTGGTCAGATCGAGATCTCCGTCCCCGTCCAGATCCGCCGCCTGCACCCCGTACGCATAGTCATAACCGTCCGCAATAACATGCTCACTGAACCGAAGCGGCTCATCGGCAAGCAGAAAAACAGAAGGACCAGAACTGACCATCGCCATCAGGAAGAACAACCCTCCTGCCATTGAGCAATCAACAAGTGGCACCAGGTGAAAACGGTATTTCATGCTCGTCTCGCGTTTATGGGGAACAGTTCCATCTTCGATCATGGGCTGATGTTGCCGCTTCCGTTCTCAAGCTTGAATGCGTCGACCCTGAACTCACTGATCGGATTATCCTCATCCCAGATCTCGACCTGGTAACGCCCGAATTCGAGTTGCGAACCGGCGGAATGACTGTCGACGATTCTGATCTGGTAGCATTCATCGAAGCGTTGAACCACTGACTCCAATGGCTGTGGATTGTTGAGTCGAAGCGCAGACTCGCGCCCGTCAACAGTGAAATACAGCACGACAGTCCGGGGCGACCCGGTGATCAGCAGTCGAACGACCTCAATCGGATACGGTGTTTCATAAGCGTAATTGACCACACCGTTGCCTCGTGACATCGGAGAAACGTTTGTCAGTTGGGCCGCTCATCAGTCTCGTCGACCAAGCCACATTCCGCTGGAACACCTCCGGTTGCAAACCGTCCCGGCGCATCGCTACCGACCGCTGCCCATCCAAACTAGCATGGCCGCAGCCATTCGTCACTTCACAAGCTCAGGCAACCAGCATGCGCGCAATCATCCTCCTCGCTCTCGCCCTCTCCCCGGCCGTCGCACGCGCCGATGTTTCCCTGCAGGTGAAACTCAAACGGACAACCTACTGGCGCGGCGAAACAGTCCACGCGGTTGTCACGTGCACAAATGACGCCGGCAAGACGCCGCCATCACACGTGAGGGCCGATCTCGGCGGTCTCGTCGACGCAACCGCGCACGTCCCGTCGCTCTCGCCGAACGAACTGTTCGAAATCCCCGTCACCCTCACCACGCAGTCCGTCCGGTCCGGGCAGACCTACCCTTTAACGGTCAGCCTCTACCACGGTCCGGCTCAGCCGGACGATGCATACTCGACCCTCGAACCTCTCGCGACGCAATCCGCGACTCTCTCCGTCGTCCGGCCGCCCGATTCCGACCGACTGAATGTGTGGCAATGGTCCTACGGAGGACCGAGCGTCATTCTCAATTCCCAGCACCAGACCAATGCCAAAGACATCGGGTTCACCGCAGCCGGCGGGCCCGTCTTTCCCTACTCGCCCGAGGGGGCTGATCCCGCCGAGCAATTGAAGCTGTACCGGTCCTCCCTGGAGGCGGCGATGAAGCGCGGCATGGACATCTCATTCTGCCCGGTCGGCATCTGGCATCGCGAGTACAACCTCGTGCAACCGCGCGGGACGATGCCGCTCGTCGAGCCGTCCGGCGAAGACGAGAACGCCCACCCCACCGTCCATCCCGACGACGACACACGCTACCAGGGAGCCGCACGCAACGGCCACGAATACTTCAACCCGTTTCACCCCGAGGTCGCCCTGCAGCAGACCTACGCCAACGAACTGATGCTGCGCGAGCTCGGCGACTTCCCCAACCTGAAGTACGCCTTCGTCGACGCCGAGTTCGTCGACGACCTCTACTATCACAACACGAACGAAGGCGGACTGAAGCTGCTCGAAGAACGGCTCGGATTCACACGCGAGGAGATCGGCGATCCCGAGTTTGTCGCACCCGGCGTGTTGGCCGACGACGACCGCGGCCTCCGTTACCGCCGCTTCGTTCTTCAGGAGGGCAACGGCGTCAACCTTGCTCTGCAGCGCGCCGCCGACGCCGTCCACCGTCACCGCCCCGACGTGCAGTTCCTCTCCGACCCGTTCCGCAGCGCTGCGCTGCTCGACATGTTCCCCGGGTGCGACATCATCTCCACCTGGACCTACACCAATCCCGACCCGAAGCTGATGCTCTACATCGAAACGCTGCGGGCCGTCTGCAAACCGGCCGGACAGGAACCGCTGCACGTCGTCACCCTGCTCAACTATCCCGGCTCCGTCGTCCCCGAAGAGCACGACGAAAACTGGATGATGATGGGCCCCGGCCGGCTGATCGAAACCACCTGGATCAATCTCTCCCGCGCGCCGGAAGTCGTCGGCTATTACGCCTTCGATAGCTACTACAAGAGCGAACTCGCCTTCAGCCAGCCCTCCATGGACGCCCTCGCTGAGTTATCTCGCGAAGTCTTCGTCCCGTACGGGCCGCTGCTCCGCCGGCTCGAAGTCGCTCCCCGCCGGATTGCTCTGCTCAGTTCCGAGGCGTCCCGGTGGTATGGAAGCTCCCCCGGCCTGCTCGGCTACCCCAACTACCAGCCGTACCATTTCTACACCGTCATGGAAATGGCCCACCTCAACGCCGATGTCCTCTTCGACGAGACAATCGAACGCTACGGTCTCGACGCCTACGACGTGCTCGTCCTTCCCAAGTGCGACGTACTGACCGAGTCCGTCTACAACCAGGTCCGCGAGTTTCAGGCCCGCGGCGGCATCGTCATCGCCGACCAGTACCTCGGCCCCGACCTGCCCGAAGCATTGCGTTTCGACTTCGACTTCACCCACCGCCGCAAGGTGAGCGCCAACGCGATCGCGACCGGAAAAATCTACACCGGCGCCGGAGAGGACGACCACATCATTCCCGGCAAGTCCGAAATGGAAAACGTCACCGGCGTCACCGCCTTGCAGGACCAGTTAATCCTCGAATCGTACGCGACACAGTTACGCGAAGAACTCGCCGGCAAGGTCGAACCCGACGTCTGGTGCGACCAGCACGACGTGCTCGTGAACGTGCTCGAACAGCACGGCGTGCAGTATCTCGTGCTCATCAACGACAAACGGACCTACGACGACCGCACCGGTCCGTTCAAGGCGGTCATGGAGGAACTTGTGCCGCAAACGGCCTCCGTTCACTTCCGCCGGGACGAGTTCCCCGAAGCCGCCGTGCTCTATGACATCCTGGCGAAGCAGTCCCTCGAAATGACCGAAGCCGACGGCGTCGTATCATTCGAAGTCGAACTCGGACACCTCGGCGGAACAATCATCGCCCTCTCACCACAGCCGATCGAAAGCATGACCCTCGACGCACCGAATGCAATGCACCGGGATGCCGACAACCGCATTCGCGTCCGCGTCGTCGATCCCTCGAACAGGACAATCCGCGGCGTTCAACCGCTCGAGATCACCGTCACCGACCCCAGCGGCAAAGAGACCGAATTCTCCCACCACTCCTGCGCCGAGAACGGCCGCTACGAATTCACCCTGCACCCCGCCCTCAACGATCCCCCCGGACGCTGGACAATCACCATCAACGACCTCACCGCCGGCCGATCAGCGACCCACGAATTCGAACTCACGGGCGATCAACAAACCGGTCCCACGCCCGGAACGCAGTAACGGGCGTGGCTCGAGGCACCATGAGCACAGATTGCATCACCCGTCGCGATCCAACCAATATCGCCCGCCCGGCCACGGCCGGGTCGCGCAACGATTGCTGGCAAATCTTGCAAAGAGGCAAGGACGGCCGATCGCAGATGGCGGACACCCGCTGCCCTGTCGTTCGACCAAAGTCCGTGCCCGGTGTGCCCTGTTACAACTGCACGAAGTCGTGCCGCCCCTCACAGATTCTTCCGTGCATCCGTATCCTCCCCCCCAAAATCTTGTCAGTGATGCGCATCTCTCGATCCCCGTTCGCGTGACTCTCCGAGAGATTCGAATCGGACGCGGATGACCACTGATTGGACCGATTTTCGCTGATCGCTTCCTTGCGTGTCGACGCCATGCGCGCCTGAATCGATGCGGCATGGGCGCTGTCGCCTCTTGAGAAGCACCCCGCAAAATCCGTGCTGCTCCGCCAAATCCGTGAAAATCTGCGTCCTGTTCGAGAATCGCCCCGGCCCGGTTCCTCGGTGCCGGGCCCAGTCAAGTTGTGTGTAACTGACAGCCCCAGAACCTCAACCAACCAGGCTCCCCTGCTCGCTCCGCGCCGCCTCCAGCATCTGTAACGCCGTGCGGGCCCCGTCCTGCACCGGCACTTTCTCCGCCTCCGAGTCGGTCCGCCAGCGGATCTCCACCTTCCCCTCCTTGAGGCCCTTTCCCCCCACCACGATCCGCAGCGGAATCCCGATCAGGTCCGCATCCTTGAACTTCACACCCGGCCGCACGTCCCGGTCGTCGTACAGCACGTCAACCCCCGCCTCTTCCAGTTCCTCGCGGTAACCTTCCGCCACGCGCGTTGTTTCTTCGTCGGTCACGTTCAGCGGCAGCAGAATCACCTCGTACGGCGCGATCGTCAGCGGCCAGATCAGTCCGTTCTCATCGTGCGACGTCTCCGCCAGCGACGCAATAATGCGGTTCACTCCGATCCCGTAGCAGCCCATGATGATCGGATGCCGCTCCTCACGTTCGTCAAGAAACGTCGCGCCGAGCGCCTCGCTGTATTTCGTTCCCAGTTTGAACACGTGCCCCACCTCGATGCCGTGAACCAGTTCCAACGCATTCTTGCACTTCGGGCAGGGGTCTCCCTCCACCGCGTCCCGCAAATCGAAGCTCGTCGACAACTGGTAGTCCCGACCGAACGTCACGCCCGTCAGATGCAGGTCCACCTCGTTCGCTCCCGTCACCGCCGGTTGCACCCGGGGAACATCATGGTCGGCGATGATCTCACAGGAGAGGCCCACAGGCCCCGCGAACCCCACAGGCGCCCCCGTCACCTTCTCAATCGTCTGCTCGTCGGCCAGTTCGAGGCGCCCCGCCCCCAGAGCGCGGCGGATCTTCCCCTCGTTCGCCTCATGATCCCCCCGCAGCAGCACCGCCACCGGTTCGCCGTCAGCCAGGAAGATCAGCGTCTTCACCATCTGCTCCCGGCCGCATTTGAGCATCTTCGAGACCTGCTCAATGCTCGTCGCCCCCGGCGTTTTCTGTTTTTCAAGCGCGGGCGGATCAGCCGGAACGTCCGGCAGGTCCGGAGCCCGTCCCGTCTCGGCTCGCTCGAGATTCGCGCCGTAGGTGCAGTTGGCGCAGCGGATAATGTGATCCTCGCCGTTCGCCGCCGGCACCATGAACTCGTGAGACGCGTCGCCTCCGATCGGCCCGCTCTCCGCCTCCACCGCCACGTAATTCAGCCCGCACCGCGCGAAAATGCGGCAATAGGCGTCGTACATCCTCCGGTACGCCTCCTCGAGCTGCTCGATCGAAGTGCTGAAGCTGTAAGCGTCCTTCATCAGAAATTCGCTCGTCCGCAACACGCCGAACCGCGGCCGCTCCTCGTTCCGGAACTTCGTCTGAATCTGAAACAGCGTGATCGGCAACTGCCGGTAGCTGCTGATATGCCGCGCCGCCAGATCCGTCACGACCTCTTCATGCGTCGGCCCCAGCGCCAGGTGCACCTTCCGGTCGCCGCGCGGCACGTGAAAGTTGATCAACACGTTCCCGAACGCGTCAAACCGTCCCGTCCGCTCGAACAGATCGACCGGCTGCAGAGCCGGCATGAAAATCTCCACCGCCCCGGCCCGCTCCATTTCCTCCCGCACGATCGCCTCCGCCTTCCGCAGCGCGCGATATCCCAGCGGAAGATACGTATAAGCGCCCGCCATCAATTGCCGGATCAGCCCTGCTCGCAGCATCAGCCGGTGACTCGGAACCTCGGCGTCGGCCGGGTCTTCTTTCATGGTCGGGATCAGCGTTTGCGTCCAGCGCACTCCGGGCACTCCTTATTTCGTTTCAGGCCGTGCTTCGTCACAGACCGGGGACTGCCGCCATTCCGGCAACACGGCCCTTCACGACCGCAATCCCTCCCGCCGCAGGCCGACCCGGATTCTAAGGACACGGTCAACAGGGAGAAAGTGACCGCAGAATCCGAACAGCGAGCATCGCCGGCAGCCCTCTTCACAACCACCCGGAAACGATTCCGTACCACGGCCTTCCCAGGCCGTGACTCAAACACAACTCAACCGGGTGGCCGCGGCTGGACTGAGCGAAGCGAAGGAAGCCCCGGTCCTGTCGCCGAGGTCGTGAGACTTCGGACGCACAGGAGCAGCAACCCGCGGAACTCTCACGAAATCCGCGACGGAGCTTCCCGAGACGCGCTCCCGTTTCAGTCCCATCCGTGCTCATCCGCGTCCCACTCAACTCTCATCACGCCTTCCGCACCCTCCGTTCCAGCTTCGCGGGCCAATTTTGAGTACGGATCCCACCGGATCTCCCAGACCACACGGAACTGCGGGATCTCCGCCTCCCACGCATCGAGACGCTCGCGGATCTCGTCAAGCGTGACGCCCTGGGCCTGAACAGGCCGCTCACAGAGGCTGTAAGCGATTCCGACGGCCAACATCGCCGTAGTCGCCGTGCGGATCGATGCAGCCGCATTCATGAATTCGCCCGCCTTCCCCCTTCACGACGCCTTCGCACCGCTACGGCTCTTCTGCATCCACCACGCCGCCGCGAGCAGCAGCACGCCAATGCCTGCCAGAATGACGCCCAACGGCGTGCGCGACGCAATCGCCGCCGCCGGCGGGCCTTCCGGCGCGACTTGGGGCGCGTCGATCTGCGCCGCCGCCGCACGCTCAGGCTTCTTTCCATGGTGTCCGAATTCACCGGTCAACATGTTTTCCACGAACGTCCCCTCGACCGGTTCGATCTTCTTGAACAAGTCCGGATCCAGCGGTTCGTTGAGTTGCAGTTCGATGATCTCCCAGGTGCAGGGGTGATAATCGTTGATCTCGCGCCCCCGCCACGGGAAGAAGAACCCCGGCTTGACCTCCCGGAACTCGGTCGTTTCGAAGGTGGCTCCCAAGCGGCGCCCTTCCTCTGTAAGAGCAACGGCACGGGCCGTCCGCGGCAGGTATCCCGCCTCAGGGTCGAGCGCCAGTTCCATTTCACCGGTCGGATCGGTCTCGACAATCAGGAACGGCAACTCACGGCCTTCCCACTCGACCGTCCCTTCCAGACGCGCGGGCAACTCCTGCAGGGCGCTCGGCAACCACGCATCCTGCCTCGTCATCCACAGGCCGATAAACGGGCGGCGATTCATCGACGTCCATCCTTCACCGCCCGGCCCGATCCTCAACTGACTCGGTCGCTCAACAACCGACACTCCGGGATCGTACAACGCCGAATACGCGATCGCCTCCGCGGTTCGCACGTGCAGTGACCGCAAGTGCACTTCACCGTCGTACCTGCCAACGTCATGCCAGTGCTCTTCTCCCCGCGCGCTTCGGGCCCAATCATTGCGCGCGATGATCTGGACCCCTCCCACGCCCGATTCGTGCGCCAGTTTTGCTTCTGGATCGTACGTCGTCTCCCACACCACGCGGAACTGCGCGATCGATTCCTCCCAGGCATCGAGGCGTGCGCGGATTTCGTCGAGAGTGACGTCCTGCGCCGCGGCTTGCTTTATGGCCGTGCTGCCGACCATGCAGATGATCAGCATCGCTCGCACGGCGTATTTCATTCCGGTCGTTCTCGCTCCCTGCATTGCGCACCTTCGTTGTTAAAGCGTCGTGCAGCCGTACTTTACGCTTGCGGGACATTCCATATCCCTGGCAATACAAGTTCGCGTTGGATCATCACATGTCTTGGGACTGCAATCCCACTTCTTGCCGCACCACGTCGTTGGCGTGTCGTCACAACTGTGCGGACCGCTCAGACATTCGTAATGCAAGTGCCACATGCCGTTATTCGCCATGCTCTGCGAGCAGGCCCAGATCCCGCCTTGCACCTCGCAACTGCAGTTCCCCAGGTATTGCGGCGCTGGTGTCGCAAAACAGTATTCGTTCGTATGCACCTCACCAAAACCGGCGACTTGAAAACCGATCGCTGCGCCGAAGAATGCTGCGGAGGCAAGCACCAGGTGTCGCGGACTGATTGATCGAGCGCTCATTCTTATCTCCTGATCTGAGTCGTTGGGTCTGAACGGATATCGAGGGACACTACGGAAAAGAGACGATTGCCTCCGGCGGGTCGAGTCGGCTGCCGGCGCGTGTCCCCAGGCCGCGCCACACCGTCAAATCCACGGTCGAAGCGACGAATGTCGCGCGGCCGTCCGCGAACAGCACGTTTACGCCGCCGTCGTGAAAACTCCGTGCGGTGAATGCTCCCGGACCCCCGCCGATGCTGATCGGACCCCCGCCGCAGTCGGGAAGCGTGGCATTCGGGGGGAAGGCATGGCTGTACCACGTCTGCCGCCAGCCGCCGAACAGCCAGGTCGAACCGAGAAACGAATCGTGCTCCGGCCAGTCGACCGTCACCTGGGCACAGGTCTCGAATGCCTCCTCGGGCGTCACCGGCGACCCGTGAAAGGCATAATCCCGGAACGGATCATAGACGTCGCCGTTCTGGTCGCCGATCACTCGTTCGCTGAACATTGCCGTGTTCGACGTCCCGTCCGCAAAGTCCGCGAATGTCAACGTGCGAGCGAACGCCCATGCGCCGTTCCACGTCTGATCCAATTCCGGACCGGTCGCCTCGGGCCACAACACGTGCGGCCAACTTCCCAGGCACGCGCGGTAGTTGTTGCCCCCGCTCGCCAGCACGCCGTCGCTCGCGCAGCGAAACACCGGCACGTGATGCACGGCGATCTCGTACCATTCGGTCGCCTGCAGTTCGTTGGCGGCAAATTCGTCCGGCTCGCGCACCAGAATCTTGCCGAGCGGCTGGCTCGGGGCATCGAGGAAGTACACCGCCGGATCGATCTTGTCCGCGATCGCGCTCTGATCCAGCCACGGGAGGAGCGAAGAGTGCACCGACCGGTCCGGCCGTTCCGGCTCTCCCATCAGCATCGACGTATAAGGCAGCCGGCCGTGCGTTGATTCGTGGGCGTGGATCGCGACGCCGATCTGACGCAGATGATCGACGCACTGCACCCTTCGTGCGCGCTCCCGCGCCGATTGCACGGCCGGCAGCAGAATTGCGGCCAGCAGGCTGATTACGCCCAAGACCGTCAGCACTTCAATCAGAGTGACCGCCCGGCGACATAGGTGCCGGCAGCCGCAGCTTGAAAGGCCGTCGAACGACCGGCGGTTCGATTGCATGGGAATCGCCTGCCAACCTGAGAGGTGCCGGCTGGTATTCTACCAATGAGAGCGGGGGGGCAAGCAAGCGACCTGGACACGACGGCGACGCGCCCTTCGGAGTGCGGCTTGTCTCTCAGCATCTCGGCACGGCGAGACTCCCGCCCGTAAACGGGGCTTCCCGGCGTCAAATCACCGGTCGCCCTGGAACCGCACCGAGACGGCCTGTCCCGTCTGAACGGGCGATGTCACAATAGACGAGTCGTCGAGAGGCGGTGATCGTTTCTCGCCGCTTCGTGATTCGGCGCGGCCAGGTTGATTGGGGCGGGATCAGGGTCGACCGGCATCAATGGAATTGCACGATTGAAGGGGGACCGCCGACATGAAAAAGGTCTTGCTTGTCATCATCGATGCGCTGGCTTCGCGGATTGCACTGCCTGCGCTTCAGCAGGGGCGATTGCCTTGTCTCGCGAGCCTGGTCGAGCGCGGAACGTTGCGCGACGAATGTGTCTCAATCTTCCCCTCCATCACGCCGGCCGCAACGGCGTCGATCGTCACCGGCGTTTATCCCTGCAATCATCAGATCGCCGGCGCGTTCTGGTACGACCGCGACGAAGACTACGTCGCCTATTACGGCGACGACGTCTGGGTGATGCTTCAGGAAGGGATGAACGAATTCGTCAACGACTTCCTAGTCCATCTCAATCACGATTGCCTGCAGGCCAGGACGCTCTACCAGCGCACGGAGCGTCACGGACTGACGGCGGCCGCCATCAATCATCTCTGGTTTCGCGGCGAGACCCGGCACGAGGTGCACGCTCCCGCCTTGCTGAAGATGATTCCCGGCGTCGAATTCGCCCCTTCCGTCATGGGACCGCAGGTTCTGGCGCTGGCCGACTTCGCCGCTTCCACCATTCCCGGCCGGGACGAGACGCTGCACGCCCAGGGCGGAATGGCGCGGCGATACGGCTTTCACGATGACACGACCTCGGAATATCTCAACCACCTGGCGACGTCCGACGAGTTCCCCGACTTCACCCTCGCCTACTTTCCCAACAACGACTTCGAAAGCCACTCCGAAGGGCCAGCGGAGGCGCTCTCGGCCGTGGAGAACGTCGATCGAGCGCTGCATCAGTTCATCGAGGCCAGAGGAGGACTGGACCGGTTCCTGGACGAGTTTGCGATCGTCGTCACGGGCGACCATGCCCAGTGCGACCTCACCGCCGATTCCAGGCAGCGGGGAATCAACCTGGTCGAAGCGCTCCAGGACTTCCAACTGGCGACCACCGGTCAGCCGTGGCGCGAGGCCGACGACGTGATGGTCTGCCCGAACATGCGCGCCTGCCATATCTACGTTCAGGACCGCGCCCCCCAGGCCCGCGACCGGGTTGTCGAACAGTTACTGAGCGATCCGCGCGTCGATCAGATCATGTGGCGCGAAAGCAGTTGGGACGACCGGCAGGGACGGGACTCCGTCGATCCGCGATCGGACACCTTCCATGTCGAGACCGCGAAACGGGGACGGTTGAAGTTCTCGCACGCGGGCGACGGGCAAGAGTCCGGTGGCGATGTCTACGGAACCCGCTGGTCGTGGGAGGGGGACCTGGCGACGGTGGGCGCCGAACTGAGTTCAGACAATCAGCTCCGCTACGGCGAGTATCCGAACGCGCTCGAACGGATCAGCACCGGGTTCTGCAACGTCGCCGCGGACCTCTGGGTCACGGCGGCGGAAGGATTCGAATTCTACATGCCCGCGACGTCAATTCATGGCGGCGGTTCGCACGCCGCCCTGAACCGGACCGATTCGATCGTTCCTCTCATCGTCGCCGGAGCGCCGCAGGAGGTCAAAATCCCGATCCACGCTCGGACGATCGACGTCGCGCCGTTGTGCCTGGAGATTCTCGGCCTGGGTGAGGAATCAGCCGACCTCCTCGAAAACCGCATCGCCGGAGTGCCGCAGTACGAATCCTGACGCGGCCTGCCATCCCCGCTGGCGAATTGCGGTCGATCGCACCCGGCGCTCGGCGGGCTGGTGGTGTTGTAGCATTTTGCGAATCAGTGTTGGCGATCTGTCTCGCGGATGCTCGTCCTCGACAGTCCAAACACCGCTCCACGCGGATGCGGCTTGTACGCCGAAGGCGTACGACAACTTAGCCCAGGGGCAGCGGCGCAGCCGCGCCACCCTGGGTTGCCGTCGGCGATCTTGGCACATGAACTCTGAAAGAGTTCCACAGCCGACTGTGTGTAACTGACCTTGGAAGGCTGTCGTTTACACACATCTCTCGGTCTCCGATTGAGTGACTCTTCGAGAGATTCGAATAGAACGCGGATGACGACGGATGGGACCGATTTTCGCTGATTGCTTTCTGTCGGGTGCCGAGAATTCACGCTTGGATCGATGCGGTCTCGTCGCTGCCGCCTTTCGAGGAATACCCCAAAATCCGTGGCGATCCGCCAAATCCGCGAAAATCTGTGTCCTGTTCGAGAATCCCTTGGGCCCGGCTCCTCGGCGGCGGGCCCCAGCCAAGTTGTGTGGAACTGACAGCCTTGGAAGGCCGTCCGACAGACTCCGTGTCGCCGCGTCTTGCGTATTGCAGCGGACTCCCGGAGAACGCGTCCCTACGCCGCCACACTGAAGTGCCCGGCGCACTGGCCGCCAGTACCGCTACTCGATCGCGACGTCGCCGGAGCGATAGCTGACGTGCAAGTCATGTCCTGCGAGCAATCCAACGCCGAGCAAGGGATACTCGCCGTCGTTGGCCACAACTTCCAGATCGCGCCTCTCTCCAATCCAATCGATCCGGCATGTGTAGCGTTT
>QQVO01000036.1 GCA_003388505.1 Planctomycetota bacterium
CAACGCCGGACTCAATTGGCTCCGCACGCAGAAAACCGACAACATCACCGCCAGCTTACGCAGCTTCGCGCGGAATTCCTTTCGCCTCTTATCCAAACTCGGCTACCCGAACTAAACGGTTGCCCTGATTGCGACGGCAATGCTTGGGGGTGAGGGGCCCGCGGGCGGCGGGCTTTGAAACCACCCTGCGGGACGGAGTGATGATGGTGAGCACGCTGGCAGCGTGCTCCACAGGGGGGGGGCGATGGGTGAGGGCGGAGATGCTGCGCGGCTTCAGGGAAATCGGGGAGATTCGTGTTGCGCTAATCGTTTCGGAGAGTGCCGTCGTGCCGGACAGGGGATGGGCGAAAGCAATTTGAAAAAGTCAAACTGCGGAAGGCCGATAAGGAATGCTGGTCCGAGCGCCCTTCGGCGAGTTTCTGAGTTGACGCAGGGACGCTCCCCTGCGGGTCGCGGGGAAACGGGTCGAGAGACGAGGGTCGAGCGTCGAGGGGGCGAACTGGTTGACGCGTTGTGGTTTAGGTCTCTGGACTGTTGACTCTCAGTCGCTCATGGTCCGCGGAGCGGACCCTATTTCGGTAAACGCAACGCGTCACAATTTTTGAAGCGCCGCATTTTCTGATCTTTCCCTCAAAGCCAGATAAGGGTGAATCCCATCATGACTGAACGCACCGACGCCATCCGCTCGCTGAGTGATCTTCGAGGTTTCGTTCATGGTTT
This sequence comes from Planctomycetota bacterium, assembly GCA_003388505.1. GTDB lineage: Bacteria > Planctomycetota > Planctomycetia > Planctomycetales > Planctomycetaceae > MB-PLM-1. The sequence goes on from QQVO01000036.1 coordinate 721, forward strand.
GTTGTGCGAGAAGGAGAACCTGGTTCCGGAACAGTTTCAAATGAAGGAAATGTCGCTGGTTGTGCGCGGTCGCCAATGTGGCATGCAGTTCTGCCTCAAAGGGCCGCGGAGCGTGAGGCTCGGCGCCATCTGGGCGGCGGACAAGAACATGCTGTACTTCTACGACACGCGCGGTGAGCGCTACATGAAGCTCAGGCTGCGGCAGCGAGTGTTCGTCGACGCTCCGGCGGCGTGAGGCCACTGATTCAGTGACGCTTCGAGAGGTTCGAATGGAACGCGGATGGCCACGGATGGGACGGATTTTCGCTGATTCGGCGAATAAGGTTGTGGAACTCTTTCAGAGTTCATGCGACAACGTCGTCGACGGCAACCCAGGGTGGCGCGGCTGCGCCGCTTACCCTGGGCTAGAGCAAATTGCTCTACCGAGTGTCCGCGTCGAGCGGTGTTTGGACTGTCGAGGACGAGAATCCGCGAGACAGATCGCCAACACTGATTTGCAAAGCCCTATAAGTTGTCGTACGCCTTCAGCGTACGAACCGCGGCGGTGTGAGTGCCGACGGTGTGCGATCGAGTTGTATGTGGCTGACAGGGTTGGAATGCTGTCGGTTACACACAAGTCGGCTGAAATCAGCCCCATTGAGGGGACCGAAACGGGAGCACGTCTCGGCAAGCTCTGTCCGGAAGCCGTGAGACTTCGGAGGCTTGCTGCTCCTGTGCGTCCGAAGTCTGACGACTTCGGCTACGTGACGGTGACGCACGCTGGCAGCGTGCGCTACGAGTCAATCGGCCTAGGGAGCGTGGGGCAGCTTGAGTTGGGCGGCCTGGCTGCCGTAGCGGGCGGCCATGCGGTAGCAGAGCCGGGCGACCGCGTCTTTTCCCTGAGACTCGGCGACTCGTGCCTTGCCGATGTAGAACGCGGCGAGTTCCCCGTTGTCGTCGGTCTGGGGCGGTCCGGCGGCACGGAAAGAGGACGAGGGAACCGCTGTCCGCGAACGTTCGTTGCGGCTGCTCGATGCGGCAGTCGCTGACGACTGGAGCGACGACCAGGCGCGGGAGGCGGGGGTGGAGGGTTCCGTCGGCCTCGTATTGAAGCGTGTCGGCCGGGAGAGCAGGTATTCGTCCATGGCGTCGAGGTCGTGGATGTAGACGCCGACGTCCATCCCGGAGTGGCTGGAGAACCCGCCCACTGAGGATCCGCCGGGGGCGAGCCCGTAGTTCGACGTGGAAGTTGCGGATTGTCCGACGCCGCCGAAGAACATGCGTCCGCGGTCGGGAACCGACACGACCGTGTCGACGGAGAATGTCTCCACAACCGGCTGTTGCACCGTGATCCGCTGGGCGAGCGCGGGAGTCGCCATGAGGGCGGAAAGGCCACCGGCGGCGAGTCGAAGTACGAATTTCGTGTTAGTCACGGCTGGAATCCTGGCGCCGCGCGCAAATTTCGCGTGCAAGAAAGGCTCCACGTCCTAGACATCCGACTCGGCGGAGCGAGTCGGCTACATTGTTGCGGCCGGAGGCCGCGCTGGGGAGAACGCGGGTCGGGACGCATGTGCTGATTATAGCGTGCGGAGGCGCTCGGGGTAGCCGGTGAGAGGGGAGCGCTCCCCTGCGGGTCGCGGCTGAATGGGTCGAGAGACGAGGGGTCGAATTGCGGACGGATCGGCGGGCTTACGCCTCGCCGCTCGCCTCGAGCTTGATTCGACCAAGACGACATCCGGGGAAACGGTAGGCGGATGGATCGGCTCGCCTGGCGCTGCGGCTTGCGAATTTGACGGTGTTCGGTTTCGCGCCTAGAGTTGCAGCGGTGTCGCCCTGAGTGGGCGAACTGTATTTGCAGATGCGAACGGCAAGATTGCGATGGCCAAATCGAAACCGAAGCCTCCCTCCGATTCCGAAAAGCGGGCGAAATCGGGCAAAGAGAACGGGCCGTCGACGACGCTGTTCTGGTATCTGATGGCGTTCGGTGTGCTGGTGGTGGTAGCGGCCTCGTTTTACCGCGGTTCGCTGCGGGGGGAGGAGTTGACGTTCGGCGCGTTCGTTTCCGGGGTGGAAAAGGGGCGATGGAACGCGGAGAACGTCTACGAGCTGAAAATCGACCCGCACTACATCACGTTTCAGGATCAGCCGAAGGATGAGCCCTCTACGGACGACGTCGCGGCATCGGCGGATGAGACGGCGGGCGACGAGGAGCCGGCAGCGGAGGATGAAGCCGGTGCGGAGCCGGCGGTCGCCGCGGTACGGTATCACATTCCGCGCGAAGGCATCCCGGACGAGAGCCTGAACCGGCTGACGGCGCTGCTGGAGGCAAAGGGGATCGATTACAAGGGTTCGACGCCGTCCACGCCGTGGGAGTCGCTGGTCTACCTGGGGATGACGGTGCTGCTGGTGGTGGTGTTCATCATCTTCTTCCGGCGGATGGGGGGGGCGGGATCGGCGATGTCGTTCGCCCGCAGCCGGGGGCGGTTGCATGCGGAAGAGGACCTGAAGGTCACGTTCGACAATGCGGCCGGGATTGACGAGGCGGTCGAGGAGTTGAGAGAAATCGTGGAATTCCTGCGGACGCCGGGCAAGTATCAGGCGCTGGGGGGGCGGATTCCGCGGGGCGTGCTGCTGGTCGGTCCTCCGGGGACGGGGAAGACGCTGCTGGCGAAAGCAGTGGCGGGCGAAGCTGGAGTGCCGTTCTTCAGCCTGTCGGGCTCGGACTTCGTGGAAATGTTCGTCGGCGTCGGTGCGGCGCGGGTGCGCGACATGTTCGCCCAGGCGGTGCAGAAGTCGCCGAGCATCATTTTCATCGACGAACTCGATGCGCTGGGGAAGACCCGCGGCAGCGGACAGATGGGAGGACACGACGAACGGGACCAGACGCTGAACGCGCTGCTGGTGGAGATGGACGGTTTTTCGTCCGATCAGAGCGTGATCGTGATGGGGGCGACGAACCGGCCGGAGACGCTCGACCCTGCCCTGCTCCGCCCGGGCCGATTTGATCGGCATGTGCTGGTGGACCGGCCCGATTACAAGGGGCGGGAGGCGATCCTGAAGGTGCACACCGTCAAGATCCGGATGGGGGACGACGTCGATCTGCGGCGGCTGGCGAAGATCACGCCGGGGTTTGTGGGAGCGGACCTGGCGAACCTAGTGAATGAGGCGGCATTGCTGGCGGCGCGGAAGGGGGACGACTCGGTGTCGATGTCGGCCTTCGAGGAGGCGGTCGAGCGAGTTGTGGCGGGACTGGAGAAGACCTCGCGGATCATCCACGAGGAGGAGAAGCAGCGGGTGGCGTACCACGAATGCGGGCACGCGCTGGTGGCTTCTTCCCTGCCGAACACCGATCCGGTGCACAAGATTTCGATCATCCCGCGGGGTTACGGCGCGCTGGGATACATTTTGCAGCGGCCGGAGGACGACCGGCTGCTGGTGACGCAGAGCGAACTGGAGAACCGGATCTGCGTGGCGCTGGGAGGCATCGCCGCGGAGGAACTGATTTACGACGAGACGTCGACCGGTGCGCAGAACGACCTGGAGCGGGCGACCGAAGTGGCGCGGCGGATGGTGACGGAGTTCGGGATGAGCCCGCGGATGGGGCGGATGAACTACCAGGAGAGCCGCCGGTCGCCGTTTCTCGGCGCCGGTCAGGGCAGTCCTCCGGTCAGTTATGCCCACAGCGAAGAGACGGTGCGGGAGATCGACCAGGAGATCAAGCGGATCATCGATGAGGGAATGGAGACGGCGCGGGAGATTCTGCGCACGCGGCGGGACATTCTGGAAACGCTGACGGGCGAACTGATCGAACGGGAAGTGATGGACGGGGACGAATTGCAGAGGATCCTCGATGCGCACCGGCGGGGCCCGCAGATCAAGCCGGGGACGTTTGTGGAGAAGAGCGGCGCGCGGGAGACGGTGAAGGAGGGGGAGCCGCCGGAAGCGAGAGAGGCGGCGGACGGTGCGTGAGGTGTTGGCGGTGTGCTGAGCCCTTGCCGTTACCCACAATTTGCCTGGCACTTGAGAGCAGCGAACCACCGGATCATTCGGAAATCCCGGCGGGTTATCGCCGCAATGAAGTGAACCTGTCACCCGTGGTCTTGGAACCATGCGACAGGATTGCCACGAGAAACACAAAAAGCCACAAAAAGTAAAACCGCGAGATCGTCACTTTTTCGTGCTACGAACGGTGACAATCTTCGCGTGGTGCGGACATTCTGCGAGCCCGTTTAGCATTCGAGTGCTCAATTGGACGACCACAAAGGCACAAAGAACACCAAGAAGTGCCATGAACGGGGAATCTCAAGGTCCGACAAGTTGCAGGACTGACTTACCTGGATGGTTGGCTTCGTATCCTTTGTGTCGTGATGGTTCACCAACGATGTGCGGTGTGTCGCGTCCAGAGAGGACTCCGCGAGTCGTCGTTCGAGAGGACTGGTCCGGTCGAGAGGTTGCTGCCGCCGCGTTCGCGGCTCACTTCATTTGTGAGCGGGATGTTTTCCATGAGCTTGCGCTCACGGCTCCATGCTTTCGCGGCTTCGCCGCTCGCTGTCGATTCGTCTCCAGTTGGGTTGCGGGCGGAGGCCGCGCTGGGTCTCTTTGTGTTTTTCGTGGCCATTTTCCGTGGCTTCCGTGCATTCCGTGGTTGTTCACTGATCTGAAATTGTGGGTCACGCTAACCCGGATTATTCATGACGAGGGCCCGGTTCACTATAAGCGTTTGCCAAACAGCAGGTTATCGAGAAGTTGCCCAAAGCGCCGCGCTTTTCGAACGCATTACACGCCGACGCCAATTTAACGGTGACGCACGCTGGCAGCGTGCGCTACGAATAATCCGGGCTAAGGTGCTGAGGCGGGGTTATCCGCGGGCTGACGCCGCGCGGCTCGCCTTGTGGTGCGGGTCGCCTTGTGTTTCTTGGGGACTCTTTGAGCTACGTGCGGACGGCGGTGACGAGGGATTCTTCGACGATGCGGCGGTGGTCGCCCGGTTCACAGTCGTGGTCTTTCCGCTCGGCGTCGTCCCGGGCCAGTCGGTAGAGCTTTCGGCCGCAGGGGGTGGGGTAATCGCCGCTGATGCAGGCCTGGCAGAGCGAGTCGGGGTTTTTCTCGATGCTGCGGGAGATGGCGGAGAGGGGGAGATAGCGGAGTGAATCGGCGCCGAGGTCGGCGGCCATTGCGGCTTCGATCTCGGGGGTCAACTCGGTGCCCTGCATGTAGCGGGGTGCGAAGAGTTCGGTGACCGACGACATGTCGATCCCGTAGAAGCAGGGCGCGATAATCGGCGGGCAGGCGACCCGCACATGGACTTCGCGGGCGCCGCCGCGGTTGCGGAGTTGGGTGACGAGCGCTTTCATCGTGGTGGAGCGGACGATCGTGTCTTCGACGACGTAGACCCTGCGCCCGCGGAGGACTTCCGGGAGCGGAGTGTATTTCATTTTGGCTTTATTGAGGCGGTCGGTGCTTTCGATGAAGGTGCGGCCGATGTAGCGATTGCGGATGAGGCCTTCGACGCAGGGGATGCCCATCTGGTAGGCCATGGCGTCGGCGGCGGCTTTGGCGGTGTCGGGGACGGGAATGACGATCGAGGAGTCGTCGGGGGTGACGGTTTCCTGGCGTGCCAGTTCCTCGCCGAGGGCTTTGCGGGTGAGGTAGACGCTGCGTTCGTCGAGCGTGCTGCAGACGTTGGCGAAGTAGATCCACTCGAAAAAACAGTGCGCGGGGCCGGACGGATCGGCGAAGCGGTGCACCGAGAGTCGGCCGTCGCGAATGATGACGGCCGTGCCCGGTTCGAGGCTGACGATGCTGCCTTCGCGAAAGCCGAGGTTGGCGAGGGCGACGCTTTCGCTGGCGGCGGCAAAGAGGCCGTTTTCCACGGCGTAGCAGAGGGGGCGGATGCCGAGCGGGTCGCGGGCGACGAACATGTCGCCGAGGGCGTTGAGAAAGACGATGTTGTAGGCCCCGTCGAGGCGGGCGGAGAGCCTCCGCAGGAGGGTGAGCAGGTCGAGACCCTGGGACTGCTCGGCGATCTCCTGCGAGATGAGATGCATGAGGATCTCGGTGTCGGTCTCGCGGGCGAGGTGAAATCCGCCCTTGGAGATGATTTCGTCCCTGAGATCGCCGTAGTTGGCGAGCTGGCCGTTGAAGGCGAAGCTGAACCACTTGCGTTTCTCGATGTGGTGTCGCTCGAATGGCTGGGCGTAGCTGCGGTCGTCCTTGCCGCAGGTGGCGTAGCGGACGTGGCCGATGGCGGCTGAGCCCTCGTACTCGTCCATCAGATCCTGGGCGGCCTGGGGGTGGTTGAGTTGAAAGACTTCGGTGACGGTGCCGACGTCGCGGTGGGTGTCGATCAACTGCTTGCGGTCGGGATCGTAGGAGGTCATCCCGGCGGCGAGTTGGCCGCGATTCTGGATGTCGAGCAGGAGCCGCGGCATGAGGCGGGAGACGGCCCGCTGCACGGTGACCGAGGAATCGGGGTTTGCCGCGGCGTCGCGGAGGCGGTAGACGGCCGCAATTCCGCACTCGTGAAACAGATCGGCCATGGGAGAGCGATGCAGGTGGCAAGAGGGAGTAAGCCGGAGCTTCCACCGGCATCATAACGTCCGAAGACGCGAATGCCAGTGGCGCGATTGCCGAAGGGAATCGGTTGTGTATCGCGCGACGGGTGGACGAATACGGATCTGGTGCGCATGCCCCGCTCTGCAATGTCTCACGCAGAGCCGCAGAGACGCAAAGACGAGGAGACGGGTTGTATGGTGCGTGACGTGGGGGTTTGGTGATTCGGGAGGATCCGCGGGCTGACGCCGCGCGGCTCGCCGTGAGAGTTAGGTAGGGGCGGTGGTGAGGAGGGGCTCTTCGAGGATGCGACGGTGTTCGCCCTGCAGGTGGGAGCCCGACAAACCGCTCTTTCCCGAATTACGCGCTCGGGCTAAACTCCCCGGCCATCAGGGGATGGCTGATCTGCACGGCGGGCAGAAGGGGAAAGGATTCCGACGATGTCGCTCGGAGCATTGCGATTCTTGCATGCGGCGAACGCGCGGCTGGACGCGCCGCCGCGGGGAACGGGGCCACTGACCGGCGACGCGCGGCGCGTGGCGGAAGACGCGACGCTGATTGCGTTTGAGCGTCTGGCGGACGCCTGCGTCGAGCATGACGCGGATTTTTTGCTGCTGACGGGCGAGACGTTTGACGCCGCGCCGACGCTTCGCGCGCGGCGGACGCTCTTGTCTGCGCTGGATGCGCTGTCGGAGTTCGGCATCATGGTGTACTGGGAGCAGTCGCCGGGAAGCGGGTGGCGGGGGGAGCAGCGAGCGTTGCCGCTGCCGGCGAATGTGGTGCTGCTGCGCGACGACGACTCGGAGCCGGTGGCGTTCGTGAAAGAGGGGCGGGTGGCGGCGATCATCGGGCCGGTCTCAGCCGTAGGCGACGGTGATGATGGAGAGGGAGTCGGCGCGTCGAACCGGGAGGGACCGATCCGGATCGGATGGGTTCCGCATGGCGCGAACGAATGGGGCGCGGGGGAGACGTCGACTCTTTCGTTCGACGTTCGCCGGGAGGAGTTCGACTACCTTGGTTTTTCGAGCGAAATCCGGAGGACGGCCCGGCCGGGCGGGTCTGCGATGGTGCACTCGCCGGGCGGATTGCAGGGACTGTCTCGCGAGGAACGAGGGCCGCGCGGGGCGAGTCTGATTGCCGTTGGCGAGGAGCGGGACGCTGTGATCTCGTCGGTTCCGCTGGCGCCGTTGCGGTGGGAGGAGTGCCGGATCGGTGTCGACTCGCATCTGAGCGAAAACGAACTGATCGAGCGGATGCAGTTCGCGATGCTCGAACTGGAACGAGCGCCGACGGACGAGTTGCGGATCGTGCGGTGGGTGATGGTCGGTTCGGGACCGCTGTTTGAAACGCTGGCCGAACCGGGCGCCGCAGCGGCTCTGCTGGAGACGATCGATCTGGAACCGGGTTCCGGCGCCGGGGTTGAACAGCGGCATCAGTTCGAGTTTCGGCCGCGACGGGTGGCGAGCGACGACCCGCTGGTGGAAGAACTGATTTCGGGTTGGGACGGTCCTGAGAGTGAGGAATTCAACGCGGTTGTGGACGAGTTGGAGGAGCGCGCGGCGGCGTCGGACCTGTCGCCGATGGCGGCGAGTCTGGAGCGGGTGTCGCGCAGCCGCGCTCAGGAGACTGCCGGCCGACTGGGGCGCGAGTGGTTGGCCTGAGTTTCGGCTCGTGTTCTCTGTTGAGGAACGATGCGAGTGAATGGCCATGGGATAGCGGGAGCGGGTTCGGCGCTCCCGAACGGACGTTTGGGAACGAGGGGAATGTCACGTCAACGGTGGCGCACGCTGGCAGCGTGCGCTACGAATGATCCGGGTTAGACGACCACGGAAGGTGAGAGCGAAATGAGGATCAGCGAGATCAGCATCGACCGGTTCGCTGCGTGGCGGAACCTGCAACTGCCGCTGCCGGGGGACGGACTGAACGTGTTGTATGGTCCGAATGAGACCGGGAAGTCGACACTGATGCGGTTTGTGCGGGCGATTCTGTACGGCTACTCGCCGGACGACGAGACGGGAACGGGGGCGCGGCCGAAGCGGGCGGCGTGCAGCGGGTCGCTCGAGGTGTGGGAGGGAACCGATCGTTACGTGTTGCGCCGCGAATCGAAACTTGGTTCCCGGGGCCGGCTTTCCGTCACCTGCAACGAGGGCGTCGTGAATCCTGACGAGGCCGTGGGCAGACTGCTGGGGGGGGTGTCGGCGGATGTGTATGAGCACATTTTCGCCGTGGGACTGACGGAGATGCAGGAACTGGCGACGCTGGAAGGGGACGAAGTCGCGGAGCGGATTTACGAGATGTCGCTGGGGCGCGACGGGGAGCGGATCGTCGCCGCCTGGGAGAAGGCCGAGAACGCGCGGCGGGACCTGCTCGATCCGGATCAGGAGACGGGACGGGTGGTCGAGTTGTCGCGGCAAATCGAGGAACTCGATCGGAAGATTCAGGCGGCGGGCGCTTCCCAGACGGATCATGCGGAGTTGCAGGCGCAGACGCAGCAACTGGACGCGGCGATTGCGGACCAGAAGAAGCGGCAGGCGGGATTGCAGGAGCAACTGCGAGGACACCTGTTCATGGAGCAGGTGTTCGGCCCGTGGGAGCGACAGCGCAAGTTGCGGCGGGAACGGGACGGGCTGGCCTCGATTCCGGCGTTTCCCGAGGACGGTGTTGAACGGCTGGAACAGATTGAGCGGGACATCGCGGAGGCTTCTCGCGAGAAAGCACGGCTCAAGCAGGAGGCGGCGAGGTTTGCGGAGGGCGGCGAACGGACGGCGGCGCGGGACGCCGTTCGGCAGCATGCGCCGCGCGTCCGGCTGCTGATTGAACAGGCGCACTCTGTGCAGTCCGCCGCCGGGTCGCTCGGGCAGGAGCGGGAGCGAATCAAGTCGCTGCGGGGGGAGGTCGACGCGAGGATCCGTCAGTTGGGCGAGGGATGGTCGCTGGAGCGGTTACAGAGCTTCGACGACTCCTCCCAGGCGACGTCGCGATTGTTTCTGCAGGCGGACCGTTACCTGACGGCGCTGCGGCGACGATCCCGGTATGTGAAACGGTACCAGCGGAAGGCGGCCCACGCACAGAAGGTTCAAGCCGACTTCGCGGCAGAGACCGAGTGGCTGGACGGCGAAGACGCGGCGGTTGTCCGGAACCTGTTGGCCGCGACGGTTGACGACCTCCGCACCGCGCGGGAACTGAAGAGTCGCATGGAACTGGAGGAAATGAGAGCGGAGGCGGTGCGAGAGCAGATTGCGGCCGCGCGGGAACCGCATGAACTTCCGCGTCATTTCTACACGGTGTTGTGGGTGTTCGGACTTTCGGGATTGGGTCTGCTCACGCTGGGGCTGGTGCGGGCGTTTCAGAGTGAAGCGGGCTCGGCGCCGTGGATCATCGGAGTGATTTTCGGGTTGCTCGGACTGTGCTGCGCGGGCGTCACCTGGACGATCAAGGAGCACTTCGATCCTCAACGTCGCCGGGAGTCGGGGCTGAAAGAGCGGCTGAAGGCAGCGACACGGGCGCGGGACGAGGCTCATTCCGAACTGGCCGCAGTTTGCGCCGGAGTGGCTGCGGACTGTCCCGAGTCGATTCGGGAACTCTCGCCGCATCGCGACGATTCGCTGGAAGACCTCGACCGCTCGCTCGACACGGCGCGGCAGCGGCTGGCCGAACTGACCCAGCTTGCACGGCGTGAGCGGATGTTGCTGTCTCGGCGTGAGCGGCTGAGCGTGATGCGCGGCCGGGTGCGGGATCTGCAGCGGAGCGTGAGCGAAGGGCGGCGCGACTGGTGCCTGCTGCTGAAGCAGATCGGTCTGGATGAATCGGTGGGCGTGCGAACGGCTCTGGAGACGTGGCAAACGGTGCATCAGGCGCGCGAGGTTTTTTCTCGCTGGCAGGCGGCTCAGCAGGAACTCGCGCGAAAAGAGGCGGAGGTTCGAGAGTTTCAGGAGAAGGTGTCGCGGCTGGGCGCCGAGATTGACGGCCGGGAGGTCGCTCAGGGAGATGCGCTGAAGAAGCTGGATGAATGGAAGCGGCGACTGGACGCGGCTGATGCGGCGCGGGAGGAGCGACGAGAACTCGCTCGCCGGAGTCGTGCGATTCGGGCCGAACGGAGGAAGATTGCGGCGAGCCTGTCGCGACTGCGGGTCGACCGGTTGGCGCTGTTGGCGCAGGTCGGGGCGTCGGACCGGGACGAGTTTCTGAGCCGGCACAAGGCCCATCAGCGGCGGCTCGAACTGGACGATTTGCTGATCGCGGCCGGGGAAGAGGTGGAAGCGGCGGCCGCCGCGGAACCGGAACTGGCGGTCGTCGAAGAGGACTTGTTGAGGTTTGACCAGGCCGAGAACCGCGAAGCGATCGAGACGATCCGGAATGAGTTGGGCGATCTGGAAGCGGAACTGCAACTGGGCCACGAGGAACTGGGGCGTTTGCGAGGCGAACTCCGGGCGCTGGAGAACAGCCGCGAAGAGGCCACGTTGCGATTCGATCGGGCGCAGCTAGCGGCCGAACTCGACGAGGCGACGCAGCGGCTGTGCGCGGTGGAGTTGACGCTGGACGGTCTGGATGCGATCCGGGCGCGACTCGAACAGGGTTTGCAGCCGGAGACGTTGACCAGAGCCGCGCATTACCTGAAGCGGCTGACGCTCGGGAAGTACCAGCGGGTATGGACTCCGGTGGGAGAGCGGCGATTGGTGGTCGACGATGAGCAGCGGGAGTCGCTACGGGTGGAGCAGTTGAGCAACGGAGCGCGGGAACAACTCTTCCTTGCGATCCGGCTGGCGCTGATCGAACAGTTCGAGGAACAGGGCGCGGTGCTGCCGGTGGTGCTGGACGACGTGGTGGTCAACTTCGATCAGCAGCGGACGGAAGCGGCGGTGGAGACGCTGATGGACTTCGCGGCGCGCGGGCGGCAGGTGCTGATGTTTACCTGTCACCGGCATCTGGCGCAGCTATTCGAATCGGCGGGGGCTGCGCCGATCCGGTTGCCTGAGCCGGCGCTGGCGGTTGAGCGGCGGCAGGTGGGGTGAGGTTGTGGAGGCTCTTCGCTGAAAATCGCTCCCCTGCGGGTCGCGGCTAAACGGCTGTGCACCGGCCTTGGAAGGCTGTCGTTTACACACATCTTTCGATCCCCGATTGAGTGACTCGCCGAGAGATTCGAATGGAACGCGGATGACCACGGATGGGACCGATTTTCGCTGATTGCTTTCTGTGGAGTGCAGAGTATTCACAACTGGATCGATGCGGTCTCGTCGCTGCAGCCTTTTTCAGAATTCCCCGTAAAATCCGTGCTGATCCGCCGAACCCGCGAAAATCTGTGTCCTGTTCGAGAATCCTTTGGGCCCGGTTCCTCGGCGCCGGGCCCCAGTCGACTTGTGTGTAATTGACAGCCGTGGAAGGTCGGTGTACGGAATCCTCGGCCGGTGCGAACGGCGTCGGCACACTTTAACCGACTCGCGGAGCAGGTCGGCCACTTTGGCGGCGGCCGGTCGCGCTGGGCGTGAGCGGTGGGGGTGGCTGCTGTACAATGCCGTATTCTGCTGGGGGAAAGGTTTCAGGAGTCATCACGCGCGAGGCGAATATCGTGTCGGATCGAGCATTTGAGGGCAGGACGGCGCTGGTGACGGGGGGGACGCGGGGGATTGGTCGGGCGGCGGCGGTGCGGCTGGCGTTGGAAGGGGCGCGGGTGGCAGTGAATTACGTCTCGAATGCCGAGCGCGCGGCGGAGACGGTGGCGGAGATCGAAAAAGCGGGCGGGACGGCGGCGGCTGTGAAGGGGGATGTCGCGAGACCTGAGGACGCCGAGCGGATTGTCTCGGAGACGCGGGAGGCGCTTGGTCCGGTTGATATTCTGGTGCATTCGGCCGGGATCAGCATTGTTGAGCCGGCGAGCGAGGTGACCTGGGAGACGTGGCGGCGGACGATGGACGTGAACCTCGACGGGACGTTCAACATGGTGTACGCCGTGAAGGACGGGATGATCGAACGCGAATACGGGCGGATCGTGCTGATGTCGTCGGTGGCGGCGCTGCGGGAGCGCGAGAACCAGGTGCATTACTCGGCGTCGAAGGCGGCGGTGATCGCGATGACGCGGTGTCTGGCGCAAGGCTGGGCGCGGCACAATATTCGGGTGAATTGCATCTGTCCGGGGCTGATCGACACGGACATGGCGTATACGCTGTCGTCGGAAACGCGGGCGAACATTGTGGCGAACACGCCGATGGGTCGACTGGGGAAGCCGGAGGAGATCGCAAACGTGATCCGGTTTCTGCTGAGTGACGAATCGAGCTTCATGACGGGGCAGACGGTGGTGTCGAGCGGGGGGCGGGTGATGTTGCCGGGGTGATCGGCGGTGTGACGACCAATGCTGGCGAGTCGCTCGCGGTTCTCTACGATGTGTGCCGGATGTGCTGCGGCCCACTCGGCGGAGCGAGTGGGCTCCATTGACGTGACCCAGCGATTGCCATCGCCGGGCTTTGGGGAGTGGGAGCGGCGGTTGGCGCTGACTGAGCGAGACTGACGACGATTGCGGGGATTATTCATGACGAGGGCCCGGTTCACTATAAGTGTTTCTGAAACAACAGGTTATCGAGAAGTTGCCCAGCGCGCCGCGATTTTCGAACGGATCGCACCGCGATGTCACGTCAACGGTGACGCACGCTGGCAGCGTGCGCTACGAATAATCCGGGATAGACTTCATGTTTGACCGGGTGCGATATCTTCTGCTGCAGGTGCGTAATGCGGATGATCCGATGCGCGAGAATGAGCTGCAGTGTTTTGTGCGGGCGCTGCGGGCCTCGCCGGGGCAGATCCGTGTGTTCGATCTGCTGACGGGTTGTCCGACGCCGTCGGAACTGGAAACGATCGACGTGGTGCTACTGGGGGGGAGCGGTCATTACTCGGCGACGAGCACCGGACCCTGGATCGAGAACGCACTGGATGCGATGCGTGAGTTGCACCGGCTGAGGCAGCCGACGTTTGCTTCGTGCTGGGGTTTTCAGGCGATGGCGCGGGCTCTGGGGGGCCGGGTGGTGAACGATCTGTCGCGGGCTGAAGTGGGAACGCATCAATTGAAGCTGACGGCGGCCGGTCTCGACGATCCGATCTTCGGCCCGCTGGGCGAGACGTTTGACGGACAGATGGGACACGAAGACGTGGTGGACGAGTTGCCGCCGGGCGCGGTGCTGCTGGCGTCTTCGGAGAAGACGGCTCATCAGGCGTACCGGTTGCCGGACGCGCCGATTTACTGCACGCAGTTTCATCCGGAATTGTCGTGCGCGGACCTCCGCAAGCGGTTGGAGACGTATCCTGAGTATATTGAACGCATCTCCGGGTTGCCGCCGGAGCAGTTCCCCGAGATGATCCGGGAGACGCCGGAGACGGAGAAGCTGCTGCCCCGGTTTGTGGAGTGGGCGCTCTCCTGCGCTTGAGAGGTCGTTGGCTGGAGGCGCGTTTCGCAGCGCCGTCATTGTCAACGCAAAGGCGCTAAGAGGCGAAGGATCGCAAAGAGATGTTGAAAGCGAACGCACCATCTGAGCAAGGGAGTTGGCTAGCCCGGATTATTCATGACGAGGGCCCGGTTCACGATTTGTGTTTGTGAGACAAAAGGTTATTGACACGCTGCCCAGAGCGATACGCTTTTCGAACGGATTGGACGCCGATGTCACTTCAACGGCGACGCACGCTGGCAGCGTGCGCTACGAATAATCCGGGCCAGGCCGGCAGTTCTGACTTGTGACCACTGACTTCTGATCTCTGCCACGCATGCACATTGCGATCATTACCGCCGGCGGGGCCGGGATGTTTTGCGGATCGTGCATGCACGACAATACGTGGGCGCGGGCGCTGACGGAGGCGGGCTGCGAGGTCTCGCTGTTGCCGACGTACACACCGATTCGCGTGGACGAGGAGGACCAGAGCGAGCGGCCGATCTTTCTGGGGGGCATTAACGTCTACCTCGATTACCGGGTTCCCTTGTGGCAGAAGATTCCGCGGGGGCTGGTGCGGTGGCTGGACGCCGCCTGGGTGCTGCGGGTTGCGTCATCGCTCTCGTCACGGAATGACGCCCATACGCTGGGCGATCTGGCGCTGGCGATGCTGGCGGGTGAAGAGGGACCGCAGCGGCGGGAAGTGGACGAACTGGCACAGTACGTCGGGCGGGAACTGAAGCCGGACGTGGTGATCTTCAGCAATGCGTTGATCGTGGGGGCGCTGCGGCGGTTGCGGCAGGAGTTTGACGGACGCGTTTACTGCACGCTGCAGGGGGACGACGTCTTCCTCGACATGCTGCCGGAGCCGACGAAACAGAAGGCGATTGACGCGATTTCGGAGCGGGCGCAGGAATTCGACGGCTACTTCGTGCATAGCCGGTTTTATCGGGAGTACATCTCGCAATACCTGTCGCTGCCTGAGGAGCGGTTTCACCAGTTGCCGCTGGGGATCGACTTGACGGGGCATGTCGGTCAGCCGGAAGAGCGAAGCGGGGCGCCGTTCACGATCGGGTACTTTGCGCGGATCGCGCCGGAGAAGGGGCTGCATCTGCTGGCGGAGGCGTTTGCGAAGTTCCATGAGAAGCATCCCGATGCGCGGTTGCGGGTGGGGGGGCATCTGTCGAGACAGGACCGACCGTACCTCAATCATGCGGTGAAAATGCTGAAGAGTGCCGGGGCGGCCGGGGCGTTCGAGTACATCGGGAGTCCGCCTTCACGGGCCGAGAAGGTGGCCTTCTATCGCAGTATCGACGTGTTGAGCGTGCCGACGCAGTTCCTGGAACCGAAGGGGCTGTACGTGCTGGAGGCGCTGGCGAACGGCCGGCCGTTCGTGCAGCCGCGGCATGGAGCGTTTGTGGAACTGCTGGAAGCGACCGGGGGGGGGCGGCTGGTGGAACCGAATGACGCCGACGCTCTGGTGAATGCGTGGGTCGATCTGTATCACGACGCGGAGACGCGACAGAGCCTGGGACGGACTGGGCAGATCAATGTTCGCGAGCAGTACAACCCGCAGGTGATGGTGGAGGCGACGCTGAAGCTGCTGGGGGGTGATTCGTGGGACGGGTGACCACGGAAGGCACGGAATTCACGGAAAGGGACGGGAGGTGTTTTGTAGACCACCAAGGCACGAAGGGCACAAAGAGGTGTCATACGACGAGCGATTGGGACGGACAGAGTGTGGATGAGAGGCTCAATTGCTTTTCAGTTTGCTTAGTGTTCTTTGTGTCGTTGTGGTGAATCACGTGCGCGAGAAAAGGACGGTTTGTTCTTTCCGTCTCCTCCGAAGTTCTGATTTCGGACCAGTGTTGAGGGAATGAAGTGAAGAGATATCGGATTGCTGTGTTGCCCGGGGACGGGATTGGGGTGGAGGTGACGCCGGAGGCGCTGCGGGTGCTGGAGGGGGTGGCGGAGTCTCACGGGTTTGGCGTGGAGACGGAGAGTTTTCCGTGGGGGGCTGCTTACTGGGAAAAGAACGGGCGGTATGTTCCGGATGATTTTCTGGAGGTGCTGCGGCCGTTCGATGCGATTTTTCTGGGGGCGTTCGGGTGGCCGGAACGGGTTCCGGATCACGTTTCGCTCGCGCCGCTGGTGCGGATCCGGCAGGCGTTTGACCAGTACGCCTGCGTGAGGCCGTCGCGGTTGTATTCGGGAGTGACCGGCGTCCTGGAGGGGAAAGGGCCGGACGAGATCGACTTCGTGGTGATCCGCGAGAATTCGGAAGGGGAGTACGTCGACTCGGGGGGGCGGTTCAAGGTGGGCAAACCGGATGAATTCGCGCTGCAGACGGCCATTCACACGCGGAAAGGGATCGAGCGGATCCTGCGGTTCGGCTTTGAGTACGCCCGGCGGCGGCGCGGACGGCTGACGATGATTACCAAGAGCAACGCGCAGAAGTACGGTTACGTGCTGTGGGACGAGATTCTCGACGAGTTGCGGCCTGAGTACGCGGACGTGGAAGCGGAGCGGCAGCACGCGGATGCGGCGGCGATGAATCTCGTACGGCGGCCGGAGGCGTTTGACGTGATTGTGGCAGCGAACCTGTTCGGCGACCTGCTGACCGATCTGGGGGGGGTGATCGGCGGCGGGCTGGGTCTTGCGCCGAGCACCAATACAAATCCGGAACGGGAGTTTCCGTCGATGTTCGAGCCGGTTCACGGCTCGGCGCCGGACATCGCCGGTGAGGGGATTGCGAACCCGGTGGCGGCGATTTTGAGTGCGGCGCTGATGCTGGACTGGCTGGGTGAAGAGGGCGCGGCTGCGATGATTCGTGGTGCGGTCGAGTCGGCGCTGGGGAATGGGGCGGCGACGGTGGACCTGGGGGGGAGGTTGTCGACGGTGGAGATGGGGGATGCGGTGATTCGTGCGATGGCGGAGCGCTCCCCTGCGGGTCGCGGCTAAACGGGTGAGCCGCGAATGTTGTCGGCAATCGTGACGAGCGTTACTCGGCCATGTCTTCGAGGACGCGGGCGAAGGCGCCGTAGGCGCCGGGGTCGAAGAGGACGAGGCGGACGAGCTGGGGGCGGTCGTACTCGGCGAGGAAATCGCGGATGGCTGTGAGGGAATGCTCGGCGGCGAGATCGCGGGGATAGCCGTAGACGCCGGTGCTGATGGCGGGGAAGGCGATCGATGAGCAGTCGTGCTCGATCGCGAGTTGCAGACAACTGGTGTAGGCCGAGGCGAGCAGTTCGGGTTCGCCGCTGAGGCCCCCTTTCCAGACCGGTCCGACGGCGTGGAAGACGTACTTCGCCTTGAGATCTCCGGCTGCCGAGGCGACGGCGGCGCCGGTGGGGCAGCCTGCGGGGTATTTGCGGTCGGTCTCTTCCATAATCGAGGGCCCGCCTGCGCGATGGATGGCGCCGTCGACTCCGCCCCCGCCGGCGAGCCTTGAATTGGCGGCGTTGACGATGGCGTCGGTATCCTGATGGGTGATGTCTCCTTGGGCGAGTTCGATGAGGCAGTTGTTGACGCGGACCTGCATGGGGATTACCCCGATTGTGTGGGAGGCCCACGGGTCGCAGCCCGTGGGCTTTGGTTGGGCGTTGGTTGGGGATTATGGGGCTGATTATAATCGACGTATGGAGAAGTTGTCGTTGTTCAGTATTGCGAATGGTCGGGCGCAGGATGACGCGCGATGAGCGCTAACGGCGCGACGCGCGATCGCATCCGGCTGACGATGCTGATCCCGACGCTGGATCGGTCGGGGGCCGAGAAGCAACTCGCGCTGCTGGCGACGCAGCTCCCGCGCGAGGAGTTCGATCTCGACGTGGTGGCGCTCGATCGGGGCGGACCGTACGAGCGGTTGCTGGAAGAGCACGGTATTCCGGTGCGGGTGCTGGGCAAGCGGCTGAAGCTGGACCCGGTTGCGCTGTATCGGCTGCGGCGCCATCTGCGTGAACGGGATCCCGACATTCTGCACACGTGGCTGTTCGCGGCGAATGCGTACGGCCGGCTGGTATGCGGGAAACGATCGCGTACGCAGGTCGTGGTTTCCGAACGGTGCGTCGACTCGTGGAAAGCGGGCTGGCAGCTCGCGCTCGATCGGCGTCTCGTTTCCCGCACCGATGCGCTGCTGGCGAACTCGAAGAGTGTGGCGGAGTTCTATCAGGGCCTGGGTTACCCCGCGGGGCGGACGGTGGTGATTCCTAATGCGGTCGACCCCCCTGCCCCGCCGGAACAGACGCGCGAGGAACTACTGGTCGAGTATGATCTTCCGCAGGACGCGAAACTCGTCTGCTACGTGGGGCGACTGGCGAAACAGAAGCGGGTCGACGATCTGTTGTGGGCCGCTCAGGTGCTGCGGCAGGCGGACGACACGGCGCGTTTCCTGATCATCGGCGACGGACCGGAGCGGGCCCGGCTGGAGCAGCATGCGCGGGACGTGGAATGCGCGGCGTACGTGCGGTTTCTCGGTCATCGCGAGGACGCGGCGCGGCTGATGCATCTGTGTGACGTCTTCTGGCTGGGAAGCGACTTTGAGGGGATGTCGAACAGCCTGCTGGAGGCGATGGCGTGCGGGCTACCGGTGGTGGTGAGCAGTATCCCGCCGAACCGAGAGGTGGTGCAGCATGGAGTGCACGGTTATCTGATCGATCCCGGCGACGGCGCGGGGTTCGCACAGTACACTCTGCGGCTTCTGCGGCAGCCGGAGTTTGCCAGGCAACTCGGTGACGCGGGGCGGGCGCGGATTGAGCGGGAGTATACGATCGAGAAGATGGTCAGCACGCACATCCGGTTGTACCGGGCGGTGATGGACGAGGCGGAACAGGCCGCGGATGGGGCGGGTTGAGCGGATCGGGAACACAGAAGGGAACGAAGGAAGGACGCACGCTGGCAACGTGCGCTATGGGGCGACGGCCGGCACAGCCGGCCCTACTGAAAAGTGACAACTCTTGAATGTGCGGGATTGCAGGCGGGGCCTGGACCAGTGACGGGGAACCGCTCAGCCGGGATGGGCTGCAGCGGATGGCGGAGGTGTTGCGCCATCGGGGTCCGGACGATGAGGGGGTTTTTCTGTCCGGCGGGGGGAACGGGGGGGCGGGGCTGGCGTTCCGGCGGTTGTCGATCATCGATCTGACGAGCGGTCACCAGCCGCTGGCCAATGAGGACGAATCGGTCTGGGTGGTCCTGAACGGTGAGATCTACAACTACCGGGAACTGCGGAGCGAACTGGAATCGCGCGGGCATCAGTTCCGGACGCAGTCGGATACGGAGACGATCGTCCATCTGTATGAGGAACATGGCGACGAATTCGTGACCCGGCTGCGGGGGATGTTTGCCATTGCGCTGTGGGACGAGACACGGCGGCGGCTGTTGCTGGCGCGGGACCGGATCGGGCAGAAGCCTCTGTTTTATCGACATGATGCGCAGCGGCTGGTGTTTGCGAGCGAGCTAAAGTCGCTGCTGGAAGTTCCGGGCGCACCGCGAGAGCTTGACCCGGAGTCTCTGGACCTGTTTCTGACGTATCAGTACGTGCCTCATCCGCGGTGCATCCTGAAGGGTTATGCAAAGCTCCCGCCGGGGCATCTCGCGGTCTACGAGCAGGGCCGGCTCGACGTGAGACGGTACTGGCAGGCGCCTTACTGCGACGACTCATTGCCGGAATGCTTGAGTGACACGGCTCTGGCAGACTCGGATCAATGGAGTGATGACGAGTGGCGAAGGCAACTGCGGGAGACATTGACGGAAGCAGTGCGGCTGCGGATGCGGTCGGACGTTCCGCTGGGGGCGTTTCTCTCGGGGGGGATTGATTCGACGATCATCACCGGGCTGATGCAGTCGCTCTCGGAGCGGCCGGTGCATTCGTTTTCGATCGGGTTTCCCGTCGAGCAGTTTGACGAGCGGAGTTACGCGCGGGAGGCGGCGGAGCATCTGGGGACGGAACATCATGAGTACGTGGTCGAGCCGTCGGCGCTGGAGATCCTGCAGAAGCTGGTGTGGCATTACGACGAGCCGTTCGGCGACAGTTCGGCGATTCCGACGATGGCGCTGTGCGAGGTGACGCGGCGGGAAGTGACGGTGGCGCTCTCGGGCGACGGGGGGGATGAACTGTTCTGCGGGTATCCGCGTTACAACGCGGTGCGGCTGGCGGCGCGGATTGATCGGCTGCCCGTTTGGATGCGACGTGCGGCGGGGTGGGATCTGTGGCAGAAGATTCCGTCTTCTGTGGAGCAGAAGTCGCTGCGGCGGCGGGGCAAGAAGTTCCTGGCGGCGATCGCGCAGCCGGCGGAAGAGCGGTATCTGCGGTGGATCGGCATCTTCGACGAGGGCTGGAGACGCCGGCTCTATACGGATGCGTTCCGCGAGGAGTTGGGGGGGTTCGATTCGGCGGAGTTCATCCGCAGCGCTTATGCGATGTGTGGTGAACGAGACATCGTCACCCGAACCACGTGCGCCGACGTGCACAGTTACCTGCCGTGCGACATTCTCACGAAGGTCGACATCGCCAGCATGGCGTACAGCCTGGAGGCGCGGAGTCCGTTTCTGGATCACCACGTGGCGGAACTGGCGGCGCGGATGCCGCTAAGGCTGAAACAGCGGGGGTCACGCGGCAAGGTGATCCTGACGGAGACGTTTCGCGACCTGTTGCCGAAATCGATCCAGAACCGCGGCAAGATGGGTTTCGGCGTCCCAATCGACCACTGGTTCCGCAATGAACTCAGGCCGCTGGTGCGGGACACGCTGCTCGACTCAACAGCGAGAAGCCGGGGGTACTTTGAGCCGGCGACCGTCGAGCGGTTGATCGAGGAGCATGAGACGGCTCAGTTCGATCACGCGTACCGGTTGTGGCATCTGCTGGTGTTTGAGCAGTGGCAGAGGGCATTTCTGGGGTGAGAGTGCGAAACCGCAAGCGGTGGGGTGCGAATCCACGAGCGGGTTAGACCTCTTTGGCGTCGATCCAGGTCATCATGCTGCGGAGTTCGCGGCCGACTTTTTCGAGGAGGTGGTCGCGGTTGCGGCGGCGGATGGCTTTGAAGGTCGGCTGGTTGGCCTTGTTTTCGAGAATCCACTCGCGGGCGAACTGGCCGGTCTGGATCTCGTGGAGGATCTTCTTCATCTCCTGTTTCGTCTGTTCGTTGACGATCCTCGGGCCGCGGGTGTAGTCGCCGAACTCGGCGGTGTTGGAGACGCTGTACCGCATGTAGTTGAGGCCGCCCTGGTAGAAGAGGTCGACGATGAGCTTGAGTTCGTGCATGCACTCGAAGTAGGCCATCTCGGGCTGGTAGCCGGCTTCGACGAGTGTTTCGAAGGCGACTTTCACCAGTTCGCTCACGCCGCCGCAGAGGACGACCTGTTCACCGAACAAGTCGGTTTCGGTCTCTTCTTCGAAGGTCGTCTCGATGACGCCGCCGCGCGTGCCGCCGATGCCTTTGGCATAGGCGAGGCCGAGTTGTTTGGACTCGTCGGAGGAGCCGGGGTACATCGCGATGAGGGAGGGGACGCCGCCCCCCTTGACGTATTCGCTGCGGACGAGATGTCCCGGTCCCTTGGGGGCGACGAGCGCGGCGTCGACGCCTTCGGGGGGCACAACCTGGCCGAAGTGGATGTTGAACCCGTGCGAGCAGAGCAGGACGTTGCCCGGCTTGAGGTGGTCGCGGATCTGACTGACGTAGACGTCTCCCTGGACTTCGTCGGGGAGGAGGATGTTGACGAGATCGCCGGCTTTGGCGGCTTCGTCGGCCGGCATGGGATCGAAGCCGTGTTCAACGGCGAGGTCGTAGTTCGCACTCCCTTTGCGCTGTCCGACGATGACGTTGCAGCCGCTGTCGCGGAGGTTCTGGGCCTGTGCGTGCCCCTGGCTGCCGTAGCCGATGACGGCGATGGTCTTGTCTTTGAGGAGGGAGAGGTCTGCGTCGTCGTCGTAGTAGATCGTGACAGGCATGGATGGCTCTTGGCTGATGGTCTATGGCTGGTGGCTGGTGGCGAGCCGGGAGGCGTCAGCCCCCGGATGGTGAAATCGTCAGGATGGACGCCCTTTGCAGCGGTCGGCGATTTCGAGCAATCGCGACACGGACAGTTCGAATCCGGGCAGCAGATCCGTGGCGTAAACATCGCCTTCGCGAAGAACCGTGCGGCCCTGCGGGCCCCGAAATACGGTGAGCGATCTGGCGAAGCGGTCGATCACCCAATATTCGCGGACGCCGGCGTCGGCGTATTCCTGGGGCTTCTCTTCGTAGTCCCGCTTTCTGTCGCGGCTTCTCTCAGACACGAATTCGATCGCGATGGAAGGCACGTCGTTTTCGTAATCTGGAGTGCGGCCGAGTCCGGTCCAGATCACGCGGTCCGCGCGGCGGCGGCCGGTGGAGGTCTTCAGCGTGTGCTCGGGCGCGGTGTCGTCGAGGGCTGAGCCTTGTGCATGAGTGTCGCGATACGACATGAGCCAGTAGCCGAGTTCGTCGTTCGGCTTGCGTTCTCCGATTCCGGCGGGGGGGCTCACGATCAAGACTCCATGAACCAGTTCGTAGCGGTAGCCCGGCTCCCAGTCGTCTGCCGCGTCGAATTCGTCTGTCGTCATCAACATGCCGTTGCATCGCGGACCGATGCCGCCGGGAATTTTGAGTTCTGCGGTACTCATAAGGACACCCTCTCTCGCCCCGTTAAAAATGCCGTTGTTCTATTCTGGGTGAGGTCGTGCGTGGGGTCAAAACAGGACTCAGGGCCGCGAAGATGCGGGGGTTCACGGGGGTCATCAGACGTTCGATCTGCGGCGCGCGGGAGCTTCACGCCGATGCAACGTCTCCGGCGGGTGTTTCGGCGGACATGGAACTGCCTCGGAGGAGGGCGATGCGGCCGGTGCGGACCATTTCGAGGATTTTGAAGGGGCGCATGGCGTCGATGAAGGCTTCGATCTTCCGCTCCTGGCCGGACATTTCGATCATCACGTGTTGCGAGGAGACGTCGACGATCCGGCCGCGAAAGATTTCGACGAGTTCCTTGATTTCGCTCCGCGAGCCGGACTCTGCGGCGACCTTGATGAGCATCAGGTCGCGTTCGACGAACTCCTCGCCGGAGTAATCGAGGACGCGAACGACGGTGACGATTTTCTCGAGTTGCTTGCGGACCTGGTCGAGTTGGCGGCCGTCGCCGTGGACGACGAACGTCATTCTCGAGAGTTCGGGATTCTCAGTTTCCCCGACGGCGAGGCTGTCGATGTTGAAGGCGCGCGAGGCGAGCATTCCCGAAATCTGGGCCAGGACGCCGGGCTGGTTCATTACCAGTGCCGAGAGCACGTGTCGCATCGTGTTTTTGAACGATTCTTTTTCGCAGAAACTGCCCGTGTCGCTCCGCCGAATCGGCCATGCTACCGGCCTGGAAGACCCATCACAACCGAGTCGGTTCGCATCGAGAATCGGAGAACCGACGCGTGCAGCCAATGAATGGGTTCGTCCGAAGTCTCACGACTTCGGCTACTTTTTGAGGATCGTTCCTCTCCTCACCGATGCGGCGCGGTTCGCATTGATCGTCTGAAAGCGGCGACAGGTCGCCGCACTCCGAAGGGCTGTCGCGACGATTGCTCGGCATGACATCGTGGAAAAGCCCCGATATACTGCACGTCCGTCCAACAGTCGGTGACTGCTGGTCGGTGTGGGGGTTCGCTGCGCTCGATCCCCACCACCCGGTTGGTGCTTCAGTTCTGAATTGATGGGTCGGGTGGCCTTGGCTTGGCCGGCCCATGGCATGGTCAATGTCGTCGCTGTTTCGCACTGGCGGGACGCCAGTGGCACCCGTCAGTTGGACATTGACGAAGCCCTTCCGCAGAGCACTGATTGAAACGACGGCAGACAACCTGAGACAGGAGAAGAGCACGTAATGGCTGACATGATAATCGCTCCGGGAGAGACGAAAATCGGCTGGATTGGGACCGGCGTGATGGGTCAGAGCATGTGCGGGCACCTGATCGACAAGGGGTTCTCCGCCACGATCTACAGCCGTACGAAGGAGAAGGCGAAGGGACTGCTCGAAAAGGGGGCTGCCTGGGCTGATTCTCCCAAGGCCGTGGCGGAGCAGTCGGACGTCATCTTTGCGATCGTCGGGTTTCCGTCGGACGTGCGGGAGGTGTTTCTGGGCGACGACGGAGCGCTGGCCGGGTCGAAGTCGGGCAACATCCTGGTGGACATGACGACGAGTGAACCGTCGCTGGCGATCGAGATCGCCGAGGCGGCGAAAAAGAAAGGGGTGCACAGCGTGGACGCGCCGGTCTCGGGCGGCGACGTCGGCGCCAAGGAGGCGCGGCTGTCGATCATGATCGGCGGGGAGAAGGAGGTCGTCGATGCGCTTCAGCCTTGCTGGGAAGCGATGGGCAAAACGATCGTGCATCAGGGGCCGGCCGGCGCCGGGCAGCACACGAAGATGGTGAATCAGACGCTGATCGCCACGATGATGATCGGCGTGTGTGAGGCTCTGCTGTACGGGTACAAGGCGGGGCTCGACCTGGAGACGGTGATGAAGTCGGTTTCGACGGGAGCCGCGGGAAGCTGGTCGCTGTCGAATCTGGGGCCGCGGATCATGGCGAACAATTTCGACCCCGGTTTCTTTGTGGAGCATTTCATCAAAGACATGGGCATCGCGCTGGCGGAAAGCCGCAAGCTGGGGCTCTCGATGCCGGGTCTGGCGCTGGCCGAGCAGCTTTACCAGTCGGTGAAGGCGAAGGGCTGGGGCAAGAACGGGACGCACGCGCTGATGCTGACATTGGCAGAGATGTCGGGCGTGGAGTGGACCAGTCGGTAGTCGCGCGTTCGTTGTCGTTCAATGGTATTCACAGAAAATGCGACGATGACACGATGCCGTCTTCAATATCGAGCGAATTGGAAGCTTTTCATCGGTTACTCTGACAGGCGATTTGCAACGGGGGCGGGAGATGACGATTGACGAGAACGTCGCTGAGTGTCGTGCCTATCGAGAAGAACGTGCTAGGTTCAATGAAAGGTTACAAGCTTCCCTGGAGCAAGCCCGGCGAGGTGAAATCGAACCGATGGACGCCGAATCGCTCAAAGACGAGATCCGAAAGGAGCTCACCGAGGAGGGCCTCACCGACTGATGCCGCGCGTACGGTAGACTCCCTACGCAGGTGCGAACTGACGAAACATGTCGTGACAAAGCAGCGACATCTGTCGTTATGGGCAATGAGCCAGAGCGGGAACGGCATGCACGCCCTGATGCTGGCTCCGGTGGAAATGACGTGCGTGAATCGGAGAAACCGCGAGGCGACTCTTAGCTCTTCTGACGAGAAAGGCTCCTCAATGACGCGCATTTGTGACTTTGAAGGGCTGTTCCAGTCACTATTCGAGTCCGAGCCGAGCGGAGTCTTCGAGTACGTCGATGCGGGGGCATCTTTTCAAAGGATTGCGAGAAACCATTTTCGATCCCAATCCCAATTGCGTGGTGTGTACATCCTGCGACAACGGTCAAGCCGTGACGTGCTGTATATCGGGAAAGGCGGAACCGTCGACAATGGCGGCAAGTGGAAGAAGCAGGATCTCGTTGGACGGCTCACTAACGTTCGAAGTGGTGATCAATCTGCGAATTCGTGGTTTGCCGGAGTTGTAGCCGTTGTTGGTCCAATTTTGATTGAATACGTCCTTCTGACGTTGGATTGCACACCGGCGTACGTCGAGGCAATGCTCCTGCAGGCCTACTTGAACGACAATGGTGAACTGCCACAGCTGAACCGTGGTCTGTGAATCGACGAGAACCACTCCAATCGAAATTATTGAAGTTACTACAGTCGAATCAGAGAACTCGCCAATGAAACGCAAAGGGGAACAATTCGCCGGTTTGACTGTGGCTCTGGTGACGCCGTTTGAGGACGGGGCGGTCGACGAGGGCGAATTGCGCAAGCTGGTCGACTTTCACGTGGAGTCGGGAACGGACTGCGTGAGCCCGGTCGGGACGACGGGGGAGAGTCCCACGCTGAGTCACGACGAGCACGAACGGGTGATCTCGCTGGTTTGCGAGCAAGCGGCCGGACGCATCAAGGTGATGGCGGGGACCGGATCGAACAGCACGGCCGAGGCGATCCGGCTGACGAGGTTCGCAAAGTCGGCCGGGGCGGACGGCGTGTTGATGGTCGCGCCGTATTACAACAAGCCGATGCAGGAGGGGTTCTACCGTCATTACGCCGCCGTGGCGGACGCGGTCGACATTCCGATTGTGGTGTACAACATCCCGGGCCGGACGGCGAAGAATATCGAGCCGGAGACGATTTGCCGTCTGGGT
Organism: Planctomycetota bacterium; assembly: GCA_003388505.1. Lineage (GTDB taxonomy): Bacteria > Planctomycetota > Planctomycetia > Planctomycetales > Planctomycetaceae > MB-PLM-1. The sequence goes on from QQVO01000036.1 coordinate 26,937, forward strand.
GAGATATCGAACATCGTGGCGGTGAAGGAGTCGACGGGGTCGATGGACCAGGCGTCGCAGATTCTCAGTGAGAGCGAACTGACGGTTCTCTCCGGCGACGACAGCCTGACGTTGCCGTTGCTCTCATTGGGCGGCAGCGGCGTTGTTTCGGTCGTGGGGAATATCATCCCGGGCGATGTCAAGTCGCTGATTGCCGCCTGGCGTGAGGGCCGGGTTGCCGATGCGCAGTCGCTGCACCGCAAACTCTTCCCACTTTGCCGGGACATGCTCGGCCTGGCGACGAACCCGATCCCGATCAAGGCGGCGATGCAACTTCTGGGGCGGGATCCCGGTGAAGTCCGGTTGCCGCTGACGCCGCTGGACGCCGACTCGCTGGCGGCGCTGCGGTCGACGCTGGCGGGGTACGGCCTGTTGTAAAGTGTGCGTTCGTGTGCGAGTCCGTCACAGGCCGGCGTGTCAATTTTGCAAGCGTTGAGTGGTCGCGTGGTGCGGGAAGACCGGCCGGCGGCGGATTGTCGAAGTTGCAATCTCAGCGGAATCGCCGGTTCTTGAGGTCTCCTGCGGAACGCGCGGGCGATCCCGGATTATTCATGACAGGGGCGCGGCTCACCGTAAGCGGTTGCCAAACATCCGGTTATCGAAAGGCGACCCAAAGCGCCGGGATTTTCGAACGGACTGCGCGCCGATGTCACGTCAACGGTGACGCACGCTGGCAGCGTGCGCTACGAATAATCTGGGCGATGACGTGCTGCGGACGCTGCGGGGCCGCACTGCGGCATGCGGGTTGCTTCCGATCAGGGCGTCGAGGTCATTCGCCACACATCGCATCGAGTGCTTCTGTTCTACTAACGGTGGAGAGTTTCGCGTGGTGCGCAAATTTCGCGTGCAGCAGATTCCACGTCGTGGACATCCGACTCGGCGGAGCGAGTCGGCCACTTTGGTTGCGGACGGAGGGCGCGCTGTGATTTCAGTCAGCCACACTGCGCGACGCCGGTTTTCTCTGGCTATTCCAGTGCCGGTCGTTACACTGAAGCTGAATGGCTTCTCCCGCAGAAGCGCGGGAGCAGTCGCGAACTCAAGGAGGACACGATGAGCGTTTCGCAAGACCGATCGATGGTTCCGGGCTCATCACCATTCGCCGGCTCAACATCGGTCGCACTGGATGATCCCGTGCCGGCCGACAGTGGAATCGCGATGGTGGAGCCACAGTACTGCCGGAACCCTCCGCACCACATCGAGCAGCAGGTCCGCCGCGCTTTGCTGGCGGAGGAGGATCTGCACTTCAGCCGGCTGGTGGTCCGGCGGGTGGCCGACGGCGTCTGCCTCGAGGGGACTCTCTACTTGGACCCCGGCCGGGACTCAGTGGACGTGGACCGGTTGGCGCGTCAGGTGGCGGGAGTGGACCTGGTGATCAACCATCTGCTCGTTCATTCATGCCACTGACGGTGAGAAACTTCGCATGGTGCGCGAATATCGCGTGCAGTAAGTTCCGCGTCATCGACATCCGACTCGGCGGAGCGAGTCGGCCACATTGGTTGCGGCCGGTGGCCGCGGTGGGCCACTGAGTGATCGTCGATGGTTCAAAGACGCGGGAGGGGGGTTCAATTGCGGTCGATGTGGTAGAGGGTTTCGCTCTCGAACGCGCCGTCTCCGTCCGCGTCCTCCCGGAGGATGACGGTTCCTTCGTCGCGGTGGATGTCGAGTTCGCGGACTCCTTGACCGTCTGAAGCGGACTGCGTCCAGAAGGAACCGTCGCGGGTGAGGGCGTCCCACACGTCGATGCGCTGGTCTTTACCGGGTGCGGGTCCGGGACGGCGTTGCACGTGGAGCTTTTTTCCGCCCCACAAGACGAGCGATCCGGCGGCCAAGGTCAGCATGATGGGCACCCAGTTGACACCGGATACCGGTTGTCTTCCCGGCGTCTCGGACGGGTCGCGGGCGAATTCGACCAGGACTTCGTCACGCGGGCTGGTCAAGGGCCGGGCTAACGCACTTCCGGCCGGTTCAACGGACTCGCCGCGCAAGATCAGCTCGAACTGCCTGCGGCCCTGCTCGGCGAGTTGCTCGGGAACGGAGAGGACGTAAGTCGACCGCCAGAGGTTGCCGAGCGTGTCGAAATCCTCCCGGCATTCGAGCCGGGGTTCGAAGTTGAGCGCATAGTGCAGTTCGTTGGCGAAGTATCCTGCCTCGGCCGCGTTTGCGAAACGGGCGATCGTTTCCCAGTCGTCGGTCCGCCCGGCTGAACGGGACAGGGGCTCTGTTTCAGCGGGCGCGGACGTCACCGCACTGCAATGCGTGCAGACGTTCTCGGAATAGCCCGGCGATCCGCATTCTGGACAGAAGAGCATCACGACCTCCGAAACAAAACCATCACCTGCACGTCGGCAACGACGTCCAATCGATAATACGCCAGGCGCGGAGACGAATCCAGTTGGACCATTGATCCGGCCGTCGAGGGGGTCGGCGGCTGGAGGGGAGCGGGGCAACGCGGCCTGCGGGCGCCACTTGCGCAGTTGCGACACGAACGGGAAGCGGCCGAGACTCCACGGATTCGAGCCGTCGGTGAGGCGCTGCTGCGGGTTCGCTGCGGTGCGTAGAGCGGATCGCGGGAACGGAAGCCGTTTGGGGATTCATCACTCCTCGGCGGCGGGAACCGGCCGCGGCATGACGGGATGGAGCGTCAGGGGGGCGGCGAGTCCGTCCAGCGAGTAGAAATCATCCGCCTGCAGGAGTTCCGCGAGATCGACCAGCGACTCCCATTGCTGTGAGAGCACATCGAGGTAGTCTTCGACGGTGTTTCCGAGTGTCTGCTGCGCGACGACGATCTGGGCGAAATCGACCAGTCCGCCGGCCTGACGGAAGCGCTCGTAGACGCCGCGATAGGTCTGCACCTGATTGGGCAGCATCTGCTCGCGGTAGGTCGCCGCCAGTTCGCGGCTGGACTGGTAGTCGGCGAAAACCGCGGCGAGTTCTGCAGTCAGCCGATTCCTGGTCGCCACGCGGTTGTTTTGGGCCTGCATCAACTGGGCCTCAGCCGCCGTGATGTTGCCCTGGTTGCGATTGAAGATCGGCAGTGGAACGCCGATCTGGAGGCTGTAGGCCGTGTCGTTAAGCGACGAGGTGTCGTCGTGAAAGAAGGATGACTGGACGTTGATGTTGGGAATCGGTGTGACGCACTGCAATTCGCGATTGTATGCGGCGGCTGAAATTTCGGCGGCGGCGGCGACCAGATCACTGTGACGGGACAGCATTGAGGATCGTGCGGAATCAAAGGAGACGACGGGCGCAACTGCTTCCACCGATCCGTCGAGGTCGCTGACGGGGAGGTTCGGGAGGTTCAACACGGCCGCCAGTTGACGCCATGCGGCTTCATAGGCGTTCTGCGCGACGATGACGTCGTTTCGAGCCTGTAGCGCCAGCACGCGTAATTGCAGCGGCTCGTACGGTGCGGATTCTCCGCCGGCCACCAGTTCGATCTGCGCCTGGTAGACTTCCTCGAACAGCGTCGCCATGGCGCGGGCGAGCCGCACACGCTCGCGCGCCATGAGCACTTTGAAATAGTTGCGGCGGACGTCGCTGGCGACTTCGATGCGGACGCCCTGGTAATCGGCCTGGGCGGCCCGCAGCTTCATCAGCCTGGACTGTTGAGCCAGATCGAGTTTCCCTGCGGTGACGATTGTTTGTGAGAAGAAGACGCCGTTGTAGCCGGCTGTATCGGCGGTGTTGATCGTGTCCCCCTGATAGCCGAACTCCGGATTCGGATAGAGGCCCGCCTGCACGGCCGCTCCCTGCGCTGCGACGACCTCGGACCAGGCGGCTTGAATCACGGGGCTGTTCTCATACGCCGTCTGCTGCAGTCCGGCCAGGTTCCACGGCCGTTCGGAGGCGGCTGCCGGGATCACCGGATCGTCGGGAATCGCGGGGAGCACGTCGTACAGCCGGCTGATGATCTCGCGCCGCTCGTCGAGCGGCTGGTTCGGATCGTAGGGTGGGACACGGAGCGGCGGGGCGTCGCTGCCGGGCAGTTCCGGCGGAAGCACGAACCGCGCCGAATCGGCGTCGTCCTGCGGTTCGGCGTCCTCCTCGACATGATCGACGGGGCGGACGACAGCCTGCCTGTCTGCGGATCGGGATGGCACGATGGCCCGGCCCATCCGGGCCAGCGATCCGTCGATCTGTGGGACTTGCCGCGCGGCGGAGACCTGTCGACGGGCCGGGCGACGCGACTGCGAGTCTTCCGTTTCCCCGGGAACGGCCATCGCCTGCGCCGAATCGTCCGCATCCCTGGGCAGGCGGCCTGGAACCATTGCATCCATCGTCCCTGCGGGCGGTTGCGGAGGAAGCGTGGTCGCGCGGTTGGATGTCTGCCGACAGCCGCTTGCAGCGAGCGCGGCTCCCATCAGCAAGAGTTTCGTGCTGTGCCTGAAGAATCTCACGCGGCTCACTCTTCGAGGATGCGTACAGAGGCCGTTCCCGGAGGCGCGGTCGTACCGATTACATCGGCAAGTCCGGTTGCCCGAATCGCACCGGTCGCAGCGGCGAACCGGCGTTCGCTCGTCCGCAGCGGCACGAATCAACACACGCATCAGATTCGTCAAAGTCGAGGGAAACTGCCAACTTTGCGCCGTTTGCCCGGATTGTTCAGGGATTTCACCAGAGCGACACAGCGCGGGCGCCGCTCGCAACCCAACCACGCAGCGCAGGCAGCCTTGCGTGCGTCCCGCTGATCGCGAAAACCGGTGACGCACGCTGGGAGCGTGCGCTACGAGTACTCCGGGTTCGCCTGCAAGCTCGCCGCTGATCGTTCTCGCCAACTGTCAAAAGCAACGAGTTGCGGGTAGCAGGAAGGATCGCGCCGCGAGATTACGACGACCTCTTTTTGGCCATCACGGTGCTGAGCCCACCGTCGACTGCGATGACTTGCCCCGTTACCCAGGAGTTCTTGCTGTCGAGCAACCACTCGGCGCAGGAGGCGATGTCCTCGGGAGTACCCAGGCGACCGAGGCTGTGCATGGCGCGGGATGCAGCGGCGGCCGGCTCACTGCTCCAGATGGAACGGGTCATTTCCGTCTGGACGAGTCCCGGAGCGATGACATTGAACCTGATCCCCTTCGCAGCGTAGGTTGCCGCCGCCGATCGGGCGAGTCCCTCGATGCCGGCTTTCGCTGCCGCGATGGATTCGTGATTCGGCATGCCGATCCGGGCGGCGGAGGAGGAAACGAGGACGACTGACCCGCCGCGCTTGCGCATTCGTCGCGCCGCCTCTCGAACGACCGCGAATGATGAACCGAGATTGACCTGCATCACTTCGAGGAATTCATCGTGCGATGTCAGGTGGGCCGGCTTGAGGAGGACGCTGCCAACGGCATTCACGGCTCCATCGAGTGTGCCGAGGGTCTCTTCGGCACTGGAGAACGCCTCTTGAATCGTGTCCGGCTTTTCTGCGTCGAACGGAACAGACGGGATCGCGAGTTCCGCGGCCAGTTGCTGCAGTTTTTCGACGGATCGACCGGCGAGACAGACCTGGTGGCCGCGATCGACAAGCCGCCGGGAGAGTTCTGCCCCCAGGCCGCCGGTCGCGCCGAAAATGATGAAATTGCTCATGGGATCCCGAACTGTCATCGCGTGGACTGGACCTCAGAGGATTCTCTGAACTCGTGCTGCTGATTTGCTGGTCGTGTGTTTTGTGCAACGGCGACCTACGCGACCGCAGCGTTCATCGCGCGTCGGAGTGCCGCCGTTGATTCCCGACCGAAGCGTTTTTGCACGATCCGGACATACGGGTAACCGACCTTCGCCAGGATGTGCCTCGGTCGCGAAAACGAGAAAACATCGAACCAGACGTCTCCCTCGTCGTCCATTTCAACAACGAATCGTTCTTCGCCGGTGGCAAGATGCGCCGGCAGCGTGCCGAACGCGTATCCGTATCGTTGCGCGGGGTGAGTTTCGTCGATGACATAGACAATACGGCAGGCGTTCAGCCACCAGACCCCCGCCGTGCGGGCCAGCACCGCGATCGTATCACCCTCGCGGATGCGTCGAGTCGTCGGCCACGAATGCAGCCACCGAAGTTGCATCTGCCTCCACTCCGTGAGGGCCAACCTGGCCAACCCGAAGAGGTGTTGCCCGGAACCAATTTTCCTTCGGCTGTGGTTCACGGCGTATCCCGGCGGCGGCTGTCGCGCAGTCGCGCCAACGGCGGAGTAGGTGAAATCGAAACCGCGCTGTCTGTCGAGGAATCGCTGCACATCGCTGATGTCGGGTTGCTTCAGGGATAGCATTCTGACCTCGCGGACCTACACTCCTGGAGTGGGTTGTAGTCGCGTTGCGGGCGGCGGACAGACTGGTCTGACGACAAAGTGGACGACTGCCCGCGACGACCGGCGCCCTCTCAAGGCTCTGTTTTCGGATCGCCCGGATTGCTCATCCGCACGAAACCCTGCGGGATTCGTGCTTCCGTGAGAACCGAGCGATCCGAGAAGCAGGGCTTGTCGAACCACCCGGGATGATTGCATTTTCTGATGTCGGCAGAACGGGACGACGCTGCAGCGCGAATCGATACCAGGCGATCCGTGCTCCTGACGGGAGCGACCGGTTACGTTGGAAACCGGCTGTTGCCGCTGCTGGAAGAGCGTGGGGTTGGAGTCCGGTGCCTCGCTCGCAGTCCGGAAAAGCTGGCGGGAGAGGTGACGAGTTCGACGGACGTGGTTGGCGGCGACGTGCTGGATCGCGACTCGCTGGCGGCGGCGTTGTCAGGCGTCGAGACGGCCTATTATCTCGTGCATCTGATGGGGTCAGCCGGGGATTTCGAGGAGTCGGACCGCCATGCGGCGGAGAACTTCGGGTCCGCTGCCCGTGACGCGGGAGTGCGGCGAATCATCTTTCTGGGAGGCTTGGGGGACGACGCCGATCCGGACCTCTCGCCTCATCTTCGCAGCCGCCACGAGGTAGGCCGGATCCTGCGGGATTCTGGAGTTCAAACGATTGAATACCGGGCCTCGGTGGTTATCGGAAGCGGCAGCCTGTCGTTCGAGTTGATCCGGACTTTGACGAATCGTCTGCCGGTGATGATCTGTCCGCGCTGGCTTTCGACGCCGACGCAACCGATTGCGATTGATGACGTACTGTCCTATCTGCTGGCCGCTTTGGATCTGCCGGACGCCGAGAGCCGCGTGTATGAGATCGGCGGCGCGGATGTGGTGACCTACGGCGACCTGATTCGTGAATACGGGCGCCAACGGGGACTGCGGCGGTGGTTGATCTCGGTTCCGGTTCTCACACCGTACCTGTCGAGCCTCTGGTTGGGGCTGGTGACTCCCGCGACGGCGAATATCGGTCGACATCTGATCGAAGGACTGAAGAATCCGACGATCGTCAGGGACGCGTCGGCCGCCGAGGCTTTCGAGATTCAGCCTGTCGGAATTCGAGACGCGATCCGCAAGGCGATCGAGAACGAATCGTCGCTGATTCAGGCCGCGGACGACTGAGAACGGCTGACGTACGACCTGTCTTCGACCGCGGGAATCAGAAGGATTACGATGGCAAACGAATCGACCCGGCGCGAGTGGCCGGCCCTGATTGTGTTTCTGGTCGCAGCCTTCGCTGCTGCGGGTTTCGGCAGCCAGTTCGCGCCCGACCAGTGGTATCGCAACCTCGAGAAGCCGTCGTTCAATCCGCCCGACGCCGTCTTCGGACCGGTTTGGAGCGTCCTGTACGTGATGATGGGCGTCGCGGCGTGGCTGGTCTGGCGACAGAGGGAGCACACCGCGACCCGAGCGGCGCTCGCCTGTTGGGGGATCCAACTCGTTCTGAACGGCGTCTGGTCGTGGTTGTTCTTCGGACGCCATGAGATCGGGATAGCGCTGGCTGAAATGGCGCTGTTGTGGATTGCGATCCTGGCCACGACCGTCCTTTTCCGGCGAATCTCGCGACCGGCCGCAGCGCTGTTGTTGCCCTATCTGGGTTGGGTCAGCTTCGCGATCGTGCTCAACGCGGCTCTCTGGCGGCTGAACAGGTAGAGCGCTTTGCAGACCTGTGTTTGTGCTGAGGGAGTAGGTTGGCTGGAGTTCGTCATCTCCGGTGAAGTGGCGGGTCGAGAGCCGAGAGTCAAGGGTTAAGGGATCCGAATCGTTGACGCTTCGATGTAAGAGCGGGCATCCGTCTGCCAGCGCTCATTTCAACCGGAACGTTCTGATGCAGCGGCGCACAATCGCGCTACCCGAATACTTCGGCGACGTGGCGCCAGAGGCACAGGTGGATCAACAGGGCAGCGGGCAATGCCATGCTTCGCAATTCGGTCACGATCGGCGGCGGATGATTCACGGGGGCGTTGCTCTGTGGACCTTCTTGCACTGTGCGGCCGGGTGAGTCGACCAGAGCGCATGCGAAGATCCAGATGGCCAGCAGTGCGAGAACGCCAACGACCGCCTGCCAGCCGAGGCCGGCGCCGATGACGAGCCAGGACGGTCGATCGAAGAGCGGAGACGGCGGTCGGGAGTCCTGGCGGAACCAACCGAGAATCTCAGGGAGAGTCGACACAGCCGCTCCCGCCAAAACGCCCAGAGCGGAACTGATTGCCGCGTTTCGAACTGTGTACTCGACGGGAAACTCTGCGCCGGTGTTGAACGGCCACGGCAGGAGATCAGGCAATAAGAGAGGCGCGCCCATCGAGATGGCGAACACGACGGCGAATGTCTTGAGAGGAACCCGGTGGCCGTCGCGACGGATCATGGCCCATGCGAAGAGGGTGCAGAACAGAAAGCAGTGATAGACGTAGTAACCGACGAGATCCCATTTCGTGTAAAACAGGATCCACTGGACTCCTGTGTATGAGTTGGGCCTTCTCACCGGCAGATTGGCGCCGCCGGAGATGAGTTCGACAAAGAACAGCAGGAGAAAAGCGAGGCCGATCACGCCTTCCACGATGGGATAACGCACGGGGATGTTCGTGTCGCAATTGCGGCAGCGTCCATTGAGCCGTAACCAGCCGACAAGTGGGAGATTGTCGCGCGCCACAATGTCTGCGCCGCAGCCGGGGCAGTGGGAACTCTTCACAAGAGTCGAGATGCCGCGCGGGACGCGATAGATGACGACATTCAGGTAGCTCCCAACGACCATTCCGACGACCAGGAACATCAGCCCTGTGAACGATTCGACAAACTTGAACAGCATACTCTGCGGCAGTGTCAATCGATCCAGTGCGAAATGGGGATGATCGGGAGGATTCAGAGTGAAGATCAGCTCCTGGACGAGAGGCACGGCGAATGTGTAGATCGCGATAGTCGCGACGATTCCGTATGTCAGGATCCTGACGCCATGCCGTCTCACAAAGCTCGCGAATTGCCGGCTTCTTGACTCGGTCAACCCGATGACTTCGAGCGTGAACACCGCTCCCAGGATGCAGGCGAGCGCGAATGCCGAGAACGGACCTGAGACGAGCCATTCTGGAGAATCGGACGCTTCGACACCGTCCACCACGAGCGTCGCGCCCATCACTGACAGTGTGATGAGCGGAGTCACGAGCCATCCGGAAAGGAATCCGACGAGTCTTGCGATCGCCCAGGCGGCGCCCGCGATGAGCGGCAGACTCATCCAGACGTCAGGCGAGTACCATCCCCAGGCAAGGGCCACGAACCCTGCGTGAACGGCCAACAGCATTGCCAGGTACTCACCCGGCAAGGTTCGGGATAGCAGGCCGGTGGCGCACGGCGGGGCATGGGGATGCACCGGTCCCATCTGAGGCCAGCCTGGGTCAAAGCCGGCCGAATTCCGGCCTGACTGCGCACTCATGTCTGCCTGTCATGCCTACGGCCGTCGTCCCAGAGAATGCTGTGGGCGACCGCGCGCAGGTCCGAGGAACTCATCGTGTCTGCGGTACGCATTGAGCGACGTGCAGCTTTTCGTCGGTGGATCAAATCTAGTGCACTTGAGTAGCATATGCAATTGCATACCAAGCTCTCGTTCAGTTCACTGGCGCGGATTATTCATGACGAGGGCCCGGCTCTGCATAAGTCTTTGCCAAATATCGGGTTAGCGAAAAGTTGCCGAAAACCTCGCAATTTTCGAACCGATTGCACGCCGACGCCACGTCAACGGTGGCGCACGCTGGCAGCGTGCGCTACGAATCATCCGGGCTGGCGCGCGCGGGAAGGGGGGGATCGAGGTTGAAGCGTGAGGTTCACTTCGGAACCGCGGGCTCGAACATGTCGGTCCGGCGACCCGAGTCAGCAGTCCAGGACCAATCCGGCCCCAGAGCACGAGACCGGTCGCACGAGGTGCGAACGCTGTCGCTTACACACATCTCTCGATCCCGGTTCGAGTGACTCTCCGAGAGATTCGAATGGAACGCGGATGACCACGGATTGGACCGATTTTCACCGATTGCTTTCTGTGGAGTGCAGAGTATGCACGCCTGGATCGATGTGGTCTCATCGATGCCGCCTTTTGAAGGAACTCCCCGAAACATCAGTGCTGATCCGCCGAATCCGCGAAAATCTGCGTCCCATTCGAGAATTCTCTGGGCCCGGTTTCTCGCGGCGGGCTCCAAACGAGTTTGGGTGTAACTGACGGGGTGCGATCGGCGTCTGTGGAGTCGAGGCGCCGGGCGCCACGACCTGCACACGAATTGTCAATGCCAGCTCAGCGCACGTGTTACTGCGCTGTAATCGCGCGCTCCACTGAGTAGAATCCCGTGCCCACAGACACTTTGACCCCGATCACCCGGATTATTCATGACGAGGGCCCGGTTCAACATAAGTGGTTGGCGATCAGCAGGTTATCGAAAACTTGCCCAGATCGCCGCGCTCTTCGCACGGATTACACCCGATGTCAGGACAACGGTGACGCACGCTGGCAGCGTGCGCTACGAATAATCCGGGATCAGCACCCGGGCCCACTCGACAATTGAGCCCGCGTAAAGGCATTGATGAACGCAATCGGCCTTGCCGTCTTGACTGTCTGGCTGCCCGCCGTGGCGGCGATCGGTTTGCCCCTTGCGTCTGTAGAGGAGGCAACGCATCGACACGACCACGATCACCGGCACGGTCATGACCACGACCATGACCACGATCACGAGGCCGGGTCAGACCACTCGCACAGCGAGTCGGCCTTCGATCGCTGGGGCCTGCTCGGAGTGTACTCGTTGGTCATTATGGGGGCTTCCCTGTTTGGAGGGTGGCTGCCCGGTCGTGTGAAACTCACGCACCTGCAATTCCAACTGGTGATGAGCGTCGTGGGAGGGTTGATCCTGGGGATCGGGGTTCTGCACCTGCTGCCGCACGCGGTGCATGAGATCGGAAGCGGAGGAATCGATGCGATCGCCCGGTGGATGATGGCGGGCATGCTGCTGATGTTCTTCCTGCTCCGTGCGTTTCACGTCCACCACCACCAGGCGGAGCCGGATGTGACACACGCACAGGAGTCACCGGAAACGGTTGCGGACCACGGCCACGCCCACGGGCCGCATTGCGACCATTCACACGCTCCACAAAGCCGATTGAGCTGGGTGGGGATCTTCTTCGGTCTGGCCGTACACACGCTCCTGGATGGCCTGGCGCTCGGGGCGACGATGCAGGCGGAAGCGTCTCACAACACCGGGATGTTCATCGGCGTCGGCATCATGCTGGCCATCGCACTGCACAAGCCGCTGGACTCGTTGTCGATCACGACCTTGATGGTCGGCGCCGAAACGACTGCAGGAGCGCGGTGGCTGGTGAACCTGGTGTACGCCACGCTCTGCCCGATCGGCGCCACGGCGTTCTTGCTGGGCGTCGGGCAGTTGGACCAGGGCGGACACTTCGTCGTGGGGTGCAGCCTGGCCTTCTCGGCCGGCGTGTTCGTCTGCATTTCGCTGGCCGACCTGCTGCCTGAGATGGAGTTCCACTCCCATCATCGCGTCCGGCTCACCGTGGCGCTGCTGCTGGGAATCGGCCTGGCCTGGGGCATTCAATTCCTGGAGCCGGCCCACCTGCACCAGTAGGACGCCGCGATGGCGGGACGGCCGGCCGTGTGAGATTGCGCAGCACAGTCTCCACTGCCAGTGTGTCGTTCGATCTGTCCGGCAGTCGACGCCCGCTCAAGAGCTGTCGTTTATACACATCTCTCGATCCCCCAATGAGTTGCTCTCCGAGCGATTCGAATGGAACGCGGATGACCACGGATGGGACCGATTTTCACTGATTGCTTTCTGCGGAGTGCGGAGTATTCACGCCTGGATCGATGCATTCACGACGCTGCCGCGTTCTGATGCCATTCCCCACGAAATCCGTGCTGATCCGCCGAATCCGCGAAAATCTGCGACCCATTCGAGAATCTCCTGAGCCCGGTTTCTCGGGCCGGGCCCCAGCCGAGTTGTGTGTCACTGACAGCGCTCAAGAGGCGATCGTCACGGGGCCGTGATCGTCGCAGTGTCCGTCGTGCGGGTGATGGAGGTGCCCATCGACCAGGTAGTCGACATGGTCACCGTGCGGGACGGCCGGATGACCGCAGTCGGGCCCGTGAACGTGTCCCGCGTCGTGCCCGCCGCACTGGTGGTCGGGCGTGCAGTCGGACGGGTTGGTGTCGTTGACTTCCAACTGGTGCTCAACAACCTGCCCGTCCGCCTGCTGGTGATGGAGGTGGCCGTCGTGGAGGTAGTCGACGTGACCGTCGTGCTCGATTGCCGTGTGGCCGCAGCCGGCGCCGTGCTTGTGTGGGTGGTGTTCGTGAGTCGTGGACATGATTTCTTCCTTCGGATTCCGGTGAGATGGCACGGCGGCCGGCGGAGGCTGCCGGTTGCCGTCTGTCAGTGATCAGTCTCCTGCGCGTGGTCGATTGCGTTGGCCACCAGGTGCGCCACGTGGGTGTCTGCGAGTGAATAGAACAGGTGCTTCCCTTCACGGCGGCTTCGGACAAGCCGTTCGCTCTTCAGCAACCGCAGCCGTTGCGAGATGGTCGTCATCTGCTCATCGAGGGCGAGCGCGATTTCGGTCACGCATTTCTCCTGCTGCGCCAACAACACCAGAACACTGAGGCGGCCGGGGTCTCCGAGGGCGCGAAAGATCGATGCCGCCCGCAAACAGACGGCCTCGTCGATTGGTGACTCGACGGGCGTGGAGTGGTCTTCGCCGTTGCAGTCAGATTTCACGGTTATTCATTTCATCATTTGATGAAATGTACAATAGCTCGCGAACTCGCGTTCGTCAAGGGGGTTATTGGCGGATTCCCACAGTACACGCTCGTCCGGCGAAGCGGATGGTCCCCAAGGCGGACCCGATTCGATCGGACGTTCACCATGATCCTTAATGTTTTCGAATGTGGACACTTCGGAATCACATGCAATTGATTTGCAATTGTATATCAATATCGATAGTTTTGCCGGTCGGACTGAGAGAAGTGGAACACCTGCCGAGCGGCCATGCGACGTTCGACGACCATCCCGTTGTGAGTCAGTTCTGCCATTCCTGCTCATATCGGCTGGGTTCGCAGGAGTCTCGCCCGTCGTGGGCTGCTTCTTTCCCGGATGATGCACGGCGATGCACCGTGACTGCGGCGCGTAAGAAATCTGATTCTGCCCACTTTCCCAAAGGACATCCGACCATGAAGACCTCAAGGCGCGGCTTCACGCTGATCGAACTGCTGGTGGTCATCGCCATCATCGCCATTCTGATTGCTCTCCTGCTGCCGGCTGTTCAGCAGGCGCGCGAAGCGGCAAGGAGGACACGGTGCAAGAACAACCTCAAACAGATCGGGCTCGCTCTCCACAACTATCACGATGTCCATCTCACCTTCCCTCCCGGCTGGGTCGGCGGAACGCTCTCACCGTGGCAGCATCACACCGGCATGTCAGACCCTGCACCAGCCGACTTTCACAACGGCTTCTCCTGGGCGACGTTCATTCTCCCTATGCTGGATCAGGGTTCGCTGGACAATCAGTTTGACGCCGGCAATCAAGTCAAATTCGGTCCCGGCAACCTGGCGGCGATCAGAACCGTTCTGGCGGTTTACCAATGCCCTTCCGATCCCAAGCCTGACACCTTCTTGCTGAATGACGGGACGAACGACATCCGATTGGCGGCGTGCAACTACGCCGCTGTCTTCGGACTTCGTGAGTTGCACGAATGCGAAATCAACGGTGACCCCGGTCATGTCATCGCGGGTCAGCAGTGCGCCGCCGAGGGCATGTTTTTCCACAACAGTCGCATCAAGATGCGGGATGTGACCGACGGCACGAGCAATACCATCATGGTCGGTGAACGCACGACGTTCGTGGAACCAGGTGGTGATCGATTTTATGGGGCATGGGCCGGGCTCATCACCGATACCGAAGAGGCGGCCGCTCGATTCATCGGCCACGCGGAGCACGTCCCCAACGACCTCGTGCACCCGGAGGATTTCGGCAGCCAGCACGAAGGGGGTGCGCAGTTCATTCTCGCGGACGGTTCCGTTCACTTCGTCAGTGAGAACATCGATCTCGGTTTGTACCAGTCGCTGGCTACTCGCGATGGCGGTGAAGTCATTGGCGAGTTCTGACGGCGGATGAAGGGCGCCGGCGAGGCGTGCAGGCCGATGATGTCCCGGTCTGCGACCTGCTGTGCCCGGATTCCCATCTGACGCCGCTCGTCCCATCGGAACGGCAATGACTGACGGAGTGACCGTGCTCCCCGCATCTTCCACCATCGGGGGCTGCCGGGTTTCTGACAGGGCAGAATCGAATCGCCGCATTGTGTTACTGGCGGCAGGAATCTCCGCGTGGTGCGGAGATTTCGCCGGCCCGTCTTGGATTCGAGTCCTCGATTGGACGACCACAAAGGCACAAAGAACACCAAGAGGTGCCCGGGACGGGGAACTTGAAGGTCCGATAGGTTGCAGGACTGACTCACCTGGATGGGTTGCTGTCGCCGCGTTCGCGGCTCACTTCATTTGTGGGCGGCATGTTTTCCATGAGCTTGCGCTCACGGCTCCATGCTTCCGCGGCTTCGCCGCTCCCTGTCGATTCGTCTCCGGTTGGGTTGCAGGCGGAGGCCGCGCTGTGTTTCTCCGTGTGAGCAAGCTCGGGGAGTGACGGCACGGGTGGCCCATCGGCACCAGCCTCTATTATGCATCTGAATACGTTATGCAAAAGCATTATGGTTGCAAGCACATTTCGTGTCGATTACTGTGCAGCCTCAATGGGTCGCGCACGCCGCTGATCGTCTTCTCAAGGAGTGTTTGATGCCGTTGCTCCCCGAGTCGCACGAGGCTATTGAGCGACAGTCGCCTCGCAGGTGGTGCAATGCCCTTTGATGAGAATCTCGGTGATCCGGCCGATCGTCTTGGCCCGCCGTTTGGAGGAACTGGTGAAGTCCATGTTCCCGAGGCAGGTGACGCTTCCACACTCAACGCAGACGAAGTGCGGATGCTTCTCTCCCGGCGGACGGTCGGGGTCCAGGGCCTCAAACCGCCAGACGTGATCGCCCAACTCCGTGCGTGATATCAATTCTGCATCGGCGAGATCATTCAGATTGCGGAACACCGTCGCTTTGTCGAAGCCCAGCGGCACGAGCACTTCGGTCACATCAGCATGCGTCAGAGGAGAGTCCGAAGCACGGAGTTCCTGCAGCACGGCGATCCTCGCGGGCGTCGCACGAACTCCCCTGGCGTGAAGCAGTTGGCGAATTCGGTCGACCTCTTCGGGATCGATACGGCGAGTCGTTTCGGGCATCTTGACCAGTCCTTCGAATCTGCGTGTTCGCCAATCCAGCGGCACCGTATCACGTTTCCGCGTTTCGTCCAAATTCGCACTCCGGTTGCACTTTGCTTGTCATTGCAATTCCCTTGACGAAAGTCAGATCGTTGTTCTCAGAGCGTCGTTTCTGCCGCATCCCGGATTCGCTCGCGTATCGACAATTCGGATCGCAACCTGCGGCAGGGTATTGACACCGCAGATTGCGTTGGTGAGAATCATTCTTACGGGGCTGGTCGAATCCCACCATGGGCGTCAATGTGCGCCCACAGAAGGTCGTATGGTGACCGGACTGATTCGACATCTCCCCGTTCTGCTGGGCGCTCTTGCCTATCTGATCGCATCGCTGGGCGGTCAGGGACTGCATTTGCTGGAGCATGCGGTCGCCGATGATGGGTGTTGCGGAGCGTCTCATGTCGTCGATGATGATCGCGCGGCTTGTCATGTGGATGGCTGTGGCCGTCATCACGAGCCGGCCCGGGGCGATGATCGAAAGAGCGGCGACCGGCGACCGCACGACCATGAAAACTGCCCGATCTGCCTGTATCAGAGCCAGGCCCAGAATGTCGCCCTGCCTGTCGCCCTGCCCGTTCAGACCGGGACTGCCGAACAGGCGAGGATTGATCCGGTTTCACTGGACGTCGCCTCTCCCCTCCGGGCATTCAACTCCCGCGCTCCCCCGGTTTAGCTGCTGCGAACCGGACAGGTTGAATTCGCAGGTTTTTCGCGGTGTTTGACGACCGCGAGGCGCGTGACTGCGAAGTCTTGCCGGGTTTTCTCGTGGACGCCGTGACTGTTCGTGGAGCAGCGTGCGCAGCAATGTCCGCGATATGCACCGACCGATGCGGTCCGCGCCGTCGGTTGTCCGGTTCTGTTTCGCACCAACGCAGTGTTTGAACACGAAGCCTCCGCTGCGCGCAGCGTCCGGCGACAAACAGGTCCGACCAGCCCTGGCCGGTGCTGTGCGCAGCGGTTCTTCGACTCAATCGAACCATCAGGCAGACGCAGTGGACGAGTTCTCAGACCGGGCGCCCCACTGGACCCGGAGGCAGTCATGATTGCGGTCGACCAGGAACGTGGGGAATCGGTCCTGCGGCGGGCGGAGTCGGTCCTCAACTACGACTTCTGTCCGTGGGCGAACCGGTGGGTCTACTGGCTCAAGAACCCGCTGTGGTGCCTGCTCCTGACGACTGCGGCGTCTGTGATCTGCGGTCTGTTCGTCAACCCGCAGGTGTTTCTCCTCACGGGGGCCATGGTCCTCGTGCTGGTGTTGGGCTCTCTCTGGCCGCGGCTCTGCATGCGAGGGATTGGTTGCCGGATCGAATTCGACAAGCGACGAGTTCGTGAGGGGGAGTCTGCGCCGGTGCAGCTCACGGTCGCGAATCGATGGCCGTGGCCGGTCTGGGGGTTGAGTCTTGTCGACGGGTTCACTGACGTCACGGAAGGAGACCTCGCCGGCCCCGCTGTCGCGCTGGCGCGAGTCTCGGGTTGGTCGCAGATGTCGTTCCGGTGGGATTTCCGACCCGATCGTCGGGGGGTCTTTCCGATGCGGGCGCCCACGATCGAGACGGGATTTCCGTTCGGAATCGCCCGCGCGAAGCGTGACGTGGAATGCGTCGGCTCCTTGATCGTCTGGCCTCGGACCGTTTCGCTCGGCGCGATGCCGGATGCGGCCGACGGCCGGCACGGCGAGGAGCGGTTGGCCAATCGACGCGCCGGCGACTTCGGCGACATGCTCGGCACGCGGATGTTTCGCGAAGGGGATTCTCTTCGCCGCGTTCACTGGGCTCAGACGGCGCGGCGACGCGAGTTGATCGTCGTCGAACGACAGGCGACCGCAACGACGGCGGTGCGCGTGGTGCTGAGCATCGATCCGCAGTCCGATGCCGCCACCATCGAGCGGTCGATCCGCGTCGCAGCCAGCATCTGCGAGTCGCTCTATCGCCAGCATGCGTATGTCGAATGCCTCATCGGTGGATCGCTCTATGTCTGCAGCGGAGGCTCGGCGGACTTTCGGAGTCTGATGGACGCCTTTGCGAGGCTGCGGATTGACGGCGCGCAAGATGATCCACCGACGGCCTGTCCAAGGGCGCCTCGGTCGGAGGGGCTCTTCGAGATCGTCGTCGCGACCGACGGTCGCCTGGAAACGGTACCGCCGTCGTTGACCCGGCGAATCGTGGCCGTCGGGTCGGCCGACCGCCCCGCACCCGCGCACGTTTGTCCCTGGCTGACGCTCTCCGGGGAAGCCGACTGGTCACGGCAATGGCGGAGGGCCTGCCATGCGACTTGAGATCTCGGCAACTCGGAGTCGACTCCTGCAAGATGGCGTTGTCGCGCTGGCGCTGCTGGCCGGGGCAGGATTCTGCGTCGCTGATGCGGACGGCAATCGGTCGACGCTGGTTGTCTCTCTGGTGATTGCATTGCAGTCGGCTGTCACGATCGCAGGGAACCTTTATTTCCGGAGGATCAAGAAACACTTCAAGGAAGTCCCAGCGCTCTCGCCGCTGCTGCTGGCGGTGATGGTCGGCAGCTACCTCTGGGAACCGTTCGCGCGGTGGGCGCTGGGCAGCGGGCGACCGTTTGAAACGCTGGTCATCTTCAGTCTGAAGAACGTGATGCTTGCCATGGCGGCGGCCGCCTGCTGGGGTCGGTACGGCGTGTGGGCACTCTTCTCGAGCCTGTTTGTGGCGTTGTTCAGCGCAGCGGCGACATCGTCCCCGACCGTCCAGACGCTGACCGCGCTCTACGCCGCCGGGGGAGTTGTCTGGCTGACGATCGCCTACTGGGAGATGCTGCGGGGGCGATTGATCGCTTCAGACCGGCATCGGACCTTCTCCCGACACTGGATCGCGGGCGGCGTCCTGGCCGCAATCCTGCTGCTTGCGGCCGGCGGTTTGGGCGAAAACAGCGTCGCCTCGTCCATTCAGGGCTGGCTGCCGAGTTCCGGAGGAACGGGCGAGCATGACCCGTTTTCGCGAAACGGCGTGGGTGATGGGGAAGCGGTCGTGGCCGGGACGGAGAACATCACGAGTTTCGCCCCGATCGACGACGCACCGTTTCTGCAGGACGACAAGCCGAGCCTGTATGACGTCTTTGATGAGATGTACGAGGAGGCCGTGCCTCCCACGAACCAGGACCGGGCGGTCGCGCTCCCACCGGAAATGGCCAGCCGGATCAAGGAGCATCTGCACACGCGGACCGAAAAGGCGTCCCGCGAGTTTTCCACGCTGCGGCAATCGACGGAGCGCGGACGGAAAGTCGACGATATCCACAGTGACGCGTTGTTCTACGTGGCCGGCCGAACCCCGCTGCACCTGAGACTGGAAGTGTACGATGTGTTCGACGGAGTCACCTGGTATCCCACGCCCGATGAGGAATACCAGCCGATGATCGCGATGACGTCGCGCGGCGGTCGCAACTGGGCCGATGTCCGCAAGTTCTCAGAGGCTTTGGAGTGCTTCCAGGGCCCCGAGAGTCATGCGATCAAGGTCGTCAATCTCGACACCAACCGGATTCCGGCGCCGCTGCATCTCACAGGCGTGCACATCGGCGACGTCAATCGGGCCGACATGTTCGGCTGGGCGCAGGACGGCGTCGTTCGAATGCAGCGGGACCGGTTGCCCACCCTGGCGCCGATTCACCTGTCGTCGTCGGTCCTCGACCGGACGTTGCTCGAAGAATCGTCCCTCTCGAACGGGCTGAGCCGCGACACGTATCGCAGTCTGATCACATCGGACGACATGACGCGCATCGAGCGGCTGGCCGAAGCGTGGGTCGAGGGCGTTCCGTCCGGCTGGCCTCAGGTCGCCGAGATCGAGCGGCGTCTGCGAGAGACATATCAACTCGACCCGCATGCGGTTGCCTCAGACGAAGAGACGCTGCCCGTTGCGCAATTCCTGTTCGAGGATCGTCGCGGACCCGATTATCAGTTTGCGACGGCGGCGGCGGTGATGCTGAGGTCGCTCGGCTATCCGACACGGGTGGTGAGCGGCTTCTACGCCGATCCTCAGAAGTACGACCGCCGCTCGCGACATACCGCGGTCCAGAAAGACGACGTCCACTTCTGGGTCGAAGTCTACCTGGGAGTGACGACTTGGGCGACGATCGAACCGACGCCCGGTTATGAAGTCCTCGCGCCGCCGCCCGGCGTTCTGGGGCGAGTGCTCAACGCGATCGTCGCGCTCGGGGGATGGATCGCAGCCAACGCCGTCTGGGTGATTGTGGGAACGCTCCTTGCCGTCGGACTCTATGTGCGTCGCTTCGACCTGTTGGAGTTCGCACTCACCCTTCGCTGGCGGCTGGCGAGTTCGGCCGATCCACGGCGACTCGCGCTGGCCACCTGGGGACTGGTTGAGTGGCGGCTGAACACGTGCGGCTGGCGACGTCCGGACGGGTGGACGGCGCGGAAATGGCTCCTCGCCGAGGAATCAGCCGATCTGCCCGCCACAACCGGTATGCGTGAACTGGCCGGTCTGGTTGATTGGGCCGCCTTCGCTCCGGTGGATTCGCCGTCTCTCTCTGAGCGTGACGTTGTCCCACTCTGTCGGCGGGTTGTTCGCGAATCAAGCCGGAAGAATCTGCGCCGCGCGGAGGGCCGCCCCGGCGCATGGACCCGTCTTGTTTCGCTCCGTCGCCGATTGCCGGGGAGCGCGATCCCGAATCCTGCCCATTCCTGAGACCAGACACCGAATGTCCATGCTCATCGACGCCCCGGCGACGGACTTCACCTGCGACCTCGCAGCGGTCGACCGGCTGCGCAGTCACTTGAATGCCGCGTTGTGCGGGAAGTCCGACGTGGTCGACCAGGTGCTGACCTGTTTGCTGTCGCGCGGTCACCTGTTGATCGAAGACAAGCCGGGGCTGGGCAAGACCACACTCGCGAAGGCGGTCGCGACTGGCATCGGGGGGCGGTTCGCCCGTGTGCAGTGCACGCCGGACCTGCTGCCCAGCGACATCACGGGCTTCAACATCTTCAACCAGAAGACGCAGGAATTCGAATTCCGGCCCGGCCCGGTGTTTTCGGACGTGCTGCTCGCCGACGAAATCAACCGCGCCACGCCTCGCACACAAAGCGCTCTGCTCGAAGCGATGGCCGAACGGCAGGTCACCGTGGACGCGGTCGGTCATCGCCTGGCGGACGAATTCTTCGTGATCGCCACGCAGAACCCGACCGAACAGCACGGGACGTACCCGTTGCCGGAAGCGCAACTCGATCGCTTCTCGATGAAAGTGAGCATCGGATATCCCGGGCACTCCGCCGAGATGGACATGCTGCGGGCGGCGGTTCAGCCGGACTCGGACAACGGACACGACTCCGAGCGGCTGCTGGAAGAGGGGCAGCTCAAGCGCATCCAGACCGAGGTTTCGCAACTCTATGTTGCGGAACCGATCCACGATTACCTCGTGCGGCTGGCCGCCGCCACACGCTCGCATCCGCATATCGTCCTCGGACTGAGCCCGCGGGGCATTCTCATGTGGCAACGGGCGGCCCAGGCGCGGGCCTTTCTGGACCACCGCGGCTACGTCACCCCGGACGACGTTCACGACGTGGCCGTGCCAGTGCTGAGCGTCCGGCTCGGCATTGACCATGACGACTACTCGACCACCATCGGAGAGTTGCTGCAGTCAGTCTCCGTCCCGGAGTACAGGCTGCCGCAGAGCGCCGAACTCGATGAGAAGTAACCATTCGAACCAGCCGATGAGCGGGCGCTCCACCCGGATTCGGGCGATTCACGAACAAAGAGACGAACGATGAGACTTTCTCAACGTGAAGTCCGTCTGCTGCGGCTGGCGGCCGTTTTGCTCGTCGCCGTCGGCTGTGAGCGGCAGAACTCGTCGCGAATCACGACCGACACGCACGAGGATGTCGAACACGAACACCGTCACGCAGACCGCACGGAGGAGATGCACACTCATCCGCACGCGAATCCCCAGCGACACCGCGAACCACTGCATGGAGGCCGCATCGTGCCGATCGGCCACACCCATCACGATGAAGACGTCACGCATTACTACGCGGAGGTGCTGCCGGTCCACGAGGGCGCAATCACTCTCTATCTGTTGACGGAATCTCCAGATGGAGAACTGGTCGAGTTTCCCGTTCCGACTGCCGAGTTCACGGCCTTGGTCGCCGGAGATGACGTCGCCCTGGCGAGAGAAGTGATTTTCGCTCCCGTCGGTGACGACCGGACGTCTGCCCGCTTCGTCGCTGCAGTCGATTCCGACTTGATCGGCCGCGGCACGGCGACCTTCGTGGTTCCGAAGATCACGCTCGACGGCAACCGACTCAGTTTCAGTTTTCCGGTCGACCTTGGCGCCGGCCAGCAGGACACCCGAGCGGCGGAGGCTGCGCCATGATGAGTCGGTTCATCGTCGCGGACGGCCCCGGTTTTCAGGGCTTCTTCGCGGACTTCAACACCACGTTCTGGAGCGGCGTTCTGCGGATGACGGAAGCGATGGTGGCGGCTGCGCCGTTTCTGCTCGCCGGGCTGTTCGTCGCCGGCGCGCTGCGCGGCATGGTCGGTCCGGAACGGATTCGGCGGCTGCTGGGCGTCGGGGAGTGGAGCGGTCCGCTGCGGGCGTGGGGGCTCGGCGTGCTGTTGCCGATCTGCTCCCTGGGGGCGCTGCCGGTCGCGCGGGAACTGCGGCGCGCCGGTGTTCCCAGTGGAACTGTGTTGAGCTTTGTGCTGGTGGCTCCCGTGTTGAACCCGGTTTCAGTGATCTATGGACTGAGCCACATTGTCCCCGCGACGCTGCTCTACTTTGCGGCCGGTACGTTCGCCGTTTCGGTCGGCATCGGTGTGATCTGGAATCGCCTGGTTTCGAGCAAGCGAGACACTGACGGGGGTGTGCAGGAAGCGCCGCCGCACAGTGGAGTCGGGCGCCTTGCCGTCGCCGGACATACGGCGGCGCGCAGTCTCGTGGGACCGGTGTTCGTCGACTACGCCCTGGCGCTGCTGACGGTCGGTCTGCTGGGAGCGCTGCTGCCGCACGGCGTTTTGCAGACGGGAATGACGCGCGACAACTTCCTTGCGCCGGTCATCATGGGACTCGTGGCCATTCCGGCCTATGTGACGCCGACCAACGTGATGATGCACTTCGGCCACATCGTGCAGGACGGGTACTCGCTGGGAGCGGCGTTTTCGCTGATTGTCCTCGGCGCCGGCGCCAACGTCGGTGTGGCGAACTGGCTCCGGCGGGACTACGGCGGCAAGCCGCTGATGCTGTTCGTGGGATTGCTGCTCGCCTCGACGATCGTCATCGGCGTGACGGCCGACCGTACGATCGTGCACGGCAACTCCGACATGAAGGACCACACGCATGCCTTCGATCCGTTCACGCGGGTTGCGGGGGTCGCCACATCGGATGCGAATCTCGCCTGGGTGTGGACGCAGATCGAGCGACAGATGCACATGCACGAAGCCGTCGGCGCCGTCCTGCTCGCGCTGATGGCCGTCGCGGGAATCGTGCTCTGGCTTCTGCGGGATCGCGTGGGCGTCGAGCATCTCATGAGAGACCCGAACGACGTCCCCGAGCCGGCTCCAAGTTCCGTCTGGAATCCTGTGCTCTCGTTCCGCCAGCTTGTGGCGGCGGGAGTGTTTTCGGTCGCCGGCCTGGCAATGTGCGGACTCTACGTCTTCTATCCGTCTGCGGAGAATCTGATCAGCGACATGAACGACATCCGCGTCGACGCGTACGACGCCGTGAAGGCGGAGGACGCCCAGGAGTCGCAGCGTCGACTCGCCCAGTGGCGCAACCTGGCGCAGAAGCTGCCCACCAGCGTGTTGATCCGCAGGGGATCGGTGACCAAGGAAGAGCGGGAACAGGTGGACGAGCTGCTCTACGGGATCGACGTACTCGAGGATTACGCCGCCACCGACCGGTTCACCGAAGCCCGCGCGATGATTTCCTTCGTCGAAAGGGTCTACTCCGACTGTCGTCGAGAAATCAATACGCAGCGTGCGTCGAAACCGTTCGCGGCGGCGGCCGAGTGACGTTCCGGATCGCAACGAATGAACACTTTGCTTCGTTCGAATCATCGTTCAGCACCGACACCAATCGCTATGCGACCCCGAACAGGATGTGAGCTGCGAGCGGCGCTGCCGGCGGAAACACCGCGATGGAAAGCCGATCTGGAAGCCTGACGCGATGGGAACTCTCGAATCAACCCTGGTCACGCTGATCCTGGCCGCGATGCGCGTTTCGCTGGAGTGTTCGGCGACTCTGCTGGCCGGGATCGCGGTCGCTGCGTGGTTGAGGACGCGGGGGCGGCCGGAGACCGTCGACGTTCTGTTCCGCGGCAGCGGGTTCGCGGGGTTCGCCCGAACGTTGCTGGTGGCGATGGCGGCTCCGCTGTGCTCCCTGGGAGTTTTGCCGGTGTTGCGGGAACTCAGGCGGCTGGGACTCACGACACCCAAGCTGGTGGTGTACGCCCTGGCGGCGCCGCTGCTGAATCCGCTGACGCTGGTCTACGGTCTGAGCACACTCGCCTTCACGCACTTCCTGCTGATTGTGCTCGGAACGTTGACGCTGACCCTGGCGGCCTGGGACGTCAGTTCCCGCTGGGCGGTCTCATTTTCGCCACCGCCGGACGAACGGCCGGTCGGCCTGACCGGTGGAACGCGGGTGTACAACGCGGCACTGGCGGCGGGCCGGATCGCCACGGGCTGGGTGGTCGTCGATCTGTTGCTGGCGATCATCGGAAGCGGACTGACCGCCGCGCTGTTGCGGCCGGGACTTCTGCAGGAGTTTTGTCGCCCCGACGCGACCGCCGGCGCGGCTTGCGCCGCCCCGCTGGTCATCCCGCAATACGTCAGCCCGGCTTTGGGCGTGATGCATCTCTCGGCGCTGGCCAAGGCCAGTCTTTCGCTCAATACGGGCTTCGTCATCTACCTGTTCGGCGTCGGAATGAGCGCCGCCTCGCTGGTCTGGCTGGGGTGGCAGTTCGGCGTGCGGCGGATCGTTGCGCTGGGCCTGCCGGTCGTCGGGTTATTGATCGGACTCGCCGCGGTGACCAACGTCGTCCTGCCCGAGCCGTTCGCACCGCCGGAGGAGACGCACGGGCTGGACGCCCTGTCGCGTCCGTACCACCAGAAGATCGCCGACCTGTCCAAAGCGACGATGTTCGGCCTGGCGCACACCGACGGGACAATGCGGCTGGGGGCCGTCGCCGCCGCGCTGCTGATTGCGGCCGGGCTGCTGGTCCGACTGCTCAAGGTTCCCTATCGCGACGATGACCCGGACGAGGTCGCCGCTCGCACAACCGACAGCCGCTGGAACATCGCATTGAGCATGACGCAGATCGCAGCGTCCGGAGCGGCCGCGGTCGGATTGCTCATGATTCTCTCGGTGTACGTCTTCTATCCCAACCCCGACGACCTGTTCGCTGAGATGCGCAATGTCCAGGCGGACGCCGTCATCGCCATCCGCTCGGACCAGGACCGCCTGGCCGATTCGCACCTGGCGACGTGGGACTCGCTGGCCGCGCGATTGCCCCTCGCGGCGGCAATCCGGCTGCGATTGCCGTCCCATGAAGAGCGGACCGCGACGCGCAAGCTGCGGGATGCCATCCAACTGGCTCGGGCGGACGTTCAGGCCGGCCGGATGCAGAAAGCGGCGACCGTCTCCACTCTGCTTCTGCGGCTGTTGCGCGAGTGCGAGCAACAATACACTGCGGAGGGGGAGTCATGAGTCACTCTTCCCACACCGTTGATCGAGAGGGTGATTCGCATCGCGGCGCGCTCCGGACCGGACTGGCGTTGCTGCTGGTCACAGCGGCCGCCGCGCTGGTTATCGCCTTTCAAAGCGAGTCTCCGCTACTTCGGGCCGCAGGACTGGAACTGCTGTTCTGCGCAACTGCGATCTGGGGGGCGCTGGATGCCGTGCGGCTCCGCCGCAAGGCGGGCGGCGATTCGCCACCGGACGCTGCGGAGCATCGTGAAGACCGTTCGCTGCATCACTTGTTCCTCGCCGCGCCGACGGCGGCGATTCTGGTGCTCACGACGCTGGCGATCGTAGCCCAACTGGCCGAGGTGCCGACTCCCCCGTCGTCAGAACAGTTGGTCGTGATCGCGATAGCAGCCGCGCTCGCCGCGTGTCTCTGGACGGTGTTTGTACGCGTGTTCGCGTCGATCGACGCGGATGACCTGCCCGAGTCCGTCGGCGTGTCGCGCGCCTTCGCGGAGGCCCGGGCGGCAGCCGTGATCGTGGGATTGGCACAACTCCTGGGAACGGTCGCGCCCGTTTTGACCGCCGCAGCCGCCTGGCTCATCCTCATCTGGATTCTGGTCGCCGCCGCGGAACAATTGCTGCGCAGCCTGGCGGGCTGGTTCACCGACGAGACGGCGGTCGAGCAGGCGCCGGCCCGGTTTGTCTCCCCGGTCAGCCTGGTTCTACGGGAAGTCTGTCTCTCCTCCACCAATCCCGTCGGCGCGCTGTTTGATCTGACCGAGCGGCGGTTCGGTCTGAGTTTTCGCTCGTCGTGGACGCTCAAGTTCCTGCGGCGGTCGGTGCTGCCGGTCGGATTGGGAAGCGTGCTGGTCGTGTGGCTCTCGACGGTCTGTGTGGTGATCGAGCCGCATCAACTCGGCGTCCGCGAGGCGTTCGGCCGATGCGATCGCGAGCTGCTTGAGCCCGGTCTGCACGCCAAGCTGCCCTGGCCGCTGGGCGTCGTCCACCGGGCGCCGGTGCGGACCATCCGCACGATGCAGATTGGATTCTCCGACCCGAACGATGCGGCCACAGTCGCGAAAGACGAGCGACGGTCGCTGCTCTGGACGCAACCGCACGCCGAGGAGTTTGCGCTCGTGCTCGGGACGCAGACGGAAGTCGTCGCGATCAACGCCGTCGTCTATTACAGGGTGCAGAACAATCCCGAGGCGGTGTTTGACTACGTGTATCACACTGCCAATCCCGAGGCGGCGCTGGAGAACTATGCGTACCGGGCGCTCATGGAGGAGACGCAGACCGCGTCGCTGACGGACCTCCTCTCACGCGACCGTGAGCAGTTCGCCGCCCGCGTCGAAGAGCGGCTCAACGACTACAGCCGGCAGTCGCGTCTCGCGCTCGACGTGGTGGACGTGGCGCTGATCAACCTCCATCCCCCGGTCGAAGCGGCGTCGCACTACCTCGACGTCGTGAACGCGCAGGTTGACGCCGAGCGCGTCGTCGTCGAGGCGCAGGGAGCGGCCGACGCGATGGTGTTCGACGCCTCCAGTTCGAGCGACGCGCTCGTCTCCCGCTCCAAAGTGGAGGCCGCCCGCCGCGTGTCGGAAGCCGGTCGCGAGTCGTCAGAATTCGACGCGATTCGCAGAGCGTACGAAGCCGATCCAGAGACCTTTCAACTGCGGCTGTGGTACGAGACGCTCGAATCTTCACTGGCTTCGCGGCGCGTGTTTGTCATCGATGCGAACTTGCCCAACGTCGTGTTCGATGACCGCGCCGCCGGTTCCTCCATCGGTCCTGAAATTACTGCGCCTCAGTCAGAAGATTGACGGCCCTCCTGATCAGGTCACTCCCATGAATCAAACAGAAACTTCATCGCCGGCGACCTCCCGCTGGTCCGCCCTGATGCGGCTCATCGTCGCCGGCGGCCTGCTGGCGATCCTCGGCGGATACGCCGCCTACGTGCAGGTTCCCGAGGGACACGCAGCCGTTGTCACGCGATTCGGCCGGCCGATCCGCGAACTCCAGGAGCCCGGACCCTACTGGAAGTGGCCCTGGCCGATCGAACAGGCGCGGCTGATCGACACCCGCACCCGTGTGTTCAACACTCCCTACACCGCCACGCTGACGCGCGATCGTCGCAATGTGGTTCTGCTCTCCTACGTCGCCTGGAAGGTGGAGTCGCCGTTGCTCTTTCTGCAGTCGGTGGGCGACGCGGACGCCGCCGCGGCCAAGCTCGACGGCATGATTACCGCCGCCAAGAACACGCGGCTGGGTGGGTACGACCTCTCCGCGCTGGTCTCCACGGTTCCCCAGGAGATCAAGGTTGCGGAAATCGAGGCGGGCATCACCCAGGACGTCCGCGCCGATGCGCTGGAGAAGTTCGGCATCTCCGTTGAACAGGTCGGCATCAAGCGGATTGCGTACGAATCGGACAACGTGACGGCGGTTCTTGCTCAAATGCGAGCCGAACGCGAAGCGGAGGCGAAACGCCTCCGCGCGATGGGGGACAGGGAGGCCAAGGCGATCCGCGACGAGGCGCTCGTCCAGAGCGAAGAGATCCTGCGGGAGGGACGTCTCGAAGCGGGCCGCATCCGGGGCCACGCCGAAAGCGAGGCGGCCGAGATCTATGCCCAGGCCCAGCGGACCGATCCCGAATTCTACCGCTTCTGGCGTTCGCTCGAAGCCCTGAAACGCACCCTCGGTCAGAACGCCACCGTCATCCTGCGCACCGATCAAGGCATCTTCGACCTCCTGACGACCCCGCCGGAACCGGCCGCAAGTCGGCCGGCGACCTCGCCCGAATCGGTCCCGGCGGCTGCGCGGACTGGAGCAGAGACGCCATGAACGAGCGATCGGATTCACAACCCGCCGCAGAGACCTCCGCTGCTTCGTCCCCGGCGAAGCGCCGCCAGGGCCTTGCGATCGCACACGGCGTGGCTTCGGGATTGAAGCTCGTCGGCTGGTTCGCCGCGCTGCTGTTCGTTTTGTTCTGGTGCTCGGGGATCACCGTCATCCAGCCGGGCGAGGTCGGACTGGTGCTGCGACTGGGACGCCTGCAGGGGCAGTCCCCCGCCGACCAGGTCAAACAGCCCGGATTGCTGCTGGCGTGGCCTTATCCCATCGACGAAGTCCTGCGGGTGCCGGTCAAACAGGAACGGGAGATTCGCATCGAAGACCTGGCGCCGGCGGGGATCGAGACTCAGAAGTCCTCCCACAGCAACGGCTATGCCCTGTCGGGCGATCAGAATCTCGTGCAGGCGCAGCTGACCGCCAAGTACCGCATCACCGATCCGGTTGCGTACCAGTTGCACCAGAGCGATCCGGAGCGGACCATCCGCGACGTGGTGACGTCCGCGGCCGCTCAAACGATCTGCCGCTGGGACATCGACAGCGTCCTGCGCCTGCAGCGAGCGGAGGGAGACGTGACAGAGGATCTGGCGTCCACCGTCCGGCGCCTCGCGCAGGAGCGACTGGACGAACTCCGCTGCGGCGCGCAGTTGACGACGCTGGAATTCCGCGAGATTCAACCGCCGGACGACGTGGCCGACGCCTTCCGCGCCGTGCAGAGCGAACGCATCGCCATCGAGACGAAAAAACGCGAGGCGGAGGGAGTCGCCGCCCGTATGGTGCCCGAAGCGGAGGCCGAGCGAAACACTCTGGTGCAGGACGCCACCCGCCATGCGACCGACCTGCGGACCCGGGCCGAGGAGGAGGTCGCGCTGCTTTCGCGTCTGCACAGCGAGTACTCGCGCAATCCGCACCTCGTCTGGAACCGTCTGCACCTGGAGACTGTCGAGCAGACGATGCGGCAGGCGGGCAGCTTTCGCTTCGTCGATCCCGGAACCCGCCTGATCCTGACTCCTGCGGGACTCGCCGCGCCCGATTCCGACGCGACTTCCGAGGATTCTGCACCGTGAGCGCCGCATCACCAGTTCTGTCGCGCCGCATCGAGCGTGAACTCGATTCCGATCTGACGCGCGGCGAACGCTGGAACCTGGGGCTCCGCATCGGCACGGCGCTGGCTGCGGCCGTTCTGCTGCTGGCCGCGCACGCGATTGCCTGGAGAGCGCCCGCGGAGCAGCGTCCGGTGGTCGAACTGCTCAAGGTGATCGCGGCCGTTCTGGTCGTGGCGCCCATTCTTCGCACGGCGGCGGCCGGCGTGTGGAACTGGCGCAGCGACACCTACTCCGCACAACTGGTCTCCCTGGCGGCGCTGGCCGCCCTAGCCGTCGGCGACTTCACCACCGCCGCCCTGATTCCCATCATCCTCAGTTTGGCGAGCTTCTTCGAGGAGCGGAGCGTGCTGGGAGCGCGGGCCGCGATCGATGGACTCCGCTCGCTGCAGGCGCGGACCGCCAATGTGCAGCAACCCGGCGGCGGCGAACAATCGGTGCCGGTCGAACAACTCCGCGCCGGCGACGTCGTCGTCGTTCGCGCGGGAGAACTGGTGCCCACCGACGGCGTCGTCCGCCGCGGTCACTCGACGATCGATCAGTCGCTGATTACCGGCGAATCGGTCCCGGAAGACGTCGCGCCGGGCTCCCAAGTGTTCGAGGGAACGGCCAACTGCAACGGAGTGCTCTCCATCGAAGTCCAGTCCGCCGGAGAGGGAACGACGTTGGGCCGCGTCCTGGAACTGCTCCGCGACGCCGAGCAGTCCCGCACCTCCGTGCTCAGGCTGGTCGACGCCTACGCCAAGTACTTTGTGTTCGGCGTGCTGCTCGTCGCCGGCGTGACGCTGTTCCTCACCCGCGACGTCTCGCGGGCGATCGCCGTGCTTGTCGTGGGTTGTCCCGGACCGTTCATTCTGGCTGGCCCAACGGCCATTGTGGCCGCGCTGGCAGCGGCCTCACGGCAGGGAATCCTCATCAAGAACGCCCGGTTTCTCGAGGCGTTGACCGATGTGAATTCCGTGATCCTCGACAAGACCGGCACCGTAACGCTGGGGGTTCTCGACGTCGAACGCGTCATCCGCAGCGACCCGGAACTGGCAGATGAGCAGGTGCTCCGCGCAGCGGCAATCTGCTCTGAAGGTTCGCAGCATCCGATCTCACGCGCCATCGTGCGCTTCGTCACCGCGAAAGAACTCCGGCCGGACGCCGCCGCGGCGAATGTCGAAGAACTTCCGGGCCGGGGCGTCATCGCCGATGTGCCGAGCGGCCGGCTGTTCCTGGGCCGCCGGAGCTGGATCGAGTCGATGAACGTCGAGATGCCGCCCCAACCCGATCATGCCGGACCGATCGTCTGGGTCGCCGCCGAATCCGACGGAGTCATTCGCTGCCTCGGGGCCGTCCTGCTGGCCGACCATCCGCGACCCGAGGCCCGGGAAGCCGTCCGCGAGTTGCACGAGTTGGGCGTCGAGTACGCGACACTGCTGACCGGAGATCGACGGGCCGTTGCGGAGCGCGTCGCCGAAGAACTGGATATCGAGCACGTCGTCCCGGAAGTCCTTCCCGAACAGAAGCTCGAAGTGGTCCGGGCCGAACGGGACGCCGGGCGTCGCGTGCTGGTCGTCGGAGACGGCGTCAACGACGGACCGGCCCTCGCCGGCGGAGACGTCGGGGTGGCGATGGGCGCCGCCGGCGCACAAATCGCGCTCCGCAGCGCGGACGTCGTCCTCATGAGCGACAGCCTCCGCCGCCTCCCGCTGGCGATCCGGCTCGCCCGGACAACGTGCGCCACGATCCACGTCAACGTGCTGGCCGGCGCCGGCCTCACACTCGGCATGCTGGGACTCGCGTCCGGCGGAATGATCTCCCCCATCGCCGGCGCGGTCCTGCAGAACATCGGCGAACTCTTCGTCATCGTCAACAGCGCCCGGCTCCTGCGTTTCGCGGGAACGCAGCGGCCGACAAACTAGCCGGGATCATTCATGACGAGGGCCCGGTTCACGATAAGTGTTCCTGAACCAACAGGTTATCGAGAAGTTGCCCAGCGCGCCGCGCTTTTGGAACGGATTGCACCCCGATGTCACGTCATCGGTGACGCACGCTGGCAGCGTGCGCTACGGGCAAGGGTTGTCAGACGAAGCCTGGCGTTCTTGGCACTCGTCAGCCGGAGTCCTACATGCACTACGTTTGCAAATACATTCCAAAGTCACTAATCTCACCGGTCGGGCTGAGTTGAGCGTCGCCGCTGCCGAAGATCCATGCGCCAGTGAAATTCGCGCCATGCGCAATGTCATTCGACAAATCGCCATACTGTTCGGCGCTTTCGCCTATCTGATCAACTCTCTGGGTGGTCAGGGATTGCATGGAATTGAACATGCGGTCGTCGACGGCGCATGCTGTGGGGTGTCTCATTTTGGGGAGACCGGCAGCGCGCACGGTCGCTCCCATCGCTGTGTTCACCACAACCACCACGAACCGGCCCGTGGCGACGAACCTCAGGGCGAGGCCCCACCTCCTCACGACCACGAGAACTGCCCGATCTGCCTGTATCAGAGCCAGGCCCAGAAGGTCGCGCTTCCCGTCGCCCTGTCCGTTCAGACCGGGACCGTCGAAGAGGTACGGATCGCCCCGGTTTGGCTGAGAATCGCCTCTCCCGTTCGGGCTTTCGACTGCCGCGCTCCCCCGGCAGAGCTGCACCAGCCAGCGGTGTGACCCAACTGCGCGCCGTCCGCGTCCGTCCAGTACCAGCAGGCGGACTCCGACGGGACGCTGCTCTGAAACGTCACCGGGACCTGCCTGAGTGTCGCAGAGCGAGCGTCGCGCCGCTGACCTACGGATTCCCGGCGTCTTTTCGGCGGCGAACGCATGACTGCGCTCAAGGTGCGGCATCGCATTCCTCCGACGCGCTGATTTCTGCGTTCTGCCGAGACTTAGAGATCGGTTGCGCTCTCGTGGCGCGGACCGTCCGACTGCGTTCCATCAATCTCATGCATCGTACGCATTCCCGACTTGGAGGAGAGAGGCCATGACCACTCAAGGACTTAAATCAAGGCGCGCGTTTACGCTCATCGAACTGCTGGTCGTCATCGCCATCATTGCGATCCTGATTGCGTTGCTGCTGCCGGCCGTGCAGCAGGCGCGTGAAGCGGCCCGGCGCACTCAGTGCAAGAACAACCTCAAGCAACTGGCCCTGGCGCTGCACAACTATTACGACGCTCACACGACGTTTCCCAACCAGGCGGGCGATTCGCTCTACGGCTACTCGGCGCTGGCGCAGATTCTGCCCTACCTGGATCAGGCGAACCTCCACAACATGATGGACTTCTCCCAGCCGCTCCAGGTCGGGCTCCCCTGGGCCCCGGCCGTCAACCCGTCGGCGGCTGACATCGTCAAGCGTCCCTTGACCGTCCTGCTCTGCCCGAGCGAACCCGGCAACCCGATTTACACTGACGACAACGGCGCCGAGTGGGCCGGCAGCAACTATCTCGTCAACGGCGGGTCGGGACTGCAGACGAATTACTGCTCCAGTGTCAACGACGGGCTGTTCTGGCGGGGGTCGAAGACCCGGTTCCGAGATATTACCGACGGGACCACCAACACCGTCTGCATGGCCGAGACGCTCTTCGGGAATCGCGGACCCGACACCACCACGCTGGTCGATCCGCAACGGCAATTGAAGAGAGTCTCCGGCGGCCCTCCCTGCGGCGTGACGAGCGACGCCATGCTGACGATGCCGGCCACTCGATACGAAGGCCGAAGGTCCGGGGCGTGGGCGCTCTCCACCGGGTACCACAGTCTGGTTCACGGCTATCTGCCGCCGAACTCGGAGACTCCCGACCACACGCATCACGGCGAAGTGGTCTCCGGCCCGCGGAGCATGCACGCCGGCGGCGCTCAGCTTTCGTTGTGCGACGGCAGCGTCCGCTTTGTGAGCGAGAACATCGACATCAACACGCTGCGGAATCTGTTCGCCCGCAATGACGGCCAGGTGCTGGGAGAATTCTGATGACCGTTCCTCGACACACACACCTGATGAACAGGAATCGAACGATGCAACCGAACAAGATTTTCTGGCTGATGCTGCTGGGGATCATCGTGCGGACGGGAACCCGTCTGTACGCCATCTCGGGCAATGCAGGCCGCGTCGAGAACGCGGCGTCCGGGGAGGCGACACCATGAAGTCTCCCACGCACCGACCATCCCTCGCGGCAACGTTTGCCGTTGTGATCGCTTCAGGCTGCGCGGCGGAGAACGAACTGACTCCGAAATCGACGCAGCCGGTTGCGATCCCGGCATCGTTCGAGGAGGAGGGGACTGCCTGGAGCAGAGCCGGCAGCATGACGCAGCCCGATATCGACCGACTGACAGCCTACTTCCGGTCCAATCCGTCCGTGGCGGAACACCCCATCATCAACGGAAACCCGGAGATCTACACGGCCGACGGCGAACGCCGCCGTTACTACTGGGTGCGTGCCGGTCAGGAAGGAACCGAATGGCTGTACGTCGAGTTCAGCGACCGGAACGTCGTTCTGCAGGAGGGCCACGGCTCTCCGTTAGACGCCGACTGACTCCAGGAACGCAGCCCCTTACGAAACAACGAACAACACGATTCACACTCGAAATCCAGGAAGACCAATTCCATGACTCGTAAGACGAACAACCTGTCTGGGCCGCTCGCCATTGCTCGCAACTCTTCCGCGCATTGGTTGCTCCTCGCCTGCTGTCTGGTCCTCACCGCAGGCAGCGGTTTCGCGCAGGGCGCGAGCCCTTCGGAAGAGACGCCGCAGCAGGACCGCGTGACGCGGCTCTTCTGGCAGGATCGCAGCGACGATTCACTGAAGTGGGCCGATCTCATCCGGACGCCCGACTGGCAGGTGCAGCCGGCGGAGGTCAATCAATTCCCCGAGCTTGACGTCAAGAAACAGGATCTGGTCCAGATGGACATCCTGGACGGCGTCTTGCTGGTCGGCGTTCGTGACCAGGAAGACGGCGCTTACCAGAGCGGCTGGATCGCCGTCGACACCGGCGTCAAAGAAGTTCCCCACGGCGACCACTCAGACTGGAATTTCGTGTCGGCGCCGGCGGTTCGCACCAGCCTCCTCGACAAACAACAAGGCAATCCGGCCCACCTGTACCTGTATGACAACGCCCTCTATCTGGCCAACGACCGGAAGAACGGCTTCACGCGATTCACGACGGAGTCTCTGAAAAAATCTGATTCATGCGGCCAATTCTATCCGGGCGGCGGCAACCACATCACGATGGCGGTGGCCGACGATGCGGTCGCCTACTCCGCCTGGATCGACGGCGGCGGACCTAACAAGGGTCGCGTCGACGTGGTCAACCTGCGAAAGCCGCCCGCCGACAGCCTCGCTTACACGTTCCATTTGCCGACCGGCGTGATCCACGGCGCCACGGTCAACTCCGGCCGCGTCTTCTTCGCTCCCGCGGACGGCGTTTGCTGGACCGAAGTCGACGTTGAGGCCGATCAATCGGCCGAGTCGGTCAAGATTCATCACATCCCGCTCGGGAAAGACAAGGAGAGCGGGAAGCCTCTGCGGACGGGAGCGTTCGTCAATCATCGGAACTGGGTGTTGTTCACAACCGGGTCGGCCGACTCGTCGGCGCTCTGCCTGCTCGACGCGGAAGCTGCGGAGCCGGAAGTGGTGAAGCTGCCAATCGACGTCGCCGACGGCCTTTCGCTGGTCACGCCGAGCGTCGTCAGGACGCGGTCTGCCAAGCGCTACGCCTTCCTGTTTCAGGACCGGACAGAGGGCGATTTGACCGAGAAGTTGACAATTGTCGACCTCGACCCGAACCGGGATCGCGATTTCACTGATGCGCGTGTGGCCACGACACTGGACGTCGGCGCGAGCCAGGTGGAAGGCCATTTCGGGCATCATTCCGTCTGCTTCGATCCGGATGGACGATTCGCCTGTCTGACGAACCCCGGAGACGGTACGATCTGGGTGGTCTCGCTCAAGGATCTCGAAGTGAAAGCGAAGTTGAAAGTCGGCGGAACTCCAACCGCAGTCAGTTGCATCGGCGGAAGGGCTCATCACTGAAGTTTGGAAGTGATGACCGCCGAACTCCGAGATTCGCGTGCAACCTGAAAATTCATACAAGTTCACCCACAGACTCGAAAGAACACCGTCTTGAATCTCACAACCCGACTCTTGAAGACGTTCCTGGTACTGGGGGGAGTCCTCATCTTCGCCGGATGCCCCGGTTCGGACACCTCCCCGGATGACGCCGTCGAATCGGCCGACGGCGATCACAGTCACGACCACGACCACGATCACGGCGATGATGAGCCGCATCCGGAGACCTATGCCGAGGCAGTCGAACAGCTTGTGAGCATCGACAAGACGATTCGGGACGCCTTCGCCGCCGACGATGCAGACACCGCCCACGGTCCGTTGCATGACATCGGTCATCTTCTCGAGGAGGTCGCCGCCCTGGCTGCCAAAGAGCCGATGAGCGAAGAACAGCGGGCGGACGTTCAGCAGGCGGTCGATTCGCTGTTCGATCTGTATGGAGCGGTCGACGACACGATGCACGGCCGCGAAGGAAAATCGTACGACGAGGTCTCGACAGAAATCGACGCCGCACTCAAGACGTTACAAAGTGCAACGACGGCATCCACCGCTGACGAAGGCGCAATCGATGAATCGTCTGAATAATTGGCGCTGCGTCGTGGCCATCGCCGCGATCGGGGCGCTTGGCTGCGGCAAGGCGGAAGACCCGCGAGCCGCGCGGTACCGGGATTCGATTTTGCTCAGTACGGCGCCCACCGGCGCCGTGACGATCGAAGACGCCAGAGCTGAGATCGATTCAACCGACAGAGTGGTTCTGAAGGGACGCATCGGCGCCCGTGACATGCCGCAGTGGTGGTTTGAAGGGTCTGCGTCGTTCGTCGTTTCAGAAGCCATGCCCGGCTCACACTACAACGCCGGCCCGGACCACGACCCGAGCACGTGCCCCTTCTGCCGCAGAAAGTGGAAGCTCGAAGATTCCATGGCGATCGTGCGTCTTGTCGATGCCTCCGGCCAGGACATTCCCGTCACGATCACGGATCTGCTCGACCTGGATGAGGGCGACATCGTCGTCGTCCAGGGAGACGCCTCGCTGGATGAGTCCGGATTGCTCGTCGTCGACTCGGACGGCGTGTACATGGAGTGACGACCTTCCGTTGGCGACCGAATGCAGACGGGACGAGATTTCCGCTGATCGACCGGCGACGATTGCGAGTCGCTGAAAATGATTGGGGCCGGAGAGACTCGAACTCTCAACCAACGGATTATGAGTCTGTCGCCGGCTGATTGTAATCATCGCGACGGCAATGACTTACGCGATGCGCCCGAGGATGGTTGCCGGAATGGTTGCCGGTCGATTGCCGAAACCGGCTCGGCGGATGCCGCTGAGGGGCCGGCCAAACGGGCGACGGTGGAGTCGTCTGCGGCCCTCCCCGACGATCCCGAACTGCGGTCGGTGATCGCAAGCTGGGCCGATCTGTCCCGGCCCATAAAGGACGCTATCGTGGCGCTCTGCCGGCCGGCTGGGAAATCGACGAAGTAAACCACGGGAGGGGAACCAATGGCCGCTACAGAATGCGACAGATTCCTACAACTCTCTCCCACGCAACAGGCGGCGATTGAGCATCTGCTGGCCGGGAAGAGCGACCGGGAGACGGGGGAGGCGGTCGGCGTCCATCGAACGACCGTCACCGACTGGCGGCGGCATCACCCGGCGTTCCGGGCGGAACTCAACGCCCGGCGGGCGGAGATTCGGGACGTCGCGACAGAACGGCTCTTGAAGCTGGTCTCAAAGGCCGTCGAAGCGCTGGAGGCCGAACTGGACGGCGGCCGGAACCGGTTCGCGGCGGCGATGCACATTCTCAAGGCGGCGGGGCTGACGGAACTGCCGAAGGGCGGAGCGACCGAAGCGGAAGACGAATTGAACTACCGGATCGCCGCCCAAGCCGCATCGGTTCGCCGGCGGCGGGAGGACAAGCTGCCGATCGCCGAGCGGGCGATGGCCGAACTGTGCGGACCGACGCCGGAGCAAATGCTGGCGGACCGGGCCGAAGCTGAACAAGTTGTGCGCGCCGCTTTGAGCGAGCGGTTCGGCGACGCTGATGACGATTCGCAGGGCTGATCGAGCCGGCCCAACGTCGCATCCGCATGAAGCCCGTGGGATGATCGGTTAGGATGATCCGCACGGCTTCGCCGGCAAGAACAGCGACTGGAAACAGGCCGATGAACATGACGACCGGACAACGGCGGTTGGTGATCGCGGCAGCGGTGCTGATGCCGCTGACGCTGCTCTATCTCTGGTCGCGCGATCGAAGCCGGGCGGAGGAAAGACAACGAGCCGCAGAAGCCGCCGCACTCCATCGGGACCATAGCCGAATCGAGGCACAGCGATTTGCCGGCTTCCGTGAGGCGCGGGCCGCTGAGGAACGCGGGGAGGTGCGCGTCGTCGCGCCGTCCGCTGACGACTGGGAAGCGGCGGAGGCGGACCTGCGGTCTCACGCGCTGGGGTTCGTCGGCGTCTCGTGGTACGACAACCTGACAGAGTTCCGCGTGTCTGACGGCGTCGCGGAAGCCTACACGGACCTGTACCCGGACTCGGATGCGACCGCGCCGGCGAAGTCGCTGAAGGCGATGATGCTCGGGTGGGCGAACGGGAAGGATAACCCGCACCGAATACGGTGGGTGCGCGTCTACGACAAGTTCGGCGACGTCATCGACTCGCAGGCGACGACGCGGTGAAAGGAATCAATCGGACGCTACAGAATGACCAAGCGAAGCAAGCTGTTGCGATACATTAGCGCAGCGCTGAAAGTACCGGGCGTTCTGCTGTTAAGCGGGGGTTTCAATCAGGCGCGCCGAGGGAACGGCATCGGTGCGGCGATTTGGTTCGGCGGGGCGCTCATAGCGCTGGGGTTCGGTCTGCTGATTTCGATGCACATTACGGCTTGGATGAACGATAGAAGTGAAGATGGTTGCTGAGAAGATTTCCACTCCCATCCGACGGGCCGCTGATGACTCCTGCTGAATTCGTTGAGCGCTGGAGCGCGTCCGGCGGGGCGGAACTTGCGAATTCGCAGTCGTTCCTCAAGGAACTCTGCGACTTGCTCGACGTCCCCCAGCCGGAGCCGACGCAACCGGACGTCGAAGAGAATCGCTACGTCTTCGAGAAAGCGGTTACGTTCAACAACGGCGATGGAACGACCAGCAGCGGCCGGGTGGACCTGTACCGTGAGAAGTGTTTCGTCCTCGAATCGAAGCAGGGAAGCGAGCGGAAGGCGGCGGAGCAGGCGGAGGCGCTGGCAACGAAGACGAAGCAGAAGAAACGGCGCACCGGCACGGCCGATCGGGGGACAGCCGGTTGGGATGCGGCGATGGCCAAGGCCCGCCGGCAGGCGGAAGGGTACGCCAAGGCCCTCCCGGAATGGCCGCCGTTTCTGATTGTTGTCGACGTCGGCCACTGCTTCGACCTGTACGCCGATTTCAGTGGAACCGGCAAGCTGTACCAGCCGTTCCCCGACCCGAGGAACTACCGCATCCGATTGTCGGAACTTGCGGACGAAACGCCGGCCGACGGTGAGCAGACCCGAGGCGAACAGGTCCGGGAAATGCTCCGCACGATCTGGCTTGATCCTCAGTCGCTTGATCCGGCCCGCCGTGCGGCCAAGGTGACACGGGAACTGGCCGGCCGTCTTGCCAAGCTGGCGAAAAGCCTGGAAGAACAGACCGACGCCGCCGGCGAGAAACTGCACAAGCCGGAAGACGTCGCACAATTCCTGATGCGCTGCCTGTTCACGATGTTCGCCGAAGACGTCGAACTCATCCCGAAGCATTCATTCAAAACGCTGCTTGAATCGCTGTGTGAGACACCGGAAGGATTCGCGCCCACGGTCGAAGCTCTATGGCGGGAGATGGACACCGGCTGCGACTTCTCTCCGATCCTGCGGGCGAAGCTGAAGGAATTCAACGGGGGATTGTTCGGGACGCATACCGCGCTCCCGCTCAATCGGGATCAACTGGAACTACTGATCGAAGCCGCCGCTGCGGAGTGGCGGGAAGTCGAGCCGGCGATCTTCGGGACGCTGTTGGAGCGCGCCCTCGACCCGCATGAGCGCCATAAACTGGGGGCACACTACACGCCCCGCGCCTACGTCGAGCGGCTGGTGATGCCGACGATCATCGAGCCGCTCCGCGAAGAGTGGGACGCCGTTTACGCGGCGGCGGTGCAGGAAGATTTGGACGGCGAGCCAGCCAAGGCCCGAAAGCTTGTGAAGCAATTCCACGAGCAACTCTGCGAGACGCGGGTGCTCGACCCGGCGTGCGGTTCCGGGAACTTCCTGTACGTGTCGCTCGAACTGATGAAGCGGCTTGAAGGGGAAGTCCTGAATGCCCTTCGCGAATTCGGGGAGCGGCAGCTTCCGCTGCATACGATCGACCCGCATCAATTCCTGGGGATTGAAGTGAATCCGCGCGCCGCCGCGATTACCGATCTCGTTCTCTGGATCGGCTACCTGCAATGGCACTTCCGCACACGCGGCAACGCTCCGCTGAACGAGCCGATCATCCGCAAGTTCCACAACATCGAATGCCGGGACGCCGTGCTCGCATGGGATTCCGTGGAACCAGTGACGGACGAGGACGGAAACCCCGTCACCCGCTGGGACGGTCGGACAACGAAACCGCATCCCGTGACGGGGGAGGAAGTGCCGGACGAGACGGCCCGAGTTCAGGAACTGCGGTACGTCAATCCACGAAAGGCGAAGTGGCCCGATGCCGAATACATCTTGGGGAACCCGCCATTCGTCGGCGCTGGGAGAATGCGGGAGAGTCTGGGGAGCGGTTACACCTCAACCCTGCGCGAAGTTTACGACCACCTCCCGGAATCAATTGACTACGTGACCTATTGGTGGGATTGCGCTGTACACGCACTAACACGCAGTACCATCCGATTCGGTTTCGTTACGACAAACAGCATCACGCAGACCTTCAATCGTCGCGTCGTCGCCTCTCACCTTGATTCCGGGCAAATCAGCATCGTCTTTGCACTTCCCGATCATCCGTGGATCGATGCGGCAACGTCTGCCGCTGTCCGAATCGCGATGTCAGTCGTTCAGCTAGGTGAGTGTGATGGGCGCGCGTTGTCGGTCGTGCGCGACCGAGAACGATCGGATGGTGAGTCGTTCGTTGAGATTGTCGAGCAGCGCGGACGAATTGGGCCCCGTCTTCGAGTCGGAGCGGACGTTACACGTGCAGTTCCACTGATTGCGATGCGTGGTGTGAGCAGCATGGGCGTAAAGCTGCACGGCAAGCGGTTTGAACTCAGCCGAGAAGAGTATGAGAAATTTGGCGCGTCCAGTCCGCACGTGTTTCCGTATCTCGGTGGACGTGACTTAACCGCAACACGAAGAGAGCGATTCGTGATCGACTTGTTTGGACTGTCGGCGAGGGAAGCTGAAGACCAATGCCCGGCTGTCTACCAGCATGTATTGACGTTTGTAAAACCTCATCGTGACGCGAACAATCGTGCGACGTATCGAGAGAACTGGTGGATATTCGGTGAACCGCGCACTGAGTTGCGAAAGGCGGTGACCGGCCTCGACAAGGTGATCGTGACGCCGCGAACCGCGAAGCATCGATTCTTCCAATTTGAATCCGCCGAAAGTCGATTTGAAAGTGAGATCGTCGTAGTACCTTCCGATGATTCATTCGTACTTGGCATCCTCAGCAGTCATCCGCATGTTGTATGGGCACTTGCGCAAGGTGGGCGGCTCGGTGTTGGAAACGATCCGAGGTACAACAACTCTCGATGCTTTGAGACATTTCCGTTTCCCGAACGTTCGGATGGCACGGGAAAACTGATAAGTGCGCTCGCCGAACGCCTCGACGCCCACCGCAAGCGGCAGCAGGAACTGCATCCCGGACTCACGATGACCGGGATGTACAACGTCCTCGAAAAACTCCGCAGCGGCGAGACGCTCACAACGAAAGAACAGACGATCCACGAACAGGGGCTCGTCTCCGTCCTCAAGCAGATTCACGACGACCTCGACGCCGCCGTTTTCGACGCCTACGGCTGGCCGCATGATCTGACCGACGAACAGATTCTGGAACGCCTTGTGGCCCTCAATCACGAACGAGCGGAGGAAGAAAGTCGCGGTCTCGTCCGCTGGCTGCGGCCCGAATTCCAGAACCCCGCCGGCGAAACGCAGAAGCGGATCGCCACGCCGGACGATGCGGAGGCGGAAGCCCCGGCTGCGAAGTCGACGCCGGTGAAGGTCAAGAAACAGCCGTGGCCGAAGACGCTGCCGGAACGAGTCCGCGTCCTGCGGTCCACGCTGGCGGAGGGATCAACCCCGCTCGCCGCCGACGACCTGCGAAAGCGATTCACCCGAGCGAGAAAGACCGACGTCGAAGAACTTCTGGAAACGCTGGTGGAAGTCGGCCAAGCCCGCTGCACCGACGACGGGCGCTATGTGGCGTGAGGGTGGGAAAGTCGTCGCGACGATAACAGAAACGCTCCCATTGGAGGCGTGTCACCGTGATGACAATCGTTAGCGTTGAATGGAAAGACTATCAAGACATCTACCCGGCGCTGTTCGTCATGCTGGCGGACGGCGAGCAATTCTGGTGCGTTTCGGAGGGGATGAAGATTCCGGTGCTGGAGCAGGACGTCGTCATTGTCGCCGGCCGCTCCGAGTGGATGTCCAAGCTCCCGCCGGTCGACATCACGAACGACGACGGCGAGCACATTACGCTTGACGGTCCGTTCATTCGCGACCCACAGTTGGCGCGGCTGGCACTCGATATGCTCGCCGCGTCGCGGGCCGGCGAATTCTCGCCGCGCACGATACCACTGGACGAGCGGAATTGAATCTGCGGAATCGCGCGCGGATTTCTCCGCACTGGGATCGCTGTCCGGGGACTGATGAAGCCGGCTGCGAACGCGCGTTTGAATCCGCTATGATCCTCCCCACGGGTTGCCGCTGCGCGTTGACGAACGCCGGCGGCCGAAGCGGACCGGACCCGGTTGCGGTTGGCTCTTTCGCCTGCTTGTCCCGCAACCGTCCGGTTCGGCCCGGCCCGGTTAGACAAGCAGGCAGCTCATGGAACGGATTCTCGATAAAGACCTCCCGCGCGACCGCGATCTTCTGATGCAACTGCGCTCCGCCGCCATACGGCACCACAACGAGTGGAGCGCGGCATCTGAAGGATTCTGTGTCGGATTCGATGAGTTGTTGGCGTGGGAGCGACGCCCCGATACCGCATACTTGAAGGCGGCGGCGCAAGATGCCTTCCGTGCGAGCGGAAGTGGATTCGACGCGCCGGCCGGTGCCGTTCTCCCGCCCCTTGGGATGACCGACTGCCCGCAGGGTTTGGTTCGCCAGCGGGGCGACGACCGCCGTGGGCTGTCCGATCCAAAGGCGTCCTTCCCGTTGGACGCCGAGTTGAGACCATACGTCGGCGGCGCGTGGTCGCGCGCCGTCGCCCGGTTTGAAGCGCTGCGAACGAACGCCCTCCGGATGCTTCACGGTGGGCGGCTCATCCGCGACGTGCAATGCGCGTTTGCAGCCTTGTTGGGTGCGGTGGACGCAGTGCGAAATGAGGCCGAACGATTGCTTGAGGAACTGTCGGCGAGCACGGGGAATCCCCCTGCGGTCCATGAAGGCGCCACGCCGCCGGCGAGCGAGGCTGCGGAAGAATCTGCCCGAGACGCTGTCGACGTCAACGATGAGATTGAGGCGGCGAAGCCAATCAGCCCGAAGAGCAAGAGCGAACAACGGGCGCGATGGCTTGCGGAAGCGATGCTGCTAGTTCGCGATCATCCTGACTGGTCCGATGCCAGTATCGCGGGGAAGGTTGGAAAGCATAAGTCTCAATTGTCGCGCAGCCCGGAATACAAGGCCGCAGCGGCACTTGCACGCGAAAGTAAGGCGACGATACGGGAAGGCCACATCACGACCGATCCCGATGCAAAGTTGTCAGACGTGGAAGCCGTAGACCCCTCGACGGGCTGGTCCGAAAACAGAGCAGACCGTGGTGAAGCCATCCCAGGTTCAGAATATGTGCGGGAATACTGTTCCGAGTGTGGCGAGGCAATGAGGGTACTGCCGAGCAAGGTGGGCGCTCACTGCATCTGCGAGGATTGCCAGACCTAGAAAACGCAACACGCAACGCAACGCTCAACGGCTTCCCGTCGCGTAAATTCCGGTATTTGCGCGATTCGCAACGCAACGCTCACGCAACGCGGCACGTCCTTCGTCGAATTCTTCGATGAAAGGACCAACGATGACCGCGAAACTCTCGGACTCCGCACGTGACGAAGCCGCGCAGATCGTCGCGCTCTTCTCAGTGCTGATTCATGCGTGGCGGACAGACGCTGTTGACGAAGCAACCCGTGCGCATAGCGCATTAAAACGCTTGGGCGTCGAAGTGCAGATTTCTCCATGCGGACCGGCCCGTAAAGGGGGTGCCCAATGACCGCACCCGCCCTTCCTCCCCTGATGGTCTCCGCCGATGACGCCGCAGCGCTCATTGGCGTGAGTCCCGCGACGTGGCATCGGATGGTCGCCGCCGGGAAGACGCCGGCTCCCGTGCGTCTCTCCAAGGGGTGCGTTCGGTATCGAACGGCTGACCTTCAGCGCTGGTGTGAGGCCGGCTGCCCGGATCGAAAGACGTGGGAGGCGGACGAGCACGGGAGGCCGGCCCGATGAGCACGACGCCGAGCGCTTCGGAGAGCAACGGACACCACGCCGATGCGACCGACAATGCCCCCGCCGATCTGGCGTCACGTCAGCGGGCGATTCTCAGGGCGGGATTGCCGCCGCAAGAGAAGCTGCTACTGCTCACGCTGGCGCTCTACATCGGCGACAACGGTGAGTGCTGGGCGACGGTGGAGACGTTGCGGCGCGACTGCTCACTGTCGATTCGGCGGACTCACGTGCACCTCAAGTCGCTGAAGGACCGGGGAATCGTACGCAGTCGACGTCGGCGGAATGCTCCGTCTCTACGGTCGATCGTGTGGGGGCGGCTCGCCGCTCTCAACGTGACGCCAGCGGCACATTCAGATGGGCAGGATGTGACGCAGAAGACACCCCGGATGTGCCGCCAGCGACACCCCGAATGTGCCGCGCACGACGCATCGGGATATGACGCAGACGACACACAGAAACAACAAGGAAACACCAAGAGAAACGACCAAGGAAAGGAATCTATGTCCCGCTTCCGCAAACCATCTGTGGAAGAGATTCGAGCCTACTGCCGAGAGCGGCGGAACGACATCGACCCGGACCAGTTCTTCGACCACTACGAAGCGAACGGCTGGAAGCGGGGGAAGACTCCGATCAAGGACTGGCGCGCCTGCGTCCGCACGTGGGAACGCAACCAGCAGGAAAGGAAACCCGATGCACGATCGAAACGAACAGGATCGGCGTACCGATACGCCGGCGACGACTCCGACATCTGACGCGGCCACGGAGACCCCGGCGGCGACCCGCCTCAGAGCCATCACAGCCGGCTTCGCAGATCAAGGAATGTCCCAGCAGGACGCCTATCAGATGGCAAGAGAACAACACTCCGAGCTTGCCGAGGAAGCGGATCGGGAAGCCGAACAACGTCGACAAGAGCGCGAACGGAGGGCTGAGCAAGAACACCGGGA
This sequence comes from Planctomycetota bacterium, assembly GCA_003388505.1. Taxonomy (GTDB): domain Bacteria; phylum Planctomycetota; class Planctomycetia; order Planctomycetales; family Planctomycetaceae; genus MB-PLM-1. The sequence goes on from QQVO01000036.1 coordinate 71,880, forward strand.
GAAACTCGAATCGGTCGACTGGCCGAAGAAAGCGGGTCGGTTCGCCGGCTGCCGACTTTCGACGTTCACCATCCACGGGAGCAACGAAGAACAAGCGGCGCAACGGCGGGTCATTTCAGAACTCGAAACCCTGAAGCTTGGGAAGACGATCGCAGACGGTCAGAATGTCGTCTTCGTTGGTCCGTGCGGAACGGGCAAGGATCATCTGATGCACGCGCTGGCGTTCCGGTCGTTTGTTCCACTCAACGGCAGAGTAGAAATCAGAAATGGAGCGGCTCTGAGACGGGAACTCCGGGACGCCGCGATGGCAGATGAAGGCGAGCGATCCGTCATCAATCGACTGATTTCTACGAAGCTGCTCTGTCTGTCCGATCCCGTCCCCGCCGGCGGAACCGAACTGACCGACTTTCAGGCGGACGCGCTGTACCACATTGTCAATGAGCGATGGAACGCCCGCCGGCCGATCTGGTGCACCGTGAATCTTCCATTGGAGCAGACACGGGAGGCGGCTGAACGGATTCTGACGGCCCCCGTCTGGGATCGCCTCAAGGACGGGGCCGTGATCGTCCGCTGCAACTGGCGAAGCTTCCGCAAGCACTCCGCAGTGATCGAATGAAGACGACTCGCGAATTCCGCTGATCCATCGGCGGCGATTGTGCGTTACATTACCGATCGACCTTTCGCGTTCCATCGCGGCCGGAGTGAAGGCCGGCCCGGTGGAGCGCGTCCTTCACGAAAGATTCTCGAATGGCTCGTCTCTATCGTCCCACCATCACGCGCTACGTCGACCCCTCCACCGGCAAGCGGTGCTCGAAAGACACGCCCGGAGCGAAGCGCGTCAAATCGAAATCCAAGACGTGGCGGGGTGAATTTCGGGACGCCGACGGGATTCTCCGCTCCGAAGCGCTCTGTGCGAACAAACAGGCCGCCCAAATCATGCTGGCCGAACGCATCCGGCAGGTGCAATCGGGCGATCCGTTCCATGAGCATCGCAGCCGGCCGCTCGCGCAACACGTCGCCGACTTTGAAACGGCTCTGATCGCCAAGGGCGGGACCGAACAACACGCGCGACAAACCGCCGGCCGCGTGCGGGCGATCATCGACGGCTGCCGGTTCAAGTACATCCGCGACGTCAACGCCTCCCGCGTTGAGGCGTGGTTGAAGGACCAGCGCGAACTGGACGGGACGCAGGTTCCCACCGGGAAGGTCATCACCCGCTATGTCGACGCCGACAACAACCGCTGCCGCAAGTCCACCCCCGGCGCGCGGAAGATCGAAGAACCGAAGTACCGCACGTTCCAATTCAGCATTGCGACCAGCAACGGGCATTTGGTCGCGATCAAGACGTTCTGCAACTGGCTGGTGAAGGACCGGCGCGCGGTCGACAACCCGCTGGCGCATCTGTCCCGGCTCAACGGGAAGGCGGACGTCCGCATCAAGCGACGTTCCGCAACGCCGGAGGAACTCGCCGGGCTGATCGACGCCGCGTATCGGAGCGAGCGGTCGTTCCGGGGACTCAGCGGTCCGGATCGTGCGATGCTCTATCGCGTGGCGGCCGGGTCCGGTCTGCGTGCCGATGAACTGGCGTCACTGACGCCGGCGTCGTTCGATCTGGACGGCGACGCGCCGACGGTGACGGTGGAGGCCGCCTACTCGAAACGAAAGCGCCGCGACGTGCAACCGATCCCGTCCCATCTGGCCGATCTGGTGCGCCCGTGGCTCGCTGAGCGCGCCGAGGACGCGACAGGCGGGTCTGCCGTCGTTCTGCCGCTGCGACGCAACAGAAGCGATTGTGGGGCGTCTGGTGCGGTCTGGCCGGGAAGCTGGCAGCAACGGGCCGCCGATATGGTCCGCGCCGATCTGGAGGACGCCGAGATTCCTTTCGAGACCGACGAAGGGCGGTTCGACTTCCACTCCCTGCGGCACTCGTTCATCAGTGGACTCGCCGCCGCCGGCGTTCATCCGAAAACCGCTCAAGAACTGGCGCGGCATTCGGACATTAACCTGACGATGAACGCCTACACGCATCTGCGGCTCAATGACCTGTCGGCCGCCGTCGACACCATCGCCGCGCCGGCCCGTCCCGAACAACGGGCGAAAATGGTTGCCGGAATGGTTGCCGGTTTCTCCGGCAACCATAGCGATTCGGTGAGACCGATTGAGAGTCCGAAGGGTGAAAAACGGGAGGCGACCGGCGGCGGTTTTACCCCGCAAATAAAGGCGAATGAGAGCGATTGCGAGTCGCTGAAATCTATTGGGGCCGGAGGGACTCGAACCCTCAACCAACGGATTATGAGTCCGCTGCTCTAACCGATTGAGCTACAGCCCCGGTGTTTGCGTCGCGCGATTATGGCGTTTTCTGCCGTTGCTCGGAACCGACGTCGGATTCATGCCGCATGAGAACACTCGGAACTCCGCCGAGGAACGAGACGGTTCGACAAGTCCACCCCCGTTGCAGACGGAACCACGTGGGATTACCCCGGACTATTCATGACGAGGGCCCGGTTCACGATAAGTGTTTTCCAAACAGCGGGTGATCGAAAAGCTGGCGACAGCGTCGCGCTTTTCGAACGGATTGCACGCCGATGTCATGTCAACGGTGACGCACGCCGGCAGCGGGCGCTACGAATACTCCGGGTTAACGCAAGCCGAGCCTGAACAGGGTAATGTCCCGCAGAATGGTCAGTCCATCTGTGACCACGTGGACGTTTGACCGCCCTTCCTGACGGGCCAGCGTGGTCACCGGGACGTCGACCACACGCAGGCCGCGCTTCAGCGCCTTGACGGGCAGTTCGACCTCATAGGAATAGTTGTCGCTGACGATCGCCGCAACTTGTGCGGCATGGCGCGTCCAGGCGGTCATGCCGGCGAGCACGTCGGTCATTCGCCGGCCGAACAAAATGGACGCATACAAGCTGGTCGTATAGTTGCCGAAGGTTCGCAGCGGCGTCGTGCTGCCCGGTTTACAGACGGAATCGCGCATGAAGCGGCTGCCCAGTGCGACATCGGCCTGCCCCGCCTGGAGAGGCGCCAGCAGTCGCGGGATTTCCTCCGGGACAAACTGCATGTCGGCGTCGATCTCGACGAGGTATCGGCCGACGGACTCCGCGATGCCGACCTTCGTCGCATGTCCTTTGCCGCGGTCGTCCTCGTTGCGGATGTACCGCAACAATCGAAACTCGGAACACAGAGAGTTGACGACGCTGCCCGTTTCGTCGTTGCCGCCGTCGACAACCAGAACTTCGCAGTCCGAGGGAAACTGTGCGAACAGCCTGCGCACGCACTCTTCGATCGTGTTCTGTTCGTTAAAGGTTGCCACGATGACGCTGATTTCGGCGCTTGATCCGTCTGAGACGGCCTCTACGTCCTGCATCTCGATTGCTCGATTCGTGCTTTACTGTTGCTGCGATTGGGGATGAAGACGACGTTGCAGATGATCTGTCAATACTTCCGAGACGATATCGACCCCTTTGCCGGACCAGTGGCCGTCCAGATTGAGGTAGGATCCGGGCACGTCGTGCAGCGCCGGGTACAAATCGACGACGTCGATTCCCTGCGAACGCGCTCGAGACGCCAGCCTCTCTCCCGCATCACGGCAAGGCTGCGTCACCCGGCGCATGTCGGCCAGCGGCTTCCATTGTTCGACCATCCGCGAATCGACCTGAAACGCCTCCGGGATAATCACGAGGGTGAAAGCGACGCCGTTGGATTCACACACCCTGGCTGCTTCGCGAACCCAATGCATCGCCGCGTCTTCGGATTGGAACTCCCATCGGGCAGCGCCGGTGTCGCCGGCGGCGCGCAAGGCGCTTGCGAGATAGTAGGAACGGAATTGACCCTCATCCGGTTCCCTCAGCATCTCGTAGAACGCCTCCATGTCAGGTGACTCGAGTTTTGCCTTCAGGCGAGCGGTTTCGCCCGGAGGAAGGTCGGCGGCTGACAACAGCAACTGCCGGATGGCGGGAGTCTCGAGTTCTGACAGCACGAGGAACCGGTATTCTTCCGATCGTCGAAGATTTCCCGCTCCCAGCCAGGCCTGAATGACCGGCCGCTGCTGATTTGTCAGCAGATGGTTGACGCCCGTCAAACCGATCGAGGTCAAGAGTGAACCGCGCGGGTTGACCGCAGCGACTCCCGCATAGCTCGGCAGCGACGGTCCAGGCTCTGAAAAATCGTTGCCGGTGAAGACGAACATCATGCAGTAATCTGCGCCGAGCGGGAGGGCGACGTTTCGCAGGCGATAGAAATACTCATCGGGGCTGGTCGCCGAGACGCCGAGATTGACGACCTCGACGTCGTCGCGGCCGAGTCGTTCTTCGACCAGCAGCGAGACCGGTACGGTGGTGGCCTCCTCCAGAAAGGAATCGCCGATAAACGCGATGCGATACATCCCCGGGTCTGGTTTGAGCGAGCGGTCCCGGTCCCTTTGTCCCCAGTCGTTGAGTCCGACGGAATCGTCCGCCTGACTCACGCGGCTCCAGGTTTGCTCTGCCACTTCGGGACTCACGCCGTGCAGCGCAATGACAGGCCATGACGGCGAAAGAAGCCGGGCGAAGGCTTCGAGAAGCAGCAGACTCGACGGGAACAACAGCAGAAACGCGACGAAGCCGAACCCGAATCGCTTTCGATCGACGCCCCACAGTCGCCAGGCGGACAGTGCCGCGACCACGCCGCTCACGACGGTCAGCACAGCGATCGGTACAAGAGAGGCCGGTCGGACTCCGGGGGGCGGGGGGTATTCGCCGACCCACTGGTAAACCCACCCTCCCCCGGCGAATACAAACACCATCGCACCGAGAAAGAATCCGACCTGCCAGTGAAGAAGAGGCTGCGCGCGAACTTCTGCGGAAGCGGGACGAATCGGTTCGTTCGCACTCGCTTGCTTGGCCTCGCGAGGTGGAATCAACCAGGTGCGGCAGGCCGTCCAGATGAGCGATCCGGCCGCGACGACCAGCGCGACGAGCGAGATCGATCGACCGATCCGGAAGGCCGCAGGACTGTACTGAAATTCAACTGTGTGCCGGCCGGCAGGGACGGCGACAGCCCGCATGACGAGGTTGGCCGGCGCCACCTCGGCCGGCGCTCCATCAATCGATGCCCGCCAGCCGGGGTCATAGTTTCCGGAAACGACAACCAGCCCCGGCCGAGTGAGTTCCACGTCGACAACCATGCGCGTCGCGCTCGATTCGGCAATCAGGCACTGCTCCTGCGTCCGCTCACTCCCGGAAACCGGTTCCAGGGAAAACGGCAGCGGGCCTTCAACGAAGCTCGCCTCGTGCACTCCCTGCTCAAGCAGTCGCGGTAGCAGAACCTTGCCGCCCTCCGAATATTGGATCGACCGGGCCTGGTGGACGATGAATGCGCGAGGCAGCACGTCAACATTCTCAAACAAATCGAAAGCAACGCCTTCCCACACAAAAACCCGTTCTTTAACGAGCCGGTCCCGTGAAGAGTCTCCAATCCGATTCGCGTTGCGCGATGCGGCGTAGTAGCGGACGTTCAGCAGGTCGAAGAGTGGCTCATGAACGACGGGGAACGACAGAGACTCTTGCGAGCGCGGATCGACTCCGATTGTCATCTGGATCAGATCGGAATAGCGCGTGGGACAGGTGATCCCAACGCCTCCGGGGGACTCGATGTCCTCGCCCGCAAACTGGCCGACAAGCTGTTCACTGTTGGTGACGCAACAGAATCGCCATCGCCCGTCTGGCGGGATCTCGGCGCGAACCAACCGGGAGGGTTCCCGCAGCGGTGTGGCATCGTACGTCTTGAGATAGGGAGAAGCGAACAGGTAGAGTTCGGCGAACAGCACTCCGATGAGGAGACTCCGAGCCGGCTGGCAGCGGCGGATTCCAATGAGAAACGCGCTGCAGACAACGCAGAGCACCGACGCGGCCCAGATCAACTCACCCACCATGGTGTGGTACGACTGTTCAACGAATTGGTTCGTCAGACGACCGGGAGCCCTGAGCGAGGTCAACTCGTCGGACGAGCGAACCCACGCCACAAAGGATCTCCAGTAAGCCGGGGGTGGAGCATCGAAGGCCTGTTCAAGGAGCGCCCATCCGATGACCACCGCGCCGAATCCCAGGCCCGCAACAGCGACCAGTTTTCGAAGACCTTTCTTGCCTGGCCGGCTCTGAAGACAGGCATCGATTCCTCGTGCGGACAGAATCGACAGAGCCAGCGTCAAAAAAACGCTGAAGACTCCCGTTCCGCGCAACGATCCGAGGACCGGAAACGACGACGCGGCAGGCAGATGGAACAGGATGGACTCGCTCATCGATACAAACAGCGCCGCGAGTGTGGTCAGAATCCAGAACGATGTCTCCCGATCGGGCCGGCAACAGAGAACGCCCGCCACTGCGAGCAACAGAGTAGAAAGACCGCAGAAGGCGGTCGCATACGAAAACGTGGACTGTCCCCAGTACTCCAGTTCGACGGCGTCACCGAACAATCCGGGGGCGATCAGCGTCGTCACGTTGATTGGGGGAAAACCAGCGGGTGCCTCAGAACCCCCGACTGAGACATCGGCCTCATGTCGGTCCTCCGTGGAGGCGAATGTCGGCCCCAGTTGAGCGCCCGCCAGTCCCACCGCCATGACTGCGGCGCCCAGCAAGCAGGGAAGGATCGACTGATGAGTTGCCTCCCCTCCCGGCGTTTCCGGCGGTCTGACAAGGATCACATAGAGCGGGATCATCAGCCCCAGGAAGACTGATAGCGAGAGAGCGCCGGCCAGAATCTGACACGCCAACAAGAGCGTTAAGATACAACAACGGGCCCATCCGGGCTGCTTCCTGAGGCGGTCGACGCTCCAGAAAATGCAAGGCAGCCACGCGGCAGAATAGCCGACGTAGGGCTGACCCGCGAACTGGTACAAGAGAGCACAACCGCCGACGGAGAACGCCATTGCCGCAAACAGGCTCGCTTCGAGCGATCGCCCCCGTCCCCGGCAATACATCCAGGTTCCACCGGCCGCGAGCAGCGCGTGTGCAACGAGCAGAAAATTGAAGGTTCGCTCCGGCGGGAGAAGCATGTGCAGCCAATGGGGCGGATACAGAATCCCGAGCCGTGCCGACCGCAGGAAAGGGGCTCCGCACAGAGAATACGGATCCCAGATTGGAAACTCCCCTGAGACCGCCAGATTGGCGGCGATTTGTGCGGCGGGGAGCCATCCGGTCGCGAGGCCGCCAGACGGATCGGCGGAAATGTGTCCCGCGGGCGCAAAGAGAACTGGAGCGTACAAGACGGCGAAGAGAACTGCGGCGGCGGCGACGGTGACGGCGCGCGACACACTGGGACGTCGCTCCGCTCTGTCGGTTTCAGCGGTACCGTCGGGATGAATCATTCAAACGGCCTCGGGCAAACAACCAGAACCTCGCCAATGGTAGTGTCTGCCGTCCGATCGGAGGCGACAACTGTTGTGCCGAAAGTCGGAGGATGACCTCCGGGGACGCACTCCCCGCGCTGCGCCGCTGCCGGTCACTGCGTCAGCGATGGTTCCGGTGTCGCGAGAGCACGCCTCAACGGGAATCGTCGCGGCCGGTTTTGTCCAACTCCTCCAACAGTTGGCGCGCTCTCGCATGATTCGGATCGATCTGCAGAACGCGCCGGAATGAGTTGGCGGCGGAGTCTGAATCGCCCTGTTCCCGCTGAATCAGCCCAAGATTGAAGTGCGCAGAGGTATAGTGCGGCGCGATTTCGATCGCCCGTTCCAATTGAGCCAGCGCTTCATCGGTCCGGCCGGTGAGAAAAAGCGTGACCGCCAGTCGCACACGGGCGGCCGCCATGTCGGGTCGTGATTCCGCCGCCTTCTCGAATTCGCTTCGAGCTTCCGACAGGAATCCGGCGTCGTGATACAGCACGCCGAGATTAAAGTGCGCGAGGGCGTAATCCGGGAGAATCGAGATGGCGGCGGCGTAGTGCCGGGCCGCCATACCGCGGTTCCCGCGCAAGTAATGACTGTGTCCCAGATTGTTGTGCGCCAGGTAGTTTGATTCGGTGACCGAGATCGCGTGACTGAAGAGAGATTCCGTGTCGCGCCACGTGGAGGCCTGACGCCACGTCGGCAAGGGTAGCGCGATCAACGGCGCCGCCGCAACAAGACGGACGACCTGAGCGGGCACAAACTTTCGTAATCGAGCGAGCAGTTCACCGCCAAGCCAGACAACCGCCCAGAAGATCCCGATGAGAGGAAGATACGCGTACCGATCGGCAAGCCGCTGCTCGCCCACCTGGAGGATGCCGATCATCGGGAACATTACTCCCAGGTACCACAGCCAGCCCGTCAGCAAATAGCCTCTCCGACGCCGCTGAAGAAATGCGACCAGAGTGACGGTGATAATGACTGCCGCCGAGATGATCGCCGGCAACGCTAAAGCAGAGTCCGGATTCGCGTCGACGACGGCAGGGTGTGGGTAGAATACCGCCAGATCCACCGGCCAGACCGCTTTCCGGAGATACTCGACGTATGAGACCAAGGCGTTTTCGATGCGAATCGAAAGTCGAAAGGTCGTCAAGTCCTGGACGACTCCCTCGGCTTTCTGGCAGAGGATTGTGAGCACGCCTGCAATCACCGCCATGGCGAACAGCGGCGCCTTCTCAAGGACCAGACGCTTGTACGAGTCGCCCGCCATCGCTGCATCACGCGGCGCTACAGAGTCGATGGCCTCACCGCTGTCAGAGGGTTGCGATCGACCGCATCGCCGGAGCGGCCAGAAATCGAGCAGAATGAATACGCATGGCAAGGTCACCGCGAGCGGCTTCGACATCAGCGCGAGCGCTGCGGTGACCAGCACCGCGAGGTAGGCGCCCGCCGATCTCTTCTGACAGTACACCGCGTAGCACCACATCGACGCCATCCAGCAGGCGGCGCACAGCACATTGCGGCGCTCCGAAACCCACGCGACGGACTCGACGTTGAGCGGGTGGATTGCGAACAGCATCGCGACGTATGCACTCGCCTGCGTTCGTCCCGTCATCCTGCGAATCGCCATGAACAGCAGGACAACGCTCAGAATATGGAGCCCGAGATTGGTCAGGTGATGCCCCGCCGGTTCGAGGCCGAACAGTTCGCAATCGAGTTGGTGCGACAACCAGGCCAGAGGATGCCATTGACTGGGGCCGTGGATGCCGAAAGCCCAGGTGAAATTGTCCCAGGTGAGGCCGGAACGAACGTGCTCGTTGTCGAACACATGCACACCATCGTCGTACTGCACAAACTCGAAGCTTGCGGTCTGCGCGTACAGCAGGGCCGGCGCCGCCGCCAGCAGGATCACGGCCGGCCATGCCGGGCGCAGCGGTCGGCGATCAGGAGAATCAACGGAGTTCAAATCAGCCGACCGATCCGACATACGTTCACGGAATGTCTGGTTTCAAATGGCATCGGCCGCGCCGCCCGAAGGCCGCCCCGAGGCGGCATGACACGTCAATCGGACGGGGCGAGCCGGAACAGTTTCGGCCGGCCTTCGACTGCGAGCAGCATCCGGTTGACCGGAACCTCGTCCAACTCGTCGACACGTCCGCTGGGCCACCGGATGATCAACCGGTCCACGAATTGCGCGGATCCGATTCCGAAGTGCAGCAGGGGCTGGTTGCGCGCCTGATACCCGTCCCCCGCGGAGAGATGACGCACCGTGGGAACCCCCTCGACGAAAACCGTGGCGATGGCGCCGACGGCGTCCCGGTCCGACGATGCCCCCCGCAGTTGAAGCGAGACAAAGTTGCCGACGTCTGTCGTCGTATTCGTCAGCAGCGCCGAATTCGCCTGGAGATGCGAAATCGCCGTGTCCTCCCGTCCATCCTGGTTCCAGTCCAAGCGAGCCAGCCCGCGCCCGAAGAAGTGCTTCTGAAAATACGGCCCGAGCGTGAGCGCGGGAACTTCAGCGAAGCGTCCGTCTCCAGCGTTGAGAAAGAACTGCGGCGGCATCGCATACATCTGGCCGGCGGCCCGGTAGTCGTCGATATGGCCGTTCGTGACGATCAGGTCCAGGTCTCCATCCAGGTCCACATCCAGAAACTGCGTTCCGAAACCGAGCAGGTGATAGGACGGCTGCGCGAGTCCGGCGACCTTGGTCCCGTCGACGAACAGGCCGCCTGCCTGCTGAATGTAGAGCGTATTCGTCTCCTCGGTGAAATTCGTCACGAACAGGTCGAGTCGCCCATCCCGGTTCGCATCACCGGCGGCGACTCCCATGCACGCTTCGCTGCGTCCGTCGCCGTTCAATGCGAGTCCGGCGGGAAGGGCGTTGTCTGTGAATCGCGGGGATCTTTCAGACTTCGATGTCGTGTTGCGGAGAAAAAAGTTCGGAACTCCGTCATTGGCAACAAACAGACTGATGTCGCCGGAACCGTCGATATCCGCGGCGAGAACGCCGAGTCCCTTGCCGTTGTCGCGCGTCGCTTCGCCGATCGACGTCGCGGAATAGAAGGTTCCGTCTCCCGCGTTGACCAGTAGACAATCAGCAGCCGCTGAGAAGTTGACGGGGAGGCAGGGATTCCGGATTCCGTTTCGATCACGGCAGACGCGCTCGAAGATCTCGTCTCCGCTGAGGTAATTGACACAGTAGATGTCGGGCAGTCCGTCGCGGTTCAGGTCGGCGATCGCACAACTGGTCGTCCACGAAGGCGCACCTTCCGCGTCGGAGAGATCGTTTTCGGTGAACGTCCCGTCGCCGTTGTTGACGAAGAACCGGTTCTTGCCCAGGTTGGCAACGAACAGGTCTGGAAACCCGTCGGCGTTCACGTCCCCCACGGCCAGTCCCTGACTGTAGCGATCCTCGAGAATTCGCGCCTTCAACGTGACATCGAGAAATCGCTCTCCGGAAACGTTCCGAAACAGACGATCCAATTCGTCCGCCGGGGACGCAACCGGCGGCGAACGGCTTCCCTGTGTGAAGTACAGATCGGGAAACCCATCTTGATCGAAATCGACAGCGCCGACGCCGCCTCCGGTGAACTCATAGACTCGGCCGAGACCGTCTATTTCCGGGTCGGCGCCATTCTCGTATCGGAACTCAATCCCGCATGCGGCCGCACGGTCCTCAAAACTCACTGAGGACGCCGGATCTCGACCAGCTTCGAAAAGAGTCCGAGGTCGCGTGCCATCCCGGGGGGCGGACGAGTGGTCGGTTGACCCGCTCGAATCATCCACGTCGGTCGAGGGCGAGAGGCTCGCAACGTCGAATCTGAGTTGTTCGGCGATGCTGGGCTGGATTCGATTGAGAGAGAGCCCTTCCGGAATTGAGTCCCGCCACGTCTCCAAGGCCTGCGGGTCTCGGCTTGGTGCAGCATTCTCCGCCAGGAACGACCAGGCGTGTTCCTCCCACCGCAGGCCGAGAGATGCTGCGATCCCGGAGGCTCGCTCCGCCCGCTGCCGATCAATCTCCGGACGATGTGTGAACGCGTCAAAGACGGCATTCGTGTAAGCCTGAAGCCTGACGGCGCGCTGCAAATAGGTCTCGGCCTCGTCACGCCGATCGAGTGACAGCAGTGCCTGAGCGAGCCCATAAACCGCGCCCCGATGGCAGCCGTTCAGTTCGACGGCTCTCGCGAAACAATGGGCAGCGCGGAAGGATTCGCCTTGATCCGCAGCGAACTCACCGCGCAGCACCCAGAGCGCGGGGAATTCGTCCGCCCCCTCGGGAAGCTGCTCGTCCCACTCGACGAATTCGTCGAGCCGACCAGCCGACAGCAGCAGGCGTCCCAATTTCAGTTGAGGCTCGATCCAGTCCGGCCGGGCCTCGATTGCGGCGCGCAGCAGGGCCCCTGCCTCCGCCGTCTCGTGTTGCGCCAGGTGTCGCTCCGCAACCGCCAATAGAACGCCCGGGTCGTGCGGCGCCAACTCGCGGTACTCCTCAATGCTCTCATCGGTGTGCCCCAACTCATTCACACAGATGAGATACAGGCGGCGCAGTGTAACGTCGCCTCGGCGAATCATGGCGAGTTGATACGGCAAGGCCTCCCAATGGCGGGTTTCCAGGCTCAGGATGAACGACAGTCGATCGGTCGCGATCAGATGATCCGGCTGCTGGCTCAGCGCGCGGCGGAACTGGTCCTCCGCCTCCGTGAGCTGTTTCTGCTGCCGAAGATAGATCTCACCCGCCGCGATGCGAGCCTCGACGGAACTCTCGCCGAGTCCGTCAGGGATTCGTTCGTACCATTGCAGCGCATCGACCGGACGGCCGGACCGGACGGCCGCTTCGGCGGCAATCGTCAGTGCCGCAATGGAATCCGGTTCGTGCTTCAGCAATGCGCGGGCCGCGTGAGATGCCGCCGCGAAGTCTTTCTTCGAGAGGGCAACTCGTGCGGCAGAGAGCAGTTCTTCGGAAGAATCGGGCGCGAAGAACTGTCGGCCGAAAATCGCCGCCGCCACAGCCAGACCGGTCAACAGGAGAATGGCGAGTGGGCCGCGTCTCTTGCGGGCAAGCCCCTGATGCGCGGGCCGGTCGGACGAAGGAGACTGATCCACCATGGTTCGATCGATTCTACCCCGATCCAGACGGGCGGGCCAGAAGCAAACACTGCCGCGATCCGGGTGACGACCCTGCTTGCCGCGTCTGGATTCCCGTGATAGTTTTGAAATGACGGCAGCGCGTGCTGGAGCGCAAGGCTTGCCTGTTTGCGTCTCATGACAGGACTGGAATGTCGGGTTCCCGTTCGGCCCCTGCAGAAAGCTCGCCGCGGCGGAACTCTCGGCTCGGCGCATTGCTGCTCATGTTCGGTGCGATCGCCGGCCTGGTGGTCGTGCTGGCCTTTTCGAAGAGTGATCGGTCGCACGATGAACGCTTGAGGTCTGCGAGGCAATCGTTTGCCCTCGGGGACTATCGCGCCGCCGAAGCGGCCGCCGCTGCGGCGCTCGACGCTGAACCTGAATCCCTGGCGGCGATGACGCTTGCTGCGGAGTCCGCCGTCCGGCTCGGCGATCCCGATCGAGCGGTCCGCTACTTCGAGGTTCCCGAGGACGCCGCCGCGGCAGCAGAAATGCACTCGACCGCGGGAGAGCTGCTGCGCGAGCAGGGATACCTCAGTGCTGCCTTGGAGCAGTTTCGCCGGGCCGTCCGGCGCGATCCCGACCACACACTGGCGCATCGCAGGCTGGCCTTCCTGTATGGAGTCGCCGCCCGAAATTACGAAGCGATGCCGCATCGACTGCGCGCTCTCGACGAGCCGCGCGTCACGCCGGCCGAAGTCTTCGCCGTCTCGATGGGCGACGACTTTCTTGAGAACCCCGAGCTTCTGGCCGAATTTCACCGCGACAACCCGGCTGACCCGCTTCCGAAACTCGGATTGGCGCGGGCCGCGCTGGCGCAACGACGTTACGCGGAGGCGCAGACGTTGCTCGAGGACGTTGTGGCGGCTGAACCGGGCAACCTCGAAGCGCGCGTCAACCTCGGCCGGGTCTTTCTCGCTCTGGGTCACTCGGAGCAGCTTTGGAACTGGTTTCACGATCTCCCGGAGGGTGAGTGGTCCCATCCAGGCATCGGAATGGTGTGTGGGGAGTGGGCTGAACGGCAGGGAGACGTTCGCGCGGCAGTTCGCTGTTACTGCTCCGCATTGCGGCTCGATCCGGAGTCGGCGGAATCGAATTATCAGTTGGGACGCCTGCTCTCTGTCCTGGATGAAGGGGCGCTGGCTGAACCGTTCCTCACTCGTGCGAGTCGCCTGCGCGGTTACACGAACGACTGTTACGCAGTCATCACTCGTGAGAGCGACAAGACACCCGTCTGGCAGCAGGATGTTCGCTCCGCCGCCGAGTCTGCGGAGACTCTGGGGCTCACATGGGAAGCGGCGGCCTGGAAGCGGATCGCCGCAGGGATGGCCGGCGCCAACTCGGAAGACGAAGAGAGTCAGTCAACTTCGAGGGCGGAAAACTCCGTTGCGGCGCAGTGGCCGTTTCGACGGTCGCCTCCGGAGGCCAATCCGGCCGTGGCGTTCCCAATTCAGGATTATCCCGCGTTTGTCCCGCAGCAAGAGGGACGCTCGCCTGAAAAGCCTCCCCACGATTCAACAGCCGGGAGCAGACCGTCACCCCCCATTCGAATCAGGTTTCGCGACGATGCGGAGAGCGCGGGGCTGGGGTTTACGTACTTCAATGACGGGTTTCCATCGGGGCCCGACCGGCATCTGATGTACGAGTTCACCGGCGGAGGAGCGGGAGTCCTCGATTTCGATCAGGACGGTGCGCCGGACGTCTTCTTCCCCCAGGGATGTCGCTGGCCGCCCGAATCGCGGGGGCGCGACTACGTCGACGCGCTCTTCAGAAACGTGGCAGGAACTCGATTTCAACAGGTGGAACGGCAGGCTCGCGTGGCGGAAGACCGCTACAGCCAGGGCGTCGGCGTCGGCGACCTCAATTCGGACGGATTTCCCGACCTGTACATCACGAACATCGGAGGAAATCGTCTGTTCATCAACTGCGGCGATGGTACGTTTTCGGATGAAACCGCAGCCGTTTCGGGCGACGCGCAGCAGTGGAGCACGAGCTGTGCGCTGGCCGACCTGGACGGCGACGCTCTGCCGGACGTTTATTGCGTCAACTACCTCGGCGGGGAGGACGTGTTCACCCGGGTGTGCCGGAACATCGACGGGACGCCGGAGACGTGTCTGCCCCAGAACTTCGACGCTGCTCCTGATCAGGTGTTTCTCAGCGCCGGCGACGGGCGATTCATCGATGCCACGAAAGCATCCGGGTGCGACGCCCCTGGTGGAAAGGGGCTGGGAATCATCGCAGCCGACTTTCAGTCGAGCGGGCGGCTGTCGGTTTTTGTCGCCAACGATCAGACCCCGAATTTCTTCTTCACGACGTCGGACCCTGACTCCACTGCGGAGCCTTGGTTCGTCGAGCGCGGTTTGCCGTCAGGGCTGGCTCTGAACGAACGCGGCCAGACCGAGGCGTGCATGGGAATCGCCGTTGGCGATGCGGACGGAGATGGACGGCTCGACCTGTTCGTCACCAACTTCGAGCACGAGTCGAACACGCTCTACCTTCAACGGGACGCCATGTCCTTCGTGGATCAGACCGACCGGTTCGGCCTTGCCGTTCCCAGTCTGCCGATGCTCGGATTCGGGACGCAGTTCCTCGATCCTGACCTGGACGGCGACCTCGACCTGTTGGTGTCCAACGGACATATCCACCAAACCGGCCGCGAACGGATGCCGCCGCAGTTCTTCGTCAATCACGACGGCCGGACATTCTCGACTCTCACTCCGAACGAACCGGGCCCCTATTTCGAGGGCGCGTATCTCGGACGCGGGATGGCGCGGCTCGACTGGAACGGCGACGGCCGCGAAGACGCCGTCGTCACCCACCTCGATGCACCGTCCGCACTGTTGACCAACGCCGGCCGGTCGCCAGGGAATTGTCTTCGCGTTCGCCTGATCGGCACACGTTCCAACCGCGATGCCATCGGGGCATCCGTCACCGTGCGGACCGGCGACCGGACTCTCTTCCGGCAGATCACGGCGGGCGACGGCTATCTCTCCAGCAATGAGCGGGTGCTGACGTTCGGCCTCGGCCTGTTGGATCGCGTGGACGAGGTCCGGGTCCAATGGCCGTCCGGCGAGACGCACACATTTTCCGAGATTCCCGCGAATCGTCTGATTGCCATCAGGGAGGATGGTGCGCTGCATGCGATGCGTTCGTTCGACGATGCGGATGCGGAGTGACACGACCCGCCGTCTCCGGCGGCAGAGCGGCGACCGTTCTGGAACGCGATCTGCGGCTCTGCTAGGCTCAAGCCGGGCATATTGATTGGAAATCCTGTCAGGACACCGTGTTCGCCTCTCGGCATGCAGATCGTCGTCCTTCTTATTCTCGGAACGTTTCCGATCCTGTTCTGGATCTTGCGCGCGAAGGTGCCGCTTGCGAAGGCATCGGGAGTGTTGGTCGTCTGGGCGGCCGCATTGGCGACCACGGCGTGGATCGTGATCCAACGGGATGAGTCGGCGGGGGACCGCAGCGCATCCACAGAGTCTGTTCCGCGAGTCCAGACCGCAGTGGGAGGTCCACGGATCGACAGATCGTCGGGATTCGTCGGCTCGGACGCCTGCCGGGACTGCCACTCCGGGCAGCACGCCAGTTGGTACGCCACCTATCATCGGACGATGACTCAAGTCCCCTCGCCGGAGACGGTGATCGGCGACTTTGATGATCCCGATCTGCCGGAGTGCGGCCTGCCGTTCGATCTGCGATTGCTGCGGGACGATGAGCAGTTCTTCATCGAGATGGCGGCGGAGGGGCTGGGAGAACAGAGACGGCCGGTGGTGCTGACGACCGGTTCCCATCACATGCAGGTCTACTGGATGAGCCTGGATGAGAGCACCAGCGCGCTGGGAATGCTGCCTTATGCGTACCTTCGCGACGAGGCCCGGTGGGTGCCTCGACACGCTGCGTTTCTCAGACCTCCGCAGCCGGTCGCCGACAATGAACTGGGCCGTTGGAATCTCGTTTGCATTCAATGCCACACCACGTTCGGCCGCCCCGGCTTCACGCATTACGACGATCCCGACCATGTGTATTTCGACGGCGTCGACTCGCGCGTCGCCGAACTCGGAATCTCCTGCGAAGCCTGCCACGGGCCGGGAGAAGCGCATGTCCGCTTCCAGCGGCGGCGCGGAGGGACGGCCGACTCAAAGGAAGATCCGCCGCTGCAGGCCGCCTCGCTCGTCAACCCGGCAGAGTTGTCGCATCGACGATCGTCGCAGGTCTGTGGTCAGTGCCATGCCGTCTTCGAACTGACGTACGACGGGTGGGAACAGTGGAACGCCGGCGGGCACGACTTCCGGCCGGGCGCCGATCTGTCTGAATCGACGACGCGGCGGCTCATCACCTGTTGCGATTCCGGCAGCGTCGAGCCGGACGAGGCAGGTTACGCCGGTACGGCGGATCTGATGTCGCAGTTCTGGCCGGACGGGATGATCCGCGTGCGAGGCCGGGAATACACCGCGATCCTCAACACGCCCTGTTTCGAGAAGGGCGAAATGTCGTGCGTGACCTGTCATCAGCTCCATCAGAAAGCGGACGATCCCCGGCCCGCCCGGGAGTGGGCCAACGATCTCTTGAAGCATGGGCTCGACTCCGGCAACCAGGCCTGCCTTGACTGCCATCAGGACTTCGCCGAAGACGACGTGCTTGTGAATCACACTCACCACGCGGCCGATTCCGCCGGAAGCCTCTGTTACAACTGCCACATGCCGTTCACGACGTATGGTCTCCTCAAGGCGATTCGCAGCCACCAGATCGACTCGCCGGACGTCGCGACGACCATCGAAACAGGACGTCCGAACGCCTGTAACCAATGTCATCTCGACCGAACTCTCGGTTGGACGGCGGAGAACCTCTCCCGGTGGTACGGCCGGCCGGCCGTGGAGTTGCCCGACGAACATACAACAACCGCGGCCTCCGTCCTCTGGTTGCTGCAGGGAGACGCCGGGCAGCGCGCCCTGACGGCGTGGACTTACGGCTGGGAAGACGCACATGCAGCCTCGGGAACGGAATGGCTCGCGCCTCACCTGTCGCAACTCCTCGTGGACCCGTATGACGCGGTGCGGTTTATCGCCGGAAAATCGCTGGGGCGACTCGAAGGGTTTGAACAACTCGAGTACGACTACCTGGCGCCGCAGCCTGAGTTGAGCCGCCGCCGCAACCAGGTGCTCCAGACGTGGGCCGCCCGATCGGAACGATTGGCGCCTCAACAGGCCGCCCGCGTGCTGATTGATGGAGACGGGGCATTGCTCGATGACCGCGTCCGGCAGCTCTTGCAGGGACGCGACGATCGCGAGGTGCGGTTGTCCGAATAGTGCGGTTTGCGAATCCGTGTTGGCGATCCGTCTCGTGGAGTTCCCGGCTGAGCGGTCTGAAAACCGCTCGACGCGGACGGATGAAGAGCAATCTGCTCCGGCCGCCGGGGGCCGTTCCGGCGGTGTCAGCCCGCTTGGCAAATCGGAGAAATACCGGGTTTCGAGGCAAATCTACAGTTGAAGTGACGTCCCGAACGAGATACGCTGTCAAGCTGGTGCGTTCTCAGCATGCAAAGCCATTTCTCCATTTTCACACTTTCTTAAGGAGCAGGTTCATGAAATTCGTCCCCTGGTACACAAGACGGAGAGGCTTCACACTCATCGAATTGCTGGTGGTGATCGCGATTATCGCGATTCTCATCGCCCTGCTCCTGCCGGCCGTCCAGCAGGCGCGTGAGGCGGCCCGCCGCACGCAGTGCAAGAACCACATGAAACAGATCGGGCTGGCGCTGCACAATTATCACGACTCCCATTTGCAGTTCCCTCCCGGCTTCCTCAATCCATGTACGCCGTCGACCGGCGGCTACGTCACCTATTGTACTTGGGCGGCGAATTGCGGCGTCGAAGGCCGCAACGCCTCGTGCCATCTCTACCTGCTGCCGTTCATCGATCAGACGGCCGTTTACAACCAGTTGCGATTCGAATTGCCGATCGGCGGGGGGAACAACAGCGGGACGTCCCCGGTCGTCACCAACCCGCCCAACACGAATCCGTCTGTGATCAGCAACGAGGACATTTCAACGTTCTCCTGCCCGTCGGATATCGAAGAGGGGCCGATCGTTTCCGGCTCCCCCCCTGGAACGAACACGGTCGGCTATCGTGCGAGTTACGGGCCGGTCTGGCACCGCATCCTGCGAGACGTGTGTCTCTACTCAGGCACATGGAAGGTCAACGGCGACCTGACGTTTCGCGGCGCGTTCGGCATCAACGGCTCGGCCCGCATCGACGACATCAAGGACGGGACGACCAACACCATGCTCTGGTGCGAAGCCCGCAAACGGAATTCGAGCACCAGTTGGGGCGTGTACTGGGGCGCCTGGCGGTACACGGCGAACCTGGTGCCGGCCACCTACGGCATTAACGTCCCCTCGGACGCCATTGATTGCCAGAACAACCCGGCGAGCACCGAATGCTACCCGTACGCCTGGGGCGCGGGCAGCGTGCACGAAGGGGGCATGCACATCCTGCTGGGCGACGGCAGCGCCCGTTTCCTGAGCGAGAACACCGATCGCAACCTGCTTCGCGCCCTGGTGAGCATCCAGGGGAGTGAGACGATTTCGGACTTCTAATTTCGGAACTCCGTTCTGCAGACACAGCCAGGCCGCTTTGTCCGAAGCGGCCTGGCTGATTTTTCTTTCCGGCAATCGGGCGCGCCACGAATGCGGTGCACCGGACGTTGACTTACCCAGGGAGTAGAGCATTGATGAGACGACAGACGGCCGCGGTGTTGTTGTTCGGTTTGACGACTCTGTTCGCGGCAGGCTGCGGGGGGGGCGGCGAAGAGGCGCCGGAACTGGCGCCGGTGACCGGAGTGGTCACCATCAACGGTCAACCGGTCGAAGGCCTGATGCTGCGCTTCCAGCCGGAGGCCGGACGCGAGTCGCAGGGAAAGACCGACGCTGAGGGCCGGTACGAACTGGTTCACGTCAGCGGCGAAGACGGGGCCGAGCTGGGCCGCCACGTGGTTCGCTTCGAATACGACGATCCCGCCGAAGCCCCGCAAGAGATCCCCGCTGAGTACAACGTCGAGAGCCAGGAATCGGCCACCGTCCAGGAGGGCGAGAACACGTTCGACTTCAACCTCGAGATCGCGCAGTAGAAGATCGCGCAGTCGAGCGGCACCGCCGGAAACCGGCCCGGTTGATCGTCCGCCGCCGCACCGGCTACGGAGTTGCCCCGGCGCGGGGCTCGTAGATTTCAGTTTGCGGCTGAAAGGCGTACCACGCGAACCAGGCGGCATACATCCAGTGCACGTCCCCCTCCTGATCGACGACGCGGAGCGTTCCGGCGCCGGGGTTGGACACGACAGTCAATGAAGACGTCCCCAGTTCGATCGTCGTCGCGTCCTGTTCGGTGAATGCTTCAACCGGGACGGCGACGGTACGATCAGCCGTCCAGGCCCCAAGCACCGGGTCAAGCCAGCCGAGACGATCTGTCGGAGCAAACGGTTCGACGGCGAAGAGCGGCATCGGCAGTTTGCCCGCGAAATAATCGGCATAGGGCGAAATCCCGCTGTAGTCCAGCCGGTGGCCGGTCTGAGGGGAGAGAACCTGGGTGTCCGGATGGCGGGCCCGCCAGTCGGCCCAGGTCGTCACTTCGAGCGGCAGCACGGGGAGTTCCCGGCCCGTTTGCGGCCCGAGAATCGAAGTGCGCCCCATCTGCGACCAGAGGCTCTCCTCTTCCGAGGATGTGCGGTTGTAGAAAATGACGTTGCTGTTGTAGAGCAAGCCCGAGACGCCGAACTCGACCGGATCGTTTTGGAAAACCGCTCGCCGGTCGAACACGATTGACGAGTCGCAGAGCGGACAATAGGTCACTGCGATCGGGACGCCTGCCAGATCGTCGTTGACGACCTCGTGCCACTCGAGAATCTTGAGCGGATACGCGCGCGGGAGTCCGCCGATGGAGACTCCGATCACACGATCGTCGGGCCTCATCTGTGCGGCGTCGGTTGCCGCGAGCATCGGCGGATTGACCAGGGCCGGGATTCCGTCTTTGTTCACGTTGCCGACGCTGATCAGCTCTTCGGGGACAGTCGCTTCGGCCAGCGGATACCGCCGAAACGCCTCGTGAAGAGGATCGCCGTACAACGGATCCCACAAACGTCGAATGTGCATCCAGTTGTCGCGGGCGTACCAACCGGCGAACGCGATGCCCACGAGCGCACCCACCAAGAGTGGAAACTGAAAACGCCTGCGTCGTCGCATCGACGGCGATCCGCCTTCACCGACTGTCTTGGGCAAATCGGGGCCGACATCTTCCGGGGTTGGCGAATCGCTGCGCATCTCTGGTTTTGTCCAATCAAGGGTGTTTCGCGGAGGCGGCCTTCATTGAGGCAGTCGCAGCAACCGGAAAAGGCGCGGCCTGTCTGCCCAGCGCGCCGACCAACCGGCAAGTGGTCGCCGCCACCCGGGGAGTCACTGGACAACGCTCGCAACACGGCAGGCGAAATTCAGTATGATGGTCCACACTTCGGGTGAAAAGCGCGAATCGCTCTGCAGATCGCCATGCTGCACCACGAAAACGCGAACACACGGCAGGGCATAGCGCTCGGGCCGGTGTTGCGCGTGCGGTCGACCGGGGGCTGCGTCCTTGCTCTTCAGAACCGCAGGTCGGCGTAGTGTTCGACGAACCAGTCGTACGTCGCGCGAATCCCGGCTTCCAGTTCCGTCTCGTGCCTCCAGCCAAGCGCATGCAGACGGGAAACATCCAGTCGCTTGCGCAGCGTGCCGTCCGGTTTGCTGCGATCGAAGTGGAATTCGCATTCCGGATAGACGACGTCGCGCACGATTCGCGCGACATCACGGATGGTCACGTCCTGACCCGTCCCGACGTTGATCGTCTCGGGCGAATCGTAGCGCTGGAGCAAGAAGAGACAGGCGCGGGCCAAGTCGTCGACGTGCAGAAATTCGCGTCGGGGCTCGCCGGTCCCCCACACTTCAACGGTGGGTCGTTGCTCGACCTTGGCTGCGTGGAACCGGCGCATCAGCGCCGGCAGAACGTGAGAACCTGATTCAGAGAAGTTGTCTCCCGGCCCGTAAAGATTCGTCGGCATCGCGGAGATGAAGTTGCATCCGTACTGCTGCCGGTAGGCCTGGCAGGCCTTCATCCCGGCAATCTTGGCGATGGCGTAGGCTTCGTTCGTCTTCTCCAGCGGTCCGGTCAGCAGGTATTCCTCGCGGATCGGCTGCGGACACTCGCGGGGATAGATGCACGAGCTTCCGAGATAGAGCAGCTTGTCTGTCTTGTGACGCCAGGCCGAGCGCAGCACGGTGGCGTGGATCATCAGATTGTCGTACAGGAAGTCGGCAGGCGCCTGCATGTTGGCCAGGATGCCGCCCACCCTGCCGGCGGCGTTGATCACGTATCTCGGCCGGTGAGCCGAAAACCATCGATCGACCGCCGCAGGATCCCGCAGATCAAGTTCCGCTCGCGAGGCCGTGAGGATTCGAGCATGCCCGGATCGCTCGAGAAGCCGCACAATCGCAGAACCGACCAGCCCCCGATGACCGGTGACGAAGACAGAGGCATTCGGATCGAGCGCGGTCATCGGAAATGGCGTTCGCCAATCGGCCGCAGCGTGCCAGTTGAGGGCCGTTCGTGCGAGAACGGACATCCTGCAACGGCGTCGGCAGATCGGCGCAATCAACGCCGCAGGAGCGAGTTGCGAAGAGCCACCGGTCAGACTCGAACTGACGACCTAGGCTTTACGAAAGCCTCGCTCTGCCAACTGAGCTACGGTGGCGCAGAGAATTGAGTGTATACCTTGCGTGGGTATTTCCTGCAACCCGTTCTCTCAAAAGATGATCGGGCGATCATGCGGGTTGCCGGATGCCTGACGCACAGCGGTGGGCCGAGGCGCAATTCCGGCCGTCTGCGAGTGAGGATCGCCGAACTCCGATTGCTCCGCAGCGTCGTTTTCGGTTACAAGGCGGCCCGCATCCAGATCCGTTTCCCCACGTTCGACCCGATCTGCCGTGTGCTGGTTCGCCGGATGACGCACTCGTCCGGTTTGCGAGCGACGGGCGGTCGAACCATGTCTTCGAGGCCCTGCACGGTTGGTTGCCCTGTTGGGTCATTCGTGGGTGTTCAATCCTGATTTGACAGGATCGGCGCCGCTCTCTTGGCCAGTGCGTTGGCGGGAAGACGCGCGTTGTAATTCGCACTGGCAGAGCCAGTGGCACCCGTCCTCGCACTGGCAGAGCCAGCGGCACCGGTCCGCCTGCACGGGGCGATCCGCCCTGAAGAATGATGTCCCGCTTTTCCATAGCGCTGCTTCTCGCGATCGCCATCCTGGCGGCCGGCGGTTGCGCGCAGACGGCGCAGATCACCTATCGACGGCCGGCAGAGATCGGCTCCGGCACGCTGAGACAGGTTGCCGTCGCCGAACTGGAGGGCGAAGGAGCCGCTGATGTCAGACGGGCGATCGAATTGCAGATCGCGGACGTCGAAAACCTGACCGCCGTTGACCACGCACTGCTGGAACCGACGATCCAGCAGGCGGGGCACATTCCCGGCGATCCGGCCGAAGCGGAACGGCTGCTCCGGATCGCCCGGCACAACGGTGTCGACGCGCTCGTCGTGGGCGAAGTCGTCGAGTATGCGTCGACTCCGAACGCCTCGCAGGATCCCAGCGATGCTGTGACTCGGGCTCGCGTCTCACTCGCCCTGCGACTGATCGACGTGGAAACCGGCGACGCCCTGGATGAACGCCAGGTCACCCGGAGCTATGATCGGAGGCGGAGAAGCGACCGGTTGCTGTCGTCGGCCCGAGCAGACGTCATGGAGCGGCTGACCGACGAGTGCGTCGCCGAGTTCATGAAGCTGTTGGCGCCGCACGAGGCGACGGCGTCGGTCGAACTGGCGAACGGGGAACTGTTTCGTTTGAGCGGGCTCGACATTCGGCGCGGCGTGAAACGGGCCGCCCGGGGCGACTGGGACGGGGCGGAGCGAATCTGGCGGTCCGTGGTCGCGCGGGAGCCTGAGAATCACGCGGCGCTGTTCAATCTGGCCGTTGCCGCCGCCAGCCGGCACGATTACTGCGCCGCCGAAGACTACGCCATGCAGGCTTTGCGGTCACACCACACCGACTGCTACCAGGCCGGCCTCGACCAGATTCGCCGCTTCCGCAGTCACGAGGATCGCATCGACCGAAATTGCGACGTTCCGCTGACAGCGCATCTGGATTGACTGAATCGACGGGTGGAGCGGCAGCCCTCGCCCGAAACCCCGCAAGTGATTCCACGGCAGCAGACAAGAATGGACCCCCACCAGCGGCGGAGCTTGATCGAGTCGGCCCGAACCATTGTGGTCAAGGTGGGGACGAACGTCCTGGCGCGGGAGGATGACACGCTCAACACCGACAGGATTCACGAACTCGCCGCGCAGATTCACCGCATCCGGGAAACGGGGCGTCAGGTGGTGGTCGTCTCCAGCGGGGCCGTTGCGGCCGGGATGGGGATTCTGGGACTCAAGCAGCGTCCCGACGACCTGCCGCACCTGCAGGCGGCCGCGGCCAGCGGACAGGCGCGGGTGATCCGGCACTACAACGAGGCGCTGCAGCAATTCGGGCGGCACGCGGCGCAGATTCTGGTCACGGCCAACGATTTCCGTCACCGCGGGCGGTATCTCAACATCCGCAATACGATTCACACGCTGTTCGAATACGGCGTGGTGCCGGTGATTAACGAGAACGACACGGTCAGCATCGACGAGATCAAGTTCGGAGACAACGACCGCCTGGCGGCGATGGTGACGAATCTGCTGCACGATCCGTTGCTCGTGATTCTCTCGGTCGTCGACGGCCTGTACGACGGCGACCCGGGATCGCCCGAGACGAAAGTGATTCCGCTCGTTGAGGAATGGAACAACGACCTGCTGCAACTCGCCTCCACCACACACTCAACGCGCGGGATGGGAGGCATGCGGTCTAAACTGGAAGCGGTCTCGATGGCGACGTCGGTCGGGGAAAGCGTGATCATCGCGAACGGAACCGACGCCGCGATTCTGGATCGGATCATCGCCGGCGAAGAGGTCGGAACGCTGTTTTTGGCCAGAGACATCACCGTGCCGGCCTGGAAGCGATGGATCGGCTACACCATCGAGCCCAAAGGACGATTCCACCTCGACGACGGCGCGGTCCGCGCGATCAAAGGCCAGGGACGTTCGCTGCTTGCCGCCGGCATGACGCGGGTGGAAGGGCGGTTCGAGGTGGGCGAAGTGGTGGCGCTGATTGATCCGCACGGCCGCGAGTTCGCCCGCGGGCTGACCAATTACAATGCGGCCGACGCTTCATCAATCGCCGGCAAGCGGACGAGCGAGATTAAAGCCGTGCTGGGCGACGTCCCGTACGAAGAGGTGGTCCACCGGGACAACCTCGTGGTGACGCGCTGACATCGGGCTGACATCGAATCGCGCGTCGGTTGCGAAGCGACTCGCCGAGAGCCGTCAATCACGCTCCGGGCGCCGAGTCTTCCACCGGATGCGCGCCGATTCCCGCTCCGCTTGGACGAGTTCGTCCCATTCCTGCTCGATCACTTCCTGCCAGACCTCCTCCCGCACATCCTCCAGACTCAGGTCACCCGGTTTCCGGGCGGTCACCGTCACCAGGTGCACGCCGAAGGGCGTCTGCAACACCTCGCTCAGTTCGCCCTCTTCGAGCGAGAACGCCGCATCGAGCACCGCACGCGGCAACTCGCCCCGATAAGAGACGAACCCCACGTCCCCGCCTTGCTCCGCGCTGGGACTGGTTGACGCCTCTTTGGCCGCGTCGGCAAACGAAATCTCCCCGGCCGCGATCCGCTCTCGCACCGCGGCGAGCGTCTGCTCAGCGTCCTGCCACGCCTGCTCGGGCGCGTCGTCATCGACGGTCATCACGATGTGGCTGACGCGAATTTCCGTCCCGTCGAACCGGCTGCGGTGGACGTCGAAATAGTTCCGCAGTTGGTCGTCGGTGACAGTCCGCCGCACGTAACCGTTCCATGCCAGCGGGAGCGAAATGTATTCCCGCAGCGATTGCTCCGAGAATCCAAGCCGCGCGAGGACCGACTCTAACTCCTCTCCCTCGCCGCTGCGCTCAATGATCAGCTTGACGAGTTCCATCTGACGATCAAGCAATTGCTCAGAGACTGGGGCGCGTCGTTTCTTCAGATAGGCGGCGACGAGCGCCCGGTCGACCAGATCATTCAGAAAGCGATCGCGGAACTCGTCCCTCGCCTCCGCCGGCACGCCTCGCGACAGAAACTCGATCTCGAGATCTGCCGCCGTGATCTCCACTCCGTTCACGGTCGCCAGCACCGTGTCGGGAGGGACAGGCTCCGCCTCCTGCAGCATTCTCGCGGATGCGGGGACAGCGCAAATCGCGCCGAGCAGCGCCGCCCAAGTGATTCCGGTTCGTACGCGCATCGCTGAACTCCGCTTTTCCTCAGCGACCGGCTCTCCATCGGCCGGCCGTCATTGCGGAGTATAGAGTCTTTCGGCTGAGCATGAGCGCGATTTTCGCGCGCGTTCCGCTGCGGTCTTTGGATTCTGACTGGTTGTGGCAAACCCGCCGCACCGGGCGCTGTTGCGCAATTCAGAACGCCAATCGGCCGGCGTTCAAGCCGTGGCGACCGTCTCGCGCTCTGCCGGGCGCTCATTATGCGCCGGCGGCGCCTCATCCCCGCTCGGTGTCACGTGCTTGTCCAGCCGCGAAGTCACCTGGTCCAAGCGGTTCGATTGAACCAGTTCTCTGCGTCGCGCGGCCGCGAAATCGAATGCGATGAACGCCAGAATCCCCGCGAACGCCGCTGCCAGGGCGTACGGCGAAATCGAATCCGCCCCCCCCTTGCCGACCGAAACGCCGACCAGGAACGAACTCAAAATCAGAATCGTCGTGCGGCTGATGACGGCGCCGTCGGCGTCCACTTCGTGTCGCTGGTGTTCGGGCATGGAATCACGCTGTGCAGGAGGAGGTTGAAGGGAACGATCGGAACGGATCGAAACGCGGCATCACCGCAGGCCCGACGACGGCGCTTTGAGTGAGCACAACGTCGGCAGACAGAACCTGGAACTTGACTCTACGCCATCCACGGAACCGGTCAACGAAAATGTCGCAGAATCCCGGCCTCAAGCACCCCCTCGTACGACAGGTCTTCAACCTGTCGTTTACACACATCTCTCGATCCCCGATTGAGTGACTCTTCGAGAGATTCGAATGGAACGCGGATGACCACGGATTGGACCCATTTTCGCTGATTTTCGCTGATTGCTTTCTGTGGACCGGGGCTTCCGTCGCTTCGCTCAGTCCAGCCCCGGCCACCCGGTTGAGATTTGTGTCACTGACAGGTTTTCAACCGTTTCCAGCCCGGAAAACTCCGTCACACAACCGGTCTTCAACCCGCGCATGCACCCTTTCCCGAAGTGCCTGCGGTGAGGCTTTGACGACGGCGCGGGAAGTTCCGATCATAAGAAATAAACAGTCAAGCAAACCTCGCAACGGTCGGCCGATGCAGACCCGGAGACTCGACTTTCCCCCGATGAGCAGCCGGCCGACGTCATGAAAATCGCACTGGCTCAACTCAATCCCACGGTCGGCGACGTCTCCGGCAACGCCGCGTTGCTTCGCAAGGCGGTCGAAGACGCCGGCTCACAGGGGGCGGTACTGGTGGTTGCCTCCGAACTCGTCGTCAGCGGGTATCCCCCCAAAGATCTGTTGCTCCGGGACGGATTTGTTGAGAAGTGCGAAGCGGCCGTTGCCGATCTCGCAACCGAAATCGATCCTCGCATCGGACTGGTGCTGGGACATCCGGCGATCGTCAGCCGCGAATCACGCGGCGTCTGCAACGCGGCCAGTCTGATCTACCAGGGACGCGTCGCGGCCACGGTGCACAAGCGATTGTTGCCCAACTACGACGTCTTCGATGAGCAGCGCTACTTTCGACCGGCGGAGTCCGTGACGCCCGTCGAATTCGACGGGCGAACACTCGGGATTCACATCTGCGAAGACGCCTGGTGGGGCGAGCCCAGGACGTTCTATCACCACGATCCCTGCCGGCTGCCCGATCCCGTCGCGGAACTCGCCGCCGCCGGGGCGGACTGCTTCATCAACCTCTCCGCCAGTCCCTTTGAAGTCTCCAAGCCGGTCCGCCGCGATGAAATCATGGTCCGCCATGCGCGTCGTCATCAGCGACCGGTCCTCTTCTGCAACCAGGTGGGCGGCAACGACGACCTCGTCTTCGACGGACACAGCTTCGTCGCCGATTCTCAAGGCGCCGTCGTCCGCCGTCTGCACGGCTTCAGACCCGATCTTCAAGTCGTCGACCTCGACGATCTCGGGACGCCGTGCGAGCCATTCGCCGCCGAACGCCGGGAGTTGATCCTCAACGCCGTCGTTCTCGGGCTCCGCGACTACATGCACAAATGCGGCTTCACCGACGCCGTGCTCGGCCTCTCGGGCGGCATCGACAGCGCCCTGGCCTGTTACCTCGCCGCCCGCGCGATCAGCCCCGAACACGTTCACGGACTCTTGATGCCGAGCCGATACAGCAGCCAGCACAGCATCGAGGATGCGCAGCGGCTCGCGGAGAACCTCGGCATCGATTGGGAGGTCATCCCGATCGACGAGGTCCATCGCGGTTACGAGTCTCTCCCGGTGATCGGCGACGACCTCCGCAGCCAGCCGGCCGGCCTCGCCGATCAGAATCTGCAGGCGCGCATTCGAGGCGCGATCGTCATGACGCGCAGCAACCGTCACGGGTGGATGGCGCTCGCAACCGGCAACAAGAGCGAACTTGCCGTCGGGTATTGTACGCTCTATGGCGACATGTGCGGCGGCTTCGCCGTCCTCAGCGACCTGCTCAAACGCGACGTCTACGCCGTGGCGCGCTATGTCAACGACCAGGTCGAGGGTCGCGAGGTCATCCCCGAGAGCACCCTCAGCAAGTCCCCCAGCGCCGAACTCGCTCCCGATCAGCGCGACGAAGATTCTCTGCCTCCCTATCCCGTGCTGGACTCGATTCTCGAATGTCTCATCGAACGGGAAGAGTCCCCCCGCGAGCTCTGCAGGGAGTTTCCTCCCGAGACGGTGCGCTGGGTCGTCCGCGCGCTCGACCGCAACGAATTCAAACGGCGTCAAATGCCCCCCGGAATCAAACTCTCACAGCGCGCCTTCGGCAGCGGACGCCGCATGCCGATGGCGGCGCGGGTTGAAGTCGAACCATGAATTCCGTTTGATGCGAAACAGCACGACATGACAAACACATTCCTCGCTCTCACACTCCTCGCCGCCGCACCGGATGCGGCGAACGAGATGGAATGGGTGAAAGTCTCTGACGACGGACAAGGCTTCGTCCTCAGCGAGTCGGGCCGGCCGTTCGTTCCGTGGGGATTCAACTACGACCACGACGGCGACGGCCGCCTTATCGAGGACTACTGGAACGACGAGTGGCCCGCCGTCGAATCCGCGTTTCGCGAGATGAAACAACTCGGGGCGAACATCGTCCGCATTCACCTGCAGTTCGTCGCTTTCATGAAGAGCCCCACCGAGCCGCGGCAGGAGTCGCTCGATCAACTCGCGCGGCTGGTCACGCTGGCCGAGCAGACCGGACTCTACCTCGATCTCACCGGCCTCGGCTGCTACCACAAGCAGGACGTGCCCCCCTGGTACGACGAACTGAGCGAAGCCGGGCGCTGGGCCGCTCAGGCCGCGTTCTGGGAAGCGATCGCCCGGATCTGCTCCGAAAGCCCGGCGATCTTCTGTTACGACCTGATGAACGAACCGGTCGTCCCCGGCGGCGACAAGCCGCGAGACGACTGGCTGGGGCCCGGCTTCGGCGGCAAGCACTTCGTGCAGTTCATCACGCTCGACCGCGCCGGGCGGGAGCGGACGAAGATCGCCCGCCAATGGATTCGTCAACTCACAACCGCCGTCCGCGAACACGATCAGCGGCATCTCGTCACCGTCGGCCTCGTTCCCTGGAGCCTGGACCGACCCGGATTGACGTCAGGTTTCGTGCCCGAAGAAATCGCCGGCGACCTCGACTTCATCGCAATGCACATCTACCCCGAGCGAGAGAAAATCGCGGAAGCGCTGGAGACCGTGCAGGGCTTCGCCGCCGCCGGCAAACCGGTCGTGATCGAGGAGATCTTCCCCCTCAAGTGCGACGCCGAGGAACTCGGCCGCTTCATCGAGGACTCCCGCGACCATGCCACCGGCTGGATCGGCTTCTACTGGGGCACAACCCCCGAGGAGTACCGCCAGCAACCCCCCACGATCACCAACGCCATTGCCTTGAGCTGGCTGGAACTGTTCCAGAACAAGACCCCCGAGATCCTTCCGCCAGACGATGACGATCAGAACAACGCTGATCGCTGACGCCAACGCAACGACACCCACCGCCCGCCAACCAACGACGCACAATACAGAATGACATTCGCCCGCGAACTCCGAGACCAACTCAAGAACGTCCACACCTACGCGGTGACACCGTTTCTCGCATCCGACACGACGCAGATCGACCGCGAGGGATTTGCGTGGAACCTCGAGTTTCTGCTCCGGCAGGGAGTCCGCGTCATCGCCGTCGGCGGCGGTACGGGAGAGATCGAAGCGCTCTCCGTCGACGAACTCGAACTCCTGGCGAGGACGGCTCTGGAAGTCGTCGGGACAAAGGCGCTCGTCATCTCCTGCCTGCCGGGAAATTTCCGGGACGCGACTGAACTCGCCCGGCGATACGAACGGCTCGGCGCGAAAATCATGCTCGGCATGCCGCCCCTGATTCGGGGAAAGATCCCCGCCGACTTGAGCGGCGTCGCCGACTTCTTTCAGCACATCTCCCGCGTCACGCCGGTTCCCCTCATGCCATACAACACACAGGGCTGGCCGGCCGAATTCTTCGTCCAACTCGCCGAAATCGAAACCATCATCGGCGTCAAAGACCCTTGCCACGTGCCGCACGAGTTCTTTCGAGCCATCCAGCTTCTCGGTGATCGATTCGTCTGGGTCGGAAACAAGAAGCACGATCCGGGCGTCGCCCATCTGCGCTACCAGATGGGCATGGAGGGCTTCACCTCCGGCCAGAGCAACTTCTATCCGGAGCCCGAACTCGCCATCCACGAGGCTGCCGCCCGCAAGGACTGGGACAAAATCATCCGCATCCAGCGGCGCATCGCCCCGCTGGAACAATTGCGGCTTGCCCACGACGACGCGGCCATGGTCAAGGCCGGCATGGACCTCGTCGGCCTCACCGGCGGGCCCGTCCGCCCTCCCCGCCGCAACGCGCCGCAGGAGGCCGGAAACGCCCTGCGTCAGGCGCTCGAAACACTCGGCGTCGGCACGAAATCCGCTCGACTCGCATAGCCCGGATCGTTCATCAAGAGTTTCACCACGAAGACACAGCGCAGGCGTCGCCCGCAATCCAACCACGTAGCGCACGCAGCCTTGCGTGCGTCCCGCTGATCGCAGAGGTGGTTGACGCACGCTGGCAGCGTGCGCTACGAATAATCCGGGCTATGCCTCCTCGCGCAATCCGCCGATGTTGATGTACGCATGCACGTGCGGCGCCCCCCGGAAGTGCCAGACAAACGACGGCCCTTCGATCCGCCAGATGTCCCACACCTTGTCGTCGTTCAGGTCGCCCTGACGGTAGAACGCCATGTTCAGCGACTGCACGCCGCCCGAGTCCTTCAGAATCTGCATCACCTCGTCCACGTCTTCTTCGCGATACGGGGCGAGCAGCGTCTTGAGCGTACCGGAGACCAGTTCCTGCTGATCACCGCTCAACTCCGACACCGCAATCCCGGGGAACGATCCCGACTCTCCCTGAATCGGCACTGCCGACTCGCGCGGCGCTTCGCGAATCAGCGCCTGTTTCGCCTGCGCCTCGTCGAGCGCGCGAAAGAGTTCGTTCGTCGCCTTCGTCTGATAGTGGAACAGGTTGTCTTTCGGATCTTCCTCGCCGTGGCCGTAGACGATCGGTCCGCCAAACGCCGCCTGATCGACGCTGTTTCCATCGGCCCGCATCGTCAGGTGCCGCCCCGTCAATTCCCACTGGAACGGCCCCTGCCCCGGCTCGCCGAAGACCGCCACGCTGTAGAAGTTGATCCCGCCGTCATCCTCTTCCATCTGCCGGACCAGCCGCTTATAGCCGTCGTCGGAAGTGATCCCCTTGACGATCTCGGTAATCATCGCCCGCTGGTCGTCGCTGTAGAAGTCGTCGCCGATCACCGGTTCCGTAATATGCCAGTTCGCGCTGATCTTGTGCCGCTGCGCATGATCGAACGGCAGACAGATCGCCTTCCGCTGCTCGTCGCTCAGCGACCGGTAAAACCGCCCCACAGCGGTCTCAGCGGCGCTTTCCGGCGAAGGCGCGGCAAACAGACCGGCCCGCGGCATCAGCAGCGGTCCCGCCGCCCCTGCAAGCGCGGCTCCTCCGGCAGTGCGGAGAAAATCGCGACGCGAATGGGTCGATTCACAATCAAAGCAACGACCAGCGGCGGAGTTCAACATCAGACACCTCCCGGGCAATTTGTGCGACAGAGACGAACGGTTGGTTCAACGCCTAAGTCATAGTCATTGAGGCGCGCGATTGTCTACCGCAGTGGCTGATGCCTCCCGCCGCTAAGCTGCGACGGTCCACCGCGAGCCAGTAGAGAGGAGTTGAAGTGTACACAATGGGGAGCTATCGGAATGCACGTCGCTCGAACAGATCTGTCACAAATGGCCTTCAGCAATCAGCCGTTCTCGCAATTGCCTCCGGCGGGTCGCGTTCATCTGCATGAGCTGAGCAGTCGCCCTCCCGGTCGGTGTTATGCCGATGATCCACCCACCCATCGACTCGAAGCGCGCGTTCCAGTCATCTCGGCGCGGATGAAACAGTTCAACGATCTGTCCTGAATCGGGATCGATCGATGAGAGGTTCGGTCCCTTGTGCAGATTGCAGCGGTCACACGCCAGGCAGAGGTTGTCGGTGTCGTCGGTGCCTCCATGTTGTTTCGCGACAATGTGCTCAATGTGAAATCTGAGGTCGACGGCGTCTTGCGGCAACCGGCAATATTCGCACCGCTCGTGTGCGCGCTGGCGAACCAGACGGCGGATAGCCGCATCCATCATGCACCCTGTCGCGCGAGTACCTGCCGCGACAACGATTTCAGAATCCCGAGCAGATCGGCTCGTTCGATCAGGTCTTCATATTCGTCCCGCTCAGCGCCGCTCAAACGATCTTCCGCTGCCTTCGCGGCTAACTCATCGACCCGGGACTGGACCTGCGGACTGATCGCCACGCCCAGGATCCGCCGAGCGACCTCCGGTGTCAGACAGTCGGCGACCAGTTCGAGGATCTGATCCGTGTTTGGATTGGGCGACGATACGGTGCTCATGGAAGAAATCCTACCAATTGCCGATCGGCGCGGCCAACAGATTCTCACCCCACACCTGGAGGTGCAACTCCAAATTGGGCGGATGCCCGCAGTTTGGCCTGCTCCGTTGTAGGCGGCCTTCGCTCCAGCGCGTTGTCGCGCAATTCGATGCTGATCACCCTCACGACTTCAAAAACAACAACCCCACCGACGACCAGTAAAACCCCGAAAACGCCGCCACGGTCATCACGCCCTGCCAGACCGGCCGCCAGCTCCGCTGCCGAAAGCAGAGAAGACCCGCCAGTGAAAACGGCAGCGCCGCCCCGAACCCGCACAGAAACACCCACTCGAACACCAGGCTCAATCGCCGGCACAGTAGAAAGTAAGCAACACACACTCCGATGAACCCCACACCGACGAGTCGGGACCTCCAGCGTCTTCGCTTCACGCCCTCAGCGTCCGCCCCACGCACGCGAATCTGAGCCACTGCGGCTTCAAACGCCACAAAGATCGACACCGGCCAGGTAAACACAAAGTCCCCCCGCCAACGACTGAGAAACGTCGTTCCCAGCGCACCCAGCACAAACGCCGTCGCCCAGAAGGCCCACCGCGACGCACTCGGCCCGAGACCCGCACCAAACACAATCCGCACCAGCAGGCCCGCGCTCAGGCTGACCCCGATCAACCCCAGCGAAGCCAGATACCACTCCCGCAGCCACCTGCTGCTCGGAACATCGAACGCGTACTCTGGTTCGATCCCCAGAATCGCCCCGGCCAGATCGAAGTATTCCGCTTGCGGAATGTCCGACACCGTCAGATGACCCGCACTCCCCGATGGCGGCAACCGGTCAGCCGTCCCCAGAAAGAGGCACGCCGCCTGGCTGTGGTTCCGGACAAACAGTCGCCCGCCAAGCAGCGTCGGTTGCGTCCAGCAGATCTCACCAGTCGACACCGGCACGCGAGCCAGTTCTTCGTACTCCGCGCGGTCGGCCCGCGCGAGGATCAGTTCGCCGGTGTCGTTCATCAGAATCAGCTTGCTATCCGCCACAATCACGGTCGCATGCCCGATGCGTTCCCCCGCGTCGCCCGTCGCCTCGTGGTCAATCGACCGCCGCGGTTTGTCGTCTCCGGCGGACCATTGTTCCTCGCCGGTTAGAAAATCGAGACAGCGAAACCGGCCCCGCGTCGGACGATGCGTCTTGGCCTGTGCGTCGCTCACGTCGAATCCGAAGACCGCTCCGTCGACAAGCACACTGGAGAAGATGTCGTTCGACATCAGCGAACTCTGGTAGACGCTCTCGACCGGACGCTGCTCATCCCCCGTCAACTTCAACAACTGGCACCCGTTGCGGAACGGACCCGAAATCCACAGATGAGGCTCGTCGTAGATCGGCCAGGCGGAATGCTCGTCGTAGCCGTGCGACAGTTCCCACCGCCACTGCTCTTCGCCGGTTTCCAGGTCACGGCAGACCAGTGCATTCTGCAGATAACCCAGCACGAGCCGTCGTCCGCGAAACGTGATCGGGTAAGCCGGCGTATAACTGGCCGGATCATCGCCGGAAGCCCACACGACCGATCCGTCATCCGCATCGAGCGCGACCATGCTGGCGCCGCTCCCGCCCACCGGCAGCAGCACCTTCCCCTCTTCCACGACCGGCGAGCACGAATACCCGAACCCGATGCCGTCGCTGTTGAACTGCTCAACGACGTTCCGCGACCACAACAGGTCGCCGTTGCCGGCCTGCAGACACCCGATCAGCCCGCTCGGTCCGGCGAAGTAGACGCGGCCGGCATGGTAGGTGGGCGTCGCCCGCGGGCCGGGATAGACCCCTCCCGGCTCATACGGCCAGTCGTACCGGTGCTCCCAGATCGTCTCGCCCGTCTCGGCATTCAGGCACAGAACGAACTGTCCACCCAGCGTCTGGTACTGAGTGCAACAGCGATCGTCCCACGCGACGAACCCCGAATACCCCGTCCCGAGTTCCCGCGTCCACAATACCGGCGGCCCCTCGCCCGGCCACTCGTCGGCGATCCCCCGCTCGCGCGAATGGCCGTCGTAGTCCGGACCGCGCACGAACGGCCAACTCTCTCCCTCGTCAGCCGCTCTTGAAGCAGTCCCGGCCAGTCCGCAAATAAGCGCAACCACCAGGCTGTGGCCAAGCGGCGAAACATTCAGCGAACAATGGATGCAATATCGAACGACGTCGCCACTCGTTCTCTCTCGGGCCGGCATGCTTGCGCCTCAGCGCCGTTACTGATTCAGTCAACGACCAGCAGGAGTGCGCCCGATTCATTGTACGACCGGTGGTCGGAATGTGTTGGAAGTCGCGTGCACGAGACCCTGATGCGACGCACGTTTTCCGCAACGACGAATGGCCCCACCCAACTTCGTGCTACAAACAGTAAGAATTTTCGTGTGGTGCGCAAACTTCGCGTGCAGCGAATTCCACGTCGTGGACATCCGACTCGGCGGAGCGAGTCGGCTACATTGGTTGCGGCCGGAGGCCGCCAGGGCACGTCTCGATCACGGCCTGAAACCTGTCGTTTCTATAAAGCTCCTGTTCAGCCGGTCTCCGATCAGTTCGTTTTTCGAGAGACTCGAATGGAACACGGATGGACGCGGGTCGGACGGATTCACACTGATTGCTGTCCTGGGTGTCCATGCCGTTCACGCCTCGATCGATGCGGTCTCTGCGCTTCCGCCTCTGGAACGACAGGTTGATTGATCCGTGCTGATCCGCCGAATCCGCGGAAATCCGTGTACCATTCGAAGATCCCTTCGGCCCGGTTCGCCGGGGCTTGGCCCCAGCCAGGTTGTGTGACACTTACGGCCTTGGAAGGCCGTGGCCTCCAAAACCCGTGCTGCCACACGAGCGCTCAATCCAGATCCTGCTCCGCGCTGGCCGAGACGAAGGCCTCGCCGTCGGCGTCAATATCCACACGGATCACGTTCGGCCGGCAGCAGACCGGGCAGTCTTCGACGTACTCTTGATGGGCGCCCGCCGAGGGGTCCACCGGAACGACGATCTCCTCGCCGCACGCCGCACAGACGTAGCTCGCCTCCTCCTGCATCACCGGCTCTCAACCGCATCACTCCAGTTGCCGTCCGCGGAAATCCGCCGCATCCGCGGACCATTCACAGCGCCTGCCGGATCCGCTGAAAGCCCTCCTTGATCTCGTTCGCCACCGACTTCATCGCATCCCCGACTTTGCCGGCAGATTCGGTCGCCGCCGTGCGGGCCGGATCGTAGCTGGCGAGCAGGCTGTCCAGCTTTCCGCGCAGACCCTCCCACTCCTGCTTCGCTTCTGCGCCGGCCAGATGCATTTTCAGAGCCAGTTCATCTCGTTCCTGCTTGAGCGTGGAGACAATCTCCTGAAACGTCGGTTCGTGAGACATGCTCGGTTCCTCCATTACGGTTTCAAGTGGCGCGACACACCATTCCTGTTCCACCGGGAATCGGTCTGCAGCCGGTTCGATAATCCTGCAAGTTACAACCGTTTTTGATAGCGATTCACTTTCTACGAACGCAATCATGCCCACCGAATCACCCGCTTGCAACGTCAGCCACGGCCGCGCCTGCCTGCAACCCACGATTACCCTTCAGCAGTTCCCGTTTAGCCGCGACCCGCAGGGGAGCGCGTCTCTTCGATTCACAACAAATCGGTCAGAGCCACCCGTGCTGCCATTCAGAAACCGAACACATCGATGCGAGCGCGAGGACCGACAATCAGCCCCTTTCCGGGCATCCCGGTGCGTTGTTTGGAACCGCCGTTTTCGCTAAGATTCACCGATAGAAACGGTCGAGCACCGGACCGCCGTTTCTCGCCACAACGTCTTCTCAGTGCGCTGGTTACATTGAGCCAGCAGGCTTGCGGCAGTCGGTGTCTGTCGACGGATTGACGTCGCTTTCGAGTCGGCTGAATCGAATTGTGAATCACGGATGATCCAGCCGATGGCCGAGTGCAGGAACTCTCCCCGGACGCAACGTTGTCGAAGGGAGAGAGCGCGATCGAGTGGCCTGCGGCAAGAATGATTCCGGTTGTATTTCGACTGACGGCAGCTGCACACCGTGTGCGGTTCGCCAGATTCTCATCGTGAGCAAAGGAGCCCGCATTGTCGGACGGCACACCTCCCCAGGATGATCTTCCCCCGGAAGGGGCCGGTGAGGGATCTGCAAACGGGGATCGCATCCAGCGGCTCGACATCCGCGACGAGATGCAGCAGAGCTACCTCACCTACGCGATGAGCGTGATCGTCAGCCGCGCGCTGCCCGACGTCCGCGACGGTCTCAAGCCCTCCCAGCGGCGAATCCTCGTCGCGATGAACGACCTCAACCTCGGCCCCAACGCCGGCCGCGTCAAATGCGCGAAGATCTCCGGCGACACCAGCGGTAACTATCACCCGCACGGCGACAACGCCATCTACCCCACCCTCGTCCGCCTCGCCCAGGAATGGGCCATGCGCGAGGTTCTCATCGACAAGCAGGGCAACTTCGGATCGCTCGCCGGCCTCCCACCGGCCGCCATGCGGTACACCGAAGCGCGGATTGCCGCCGCCGGAGCCGAAATGCTCGTCGACATCGACCGCAACACGGTCGACTTCGTGCCCACCTACGATCAGCGGAACGAAGAACCCGTCGTCTTGCCGTCCCGCTTCCCCAACCTGCTGGTCAACGGGTCGCAGGGCATCGCCGTCGGGATGGCCACCAGTATTCCTCCTCACAACCTCTCCGAGGTCGCTGACGCCGTCTGCCTGCTGGTCGACAATCCCGAGGCGACCATCGACGAGATCCTCGACGTCCTCCCCGGTCCCGACTTCCCCACCGGCGGCGTCATCTGCGGCCGCATGGGGATCCGCCAGGGTTACATGACCGGCCGCTCCACGCTCACCCTGCGGGCGAAAGTCGATTTCGAAACCGAAAAGAACACCGAAGTCATCGTCGTCAAGGAGATCCCCTACCAGGACACCCGCGACCGGATCAGGGAGAAACTCGAAGCCCTCATCAAGGAAGACAAGATCAAGGGCATCGCCAAGGTCGTCGACTACACCGACCGCAATACGCCCGCCTGGCAGGTCAGGCTGCACATCTACCTCAAGCGCGACGCCGACCGCGACGTCGTGCTCAACCAGTTGTACAAGTTCTCGCCGCTGCAGCAGACAGTGAGCGTGATCCTGCTGGCGCTCGTCGGCAATCGCCCGCAGACGCTCAACATCAAGCAACTGCTGGAAGAGTTCATTCGCCACCGGATCACGGTCATCCGCCGGCGGACCGAGTTTCTCCTTGAGGAGGCCCGCAAGCGCAAACACACCGTCGAAGGCCTGCTGGTCGCACAGATCGACATCGACGAGGTGATCCGGACCATCCGCAACTCGCCCAGCCGCGCCGAGGCCAAGGTCCGCCTGCAGCAGATCGAGATCGCCGCCGAACTCGTCGCCCGCGCGCTGGGCGACGAGGGATTCGCGCAATACCAGGAAGAGCAGGGAGTCCGCGAAACCTACTCGCTCTCGGCCAACCAGTCCGAGGCGATCGTCTCCATGCAACTCGGCTCGCTGGCCAACCTCGAGCGGGAGAATCTCCAGGGAGAACACCGGCAGCTCCTCGAAAGCATCGCCGACTGCAAACGCATTCTCTCCGACGAGGCCAACATCCGCGCCCTCATCCGCGACGACATGGACGACGTCAAACGGAAGTTCCCGGCCAGGCGGCGGACCGAGATCAACGACGAAGAACTCAGCGAGGTCAACAAGGACGAACTGATCGAAGAAGCGCCGATGGTCGTCACGCTCTCCCAGCGGGGCTACATCAAGCGCACGCCGCTCAAGACCTACCAGGCGCAGAACCGCGGTGGAAAGGGAATCACCGGCGCCAAGACCGACGAAGAAGACCCGATCGAACACCTGTTCGTTTCGAGCACCCATTCCTATCTGCTCTTCTTCACCAATCTCGGCAAAGTCTACTGGCAGAAGGTCTACGACCTGCCGCAGCAGGGCCGCACCGCCAAAGGCCGCGCGCTCGTCAACCTGCTCTCCCTGTCCGAAGGAGAATCAGTCCAGGACTGCATCGACGTCCGCGAGTTTGACGACGAACGCTGCCTCCTCATGGCGACGCAGAACGGCTTCGTCAAGAAGACCGAACTCACCGCCTACGGCCGGCCCAAGCGGGGGGGAATCATCGCCATCAAGCTGGAAGAGGGGGACCGGCTGATCGACGTCGTCAAGGTCCGCCCCGGCGACGACGTCGTCCTCAGTACGACCGGCGGCATGTCCATTCGCTTCTCCGAAGCCGACGCCCGCGCGATGGGACGCAGTTCACGAGGCGTGAAGGGCATCTCGCTGGCCGACGACGATCATCTCGTCGGAATGGTCGTCGCCGTCCCCGACACCTCGCTGCTCACGGTCTGTGAAAACGGCTACGGCAAGCGGACCCCCTTCGGCGCGGGCGATCTCGAAGACGAAGAACCGGACGCCGATTCCGCCGACTCCGACTCCAACGGCGATGATCAAAACGACGAGGCCGCCGCGCGGAGCAACATGCGCTATCGCCGGCAGAAACGCGGCGGCAAAGGACTCCGCGACATCAAGACCACAGAGCGCAACGGCAAGGTCATCGGAATCCTCGCCGTGCAGGATGAAGACCACGTGCTCATGGTCTCCCACGGCGGCAAGATCCAGAGGATTCGCGCCGCAGACGTCAGCCTCATCGGTCGCAACACCCAGGGCGTCCGCGTGATGTCGCTCGGCGAAGACGACGCCGTCGCCAAGATCGCCCGCATCCCCGCCGAAACCATGAACTGACGACCATGATCCGCTACGCCATCATCGGCGCCGGCGCCGTTTCAGACTACCACCACGTCCCCGGCCTCCGCCTCGACCCCCGCGCAGAACTGGTCGCCGTCTGCGATCCCAACGAATCGCTGCTCGACCAGCGCGGGCGTGATTGGGACGTCTCGAAAGTCACAACCGACTTCAATGCGATCGCCTCCGACCCAGACGTCGACGCCGTCGTCATCGCCACTCCCAACTTCACGCACAAGCCGATCGCTCTGGCCTGCATCGAGGCCGGCAAGCACGTCATGTGCGAAAAGCCGCTCGGCCTCAGCTACGAAGAAGCGGCCGAAATGGCCCGCGCGGCAGAGACTGCCGGCGTCAAACACATGACCGCCTTCACCTACCGGTTCGCTCCCTCCATGCGCTGCTTGCACAGGCTGGTCCATACCGGAGCGCTCGGGACCGTTCGCCACTTCCGCAGTCAGCGGTTCCTCGATCTGCCCGAAACAAGCTGGGGCTGGCGGCAATACAAGAAGCTGGCCGGAGCGGGCGACCTCTACGACATGACGATCCACCGGATCGATTTCGCCATGGACCTGCTCGGGCCGGTTCAGTCGGTCTGCGGCGCCGTCGCCACCTTCTGCCCCCGCGACGAAACGAAGCAGGGCGAACCCTGCGATCCGTCCGACGTCGACGACTGGTCCGCCCTCATCGGACGTTTCACCTCAGGCGCAGTCGGCGTCTGGGAGGGCAGCACCGTGATGAAGGGTCACCACAACAACGGCTTCGGCTGGGAATGGGCCGAGGTCAACGGTTCCGAAGGCAGTGCCGTCTACCGCCTCACCGAACCGAACACAATCCTGTTCGGCAAACCGGGCGAATCACTCCAAACCGTCCCCGTCCCGGACGACTGCCTGGTCATCGAAGGCAGCCCGCGCGACCCGTCGCAAGGCGTCCCCAGCACCGTGTTCCGCTACGACCTGGTGTACGAACTCACCTCCGCCATCATCGAAGATCGCCCCGCCATACCCGGCTTCGACCACGGCGCCGCTGCCCAGGCCGTCGCCGACGCCGTCCTCAAATCCAACGAAACCGGCCAATGGGTCGACGTCAACGTCAACACGTAGTGCGTCATTTCACAAGTGCAGGCAGGGGTCGACGCGCTGTTTATAGCGCTTTGCAAGTCAGTGTTGGCGATCTGTCTCGCGGATTCTCGTTCTCGACAGTCCAAACACCGCTCGACGCGGACACATGGTAGAGCAATTCGCTCTAGCCGCGACCCGCAGGGGAGCGCTCCAGTTCGAACTGCGCCCGCTCACTCCGCGGCGTACCGCTCACAAACCGCGTGATACAGACTCCCCGGCGTCTGCACGAACGGCAACTCGTACCACTGCTCGCTGTAGAAATGCCACGCGTCGCGCGCGTAGGTCGTGCAGTTGTTGCGATACCCCCCGTGCCCGAACCCGTCCCCGTCTCCGCGAAAGATCACCGGATCGGTCACTTGCACGTTCAGCAGGCGGAAGTTCCCCTCCGCCACCTCCTCTTCATGCCGCAGATCAACGTCCCACTGCACCCCCGACACCTTGACCGGGGGATGCAACCAGCGGAACGAACGCGGATCGCGGACGCCCCCCGCCCCCTTCTTGTAACTCCCCAGCGTGTGCACCTCGCCGGTCGCTTCGTTCTCGAAACGGATCCAGGCATGCGACGACTTGATGCACAGGCTCACCGTCCACTCCCCGGAAAGCCGCTCCGGCAATTCCGCCGGCCCGACCGGCGAGCGCGGCAGCGAGAGCGAAGCGCCGCTCGCCCCGGAATCGACGAGACGTGCAACCGCAGGTTCCTGCGCAAAAACTGCCGGCGCAGGCGGAGCCAACGTTCCCCCCAGAACGACGTACAGTCCGATTCCGCCGCGCAAACTCATGTCACGTCCCCCTCCCTCATCGAAATCGTCCGCACAACCCTCACCGCTTGACCTCACCTGGCGCAGGCGGAGCCATCTCGACCGGGGGAACCCGCATAACCGGACCTCCCGACCCGCGCAAGCCGCATTTTCGGCTCCTTCCCATAAGGGAGCACGCGCCGCACATCCGATTCAGCCCGTAGGGGCCGCACAAGAGCGCCTTTCATTGAACTGTAGCGGTTCTGGCGGCGTAAAATGCCGCACCCAAAGACAAAAACGGGACCAAAGGCCGCCACGATGAAGTGCCACTGGCACTAAGGATGCGCCCGTTTGCACGTCAACCGCTCAAGCGGCGACAGGCGCGGCAATCCGGCGGCGGCTGCACCGCGCGGGCCGATGCCGCGGAACAATCAAATACCCGAGGGGAGGAAACGGATGTCCACCCGGCTCATTCTGCTGACCACCGTCATCACCGCCGCCGTCACACAGAGTGGCGCAGCCCAAGACCCGTACGTGACGGTCCAGCCGGGCCTGTATCAGTTGCAGGATCCCAACATCCTCCGCGGCTCGTCCACGTTCCACTGGAACCCCGGGCTCCGCGTCTCGTCCCAATACGTCTCCACGCAGAGCGGATTCTTCGATCGCGTCAACGACCACGGCGTCCGCGTCGGAATCCACGCCTATCTCCCGCTCTGGAACAGCCAGACCGGAACCGACGGCCTCTCCCTGCCCTTCATCACCGACTATTGCTGCGCCCGAGGCTCGAGCTGGCTCGTCGCCGACGGTTCGAGCTGGTGGGCCGACGTCGTCGAGATCGGGTTCGTCTGCGGATACAGCCACACCGACTACAACCCCAGAGACAACGTCCAGCTCAATGTCCCGGGCGGCAATAACTACGTCATCCGCGACATGAACACCAATCTGTTTGAAGCCGGACTGGAAACCCGCATCATTCGCCCCTTCCCCTTCGACTCGATCAATCTCGCCTGGTACGGCGACGCGGGCGTCCTGTTCCTCCTCGGTCAGGCGACCGGCGACTTCGCGGTCCAGGCGTTCGATCCCACCAAACACCAGGTTCTCGTCAGCGGCAACCCCCGCGGCGCCAGCGACGAAACCATGTACGGCGGCCGCGTCCGCCTCGGCACGGGACTGCGGGGATCATGGTGGTCCGCCGGACTGGTCTTCAACATCGACCGCTTCCGCACCGACGTCGGCACCCCCGGCGACTCCTCCCCCAGCACCACCTTCTCCACCGGAGCCGAAGTCGAATTCCGCCTGCGATAACCAAAGCCCGTGGGCTGCGTCCCACCGACACCAACGCCTCCCTCTTTGTCGATCTCTCGTCCCTGCTACAATCGTCCGCACCGCTCGCGGAACGAATGACGAGAACAACACGGAGGGAACCGCATGCCCCACAACCACCCGGAATCCGCTGAACGCCCGCGCGACTTCATCCGCGAAATCGTCGCCGCCGACGTCGCCGCGGGCCTCCACGGCGGCCGCGTCCACACCCGCTTTCCCCCCGAGCCCAACGGCTATCTCCACATCGGGCACGCCAAGTCCATCTGCCTCAACTTCGGCATCGCCCGCGAATTCGGCGGCAAGTGCAACCTCCGCTTCGACGACACCAACCCCGCCACCGAAGAAACCGAATACGTCGATGCCATCCAGGACGACATCCGCTGGCTCGGCTTCGAATGGGACGAACTCCACTTCGCCTCCGACTACTTCGATCAGCTCTACGAATGGGCCTGCGTCCTGATCAACAAGGGACTCGCCTACGTCGACAGCCAGACGCTCGAAGAAATCCGCAGTCAGCGCGGCACGCTCACCGAGCCCGGCCGCGAGAGCCCCCATCGCAATCGCTCGCCCGGGGAGAACCTCGACCTCTTCCAGCGGATGAAGGCCGGCGAATTCCCCGACGGCGCCCACGTGCTTCGCGCCAAGATCGACATGGCCTCGGCCCACCTCATTATGCGCGACCCGGTCATGTACCGCATCCGCCACGCGCCCCATCACCGCACGGGGGACAAGTGGTGCATCTACCCGATGTACGACTTCACCCACGGCCAGAGCGACGCCATCGAAAAGGTCACACACTCCATCTGCACGCTCGAGTTCGAAAACCATCACCCGCTCTACGACTGGTTTATCGAAAACCTCGAAATCTTCCCCTCACAGCAGTACGAGTTCGCCCGGCTCAATCTCACCTACACCGTCATGAGCAAACGCAAACTGCTCGAACTTGTCCGCGAGAACCGCGTCACCGGCTGGGACGACCCCCGCATGCCGACCCTCTGCGGTCTCCGCCGCCGCGGCTACACCCCCGAAGCGATCCGCAATCTCTGCGCTCAGGTCGGAGTCACCAAGTTCAACAGTCTCACCGACATGGTCGTCCTCGAAAATGCGCTCCGGAACGACCTCAACAAACGCGCCGAGCGGCGGATGGCCGTCCTCCGCCCCCTCAAGGTCGTCATCACCAACTACCCCGACGGCGA
Organism: Planctomycetota bacterium; assembly: GCA_003388505.1. Lineage (GTDB taxonomy): Bacteria > Planctomycetota > Planctomycetia > Planctomycetales > Planctomycetaceae > MB-PLM-1. The sequence goes on from QQVO01000036.1 coordinate 115,900, forward strand.
AACCGAACAACTCGAAGCCATCAACAACCCCGAAGACGAATCCGCCGGCAAGCGCAGCGTCCCCTTCTCCAAGGTCCTCTACATCGAGCGGGACGACTTCATGGAAGACCCGCCGAAAAAGTTCTTCCGCCTCGGCCCCGGCCGCGAAGTCCGCCTGCGTTACGCCTACTTCATCACCTGCCAGGAAGCGATCAAGGACGACTCCGGCGAGATCGTCGAACTCCACTGCACCTACGACCCCGCCACCCGCGGCGGCGACGCCCCCGACGGCCGCAAAGTCAAAGGCACCCTCCACTGGGTCAGCGCCGAACATGCTCTTGATGCCGAAGTCCGCCTCTACGACCACCTGCTCAAAGTCGAAAGCCTCGGCGACGTCGGCGAAGACGAGGACTGGAAAGACGCACTCAACCCCAACTCCCTCGAAACCCTCACCGGCTGCAAACTCGAACCTTCACTCGCCGATGTCCAGCCCGGAACCTCCATCCAGTTCGAACGCCTCGGTTACTTCACCCCCGACTCTGTTGATCACACTGCCGACAAGCCGGTTTTCAACCGCAGCGTCACCCTCAAAGACGCTTGGGCCAAAATCCAGAAGAAGCAGGGGTAGCGAGTAGGCCGGATCAAGGAGCGCAGCGACGCCGCTCCGGCAATACCTTGGAATCCGACACGCGTCTACACTGAGCCTGCCGGAACTGCGCTGCGCTTGGTCCGGCCTACTGTCTGCCAGCGAGAGAACGGTCCCCTGCGGAGTCGCAAAGTCATGTGCCGGCGACTCGTCCCAGTCCCGTTCCGGCACCGTCAGCGAACCACACCCCAGCGCGCTAATAACAACGAATCCAGAGATCGCGCGAATCAGGTTCATGGCTCAAGGATTATCTTCGTATGCCGCGAAAAGGCCAAGCATTCGCTGAACCAGGGACGTTATCTACGCTCTCAATGTCGCGATTCTCGCCTGAAGACCAGTCACGCATTTCTGCACCTCGCATTCACCGAAGCCAGACCTCCTCCGGCAGTCGCCACAGGAGAATGGGATTAGGAACGTCCTCGTTCGTAGCCACGCTGTTTTGTGACTCGTCAACCTTCCTTCCGCTGGCCGCAAATCGTCCATCAGGAGTAATGTCGAGGCAACCTCCGCCGAGAAGACTCGGCACACGCGCCGGTAACTTCGCTTCCCATGTGACACTTCCGGTGTCGGCTGAACGAACCTGCAGGATTGTTTGCCCTTCCCCTGCATTCAGTGAGACGAGGTTGCGTCCATCCGGGGCAAACACTACTGCGCCGCCTCCCCATACCCGATAGGTCTGATGCTGCAATTCGCCAAACAGGTCAAATTGCATCAGCTGCCAACTCTCGTTCGCCACGAGCACGACCGCCTCTCCATCCGGTCGTAGTCCGAGTGTATAGGAGACCGTTCCTCCGTCGTCCGATCTCGACCGAAACGTCCGGACTTCCCGCCGCGTTGGAAGGTGGAACAGCTTCGTTGCGTACTCGGTGGACGGGCTGCTGACGAGCAAATGCTCCCCGTCAGGCAAGAACCGCATCGCTCCAGCCCAACCTTCTCCGTCCGCGCCGGGGAGTTCAAACTCGAGTCGGGGATTCGTCGACGCGGAGACGTCATAGATTTTCACACCTCCGCCGTCGATGTGCACCGCAAGACGATTCCCGTCCGGTGAGAACGCACTGGCATAGGCGACATTCCCGGCCCACGTCACTCGGCTTTCCATGTCACCCGTCTCTAGCTCGTAGAGTCTTGCTTCCCCTGCACACGAGACCGCCACGCGTTGCCGTCGGTTATCAATCGAAAGTCCATAGGCAATCCCGACGTCGATCACATGTTGCGCCGTCCCCGTTTCCAGATCCCAGATTCGCAGCGATTGGTCAACGGCGCTCACCGTTGCTAGGGTCTTTCCATCAGCTGCGAACTCTAGTCCGGTGATTATTCCAGTGTGACCATCGAGCGTTTGCAAAAACCCAGGCGGCCCATCCGGCAGCGGAGACTTCGCGAACGAGCCCACCGCTGGCGCGGTCGTCGAGTGCGCCGCAGCGGCTCTCTCGGAGAGACGCCAGACCCGAACCACAGGAATCTGTTCCTCGCTTTCGGGGACCGCGGTGACTCCCGACACGGCCAGAATTCGACTGTCCCACGAGAACGACACTCTCTCGACGGAGAATCCATCCAGCGAAAGGTTCTTGAGCCAGCGGTACGTCGTTCCGTCAAACAGCGCCAGGCCGTCGTTTGTGTTAGTCGCTGCGGCGATCAATGCGGAATCTGGCGACCACGCCAACGCCCTGCGATTGCCGCCGCTGCCGATGATCTGAGCATCCTGCCATGTTCTTGAATTGACTGCATAGAGCGGTTGACCCTCCCAGCAAGCGATGACGGCGCGATCATCAGCCCCCATCACGATGCTCCCGCCGCCGGGTATGCCGTCGCATCGCTTCACATCGACCTCGCCCGACTCGGCCGCGATCTCGTAGATCGATCGTCCGCCGTCGTGCGCAGCAACGACGATCAACTTCCGGGAGTCGGTCGAGAACACGACTTGCAAATGCCACGGGTCGCCGAACTCAATCGGTATCTCCGCAACCAGTCGGCCGGTTTCCAGTTCCCAGACAGCGGCGCGACCCCGCATCATCACCGCGCCGATCCACCGCCCATCTGGGGACACGCACAAGGCTGTTGCCTGGCCCGACGAATCGGAAAACTCGAGGCGCTGTTTCATTTCCCACGGCTCGGTCGTCCAGACCTCAACCCGTCCGAACGCCCTGGCCAGCAAGACGTATCGGCCGTCGCTCGTGATATCCATGTCGTAGGCTCCCCCCCTGTCGGAAAGAAGCACGGGCGAGGTCGTCTCGTCGTCATCGAACTTGTAGATGTACTTCCCCATCGACAGATACGTCTCTCCCCCCTTTCCGGTCAGGACCAATCCGTTGGCGTGGAGGTCTTGACCTTCCAGCTCCGTAAACTCATAGGACAGGATCTCCTCGAATTCGAACTCGGTTGCGGACACCGGCTGCGAAGCGTTTGCCCCGGAGGAGCCGGGTGCGCCGCCCTCCGCAACGTGATCTGCCGGATTCTGAGTGCGGTTCGCCAGTCGCATTCCGCTTGCGTCAATGTGCAAGACCGGCCTGGTTCCCTTCTCGATCGTGAAAGTCTGCGGATTGTGGACGATCGTCTCGCCGTTCCTCACCGAGAAACCGTGCTCTCCCAGTGTCACTGTGACCTCCATGCCCGGACCGGTGAGGGTGTACTCGTCATCGTCGACCGAGAGTGACAGTTCACCTTTCTGGTCCTCCAGCCAGGCGTCGTTGACTTCAACGGCCAGCGTGCGGCTGCCGTGCTTGAGGTAGAACACGACTCCCAGATACACCGTGCCGCAAACCAGGCAGAAGCATAAAGCGCCGATCAGCAGCCAGTTGTCCCAGATGCTGCCGCTCGAACGCGGCTGGAGCTGTCCGCTCTTGTCAAACTGGTACCTGCGCTGCTTCAAGGGGACTTTGGCATACGTCCTGATCGCCTCCCGAAGCTCCCTGGCGAACTTGTTGCCCGGTTTGAGTTGGAGAAACCGCTTCAGGTTGTCTTCAATCCCCTCCAGTTGACGGGTGCGGACGCATTCCTGCAAAGAGAGGAGCAAAAGGTCGGACTCCTCTTGGAGTTCTACGGCGTTGTCGAGCGTCTTCTGGACTTCCGCGCTACGGAAGTCCGGGGGAATTTCCTGTAAAAGCTGAGCCGCCTGGCCGTAGTCCTTTCGGACTATTGATTGCTTCGCGGTGGCCAGGAGGGACGGAACGGCGGCCTGAAGCCGCCGGGGAAGTTTCTTGACTTCAGGGAGCTGGTTGCGAGCCCAGGCCACATAGTTCGCTGTTCCCGGTCCTTGCAATTTCTGCATCTTTTCCATGGCCGCCACGGCCTGCGCATGCTGCCCCCGTTGAATCAACCCTACCACGTTGGACTTCATCGATTCGCACTTTGCGATGTTCTCCGCCTCCTTTGACTGTCGTACGCGATCTCCAGTTGAGTTGTTCTTGAGCCATGATTGAAGAAAATCCACCACCTCTTTCATCGACTGAGGCCGCCGCTCCGGCTCCTTTTCAAGCATTCGCAAACAGAAATCGGCCAACTCCGGATCGACGTCGGGACGAAGTTTCTTAAGCGGTCGCGGCCGCTTCTGAAGCGCTTGATTCAGGACGACCAGCGTCGACCCCTGAAATGGAATGCGCCCCGTCAGAAGTTCGTAGAACACGACCCCCAGTGCATAGACGTCGCTGTGCGGACCGATCCGGTCGAGTTCGGATCGGATTTGTTCGGGGGCCATATAAGCCGGAGTTCCCAGAAGGGCCCCCTCATGCGTCAACTTCGATTCCTGCCGGTCTTGAATCCGCGCCAGTCCGAAGTCCGTCACGCACGGCGTGTCACCGTTCTGCATCAGCACGTTTCCGGATTTGACGTCTCGGTGCAGGATGCCGCGCTCGTGCGCCGCCTGCAGGCCCGATGCAATCCCCTTCACAATTTCCACGATTCTGCGTTCGTCGTGATAGGCAGCAGTGCCCACGCACTGTGAGAGCGGCGGGCCGTCGATGTACTCCATCGAAATGAACGGAGTTCCGTTGACGTCGCCCGCGTCATAGATGCGGCAGAGGTTCGGATGTTCCAACCGGGCTGCCGCCTGCGCCTCCCGCGTGAACCGTTTCAGGAACTCCTCGCCGTCCGTTCCTGTCCCCTTGGGAATCTTGAGCGCGACCCGACGATCAAGCTGCGTGTCTTCCGCCAGATAGACGGTGCCCATGGCGCCCTTTCCCAGTTGGTGAACGAGCCAATACCGTCCGAATTGCGATTGCGGCGCAAAGTCGGTCCGTTGAGCGCCGCCGGGACGCATTGTCTCGGCCGACCGGAGATCTCCGGAGTCGACGTCGGCACGGTCCGAGAGCGCATCCAGCAGTCCCTCTCCCTCCGCATACGACCTCAAGCCGTCTGCGAGATCGGGATACGACGCGCAGAAGGATTCAATGTCGACCGACTCGCCGGCTTCGCGCCGCCGAATGTACTCGGCCAGCACTCCGTGCAGAGTGAACTCCCCCGCGAAACCATGCCGCCCATCTTCATGACTCATGGATGACCTCAAGCATCGGTAATTCCGTGTTGTTTCAGGATCGCTTTGAGTTCCTTCATTCCGCTGATCAGCATTCTTGCGACAGCGCTTTCTGATCTTCCGAGTTGCCGGGCGATCTCCGCCATCGTGAGGCCGTCCAGGTGTTTCATCCGCATGACAACCCGCCATTCGTCAGTCAATTGATCGATCGCTTCCCGCACGATGCGGTGGTGCTCACGACGCATCACTCGACGGCTGGGAGAAGTTTGCCGCCCGGGAGCCTGGCGGATTTCGTGGCTCGCGTCTTCCTCTCGATCGATGCTTCGCTTGGCAGTGAATTTCTCGCGTTGCAGCAATTCCTGAATGTCGTGCTCCAGAATCCGGCGAACCCACTGCACGAACTCAGCGCCCGACCGGCCTCGGAATTGAGGTATGTCCTCCAAAACCTGAATCAGCACCTTCTGCACCAGGTCGGAACCATCCGCGCGGACGCGGAGCTTCGGCCCCAGTTCCTGATCAATGATCGGTCGCAGTGAATCTCTGAGTTGCTGCAGCAACGCGCTACGGGCCGCTTCATCTCCCTCACGTGTATGCTGCAGCGGTCGATCGAATTTCTCAAAACCGCTCTCATTGTTCGCCATCTCCACTCCCGGCAATTCCTCAGGCAGAATCTCAGCACGATTCCAGCGGAGAAAGTCTCCGCAAATCGACATTTTTTGCGAATAGACGCAACTCATATTACAATAAAGAGTTGCACATGCCCGTACACATGCGCTGCCGGAGAAGTTTGCCTCGCCACGAGTCGATCGCATGCCTCACGGCTGTGATCCGTGAGTTTTCTCCCAGAGATCGTCATAGGTCGGTTGCGCTTCCTCGGCGCACCTGCTCATACGGGTCTCTGAAATCGACGGACATGATGTTTGCGCAACACAGAGTCGTGGCGGGTCGATGCAACTTTTTCGGATGGAGCGTTTCTCAGGAAAGCAAGAATACCACAGAATTTCCTGCAAATTCGCGGTTCAGCGCACCCGATCATTCCCCCAGCGCAACTCTGCACGATTCACTGAGGAGCCCACCGCACGGACGACTCACACCCCGCATCGGCCGCCAAACATGTGCGTCACCCGCTTCGACCCGCCCATCCTGCCCACACCCCGCGCACGAACTCGGCGAATCCCAAACACCGGCTCCCGCACGTCTTGGCACACGTTTTCCCAAAGAGTTAAAGACTTGCCCGAATCTCCCGGAAAACAACGCACCCAACCCTTTAACAACCCTCTCAAACCCCAAACAAGAACCGCCGCCACGCCCTCTCATCTTTGCGTCTTCGCGCCTTTGCATGCCGCCCCCGCCGGGTGCCACTGGCGTTCCGCCGGTGCCTTCCCAACTCCTGCCGATTGCTCGAAGCGAAACCCTCCGGCGCACCGCCGCCCCCACAGGTAGAAGGCGCAAACAACAACGTTCATGTGGCCCGGACGGGTGGCACGACCCAGAACGGAATGCAATGGAGTGATGGGCGTGGCTGGATGCCGCGTTGACGCGCATTGGCAACACGTAACTCGCCGCGAAATTACGCGAGGCACCACGCCCAGCTCGAACGCTCCATGAAAACCGAAACCGAACAGCGACAACCAGGCAACTGAGGCCACCAGCCCTCAAGCCAGATCCAGCGCCAGGCCGCTCAGGATCTCCCGCTGCGCCGTCTCGACGTCGTGCAGCCGCATCGGCCGCCGGGTGCGCAGTGCCTGCTGCAGTCGCTTTGAATCGTCGCGGGGGAGCGTCTCGCTGAGATGTTCCTGGACGGCGTCCGATGCCCCGACCAGCGCGGCCGCCCAGGTGTCGCTGGAGGTCTGCTGAAACAGCCGGCACAGCCGGGCCGGGTCGCAACGCAGGATCTCTTCGATGTCGACCGGCGCATCATCGGGCACTTCGGAGGAACGCAGCCGGAATCCGGCCAGTCCAATCGCTGGCTCAGCCGCATGGGAGACGTCGGAAATCGGCTGATTCGCCTGACCGGCCACCGGCGACCGGCTCTCCGCCGCATGCGGAACGGCAGTCGCGCGGCCTTCATTCGCATGATCCGCGATCTCGAAGCGCGTCTCGTGAATTGTCGTTGCCTCTTCGCTGCTTTCCTTGCCGGACGGCTCCTGCAGCAGCGAGGCGAGGGCCTCCGCCAGGCGGTCGGACGAAGCGCTCGCTGCGCCGCTCGCTCCGGCGTCCGAGGGTGTCGGCTCCGGTGCGGAGGATGCAGGCTGGGTCTGCTCGCCGTCAGCGGTTTGCTGAGGCAATGCCTCTTCCCCGCCGGCCGGCAGCGGTTTCGGTGGCGTCACTTCTCTGACCACCAGCCGCCGCGCCAACCAGTACGCCGACCACAGGCAGACTCCCAGAACGAGCGTCGCCATCACCCAGGCCGACCAGCGGTGCTGCTGCAACACGCCCGAGATCCAAGGCCATGCCGCGACCGGTTCGCTGACCGCAGCCACCGCCGCAGGTTGCGGTGGGTCGCGATAGGCCGCCACCTCCACGACGGGAGCAGAGGAAGCATCGAGGCGGCCGTCGAGCGCCCGCGTCACGCGCTGCTGCACGTCGCGCACGACCCGCTGTTCAACCTCCTGGCGTGCAGCGTGCAACTGATCTGCGGCGATCTGCCGCCCTGCGGTCTGTTGCCCCAGCAAGCCGTTGAAGTACGACTGCGGCACCGAGACCTGCACGGACACTTCATGCCTCGCCACGGTCGGGGAAGCGACTCCCGGCTCAGACTCATCAAGGGGAGGCAACTCCATCCGGGCGTTCGGCGCAACGGCCGGCAGTTCCCAATCGTCGGGCGATCCATTGACCTCGGAAGATTCCGTGACAACCACCGCGACGCGAACGCCCGTGATGTGAGCCAGCGCATGTTCGACCCGCCCGCGACAGGCGGCCGTGAAGCGAGCCGCCGATTCCGAACCGCCGCTCCCGCCGGCCAGCGACTCATCACCGGAGTAGGTCACCATGCTCCGCATGTCCATCACGGCCACGTCCGCCGGATCGAGATGGGCCTTACTACCCGCGACGGCCGTGCGGACGGCTTCCACCGTCTCGGGGCTCAGGAGATGTCCTTCAAGCGGCTTCAGATAGACGGTCGCCCGCACCTTGGGCGGCTTCCGCCAGCCGATGCGGGCTTCTTCGTCCCACACGATCTCGGCCGAGTCGATCCCCGGCAGTTCACCCAGCAGCTTGCTCAGCAGTTCGGCGCGGGCGATCTCCCCGGCGTCTTTCCGCTGTCGGCTGAGCGCAAACTGGCTGAGCGACGAATTCGCTTCACGCCAGGTGTCTCCCCAACTGTGCGGCCCGTCGGCTTCGTCGGCCGCGACCGCGTCGTACCGGTCCACGTCGGCTTCCGGCGCCAGCAAGCGGGAGCCGTCCACTTCGTACTCGGTCAGCCCGGCCGCATCGAGCTGGCTGGAGATTTCATCGATCTCCGAGGGAGGTAGCGATCGCCCACCCAGGGCGGGGACCATCTTCGACGAGGCCGGCCTGAGCAGCAGCCAGCAGAGCCAGCCACCGATCGCCGCCGCGCACAGGATCACGGTGCACCGTTGTGCAAACGGCATCGAACGATAAACGGCCAGAAGCTGATCGCTCGTGGCTCCGGAAACCTCCATTCGACGTTTCCTCGAGGTTCAAGAGTGAAGCAAGCCAACCAAGCCCGCCGGTCGCGACCGGCGGGATCGAGATCATGCGACCGAGTCGGCTGCACCCGCCGCTCACGCAGCCCGCGAGACGCGATTCGAGCCCGGCCCGCCGCGCGGCGGATAGCCGTACTCCCGCAGCTTGCCGGAGAGCGTCCTGAGTCCGATCTTCAGCGCCCGCGCGGTCAGTTCGCGGTTGCCGTTGAACCGGTTGAACGTCGCCTCGATGAGCTTCCGCTCCATTTCGCGGAGCGACAGGCCGACGTCGTCCGGGCTGATCTCGGACGGCGTTTCGAGCCAGGTCGTCACGATGTCGGAGGTGAGCACCGGATCGGTCGTCAGCGAACAGCCCCGCGCGATCACGTTCTCGAGTTCCCGCACATTGCCGGGCCAATGATGCGCCTGCAGCCGCTGCACGGCTTCGGCCGCGAGTTGCTTGGCGGGACGTCCCTCGCGGGCCGCGAAGTCGGCCAGAAAATGTTCGGCCATCGGAGCGATGTCGTCCGGCCGATCGCGAAGCGCGGGCACAGTCACGGTATGTCCTGTCAGACATTCGTAAAGCTGGTCGTCGAAACTGCCGTCGCGGGCCATGTCGTGCAAGGGGGCGTGCGTGGTGGCGATGATCTGCGGCGGAGACTCGATTTGTTTCAGCGCCGCCGCCAGCCGCGCCTGCACCGAAAGCGCCAACGCATCGACGTCGTCGAGCAGCAGAGTCCCTTCGCTCGCGGCAGACAGGCGGCCGCGGCTTTCGTGACCTTCGCCGAACAGCGCGGCTTCGGCCGCCGACGCGGCCAGCACTTCGCAGCGGACCGCCATCAGCGGGGCGTGCTCGCCCTTGCGGATCGAGTGAATCGCCCGGGCGATGAACGTCGTCCCGCTGCCCGATTCGCCCTGCACGATCACCGGCCGGTCGTCTTCGGCGATTTCGCGAAGCTGCTCCCGCACCTTTTCAATGCCGTCGCTGTAGCCGATCAATTCGGGCCAGAGTCGCACGTCGCTTTGCTGCTTGAGTTGCTGATTCTCCGAGACCAGTTGCGAGCGGCCGACGGCTGCGAACAGGGCGCGGCCGATCCGCTCGGGAGTGTGGGGAGGTTCGAGCACTTCGGCGTTCAGTCCGACGAACTGGCCGCGCGGCGCCGTGATGGCCGGCAGCACGACAACCTGCGTCGAAAGGCCCGCTGCTTCGATCGCGTTTGCGACCATTTCGACGAATCCGGGCGACTCCGGTTCGTCGAGGATGCAGGCCGCCGGAGAGATGCCGGCCAACAGGTCGCACAGGCTGTCGGCCGACTCCGCCTGGGTGACATCGAAACCCTGGCGGCCGACCGCTTGCGCGATCTGCTGTCGGGACTGGCTGTTTTGAGAATAGACGACGACGCGACCGCCGAGGCGGACGGTCGATGCGCGCAGATCGGGTGTCTGAGTCATGACGTCCTGTCACTGACTGGAGGGTGAATTGAGAGAGATGGAGACGAACGCGAGGGAAGGGGCGGACCCGAGTCGCGGCGATTCGCGCAGAGAGGGCGCAACCGAAACCAGGACCGGAAACGAATTGGAGTCAGGGGAACCGTGCCGAGAGAGGATGTTTGAGAGGGCGGAGTGATACGGGAACCCTGCCTCTCCTGTCAAGCGGATTTTGCGCGTTGCAAAGCGGCGGGGCAGTCGTGTGACGGAGCCGCAACGCGGTTGGTCGCGTTGGATTTCGACGCAAAGCCGCGGAGGCGCCAAGGATCGCAGAGAATTTTCGAGTGGTGAGCGGCCGCAGCAATGGCAACGGAAAGTTCCCAAGGCGGGATGGATCGCCTACCGTAGCCCCTTGCCCCAGGCGGCGCCTTCGCCGACGCGCTGCACGGCGTTCGAATTCGACTCGTGAGGAACGACCTTGAGAATCCTGCTGGTCAATGACGACGGCATTCATGCCCCTGGCCTGCGGGCCATGTACGAGGAACTTCGCGACTGGGGAAATCTCACCGTCGTCGCTCCGCTGATCGAACAGAGCGGCATGAGCCATCGGATCACCTACCTGCATCCGATTATGGTCAAGGAGATCCAGGAAAGCGGCCGTCACTTCGGCTGGGCCGTCGACGGCAGTCCGGCCGACTGCGTGAAGATGGGGGTGCTTGAGTTCTGCGAATCGGAGCCCGAGCTCATCGTCAGCGGGATTAACTCGGGGGCCAACGCCGGGATCAACGTGCTCTATTCCGGGACCGTGGCGGCGGCCATCGAAGGGGCCTTCTTCGGAATTACGTCCGTTGCCGTGTCGCTCTCGCAGGGGACTCCTCCCGACTACGCTGCCACGGCCCGGCGGGCCGGGGAACTCATCCGCCAGGTTCTGGATCGCTACCCGGAACCCGGAACGCTCTGGAACGTCAATTTTCCCGACACATCAGAAGACGGCCCCCGCGGTGTCAAACTGTGCAGCATGGGGGTTCGGCGGCATACAGATACTGTCGAGAAGCGTCTCGATCCCCGCGGCCGGCCCTACTACTGGAGCGGACTCGATCCGCTCAACAACCACGAACTCGACCCCGGGACCGACGTCCAGGAGTTGAGCGACGGCTACGCCACGATCACCCCCCTGCATTTCGATCTCACCGCCAGAGACATCCTCGGCGATCGCGACGGCACCCCCTGGCCGCCCGAAAAACCTCGCGAATAAGCCGACAACCGTCGGAGACGCACGGACTTTCACTGCAGATTGCTCAACGCAAAGACGCAAAGGCTCGCAGAGTTCAAGAAGAGAAAACGGCGTTCACGTCTCGATCCACTTTGGGTCGGAAAGAGCTTCAAGTGTTGGAATCCGTTCCACCGCAGCAGCGCTCCCATAATGGCCCCCAATCTGCACTGTCGCCGCATTCTCCCATTTTCTCGCATGACCTCTTCGCGTCCCTTTGCTCCTTTGCGACTTTGCGTTGCATTCGACCGTCGGAACAAATTTCGCACGCAGACCGGCGGGATATTGCGATTGAGTCGTTTTCGGCAATTGAAGTAGTATCCCGCGTTCGTTCAGGGAGACGGCGTTGGAATCGAATCCGGGGGTCTGAGACCTCCGGGTTGCGGGGCGCGCAGATCGGCGAATTCGGGCCATATTGGCCAGATTCGCGGCCGCCCCGAATGGCAAGGAGGTCCCGCGATGAGTGCAAAGGGCGGAACGTCTCTGGGGACGCTGCTGGTATCGGTCCCGCTGGCCGCGATCCCGTTGATGGCCATTTTCGGAATCCCGGAGTTCGCTCCGGTTGTCGCATCCCCCGATACGGACGAGGTTTTCCTCGACCGCGCGGACAGCGCTGAGGTCGACCTCGGCGGCGATCGGGAACTCGCGTCCGATCTCCGCGACGCGCCGGAGTACAACCCCTTCGAGTCGACCGAGATGGAAGACGCCGTGCGTCTGGACGATCCGGCCGCGTCGCCCGGCGAATCGTGGGCAAACTCGAATCACGGCGGCAGTCTGGAGCCGGACTTTCCGGACGAGCCGGAGCGGATGGCCCGCAACGATGACAGATTCACCGAACCGGGTCGGGACGACGAGCGGGCGACCCCCCGCCCGGGTCCGCCGGGGGCCTCGCGGCTGACATGGGACGAAGCCGCCCGACGGCTGAGCGAACTGTCCATCAGCGACTACCATCTCGAACCGGGCGTCGAAGAAGGGACGTTCCTGTTCGTCTGCGCCTTCGCTCCGGACGCCGACTCGAACGTCGTCATGCGTTTCGAAGCGGAGTCAGCCGAACCGCTCGCGGCCGTGGAAGACGTGCTGGGACAGGTCGATCACTGGCTGCGGCAGCGGTTTGCCGACACCCAGGCGACTCAAGGCCTCGAACGCCGCTGATAGGCGGTCGACGGCACACACCTCGGTCGCCCGCACCACGGAGCGAAACCCTTGGGCCGCGCGGCGACGCCACACATCTTCCGAAGCCCCAAGCATGCGGCAAATCGTCGGCAATCACTCGTTGCAACCCGACTATCGTCGCTTCGAGACGTCCGTCGGCGCTCAACTCGCATGCCGCCTGACCGAAATCGAGCGGTTCTGGCGTCGGTGCCGGGACTCGCTCGACGCTGCTCTGATCCAGTTCGGCGGCGGGCCGGAAGTCCGCAGTCCCCGGGCGGCGCGGCTGGAAGCGGCGCTCTTTGTCGCCGACCGGCCCCTCTCGCCCGGCAAACTGGCGCAGTCCGCCGCGATCGCCGGAGCGAAAGAAGTTCAGGAGGCGGTTGAGGAACTGAACGACAACTACAACGCGACCGACTCGCCGTTCCGCGTGCAGCGCGCTGCGACCGGCTACCAGTTGCTGACGCGGCCCGAGTTCTCCCCCTGGCTCGACAAAGTGCACGAGCGGCACGCCCGGCTGCGGCTCTCGCCCCCCGCGATGGAAACGCTCGCCATCGTCGCCTACCGGCAGCCGATCCTCAGAGCAGACATCGAAGCGATCCGCGGCGTGATGTCGGGCGAGATGCTCAAGCAGCTGATGGAGCGCGGACTTGTGAAGATCGTCGGCGAAGACGATTCCCTCGGCCGCCCGTACCTGTACGGCACCACGCGCCAGTTCCTGGAACTCTTCGGCCTGCACTCGCTGGCCGAACTCCCCGAAGCCGAGACGCGCCGTCCGCAACCCCCCGTCCCGGCGACCGTTGACGAAGACGACGACATCCATCTCGACGACGAAGATGGGGACGAAGACGACGAGTGGGATGAGGACGACGACTTCGACGAACTCGAAGACGACGTCGCGGCGTGAATGCGGAGCGGGTGACTCAAGTGCGGACGCGGAGCCCGGAACGGAATGCAATGCAGTGATGGGCGTGGCCGGCTGCTCAATCGTCTCCGATTTGCGGCAAGTGCCACACCGCGATCTGACTCCGACCGACCACGCCCACCGCTTCGCTGCGCTCCACTCAGGGCGTGCCACCTGGGGGAAAGACGAGCGTGCGCCGGTGCAACGCCTTGCTCGTCGGCCTCTTCAGGTCAGGTCTCCTTCTTGCTGGCGATGCAACATCGCACAGTCGCGTGGCAAGAGTGGTCGTCTCGCTTCAGGCAATTCAGGAAGTTGTTTCGGACATGCTCGAATTCCGAGCCGCAGAATTCGCGCAGCAGATGCATCCGCTCGAAACGAGTTCGCCACGCTTCGAGCACGAGCGGTGACGCCGGGCCCGAAAAACTCAGTTCGGCGTCTGGAACCGTGAATTCATGCGTCACAACCAAGCCGATCTGCTGCAGTACACCGGAAAGTTTTCGCCCCATGCGGAAGTCGTACCGCGAACGTTCCAGTGACTCCTCGACATAGCGATTCAAGAGTTCGTGCGTACGATTCGACAGGGGCTGATGTCCGAACAAATCGTCAACCTCCGTCAACGCCAACCAGCCGCCCGGTCGTAAGTGAACAAGCCATGAACCAATGGTGTCACATGGCGACGGGAAGTACGCAGCGGCAAAGCTGGACCAGATTCCGTCCGCCCGAATGTGGGGATCACGAAACGTGCGGAGGTCACCGATGCGGAATTGTGCGTTCACAATGTGTCGCTCCTTCGCATAGGTGATCAACTCATCGTTCATGTCCACGCCGATGACGCGAGCGCCGCGAGCCGCAAGGTCAGCCGCCAGGTCGCCAATACCGCAGCCGAGGTCCAATACGAGCCGGCCGTCCAGATCGGGCAGCGCGTCGAAGATGATCGGCCAAGCGCGCCAATCGTATTGTTGCGAGTATTCTTCGATGAGACTCATGACGCCTGACCGGACGTGTGGCGCGGTCCACAACGGAATGCAATGCAGTGATGGGCGTGGCCGGTTGCTCAATTGTCTCCGATTGTCAGCCAGCGCCACGCCGTGGGTTGACTCCGATCGACCACGCCCACCGTTTCGCTTCGCTCCACTCAGGGCGTGCCACCTGGCCGATTCCTCAAACCACTGCGTTGTCTTCCGGAACGATGCTCCTCAAAAATTGCTGAAATGATTCAGAGACCGGGACAACCGAATGATCGCTGTCATCCCGCTCATGTTCCCAGAACACGACCTGACCAGCCGCAGCACCCGCAAGCATCAAGCAAAAGAAATTGCCTCCCCAGTCCTCTGCGATTGGCAAGGCACCGAAAGGAAGTACGTCAGCGACGAGACGGCAGACCTGGTCGAGCTGGCTAGAATCATCTCGCTCATCAAGCCGAAACATGTTCCGGATGCCGCATTGACCTCCCTCAAAGTGGATTTCGAAGCCACCTTCTTCAACAGCCGGGCCGTTCTGCAGATACTCGATGTACTCCTCCGGAAGGGTCTCGCCGATGTACCGCTCCACAATACGTATTCTCTGAGGGTCGGGAGCACTCATGGTAGGCTCTTCACTCTCTCAAAAATCCGCAACGAACACATTCTGCTCGCTACGGGCGCCGATACTCAATCGACTCAATATGAACGCCCGACTTTGCTGCGAGAATCGACCCGGCATTTTCTGATCGGCATGAGTGGCAAGGGTCGGAGTGCCGTCACGTCCTGCAGCGATCCAAGGTCAAACGGTGCGAGGAAACGCACTCTTCGTCACTCCTCGGCGTCATACATCGAGAACAGTTCAGCCCCGGCGATCGTGAGTTCGTCGTCGGAAATCGGGCCGGCGTCGGCCTCGGAAATCCCGGCGAGTTCGACCATGACCGCGTACCGGTCTTGCGGGGCCAGGGCGGTGAAGGCATCGACCAGTTGCTTTGCGTCTTCGCTCATTGTGGATTCCTGTGGCTGACGGGCTCAACGCACAATTGTAGCCCAAGTCGCTGTATCGATTTGAAACAGCATCCCGGTCAACCGATGTAGCTCTGACTGATCTTCCGGCGTCATGAAAGCTGTCCGCAGGAACGTCGATTGTCAGCCTGCGGCGACGGATGCACTCTTATCGCCGGCGCCGCCGAGTTCGCCAGTCGGCGGCGTTGCTGTGTTCGTCGCGGTGGGTTGCCACACCGGACGATTCGAGGCTGCCTGTCGTCGGGCCGCGTCCTGGGCGATCGCAAAGACGTCGCCGCCGAAGCGGTCTGAGACCTCGCGTCGGTACTGGTGGATTTCTTCGATGGTGCAGTCAGTCGTTTTCCGTGTCATTTCCCAACATCTCTTCCGGTGTGCAGATAATCGGGATTGGAATGCCCATCCGCGTCAACACGTCGTGAATGCGGGGGAGAATCTTCGCATTCGCGATATGCTTGCAGTTCCACGTCAACAGGTATTGTATCCGATGGTGAGCGACGGCGGCGATATGAAGGGCATCGACCTGCGCGTTTGTCGGCAATACGCCTGAAATCATGATCTCTCTAGCATTTTGAGGGATCTCGGCCGCATCA
Source organism: Planctomycetota bacterium (assembly GCA_003388505.1). GTDB lineage: Bacteria > Planctomycetota > Planctomycetia > Planctomycetales > Planctomycetaceae > MB-PLM-1. The sequence continues at coordinate 131,963 of QQVO01000036.1, forward strand.
GGCAACAACGGGATGCCGTCAAGCGATTCGAGCCTTTCTGCTGCACGCGTCGGATCGCCCCCTGAAGCTTCATCAATCACGTATTGCGAGACCACGAGTTCATAGTTCTGCCGCTGATCGTTCCACCATTGATGCGTCAGCAACTGTCGTGTGGCTGTGATGACCTGCGTGCTTGGCTTCTGCCGCAAGTAACTGACGATCGACGTTTCGATGTAGACCGTGTCCATCATACCATCCTATCACGACGGCCTGCCGATTCTCGCAATAACTCGCATTGAATTCATTCTGGCCACCGCGAGCCGCCAGCTTCAAACGCAGCATTAGCTGCGCTTCCACCCGTCGCCAACAGTGTCCTGCACTACCTACCGTCCAATCACCCCCAGCACCTCATCCGCGATTTCATCCACCGGTCGTACGGTCCCGTCGCGTAGCACCTCGACCCGCCGCCAGTTTTCACTGGTCTCGGCCAGTTGCAGATAAACGTCCCGCACTGCGGCGAGGTACTCTGCGTCTGCTTCCTGCAGGTCGGCGGCTTTTTCCGTGTAGGTGCGTTTTTGTTTTTTGGCGATCAGTTCCTGGGCACTCTCGACCGGGAGGTCGAGGAGCAGGCAGAGGTCGGGGTGGGGGAGGCCGTAGATTCTGTATTCCAGGTTTTCGATCCACTGGCGGAGATCGTCCCGGTCCTTACCGGTCCGCTTGGCGCACTGGTGGGCGATGTTGGAGGGGACGTAGCGGTCGAGGACGACGATGTCGCACGCGGCGATTGCGTCCTGCAATGCGCTTTTCGATTCGAAACGGTCGCCGGCGTAGAGCAGGGAGACCAGCAGTGGGTCGACCTGGTTGAGTTCGCCGTAACGGCCGTTCAGAAAGTGGCCGATCCTCCGGCCGAACGCGGTTTGCTCGTAGCGGGGGAAACTGAATAGCCGCACTGACTGGCCGCGGGCTTCGATCGATTGCACCAGCCGCTGGGCCTGCGTCCCCTTGCCGGAGCCGTCGATGCCTTCGATCGCAATCAGCCGTCCCACACGGTCGGTCCCTGTCGATCAGCGCTAGCCGCCGGACTTTTTCTCGCCGACGAGGCGGCGGGCGTCGTCCACGGTCTCGACCGACTTGAAGTAGGTCAACAGCCGGCTGGTATCGAGAATGTTGTGCAGGTCGGCCTGCAGATGGCACAACACCAGTTGGCCGTCTTTGCGGACGAGCTTGCGATGCAGCGTAATCCACTTGCCGAGCACCGAGCTGGTGACGTAGCGGACCATCGAGAGATTGAGAATCACGGCCCGGTGCCCGTCCTGCTCGACGAGGGAGAAGAGCCGCTCGACGTTGTCCTCATCGGTCAACTGGTCGCGATGGAACGTGACGACGACCGCTTCGGCGTCGCTTGTGCACGTGAAACAGGCGGTTTGATCGGTTGTGGAAGTCATCACCGCAGTGCCCATAGGAATTCGCGACTGCCGGCGGCGCCCCGCGCCGATACGAAACGGCCCACGTCACTGCGATCGCCCGGCAGCACCACCGGAACATAGTGACGATCCGTGCCGGAAACGTAACCCGGCCTGTCGCGGCATTCACGCTCTACCAGGACTTCCATCTCCCGGCCCACTAACGTTTCATAGTACCGCCGGGCAAGCTGCCGCTCCAGTTCGCCGAGTTCGCGGACTCGACTTTTTCGGACTTCCGGAGAAATCTGCCCCTGTGCGGTTGCAGCCGGCGTCCCTTTGCGGGCGCTGAAGGGGAACACGTGAATCTTCATGAACTGCGCGCGGCGGCACGCGTCAAGCGTCTCCTTGAACTCGGCGTCGGTCTCGCCCGGGAAGCCGACGATGACGTCGGTCGTAAAGGCGACGTCCGGCATCACCTCGCGAATGCGGTCCAGTTTCTCGAGGAATCGTCCGACCTTGTATCGCCGCCGCATCCGGCTCAAAACGGCGTCTGATCCGCTCTGCAGAGCCGGATGAAACTGCGGGCAGAGGTGTTCGCAGTCGGCCGCGGCGCTGATGAAGTCGTCGTTGATCTCATTCGCCTCGATGCTCGACAACCGCATGCGCCAGTCTCCGGGAATGCGGTCCAACCGCCGAAACAGATGCCACAACCGGAACGGCGGCCTGCCCGACTTGCCGCGGGTGGTGTCGACGCCGAAGTGTCCCACGTGAATCCCGCTGATAACGACTTCGCGATACCCGTTGTCGACCAGCCTGCGGACTTCGTTCTCAATCTCGGCCGGCGCGCGGCTGCGGAGCCCCGGACGGACCTGCGGGATGATGCAGTAACTGCAGCGCAGCAGGCATCCGTCCTGAACCTTCACGTAGGCCCGCTTGCGACCCTGGAAGTAGCTGATGCCGTGCGGAATGTCGCTCACGCCCTGCCGGGAGAGGACATCGGGCATCTCGCGCTTGTCGGTGATGACTTCGAACACGCCGGGCAGCCGCGCCACGGCTTCGGGATCCCGCGTGGCGTAACAGCCCATGACGATCGTGCGGGTGCCGGCGTTCTCGCGGGAGAGTTGCCGGATGACCTTGCGGGATTTGGCGTCCCCTTCGGAGGTCACGGTGCAGGTGTTGACGACGCAGAGATCGGCCGCCTCATCGCCGGCCGCTTCGCGAAAGCCGCTCTGCTCGAGCGCCTCTTTCACAAGCTGCGTCTCGTACTGGTTCACCTTGCAGCCAAGCGTGACCAGACGGCAGGTTCGCTGCGACATGACTGAGAGATTCCGAAGAGATGCTGCGCCGATGCGAGAAAGCGGTGTTGAACGCCGACGCCGCGAGTATACCGGTCGTGGCTGCAACCTGCGAGACACGGGGTTGGCGACGTGCGGCGCGCATGAAAAAAGCCCACGGGTTGCAACCCGTGGGCTTTGAACTCAGTGAAGACGCTTCCGGCGACGAAGTGTTACCTCCGCACCGGCTGATCGAAGCGGGAGCTGTTGTCGGCCGAACGCTGCAGCGGCTTCTCGGCCGAGGCGTCGCCGCTCGCGGCGGTCTTGTCGTCGTCCGGCTTCTTGTTCCAGTTGGTGACCGACCAGACGCCGTAGGTGTCGACGACCGACGTCCCCAGGTCCTGCAGCGCCACCTTGAACTTCGCGCTGGTCATGTTTTCGTTCGGCATGGTCTTCTCCAGCACGAACCGGCGGTTGGCCGGGATGTAGGCGAAGAACTTGCCGTTGCCGATGCGGTCGTTCTCGGCCAGCAGACGCAGGAGGGCGTTCCGCGGGACTTCGGCGGCCGATTCGGGCATCGGATCGAGCCACGCCATGATCCAGATCGACTTCTCGTCCTGGCTGAGAACGGCCGACATCGACAGTTCCCATTCATCCTCGCCCATCTTGGCGCGGAAGGCGAAGTCGTAGCGCTGTTCCTGCTTGTCCGGCTTGATTCCCAGGGCGGCAATCATCTGGCCGAGTTGTTCTTCCGTCAACTGGCCCGGTACGCGTTTCGTCTGCTGCGCAAAGAGGGCGCTTGTTCCCACGGAGGCTCCGAGGAGGGTTGCGGCGCCGGTCGCCAGCAGTTGTCGTCGAGAGGAAATCGTCATAGCCAGACACTCCTTTGTCTGCGGTCACCAAAATGAATGTACGCCGGCGCGGAGTGCGTCCCCTTTGACGCCGCCCTCGCTGCCCCTCTGTCACCTGCCGGCCAGATGGTCCAGGCAGATCTGCGACCACGTTTCAAACGCCTCACGGTCGTCGATCAATCGTGACGGATGTGAGAATCCTGTCTGTGTAATCGACTCTTCACGTGGGCGAACTTTGGGCGCTTCGAGGTCGAAAACATGAACTATTCCGAGATGGACCCGGCCGACGTCCGTCTCGTCATCGTTGATCAGACCGATGCAATTCTGCGTAACTCCCGATTCCACATAGACTTCCTCTCGAATTTCTCGCTGCATGCCCTCCTCGTAGACGGTTCCGGCCCGGTCTGCGTCCACCGAGGAAATATGCCCCCCCACTCCGATCGAGCGTTTGCTGTGCAGCCGCCCCTCTCCCTGGCCGTCCCCGCGCCGGTAGTGAAACACCTCCTCGCCGTGACGGAAGATGCAGTACGGAATCAACTGCTTGAAGCTGGGGTCTTCTTCGACTTCGTTCCGCGGCCTGTAGCTGGTGTAAGCCGGATCGAACAGCGTCTTCAGGTAGGGTTCGACGTCCGGCGTGAACCCCTGAAAGTGCCCCACCTCGTGGAACAGCGACGTCGGCACGACCAGCACATGTTCCACTGCTTCCGTCCGAACACTCATGAATCGCTCCCTGCTGAAGATTCGTTTGGATTGCAAAAATGGCCGTCAGAGCGTGACTGCCGGCCGGCCGCTGGAGAACTCAGTCGCCCGTTCCCTTCCCCAGCAGCGCCTCCACGCCGGGACCGATCTCCGCGTGGCGCATTAACGTCTCACCGACCAGAATGGCGTGAATTCCGGCCTCTTGCAGCCGCACGACGTCCCCGCGGTCCCGAATCCCGCTCTCGCTGACCATCAGAATGTCGTCCGGCACGTTGGCTCGCAACCGAATGGAGTGATCGAGGTCGGTCACGAATGTTCTCAGGTTCCGGTTGTTCACGCCGACGAGCCGGGGTGACAGGGCCAGCACGCGGGACAGATTCTCCGGTTCATAGAACTCGATCAGCGTCTGCATGCCGAGTTCACCCGCGCAATTGTGCAGGTCGCCAAGTTCGTCGTCGCTGAGACACTCGGCGATCAGCAGCACGCAGTCGGCCCCGGCGGCGCGGGCTTCGTAAATCTGATGCCGGTCCAGGATGAAGTCCTTCCGCAACAGCGGCGCGTCCACGGCGGCCCGCACGCTGCGCAGGTCGTCCAGCGAGCCTTTGAAGAACTTCTCATCGGTCAGCACGCTCAGACACGCCGCCCCGTGGGTGACGTACTCGCGCGCGATCTCGACCGGATCAAAGTCCTCCCGAATCAGCCCGGCCGACGGCGACGCCCGCTTCACCTCCGCGATCAACCCCATCGGATGATTGGCCCGCAAGGCGCCGCAAAAGTCCCTTGCAGGCTGTGCTCTTGCGATTTCCGCTTCGAGATCATGCAGTGGACGCGCGGTCTTCGCCGCCGTAATCTCGGTTCGCTTATGCTCGACAATTTCCTGCAGAATGTTGTGCATCAATCGATCACCGTTCGAGTGACTCTCCGAGAGATTCGAATGGAACACGGATGACCACGGATTGGACCGATTTTCGCTGATTGCTTTCTGTGGAGTGCAGAGTATTCACGCCTGGATCGATGTGGTCTCGTCGCTGCCGCCACTTGAGGAATCCCCCCGAAATCCGTGCTGATCCGCCGCATCCGTCAGATCCGCGGTTTATTCGATCCCATCGACGCCTCCGTCTTGCAGCGACGGGCCAAAGCCGACTTGTGTGAAATCGACCGCCTTCCAAGTGCGACACTCCACTTGTGGTCCGCACAGCGGACCCCACTTCTTGCCGGCACGATAGCCTCTTCATACGGCGGTCGAAAGGGGTCGCCGGTGAGACCGCACTTCGAGGAACGGCGGCGATCCCTGGCGCGCACCGCGTCCCGATTGACATCCTCACCTGGAGCAAGGATCGTTGCCAGCCGTTCCCGAGCGCATTACGACGAACGATTCGCATGCCGTCTGTCGCCGACATTCTGATCATTCTGCTGTGCGTCAGCAGCATTGCGCTGTGGGGCCGGCTGTATGGCCGTCGTGTATCGATCGTCGAATCTCTCAGAGAGAGAGAGAGTCAACGTGTGGTCCCCCGGTTTGTTGCGTTCCTTGCAGTGGGTTGGATTCTGCTTCAACTCGCAACACACATTCTGCACGTCCTGCGGCCAGCGCCCGTCTCCCAAGAGTTTGACGCCGGCGCCGTGGAAGCGAACCTCCTTTCAATCAGTATCTACCAGGCGAGCCAATGGGTGATTCTGTTGACCGCGTTGACCGCGGGCTTTCGTGTCTCCCCGGAAGAATGGGGCATGCATGAACGACGATTTCCGCAGCAACTGAAATGGGGTCTCGCCGCCGTCACAGCGGCCTGGGCGCCGGTGTTTCTGGTGATGCTCGTCACCTTCCCGCTGCGCACGGTGGAAGCACAGCATCCCCTGTTGCGATTGCTGCAGGAAGCTCCGACTCCCCGGAACGTCGTGGGAGTCGTCCTGGCGGCCGTCATCCTCGCGCCGATGATCGAAGAACTTCTCTACCGCGTCATCCTGCAGAGCTGGCTGATGCAGCACGTCTCTCCCGTGTGGGCGATCGCGGCCTCTTCAACCATCTTCGGCCTCGTCCACGGCTTCCCCGACTCCCTCGCCATTGTCCCGCTGGGCGCGATCCTCGGCACGACCTATTACCTCCGCCGCAGCTACTGGTCCATCGTCCTCGCCCACGCCCTCTTCAACGCCGTCAACATTGCCCTAACGGCGCTGACGACGGAGTCGTAGGTCCGTCGGTGACCGAAGACTTCTCGGCGATGCACAGATGTTAAGAGAACCCGTTCCGAGACACCTATCGTCTGCCCGAACTGCCGGTTGCACGGCGATCACTCAGACTCGACGTACTCCCGGACCACGCGGAACCCGAAAGTGCTCCTTCGCCCGTCCGGAAAGTACCCCGCACGAAACGCCGATCGAAGGCAACTCGGATCCAGGTACATGGCAAACGAACCACCCCGCATCACACGGGCACGACCGGACACAACCTCCTCACCGGATTCATCTAACCGAACAACTTCGTCTCCCTCAGCGGGGCCGGTCGGATCATTCACGCTTTCACCTTCATATTTGAGTGCGTACCAGTCAGCGCACCATTCCTCAACATTGCCGTGCATGTCATACAAACCCCAGGGATTCGCCTCCTTTTGGCCGACCGCATGCACCCGCCCTTCTGATCCGTTCGTGTATCCATAGCACCATGCGTGTCGATCCAGTTCTGAGAGATCATCGCCGAAACTGAACGCCGTCGTTGTGCCCGCGCGACAGGCGTATTCCCACTCGGCTTCGGACGGCAGTCGGTACTCTGCACCTTCAATTTCGCTCAGCCTGCTGCAGAATTCGACGGCGTTGTGGTAGCTGACTGACGTCGCCGCCAGCAATTTACTCTCCGGCTGCTGACCCTGTTCCAGCCACTCGCCAACGTCAATCAACTGCCAGGGACGGGCATCCAAAACCTGCTCGTATTGTGCTCGCGTCACTTCGCAAACGCCCAGATAGAACGGTTTGGTGATTCTGACCAGATGCTGAGGTCTCTCCATCGGCAGTCCCGCCTGGTCCGTGTCACTGCTGCCCATCAGGTATTCACCTGCTGGGATCGGCGCAAGGACGATGCCGATGCTGTCGACGAGCGGCCCTCCCAATTCAAGCTGCTCGGGTGTCAGATGACTCGCCACCTGCGCGGTATCCGGCAACGTCGCAATTGGATCGTAAGCGTTTTCGTTCTCTTGCGGTGGAGCGTGAGTCGAGTCACTGGACTCAGTGACTTCGATTGGATTGCCTTCAGAGGCACAGCCGAAGAGTCCAACAAGCAATGTGATGAGTAAGCTTCGATGCATCAGCGATGTCCTTCGTCGTGCACGACCCACCTTCAGCTTCCTCCTGTCTGGGGGAAACCGCGACGCGCTGGTACTGACGAGACGAGTACTCGATCTGGCGTCGTCATCGCCCTCGAAAGCAGCGCAAAACCTCAATCCTGTTGTCAATCTGACGGAGGCACTCAGCAACGTCCTTCGTTCCGCCTGTCTCCGCCGTTCCCGCTCTTGCGTGTGACTGACTTGGAGGATTGCCGTTCAGGCGACGACCAACAGTTCCGTGCGGCGGTGTCACCTGTCGTCACTTCAACACGACAGTGAATCACTGCGATTTTACCCCGACTGCATCCGCCGCTCAATTCGGCGATTCCCGGCTATCCATGTCCGCCATCCTATTTCAACGGCTGACCGGACGTCGCGGTTCAAAGGGACTCTGTAGATTTCCACACATGAGCCACCAACAAGTCTGAGGTTGGCGCGCGTGCAGGAACGCTGAAAGCGTTCGACAGGCGGCGACGCGTCACTGTGGAACTCTTTCAGAGTTCACGCTGAATCTTTGCCCACGACAACCCAGGGTGACGCGGCTGCGCCGCTCACCCTGGGCTAAGTTGTCGTACGCCTTCAGCGTACATTTGGCGCCCGCGCGGCGTTGACGAAGCCAGGATGATATCGAGATGTGTGTCAAGGACAGGGCGAGAGGGGACCGTATATCGAAATTGGCGCGACGGAGTCATCGAGCACTCGTGAACTGCATGGACGGTCATCGCTGCCTGCAACCGACTCGCGGAGCGAGTCGGCTACACTGGTTGTGGCCGCAGGCCAATCGATAACTCCGCGGTGTATTGTCCGAGCGATGTCCCAGTTGCACTCAAGGCGACTCGACCGCAATCTCCACCGTTTCCCCGTCGGCGACCTCACTCACCTGCCGGGCGTGGAACGAGATCGAGGTCCCTCGTTCCCAGCCGTCGAGATTGAGGACTTTCGGGATCCACTCCGAGGAACCGTCCAGATTCGCGCGCAGCCAGATCGGCTGCTCGAACGGGCCTTCGTGTTCGAGCGACTGGAGCACGGCATCGTCCGGCTTGCCGAGAAAGCTTTCCACAGCGACAGTCACTGTCCCCGGCACGATCGGCAGCGCGACTTCGTCTGCCGGGTGCTTCTGTTCGGAATTAATTTTCAGATAGCCGACCTTGTATCTCCTCGAGGAACTCTCGCGATCGTCCTCGTCCTGCCGACGGAAATACCGGGCGGTCTCGGCAGCTTCGGCGGAGCCGCCGTCGTAGTCGGAAATCCCCGTCACGCGGTCGTCAATCGCCAGCAGGATCCTGGGAAAACGCAACTCCTCCGGCGGCCGCCAGTACCACGTCTGCGCGTCGCCGTCCGGCTGCTCGATCTCCTGCTCCACGCTGACCTCCAATTGCACGGCGACCTCGCCGATGCCGTCACTCACCGTCGGGAACGAATCGAACGGCATGTAGTACCGACCTGCATCCTCCTGCCCCGGTTCCGGGGAGTGGGAGACCGAGTACGCGGAGTAGCCGGAACGGTAATGCCGGCGTTCGCCGAATCGCAGCCCCTCAAACCGGCTGCGATCGATCGACGAGCGAATCGCCACGGTCGCACGGCCGCTGGGATCGGGGGCCCGCACCACCTTCTCAAACGACTTGCCCGGCTCGACCGTCTGATTCTTCATACTCATCGTCCAGCCGGACGGATGGCTGATGGAGATTCGGTAGTCGCCGTAAGGCAACTGACGGGTCAGCCCCGCTCCGTCCGCTCCCGACACGTCCGAAGCCTCGATGTGGCGCCCCTCAAGCGAATACATTTTGACATCAAAACCGGACAGCGGTTCGCCTGCTTCCGTCTCGATCCGGATCATCACCGGGGAGAACTCCGACGCCCCTTTGTCCGCGGTCACTGCCTGCTCCAGGCGTTCCAGCGTCGCGCGAATCTCGGCGATCTCCTTCCGAATCGCTTCCAGTTCGTCGCCAACGTTGTCTCCTTCGGCCGAATTTTCTGAGTTTGGTTCCTGTCGCGATCGATCCCCCTCAGCCGGAACCGGGGACTGCCCCCCGGCCAGAAGCAGACCGGCTGCGAGTAATGTGAGCAGCACGGCGGCAGGGAAGCGTCCAATCCATCGATTACGAATCAAGCGACGCATGAGAGCCTCAATTCATCCGGAAAAAAGTGCTTGTGAGTCCCCTCACAATAGCCCCACCCGCCGAATCCCGACTCGGCCGATCCCCGACAGGCGGCGTGGGGGCAATCCGGATGTGACTTGCAGACATCGGAAAGATTCAGCTTCACTCCACTGACGTTGGCGACGTTCGTAATACGAGAACGACCAATGCCAACGCCGCGAAACCCGGGATCCAAGCGCATCAGCCACCCTCCGCGCACCCTCCGTGTCTCTGCGCCTCCGTGGTGACCCGAACGCAGAAGCTCCCTCACCTCAACAGCCGGGACCGCAGGACTCGGCGCCAACCGTTCCCCACAGCTACTTGTCCGGAAACTCTGCCTCGCGCAGAAACGAGATCACGTCCGCAAGATCCTGCTGCGACAGCTTCTTTTCGAGCCCTTCCGGCATCAGCGACTTGTTGGAACTGCGAATCTCCTCCACATCGCTGCGGAGGATCGTCTGCTCCTTCCCCTCCGCCTGCTTCAACGTGATGCTCGTGGCCGTTTCCGAAGCAATGATGCCGGTGTGAATCGTGCCGCTGTTCGTCAGCACGACGAACTCCTGATAGTTCGGCGAGACTTCGCGGTTCGGATCGAGGATATGCAGCAGCAGTTCGGCCGGCGTCCGGTGCTTCACGGTTGCCAGGCTCGGTGCCACGTTGTGGCCTTCGCCGCCGAAACGGTGGCACGCGCTGCATTCCTTCCGGAACACCGCGTGTCCGCGCTCGAAGTCCGTCTCCAGCGTCAACGCCGACTGATACTCGTCCACGACCTCTTTCCGCGGACTGGGGGCGTCTGCCGCAAAGACCTTGACCGCGCGGTCCCGAATCTCGGGAACCGCGCTGTTCATGTAGATGTCCCGCCGGCCCCACGAGATGTAACCGGGCGAAACGGTCCCTTCGGCAATGGCGTCCAGAACGGCGATCAACCAGTCGCTCCGCGACAGCAGCCGGTTCACCGTTTCTCCCCGCACTTCCGGAGTCAGCGAGGAATAGCGGTCCAGAATGATTTCCGCGACCTCCGGCTGAGGATAACTCGTGAGAGCGAGAATCGCGGCCTGCTGCAGTTCCGCCGGATGCTGCGGGCCCAGCAGCGCCGGCAGGGCGTCGCGCACCGGTTCGTACGGGCCGTAGGACAGGAGTTGGACCGCCAGCGTCCGGTCGGCGATCCCGGCCTCCGGATTCATCGCCGTCTGCTCCGCGTCTGCGAGGAACGCGGCGATCAGCCGGCCCGCCGGCGAATTCTCGTCTTCGATGGTCGAACCCAGATGCGCGCCCGCGCGTTTACGTCCCGCTCCGAGTGCGGCGATTACATATGTCTGCAGATTCGTTTCGAGGTCAACCGTTGCGTTCAGCAATGCCTGCACTTCGTTCGGGCTGCCGGCGATTCCGATCGACATGCAGAGCTGCTGGATCATCGCCCGGCCTCCCTCGTCGCTGGTGAACTCGCGATCGGACAGGACGTCCAGCACAAACGGCAGGGCTTTGCGCGACAGCGAACTCAACACGGCCGTCCGCGTCCACGGATCACCTGCGTCTCGCGCCGCAATCGCGCGCAGCGCAGAGGTGACCCGCTCATCGTCGACCTCGCCCAGCGTGAGCGCCAACTGGAACCGCACGCGGGGTGCTTCGTCACCTGTGAGACCGAGAACGGCTGTCAGCAGTTCCGGATTGTCGCCCAGACGCGGTTCGGCCAGCCGCACTGCATGCTCCCGCACGTGCGCATCGGCGTCCGAGAGCGCTTGCAGCAGATCGTCCGCCGTCAGCACGCCCAGGCCGTGCAGCGACCACAGCGCGTGCAGCCGCGCCTCTGCGGCCTCGCTGCCGCTGAGCAGCTTCCGCAACGGATCGACCGCGGCCTGATCCTGCCGCTCGAAGATCAACCGGTGAGACGTTTCCCGCCACCACGCATTCGGATTCTCCAGTTCGGCAACCAGTTCTTTCGTGGAGGCATCCCCCAACCGAGGCGCCGGCGGCAGCTCGAAACCCGCTGCATACTCGCCCGGAACAATCCGGTAAATCCGCCCGCGATCTCGGCCGCTGGTCAGGTCGACCCGCGCTTTGAGGTCGTCCGGCATCGACCACGGATGCTCGATCGTCTCGCGATACATGTCCAGCACGTGCAGCGTCCCGTCCGGCGCGTTGATGAAGTTCACCGGCCGAAACCAGTTGTCGGTCGACGCCAGGAACTCGACCCCGTCATGCGCCCGCTCGCCCACGAAGCTCACCCCCGCCGGCGACAACCGGTAGCGCATCACCAGATTCCCGGCCACCTCGCCGATAAAGGCATTCCCCCGGTACTCCTCCGGGTACGCGTGCCCCCGGTAGATCGTCACTCCGCTGGAAGACGTGACGAACCCGCTCGGCACCGTCGAGTCATGCGGCGGATTCGTCGCGGCGTCGGCCGCCTGCCGTGCCGCATTGATCACCCGCCACGGCTCCGGCGGACTGATCTGATACACCGCGATCGCGTCGCCCGCCGTCGCCACGTCGTTGAGTGCCGAGGCGACCGGCAGGGAAGGGTTTCGCTGCAGGTAACGGTCCGGCAGGACCACATGCTGCACCGGGTTGCGGATGTTGCACAGAAAGCGGTTGCCCCAGTCGTCAAACGTGTTGCCGAACCGCGCGCCCCCCGAAATCACTTCGAACTCCTCGGTGATCGGATCGAAACGGAAGTCGCTACGTCCCAGCCGTACCGGCTCGCCATCCTCGCTCCGTCGAATGTCCCCTCCGTTGCCCGAGCCGGCGGCGTAGATGTGATGATCGAGTCCCCAGTGCAGGTTGTTCATCACCGCCTGCACGTTGTACTTGCGGAAGCCGGTGAACACGGTCCGCCAGACGTCGGCCTTCCGGTCCCCGTCGGTGTCCTTCAGATACAGCACGTCAGGCGTCGCCGCCACGTAAACTCCGCCGTCCCACAGCGCGATCCCGGCCGGCCACGACAGCTCGTCGGCGAACACGGTCGACTTGTCGAACACCCCGTCCCCGTCCGTATCCTCCAGCACGCTGACCCGCCCCAGAGGTTCCGACGTCTGCTCCTGCCACGCCTGATCGTGCGACGGGTCGGAATACGGGTAATCGATCATCTCCACCACGTACGCCAGACCGTTCTCGTCGTACTGCATCGCAATCGGATCGGCCACCAGCGGCTCGGCCGCAATCAACTCCGCCCGAAACCCGTCCTGCAGCACAATCGTCTCCACCGCCTCCCCCGGCTCCGTCGCCGGCACCCGCGGCAAAGGCTCCGCTTCCGCCGCCTGCCCCATGAGCGCGTAAAGGAGCAACAAACCTTCCGTTCCGGTGACCATGCTCAATTCATCCTCCCCATACCGCGACGCACCACGCGGTCAATGATGCAACTATGATGATCCCAAGTACAGCTGCGATGGACGCAACTCGTGAAACTGATTTGTGCCGAATCGTCCTCAAGAGGAGCGTCACGATTACGACGAGCAGTGACGCGACGATTACCAGATTCGTCGTTTCTGGGACTCTGTCGAAAGAGCTGGTCGATCGCGAAAGTTGGACCATCGACAATGCGAAATGGACATAAACCGGGAGCAGTGCGATCGCAGCCGCAAGATCGATCGGCCATTGGCGGTGCCCATTCATCGCGAATCCAAACCGTTCAAGGATTTCGAGATATATCGCTTTGCAGATCAAAGTTGGCGATCTGTCTCGCGGATTCTCGTCTTCGACAGTCCAAACACCGCTCGACGCGGACACGTGGTCGAGCAATTTGCTCTAACGACGTGTCGCAACGTTGCAGTCGCTGCAAGAACGCCCCCAATCCTCCCCGAACTCCCCTCCCAGAACAACAGCACGCAAAACTCCGCGCCTCTGCGATTCCGCGAGAGCCCCTCAGTCCCGGAACTGATACGAATACAGGTCCGCATCACGTAACTCGAACCGCACCCGCACCGCCCGGCCGGCCAGCTCTGCCAGGTCCGCCTCTGACTTCCACACGACCGGACGGTCGAGCGTGTCGCCGAACAGTTCCTCGCAGTCCTCCAGGGAGTAGCCGGGGAGAGGCTCGCCCTGCTCATTCTGAATCTCGACGCGAACACTCCCAGCGGCCGACGTCGCGAAGTTCAGCCACAGCGTGTTCCCGCTGAAGACAATCGGCTGCGTGACCAACTCCCCACCGCTCAGTGGCGCTTGTACCGAGACAAACCCGTCCAGTCGCAACGTGTAGCGCCGCAGCAGGTCGCTGGTGTCGGTCCAGTAACTCTCCACTGCGTAGAGCGAAAGCTCATTTGGCCCGCCTTCGAGCATCCCCTTTGTCTCGACCGGATGCCACGCGATGAACTGATGTCCGTAGTTCCACGTCCCCGGTCGCTCGATCCCGGGCCGCAGGAATCCCTCGTTCCAGCGTTTGAAAACGACGCCGTCCCGGCTTGCCATCAGCAGCCCTTCCGTCAGCGCGCGGCCATATCGTTCGCTCGCCTTCGCCCGCCACAACCGGTTCTCCAGTTCCGGCAACGCACGCAGCGAGGGCGACCAGAGATCGGTCCGTTCCGGCCCCGCACTCGCGCGGGCCTCATGATCCGGCCCGTCCTGATGGCCGCGCTCGACGTACCGCGTCGGAAACCCGATCAGCAGATGCGGCGCCCGATAATACGGCTTCACCTGGTTCGTATAGAGCTGCTCCGACGGGGAGTCGACATATTCCAGATCGGCCTGCTCCTCCCAGTGCAGGAAATCGTGCGACACCGCCGTGCGAATCGCGCGGTCTCCCTGCGGATTCCACACCTCTTTGAGGTCGTCGCCGCCCCCGGTGAAGTACCGCCAGTACGCGCGATACTGACCACGCTCGGCATCCCAGAACGCCAGGTTCTGTGAATCAAACGCCCCGGCGTTGATCACCGCTTCGTCACTCATCGGCGACCAGTGCAGTCCGTCCGGCGATTTGAACGCCAGCAATCCGCGTCGATTGTCCTCCGGCAACCGATCGGCAGGCAGCAGGGCCTTGTACCGCGCATCGGCCGGCGCGTCGGGGTTGTCATCCTTAAAGACCGCCGGCTCCCCGGGGACCGACATCGCGTCGCCCACTTTCTGCCGGACCATCACGATATTGTTCGCCCTGCTCCCCTCAAACTCATGCAGTCCCAGCGCCGGCTTCCGCCAGTGAATCCCGTCGTCGCTCTCCGCATAGCAGCAGAACTGACCGTGAGTCCCGGCATCGACTCCATTCGGCGTGACGGTCAGTTGCCCGGCCGCGTAGTACATGCGGTACAGGTCGCCGTCCTTGAAGACACTGTGATAGACCGAGCCGCTCCCCTCCCACGGCTCGTCATGCTCCATCACCACTTCCTGCGGAACCGGATGATGCAATCGCAACTCGGCATCGCCTTCGAGCCGTTCGACGAGGCTCTCCTCAACAAACAGTTCCCGCCGCGACCCGATCTCCACCGCATCCTGCGCGGCCGCATCGAGCAACGTGAAAGCGATCACAGACAAACCGACAACGCAGCGAATCATGGAGGTTCCTCATTGGCTCAGACCTGGAAACCGACCCAAGATTCAATATGCCCCTCTGCTTGTCAACGCCGCACCAGGGCTTACCGGCTGAGTGCCGTGTGTGGTCAATGAAGCCGACACCCCAATCCCGTCATGTCTGTTCACTCCGTGTCCTGCGCCGCCACCATGATCGCATCCGTTCAATGGTCCGCGGCCCGACCAGCGCTGCTCCGCTCCACCATGCAACCTGCACTCCGACAAACATCGCCCCCGCCAGCCCGGCCTTCTGGCCAACCGTCAATGGCAGGAACGGAACCACAAACAGCGAAAACCACAACACGCCCGAGAGCAGTATCAACACCATCCCGGCTCGCGCAGCCGTTCGACTTCGGACACGCCCGCCAACCGGCGAATCATCTGTCATCTGTGCACTCGCACAACACATCCCATCGATGCGGCAGGCAGGCTGCCGCACTCTGCAGACAGCGTCTGCCGGTCGACAACATCGTTTTCGGCCAATGCACAGTTTGCACGAACGCGTCGTGCATTTCCTGCAGCACGGGCTCGTCAGTCGCCATAGAACTTGGGGTACGTATGGACGTGCGAATTTGCCTGTCTGGCGAGTTCCAACATCGCCTGACCATGCGCTTTGACGTCCGAATCGGTGGCCGATTCGAGGGCACTTTCGATTTCAACGATGAGCACGGGAAGCTGCACCTGATTGAAAGTGGTGTCGCCGTATGGGTCAATGAAACGGAGGCAGATCGAATCGGATCCAGGGTACGAGTCCGCGAGTCGAGCTGTTAAGTGGCCAGGATCGAACAACTCCGCCTCGATGTCGCCATCTTCTGACTCGATTCTGACGTCGATACTCATCACTCGGTCTTCCCCAATAGCGAATACCGAATTCTCCCCGATCTCTCCAACCACAGCAACAGGTCTCATCACTCCGCGGCTCTGCGCCTCCGCGAGAGGTTGATCACCATCGACGAGGAAACGACGATACTCGCATCACCCACCGCCAACGAAACCCAACGCGGCCAACCCGATGAAAACGCTCGCCCTCTCCATCACCGCCTTCGCTCTCACCGCCACCGCCGACGATCCCCCCCGGGACGACGCATACATCGCCGTCAAGGACGCCACGGTCTGGCCCAATCTCACCCGGTTGCCCAGCGGCGACATCCTGCTCGCCGGCCTCAATGTGCCCAGCCACGGCCAGCGCGAAGGCGACGTCGGCTGCTGGATCAGCAGCGATGATGGCGAATCGTGGGAGTCGGTCGGCCGCATGACGCAGCATGACCCCGATACCGTCCGCATGAATCAAGCCGTCGGCCTCAATCAGCACGGCCACATCGTCGGCCTCGTCAGCGGTTGGACCAACGTGCAGCAGGAGGGAGCGCCGAAGCGAGACGCCTTCCGGGATGCGATCCTCAGGCCGTGGGTCTGCATTTCGGAGGACGAAGCGAGGAACTGGGACGTCACGAAGGAATTCCCGGTCGACCCGGCCGGGCGTGAGTTGATCCCCTTCGGCGACATTATCCTCTCCGCCGACGGCCGCCTCAACGTGTCCGCCTACTCCACCGCCTATTGGGACCATCCCGACCCCTGGGCGGCCTTTTTCCTCACCAGCGAAGACGACGGCCGCACCTGGCAGGTCGGCGCCAAGATCGACGACAACATCAACGAAACCGCCCTGCTGAACCTCGGCGACGGCCAGTGGCTCGCCGTCGCCCGATCCGGCCAGTTGACGCAGTACCGTTCCACCGACGACGGCGAAACTTGGACCAACGAAGGAGCCGTCACGAACGGCCGCCAGATCCCCGGACATCTGCTCAGGCTGAACGACGGCCGCCTCGTCTTCAGCTACGGAGACCGCTCGCAGGAGAAAGGCGTCAAAGTGGAAATCAGCGACGATCTCGGCAAAACCTGGAGCGCCCCCACCCACCTCGCCTCCATGCCCGCCACCGACGGCGGCTACCCATCCAGCGTCCAAAGAAACGACGGCAAGATCCTCACCCTCTTCTACACCAAGACAGAAGACACCTACGTCGTCAAAGCCATCATCTGGGAGGTCCCCTCAACGACCGAGTGATCGCGCAACCGGAATCCAATGCCGATCAACCTCTGCGTCTCTGCAACTCCGCGAGAAACCCCTTTCACAGCGACTCACTGACCCGAAGCCCCCCATGCCGACCGAGCACACCATCAACCTCGAAGTCTTCTCCGACTACATCTGACCCTGGTGCTACCTCAGTACGGTCCGTATTGAACGACTTGCCCACGCGTACGACATCGCGGTGAAGTTCCGTCACTTCCCGCTACATCCCGATACGCCCGTGGAAGGCCTCACGCTCGAGGAACTCTTCCGCGGCCGCAACATCGACATTCCTGCCGCACAGCAGCGGATGGCAGATTTGATGCGGGAAGCGGGTCTCCCTTACGGCGAACGGACGATGACCTACAACAGCCGTCTCGCCCAGGAACTGGCCGCCTGGGCCGACCAGCAACCTGGGGGTGAAGAAATCCACGATATTCTGTTCAAGGCCTACTTCGTCGAAGGCCGGAACCTCGCCGAGATCGACACGCTCCTGGAGGCCGCGGAACAGGCCGGCCTCTCCGGAACTGAAGCGCACGAAGTGCTCGAATCACGATCCTGCAGCGACCTCGTCGACGCCGACTGGAACCGCTCCCGGCAACTCGGCATCACCGGCGTCCCCACCTTCGT
This sequence comes from Planctomycetota bacterium, assembly GCA_003388505.1. Taxonomy (GTDB): domain Bacteria; phylum Planctomycetota; class Planctomycetia; order Planctomycetales; family Planctomycetaceae; genus MB-PLM-1. Next base: position 149,803 of record QQVO01000036.1, read on the forward strand.
CGCCGGCGACCGCGGCGTCGTCGGCGCCCAACCCTACGAAGCCCTCCAACAACTCATCAAATCCGCCGGCGCACGCGCAATCTCTTCATGACTGAGTCTTCTCAAAACTCAGGGTGGCCCGGACGCCCCCGCGTCCGGGTGGCGCAGCCACAAGATGCAGCCCCACAATCTTGAGAACTCACCAACCGGCCCAACTCCCGCGCCAACCAGTGACAGCACCATCCCATCTCCCTGCTACCGCGACTTCGCCAACTCGCGAATCTCATCAGCCGACAACGCGCCGCGATATAGCCGGAGGTCCTTCAGCTTCCCTCGCAAATGATCATGCGGCCCCGACCCGATCCGCAGCGGAGCATCGTTGCTCAGGTCGAACTGTTCTGCCTTGAACTCGCGGGACGCGGCCACCGGCTCTCCATCCACATAGAGCCGCAGCCGATCGGCATCTCGCACGGCGACGATGTGATGCCAACCGGACGGGAATTCGTGGTCGTAGGTGACATTCACTCCCGCCTCGAACGACCGGACATGTCCGGACGGCAGCGTTCCTGAGAAAAGACGCCCCTGATAAACGGCCATCGACCAGGCTCGTCGATAGATCACATCCGGAGTGAAATCGACCCGGCCGACTGATTTCCACTGCTCATCGCCGTCATACCGATAGATCTCCGCCATCGGCAGCGTTCCCGCATAGAGCTTCCCGTTATAGACGTTCGGCCCCATCACCTCTTCCGCGTTGCCCAATCGTCCCGTGCTGATCCAGCCGTCCTCCCCTTCGTAACGATAAACCGTCCCCTTCGGCCACGTCCCGGCGTGTAGTTGCCCCTCGTAGATGACGAGCCCATAGACCTGCGTCGCGTCGCCCAGGATACCGGTGTGGCTCCAGCTCTCGCCGTCGAAGCGGTAGACCGCTCCCTCGTCGTACCCGGTGGCGTACATCGCTCCGTTATAGACGCAGAGCGCTTCGGGTCGCATACCGTCGGGCGAGCCGAGCGACGTCCATTCGGTTCCCCCTTCGTAGCGGAACAGCGCCGGCTGGTAGAAGCCCGTGACGTAGAGCTGGCCGCGAAAGATCGCCATCCCGTTGACGCCGTCGACTCCCAGCAACTGCCCCAGGTCAACCCATTCGCCGTCTTCGTACCGGAAGACTTTTCCGCCGATGTGATGCGCGATCGTCGGTTCGAGCCCCGAGTAGTGCAGCAGCACGCGGGAGACTCCGACATAGAGATGGCCGTCGTAGCTCGCCATCGAGGTGACACCGTTGCTCTTCCACGGCGCGCCGAGGTCTTGCCACTCTCCCGTTCCGTCGTAGCGGTAGACGTGACCGTGGTCGTTGTTGGTCCAACCCTCCACCGTGCCGACGTACAGATCCCCGTCGTGCACTGTCATCGAGTGGACGAAGATCGAATTGCCGGGACGACCTTCGTCGCGCCACTCGTCCTCCTGCTTTCCGTCGTCGATGCCGAACTCCAGATGCCGGTAGTTCGACTGACTTCCGGTTACCCCCGCATGATGCTTGATCGACAGATTGAATCCCCGGCGGGCCGCCGGATCGTACTTGTTGAGCAGGTCGCCGATCGCATCATCAAGTTCGGAGTCCGTGTGCACCCATGCGGCAATCGAGAATTCGCCGTCTCCGAAATTGAGCCGATCGTCGTCGTTCACGTCGAGCCGACTTGTCTGGCCGTCGAAAACGGCTCCCTCACGCGTGTACGCGAGGTCTTTGTCGCGTCCTGCGAGATTTGAGCCGGATGAGTCGTCGGCGTTCTCCGTGAGCGTCCAGTGTCCCACCATGTGAGGTTTCAGTTCGTCTTGCGCAGAGAGCGTCGATGAGGATGACATCACAAGCACCACAGAATACAGGGAGAGCACTGCTGCCGCGGACGGAGCACCGCGCCGGAAACGAAGCGCATTGATCGAAGTCACAAAGCCGGCCTGACGTCGTTCTAGTCGACGTCCAGGGGACGTTGCCGGGAAAGTGTTGCGTCTCACGATGTGTCCCCCTCGTTATTCAAGAACCGGATGCTTCCCCATCAGTGGCAACTGATTCGAGGAGCGGTCTGCCGATCAGGTACGAATAGACGTCGCCGTCCCGGATGTCAAACAGCACTTGCACCGTCGGGCGGACAGGAACGCACCGACCAGCGACTTCAAAACCACCCCATTCCGCGGTCGCCGAGAGCTTGCCATGTCCCGCACTCCCCGATGCATGAACCGCCACGGAAACTGGCCACGAAAAACCCAGCGCGGGCGATGCCCGCAACACAACCACGTAGCGCACGCAGCCTTGCGTGCGTCCCGCTGATCGCAGAGGCGGTTCGCGCACGCTGGCAGCGTACGCTACGGACAAACGCCAAAATTTGCGCAGGACGACAAACTTTCGCTGGTGAGTAGCACAAAAAGACGCGAAAAGGGGTCGATGTCGCGCCTTCCCTCTTTTTGTGAGTTTTTGTGCTTCTCGTGGCAATCCTGCCGAATCCTTCGCAAATCGGCGGCAAGACTCACATCTCGGATGCCGCGGAAAGGCCGGTCACTGACCTGTCCCCCACCGAACCGATTTTCTCCCGGTCCCGTCTCATTGCACCACACGTAATGCGGCAGTACCGTGAGACGCTTCATTGTCGATACGAACGCTGACACCCTGTGTCCGACAACCACCTCACCAGTGAGACCCCTGCATGAAGGCCGCTATCATCCGTCGCACTCCCGCCTCTCTCAACCTGCCGCTCCTCGCGATCATCACGATCGGCTGCCTGACCGTCGGCGCGGCACACGCCGCGGAACCAACTCAGGGTGATTCCAAAGAAGCGCAGCTCAGCGACGACGTCAGTCTTGAAGTCGTCTTCATCCCGCCCGGTGAGTTCATGATGGGCAGCACTGCCGAGGAAAAGGAATGGGCCGTCGGAGAGGCAGGCGGGGCGAAGTTTTCATCGAGCGACGGCGTCCGCGAAGGTTACGAAGGCGAACCGCGCAAGATGCGCGTCAAGGAGGGCTTCTGGATCGGCCGCACCGAAGTCACCATCGCCCAGTTCCGCGACTTCGTCGAAGCGACCGGCTACGTCACCGACGCCGAAAAGCCGGGCGGGATGACGCAGTGTTTCGATCACACCTGGGTCGCCCAGCACGGCAAGAGCGGAGGCCCGCCCCATCCCTGGATCGAAATGGAGGACAAGAGCTGGCGCGACCCGAACCACGGCGTTCCTGAGCAGGACGACTTCCCCGTCGTCTGCGTGAGTTACAACGACATGAACGCATTCTGCGACTGGCTGACCGGGAAGGAACGCGAAGCGGGCGCGCTGCCCGAGGGCATGGTCTACCGCCTTCCGACCGAAGCCGAGTGGGCCTACGCCTGCCGCGGCGGCCGCGACGACAGCAGCTATTTCTGGTGGGGCAATGACCTCAACGACGCCAAAGGCCGGCTGAACATCTCCGCCATTGACTTCCTCCCCGGCCGGGACGAAGTCTGGCCCGGAGCGAAGCTCCCCTGGAGCGACGGCTATGCGATGGTTTCACCGGTCGACTGCTACGGAGAACGAGGCCGCAACGGATTCGGACTGGCCGACATGCTCGGCGGAGTCTGGGAGTTCACGATCGACCACTTCGATCCCGAGGGGGGACACGAAGAGGTCCACTACCTGGATCCGGAACAGAAGACCGTGGGCCGTCCCGTCTGCCGCGGCGGAAACTACTACGACGTTCCCGGCAACGCCCGCTGCGCCGTCCGGCTGGGCATCTACAACAAGTCCTACTCCGACTCCCGCGACGGCTTCCGAGTCGCCCTCGGCACGCCGCGCTGAATCGCAACGCAGCGTATCGATGTATCTCCTCAAGAAGCCGACCGACGAACGAATCAGCGCATTCATCGAGGCGCAATCGTCACTCGAATTCACTTACCCCTCCGTCGGCGCAACGCGGAACGCCGAATCGCCGCCCGGCTTCGTCGTCGACCACAACCGCATCTGCCTCGGCAGCGGACGCGCAGTATTCGACGCGTCCTGCGAGGCGCTGAAAGGCTGGCAACACTACCGGTTCGACTGGGTTGACCTGCACCGCCCGGACGCCGAACCGCAACCGGGACAAACGGTCGGCGTTCTGGCCCACGCACTGGGAATCTGGGTGCTCAACGCCTGCCGCATCGTTTACGTCCTCGATGAGGAACAGCCGCTCCGCCGGTTTGCTTTCGCCTACGGCACACTTCCGGAACACGCCGAGTCCGGGGAAGAACGTTTTCAGGTCGAATGGCGCGCCGACGACGACACCGTCTGGTACGACATCCTCGCCTTCTCCCGCCCCCACCAGTGGCCCGCCCGCATCAGCTACCCCTACGTCCGCCGCAAACAGAAACAGTTCGCCCGCGAATCGAAGCAGGTCATGCACGCCGCCGTCACTAATGCAGCGTCACCTTGATCCACAAAACAAACACGAGAGTGACGACCACAACCTACTGCGATCCTGTCACGAGATGGGAACCACAAAGGCACGAAGAACCCAGCGCGGGCGTCGCCCGCAACCCAACCACGTAGCGCACGCAGCCTTGCGTGCGTCCTGCTGATCGCAAAGCTGCTGGCGCACGCTGGCAGCGTGCGCTACGGACAATCGCAAGAATTCGCGCGGGACGACAAGATTCTGCACGTTAGTAGCACAAAGGGAAGTCCAGCAGACGGAGGATGCCCGTTTTTCAACGTCGAATGGTTCCCCCTTTCAATTCGTCTTCGTGTCCTTCGTGCCTTTGTGGTTCCTCTCAATACCGCATCTTGTTCATTACCTACCCGTAATCCGAAAACGTCGTCGCAATACAGAACGAGAACACCCATGCACGCCATCCTCTGCCGCGAGCACGGCGGCCCCGACGTCATGCAGTACACGGAGATCGACCAGCCGCGGCCCGCAGCCGGCGAAGTCGTCATCGAATCCGAAGCGATCGGCGTCAACTATGTTGACACGATGCGCCGCAGCGGCCGGCATCCCTCAGCCCCCAAACCGCCCTTCACGCCCGGCATCGAAGTCTGCGGCCGCGTCGTTGCAGTCGGCGATGACGTGACGAAGTTCCAGCCGGGAGACCGGGTCATCGGCCGCTGCGTCAGTCACGGGGCCTATGCCGAGTTCGTCTGCGTCGAAGAGCGTTTCACGGTTGCCTGCCCTGAAGCGATCGACTCCGAACAGGGAGCCGCGCTGTTCGTCACCGGCCAGACCGCCTTGCATGCCCTGCAGACGATCGGACAGGTGCAGCCGAAAGAAACCGTGCTGATCACCGCCGCCGCCGGGGGAGTCGGAACCTGCGCCGTCCAGATCGCAAAGCTCCTCGGCGCTCAGGTCATTGCCGCCGCCGGCTCGAACGAGAAATGCCAACTTGCCCGTGACAACGGCGCCGACGCCGCAATCAACTACTCACGATCCGGGTGGCCAGAGCAGGTCCGCGATGCAACTGCAGGTCGAGGCGTCGATCTCATCATCGAGTCGGTCGGCGGCGAGATTGCAGCCGCCTCCATCGCCTGCTGGGCTCCCGGCGGCCGCATGGTGATCTTCGGCAAAGCCTCCGGCCAAGCCGCAACGATCTCAGGCGACGACCTCCTCTTCGGCAACCGCACCGTCCACGGACTCGCCGTCGGCGCCGTCATCGAGAACGAACCGGTCATGCGCCACGCCATGGATCAACTCACCGCCTGGCTCAACGAAGGCCAACTCCACCTCCACATCGGCCAGACCTACCCCCTGCAACACGCCCCCGAGGCCCACCGCGACCTCGAAGCCCGCCACACCACCGGCAAGCTGGTGCTGAAGCCGTGACAGGTCGGAGCCCTGAAAGGGCGCCACTACAAAATATCTTCAAGCGTCAGCAGAGCGCTGAGCGCAATGTGCTCCGCACTGTACGGCGACCCGCGTTTGATATTCGCATCGAGCCAACTCTTCAGTTCCTCTCGATGCTCTTTGAACAGCCGCCGGAATGTGACCCGGTCCCGGGGACTTGCACTCCGAAATGCGTCTTGCGTTCCGTCGTACGTGGGACGCCGGATTCGCTCCGCGAGCGGAAGCAGGCACTGAAGCGACTCCGGCACGCTACCGGGGTCTGATGGGCGACCGCCGTCCTCCACTGGGCGAAAATAGATGTCGTCGTCCATCTCAAATTGAACTCAGGATTGTTGCAAGGTGATAACGAATCGTGTGAACTTGCATACGCCAGACTCCCGCCCCCTACCCCCCGTCGATCCGCTCTCTCGCCTCCGCAATCAGCCGTTCCAGAATCTCGAGCGGGACGTCCGTGTTGAACGTCTCGACAAAGAACTGCCCCGACGCGTCCCAGAACACGACTTCCGCCGCCACAATCGGCTGGGCGCCCGCCCGAGTCCGATGCAGCCGGACTCCGGCGCACCCCTCATTTTGATCTTCAAAATAGCTCGTCTCGAAGTAGACGTCTCCGAACTGTCTTTCCATCAGTTTCGCCCATACTGAAACACAGCAGATTCCGCGTCACGCTACCCCACCGGCAACCGGCGAGTCAGCCCGCAGACTCCGACTCCACAGCCAGCGCCTCGTCGATCGCCTCCCGCAGCGTGCCCGGCAGCATGCTGTTCCACACCACCTTGCCGTCCTTTCCGATCACGATCGTCGTTGGATAGCCGTACACGCCCAAACCATCAATTGTCGCTCCGGCGCCGTAACCGTTCGGCCAGGTGATGTCGTACCTCGAGAGAAACAACTCACTCTCGGCTTTCCGGTCGACTTCCTCAGCCGTCAATCCAATGAAAACGACGTCCCGCACTTTGTAGTCGTTGTACGTCTGCACTAGTTCCGGCGCGATGCTCGCACACGGACCGCACCAGTACGCCCACGTCTCAACCACAACCACTTTCCCCGCCAACTCCGATTCACTTGGAGCGTCGCCGTTCAGCCAGCCCTCGGCGGCCAACTCCGGCGGCGTCGCCCCCGGCCCCAGCGGACTGCTTCCGAAATCCGGTTCTGTATCGATCGAACTCCCGTTCGCCGCCGCCTCGTCATCGGCCGACCCCTCTTGCCCCCCGGAACCACATCCGGCGAGCCCCCCGCTCAAGACCACAACCGCCAGCACCAACACCCGTCGCATGGAATGACGTCCTGCTCAATAAACCCGATGAAACAAAATAACCCGCTGCATGCCCGCTCCGATTCTAGACGACGCCCGAATCCCGGCGACAGATCAGGCCGCCCCGGCACGACAATAAGTACATCGGCGAAGTCCTAATTCTCCCGCAACCAACTTGTCACCCCCTGCATGATCATTTCAACGGCGATCGTACCGACGTAGAGGGCGGTCACCCGGCCGGCGATCTCCACGTAACGCTCCACCAACGCCTCATTGCGAGGCCGCACGTAGTCGTGAACGGCCTTCAGCAGCAGCACAATAATCAATGACAGCGCAATCGCGCTCAGCACGATGACGCACGCCGTGAGCGGCGGATGGGCCTTCCCGACCACGACGCTGGCACTGACTGTTCCCGGTCCGATGAGCACCGGCATCGCGACGGCGCCGGCGACGTGCACCGATTGGCCGCGGAGGATCTCGATGGCGACCGGACCGCGAAACATGAACTGCAGGCCGATGAGGACGAACACGATCCCGCCGAAGATCTGAAAAGAAGCGAACTCGGCGTGAATCACCCGCGTGAAAATATACTCGCCCAGAACTGCGAACGAGCAGAGAGTGGCGCCGGCGATCACTCCGGCCCGCACCAGGACGCGCCGAAACTGCCAGTGATCGAGACTCTTGAACAAGTCGACAAGGTAAACAACCAGCAGGAAGGGATTGAGCAACGCCAGCAGCAGCGAACCGGACTCCAGAATCTCAGCCACCGTCCCGTCCCGCTTCCGGATTGATGGATCAGCGCGCGTGCCGCGTTAGATCGAACGCGGATTGCTCGAACGCCGCGTCGCAGTCCAGCGACCGCCCGCGCATGCGCTACGAATTCTGCCGCATCGCATCACCCACGGCAACAACAATCAGTTTCTCCTTCTCCACCAGCCCTCGACCCTCGACCATCCGCCATCGACCATCGACCAACCGGCTGCTACCCTGACGCCGCGCAATCACAACAGCTCCGTTCAACAACCGTCTCCCATGAGCTTCCCCCCCGTTGACGAACAACTCGAGGTCATTCGCCGCGGCGTCGAAAAGATCGTCCCCGCAGAAGAACTGGCCCCCAGACTCGAGCAGAGCCGCAAGGCAAATCAGCCGCTCCGCATCAAGTACGGCATCGATCCCACCGCGGCCGACGTCCATCTCGGCCACACCGTGCCGCTCCGCAAAATGCGGCAGTTCCAGGAACTCGGCCACCAGGCGGTCATCATCATCGGCAACTACACGGCCATGGTCGGCGACCCCAGCGGCCGCGACGAAACCCGCGCCCGGCTCACCGCCGATCAGGTCGAAGAGAACGCAAAATTCTACCTCGAACAGGTCGGCAAAGTCGTTGACCTCGATCGCGCCGAAATTCACCGCAACGGCGACTGGTTCGCCAAGATGTCCTTCGCCGACGTGCTCGAACTGACCGGCAAGGTCACCGTCGCGCAGCTCCTCACGCGGGACGACTTCGCCAAGCGGATGGAATCGGAAAGCGCCATTTACCTCCACGAATGCCTTTACCCGGTGATGCAGGGCTGGGACTCCGTCGAGATCAAGGCGGACGTGGAACTTGGAGGCACCGAGCAACTGCACGCCTTCATGCTGGCCCGGCAACTCCAGAAGGGAGAGAGTCTGCCGACGCAGATCGGGCTCATGTCGCCAATCCTCGTCGGCGTCGACGGCGTCCGCCGGATGGGCAAGAGCCTCGGGAACTACATCGGGATTTCCGAGCCCCCCTACGAGATGATGAAGAAGTTCATGCAGGTTCCCGACGATTGCCTGCGACAGTACTTCGAGCTGCTCACCGACATTCCGCTGGACGAGGTCGACCGTCTGCTGAGCGGTCACCCGAAGGAGGCCAAGGTCAAACTGGCCGCAGCGGTCATCGCCCAATACCACGACGCCGGCGCCGCCGGGGAGGCCGCCGAACGGTGGCAGCGCGAGATCGGGCGGGGCGGCCTGCCGGAAGACATCCCCGAGGTCGCGCTGAGCAGGGACGCCCTGGAAAATGGTGGAATGCGAGCCGCCCAGTTGCTCAAAGCGACCGGCCTCTGCTCTTCGACCAGCGACGCCCGCCGGGCCATCCAGCAGGGGGGCGCGTATCTCGGCGAGGGGAAAACCCCGATCGAAGCCTACGACCAGTTCATCCCGGCGACCGACGGACTCCTGATTCGCGTCGGCAAGAAACGCCTCTGCCGCCTGCGCATCGAATAACGCTCAGCGGCTGGCCGTTTCGCAGTTTCGCACCCTCGCAAATGAGCACAGGCCCTTCCGGCTTCCATGCCGGCGGGCCTGTGCGGCGTCTCGACGCTTCCGGTCAGCATCGTGCGACCGGAAGCGACAGGCAGTCTCCATGTCCCCCGTTCAATTCGAGGGCAGATGGTCGCGAGGTGCGGATTTGAACTCTTCCTTGTTCGCGTCCGACGAGAACAGGTAGAGCTGTCCCCGGAACCACACGGCGTGATCCAGCGATCCGTCCGTCTTCTCGCCGGTCTGGCTGAAGTGGACCAGGTCGATTCCTCCGTTCGCCGGGGCGTACGCTTCCGGAGCGGCCAGGAAGGCCTCCTTGGCTTCCGCGGAAGAGAACCAGTAGGTCTTGCCGTGATAGACGGCGGAGTGATCCAGGCTCGCGTTGACCAGTTCGCGATGGTCCCGCAGCATCACCGGGCAGAATCCCTTGAAGCCCTTGAGACCCCGGCGGGCGGCGATCAGTTCCATCTTCTCACGCGTGGTGGACCCCACGTTGACGCCGGTTCCCGCCAGCGGCCGCTGCTGCGAAACCTGAGGCAGCTCGCCGGGCGCTCCCTTCCGGCCCGGCCCGGACAACGCCGGTCCCCCAACCGGGGCGGCCGGTTTCTCTGTCGTGACCGACCGGCGATCGGGCTGCGCGGCCTGTTGCGGCGCCGCATACGGGACCGGCTCGAGTTCCAGACCGGTGAACGGATTGTCGCTTTCGCTGGTCAGTTCCGCAGCCGGCGACGGTCCCTGACCGGGGAGTTCCAGTTCCGGACGCGCCTCCGTGACAACGGCCGGTTGCTCTGCGACGGGAAGAGGTTCCGCCGGAGGCGCAGCCTGCGGTTCCGCGAACGGCGTCGTTTCAGGCTCAGGCTGTGCGAAGAAGAACTCGATCTGCGGCTTCCCGGCCGGAGCGGCGTCGGCAGCGGGCGCGTCCGCAGGTTCGTCGCTTTCCGCCAGGCCCGGGAACGGCTGTGGCTGAGGCCTCGGCTCCGACTCCAGTGTGAAGATCTCTGGCGAGACCTGCGGGAGCTTGATCTCCTCGGCGGGTGCAGCCGCGGGCTGCGGAGCAGGCTGAGTCGCGGTCATTGCCGGCGGCACGGCCTGCGGCAAAGGAGCCGGGGCGCCCGTCTCCACGCCCTGCACCGGTTGCTGATAGACCGGTTCGGCATTCTGGTTTCTGGTGAACCGTCGCCGCCACGTCCTCGGCTTCAACCAGTCGGTGAACGTCCGCTTCCTCGGCGAGACGTAGCCGCCCTGCTGTTCCCGCGCCTGACGAGCCGACTCGTACAGTTCTTGCGGGACAACGAATCTCGGCACGTCAGTGCGGCCGTCGGCCTGACGCAACTGCTCGAGGTGCTGCTGGACCGCGCTCTCCATGTGTCGCACGCGCTGCGACTGATTGCTTCGCGGGTGCGGTTGCGGCGCGTCCGTGGTATGGGCCACCCGGATGATCGGCATCGCACTTTCTGCCGCAGTCGGCGTCGGAGCGGCCGTCTCAGCGGGGATCGCCTCGATTTCCCGCGTGAGGATCTGTTCGAGCTTGTGCGAATTCGCGCCGGAAGCGGGCTCGCCGGCCTTGAGAGCGCCGAAGTGCATTGCGACGGGGGTTGCGAACAACATTCCCGCGGCTCCCGCAACGAGAAACCGACGCGCTGCCTTGCTGTGCCTGTCGATGGTCATACTTGCTTGCTCCTGCCTTGCGGCGACCGTGGACAATCCTGGTCGGCGGACTTTGCTGTTGGCCCGATGCGGCTGCGTCGAGTCGTGCACAACGCCCGTTCGACCCGTCCGATGGGGCCGAATGAATTCAACGACCTGTCCGAAAAGAGATCGCTGTTGCACGCCGGCCGTCCGGGGCGGATAATTCCTGATATCCGCTTGACCGGCCGGTCAGATCATCTATCGACCGGTTGGTCGTCTGGATTCCGCCGGTTGTGCCGTCTACACCGCCTGAATCATCAGGTCGGAATGAACAGCCGTCACGACAGGCAGAACCCGTAAAGTGCCCCCGTTTCCTCCAGCTTCACAGGTGCGATGAGCGATTCCCCCTCTGAACGGCAGCCGCAAACGATCGTGATTCAACAGGTTCCCCGACGGCGGTGGTTTCTGGTGCTCTTTCTGTTCCTGTTGCTGTCCGGGTCGATGCTGCTGAATCTGACGCAGTTCGCCGTCTCCCGAAACGCGTCCGAAAGCGGAAGCGGTGCGATCGAATCATTTCACTCAGGCGACTCGAACTCCGACGAGAAAATCGCCCTGCTGCACATCCGGGGCACCATCATGCCTCCCTTTACGGAGCGGGTTCTGGACACGATCGAGACGATCGAAGAGGACGACGACGTGAAGGGGGTCATTCTCGTGATCGACAGCCCGGGCGGTCTGGTCGCCGACAGCCATCAGATCTACCACCGTTTGCAGCGGTTGCGCGAAGAGCGGGGCATGCCGATGGCGGTCCAGATGACGCGGATGGCCGCCTCCGGAGGCTACTATGTCGCGATGGGCGCCGGCCCGGGCGCGAAGATTTACGCGGAACCGACCACCTGGACCGGCTCCATCGGCGTCATCATCCCCCGTTACGACGTCTCGCAACTGGCCAGCGAATGGGGCGTCCGCTCCGAGCCGTTGACGACCGGCCCGTTCAAGGACTCGCTCAGCCCGTTTCGCGAACTCTCGGACGAGGAGCGGGATGTCTGGAAAGACATCATGGACGATTCGTTTGACCGCTTTAAGGGTGTGATCGTCGAAGGCCGCGCGAATCTCGACGAAGCGGCTGTGGCGGAACTCGCCACCGGACGCATCTTTACCGCCGACCAGGCGTCGGCCAACGGCCTGATCGACGAGATCGGATTCCTCGACGACGCCATCCAGACCATGACGGACGAACTGGGCGTCAAGCATCCTTGCGTGGTCGAGTACTCCCATCCGCTCTCCTTCGCCGATCTGCTGCTGGGGACCGCGGAGGCCAGCCGCCCGGTCGACCCGCTGCAGGAACTGCTCGAATCGGGCGTCCCCCGCGCGATGTACTTCTGCGGCTGGAACGCCGGCCTGTGAAGATCCTGATGCGCGCCGGTCGCATTTGCCGAAGCGCACGCCCATTCCGATTCTCCGGGATTTCGCGGGTTCGCAGCCTGTCTCCGAGCCCCTTACGGACGCCCTGCTTTCTCTAAACCGCATCGGAAAGCAAGTATCTCCGGCGCTGCCGGCCGAAATCGCGACCCGAATCCGGCCGCCCGCTGTCGATGGGGTAGTTTTCGATGGCGGGTCTCTCGGCTCGTCGGGGTCCCAGAGGCAGTGCCGCGTTTCGAGCGCCGACCGTATCGACGCGAAGCCGCGGCCGAGTCATTCAGATGAGGAGCAACTCAGATGCGAATCAAGTTCACACTGGCCGCCTTGAGTTTGTTTGCGGTCAACTTCGCGGCGGCCGACGACCAACCTCCTGTTCCGGTGCCCGACGCACCCGAATCATCCACTCACGAAGTGGGACCGGCGCCGATTGCGCTCTACCCCTGCGTGAAGGTGGAAGACGCAGACAATATTCATCCCTGCGCCGTGCCGATCATCGTGTCGGTCGCCGACCCCTGCAATCCCTGCTGCGGTTGCCGCCACGTCCAGATTTGCGTGCCGCCCGATTGCTGCCCGAAGATCAAGACCAACAAAGACGGCACGAAGGTTGAATACGATTACGGCGAGTACGAAGTCGACATCAAGGCGAAGCGGGACGTCGTGATCGTCAATTACGACGACTGACCGCTCGCGCTTACTCGACGAATCGTCGCGGCCCCCGGAGACTCTCCGGGGGCCGTTCTTTGTCTCGCTACTCCTTCGGCAGGCGGGCCAGCGCTTCGTCCGAACCGATCATGACCAGCACGTCGTCGGGTTGAATCACTTCTTCGGGCGACGGAGAAAAGACGCGCTGCGCCTCCCCCTGCCGGCGGCGGATCACCACCAGGTTCACGTCGTACTTCGCCCGCAGTTCGAGATGCCGGATCGACTTCTCGTGAAACTCCGCCGGCGCTGAGAACTCGATCAGCGTCAGGCCGTCCGCCAGCCGGAAGGCGTCGACCAGCCGCGGATTGGCCAGCCGCCGCGCGAGATGCGCCCCCGTTTCCTGCTCGGGTTGAACCACTTCGTCCGCCCCGATCTGCCGAAAGATCTCGGCATGAATGGCCGTCTGAGCGCGGCACACGACGTGCGGCACGCCAAACTGCTTGAGCACGACGGCCGTCAACAGCGAGGCTTCAAAGTTCTCGCCGATCGCCACCACCGCGACGTCCACTTTGTCAACCTCCTGCGAGAGCAGCGCCTGCCGATCGGTCGCATCGAGACGCACGGCGACGTCGACGTCGTCCTTGATCTCGTCGATCAGCCGGCCGTCGCGGTCGATCGCCAAAACTTCAGCCCCTGCTGCAGACAACCGCCGGGAGAGCGCCGTTCCGAATCGTCCCAGTCCGATCACAGCGACCTTGGGCATGTTTCAGCTTTCCAGGAATCGAATCAGCCGAGGGTGACCGATTCTTCGGGGTATTGATAACGGGCCGGCGACACCTTTCCAGACAGCGCCAGCATCAGCGTCAAAGGTCCGATGCGTCCGAGAAACATGGCGACGACAATGACGACTCGCGACGGCGGACTCAATGATTGCGTCGTGGAAATCACGTCTCCGCTCCCGGTGGAAACGGAAGTCGTGAGGCCGACCGTTCCAGCCGCGCTCGTCGCTTCAAACACGTAGTCCAGCAGGTTCTCAGGACGCTGTTCGAACAGCAACAGCAGCGCGGTGGTCGTCATCACCGACGCCAGTCCGACGAACAGCACGGCCAGGGCACGGTTCGTCAGCGTCGGCGGAATCGATCGCCCGAAGCACTCGATGCTGTTCCGCCCCCGCAGCGTGGAGAGCAGGCCCAGCACGGCCAGCGCCAGCACCACGGTCTTCACTCCGCCCCCCGTCGAGCAGGGGGACGCGCCGATGAACATCAGGGCGATCGCCAGCAGCTTGGTCGCCGGCTGCAAGCCGTCGATGTCGACCGTATTGAAGCCCGCCGTCCTGAGCGTGACCGCCTGAAACCAGGCGTCCGCCGGATGCATCGCGGTGGCGCTGGTTCGATCGGGGTCGGTCAGTTCCAGCAGGTAAATCACCGCCGTCCCCCCCAGCAGCAGGCACGCCGTCGTGACGAGGACCAGCTTTGAAGACAGCGACACCCGTGCCCTCGGCTGAGGTTCAGATCCGGCCTGACGCCGCCAGAGCCGGGAAAGACGTCGCACCCCGACCCGCAACAGATTCCAGACGACCGGAAAACCGAGTCCCCCCACAATAATCAGCAGCGGCACCACTCCCCACACTTCCCAAGCTCTGGAGCGACCAATGAAGCTGTCCGGCGTCAGCGAAAAACCGGCGTTACAGAAGGCGCTCACGGAGTGAAAACCGCTCATGAAAATGCGATCGGCCGATTCCAGATCGGCCCACAATCCGCTCAGCAGGAACGCGCCCGCCAACTCGGCGACGGCCGTCAGAATCAGAATCGAGGCGATCACCGGGCGAATGCTGCCGGCATGTTCGGAAGAGACAATTTCTTTGAGCGTCGAGAACTCGCGCAACTGCACGCCGCGCCCCGCGAGGATCGCAAAAAAGGCCCCGCACGTCATGATGCCCAGCCCGCCCAACTGAATCAGGCAGAGAATCACGGCCTGCCCCGTGCGGCTCCAATAGGTTCCCGTGTCGACGACGATCAAGCCGGTCACACAACTCGCGCTCGTCGACGTGAACAGCGCGTCGAGGAACGGCGCACCGACCGGTTCAACGCCCGGCGTTTGCGCCCGGCAGCGGGGCAGCATGAGCACGAGCGTGCCGACTGTGATCAGAAACAGAAAGGACGAAGTCAGCAGCACGGCAGGATTGATCCCGCCGGCCGTCGCCGTGCGAAGAACTTTCACGCCGCCGCTGACCGCAGCCACGATCATCAACCACTCCGAGACGCGGACGATCCAATGCCAGCGGCCGCCGTTCCCATCCGCCGCGCCGCCGGCGATCAAAGGCCCCAGAATCACGACGCCGAGCACGCCCAGCGTCCACAACACGGCCAGCACCACGTGGCTGCGGTGCCGCGAGAAAAACGTCGGCTTTCTCAGGCTCCAGTGATAACGCAGCGCGATCTCTGCGCTCGTAAAGGCCATGCCGAGAAAGACGATCGCGCCGAATTGCCACGGACGGTCGCGCCCGCTCCATACGCCGTGACTGACCACGATGGCCGCAACGCAGACCGTGCGCAGGATGGCGTCGCTCCGCCGCAACCAGCGCGACCGCGCAGGATAGAGCGATCTCTGCGCCAGCAGTTCTTCGACGTCGCGGTCGTTGGCGGTCATTTCAAAATGCTACTCAAACTCGGAGCCGCTCCGCAGCCGTCACGATGTGGTTGCGGCGCACCGGACAATCGAGCGCCCAGTGGACGGGGTTGTCAACAACAGCGCGAACGAATCTAATCCCTTAAGACCGACTTATCGAGTTCGACATCGAAATCCGCAGCAGCGGCGAATCGCGGTCGCACCAGTGGAGGCCATCATGCGGAACTCAGCACTCGCTTTCCGTCCCTCGATCGCGGCGTCACTGGCGGCCATGGCGCTGGCTGTCGCAGTGGGACTTCCGGTGACGGGGCAATCCCGCAAGCCGCGGCCCGATTCACCCGCCAATCTCAAGGCGCTCGATCAGAAGGCGGAGGATCTCCAGCGATCATACCTCACCGGACTCTACGACCTGGCGGAGGGCTACGAGGACGCCGGTCAACTGGAGAAGGCCAAACAGGCGTTGCAAGAGATTCTCAAGATCAAGCCGGACGCAGAGGGTGTGAAAACCCGCCTCCAGGAAATCGAGGACGCGGTCTTCGACGGTACGAGTCACGTCGTCGAGGTCGATGCCTCCAAAGGGTGGATTACAACGGGGGTGTTCGTCAAGAAGGACCAGCCGGTTCGTCTGACGGCGGATGGAACTTATCGCTACATCGTGAATGAGTCGCTGGGACCGGAGGGTTTCCGCGGCGAGGACGTGATGCGCGACATGGCTTCCGACGTTCCCAACGGCGCTGTGATGGCACTGATCGTCCCCCCGCCCCAGCAGGGACAACGCCAGCCGCCCAAACCGAGCGGACCGTTCACAATCGGCAAGGCGCGCGATCTGGAGCCGCCGGCCGACGGCATGCTGCTGCTGCGAATCAACGTGCCGCCGGGCAGCAAATGCATCGGCAAACTCAAAGTCACCCTGTCGGGCAATATCCAGCCGAACCCGTAGCACACCGGGCAAGAACGACTCTTCGAAATTCCAGCAATCCGGGCCGCCGGGACCGGACTGCGTGTCCTCGCCGCGACAGTTCGTCCGTTGATCGACCAGGGACGCCCCAGCGCGGGTGTCTACGCTGCCACGGCCTTGGAAGGCCGTCAGTTACACACATCTCGATATCACTCTGGCTCCGTAAACGCCGCGCGGGCGCCGACCGTACGCTGAAGGCGTACGACAGCGGAGCCCAGGGTGAGCGGCGCAGCCGCGTCACCCTGGGTTGTCGTGGGCAAGGATTCAGCGTGAACTCTGAAAGAGTTCCACAGTCGCCGCCTGTCGAACGCCTTCAGCGTTCTTGCAAGCGCGCCAACCTCAGACCGGGGGTGCGCTCCTGTCGTCGCGACCCCCGGCTTCGCTGTGCGACGCCTTCAGCGTCGCTCGCAGTCGGCGTTTCTGGTCCTCAATCGGTATTCGGCGTCGGCCGCGGGCGGGGTTCGGGAGCGGGGGGACGCTTTGAGGGGTCGATCGGCCATTCTCGGCTTGGCTCGTGGGCTTCCTCCATAATCTGCGCCAGATCCCGGGCGATGCTCTCGTGCTCCGCTGCGACGTTGTGCTCTTCGCCCACGTCCGCCTCCAGATCGTAGAGTTCAAGCGTTTCGTCGTCGGTCAGGTAACGGACCGCCTTCCACTTGCCCATCCGCACCGCCTGCGCGAACTTCCCTTCGTGAAACTCCCAGTACAAGTACTCGTGCTGCTCCTGTTCGTCCTCATTGCCCAGCAGCGTCGGCGCCATGCTCAGTCCGTCAAAGCCGGGAGGATAAAAGGCGCTCGCCAGTTCCCCGAAGGTCGCCATCAGGTCCTGATGGCCGGAGATGTGGTCGGTCTCGGCGCCGGGTTCGATCCGGCCGGGCCAGCGGGCGATCATCGGCACGCGGATTCCACCTTCGTACAGATCCCGCTTCTTGCCCCGCAGCGGACCGTTGGAATCGAAGAACTCCGGATCGTTGCCCCCCTCCGCGTGCGGACCGTTGTCCGACGTAAAGAACACCAGCGTCTTTTCATCCAGTCCGTGTTCCCGCAGTTTGAAGAACAGCAGCCCCATGTCGGTATCGAGCCGGGTGATCATCGCCGCCAGACCTTTCTGCGGGTCCGGCCAGTCCTTCTCGGCGTAGATTCCGTAATCAGGGATCTCCATCCCGGCTTCGCGGGCCTCGTTATTGGCGTGGGGGATCGTGACCGGCAGGTACAGGAAGAATGGCTCATCTTTGTGCCGGTCGATGAACTGCAGCGCCTCGGCGAAGATCAGATCGTGTGAGTATTCGTTCTTCTCGGTCGCGACGCCTTGACCGTAATCCCCCTCGCCGGGCACGACGTTAGTCAACGTCTCCCGCTTCAGATTGCGAATCAGGAACGAGGGGTAATAGTTGTGCGCGTGGTGCTGATCGAGATAGCCGTAAAACTCGTCGAATCCCTGGACGATGGGATGCCCTCCGGAGTTCTCGTGTCCGAGTCCCCACTTGCCGAACGCGCCGGTCTTGTAACCGGCCTTTTGCGCCACCTCGCCGACGGTCACGTCGCCGATCCGCAGATTCCACTTGCTGTTGCCGCGGATGAAGCAATGCCCGGTGTGCAGGGCGGTCATCAGCACGCAGCGCGACGGAGCGCAGACGGTCGACCCGGCATAGTAGTTCGTGAACTTCATCCCCTCGGCCGCCATGCCGTCGATGTTGGGCGTCTCGATCTCCGTCTGCCCGTAACAGCCGAGGTCGCCGTATCCGAGATCGTCGGCCATGACGAAGATGACGTTCGGCTTCTCTTTCGTCAGTTCCGCGTCGTCGTCCGCCAGAACGGGCGTCAGACCGAATGCAGCGACATAGAGAGCAAGCAGGCGCCGAATGAGGGACATCACGTTCCTTCCGTCAGAAGAATTCTCGATGGATGAGAGACGCGCGATTGATCCGGCGAGAATCGGTCACGTGCAACGAAAACTACCAGCCGTTTCGAGTCCGATCAACGGCTTGGCGATCCGTTTCAAAACGTCACATGGTTTCACGCGTCCCGTTTATAGTGCTGTGCAGTTCGGTATGTGGTTCCAAGAATGATCCGTTCTTGATTCGCGGATGCATGACCGAAAATGAGCTGAGGGCTGAGAGTCAAGAGCCCAGAGCTCTAACCATCGACGCATCAAAGAGTTGTGCCCCTTGATTCTCGACTCTCGGCTCTCGACCCGCCACTTCGCCGGAGATGACGAACTCCAGCCAACCTGCCCCCTCAGCACAAACACAGTTCTGCAGAGCGCTCTGGCCGCGACCCGCAGGGGAGCGCTGCGTTGCTACCTCGACTCGACAGAACCGTCTCCGATCCGGCTGCGGACCTGTTTGACCATGTGGTCCACGATGAACGGGAAGTAAACGGCGACCGTGTAATGTCCCCCGGGAACTTCCAGCCGGTGGGACGGGTCGAGATTCGCGGCCTTGGCGAGCAGACGGGCGTTCTTGATCGGCACCACTTCGTCCTGTTGAGCCGCATAGACCCAGGTCTTCTCCGGATCGAGCCGGTGCGCCAACGTGGACGGTTCCGCGATCTCGAGGACTTTCTGCAACCGCTCCCCCTGGTAACCGGCTTCGGCCAGTTGCTCGCGGAGTTTGGCCGTGTCCTTTTGTCCGGTCTGCACAATGTCGTACAGGTCCGCCCCCGCCAGCATGATGAACACGCCGTCGAAGCAACCGTCGATGGCCGCGGTGATCGACGTCACAAATCCGCCCAGGCTTGTCCCCTGGATCCCGATGAAGTCAGTGTCGACCTCGGGGATCGCCGCGATCGCGTCCCGTCCGCGGCGGGCGTCGGTCATCCCCTGCCGCATCACGGCATGAAAGTTCTCCGCCGTCGGACGCCGCTGCTCCCCCCGCCGCTCGCCATAGTACGGCAGGTGAATCATGAACGCGTGCACCCCCCGATTGCGGATCGCCTTGGCGAAGAGGCGACCGGCCGTCATCCCCGAACCCGATTCATGGATGACGAGGATCGCCGGCGCATTGACGATAGGAGTCGCCGCCGCTTCATTCTCGGAACCCCCATCCCGCACCGCGTACCACTCCATAGTGACCAGATCGTTCTGTGATTCACCGCTCGGCAGCGGCGAGGGGAAGGAGAGCAAGGCGTCGTACTCTTCCCCGGCACGGAATTCACACCGCACGGAGAACTCGTCCGGCTTCCAACTCAGCAGCCGGAGTCGCTCCTTCCCGGCTTGGTCGTCCGCAGCGGGGGGCGCCACTGTGTCGGCTGCGGAGTACGTGACTTCGTCCTGCTTCTCCGCAGCCTCGGCCGCAAGTGCAGTCTGCATCAGGAGCGACAACGTCAGCAGAACGAGCGGTCGGCCGCCGCTGGCTGGATTGAGAGTGGGCATGGGCAAGCTGACTCAGGTTGTGGGTAGGAAAGGAGACACCGGCCGGAGACGAGGATACCGCTGTGCTCCATTCTGTCCGTTGTCCACTTGAAAGTGAATGGTTCTTGCATGTGTCTGGTGGAGTATGAAGCCACTGGATGGAGTGCACAGATTTTGACTGGCTGCACCCTCTTCCATTTTGTGTCGTGCTGTTATAATCGGTGTGCACCTGTTCACATTCGGTCCGAGGTCTCCAAATGCCGCTCGATGCATTTCATCCCGTCATACAAGGCTGGTTCGAGAACCGCTTTGACGGTCCGACCGAGCCGCAGACGAAGGGGTGGCCGGCGATCGTCAGCGGCCGGCACACGCTGATTGCCGCGCCGACCGGCAGCGGAAAAACCCTCACCGGCTTTCTCGCGGTGATCGACCGGCTCTTTCGCGAAGCGGCGGAGGGCCGGCTGAACGAGGAGCTGCGGGTCGTCTACGTTTCGCCGCTGCGGGCGCTCTCGAACGACATGCACCGCAACCTCGAAGTGCCGCTGGCGGAGATCGCCGCGCACGCGGAGGCCCAGGGTCTCACGGTCCCTCCCATTCGCATCGGTTTGCGCACCGGAGACACGAATTCGTATCGCCGTTCGCAACTGGTCAAACGGCCGCCCCACATACTGGTGACGACGCCCGAGTCGCTCTACCTGATGCTGACGGCGGAAAAGAGCCGTGAGGTACTGTGTTCGGTCGACACGGTGATCGTCGATGAGATTCACGCGCTGGTGCGGGATAAGCGCGGTTCGCACCTGGCGCTGAGCCTCGAACGACTCGAAGCATTGGCCGATCGTCGGTTGCAGCGGATCGGGCTGTCGGCGACTCAGAAGCCGATCGAACGGATGGCTGACTTCCTCATTGGCCGAGACTCGTCCGCCAACGCGCCGTCGGACGGAATAAATGAGGACCGGTCGCTGACGTGTGAAATCATCGACGTGGGACACGCCCGCGACCTCGATCTGGCGATCGAAACGCCGCCGAGCGAATTGTCGGCAGTCTGCTCCCATGAGCAATGGGCGGAGATTAACGCCCGGCTGGTGGAATTGATCGAGCAGCACCACAGCACGCTGATCTTCGTCAATACGCGGCGACTGGCGGAACGGGTCACGCATCAGTTGACGGAGTTGCTGGGGGAGGACGCCGTCGGAACGCATCACGGCGCGCTGGCGGCCGATCTTAGGCTCGGAACGGAACAGCGTCTCAAAGAGGGAACGCTGCGGGCCGTGGTGGCGACGGCATCGCTGGAACTCGGCATCGATGTGGGGCACATCGACCTGGTGGTTCAATTGGGATCGCCGCGGTCGATCGCGACGTTCCTGCAGCGGATCGGCCGTAGCGGCCACGCCTTGGGACTTGTGCCGAAGGGCCGCCTCTTCGCCCTCACGCGCGATGAACTGCTGGAGTGCATGGCGCTGATCCGCGCGGTGAAGGCCGGCCGTCTGGACGCCGTGCCGATTCCGGAAGCTCCGCTCGACGTGCTTGCGCAACAGATCGTGGCCGAGGCGGCCGGACAGGAATGGAACACGGATGAACTCTTCAACCGCGTCCGCCGCGCTTACCCCTACCGCAACCTGTCGCGGGAGCAGTTCGATGAGACGCTGAAGTTTCTGAGCGAAGGAGTGACTTCGACCTCCGGACGGACAACCACGCTGCTGCACCACGATCAAGTGAACGGCCGCATCCGCGGTCGCCGCGCCGCCCGGCTGACGGCGATCAACAACGCCGGGGCGATCCCGGAAGTTGACGCGATTCGCGTGATCCTTGAATCGGAGAACACCGTCGTCGGCTCGGTTGACGAGGACTTCGGCGTGGAGAGCATGGCGGGGGACATCTTCCTGCTCGGCAACACCTCCTGGCGGATTCACCAACTTCGCGGCAACGACCTCATCGTCTCCGACGCCCAGGGCGCACCGCCGACAATCCCATTCTGGCGAGGCGAAGCCCCCGGACGGACTGTGGAATTGTCGGAGGAAGTGTCCCGGTTGCGGGAGGAGATTCGCGGAAGGATAATGACCTCCGATTCGACGCAGTAATGACCTGAATCGCACAGGCGCGAACGACATCCTTGAGAGTGCAATAGCGGAACCATGAAAGTCCGCGAAGTCATCAAACTCATCAAAGCGGACGGCTGGTATCTCGACAGGACGCGCGGCGACCATCGACAGTTCAAGCACGCAACCAAGCCCGGTCTGGTCACCGTTTCCGGGAAACTCAGTCAGGACATTCCACCAGGCACACTGAACAGCATCCTCAAGCAGGCGGGCCTGAAAGGCTCGGACCAATCATGAATCGATATGCTGTCGTTATCGAACAGGGACCGGACGGGTATGGCGCGTACGTCCCTGATCTGCCCGGTTGCGCGGCCGCTGCCGATACGGAAGCCGAGGTCCGACGGTTGATTGAAGAGGCGATCGATTTTCACATCGAAGGGCTGCGGCTGTCCGGTGAGCAAGTCCCCGAAGCAACCAGCACGGTGGACTATGTCGAGACAACCGCCGGGCGGTGAATGGAGACAGACATTGACGGCTGATCCCCTACTTGACGAAATCCACCGAACCCGCCGGGAGACGTCCGATCGGTTCGACGGCGATTTCCTCGCCATGCTCGACGACGCCCGCCGCCGCCAGGAGGCATCGGGACGTCCCATCGGGCAACTGAAACACCATAACGAGGTCAACCAGCTAGAACGACAACCTGCCACTTGATTCACGCCGCGCGTCTTGGAAAGAAGGCCCGCTTACTCGTCGTCATTCACCTGCGCGGCGCGCTACATCTCGCGAAATTTTTCTGCGACATACGGGTTGAGCGAATCGGCGTAGGTCTCCGGCAACCTGTTCACGCGGATCAATTGAATCACATCGTCGAAGTCGCGAGGGCGATGCTGCGTCGTCATTCCGCTCGCCAGTTTCAGTTCGAGCAGGGCTCTCAGCGAGACGAAAGGGATGCCGTCCTCATGCACTTCCGCCACGTCCTCGGGCGCCGGGAACGCGACCGGCTTGGGCTGCCCGTCACCCGGGTACTGGCCCACGATCAGCGCAACGATGTTGACGCCGGTGACCGCGTCGCGGAAGTTCTTCGCCCCCTCGAACTTGTTGACCCAGCCCCGTCCCAGGTAGGCCGCCTTGAATCGGTCCAGGTCTTCGCGCCGAATCAGAATGTCGACGTCAGCCGTGGTCCGCGCGTGTCCGTGTGCATTGGCCGCCATCGCCCCAGCCACCGCGAAGGGAATCTGCAACTCACCCAGCGTGCTCGCGAGTCGCTTCATGGCGGAATGAATCGGTGAATCGCCCATGAAGAATCGATCCGCGCGCCGGGCGGCTTCCAGAATGGATGTGGGCATGTTGAGATCGCCTCAGACTCTGCCGCTGACATCAACGACAGGCATTCTTGTACGACACTATCGTATCCGCCAGTGGTGGGCCATTCCAGACGCGTCCACAGCAAGATGCCGTTCGACGCTCCACCAGACAGAGATTGGACTGCCTGACTGGTGTGGTCCGCTATAATTGACGGAGACCATACTGCAAGGCATTCGATCCCGGACGCAAGGCAATCTGACGACGAACTCAAGAATGCGGGGATTTCAATGAACGTCGAACTTGACGAAAACGTTGTTCACTCGCGGCTCGCGCGGTGTTTCGAACTGCACGAGGTCGGTCGTGAACTCGCGTTGACCGGTCTGCGGATGCGATTCCCGAAGGCAACTGAGGAGGAGATCTGGCAGAAACTCCGCGAGCAAGTTTCGTTGCGACGCCGGGGAAAGTGGGGGATCGAATGACCGACTCCCCTCTCGGCAACCCGCGCTTGGGTCAGCTTCTAAAAAACGTTTGCGACACGTTGGATGACGCCGATATTGAGTATGCGATCATTGGAGGAATCGCCTTGTCGATCTGGGGCGAGCCGCGCACGACTTTCGACATTGATCTGGTTGTCGCTGCGAGTCCTGGCCAAATTGAGTCGCTCTGCCAGGTGTTCCGCGACTCCGAGCGATTCGTTCTGGAGCCCAGCGTCTGCCCGATGCCGAACGTGACGCTCGTACGCGTCCATCAGGTCGATCACGACAAGACGCCGTCCGAATTGCTCCTGGCGGACCTGTTGGTCCATGAGGATGACACGGCAGCTCACGTCATCGCCAGACGTCGCAAAGGCAGGTTTCTCGGTCGCGACTACTGGTTCTGTTCTCCAGAAGACCTAATCGTGCTGAAACTCGTCGCCGCCCGGCCGCGCGACAAGATGGATGTTCTCGCCGTCTTGTCTCAGATGTCCGACGAGCTTGATTTCGATTACATCGAACAGCGAGCGACTGACGTCGGAAAGTCCGTAGAGTGGAAAGACCTCGTGTCGCAATGGAAAACCCAATGACGGAAGTCCGAATTTCCGAGACACCGCAATCCGCGAACGATCCCTCCAGCGAAGCTGTTATCGCCTGGCTCGCCGCCGAGACCAACTGCTCCCCGCACGCTGCCGAACAGGCGCTCACGTACGTCGCCGCTCAACAGGCCGCTATCGGAACGGTGCCGACTCAGACTGAAGTGGTCTTCGAGCGGTTCTTTGACGAGTCGGGCGGAATGCAACTGGTCGTCCACGCGCCGTTTGGGGGCCGCATCAACCGGGCCTGGGGTCTGGCGATGCGCAAGCGGTTCTGCCGCTCGTTCGACTTTGAGCTGCAGGCGAGCGCGGACGACGACGGATTCATCCTCTCGCTCGGACCGCAGCACAGCTTTCCGATTGAGAGCCTGTTCTCCATGCTCACGCCGGACAACGTCCGCACGCTGCTGGAGCAGGCGCTCCTCGCCGTGCCGATGTTTCACCTCCGCTGGCGCTGGAACGTCACACGCGCGCTGATCGTCCAGCGTCAAAGAAACGGCAAGAAAGTCCCGCCGGCTCTGCAGCGGTTCCGCAGCGAAGACCTGCTGACCGCCGTGTTTCCCAAGCTGACCGGGTGCCAGGAGAACATCACCGGCGACCACGAGATTCCCAACCATCCTCTGATCCGGCAGACGGTCGAAGACTGCCTGCACGAGGCGCTCGATCTCGACGGCCTGCGCGAGATCCTGCGGCGCGTGGAAAACGGAGAAATCCGGTTCGTCGCCCGCGACACCCGCGAACCCTCGCCCTTCGCCTATGAATTGCTCAACGCCAACCCATACGCGTTTCTGGACGGCGGCGAGATTCAGGAACGGCGAGCCCGTGCCGTGGCGACCCGGAGAAGCCTGACCGTCGAGAGCGTCCGCGATCTCGCGAAACTCGACCCCCAGGCCATCGCCCAGGTCGTCGACGAAGCGCAGCCGATCGTCCGGTCCGCCGACGAACTGCACGACCTGCTGATCGGCCGACTCCTGCTGCCGGTCTCCTCCCCAGACGAATCGCAACCCGATGCCTGGCATGAGCACTTCGAGGAGCTGAAACGCGACGGCCGCGCTACACAGGTCTCCTACGGAGACTGTCGCCGCGCCTGGGTGGCCACGGAGCGTTGGCCCGCCGTCCGCAGGATGTTCCCCGACGGGACGGCGTCGCCCATCGTGCAGGTTCCCGACGGAATCGGCGACGACGAATGGGACGAGGTGACCGCCCGTGTCGCCGCCGTCCGCGGATTGCTTGAATACTGCGGCCCGGTGACGGCGAGCGAGGTTGCGGCGGAGATCGGCATCACCGTCAGCCAGTCGAACGCGGCCCTGGAGGGGCTGGAAGGGGAGGGAATCGCTCTCCGCGGCCAGTTTCGCCCTCCGGCCGAGAGCGTTCCGACCGGCGACGCCGAACCTGCAACCGGGCCGGAAATCGAGTGGTGTCACCGCCGCCTGCTGGCCCGGATTCACAGGCTGACGATCTCAGGACTCCGCAGGGAGATCGAACCGGTCGGGATCGAGGTCTTCTACCGCTTTCTCCACCGGCTCCACGGCGTCGCGCCTGGTACACGGCAGACCGGCACGAACGGCGTCTTCGAAGTCGTCAGCCGTCTGCAGGGGCTCGACATCCCCGCCGCCTGCTGGGAACGCGACATCCTGGCCGCCAGACTCGACGGTTATCAGCCCGCCTGGCTCGATGAGCTGTGCCTGACGGGGGAAGTCGGCTGGGGACGCCTCTATCCGAAGCCGCGCGATCCCGAAAAGTCGCGCCCGATGGCGTCAGTCACCCGGAACGCCCCCGTCTCTCTTTTTCTTCGCGAAGACGCCCATTGGCTGACCGACGATTCCCGACACATCCCGGACGACCAACTCACCACGACGGCCCAGTCGCTGCTGGAACTGCTGCGCCGGAAAGGCGCGCTGTTCGCCGCCGACATGCTGGCCGAATGCCGCCTGCTGCCGACGCAGATTGACGACGCCATCGGCGAACTGGTCTCGCACGGCCTGGTCACCTCCGATGGCTTCGCCGGGCTGCGGAGCCTGGTCCGCATCGGCGACGCCGCGCGATCCGAGCAGAGTGAACGCCGGCGGTCGCCGAAAGTCGTGCGGCGACGACGATCGGTCGGCTCCACCGGCCGCTGGTCGCTCCGTGCCGCTCCCGAAGCTCCGGCCGATGAGGAGCGATCCGAGAGGGAACGTCGCCGTGAAGTCGTGGAGCAATGGGCGTGGCAGCTTCTGCGGCGATGGGGCGTCGTATTCCGCGACCTGCTCCGCCGCGAGCAGGGCGCGCCGCGGTGGTACGAACTGCTGCAGGTCTACCGCCGGCTCGAAGCCCGCGGCGAAATCCGCGGCGGACGATTCATCAGGAATGTCGGCGGTGAGCAGTTCGCCGTCGGGGAAACGGTCTCCGAACTGCGGCGGCTCAGAGACGCCGCCGCCGAGAATTCGATCTGCGTGATCTCGGCCGCCGATCCGCTCAATCTGGTCGGCGTCATATCCCCCGGGCCGCGCGTTCCGGCGACCGCGCAGAACCGAATCGCCTGCCTCGACGGCCGCCCGGTCGCCGCCCGGATCGCCGAAGAGATCCGGTGGCTGAGCAAGCCCGACCCGGCCGATGCGGATCGGATCAGTGAAGCGCTCGGTGAACGTCGGCACCGGCAGGCGACCAGGCAAGACGCCGAATCGGAAGAACCGGGCGACGGCAAGTCCGGCCAACGACGCGGCCGCAAGGAACAGCGCGATCGCCGTCGCCCACCCAGGCATCCCTCCGGCATCCCCCGCCCGATGATCTCCTGAGTTTCCGGCGAGCCCAACCTCGCCGCAAAACTGGTTCTCCACTGACGCGATCAGAACTCCCCGAGAACTTCGCCGTCGTTGCGCTGGCCGAGGTTCCGCCAGGTCTGCAGGTTGATGTTTTCGGAAACCGCCCTGGCGGACCCGTCCATCAACAGCACGAGCACGATGCCTTCGTGGTAACTCCGTGCCGTCACCGCCGCATAGGTCGGACCGGTGCACGTCTTGGCTTCGCGGCAATTGGTGAAGTCAATGTCGTAGGTGTCGGCGCCCACAACATGCGGCACAAACGTATTCGGCGTGAAGGTCGTCGTAAACCCGGTCTGGTGGGCCCGGCCGTCGACCCACTCCGTGTGACCGGAATTCGTCTTGAACTCGCCTCCCAGGGCACTGACCCCTGTCGGAGCGGGCGGCGTCGCCGACGCCCCGTCGCCGTCGCGCAGATACGGCGTAAACGCCTTGACTTCCGCAGCGCACAGCGTGTTCGTCATGCCGTCGATGAAGTCTCGCGGCTTGTTCGCGCTATTCGGCGCAAAGGCGCCGTTGCCCTGTTCCTGGGTGGCGTTCGTGAAGACATGCCACGTCCCCATGTTGACGGCGTAGTTGAGCGGATAATACTCCACCACGCTTCCGCTCGTGCGCGGGCGATCCTGAACTTCGCTCGGGCAGAGATACATCGGAACGCGATCGATCGCCGGCGACACGCCGGGCGTGTAACTCTGCGAGAAATCGATCGTGTTGTACATGCTGCCCTGATCGACGTACGGCAGCACCCGCGCCTGGGCCGACCATTGACCGCCCGGCAGGTATCCTCCCCCGCCGTTGGGCGAGACCGCGAAGGACGGCGGAAAGACCGTGAAGGCATCCAGATAGTTGTGCAGCGCCAGGCCCAACTGCTTCAGATTGTTGCGGCACTGCGTGCGGCGGGCCGCTTCTCTCGCCTGTTGCACGGCGGGAAGCAGTAAAGCGATCAGAATGGCGATGATGGCAATCACGACGAGCAGTTCAATCAGTGTGAACGCGTGTCGCCGGGACCGTGATTTGATGAGTTTCATCTTCGATTTCCAGACAGAGGGCTTGGATCAGGGGGCGGGCGCTCCCTGATGCTGGTTCAAAGTCCACGAGTCTGGCTGGCAGCCCGGAGGAAGGCAGATTCGGGCGCGGCAGGTTGCGGCGGAACTGTGCGACACAGCGCTTCTCGCCGCAGATCGATGGCTGGCTAACTCGTCTCGCGAGACTGACACTGAGTCTCAATTTCAGATGTTTAACGGTCGCCGCCAGAGATTGCAATCGGTCTGCGGCCAATTCTGCCGATTTCCCCGAATTCGCGCCCACCGCGAGGAACCGAGGGCATGGGATTCTCGAACAGGACACAGATTCTCGCGGATGTGGCGGATCAGCACGGATTTGCGGGGAATTCGGCAGCGACGAGACCGCATCGATCCTGGCGTGAATGCTCCGCACTCCGCAGAAAACAATCAGCGAAAATCGGTCCAATCCGTGATCATCCGCGTTCCATTCGAATCTCTCGGAGAGCAACTCGATCGGGGATCGAGAGATGTGTGTAAACGACAGCCCCACCACCCCGTCCTCTTCAGCCAGGAGCCTTCCGAGAAGGGCGTTTCGGAACGAAGATGGTTGCAGATCAGCCCGTGTAGGCCTCTTGCAAGCTCGCGAGAATCGCCTGCTCAAGATCAAAGTCGCGGCCGACCGGAATCCACCCCGAAGGACTCGACTGCCCCACGACCGGGTCCAGATCCCGTTGCAGCGGCGTGCTCTCCTGAAATGTCGCCGCACCGGGAGAATTCGCCGCCAGGCCCGGCAGGTCTTCCTTTTCTTTGAAGGCCTCGACCGTCACCGCGTAGTTCCCCGCCGCATCCACCGGCATCAACGTAATTCGCACGCGGCGGCGGATCGACTGCAGCGTGCTTTCCAGCCGGTTGGCGGGGCCGACCGAATCGTGATGCCACGGCTCGAGACAGCCGGAGCCGACCTTGTAATCCGTCTCAATCACCCGCGCCAGCCGGTCTTCACGAGCCACTTGAAACTGGTAGTCGTGCAGCACGTCCACGGTCCGCTCCCACAGATTGTCGTCGCTGACCGCGCGCACGCCGAGCGGATTGCCGACCGGATGCGACGCACCGGAAAACCGGCCGGGCGCATGGCATCCCGCGGTCCAGACGAGCAGCATCAGCGCAGCGAAGAAGCGTGCCACAGGAAACTTGCCGAGATCGGGAATCGGAGGAACGAAGAACCGGCTCGTGATGCACACGAGTGCCCTGTCAGGGCTCTGTTGCCCATTGACGAACCACGAAAGGAGAAATGACTCTTAGAGGGGGCCGGGATCGTTGCACGATTTCTCGGCAAACACAATACGAAATCGCCGGCAACGTGGCGTCCGGTCCGACGATACGTCGGCTCACTCCCGACCTTGCAGGTATGGCGATCTTGCGTTGAGTGGGCAGGATGAGGCAACATGGTCGAC
This sequence comes from Planctomycetota bacterium, assembly GCA_003388505.1. Classification (GTDB taxonomy): domain Bacteria; phylum Planctomycetota; class Planctomycetia; order Planctomycetales; family Planctomycetaceae; genus MB-PLM-1. Next base: position 179,446 of record QQVO01000036.1, read on the forward strand.
AGTTTGTCACTCGCGGCCGAATGCAGCTCTTCAGCCGGCGACCTGCAGCGCCAACGATTCGCAAAAGGTCGCGGACTGAGTGCGAAGGGCCCTCACGGAGGCTAATATGCCACCGGTGGACGCTGATTCCCGCAGCGTTCGTTGAGATTCCGTTCCGCTTCCGATGGTCACTGCGGAGAAAACCGATGTATCGCGTCGGCCTCGGCCACGACACACACCGGCTGATCGACGACCGCCCCTTGATACTCGGCGGTGTGACGATTCCGCATCCCAAGGGCCCTGACGCCCACAGCGACGGAGACGTCCTGCTGCATGCCCTCACGGACGCACTGTTGGGCGCCGCCGGCTTGGGTGACATCGGCGAATGGTTCCCCGACAATGATCCCGCATTCGCCGGGGCCGATTCGACGACATTCCTGACGCAGGCCCTGGAGGAAATCGCCTCGCGCGGCTGGCAGGTCGTCAACGTGGATTGCACCGTATTCGCCCAGCAGCCGCGACTCTCCCCCCACAAAAACGAGATTGCCGCCCGCGTCGCCGAGTTGCTCGGGATCGATCGCTCTGCGGCCAACGTGAAAGCGAAAACCGGGGAACGCGTCGGTCCCATCGGCCGGGAAGAGGCGATCGCAGCCGACGCCATCGTCCTGTTGTCGCGAGCCGAGTCGCCAGTGAACTCCAACACTTCGGGTTGAGCGGTTCCCCCAGCGCGGGCGATGCCCGCAACACAACCACGTAGCGCACGCAGCCTTGCGTGCGTCCCGCTGATCGCAGAGGCGGTTCGCGCACCCTGGCAGCGTACGCTACGGGCCTGCGCATGTAATTGCGCAGGACAACAAGATTCTGCACGTTATCAACACGCAGAAAAGAACTTACGGCGAAATTTCAGACGCAGCAACTTCGACACTGTGTGCTGTGTTCGATAGAATCCTGGAGAAGTTGATTTCGCGATTCGACGCGGCCGCACTGTGCCGAATCGCCACGATTCATTCATGATCGCTGGACATACGTGAGTCATGCGACGCCGTGATTGTGAGAAGCACGATCAAGCTCCTCCGTGTCTCCGCGCCTCCGTGGTGAATAATCCGGGCACGAGGGCGAATCGCGTCGCTGAGCCGGCAGCGAGGCCTGGGCCGACGCTTCCGGTTGCGATGTGATCCATCGGACCGAAGTCTTGCGACCACTGCCTGAAATTCGACAAATCTCTTTTGTCTGTATAGGCTTGAGACACAGTTTCCTTCGGTCTCCGGGCGTGATACAGTCGAGTGGCGCAGAAGATGCCGTTCCTTTCTGTCTGAACGCGGTGTTCTGCAGTTTTTCACACCGATCTGAGAATCGTGATCCGCACGTCGCCCGGATTTTGACGTAGTCGGAAGAGATTTCGTTTTTTGTTATTCAATGCATTCCGCGAGCACACATTCAGAAGGGGCGTGAAGCGATCATGTCTGCGAGTCACCTATTGACGCTGGCGGCGGACGGGCCGGCCGGCCTGTCCAGCAACAGTTGGCTGGGAATCGGAACCGTTTCCCTGTTCGCGCTGCTGCTGCTGTTCGATTATCTCACGAGAGCCGGCACGATTGCCCGAGCCACGACGAAGGAAGCGGTTCGCCAACCGGTGTTCCTCTTGCTTTCGGTGCTGGCGATTCTGCTCATCGGCGCCAATTTCTACGTTCCGTTCTTCTCCCTCGGAGAAGACACCAAGATGTTCATCGACTGCGGTCTGGCGACGATCCTGATCACGGCCCTGCTGTTGTCGGTCTGGACGGCCAGCATGAGCGTGGCGGACGAGATCGAAGGCAAGACCGCGATGACGCTCCTCTCAAAACCGATCACGCGCAGACAATTTGTGTTCGGCAAATACGTTGGAATCGCTCAGGCGGCCCTCTTGTTGATTATTGTTGCGGGGGCGGTCTTCGTCGTCCTGACCTACTTCAAATTCGGATACGACCGGAAAGAGTCGGGACAGACTCCACCGGACATGTACGTGACGACCGAACTCTGGGGCCGCGAAGTGCCGATGCCCGAAGCCGAGCGGCTGAGCGTGGCCTCCAAAATCCTCCCCGCACTAACGCTCATCTTCATGGAAGTCGCCGTGATGACGGCCGTCAGCGTGGCCATCTCGACGCGACTCCCCATGTTGGTGAACATCGTCGTCTGCTTCACGATCTTTGTCATCGCGCATCTGACACCGGTGCTGGTGGAGTCGACCTTCGCCGGGCTTCCGCCGGTCCAACTGCTCGCGCAGCTACTTGCGACAGTGCTGCCGAATCTGGAAAGTTTCAACATGTCGGCGGCGGTGGCGACGGGGGTCGACATCCCGCTCGATTACATCGGTTTGTCGGCGGCGTACTCCGTGGTGTACATCGCGGCTGCCGTGCTGCTGGCATTCATCCTGTTCGAGGACCGGGATCTGGCGTAATCCCGATCGAACGGCAAAGGAGGCGCGAAGAGTCGCCATCAGGGCCGCGGCGACGAAATCCCAGGGAGGACGACGACAGCGACAACCACGCAGGTGAGTCATCCTTACAGACGTCTTCCTTCAGGCCGTACGATGAGCGTGCTTCGACGATTGCTTCCGCGGCGGACCTGGCTGCGAGGCCGCGGCTTGGGGATTGTGCTGTGGTCGTTGGCCACGGCGCTCTTGACCGGCTGCCTCATTATCGGCGGCGCGGTTTTCGTCGACCTCCTCTCCAGCGGGGGAAGCGTCGTTACGACGCGTGCCGAACTCCGCCGCATTCAGGACGATTTCGATGCTCTGACAATCGCCGGCGCGCCGGTCGCCGGCGCGGTGCTGCCGGCCTCCCCAATCGATCCGTCACCAGACGTCGACGAGGAACAAGACGCGGCAGGTGACGCGGCGGAACCGGACCCCGACGCAGCCCCCGAGAATTCCACGCAAACCGCCACCGCCCGCCAGACGGAACTGCAACACGAGACCTACTACCTGAGCGACCAGGGATTGATCTCCACGCTTGTGAGGTATTCCGATTGGTTTCTGTACTGGCCGCTGGGCGCAGCGTGCGGTCGGTTTCCGCTGCTCTCCGACACGCGCTTCGCCGCGCTGGCCGTGCTTGCAACACTCATCGTCCTCTGGCTCGCGCGATCCGTCCTGCAGTCCCGGATTCGGCGGAGCGCTGTGCGAATCGGGTTGGCGACGTCGGACGGAGTTCGCCAATCCCTGCACCGGCAGGCGCTGCGGCTCACCCCCGGCGACCTGGACGGCAAGGGAACCCGCCGCGCGGTGGAACTGTTCACCGACACGGTCGCCCGCCTCGACGAGGCGATCGTCTTGCTGGCGTCGCGCTGGCCGATCGAACTGTTGACGACGGTCGTGCTCCTCGCCGTCGCGGTCGCCGTCGACCTGCGGCTCACTCTGCAATGTGCAATTCCGGTGCTGACGGCGTGGTGGATGGTCTCGCACGAACAGAAGCACCGGCGGCAACTCGGACGGCTGAGGGCGGCCCGCGGCGACTCCGATTTGAGACGGCTTTCCGAAGGCCTGCGCAAGAGCCGGATTGTGCGCGGATACGGGATGGAAGAGTTCGAGCGTCGCCGGTTTAGTCAGTATCTCGATCATTATGGGCGCGAGTTGACGAATTCTCGCTTCGGCGACTGGTGGTCAGTGTGGGCGGCCCGCGCCTGTCTTATCCTCTGCGTGTCGCTGGTCGTGTTCTTCGTTTCGTCCCGCGTCATGAGCGCCGTGCAGCCGCTGCCGTTCTCGCTGGCTGTTCTGTTGATCGCGGTGTTCGGACGGATGACTCTCGGCGCGATGCGTCTCGCGCCGCTCGGAGAGGCGCGGCAGACGCTGCTCGTCGAGGGCGAAAAGGTGTATCGCTATCTCGACGAGATTCCGGAAGTGGGGCAGGCGGTCGGGGCCAAATTCCTCGATCCGGTCTCTAAGTCGATCATTTTCGAATCGGTCGGGTACAAGCTGAATGGAAAGCCGTTGTTGAAAGACCTCGACCTCCGCCTCCCCGCCGGCGAAAGCGCTGCGGTGGTCTCGCTTGACCCGACCGTGTGCCGCGCGGTCGGGTATCTCCTGCCACGGTTCATCGAACCCCAATCGGGCCGCATCCTGTTTGACAGCGAGGACACCGCCTGGGCGACCCTCGAATCGCTTCGCGCCGAGACGGTCTACGTGGGAGGAGACGACCCCTTCTTTACCGGCACGGTCCTCGAAAACCTCACCTGCGGAGACAACCGCTTTTCGACGGCGGAGGCGACCGACGCGGCCAAGGCGGCGCACGCTCATAATTTCGTGGTCAAACTTCCACAGGGCTATGAGACCGTCATCGGCGAGCATGGAGAGCAATTGGATGCGGGACAGGCGTTTCGACTCAGTCTCGCCCGGGCCATCCTGCGAAATCCGGCCGTTCTCATCATTGAAGAGCCGGCCGAGTCACTGGACGACGACACCAAGACAATGTTGGACGACACCTACAACCGGCTCGTCAAGCAGCGGACCGTCCTGTTCCTGCCGCGCCGCCTCTCCACCGTGCGGAGATGCCGGCAGGTCATACTGATTCATGAAGGACGAGCCGCCGCAGTCGGAACCCATGAGTCGCTCGTCACGCAGTCCGAACTGTATCGTCACTGGGAATACGTGACGTTCAGCGCCCTCTCCTCGAAGAGCGCCGATCGTCAACGCTCGTCCTGATCGGTTTCAGATTCCGGATCATTCAGCAACTGCTGCAGCACTTCGCTCGCCGCTGCTTGCAGCGCCGCGAGTTCGCTGTTCTCGCCGGCGGCCGCATCGATCATCTCCGCATGATACTGCAGGATCCGTTCGCGCGGCGCGTTGAACCGGTCCCATACCGGTTCGCCGGCCGCCAGGTCGAACGCTATCGACTGCAGGTTGTGCAGTTTGTCGGCCAGCACAACCGCTCGCGCAGGCGGCGAAGCGCCGGCGATGTCCCGCACGTGGTCCCGCTTGCGGTCGACCCAGGGACGCTTGTTGCCCTGTTCGTCCAGCTTCCGTTCGGAGGCGGCGCAGACGATGTCGACGACTTCCGCCGGAAACTCCCGCCGCAACACCTGCTCGGTGAGTTCGGTGTCTTCGAGGACGTCGTGCAAGACCGCGGCCGCCAGAGTTGCTTCGTCGGTCACTCCGGCCCGCGCCAGCAGCAGGGCCACGGCCGCCGGATGGGCGAAGTACGGGATGTCGGTCTGCTTGCGATGTTGCGAACGATGAGCGATCGCAGCGGTGCGCAATGCCCGCTCGAGAATCGGAGCTTGGGCAGGCAGGGAAGTCGGCGGGGCAACTGTCATACAGGATTCGACGGTCCCGATGCTTCACACACTCGAACCAGCGTCCCGCAGCCGAACGACCGCGATCAGCGGCCGTTGTCTTGAGGTCCGCCGGCCGCTTGCTGCAGGACGCGAAGCTCCTTTGGAAGCGGAAACGTGACATGCTCTTCGCGGGTTGTGATCTCATCCAGCGTCGCATCAAAGTGCTCGCGGAGATAGTCGACGACGTCCTGCACAACCACTTCCGGCGCGCTGGCCCCGGCGGTAATCAGCACCGTCTCGACATCGTCAAACCAGTCCGCATTCAACTCGTGGCGGCCGTCGATCAGGTGGCTTCGCTTGCCGTGCGTCTCGCCGATCTCCATCAACCTGCGGCTGTTGGAACTGTTCTGACTGCCCAGCACGAGCACCAGATCGGCCTGCTCAACCAGCGAATGCACCGCATGCTGCCGGTTGGTCGTCGCGTAGCAGATGTCTTCTTTGGGCGGATGCTCGATGTGCGGGAACTTCTCCTCCAGGCGACGGATGACGGCCCCCGCTTCCTCCACGCTCAACGTGGTTTGAGTCAGGTAGGCGATCTTCGCATCCGGAGCGAACTCGAGGCCGTCGACGTCGTCGGGCGATTCGACCAGGGTGATGCTCTCCGGCGCTTCTCCCATCGTGCCGATCACCTCGTCGTGGCCGTCATGCCCGATCAGGACGATGTGGTAGCCATCCCGCGCGTAGCGGACGGCCTCGATGTGCACCTTCGTCACCAGCGGGCAGGTGGCGTCGATCGTCTGCAACTCGCGCCGTCGCGCATGCTCCCGGACGGCGGGCGACACTCCGTGAGCGCTGTACAGCAGAATGGATCCCCTTGGCACCTCGTCCAGATCCTCGACAAACGTAACCCCCTGCTGCGTGAAGCGGTCCACGACATACCGGTTGTGGACGATCTCGTGATACACGTAGATGTCCGAACCGAACTTCTGGACGCACTCATCGAGGCATTCGATCGCCATGTTGACGCCCGCACAGAACCCCCGCGGATTGGCCAGAAGAATACGCATCAGTTTTCGTCTGCAACAGATTCAGGATTGGAAGTCGAAGTCAACAAGAACGGGTGGTTCGCCGGTTCATATTCTTCAGGTGGATTGGTTCTCAGGGATGCAAGAATCCCGCATCGCTTCAGGCGGACTTGCGGTCCAGCCAACCCGAAAACAAACCCCTGTCAGGGCACATCGCAATTGTAGGCGAGTCGAGACCCGGCAGCGACACTGATTCGAAGGCGAACCCTCCTTCCTCGTCAACGGCTCACGCAAGCGCAATTCCCGGCCGGGCGAACTCGCACGAAGAGCGACTCCGCCGGTGCTTCTCAATCCTCGCGGGATGAATTATCGTGTCTCCCTGTCGGCCGTTAGCGCAACGGAATCGTGGCGGAGCGCGTGCCATCGTCCCCGCCGAACCCAGGAGCCTGCAATATGGACCAGGACGAGATACTTCTCGATGCGGAAGACCGCATGGAGAAAGCGGTCAAGATTTTTCACGACCAGTTGCAGGGCCTCCGCACCGGGCGGGCGACGCCCGGTCTGGTCGACTCCATCCGGGTGGACTACTACGGATCCCCGACGCCGCTCAAGCAACTGGCGACGATCAGCATCCCGGAGCCGCAACAGATCGTGATTCGCCCGTTTGACGCGTCCGCCGTCAGTGAAATTGTCAAGGCGATCCAGTCGAGCGACGCCGGCATGGCGCCCAACTCCGACGGACGATTGATCCGGCTGAACGTCCCTCCCCTCTCCGGCGAACGCCGCCGCGAACTCGTCACCCGCGTGAACAAGTTCGCCGAAGAGGCTCGCGTCGCCATTCGCAACATCCGCCGCGACGCCAACAAACACGCCGACCAGGCCGAAAAAGACAAGACGATGTCCGAGGATGAACGGGACGCGACGAAGACCAGCATCCAGGACCTGACCAAAAACTACGAAGGGAAGGTCAACGAGCAGGCCAGCGCCAAGGAGCAGGAAATCCTCGACGAATAGAGCGCTCTGCAAATCAGTGTTGGCGCTCTGTCTCGCGGATTTTCGTCCTCGACAGTCCAAACACCGCTCGACGCGGACACATGGTCGAGCTATTTGCTCTGGCCGGCATTGCTCGGCGGGCACAATCTTTGGGGTGCGGTGCGCGACAGCCCGCGCATCCGGAACATTCGGCGCGATCGGCGCGAAGCACACGCGCCGGTTGATCGCTCGGAACGGGAAATCGTTCTCTCGGTTAGAAGCGGCCGCAAGGTTGTGCCGCGCAGTTCGAATCGGCCGTTTCGTCCGGTCTGGTTCGACCGCACCGTCCGATTCTCTGATTGGTACGCATTCCGCACAGGTCAGCGAACCCGGGTTTTGCGCCCAACGTATGGGTCAGCGGAGTGAAACCATGTGTCACTCCTGGAGCGGGAGTATCGGACGTCTGTCGCCGGATCCCTTCGCGCAGACGGTTTCTGGATCTCAATGAGGAACGGTCCCATGCATTTCCGGCTCACCTGCGCCTCGCTTGGCCTGTGTCTCGGGGGACTGCTGCTGCCCGGCTGCCGCTCGGACCAGAACGGCTACGGTTACCGGCCCTCTGTGCCGCTGGCGAGCGTCTTTTCGCGACGGGAACCGAACCCGGCGTCGCCCACTGAGCCGACTCGCGCGCCGGGAGTCACGCCGAACGACTACTATCCTACGGCGGATGAAGTGGAACGGCCCACGATCGACCTGAGCAATCCTCCGCCTCCCGCCCCTCCCAGCGCAGCGCCACTCGAACTGATTCCGGACGAAAACGACGAAAACCTCGAGCCGACCGACCCGTTTCCGCTGCCCACCAGCAGTTCGCGGCGGCGTTCCGGACTACGCGGCCTGATCGACACCTGGCGCAACGACCGGTCGGACGAACGGGAGAACTCCGGGATTCCGCTCGATCAGCCGGTGGCGGACGCCGGTGAGACGGTCGAAACGCCGAGCAGCCTGACGGCTCGTGTTGTCAGTTACGAAGTCCGGCCGCTGGTCGTCCTTGGGATGCCGGAGTTCGACGACGAACCGGCTGTGCATGTCGACCCGGATGACCAGCCAGCCCCCTTCCCGCCGTTGTCCCTCACCGGTTTCGGACACTCGGTCAAGACTTCGGACCGGTAGCCGCGTCGGCGAACTGTGGGCCAGCAGCAGGGTCCGCTGCGGGTCAGGAAGGGGCGAGGTGTGGGAGCGTGAGACTCAACAGCCCCGCGGCGGCGCTCGTCGCGGCCAGTGGGAGGAAGGCGTCTCCCACATCGAGTTGATCGAGGTTCTTGCACAGCCAGACAACCGACCACGACGCGGCGCTCGCCAGTCCCCAACTGGCCCCCATCGTGATCGAGCTGGCGGCCCGGGCATGGTGCGGGAGCATCTGCTGCCCGTAACTGATGAAGACCGGCATCGCGACACCCAGCACGACTCCCGCAACTCCGACGGCCGCCATCAACCAGCCGCCGTCCGTGCGGGGAATCGCAAGCAGGCAGGGCACGGCAAGCAGCGGAAAGAGCCACAGCACGGGCCGCTCCAGACGCGGGCCGATTCCGATCGCACACAGGATGCTCCCGCTCCCGATGCCCGCCATGAACACCGATTGCAGATTGCCGATCTGCTCCCGGTCGGACAGCCAGTAGGCCAGCACGAGCGGCGCGCCGACCGCCGGCGTAATCCGCAGCGCCCCGATCGCCAGCAGCAGCGCGGCCCGGCCCAGCGGCAGCGGCGGACGGTCCACGTCGCCGTATCCCCCCACAGTCCCCGCCAGCGACGGCAGATGACGACGCTGGGTAAATAGCAACGTCAACAAGGCGACGCCCAGCAGCCCGCCGGCCGCAAGGGCCGGCAACCCGAAGCGGCTGGTCCAGCGCGACGAGTACAAGGGCCCGACCGATTGCCCCAGGTAACCGCACAGCGCAAAGATCGCCATGATGCGGCTGCGATGGCTCGGCGCGATCGCGCCGGCCGTCGCGGCGCCTTCGGGATGAAAGGAGGCGATCCCCAGTCCTCCCAGGAGGACCAGGCCGGCCAGCCACCACTGTGAACCGGCCAGACCGATGCCCCCCAGACAGACAACGCCGGTCAACGCCCCGGCCCAGATCAGCCACTGCCGGTGACCCCGGTCGGCCCACCAGCCGAAGGCGACCTGCGTGACCGAGTTGGCGGCGTACCAGACGAACACCACCCACAGCAGTCCACCGTCCGCCATCGCGAAGCGACTCTCGAACGATTGCCACAGCGGATTGACCGTCCCGGAGAACAGGTCCACCAAAAAATGCGTCCCCGCCAGCACGGCGATCGCCACGACCGGGGACGCGAATCCAGGCTGCGACCCGCTCTGCGGTTCGTGCAGCCGGCCGACGGTGTCAGTCGTCATGCTCGCTCCCGGCGGGTGACGAACCGAAAAGGGCGAGGCTGGCGGTGAATCCGTGCAGATGGTTGCTGCCCGAGATCGGACCCAGTTCGCCCTGCGCGAAGAAGCCGGCGAGCGGAATCGGGCCGGCCAGATCCTGGATCACCCCGGCGTCGTGGTTGGTCTCGGCGAACATCCGCGTGCCGCGGCCGTTGCAACTGAAGAGGAGCGCCCCCTGCGGCCGCTCACCCGACTCCAGTTGCGTCGTAATCAGACTGCGGAGATCCTCGTCCGCCGCGTCGGCGTCACGGACGTGGAACTGCAACGTCTGCCCGGTGCGGACCACGTTGCCCAACGCCAGCGCGCCGGTTGCGCGGTCGCCTCCCAGCACGCCGGAGATCAGAAAGTCTCCCCGGCCGAACTCGGAGCGATGTTCGTCGATCGCCAGACCGACGTGCGGACCGCGCTGCAGCAGTCGCTGATCGCGTTCGCCGGCCGCGTCGAAAATTTCCTGCAGGCGGAGCATGGCCGGGACGCCGCCCAGTTCGTGCACGACGTTTTCGTCCGACTTCGTGATGACGAACGGAACGCCGACCGGGCGGCAGCCCTGGGACACGACCGAGCGGACGGAGACCCCCCGGCCGATCAGCACGCCGACGCCGCCCCGATTGACGACGCGTCCGTCGATGTAGAGGCGGTTCTCGCCCGGCGCGTTGCCGCTGCTCGCCATGCCGCCCATCAGGGGGACGCCGGGATGATCGTCGGCGATGCGGGCGATCAGCGACTTCGCCGCGCAGGTGTAAGGGTCACCGAGAAAAATCGCGGCGCCGACGGGGAAGCCGACTTCCGCGGCGAGCGGCATTCCACTGCAGAGCAGGCCGTCGGGAGTCCGCTCGAACTCGGCATGGCAGGCGGCGATTTCGACGCCCGGCATTACGGCCGTCCAGAGGCTGACGGCCGGCCGATCCTCCATTTCCTCGCCGCCGCCGATGACCGTTTCGCAGGTGCAGCCGATGAGATGCCGCGCCCCGAGCCGCTCGGCAATGAGCGCCGGGACTTCCTCGAACCCGGCGTGGTGCGCGGAGACGAAAACAACCGCCAGATCAGGTGTGTCGCCGTCGAGTCCGTCCCGCACCACCGCGCAGGCCTGCTCCAGCGCCTTGCGCGAGTCGCCAATCGTGTTGCAGGCCGCCGAGTAGCGCATGGACGAAGAGATATGAGGTCAAGCTGAGAGTACGGACGAACGATTCGATTGTAGCGAAGCCGCCCGATTGCTGCGCGGGCAGATGGCGGGGCGGGTGGCTCGTGGCTGGTTGTTTGCGGCCGGCGTGCGGGCTGCTAGAGCAAACTGCTCCACCTTGTGTCCGCGTCGAACGGTTTTGAAGCTGCAGGGGCGGAAATCCGCGAGACAGATCGCCAACACTGATTCGCAAAGCTCTCTAAAGAGTTGATGGGCGTTTTTCCGGGGGATTGGGGCAACTCTTTAACTCTTTAGCGAAAAGTGCACCATGAAGCTGGGGGTACGGTGTTGGGATGGCGGATGGCGGATGGCTGGTGGCTGGTGGCTGGTGGCTGGTAGCCGATGGCTGTTGGCAGAGTGGGCATGGTGGTGATGGGGGCTGTTTGGTTTGGTGTGGGGAGCCGGCGCATAATCGGGAGGGGGTGCGCGGGGCGGGGTGGGATGGTCGAGGGACGAGAGTCGAGAGTCGATGGGGGTGGTTGGCGGTGGACAGTTGATGGAGGGGAGGGCTCAGAGCGGGGGGCTGAGAGTTGTGGGAGGCTGTGGTTGCAGGGAGGTGTGTCGGGAGTGAGCGTTGCGCCGAGGAGTCTTGCGGGCTATTGTCGCGGTGCGACGCGGGAATTTGGTTCTGTGAAGTTGCTTCGGTGTGTTGGTGCGGGAAGGGTTCGTGCGATCAAAAGAGTTGCGCCGTGTACTTGTGCGATGCGGCTTGCGAACATTTAAGTGGCTCGGTCGCGATCACCGGCGGAAATTGACCGTTCACAGACGAATCGCGGTGGCGCGCAACTGGATCGCCTCACGCGGCAAGGCGAAACAAGAAAGTCAACTCGACTCGTCAATTCCGGGTGCCGCAAATTTGTGGCATCTTGCGAATCTGCATCGTATTCTGAAGGGCGCTATGAGCGACGTCACCCAGATCTTACAGCAGATCGAATCTGGCAATCTGACCGGTGCGGAGCGATTACTCCCGCTGGTCTATGATGAACTCCGACGATTGGCTGCGCAGAGGCTGACAAACGAGAAACCGGGCCAGACCCTGCAGGCGACTGCCCTAGTGCACGAAGCATACGTCAGACTTGTCGATGTTGAGGCTCCACAGAATTGGGACAGCCGCCAGCATTTCTTTTCAGCCGCAGCCGAGGCAATGCGGCGAATCCTGGTGGAGAATGCTCGGCGGAAGCGAACCCTGCGTGCGGGGGGCGACTATCAGCGGCAGGAATTCATCGAGGACGAAATTGCACTGCCGAGCCCACCTGATGAACTATTGGCATTGGACGAAGCTCTCGAACATCTCAACGCAAAGGACTCACGCAAAGCGAAATTAGTCGAGCTTCGTTACTTCGGCGGACTGACGATTGCTGAAGCGGCCGATTGTTTGGGCGTCTCGGTGGCAACCGCTGAACGGGATTGGACTTATGCGAAAGCCTGGTTGCGAAGGCAGATTGCCGACGACGAGTCAACCAGCGACGGGATCTAATGGATTCGGCAGATTCAGGAAATCGGTTGAGGGATTTACGGCTGAGATCTCGCATAGTGAGATTGGAGGCCACCTGAAACCGCGCCGATTGCCATGAGGCGAACCATGAATGAAGAAACCGTTTTCATTGAAGCTCTGACCAAGACCTCCAAGTCGGAGCAGGCGGCATTTCTCGACGAAGCCTGTGCAGGGAATCCGCAACTTCGCGAGTCCGTTGAGGAGTTGATTCTTGCCCACGACAGTGTTCCGGATTTCCTCGAGGTTCCGATTCTGGAGGCTCGGAATACAACCGATGCGAAGTCGGATGAACGGACACCAGCGAGGTTCGCGGAAACCCCAGCCCTCGATGCCTCTTCCGAAGAGTTTGCCGATGCGCTTGACTTTCTGAAGCCATCCATGCAGCCGGGAGTTCTCGGGGCGCTCGGATCCTACCCAGTGAGCGAGGTGATCGGACGTGGGGGGATGGGAGTCGTTCTCAGGGGCCGCGATCCCAAGCTCAATCGCATTGTCGCCATTAAAGTTCTGGCACCGGAACTGGCTTCCAATGCCCAAGCTCGAAGGCGTTTCCTGCGAGAGGCACAGGCGGCGGCGGCTGTTAGTCACGCCCACGTTGTGACCACTCACGCGATCGACGAAGTCGAGAAGCTGCCGTACATCGTCATGGAATACGTTGCCGGCTGCTCCCTGCAGGAACGGATCGAGCGGGACGGGCCGTTTGACATCGAGCGGATTCTACGAGTGGCGCGGCAGACCGCCCAAGGACTCGCCGCCGCTCATGAGCAGGGATTGATTCATCGAGATGTCAAGCCAGCAAATATTCTGCTGGAGAACGGGATCGAGCGAGTCAAGTTGAGCGATTTCGGCCTGGCCCGTGCGATTGATGATGTGGGTATGACGCAAACCGGAACGGTCGCCGGCACTCCGCAATACATGTCTCCGGAACAGGCTCAAGGTGAGCGGGTCGACCATCGCAGCGATTTATTCAGCCTGGGTTGCGTGATGTACATGATGTGCACTGGACGTTCACCGTTCCGTGCAGACACGACGGTGGGGGCGCTCCGTCGCGTTTGTGACGACGTCCCGCGTCCGATTGCGCAAGTCAACTCGAGTATTCCCGCCTGGTTGATTGCAATCATCGACCGCTTGCTGGCGAAGCGCCCCGAGGACCGTTTCCAGTCCGCTGCGGAGGTCGCCGAAATTCTGGGAATTGGCTTGGCCCATATCCAGGAACCGACAGAAGCGACTCAGGCTGAACTCGAATCGCGCGTCCGTCACGGCAGTAGAACACAGGTACCCGGCGGTCCGGATGACCTCACGGTGTTGGACTCGCATCGACCGACGGACATTCGTCCTCCGTTGACGCGGATCTTGCATCCCACTCGAAGAACTGTCGTGGCATGCCTGCTGGTCGGCGTCTTGTGCATGATCGTCGGGGTGACCGAGGCAACAGGAGTTTCGAATGTCCGGGGTTTTCTGGCGACCGTCCTTCGGATCGGCACCCCGAATGGAACACTTTTGCTCGAAGTCGACGATCCGGACGTCATCGTGACAATCGACGGCGAGGATGTCGTGATTACTGGTGCCGGTCCCAGGGAGGTGAGACTGAAGCCTGGAGTCTACCGGGTTCTTGCACAGAAGGACGGGAAGGTTATCTCGCAGGAATTGGTGACGATTTCGCGTGATGGAAAAGAAGTCGTGAAGATCGACTTCGAGCCCTTCCCCAGTCGAGACTTGAGTGTTGCTTCACCTGAGTCGGACAACGCAATGCCTGTTCAGCGATTTCTCGAAGTCGCTCGTTTCTCAGGAGAAGGCGGCTTCCAGTACTCAGCCCGCTTTTCCCCGAATGGGGATGCGATTCTCATTTATACCTCAGCCGCAGCACCTGCACGAATCCTGCACATTCCGGATGGCAAGGAATTGCAGACGCTTGATGGAGAATTCCGCGCGGCCGCGTTCACGCCTGACGGTCAGCACATCGTGACAGGATCCGGTTCGGCAAGAGATGCTCTGAACAGGTTAATGGTGTGGAACGTCGAAACAGGTAAGCGACTTGCATTCGAACCAAGTGTGAGGGGAGCCTTTCTCGACCTGGTGGTCTCGTCCGATGGTCAACAGATCGTCAGCGGACACGGACAATGGTGGGGCAGCTATACGGATCGCGATCATTCGATCCGTATCTGGGATGCCGAGAGCCGCCAATTGCTCCGTGAGATTGAAGGATCCAATGACCAAGTGATGGACCTAGCGATCTCTCCGGATGGGAAGTCTGTTGTCTCCGGCAGTCGGGATCGATCCGTGCGGTTATGGAATTTGGAAACAGGTGAGGAGATCCGCCGGTTCGAAGGTGCAGGTACGGAGGTGTTTTCTGTGGCCTTCTCACCGAATGGTCGTCTTGTCGCCGGTGGATACGGCCCAGATCCAGACGCCGGTATCCACGGCCGCATCATCGATGACCCCGATCACTGTGTGGCCGTTCTGTGGGACATCGAATCCGGGAACGAAGTGCAGCGCTTCCAGGGACATTCCGGATGTATCAACTCGATTGGATTCTCGCCTGACGGAACGGTTCTTGTGACCGCGAGTGGTGAAGCTCATGTCGGAGAACCTCTTCCTGATGGCGGCAGCAAGAAGTCTCGTGACAATACGGTTCGGCTATGGGACGTTGCGACCGGCAGGCAGTTGGCTGAGATCAAACATCGGACATCCCTCAAGTCGGCCTCGTTCTCCCCCGACGGGGAATATCTATTGACCAGCGAATGGCATCTCGTTCATCTCTGGAAGGTACCGGACAGTTTAGGGCCCCCGGAAGTCGACGAATTTTCGGACGTATTATTGCGTTCTCCTCTGCTTGTGTCCTCCGACCGAGACGGCCAATTCGATATCTACCGCGTTGATCCATCGAGCGATCCGGCGTCAGATGCACATCACGATTTGGGATCCTCGAGTCAGGAGTGGACTAACCTGACGAATCATCCTGCGGAAGACACTGGACCGGCGTGGTCGCCCGATGGAAAGCGGATTGCGTTCTGCTCTTCGCGCAGCGGCAATCTCGACATTTGGTTGATGAATGCGGACGGTCACGGTGTGAGACAGGTCACTCAATTCCCGGGAATTGATCGAACTCCGACCTGGTCACCTGATGGAGAGCGGATCGCCTTTGTGCGGCATTTATCGAACGACAACTGGGAGGTTTTCGTGGTCGACGCAGATGGCTCGAATCCGATCAACCTTACGAATCATCCGGCGAAGGACGCGGACCCGGCATGGTCGCCTGACGGAAAAAACATTGCCTACAGTTTCGACGGCGATGGCACGCGCCTTTATCTGATGGACTCGGACGGCTCCAATCCCCGCATCCTGTCGGGCCGCGCTGGAAGTTTCACCTATCCTGCCTGGTCGCCTGACGGATCACAAATTCTCTTCACAGCTTGGGAGAACGACGTGGGCGGCAATCTTGAACTCTTCGTCATCAACGCCGATGGATCGGGCGAACGGCAATTGACGCAAATGCGGGGGCTGAACTCCTTCGCTGCCTGGTCTCCCGATGGGAACTGGATCGCCTTCGAGCATCGCTCTCCGAACATCCCGGGGCGGGAGGCAACTGTTCATGTGAGGACCATCGATGGATCCAAATCGACAGCCATC
Organism: Planctomycetota bacterium; assembly: GCA_003388505.1. Lineage (GTDB taxonomy): Bacteria > Planctomycetota > Planctomycetia > Planctomycetales > Planctomycetaceae > MB-PLM-1. The sequence continues at coordinate 195,420 of QQVO01000036.1, forward strand.
AGCCGTGCCGAAGCGCATGTCGGCTTCGGAGGTGGGCGTCCCGCATGGCGACCCACAGCAACGGCACTCAACCCGTGACAGCCGATGGATTGAATCGAGAACAATGAGCGTTTCGGGCGTGAGAGTTGTCGCTTCGAATCGCTGGCAAGGCCAGCGGCACCCGATCTGTCAATTCACGATTGAAGAACCACGCGAACAAACCGGCCCTACTGGCCGGTGAGGAGTTGGGCGAGGAGGTTGGGTAGTTGGTCGGGGTTGGCGGGGGCTTTGGTGACGATGCCGCCCGCGTCGACGAGCCAGTATTCGGGGATGGCGCGGACGCCGTAGTAGCGGGCGACGGGGTTGCGGCCGCCGCGTTTGTCCATTTCGGAGAAGAAGATCTGCCGCCAGCCGATGCCGGTTTCTTCGAGGAAGGCGTCGACGTGGAATTCGTCGGTGTCGAGATTGACGCCGACGACGGTGAGCTGGTCGGAGCCGTAGGTGTCGGTCAACTGCTGGAGTTGGGGGAGGTCGCGGCGGAAGGTTTCGGAGGTGGAGGCCCAGAAGACGACGAGCATCGGCTTGCCGGCGAAGTCGGCAGGTGTGAAGAATCCGCCGTCAATCGTGGTGCCGGACAGTTCCAGCGGCTGCCCTTCGATGCGGAGTCGGCGGAGGACGCCGGAAATCTGCTCGGTAAACGGCGTGCCGGGATAGAGTTGCTCGACCAGCAGGAAGCAGCGACGGGCCTCCTCACGGAGGGCAAATTGCTCGCACTTGCGACCGGCCGAGATGAGATTGACGGCGACGCGTCCCTGTTCCTGGGGGAAGCGTTCGGCGAACAGCCGGGCCTGGACGGAGTAGGCTTTGACCCACTCGGGATTCTGCGAGCCGTAGCGCGAGGCCATCTGCGAGGCAAGTTCGACGACGGCGGCGCCGGCTTCGACGGCGGAGAACGACGTGGGGTCGCGTTCGTAGAGTGCGTCGGCGTCGTCGGAGAGCAACTGGGCCTGCTCGGCGTCGCCGGAGAGGGCGAGATTCACACGCGCGTCGCCGAGGTAATAGACGGCGTTGTTAAAGAGTTGTTCCTTTTCCTGCTCGGCGTGCACCTGCTCGATGACGCCGCTGGCGAGTTCGATGATCCGCGTGTTGCGGCGGACCTGCTCCTGGGCGATCTCTTCCTCGGTGGGGGGACGCTCGTTGGCGGGCTTTTTCTGTCCGTCTTCAAAGCGGACTTCGATGACGGCGTCCGGCAGCGTGCGGAGCCGCGTGATCTCGGCGATGCGGCCTTCGGGCGAATCGAGGTCGGCGGGATCGAGTTTCGGAAGCTCCGGCTGAGGATCGGCGTCGGTAGACTGTGGCGCTTCAGCTGGGGCGGAGTTGTCGGCGGTTTCGGGGGCGGACCCGCTGCCTCCGCAGCCCAGGAAGGCAAGCAGAACAGTGCTCGCAAGGAACACCGACGCCGGCCGCCTGACCGGTGTGCGGCGGAAGAAGGCGTGAAGAGAGGTCTGAAGATCCGTGTCGCCCAGCGTCCTGCTCGGTGTCATCGGCCTGCCATCCTTTGCGCGTGATTCGGTTCCGTCCGGATTCACTGACTGTGAGCGGTTCGTGGCGCGCGAGAGCCTGCGCGCGGTGAACGCGGGCGGGGTTTTACGCGATCGGCACAAATTGCCGCAAGGGCAGAAATCGGCGTTTTGGTGCGCGGTGGGGCGTGCCCCAACGGAAGTTTGGGCACGAGGAGCGTGTTGGGACGCGGCGTGCGCCGGGGGGGGCAGCGGTGAGCTCAACACTTGTCCGGCTCTAGCGGGTGAAGCCGACGTAGAAGCTGAAGATTCGTTCTCTGTCGAACGGTTCTTTGGTGATGGGCCAGGCGAAGTCGAGCGCGATGGGGGCGGGGCCCATGGCGGGGATTGCCAGGCGGAAGCCGAAGCCGGCGGTGGCGCGGAAGTCCTCGAATCCGATGTCGTTCTCGATGGTTCCGAAGTCGGTGAAGGCGACGGCTCGGATGTTGTCGTCGGCGGTGATGGGGACCATGTACTCGGCCGATCCGAGAGCGAGAAACTGACCGCCGGTGGCGTATCCGCCGACTCGGGGACTGACGCCGCGAAAGCGGAAGCCGCGAAACGACGAGTAGCCGCCGCCGTAGAGCCGCTCGAAGATCGGGGTGTTGTCTCCGGTCCAGACGCCCTGCCCGCGGAGCTGGATGATGTGCTTGCCGTAGCCGTCGGGTCGCTGCCAGACGGTGAAGTACTGGGCTCCGGTCAGTTCGACGCGGGGATAGACGAATTCGCCGAAGCCCTGTTCGTAGGCGAGTTCAAGCATGTGGCCTTCGGTGGGAAGGAAGGCGGAGTCGCGGGTGTCGTAGGTGAGTGTTCCCTGCACGGTGGAGAGGAAGTTGTCTCCGGCGGCGCTGGTGGCGATGGCGGGCGCTCCGGCGGGAATGTCGTAGATGTCGACGTTTTCGAGCCGGACGGCGAGTCCGGCGGACCAGTAGCGGGAGAGGAGCCTTCCGATGCTGATTCGTCCGCCGAGCCGGTCTTCGGTCCACTCGTCGTAGAATCGGTTGTAATAGAACCCGCTGAGGCCGAGGCTGTAGTCGGTGTTCATGAAGTAGGGGTTCTGCCAGCTCACGAGGTAACGGCTGACCTGCGTGCCGGGGACGATTTCGAGCCGGAAGCTCTGGCCGGCGCCGCGGAAGGCGTGTCCGTTGACGATGTCGGCCCAGCTCGTGGGGGGGCGGAGGATGTTGAAGTTGTCTTCCTGGAGGACGATCGAACCGACGAGTCCGGCGTCGCTGTTGACGCCGACGCCGAACATCAACCGACCGGTGCGGCCCTCGGTGACGTCGATGTCGACGTCGACGAATCCGGGCGTGGCGGGATTGCGGATCGCGTCGCCGAAGGGATCGCCTTGCGGCGAGTTGGACTGGAGAGGATCGAGCGGCCAGGGGTTGCCGTAGCGGTCGATGCTCTGGCCGCGATAGATGAACTCGCCGTCCTGTTGTGCGTTGAAGATCGCGCCGGGGTCGACGTTGTAGGTGCTGGTGGTGGCGACGACGGGGGCCATTCGGGGGCGGACCGGCAGGTGCGAGGTGAATCGATCGCGCTGGAGCCGGGCGCGGCCGGGGGGATCGGCGGAATGACCGCCTGTCGCGGCCGGGGGAGCGGCAGCGGGGGCGGGATTCGTCAGCACGCTGTGACCGAACGGCGAGGCGGGCGACGCTTCCTGATTCGTGAACCCGGAGATGGGTGGGAGATGATCCTGTCCGCGGGCGATGAGCGTGGGAGGCAGGTAGTCGTTGCCTTCGACGGGACGCACGTTGACGATGGCGGGCGCTTCGCGGTCCCAGTAGTTGCTGCCGCGGAGGTTGGTCTGGGCGCCGCGGATGTCGCGCATTCTGGCGAGGTCGCCCGGCTTGAGCCAGCGGTTGACCTGATTGAGGACCAGCAGTTCCTTAGAATGCGGGTGATCGCCGTTGATGTTCACGTTGATCGACCCGATGCGATAGGGCCGGTCTTCATCGATGTGGTAGACGAGGTCGACGTAACCGGGCTCTTCCAGGAAGACGGGGACGGGCTCGACCGAAGCGAAGAGACGCCCCTGGTCGTCGTAGCGGTCCTTCATGGCGTTGACGTCTTCGCGGAGGAGGCGTTCATTGAAGTAGTCGCCTTCCTTCAGTTCCGGATCGGACAACAATTCCGTCGTGGAGATGACGTCGTTGCCGCGAGTTTCGATCGCTCGCACGTGGAACCGCCGGCCCTCGGAGACGCGAAACGTGACGGTGACCTGCGACTTCTCTCGGGAGAATTCCTGGAGGGGTTCGACCTCGGCGTCAAAATAGCCCAGGGCGTGGTAATAGCGCATGAGCGCGTGGGCGTCGTTCTTGATCGTTTCGGGATCGTAGGCGCCGCCGATGAGCCAGAGAATGGCCGACTTGGTGGCCAGCTTGGTCTTGAGGATGGGCGAACTGATCTCCTCGTTGCCGTCGAACTTGATGCGTGTGACGCGGACCTTTTTGCCTTCGTTGATTTCGAAGACGACGGTGCGATCATCGGGATCGCCCCCCTTGGCGAGGGTGACTTCGGCGAAGTAGTAGCCTTTTTCCCGGTAGTGCTGTTTGATCCGCAGTGCGGCTTCCTGATTGGCGGCGACGTCGAAGCCGTGGCCGGGGACGAGGCCGGTGAGCCCCTGCAGCGTTCTCGTTTTGATCTTGTCGTTGCCGACGAATTCGACCGATTGCAGAATCGGCTTTTCGATGACCTCAAAGACGAGGACGAGTCCCTCATCGGTCGGGCGCAGCCGGGGACGCACGCTGAGGAACCAGTTGCGTTGAAGCAGAGTGGTCGTGTCCTGGTCAATCTGCCGACTGGAAACGGGTCTGCCGCGCTGCGATTTGACGAAGTGCAGAATCGCCGTTTCGGGGATGGTGACGTTGCCTTCGACGCGGATATCGACCAGCGGCTGATCGAGCAGATCGGCCGGATTGCCTCCGGCTGGAACGACCGGGCTGGATCGGGATTGTGAACGTCGCGGCGAGACGTCCTGCGCGGATGCGGCGGTGAGGCAAAGGAGGAGCAGCAGGGGCGCCAGCAGTCGCGGTCGCGACTTCCGGAGCGGTCGAGTCGCTCGCGGCCGGGCGGCAGGCGCGCGCGCAGCACCGCCGGGTGCGCAGCACGATAGCGAGTCCGCCGAGGAGACGATCATTAATTCCGAACCCGGATGGGGAGCATCAGTGGTGACAGGGGAGGTCGGGCGAAACGCCCGCAGAAGGGCCGAACAGGGTCGGGCGAAGCCTGACCTGTGCGATGGGGGGCGGGAAATTAACGCAATCGGCCGGACGCGGCAAGGTGTGTCGTCGCTCCCGAGAATCTGGGGAGACTCAGCGGTCTGGTGAAGAATTGCACTGGCAAGAACAGCCAGCCTGCGTTCGGAATCCGAAAAACGCGCGTCCGCTGCGAGGTCGTCACGTGCTTCTTGTTGGAATCTTGCGCCAAAAATGCGGAGCAAGCCGGCGTTCCGGCTGGGCAGACGCGGAGAGTGGGCGAATCTTTTTCGGAATTCCGGATTTCGCTGTCCGGATGGGGCGGCGGCTGTCAATTCCCTGGTGTCCAGACAAGTCGACAGGGCGTCGACTTCCATCAACACTCAACGACGAATCGAAGGGGAATTCCCATGAAGGTTGCCAGCAAGAACCAGAAGGCCGTTCGCGAACTCAAGCAGCTTCGGACCACCGATCGCAGCAAGAAGTCGGCGGAACACCACCGCTGTTGCCGCTGCTGCCGTTGTTGCCGCTGCCGCTTCTAATGCCCTGTCAGGGCTTTCTTTTCGGGTTGGCCGGACTGCGACTCCGCACGAAACCCTGCGGGATTCGTGCTCCTGAGCGAACCGCTCAACCCGAAACTCTCAAAATCGCTAACCGCTGGAACGAACGGTGAGATCAGGCTCGCCTCCCGCACGGGGCGAGCCTTTTCTCGTTGGAGTCCGCAGCGGTTACTTCCCGGGGAGATCCCAGACGGGATCGAAATCCCCTTCGGAGTGGAGCAGCCGATCGACGACGCGCGACATGAGCATGAGAGAGGGACCGTCGCAGGGATCGTCGACGAGCAGATTGCCGAGGGTGGCGGCGGCCTGCGGGAGCCGCTGCTGCTCGAAGTCGTTGAGCGCACGTTCGTAGCGTTCGGCGAGATCGGTCACGTTCGATTCGCCGGGGGTCAGCAGTTCGTACAGTTCGACTGCTTCCTGAATGTTGACGACCCTGACCTGGCAGAGTCTCCGCGACGGGAAATGGGCGGCGAGCCGCTGGTGCGTGCCGCCGGTGAGGAGGAGCCGGGAACTGAGGTACTTGGTGGCGCCCTGCACGCGGCTGGCGAGGTTGACGGTGTTGCCGAGCGGCCCGTACTTGAACTTGCGGATGGAGCCCGTGTTGCCGACGCGGGCCACTCCGGAATTGAGGCCGATGCCGAGATCTGTTTCGGCGTCGATGACGTGCTGCCAGCGCTCGTTGAGTTCGGGCAGGCGGGCGAGCATGTCGAAGGCGGCGCGGCAGGCGAGTTCGGCGTGGTTTTCAATCTCCTGGGGCGCGCCCCACATGGCCATCAGTTCGTCGCCGATATAGTCGACGAGGACGCCGTGATAGCTGAGGACGCAATCGGACAGGACGGCCATCACGTCCCCCAGCCAGCGCACGGTTTCCGCGGGGCCGAGCCGCTCGGAAAGTCCGCTGAATCCCCGGATATCGCAGAACAGGACGGTGACGTCGACGTCGCGGCCCTCACGGACGAGATCGGGGTTTCGGAGCAGATGGCGGGCGAGTTCGGGCGTGAAATGCCGTCCGAACTCCTGTTCGCGAAGCCGCATCCGCTCCAGGCTGGCATTGACGCGGGCTTTGAGCAGCGCGAAGTCAACCGGTTTTGTGAGATAGTCTTCCGCGCCGGCTTCGATGCAGGGGACCATGTCGGAGACGGCGTCGAGGGCCGAAATCATGATGACCGGCGTGGCCCGCAGACGTTCGTCGCATTTGATCTGCTGGAGCACCTCGAATCCGCTGAGTCCGGGCATCATGAAGTCGAGGAGGACAAGGTCGAACTCGCTGGTGCTGAGCGCTTCGAGTGCGGAGTGCCCGTTCTGGGCCGTTTCGACGGTGTGTTCTTCCCGCTCGAGAAACTTCGTGAGGAGGAGGCAGGTTTCGCTGCTGTCGTCGACGACGAGAATCCGGGCCGGTTCAACCGGGTGAGCGTCGGAGGCGTGGGCGAAGTGCGGCTCGACGGCGCGGCGGGCGTCGGAGAGGTCGTCGGGAGCGGCCGGCGCGTCGGGTTCGTCGGCGAGTCCCTTGAACCTGAGCAGCAGCGCGTTGCAGTTCTGGCAGAATCGCTGGATCGTCTCGAGGTCGCCGGCCAGCGCTCCAAAGAACCGCTCCCGTTCCTCCATGATGAGAAACTGACAGTAGCCCAGCGCATGGTTGAGGCGGTTGCCGACTTCGTGGCGGGTTGTCTTGAGACGTTCGGCGAACTGGTCCGACCCGACTTCGGGCCAGTTGGGCGTCACTTCCTCCTTGATGAATTCATAGAGTTCGGTGGCGACGGCCTCCAGTTTGTCGAGATCGGCGAGGATTTCCGGCGGGCGGTCGGCGGCGTCGTTGCGGAGCATCTGGGTATAGCCGGCGATCGATTCGACGGCGGGGAGCATCTCCTTCCGCATCGTTCGGAGCAGTTGTTTGCGGCCCTTGACGTTGGCGGTCCGCGGCGCGTCGGTCTCCGGAGGAGCCGGTTTCTCGCTCGATCGTTCTGTGACCCGCTCGGCCATGGAAGTGCTCGCTTGAGCGTTGACAAGTAACTAACCGCTGATGTGTTTGTTGATCGTCTCGAGGAGTTCGGTGAAATCGTACGGTTTGGAAACGATGTCGTTGCAGCCGGCGTCGCGGAAACGCTGCTTGTCGTCCGGCATGGCGGAGGCGGAGGTGGCGATGATGGGGATGCCGGCGGTGTGCTGGTCGGCGCGAACCGCCTCGGTGACTTCGAGCCCCCCCATCATGTTGACTTCGTCGCCGTCCGAGTTCGGTATGCCGATGTCCATCAGGACAAGCGCCGGTTTTTCCTGACGGATCGTCTCGACGGCTGCGTCTCGCGTGCCGGCGACGATGACTTCATGTCCGCTGCGTGTGAGCAGACGGGTGAGGATCTCGACGTTTGCGTCTGCGTCCTCAACTACGACGATCCGCGCCATCGGCGGCCCCCTGACTGTCTGAAGATTCGGATTGGATCAAATGACGGTCGACCCGGCGATGAATCTCGGCGAGGAGTTCGTCGTGAGTGTAATCCCCCTTGCGCAGGACGCGAACGACCTGGCCTTCCAGCCGCTGGCGTTCCTCCGGCGTGGGGTCTTTGGCCGTCAGGACGAGGACCGGGATGGAGAGCCATTCGGCGACCTGGGAGTATTTGACGATGAACTCAAAGCCGTCCATGACGGGCATCATGAGGTCGAGCAGCACGGCGGCCGGCTGGGTTGTGGTGAGGATTTCGAGCGCTTCCGCGCCGTTTTCCGCCTCGAGTACGGTCCACTGATCCGCCTCGAGGTTTCGCCGGAGGATTTCGCGGGTGGCCGCATCGTCGTCGACGATGAGAATCGATTTCTGGTGCTTGTCTCCGGTGAACCGGGCCAGGGTTTCGGCCAGTTTGTCCCAGTCGATCGGCTTGGGCAGGAACTCGGTGGCGCCGAGCGCGAATCCCCGGTCTTCCTTGTCCATGACGGTCACCATGACGACCGGAATGTCGGCGGTCTCCTCGCCGGCCTTGAGGGCGCCGAGCACGGCCCAGCCGTCGAGACCGGGCATGATGGCGTCGAGTGTGATGACGGCGGGGCGAAGCTTGCGGGCCTTTTCCAGCCCCTCGAATCCACTGGCGGCGGTTTCCACGCGGAAGCCGTGACTGACGAGATGACGCTGCATCATTTCCCGGACCGCCAGATCATCGTCGATGACCAGTACGAGACGTCCGGGATCTTCGGCCGGGGCCGCCTGTTCCTCGGAGTCGTTGTCGGATTGCAGGCGGACCGCCGGGGTCGCCGGGGCTGCGGATTCATTGATGTTGGCGGCGACGGTCGGCGCGGTCTCGCGCGGGGCGGCGCCGGGGATTTCGTCTTCGTCTGAAACGGGGAGGCGGACGGTGAAGGTGGTCCCGGCGCCGAATTCACTTTCGACGCGAATGTCGCCCCGCATGAGTTCGCAGAATCCCTTGGAGATCACCAGGCCCAGTCCCGTGCCGGACTTGTTCCCCTGCCGGGAGGCGAGCTTCATGAACGGTCGGAAGAGTTTGCCGAGTTCCTCAGCCGTCATCCCGCGTCCGGTGTCCTTGACGTCGATTTCGATCCAGGAATTGCCTTCGTGTTCGCAGCGGCGGGCGAGGACGGAGACGCTGCCGTCTCTGGTGAACTTGCAGGCGTTGCCGACGAGGTTGAGGAGCACCTGCCTGAGGCGTTGCTTGTCGGCGACGATTTCCCCGACGTCGTCGTCCCATTCGAAGTAGAGCTGGTTGTTGTTCTCGTTGGCCTGCACGCTCATGGCGTCGCGGACTTCGCCCAGCAGGGATTCCACGTCGACCTCCTCGGGCTCGATCGTGAGCCCGCCCATGATGATCTTCTGGTAGTCGAGGATGTCGTTGATGAGGGCGAGCAACTGGCTGTTGGCGACGCGGATCTTGCGGACGTCGTCCCGCTGGGCTTCATCGAGGTCGCCCAGTTCGAGCAACTGGCAGAAGCCGGAGACCTGGTTGAGCGGATTGCGCAATTCGTGGCTGACGCTGGCGAGGAAGGCGTCTTTGGCGCGGCTGAGTTCCTGCGTTTTTTCGTGGGCAGAGCGGAGTTCGAGCAGGGCGCGCTCGAGTTCGGCGGTGCGGACGGCGACGCGCTGTTCGAGTTCCGCATTGAGGTTCTGGAGTTCCTGGCTGTAGCGATGGATCTCTTCTTCGGCCTCCTTGCGTTCGGTGATGTCGCGGGCGATGAGCGTGAAGATGCGGCGTTCGGGGAGACGGACGCTGCTGAGCGAGAGTTCGAGCGGGAACTCGGTTCCGTCGGTGCGCCGGCCGATCGCTTCGAGGGAGACCGACTGGGTCCGCTTGCGGGCCTTCTTGCGCAGGCTCTTGAGCGTTTCGCCTTCACTGAAGGTGGGCATGTCCATCTGCGAGGAAGCGTCTTCGAGCAACCGGCGGCGGGCGGAGTCGAAGGCGTCCCGCGATTGTTCGGCGAGAAGCGCATGCACCGGCATGCCGGAGACCTTCCCCTGTTCTCCTCCGAACATGGTCATGGCGGCGGCGTTGGCTGAGCGGATTTCGCCGTCGACGTCGACGGTGATAATTCCCTCGGCGGCTTTTTCGAGAATGGTGGAGAGTCTGGCTTCGCGTTCTTCGATTTTTCGTTCGCGGGTCTGCACCTCGTTGATCATGTGCTCGAAGCCGCGGGCCAGATCTCCGATTTCATCGCGGCGTTCGCGGGGCAGTTTGACGTCGAAGTTGCCGACGGCGATCTGGTCAGCTGCGCGAGTCACCCGTTTCAACTGCCGCGTGAGCATGTGAGAGAGCAGGACGACGAGCAGGATGGCGATCGCGACACAGGCGATGGTGCTCCAGACGGCGTACTTTTGGGTTTTTCCCAGATCCGCTTTGAGTTCCGCCTTGGAGAAGGCCTTAATCAGGCCGAACCATTCGTCGGGCCGGTAAGGATCGTAATGCAGCATGACGAACGTGGCGTAGAACTCTTCGCAGGGAATGCTGTAGAGCCGCGCCAGCTTCTCGCTGCCGACGCTCTCGATCAGAAACGTCTCGGCCTGTGAGAGATCCGCAAGCGCTGCCGGATCGCCCAGCGGGGCGCTGATGGTGAACGAGTGCGTGCCCCGGGTCATCCGTTCCGGGTCGACGAGCGAAACCTGATTATCCGGACGAATCCGGAGTTGATGCAGTGCGTCGACGAGCCTGTTCCAGTCCTCGCCGCGGTGATTGAACTTGTTCGTCAACTCCAGCCGGGTGAGCTGAATGCCGTTCTCGGGACGCACCGCCTCCCTGAGCAGGTCGCCCTTGACGGCTGTCTTTCTCAAGGCCGGGTCCAATCCCTCGCCATAGTAGTCCCAAAGCTGCCGAAACGTTTCGTCCTCCTGCAGGACGGGTGCGGCGACGGCGGACCCTGCTGCCGTCTGCCTTCGCTCGTCGAAGAAGAATTCGAAGCGGCGATCGGGGTGGACGAGGAACTCGCCTTTCTCGTTCGTCAGGTAAACAAGATGCCTCGAAGAAATCAGCAGCTCATCCCGCAACTCTCCAAAGTCCAGGGTGACGGCGACAAGCCCGAAGACCTTCCCGTCCTGATCGTAAACCGGCACGGACGCGCTCAGCACCGGCTTCCGCTTCCGATCGTCCGCAGCGTTCCGAGGCGCTTCGCCGCTCTCAGAATCTGAAACTTCGACGACCTGCACCGGCGAAAGCCAGACGTCCTGTGGACTCAGTTCGACGATCTCCCGGATGTTCAACGGAGGCGCGCTTGAGGCCGCAGGGTCGGTCAACTCCTCGTTGCCGACCCGGACGAAGCGAATCGTCTCTCTGTGGACCTCTCCGCTGTCCGGATCGACGAACGGCTCGGTCACCTTCCGCTCGACGCGCAGGATCTCGCGGGGCGCCTGGGCGATTTCGATGAGACGAACCTGGTCGTAGAACTTGTCCCCCTCGTCGAGCGCCGCATCCCCCTGACAGACTTCGATGAACGCCTCCGCAAGCGTCCTCTGCGCGGCCTCGCCGGTTTCGCCCTCAGAGTCGGCCTCCACGATGTCGTCGATGGCCGGATGTCTCGAGAGGGCGAGCACGTCCTCGCGCATGGTGGCGATTCTCGCCAGGATTTCTTTCCCGTTCAGATTCGTTTCGTCTCGAAGATCGACCTGCTCGTGCTCGATGAGTTCTCCAATGGCGCTGGACCACACGACCAGCCCGACGATCACGCCGACGGCCGTAACGAGCAGCGCCGTCAGGGCGGCCGTCTTGTGTGCAATCCCGATCTTCATTGAACGATCTCGCTGGTCAGTTCACGGACGTGGTCGAGCGCGGGATGAGTCCGGCCTCCGAACCGGTCGGCGGGCAATCCCAACAGCTCAGACCGGCAGGTCAGCGATGTGGCGAACGGCATGAAACAGACCCCAGGAAACGCCGACGAGGGCAAATTGCTCTCCCATGTGTCCGTGTAGAGCGGTCTCTTGACGGTCGAGCCCGAGATTCCGCGCGACAGGTCGCCAACACTGATTCGCAAGGCGCTCTAACCGAGCGCACACGGGTCTGCACGGGTTGCGACTGCTGATGCAGTCGATTGTGTTGCGCAGCCTGAAGTCGCAGCGAGCCCGCCGCCGTCGTGATCGATTATGCGTCGGAATCCGTACCGATTGCAATCACGGAGCAGGGTCGGCCTCCCGCACTCAACAAGGTCGGCTATCACGACCCGCACAGCCGCGCCAATCGCCCGTCTCTGCGTCGACGGCACGGCTTGACACGGTTTCTGTGGGTTTCTGACGGGGATCAGAGCCGCGACAGGCTGCGGTTACGTCGCCTGGCTGGGGGCTTCGCTCGCTCCCGGGGCGACGCTGTCGGGCGTCTGTCGCCGGCCGAGCGACCACTTCAGCAGCGGCGGGGTGATCATGGTGGTGAGAATCACCATGACGACGACGGCGGAGTAGGTCGACTTGACGATGACCGGAACGCGCTCGCCGTTTTCGATCACGGTCAGCCCCATGCCGACGCTGGCGAAAATGAGGCCGACCTCTCCGCGCGGGATCATGCCCAGCCCCACCGCAAACCGGTTCAGACCCTTTTCCACGACGCCGAGCGAGCAGATCTGCTTGCCGATAATTGCGGCCGCCGTGAGGGCCGCCGCGACTCCCCACAGCGACGGATCGGCGAAACTCGACAGATCGACCATGATGCCCATGTCGACGAAGAAGATCGGCACGAGCACGGCGGTCAGCGGCAGGAGCGCCTCTTCCAGTTCGGCGTCTTCCCGGTGTCCCAGTTCCTGGTAGTGCGTCCGTTCGAGAATCAGTCCGGCGGCGAATGCGCCGACAATCGGCGCCAGTCCCATGAAGTTCGCCAGCCACGCCAGGCCGAAGCAGATGACGAGCGAGGTCACGACGAGCAACCCGTGTCCGCTGAGGGCCGTGGCCGCGCGAAACATCGGCTTTGTAAAGAGGTTGGCGCCGAGCAGGATCGCGCCGAAGAGGAACCCGACCGCCTTCAGAATGATCCACACGAGCGACATCGGTTCAAACTCGGCCCCCTGCTCAATCACGCCTTTGACGACCGCGAGCACGATGAGGCCGAGCACGTCGTCGATGACGGCTGCGCCGAGGATGATTCGCGATTCCCGCTGCTGGCTGCGCCCGAGATCTTTCAACACACGCGCTGTGATTCCCACACTGGTGGCGCAGAGCGTGGCCCCGAGAAAGACGTGGACCTGCCATCCTTCTTCCGGCAGGAGCAGAGCTCCGACGCCGTATCCGAGCGCCATCGGCGCCACGACGCCGAGGATTGCGACAATCATCGAGGAGACGCCCACGGACAGCATGTCGCGGACGTTCGATTCGAGGCCGACTTCGAACAGCAGCAGGACCACGCCGATTTCGGCGAGCATTTTGAGGATCGCCCCGGCGCTGTACGGGTCGACTTCGGAAATCTGCTGTCTCAGCTCGGTGACTCGCTGGATGTGAGTGGCCGGATCGACCTCCGCCGCTTCGAGTTCTTCTTCGAAGTTCTTCAACTCCTGGGCGACGTTGATTTCCGGCGGCGCGTGCAGGAAGTCAAATTCGTGATGTTCCTGTCCGAACCAACCGGTGATGAGGGCCACGTTCCCCAGCAGGATGCCGATGCACAATTCGCCCAGCACGGCCGGCATCCCCATGCGTTCGAAGAGATCTCCCGCGATTTTGGCCATCAGCAGGATGATGACGATTCCCGCCAGGACCGGGGCGACCGGAGACTCATGGCCGGCGTGATCTTCGTCGTGGGCCGCCGCCGGATCCTGGGCGTCCGGGTCGACGGCGTGTTCGGCGTGCGGCTCGTCGTCGGCGCGGGCTTCGCGGTGGGAGAATCCGACGGCGTCCCACAGCATTCCAGCAGCCAGCAGCAACACCAGCCCGCCCCAGACGCGGGGCGACCAGCGCGAACGCTGCAGGACGAGTCGTGCTAACGGGCCCGAATCACTCCGGACAAGACCGCTTACGCGGGAATTCGAACGAAACAACTTCAACTCCTGCGCAGTTCAATCACCTGACGACCGCGAGCGGGGACGCATTCGCCCGGTCGGGGAGCGGTCGCGAATTCCTGCAATTCCTGCTGTTTTCCGCTCACTCAAAACCCCGCATTGCGGCGGATTCAAGATTGGGGATACTATCCAAACCCTTGGGGGATTGCGAGATTCGGCGGGACCATCTACCGGAACCTGTAAATCCGAATCTCCGCGACACTTGCGGGGAAATCGATGTCGTCGATTTCAAGAATCCTGGAACTCCTCAGCATGAGCTGAGCGCGAACGCGGACAACGGCCCGACCGGCCGCCGCCCGCCCTATCGTTTCAATATCGATCACGGATGATGGGAGAGACGATGCCGCACGTCACCAACGGCCGCTTGCGATGGAACCGCCTGCTGCGCGGCGGAAAGGCCGCTGCTGTGCTGCTGGGCGTGTTGACCGCGACGCTTGCCGCAGAAGCGGACGAACCGCTCGGCGTCCAGGCGCCGGATGGCTTCGAGGTCACCCTCTACGCCGACGATGACCTGGCCCACGACATCTATTCGATGACCATCGATTCGCTGGGCCGGGTGGTGGTCTCCGGCGCGGGTTATGTTCGGATTCTGGAAGACACCGACGGCGACGGCCGGGCCGACGCGGCGAAACAGTTCGTCGACGGCCCGCAGAACGGGGCGCAGGGGATGCACTTTTATGGCCGCGATCTGCTCTGCTCGGGGGACGCCGGGCTGATCCGGTATCGCGACGAGAACGGTGACGACGTCGCCGACGGTCCGCCGGACGTGTTCCTCAAGATCAAGACAGGGGGCGAGCACGACCTGCACGCCATCCGTCGCGGACCGGACGGCTGGTTCTACGTCATCGCCGGCAACATGGCGGGCGTCGACGACAGGTTCGCCACCGAACCGACCTCACCGATTTCTGCGCCCTATGCCGGCACGGTGATGCGACTCAAGCCGAACCTGACCGGCGGCGAAGTTGTCGCCGATGGTTTGCGAAACGCCTATGACTTCGATTTCGGGACGCAGGGCGATCTGTTCACGTTTGACAGCGACGGCGAGCGGGACATCTCACTGCCTTGGTACCGGCCGACGCGGCTGTTCCAACTCGTTCCCGGTTCCAACGCCGGGTGGGTCGAGCGGAGCTGGAAGCGGCCCGACTATTTTCTGGACATGCTGCCGGTGGTGGGAGAATTCGGGCGCGGCTCACCGACCGGCGTGGTGTGCTACCGACATACGCAGTTTCCGCGCGATTTTCACGGGGCGCTGTTCATTCTCGACTGGACCTACGGCCGGGTGATGGCGGTCGAACTGCTCCGCGACGGCAGCAGTTGGAGGGGGAATCCCATCGACTTTCTGACGGCCGTCGGTCAACACGGCTTCGCCCCCACCGACGCCGCCGTGGGGCCGGACGGTTCGCTGTACGTGTCGGTGGGAGGCCGCGGCACGCGGGGGAGCGTCTACCGGGTGCGATCGACGGAGTCGCCGCCGGTCGAACTGCCGGACGCTTCGCCCACGCTCCCCACTGCGGCAAAGCTTGAGCTGTGCCTCACGGCTCCGCAGCCGCTGGCAAGCTGGTCGCGTCGCCGCTGGGAACCGCTGGCGATGCAGATTGGCCGAGACCCCTTTGTGCGGGCGGCGCTGGATGAGCGGCGCGCGACGTCGCAGCGCGTGCGGGCCATCGAGATTCTGACGGAGAAATTCAACGGCCTGCAGGCCGACGAAATGCAGTGGCTGACGCGGAGCGCCGCCTACGAAGTGCGGGCCCGCGCCGCCTGGTCGGTGGGCCGCACGCAGACGGAACTGCCGAGCCCGGCCATGTTGCAGCGGGGGATCGTCGATTCCGACCCGCTCGTCGCGCGGGTGGCGCTGGAGGCGCTGATCGGAGCGAAACCGGAGGCGTATCGCGACCTGGTCCAGCCGATTGCGCGGGGGTTGGGCAATGACGATCGCCATGTGCGTCAAGCTGCGGAGCGCCTGCTGACGCGGCTGGATGAGGAAACTTACCACGCGGTGGCGCAGCGGGCGGTCCGCGAGGGATGGCAGGCGGCGATTCCGCTGGCGCAGGGCTTCGCCGATCGCAAGTCCGGCTTCAGCGCGTACACGGTCGACATCGGCGTCCTCGTCCTGGAGCAGGATCTCCCCACCGAACGGAAACTCGAAGCGGCACGGCTGATCCAGATCGGACTCGGCGACCTTGGCCCGGCGGAAGTCCCGGAAGGTCCGGTGTTCACCGGCTACGCACCGCAGATCGATCTCGAACCGCACGCTGAGGAGATCGCGCCGCTGGTCGAGCGGATTGCCGCCGTCTACCCGACCGGCGATTCCCAAGTCGATCACGAACTGGCCCGCGTGCTGGCGATGATCCGCCCCGACGACTCCGAACTCGTCACGCGATTGCTCGCTGAGATCACCGAGGAATCGCATCCGACAGACGACCTGCACCGGCTGATCGTTCTGGCGCGGCTGCCGGCCGAGCGGACCGCAGAACAACGGGCAAAGACCGCGCACGCGCTGTTGAACATCGACCGGAAGGTCGAGGAACGCGAACTCCGGCAGGACAGCCAGTGGCCCGATCGCACGATGGAACTCTACACGGCGCTCGTCGCGCGCGACCCCGAGTTGCCGGTCGCGCTGCTGGAGCATGAAGACTTCGGCCGGCCGGGGCACGTGTTGTATGTCGTCGCGCTGCCGCCGGAGCGGTTCGGCGACGCGATCGCCGTCTTCGTCGAGAAGGTGAAGACAGACGACGATTACGAGTGGAACAACGACGTGGTCTTCCTGCTCGGGGCCGCGCAGGATCCGGAGGTGAGAACGCTGCTCCGCGAACGGGGGGACGACTACTCCCTCCGCAACCCGATCCTCGTCACTCTCTCACAGGAACCGACGGATGAAGACCGGCCGCTGTTCATCGCCGGTTTGGAAGGCACGCCGACCGACGTGATGGGCGAGTGCATCAAGGCGCTCGCGCTGCTCGATCCCAGCGATGCGCCCGAGGAAGTGGTCGCTCTGGTGCGTGCGTTACGGCGTCTCGGTTACCGGGAGGAAGAGCGCGAGCTGCGCGACCAGGTCGTCGAGTTGCTGCGTCTGCGGACCGGTGAAGGCTTCGGCTACGAGTTGGGACGCGAGAACGATCCGCAACAGGCCAGCATCGACCAGTGGACGGCGTGGGCGGAAGAGAACTTCGCCGAAGAGTTCGCAAAGCAATCCGGCGCAACGGTCGAAAGCCTGGAGGAACTCAAGAACCTGATCGCCGGCGTCGACTGGGACGCGGGCGATCCGGCGCGAGGAGAGACGCTGTTCATCAAGCGGCAATGTGCACAATGCCACAACAGCCGCACGGCGCTCGGCCCCGACCTGACCGGCGCGGCGGGACGTTTCTCGCGCGAAGACCTGTTCACAGCCATTGCCCTGCCGAACAAGGACGTCTCCCCCCGTTACCAGACGACGACGATCCTCACCGAGGACGGCAAGGTCCACACCGGATTGATCGTCTACGAATCGGTCGACGGCCTCGTCCTGCGAAACGCCCGGAACCAGACACTGCGGTTCGAAGAGGACGAGATCGAAGAGAAGCGCACCATCAGCACGTCCATCATGCCGACCGGTCTGCTGAAGGACCTCACCTCCTCCGACCTCGCCGACCTGTACGCCTACCTCCGCCAACTCGGCGTCCGCACCGCCGACAACGGCGAAGCGGCCTCAGGCGGCGAGTGAGTGAGCGAACGGACCGCGGTTGACGCGGATTGAACGGATGACGGCGGATTGGTGTGGAAGGATGAACCAGCCAGCTGGTCAGAGTTACACTTTTCTCTTGTTCTGAGTAGAGATTGGTGCAATGGGGGGCAATGCTGAATGGGGCTTGGTCGCCTATGGCCGGAGCGGCGATGTCGAAGTCCAGATCGATGAGTCCTTGTCCGATTCGGAAGTGTGGGAACTCTCGATCGAAACGAACTATGGCGAATTCCGTTTTCGTATTCTCAGCATTGAGACCGTTGATCGGATGCACGAATTCCTCAACGCTTCTCGCTCTGATTGGGATGAGCTTCAATTGGGCGAATTCTCGGGCGAACCAGTACTATTGATCGCAGATCATCCACCGGAAGAGCAGTACTGGGTCAGGATCGTATCCACGTCAGGCTGTGTCGAATTCAGATTTGTCGATAGCGGGCTCACAGATCTGCGAGCCGCAGTCGAATCTGCACGACGAAACCTCAACTCGGAGTGATCGCGACGCATTCTCAAAATCTGAAGGCCTCTTGGCAACGAATCTGCGTTGATCCGCCGAATCTGCGTCATCCACGGCCCATTACGACGGGACAGCATAGCCCCTCACTTCATCCCCTCCCGTGACACGCATCAACAAAGACTGTGATGATGCCCGCGTGGCGACAGTCAGTTGCATGGGCGGGGGATTCGGCCGATGCCGGCGAAGTCCAACAATCGAATCTGCCCCGGACCGGTCTCGCGGCGGGAATGGTCGCGAATCGGCGGCCTGAACCTCGGTGCGCTCGCCGCGGGTTGCCGCCGTCGCTCGCGCAACTGCTGGCGTCTGAGCAGAAGTCGACGGGCGACCGTCACTTCATCAGCATTCGGGAGAGGTTGCTGAGCGTGAGTCCGACGGCCGCGCCGAGCGTGGTGAAGACGGCGACCTGCTCGTCCGATTCGCCCAGCATTCCCAAGGCCAACCCGCAGATCGAAAAGACCAGCATCAACAAGCCCGAAGCACAGAAAGCCCGGTCATCTCTGCTGAAGAGACGCCGAGGCTGACCGGGAACGACCAGTTCTGCGGTTCTGGCTGGAACGTGATTCAGCAGTTTGACACTCATCGGCCCCTCTCAGTTGAGTGCTTGCCCGTGAAACGCAGGCGGACGGAGCGATCGCGCGGGCATCGCCGGCTGAATCGCTCATCATGGCGGTCGGAATGGTCAGCACAGCCGACGCCGCGATCGCCGCGGTTCTCACCGAATAATAAGCTCAACACGACATGAGCATCGTGGATATTGTGGATGAGGGCGAATTCCGCCTTCTCCGACCGGCTTTCAGTCTGTCTGTGGGGGGCATCACGGTGGATCGGATTGGGGGGATCCCCCGGATGTCCCTGTTGCATCGCCTGGTCGCATATGACGCCGGCAAGGCCGCGCCGTATCGCGCGCTGTTGGGACGCGCGCTCCGATCCGCACGGCAGTGGAATTCTGACTTGCATCAGAGTTGTACTGAATGCACCGACGAGTTTGCCCGGAAATGTGAGAAATCTGGATCTGCATCCCGCTTTGTGCGTCGGCGTGGGCTACGCTTTGATTGGATTGCTGGTCTGGCAATTCCGGTGCTTGGGGTGAGCCGTTCTCACGGGAGCACGAATCCCGCAGGGTTTCGTACGATTCTGCGGTCCAACCAACTCGAAAATAATGCCCTGACAGGGAAATCGGTTTCCTATGCAATTGGAGTAAAGACATGACGACCGCGGGCCCGGCACAGACGTTGACGATCGAGGACTTGGACGCGCTGCTTGACGGTGAGCATCGCGAGCACGGACGGATTGATCACCGCGCACGGATCCAGGTCATCTCCCTTTCCGCCGATCGAACAGGCGTCCGACCAGTCATCACGTTGGGTTGGACCGAGGACGTGTCGGCGGGGGGCGCCAAGCTCCTGATCGACGCATCCCTCGCGCCCAGCCAATTCTGGATTCGTATCCCGGAGTCGGCTCGACGAAACCAGTTCGTCGAATGCCGGGTGAGATGGAGTGAGACGGGACACGGACTTCCGAACGGCCACTGCCGCTGTGGAGTCGAGTTCCAGCGGATTCTGAGCCGCGAGGAATTCGACGAAGTGCTCTCCTGCGGCACATTCGTGGGCGATGTCCAGAGTCAGCCACGATCTATCAAACCGCCCGCTCATTGATGAGGGTCCGGTCAGAAGCGGCAACTCAATGCTGTCTTGAACGTGGCGGTGATCGTCTGCAGGGCTCGGCTGATTTCGTGGATTATTCCCTACAACGGTGCTCGTACGTTCAGAAGGACGTGTCGGCGAAGTGGGAGAGTCGTTCTCGTGAATCGTCGAATTGTGTTTCCTGGGTTGACTAAGGGGCAATCGGATGCAGTTCCGTAACCAATCGAACATGTTGACACTGGAAGAACTTGATCTGGTCACATCAAGTGACCAGCGGTTACACCCGCGCTTCGAGCAGCAGTTGTCGGTGCAGGTGGTCTGTCCCCGGGTGGACCGAGCACCTGTAGGCTCAGATATCTACTTGGGCTGGATCGATGATGTTTCCGAAGCGGGAGCCAAGCTGCGGATCCCCCGCTCAGTTACGGCGGACCGTTTCTATATCCGGTTTCCTGAGGCCCCGTCTCGCAACGACTTCATCGAGTGTTGCATCATGTGGACGGACATCCCCGCCGATGAGCCAAATGCGTTGATGCCGTCGGAAGCCATGTTCCGTTGTGGCGTGGAGTTTCAGCAGGTTCTGAGTCGCGAAGAATTCGAACAGCGTCTGATCGACGCGCGCGGGGGCGAAGAGTGGTCTGTGCTGCGGGAGCGCTAGCTGGCGATAGGTTTTCTTCATCGACTCGCACGAAATTCATCTTGGTTCGATGGTGGAACGCGGATTGATACTACCGAACTGAAGAGCGATTCTCGTTCTGACGCCCACCCTGATGACGGTCGGTTTGGTGTCTTCCGCGTTCCGTCGATTTCCTCCCCACAGCACGCAGGGGAATCGGCCCGGCAACGCGAAATCCCGGAGACTTCGGACGCCCATCGATTGATGACGTACCTTTTCTGCACTCACAGGTAACACCGCAGATTGAGGAGTCACTGTGCAGACATCTCACGCCAACTCGAAACCCGAAGCGGGCTGGCTGCTGCGCGAGTTGGTCGGTTCGTCAAGCGCCGCCGACTCGGAGCCGACTTCCGACAAGCCGGCCGTCGTCAAGCAAGCCTCGCAACGCGACAAGTTCTTCCCGCAGGCTCCCCAGACACCAGAGGATCTGGGAATACGTGCCAGCGACGTCGCGGCGCTTGTCCTGCGAACCCTGATGTCGCGCGACGGACAGTCGGGCCGACAGATCGCCCAACAGGTCCGAGTGTCGCTGCCAATTCTGGAGTCGTTCGTGCGCTCCATGAGAGACGACAAGCTGCTCTCCGTGCGGAAGGCGTCCGGAGCGGTCGACTACGAGTATGAGTTGACGGATCGCGGACTGGAGGCAGCGAAACGCGCGAATCAGTCGACCACATACAGCGGGTCGGCCCCCGTTTGCGTCGACGACTATTTGGAAAGCCTGCGGCGACAGTCTCTCTCCCAATGCCGCGTGACACCCGACACATTAAAGACGGCCCTGGGCGATCTCAGATTCGACGCGGCGACGATCAACAAAGTCGGGCAGGCGATGGTCGGCGGCAAGGCGATGCTCGTTCACGGTGCCCCGGGGAACGGCAAGACGAGCGTCGCCCAACGGTTGACTTCGGCCTATTCCCGCGGCGTATGGATCCCACGAGCGGTCAGCTTCAGCGGAATGATCGCCCGAATCTATGACCCACTCGTCCATAACGAGTTGGAGCCACCGGTAGAAGCCAAGCGCGAAATCGACCAGCGGTGGATCTTCGTGTCTCGTCCATCTGTCGTCGTAGGAGGTGAGTTGACTCTGGAATCGTTCGAATTCGCGCTCGATCGACAGACGGGATTGTTGGAGACCCCGTTGCAGTTGAAGGCCAATTGCGGGGTGCTCGTCATCGACGACTTTGGGCGCCAGCGGGTGAATCCCACAGAGATTCTCAACCGCTTGATCGTGCCTCTCGAGTCACGTTTCGACATCTTGACTTTACCGAACGGTCGCTCCGTCCGCCTGCCGTTCGAGCAGTTGCTGGTCCTTTCCACAAACCTCGAACCGTCCGATCTGGTCGAGGAGGCGTTCATGCGGCGGATCCCATACAAGATCCGTGTGCAAGACCCCTCGGTGACTGAGTTCCGGAAACTCTTCGAGCGCATCGCCCGATCTTTGGGACTCGCCTGTGAACCGACAGTGATCGATTATCTGATAAGTACGCACTACGAGCGTCCTCAGCGTCCCCTCAGATTCTGTCACGCACGGGATTTGCTGTCGCTCATCTGCAACGCGTGCGCGTTCAACGGTCTTCCGCCGGTGGTGACGGTCGAACTCCTGAACGAAGCCGTCGGCAACTACTTCGACGACTAACAGCAACTCGCCTATGTCGACTCGCAATCTTGCCAGCATTGAAAGCGGCAAACCGCCGTCGGCCGCCGTCGCCCGCCAACTCAAGGAACTGCAGCGGGTTGTCGATGCATTGTCGGAAGTCGTGCAGCAGGACGCCATCGGCCCCTGGATGGAACAACCCAACGACGCCTTCGACGGACTCAAGCCGATTGAAGTCATCGAACGCGGCGAAGTCGACCGCATCTGGCAGATGATCTTCTACTTGCGATCCGGGATCGCCAGTTAACCTTCCACGACGACTGATCCTCTCCCACACCACCCGCCGCGCGACCTCCTCGAATAGGCCGCGGATGGCGCAGATCTGGCGGGTTGACACGGATGGGTATGGAGCAAGCAGCCCCCCCGGAGATTTGACCAGTCAGCCCGTAATCTCGAACGCATTTCACCTTGCTCCGTTGTGTCCCGACCGCAGCAGACGCAGACTGCTTGAAGAGTCCGGGATCATGCGTGAGAATCGAGGCCGTCGCATCGCGCCAACGTGCCGAGGTCGGCGGCCTCGTCGGCAGTTCGCTTCGTCACGTGCCGCGCAAGAATGGCTCGCTGGGTTCGCGTACCGAATTCGATGTATCTCCTTGCCTGGCAACGGATTCACGGTCGCCTGTCTTCACGGTATTCTCAATATCGATTGTTGAGAGATAAACAAGTTCGTCAGCAAGAGTTGCCGTATGCCGCTAAGTGGCAATGAAAAGACCACCGCCAAGCGTCGAATCATGAAACTCGTGACGACGCCGATACTCGATCTTGGCTTCACACTCGCAGGTGGCGGGAG